>NZ_JAQZAM010000009.1 GCF_028737215.1 Actinomycetospora chibensis | reverse complement strand
GAAACCCCGAACCCATGAGGGTTCGGGGCTATGCCGATGTCCTGAGACACCACACGGCGCCCCCGGCAGGATTCGAACCTGCGACACCCGCTTTAGGAGGACGGTCCACCGCGGGTACTGGGCCTGCTACCTCGGACTTTGTTGGTGTCGAAGGTCGCAGAACTCGCCCCCACGGCGCCGTTCGACCCCAGTTCGCACCCCAATCTGCACCCAGATGGAGATCGTTCTGCCGCACCGCACCGCACCGCACCGAAGCCCGGGCGTGGCGCTGTCTGTCGCTGCTTCGCTGTCCTGCCGAACTGCGCTACGCCGTCGGCGGTGACGAGCCGCCACGTGTAGCGGCACTCGAGGTCGCCGAGCTTCCCGGACTCGCTCCAGCCCGTCACCGACCCGCGGAGGGATGGTGTCGATGCCCTCGATCGCTCCGCTGCCGGGGTAGGTCTTCGGCCAGTTGCGGGGGCCGGTGACGAAAACGTAGAGGGTCTCAGCGTCCTGGGCGAACGTGATCTCGGGAGCTGGTCCTGACGATCCCTACGGTTCCTCTTCGAGCGTCGGCGGAGTGCGAGGTCAGGCGCTGCGCGGCGCAGGTACGGCGGCAGCCGCGTCGCAGACCGTGCGGTGCTCGACGAAGCCGACACCTCGACACTGCGCCGGCGTGCGGACCTCCACGACGGTGCACAGGTACGGGTTGACCAGGAATCGGCCGCCTTCCCGCGGCGCGGAATCGAGGAGAACCACCGACCCGTCGGTGAGCTGACACCGATAGCGCGCTGCTCCGCACCCAGGGCAGAACGTGCGCGCGTCCGCGGGAGGACGAGGCGCGTCGTGCGCCCGGCCGCTCCGGTTGCGGACACGGCGCGAGCGGCGAGTCACCCGGAGCTCCTCACGTCTCGCGGGGACCGTCCGGGGGCGGGCGGTCGGGCAGCCGCGCGCTGCCCCTGCGGCGGGACCCGTGGTGGCCTTGATGTCACCTCGACCGGAGTGCGGGGGGCTCCGCCGTTCGCGGCGATCTCGTGCAGGAGCATTGCGCGCGAGGAGTACCTGGACCGCACCAGGCGTCGCAGAGCCGTTCGGGTTCTCAGATCGGCGCCGTAGGTCTCGGCGGCCATGACCAGCTCCCACCGCGACGCCGGGAAGGCGAGGGCGTCGAGGACGGGGGCGAGGCGGTGATCGAGCGACGCGATCCTCGCGTTGGGTGATTGTCCGGATGGTTCAGTCATCTCTGACGCCCCGTTCTCGCCGGCGCTACGGGCGCCGACGTCTGCCGAGCGCAGATCGTGATCACGAGGAGCGCTCATCCGTGTACCGGATGAAATATAATCTGACTTAGATTTCATTGGCAAGAGTCGCTCAGCGCAGTGGAGCCGTGGCGGCTAGAGGACGACGCGCCGCACGCCGGACAGGCTGCTGCGGACCTGGGAGACCTTGACGACGTCGCCGGACTGCGGGGCCTCGAGGAACTTGCCGTCGCCGACGTAGAAGCCGACGTGGGTGACGGGCTCGTTGAAGAACAGCAGGTCGCCGGGACGGGCGTCCGGGAAGGACACCGGGATGCCGATCAGGGCCTGCTGGCGCGACACCCGCGGCAGCCCGACCCCGACCTGGCGGTAGGCCCACTGCACCAGCCCGGAGCAGTCGTAGGTACTCGGCCCGGTGGCGCCCCAGAGGTAGGGCTTGCCCTGCTGGGTCAGCGCCACCTTCAGCGCCTCGATGGCGATGCCGGTGCCGGCGATGTCGGTGGGGAAGTTCGTGGTGCCGCCGCGGCGCAGCGCGGCCAGGGTCTCGGGTGAGGCGTCGGCGAGGGCTTGCTCGGCCGCGGCGACCTCGCGGTCGGCGTCGTCCTTGCGGCGCTGGGCGTCGTCGGCGGTGCGCTGCGCATCGGCGGCGGAACGCTCGGCGTCGAGCGCGCGGGCGTCGGCGTCGCGCTCGGCGCCCTCGGCGACCGCGGTGGCGTCGAGGAAGCGCTGGACCAGGACACGGTTCTCCTCGGAGATGGTGTCCAGCAGCGAGGTGCGGTCCAGGTACGCCTGCGGGGACTCGGCGCCCAGCAGCGCACCCAGCGGGTCGAGCTGTCCGCCCTGGTAGGCGGCGCGGGAGACCTGGTCGACCTCACCGAAGGCGACGTCGCGCTCGGCGCGGGCGGCGTCGGCGACCTCGCGGGCGGCGTCGGCCTCCCCGCGGGTGCGGTCGGCCTCGCCCCGGCGGACCTCGAGCTGCTCCTGCGCGTCCAGCGACGCCTCCGTGGCGTCGGCCGCGCGGGCGTTGGCCTGGGCGAGGGACGTGACGGCGTCGGAGGCTCCGGGCGGGACGATGGGGTCGGCCGCGGCGTGCCGCGCCCCGACACTGGCGCCGGACCCGAGCAGTGCGGCGACCGCGAGGACCATCACGACGAGCCGTTCCGGACAGCGAGGTCCGGAACGGCCCGCCTTGTCGCCCGCCCTCCCCCGAGTAGCGGGACGTCGCAGTCGCCGACTCACGGCCTGGGAGCTCAGTCCCGCGCGTCGTCAGCGGCCGCGGACCTGGCAGTTCGCCCCTGCGGGCGCAGCGTGAACCGGCGCACGACGAGCGCGGTGACTCCGGCGAGCCCCAGCACCGCGAGCATCGAGGGAACGCCGACGCCGCCGTTGGCCAGCCCGGCTACCGGGAGCGCCTGTACCTGGCTCGCGGTGGTGACGGCGCTGACGGGCGCGGCGGCGAAGCCGCCAGGGAGGTCGGCGCGGAGCCCGCCGAAGGCGGAGCCGAGCAGCGTCGCCGCGTCGAAGCGGCCGCCGCCCGGCGCGGGACCGGCGGCGTCGCGGAGGAAGGACGACGGGAGGGTGCCGAACGCGGGGGCGAACGCCGGCGCCGCGGCCGCGGCCTGCTGAGGGGTGAAGGCCGGGGCCGCGGAGGCGTCCGGGACCGCCGGCGTGGCCGCCGCCGCCTCGGGCTCGGGGTCCGTGGCGGCCTCCGCGGTGCCCGCCGCTCCCTCTACGGCCTCGGTCACGGGCCGCAGGGGTGGCGCAGCCTGCGCTGCCGCCGAGGTCACGGGCTCCACGACGTCGACCTTCACCCGGCAGAGAACCCCGGACACGGAGCGGCGGATCGGGTCCATTCCCTCCTCCACCGGCACGAGGAAGGGGAGCCCGAGGGTCGGCGTGACGCGGACCGTTTGGCCGGGGGCCGCCTCGACGGTCTGTCCGCAGCGTGCGGGCACCGGCGGCGGTTCGGTCGGCTCGGGCGCAGCGGCGGCGGAACCGGCGCCGATCGCCGTCGCGCCGATCAACAGACCTCCCACCACGACCGTGCGCAGGGTGCGGGGAGCACGAAGGGGCATCGGTGGACCTTCCTCATCACGGTCAGGGGGACGGTGACCGCGGGGCAGGGGGCCGGCGGATGGGGGAGCGCGGTCGGCCTTGCGGGGGAGCCGTCGTGCTCGTTCCAACGATGTTGCGACAGACAGGTGACGCTCTTTTTTATGTTCGATTTGACGACAAGGTGAGGCTGTGGATCGCGAGAGGGGCGGCGAGATCGACGTCGGACCGCGAGGGTGCCCGGCGTGCGCCGCCTGGAGCCTGCGCCAGGAGCGGGCGACCCCCGAGACCGACGTGGTCGTCGAGACCGACGACGGACGGGAGGCGCTGCTCCGGGCTCTCGGGGTGATGGACGAGGAGCGGGGACGTCTCGACCGGCTCGAGGCGGAGCTGATCAGCGCGGCGCGTCGCTTCGGCACCTCGTGGCGGGAGATCGCCGCGGCGCTCGGGCTCTCCACGCCGCAGGCGGCGTTCCAGCGCGCCAGCCGACACCGGCAACGCGGCGACCACGAGTCGAGCGGGGCGCCCGACCCGGACGTGGCGTGATCGCTCAGTTCCTGGGTCCGCCCGCGACGTAGACGACCTGGCCGGAGACGAAGCCGGCCTGCTCCGAGCAGAAGAACGACACCATGGCCGCGACGTCCTCCGGCATGCCAGCGCGCCGAACGGGGATGTCCTTGACGCGTGCCTCCAGGTACTCCTCCCACGGCACGCCGAGCCGCTCGGCGGTGCCGCGGGTCATATCGGAGGCGATGAAGCCGGGGGCGACGCTGTTGGCGGTCACGCCGTAGCGGCCGAGCTCGAGCGCGACCGTCTTGGTGAATCCCTGGACGCCGGCCTTGGCCGCGGAGTAGTTGACCTGTCCACGGGTGCCGAGCGCCCCCGTGGACGACAGATTGACGATGCGTCCCCAACCGGCGTCGACCATGTGCGTCTGCGTGGCGCGGGTCATCAGGAACGTGCCGCGCAGGTGCACGTCCATCACCTGGTCCCAGTCCGCCTCGGACATCTTGAAGAGCAGGTTGTCGCGGGTGATGCCGGCGTTGTTGACCAGAACGGTCGGAGGCCCGAGCTCGGTGACGACCCGGTCCACGGCAGCCTGGACGGCCTCTGCGTCGGCGACGTCGGCACCGACCCCGATCGCACGTCCGCCGGCCCCCGCGACGGTCTTGGCCGCCGCCGCGGCGGCACTCTCGTCGAGGTCGATGAGGGCGACGGCGAGGCCGTCGGCCGCCAGGCGGGCCGCGGTCGCCGTGCCCAATCCGCGCGCTGCGCCGGTGACGACAGCGATGCGTGCGGGACGTTCCGATGCGGGGCTGTCGGACACGGGTCTCTCCTTCGTCGCCGGATCGCGCTCTCGACCGCCGATTTAATCAAAAGTAGATTATCAGTGCAGGGCGGCGGAAGGCCGTTCACAACTCCTCCGGAGGTGCGACGACCATGACCACGACGCCGAGCACGACGGCCACCGGGGTGTCCGACGGGGAGGAGTTGCCGCTCGCCGGCCTGCGTGTCGTCGAGGTATCGACCTTCGTCGCAGCTCCGCTCGGCGGCATGACCCTCGCCCAGCTCGGCGCCGAGGTGGTGCGCGTCGACCCCCTCGGAGGAGCCCCCGACCACGCCCGCTGGCCACTGGCGCCGTCGGGCACCTCGCTCTACTGGGCCGGGCTGAACAAGGGGAAGAAGTCGCTGCAGGTCGACCTGCGCTCCGACGAGGGCCGCCGCCTGGTGACCGACCTCGTCGCGAGCTCCGGTGAGGACGGCCGGATAGTGCTGACCAACGCGGTGGGGCGGCGCTTCCTGACCTACGAGGCGCTCGCCGAGCAGGTGCCGGGGCTCGTGCACGTCCAGGTCGACGGGCACCACGACGGCACGCCGGCGGTGGACTACACGGTCAACGCCGGGGTCGGGTTCCCCTCGGTGACCGGGCCCCAGGGCCACGCCGACCCCGTCAACCACGTCCTCCCCGCCTGGGACATCGCCTGCGGGCTGTACGCCGCGACCTCGATCCTCGCGGCCGACCGGCACCGGCGGCGTACCGGGCGCGGCCGCCGGATGCGTATCGCCCTGCACGACGTGGCGCTGGCGATGGCGGGCAACCTCGGGTTCCTCGCCGAGGCCCAGGTGGGCGGCGTCGAGCGGCGGCGCATGGGCAACTACCTCTACGGCGGCTTCGCCCGGGACTTCACCACCCGCGACGGGGGCCGCGTGATGATCGTGGCGCTCACCGCCCGCCACTGGCAGGACCTCCTGCGGGTCTCGGAGCTCGGCGGCCCGGTCAAGGCCCTCGAGGACGGCGTCGGCGCCGACTTCAGCACCGAGGACGACCGCTTCGCCTACCGCGAGGTGCTCGCCGGTCTGTTCGCGAAGTGGATCGCCGACCTCGACCTCGTCGACGTGGAGAGCCGGCTCGAGGGCACGTCGCTGCTGTGGTCGCGATACCGCACATTCACCGACCTCGTCGCCGACGGCGGCGTCGCCATCCGTGACAACCCGCTGATCGACGTGGTCGACCAGCCCGGGGTCGGCGAGCACTTCGTGCCGGCCTCCCCGATCGCCCTCGGCGCGTCGCGGACACCGGTCGTCCGGGCCCCGGTGCTCGGCGAGCACAGCGCGAGCGTGGTGGGCGAGTGGCTCGGCGACGCCGGATACGACCCCTCTGAGCTGCAGCGACGCGGGGTGATTGCGTGATAGTCGGGCAAGCGGGACCGGCCCCGCGTGATGGCGCCGTGACCGTCCGGACGGTGACGGCCCCTTGAACGGGTCTTGACGCCGTCGACCCACAGCTCTTAATTTACATTCAGGTCAATTCGGCGCACGCCGGTGGCCGCTCACTGAACGTAGTCAGGTCCGACGACAGTCGCCCCGCGGGGAGGTCGCAGTGTTGCCGACGATCGAGGCCGCTCCACCACCGGTGGACATCAATCCGTATCCCGGAATGCCGCCGATGATCCTCCCGAGTCCGCCGGACTTCTCCGCCGGACCGATCGCGGGCTGGTTCTTCACCCTGTACGCCGGCGCCGCGGTGATCATCATCGCTCTGGTGTGGGCGACCTACACAGGGTTCCGCAAGCACAACTGGCTGCCGTTGATCCTCATCGGCGGTGGCTTCCTGTGCTCGCTCCTGGAGCCGATGCTCGACCTCCTCGGGCACCTGAGGTGGGCCAACGACCTGCCGTTCTTCGTCTTCACGAATTTCGGCATCGACATTCCGCTGCTGATCCCGTTCTGCTACGCGGCCTTCCTCGGTCTCGAGCCGTACTTCGTCTACCTCGTGCTCAAGCGCGGGGTGACGGTGAAGCAGCTGTTCATGGTCTACGCGGTGTGCGGTCTCACCGACGCGGTGATGGAGACCCCGGGCCTGCTCCTGAACGTCTACGAGTACTACGGGGTGCAGCCCTACTCGTTCCTGAAGTTCCCCTACTGGTGGGGCTTCCTCAACGGTCTGTGCTTCCTGACCATCGGCTTCGTCATCTGGTACCTCGAACCGCGGCTCAAGGGCTTCCAGCGCGCGTGGTTCCTGGTCATTCCGCCGACCGTCATGGCCGGCACCTACTTCTCCGTCGGCTGGCCGCACTTCCTCGCCCTGAACTCCACGCTGCCGGTGTGGCTGAAGTGGGTCGCCACCACGATCATGATGGCCGGCTGCCTCGTCTGGGTGTACGGCATGAGCAAGTTCGTCTGCGTCGACGAGCCCACGGTCAACTGGACGTTCCGCCGGCTCATCACCTACCGGCTGTTCTTCTTCCTGCCGAGCCAGCGGGAGAAGATGCTGGACGACCTCGACCGGGAGGGCCCGCCGACTCCGAAGGGGACAGGTTCCGAGTCCTCCGGGTCCTCCGAGGAGCGGCCGGTCCCGGCAGCCAGCCAGGCGACGAGCACCTCACCGCCCGCTCGGCCGGCGTGGGGGAGCTGAGTCCGCCAGGGAGCACACGATGACGAAGGGCCGGGACGCCGAGGCGCCCCGGCCCTTCGTGCGTCCGGTGTCGTCCGGCACGGCGTGACCGTCGGGACGCGTCCCCGTCCGCACACGGGACCCGTTCAGGGTGCCGTCGCGGATACGGTTCGACGATGTCCGACCCGACTCCCCACCTCGAGCTCAACGACGGCTCCTGCATCCCGCAATTGGGGTTCGGCGTCTTCCTGATCGACCAAGGGGATACCCGCGAGACGGTGGCGACGGCGCTGTCCACGGGGTACCGCCACGTCGACACGGCGGCGGCCTACGGCAACGAAGCCCAGGTCGGGGAGGCCGTCCGCGGGTCCGGCGAGCAGGTCTACGTGACGACGAAGTACTTCAACCCCGGCGACGATCACGGGCGGTCGGATGCGACGGCGGCGTTCGGCGCGAGTTTCGACCGACTAGGCCTGGACCACATCGACCTCTATCTCATCCACTGGCCGGTGCGGGCCGGAGGAGGCTTCGTCGAGTCCTGGCGTGCGCTGACGCAGCTGCGTACCGACGCGCCTCTGCGGTCGATCGGTGTCTCGAACTTCTCCTCGGCGCAGCTGGAGCGGATCGTCGACGCGACCGGTGTCACCCCAGCGGTCAACCAGGTCGAGCTGCATCCCTACTTCCAGCAGACCGCGCTGCGCCGCTATCACGCGCAGCGCGGGATCGCCACCGAGGCCTGGGGTCCGCTCGGGCAGGGCAACCGGCATGCCGAGAAGGTCCTCGCCGATCCGGTCCTGGCGCGGATCGGGCGGGCGCACGGCAGGACAGCCGGGCAGGTCGTCATCCGCTGGCACCTGCAGATCGGCACGATCGTGATTCCCAAGTCCGGCGACCCGAGCCGAATCCGGGAGAACTTCGCGGTCTTCGACTTCGAGCTCACCGCCGACGACATGGCCGCCATCGCAGCCCTGGACCGAGGTGGTCGCAACGGTCCCGACCCCGACACCTACGACTTCCCCAAGCTCTACCGGGGCAGGGCACACGATCCCGACCAGGCCTGATGGCTGAGGGCCGACAAGTGCGGAGAGGTCGAGCGCGGCGCGCGGTGAGCCACGCCCAACACGGAGCCGTCTTGTGATGCGACCACTTACCGATGGCGATGGGCCGTTCGCCGTGTTCGAGCTCCTCCGCTGGGCAGCGAAGATCTGCTCTCTGAGGTGAAGCACGGGTGTTGATCGCGCTCTGAGTAGGAGGAGAACGCTCCACACACCGAGAAACTGTGACCTGAGGCACAAGCCGTAACGTGGCGTACCGCACGTCGTTGAACCGCAGTAAGAAAAAGTCGCGGACCGGATGGCTTGTCCGCGGCGCCCAAACGACCGATGTCGACACGTCGGCGCTCCTTTGAGTAGTGGCCACTTACCACCTCGAATGACCGAGTCGATGACGCCGATCGCGTCGTGCCGATCGAAGAGGAGAGGTGCTGCTCGTGAGCGCGGACGAGCGCGAGGCCCCGACGAAACACGCGCCCGGCCCCTTCGAGGGCGTCGGCCCGCGGGTGGTGGGCGTGGTGCCGGACGGGCCGCGCAGCGTCGTCGCCGAGGTCGGCGGCATGATCGCGCTCTTCGGGAAGATCGTCTGGAGCGTCGTACGGAAGCCGTACGGGTTCTGGGCCGAGTCCCTCGACTACTTCTTCACGACCCTGCGGCGCTCGGCGTTGCCGATGGCGGCGGCCATCTTCGGCTTCCTGCTGTTCTTCTCGCTGGTCGTCGTGATCTTCTTCAGCCAGGCGGGCGCGGTCTCGCTTGGTACGGCGTTCCTGTTCCAGTACGGCTTCCGCGCCTTCACGGTCTTCGTCGTGGCCGTGGTCGTCTCCGGCGTCGCCGGCGCCGCCCTCACCACCGATCTCGGCGCGCGGAAGATCCGCGAAGAGCTCGACGCGATGACGGTGATGGGGATCGACCCCGTGCGCGAGCTCGTCGTGCCGCGCGCGATCTCCCTGATCGCGCTGACGACACTGATCTCACTTCCCGGACTCGCCGTCACGGCCGTCGGTCTGCAGCTCGGCGCCGGGTACTACGGGCATCTCTCGGCCGCCGACTTCTACCACTCGCTCTTCAGCTCGTTGTCGCCGCCGGAGCTGTTCTCCGTACTGATCAACTGCTTCATGCTCGGCATCCTCATCACCACGGTGTGCTGCTACAAGGGCCTCAACGCCGGTGGCGGCTCGATCGGGCTCGGTCGCGCGGTGAACCAGGCGGTCGTCGTCTGCTACGTGGCCCTCTTCGTCTTCCAGCTGGCCTACAACGCGATCTTCCTCGGGCTGTTCCCCGAGCTCGGGAGGGTTCGATGAGCCAGGACGCGTCGCAGCGCACAGGCTCGGACGACGAGTCGCAGGAGGAGTCCGCGCCGACCACCCGCGAGTCGGTCGAGAGCATCCGTCGCTCGATGGAGCAGGCGGTGGAGAACGCCGCCGAGCTCGTCCGCTTCGGCGGGCGCTCGATCGCGCAGATCCCGAAGACCTTCCGCCTCTATCCCTCGGAGGTCTTCCAGCAGGCGGGAGTGCTCATCCGGGGCAGCGGACCGGTGATCATCGCGCTGATCGCGGTGCTCGCGGTGCAGAGCGCGGTCGGCGGCCACTACATCTTCGACACCCCTGGCCTGAACAGCTACGCCGGCGCGATCTACTCGGTGGCGCTGATGCGCGGCCTCGTGCAGGTGGTGTTCGGGTGGATCGTCGCCGCCAAGATCGGCTGCGGCATCGTGGCGGAGCTCGGCTCGATGAAGATCAGCGAGGAGATCGACGCCCTCGAGGTCATGGGCATCAACCCCATGCAGTACCTCGCCTCGACCCGTGTCGCCGCGGGCGTGATCGTCGTGCCGTTCCTGTTCGCGACCGGCCTGTTCGTCGAGTTCACCGCCGGCTTCGTCGGCAGCGTCTACGCGATGCAGACGGTGTCCGAGGGCGGCTTCTTCACCTACCTCTATCTCTTCCAGAACTTCGCCGACTTCGGCATCGCCCTGCTGTGGGCCTTCTGCACCGGCGTGATGTGCATCATCGTCGCCACGTACTACGGGTCCACCGCCAGCGGCGGCCCGGTCGGCGTCGGTCAGGCCACCGCGAAGTCCATGGTGGTCAATCTCGTCCTCATCAGCACGCTCGCTGTCGTCTTCGCGCAGGTCTTCTACGGCGGGAACGCGAACGCTCCCATCGGCAACTGACTCCCCGCTCCCCGGAATTCGCCCGCTCCCCGAATCGTCTTCCCCGCTCCCCTGGAGGCGACGTGCCCGACGCTCCCCCGACGACACCCATCACGACCGTCGCCCCCGACCACCGGTACGACTCCTCAGGACAGGCCCCGATCGAGCTCGACCAGGTGAAGAAGGCTTTCGGTTCCTTCAAGGTCCTCGACGGAATCTCCGCCGCGTTCACCGAGAACGCCATCACGACGATCCTCGGGCCCTCGGGTACCGGGAAGAGCGTGCTGCTCAAGCACATCGTCGGGCTCATGGAACCGGATGAGGGGCGAGTCCGCATCTTTGGTCAGGACCTCTGGGACATGAAGGAGGACGAGCGTTTCGAGATTCGCAAGCGCTTCGGACTGCTCTTCCAGGACGGTGCGCTCTTCGGCTCGATGAACCTGTACGACAACGTCGCTTTCCCGTTGCGCAGGCACACCAGCAAGAGCGAGGCCGACATCCGTGAGACGGTCATGCACTACCTGCAGCAGGTCGGACTCGAGAACGCGCTCGACCGTGTGCCCAGTCAGATCTCGGGCGGGATGAAGAAGCGTGCGGGATTCGCCCGAGCGCTCGTCATGCAGCCCGAGATCATCATGTGCGACGAGCCGGACTCCGGTCTCGACCCCGTGCGCACCAAGCTGCTGTGCAATCTCATCAAGGAACTGCACGCCGAGCACGGCGGGACCTACGTGGTCATCACTCACAACATCGAGGCGGCGCGGACGCTCAGCGACTACGTCGGCGTGCTCTGGCACGGCGAACTGGTCCATTTCGGTCCGGCGGACGAGGCCTTCAACTCCGACGAGCCCTTCGTCCGGCAGTTCCTGGCGGGCTCCGACGAGGGCCCTCTGGGGATGGAATGAGGATCTCACGAGGGTTGATCATCGGGGCGTTGGCCGTCGCCGTCGTGCTGATCGCCGCGGTGGCGATCGCCGTAGCGGCCCAAGGCGACCCGTACCGCGCCCAGTTCCTCATGGTGTCGGCCGAGGGAACCTTCCCCGGCAATAAGGTGATGGTCCAGGGCCGAGAGGCCGGCACCGTCGACGCCGTCGAGGTGCGTGAGGGCAAGGCGATCGTCACGGTCTCCCTGGACAACGAGTTCGCGCCGCTGCACGCCGGAACGGACGCGCGGATCAGCTGGCAGGCCGTGCTGAACGAGCGGTTCCTCGAGATCCTGCCCGGCCCGGGCACCGCGCCGGCGCTCCCGGAGGACTCGCGGATCGAGTCGCACCACGAGCGCGTCGAGCTGGACCAGGTCCTCGCGATGCTCGACCCGGCGACCCTGCGAGACACGAACACGCTGGTGCAGCGGGTGGCCGAGACGCTGCGAGGACGCGAGCAGGGCGTGCAGGACACGCTGAGCTCCGGCGGGCCCGCGTTCAACTCGCTCGGCGAGGTGCTGCAGGCCGTCGGCAGCGACGGGCCGGCGATCCGGGACCTCGTCACGCAGCTGCACGAGGTCACCAGCACGCTGGCGACCCGCAGCGACCGCCTCGGCAGCACGGTCGACAACCTGGGCACTCTCACCGAGGCCACGGCCGCGCAGCAGCAGGCGCTCAGCGACGGGATCGCCCAGCTCCCGTCCACCCTCTCGGCGGCGCGCACCACGCTGGACAAGGTGCCGGCGGCTGTCGATCAGGCCGTGCCGCTGCTGAACGACCTCCGGCCCGCGGCGGCCCGCCTGCCCTCGGTGGCCGGCAATCTCAGCCCGGTCCTGCAGGACCTGCGCCCCGCGGTCCAGCAGCTGCGCCCGACCCTCGAGTCGGCGCAGTCCCTGCTCGACCGCACTCCCCGGCTGATGGACTCCGCCCACGGCGTGCTGCCGGGCGCGACGGACGTCCTGACCCGGGCCGAGCCCGCGGTCGCCTTCCTTCGTCCCTACACCCCCGAGCTGACCGGGTGGCTCACCAACTGGACCGGCATCTGGTCCGGACAGGACGCGGTCGGCAGCTACGCCCGCGCCCTACTGACCGCGTCGGCCTCCGGTGTCGGCGACAACCCCGGGCTGATCCCGCCCGGGCAGCGCCGTGACGAGCGCCCTGCGCCCGGCTCGCTGGTGGGTCAGCCCTGGACCGACGCGAACGGAGACTCTCCGCAATGACACGGATGATGTGGCTCCGGCGGGGCGCCGTCGCCGTCGTTGGCCTGCTCGTCCTCGGCGCCGGGGGGCTCGCGTTCCGGGAGGCGACGGCCGGGTCGGAGTCCGGCGTCCACGGTGACTTCCCCGACGCGAGCACGCTCGCCGTCGGGAACGTGGTCCGCGCCGACGGCGTCGAGGTCGGCAAGGTCACCGCAGTGGATCTCGTCGACGGCCACGCCCGGGTCGGCCTGCAGGTCGACCGCGAGCTGTTGCCGCTGCGCGAGGACGCCCGGATGACCATCCGCGCAGTCAACCTCCTCGGCGAGAAGTATGTGGACCTCGACGCCGGGAGCCCAGGCGCCCCTGTCGACGAGGACGGTGCGGTGCCGATGGAGCGCACTGCGGTCGCCGTCGACGTCCAGGACGTGATCAACGGCCTCGGGGATCCCGCGGCGACGAACCTGGCCGCCCTCGTGACGACCGCGGGGGAGGGTCTGGACCAGAACGGTCCCCAGCTGGCGGCGACGATCCGCGCGATCGACCCGGCGTTCACGCGCACCGAGCGGCTCGCCGGGATCCTCCGCGACCAGAACACGACGTTGGGTCAGCTCGTGGACCGGGTGCATCCCGTCGCCGAGTCCCTCGCCGACGACGACGGCCGGACCCTCGACCGGCTCGTCGACAACACCCAGCAGACGCTGGCGACGGTGGCGGCGAACCAGCAGGCGCTCGACCAGACCCTGGCCGAGCTGCCTGCGACGGTCACCTCGGCCCGGCGGACGCTGGGCGAGCTCGCCGGGACCGCGGACGCCGCCACGCCGACGCTGGCGTCGATCCGCCCCGTCACCGACGACCTCCCGCAGATCGCCGCCGAGCTCGAGCAATTCGCGGACGCCGCGGACCCCGCGCTCGCGTCGCTGCCGCCGGTACTCGAGCGGGCGGACGCGCTGCTCGGGGAGGCCGCACCGTTGGTCGCCCAGCTACGCCAGGGCGGGCCCGATCTGCGTGGTGTCGCGGCCGGCGCGCGCCCGGTGGCGGACGAGCTGCTCGACCGCAACCTCAAGGGCGTCCTCGACTTCGTGAAGCTCTGGGCGATGAGCACGAACGGCTCCGACGGACTGAGCCATTACTTCCGCGGCGTCGTCTACGCGACCCCGCAGAACGCCGGTCGGCTGGTCACCGGGCTCGCCAACCCGAACCTCCCCGAGGGCCCGGTCCAGTTCCCGCTGCGTCCGCAGGCCGAGCCCGCCCAGCCGGGCACGGGGCAGGCGCCTCCGCAGGAGCCCGGCAACGCCACGGGCCTCTCCGAGGAGCAGGAACGCGGCATGGTCGGCCAACTACTCGGGGGTCAGTGACATGGCACGCGTCCACAGGACCACCGCCAAGCACTTCGCCATCGGCGTCGCCGGCCTGCTCGTCGCCGTGGGGCTCGCCGTGCTCGGCGGGATCGTCAGCTCCGGCGGCGAGCTCCCGGCCCGGGACTACACCTACGTCGACGCGGCGTTCGACGACGCCGGCACGCTCCGGGTGCGCCAGGACGTCCGCGTCAACAGCCTCATCGTCGGTCAGGTCAGCGATATCCGGCACGAGGGGGACCACGCGGTGGTCACCCTGCGCCTCAACGGTGAGCGGCCCGTGTACGGGAACGCCACCGGCCGCATCCTGCAGGAGTCGGCCCTGGCGCGGTCGTTCGTCGAGCTCGCGCCGGGCGACCCTGGGGCGGGGCCGTTGCCCGGCGGGGTCATCCCCCGCGAGCGCACCCGCGACGCGATCGACCTCGATCAGCTGTTCAACGTCTTCGACGAGGCGACCCGCGAGGCGCTCTCGTCGTCGCTGACCGAGCTCGGCGGTGGCGTCCTCGGACACTCCGGCGACCTCCGGGACGCCCTCCGTGAGGCGCCGGCCGGCCTCGACGATCTCGGCACCGTGGCGGACACCCTCACCGATCCGCGCACCGACCTCTCGGGACTGCTCAACTCGGCCAACCGGTTCATGGGACACCTCGACGACCGCAGCGCCGAGCTGCGCACCCTGTTGCGCCAGACCGACGCGACCCTGGCCGCGGTCAGTGTCGACGGTGGTCAGCCGCTCGACGCCACGCTGAAGGACCTGCCGCCGACGCTGATCCAGGCGCGTGAGGCGCTGGACTCGCTCAACGGGCCGCTCGCCGACGTCCGTTCCGCGGTGACGACGATCCGGCCCGGCGGCGAGGCACTGGGCGCGGCGAGCGGCGACCTGCGCGGCGTCCTCCGCGAGGGCATCCCGCCGCTGCGCAAGGTGCCGGGCGTCGCCGAGCAGGCCGAGCCTGCCGTCGAGGACCTGACCGGCACCGTGGCGGAGGCACGTCCTCTCGGGCCGCCGCTGCTGTCCACCCTCGACTCGGCCGACGAGCTGCTCGCGGGCCTCTCGCCCTACTCCCCGGACATCGGACGGTTCTTCAACCAGCTCGCGGCACCCGACGGTCTCCTGTCCGGGTCGCTGGCTCCGGGCCAGCACTACTTCGGAATCTTCCCGACGATTCCGGCGGGCCCGGGCCTGGCCAGCGTGCCCGATCCGACCTTCCGGACCAACCCGTACCCGGACCCGGGCGGCGCGGCGTACAGGACCAACCCCGACGGCTCCCCGAAGGGGGATGGGTGATGACGAAGCCCGAGCGCACGACGCTGCGCGCGCGGCTGGGTGACCGGCTCGGCGGGTGGGTGGGAGCTCTCCGCCCCGCCCGCGGAGGCCCCGTGATGTCGCCGCTGAAGTTCGGCGCGGTCGTGCTCGCCGTGACCGGCCTCGTGGCGGTCGGCCTGTTCTTCAAGCCGACCATCCAGACGGCGTTGGCCGGTGGCGACACCATCACCGCCGAGTTCGAGGAGAACTACCTCGGCAAGCTGTTCGCCGGGGAGACGACGGTGAAGCTCTCCGGTCTCGAGTCCGGGACGGTGACCGACGTCGAGACCACGGACCGCGGCACCGCGATCGTGTCGTTGAAGGTCGCCGACGGGGTGCGCGACAAGATCGGCCCGCAGCCGTCCGCCACCATCACACCGCGGACACTGCTCGGCGGGCTCTACAGCATCGAGCTCGTGCCGGGAGGCGGGCGCGGGACGTTCCCCGAGGACGGGCGCATCCCGCTCGAGCGCACGAGCCTCCCGGTGGGTCTCGACCGCATCCTCGAAGCCCTTCCCAGGCCCGCCCGCGAGGCGGTCCCGGGGATCGTGAGGTCCACGAACGAGACCCTCGAGCGAGGCGGTGACCAGGCCCTCGGCGACCTCGTCACCCAGGCCCCTGCCGCGCTGCGGCCGACGAACGACGTCCTCCGGGCGGCCCGCGGCACACGGCCGGAGACCGACCTGCCGCAGCTCGTGTCGAACCTCGAGGCCGTGGGCTCCGTGGTCACCGCCGAGGACGGGCAGCTGGGCTCGATCGTCGACGATCTCGACCGGACCACGAACATCCTCGCCGCGCAGAGCGGCCCGCTCGCGCAGTCGATCGGGGACATGCCCGCGACGCTCACCGCGACCCGGGACGGCCTCACCCGGCTCGGCGGCACACTCGACAAGCTCACCGTCACGGCCGCGTCGTTCCGGCCGTCGGCGCAGGCGCTGGACCCGCTCCTCGCGCAGCTCGACCCGGTGCTGGCCCGGGCCCGGCCCGTGGTGTCGGACCTGCGTCCGCTGCTGGACGACGCCCGCCCGGCCGTCGAGGAGCTCGTCCCGACCGCCGACCGCGCCACCGGCGTGATCGAGGACGTCCGTGGCCCCGTCATCGAGCGGGTCCAGGGACCGGTGCTCGACACGGTGCTGAACACCTACCGGGGCACCGGCTTCTATGAAGGCAGCGGCGGCGGATTCCAGTCCGACCACAAGTTCTACGAGGAGCTGGGCTACCTGGTCACCAACCTCGACCGCGGCTCGATGGTCCAGGACCGGCAGGCCTCGCTGCTCGGCTTCCAGGTCGGCGCCGGGCCGCTCGAGACCATCGGTGGCCTGCGGTCGGTGGGCCTGAACGACCTCATGGCCCAGCTCGGGCGGGCCTCGGGTCTCGCGCCGGCGCTCGGTCAGGGCGGTCCCACGGGGCCGACCGCGGTCCTGCCCGACGGCGTGCTCGGACAAGGAGGCGGGCGATGACCCACCCGACGAAGTCCCCGACGGGGATTCGCGCGCGCTGGGACCGGATGCGCAACATCCCGGGACTCGGGCGCAACCTGGTGACGGTCGCGGTGCTGGTGGTGCTGGGGATCGCCTCGGGGGCCTACATCCTGTCCCACTACTCGGTCACGTTCCCGTGGCAGAGCCGCGACACGATCGCGATCGAGTTCACGAAGGGGCCCGGCCTGATCGCCGACGGCGGCCAGGAGGTCCGCATCGCGGGCGTCCCGGTCGGCGTCGTGAGCTCCGTCGAGGCGCAGGCCGATAGTGTCCGCGCCATCGTCGACCTCGACCCCGGCCACCCGATCCACACCGACGCGCGGGCGGAGCTGCGGAGCAAGACCCCGCTGAACGACCCGTACGTGACGATCCAGCCGGGCAGCCCCGGGGCGCCGACCCTGCCTACCGACGGGTCCACGCCGATCCCGCGGTCCCAGACGGTCCGGCTCACCCAGCCCTTCGAGGTGCTCAACAACCTCGACGAGCGGACCCGGGTGGCCCTGACCTCGCTCGTCGAGCAGGCGAACGTGGGCCTCAACGACGCCCCGAACACGCTGCCCGCCTCGCTGCGATCGGCGAACGGGGCGCTGGACACCCTGCGACCCGTGGCCGAGCAGCTGGCCACGCGCCGCGAGACGATCCGGAGCCTGGTCACCGATCTCTCGCAGATCTCGGCAGCCGCAGGCCACGACGACCGCCGTCTGGCGAGCCTGGTGTCCTCCCTCCAGCAGACGCTCTCCACGGTGGTGAACCGGGACGACGAGCTCAGTACCACGTTGAACCAGCTGCCGGGACTCGGCGGCGATCTCCGGCACGCTATGAGCAGCGTGAGCGCACTGACCACGCAGCTCGACCCGACGCTCGACAACCTGAACGCGGCCTCGCAGGAGCTCCCGCCCGCGCTGGACCGGCTCTCGGAGACCATCGAGACGGCCGGCCCGGTCATCGATGCTGCACGGCCCGTGGTGGCGAAGGCACGCCCGGTGGTCGGGGACCTCCGACCGCTCGTGTCCGACGCGAACGCGGCGCTCGGGGACCTCGGGCCGACGGTCGGCCTCCTGCCGAACGCCACCGCACAGGTGGCTCCCTGGCTGCCGAACCTGCAGGCCTTCATCTACCAGACCTCGTCGGCCTTCAGCCTCCAGGACGGGAACGGCGGCTACGGCCGCGCCCAGGTGTTCATCGACGCCAGCAATCCGCTCGGCGGCCTGCAGGACGAGGTCGGTGGAACGAGCCCCGGCCCCGGCGACGGGGCCCGCTCCGAGGAGACGGGGGACCAGAACTGATGCCCAGCACCCAACGGCTCGTCCGTGACGGCAGCCTCGCGGCCTTCCTCGCTGTCTGCCTGGTCCTGGCCGGCGTCTTCTTCGTCCAGATGGGCGGGCGGATCCCGGTCATCGCCGAGATCGGCGAGTACCGCATCAGCTTCATGTCGCAGGACATCGACAACCTCTACAACGACGCGGACGTCACCATCGCCGGCGTCGTCGTCGGCAAGGTGACCGGACGGACGCCCGAGGAGGGCCGCGTCCGCGTCGAGCTCACCCTGTACCCGGAGTACGCGCCGCTCCACCAGGGCGCCACCGTCCGGGTGGGCGTCAAGAGCCTGGTGGGCGCGAGCGCCGTGACCGTCGTCGACGGGCAGGGGCCGGAGATCGACGAGGGCACGACGTTGCCGGACTCGGTCGTCGGCACGCCCGTCCAGGTGCACGACGTCATCGACCAGCTCTCGCCGCAGACCCGCGGTGATCTCGGCAGCACGATCCAGTCGCTCGGTGTCGGCACCCGGGGCCAGGCCCCGAACATCGACCAGCTCATGCAGGGCGTGGGGAAGCTGGCCAACGGCGGGGTCGACGCCCTCGACGCCGTCGCCGCCCAGAGCGACGACCTGCGGGCGCTCAGTGGGGAGGCGATCCAGCTGCTCGACGCGCTGGACACCCGCCAGGGGCGCATCGCGCAGGTCGTCCGGGACGCGGACACCCTGACCCGGGCGACGGCCGGGCAGCGGACGGCCCTCGAGGACTCGGTCCGGCAGCTTCCGGGCACGCTCGCCTCCGCCCGCACCGCGACCGGTCGGCTCCAGGAGCTGTCGGGAGCGCTCGCCCCCGTCGCGGCGGATCTCAACCGCGCCGCGCCGGACCTCAACAGCGCGCTGGTGCAGCTGCCGGAGACCACCGCGGACCTGCGCGGACTGTTGCCGCCCCTCGACGGCGTGCTCGACAGGGCCCCCGCTACCCTCGATCGGGTGCCCACGCTCGGCGCCGACGTCCGTGGCCTTGTCGAGCCGGCCCGGACGGTGCTCGCCGACGCGAACCCGATCCTCGATTTCGCGGCGCCGTACGGCCGGGACGTCGGGGCGATGCTCGAGAGCTTCGGTTCGACGTTCGAGAACCGTTCGGAGAACGGCCTGCACACGGTGCGCCTCGCGCCGATCCTCAACCAGCAGGCCGTCCGCAACAACCCGCTGCCGACGGCGACGCTCGACCCGACGAACTGGAACAACCCCTACCCGCGGCCGGGTGACGCCGGCGACGTCGGGCCGTTCGGCGGGGCGTATCCCCGGTTGGAGCAGGCGCCCCGATGAGGGGGCTCGCGGGCCGGTGCCGGCGCCTCGTGCGAGGCGTCCGGCTCCGCCTGCGCCGGCTCTCCCGGCGGGAGGCCACAGCCGGGCTCGCGGCACTTCTCGTCGGGGTCTTCGTCCTGGGGGGCCTCGCGCAGGTCCGGCTGGACACGAGCATCGACTCGTTCCTGCCGGCAGGCGATCCCGTGCTGCAGGGGCTGCAGGACAAGGCCGACGCGTTCGGCGGCGACCCCGTCGTGGTCCTGCTCGAGTCGCCGCAGCCGCGCGGGCTCCTGCACGGGCCGGAGCTCAGCGGGGTGCTGCGGCTCGAGGGCTCGCTGGCGAACCTCCCGGACGTCGCGGAGGTCTACGGGCCGGGCACGGTGCTCAACCAGATCGCGGCGAGCGCGAAGAACCTGCTCGCCCAGATCAGCGGACGGCGCGACGCGCTGCGGACCGCGGCCGTGCAGCAGGCGCGCAACGCCGGTGCCCCGGACACCGCGGCCGCGGCCGCCGGCGACGCGGCCCTGGCGGACTACGACCGCCGGTACGGCTCGCTGGTGGTCAGCGCGCTGCCGGCCGGGTTGCCGACCCTGTCCAACCCGCGCTTCGTCGACTCGGTGATCTTCGGTGGCTCCGACCGCGTCCGCCCGCAGTGGGGCGCGATCGTGCCGGCCCCGAACACCGTCGCGATCCTCGTCCGTCCACGGGCGGCCCTCGACCAGGGCGGCACGACGCAGCTCGTGGACGGGGTCCGCGCGGCGGTCGGGAACAGCGGCCTGCCGACGTCGCGGGTCACCGTCACCGGCGTCCCCGCCGTGACTGCGGCCCTGACCGACCAGGCGCGCCAGGAGTTCCCGATCCTGGGCGCCCTGGCCCTCCTCGGGGTCGGTCTGCTCTCCGTCCTGGTGCCCTGGAGCCGCCGGCGGCGTGACCGCCTGCGGCCCCTGCTGGCCACCCTGCTCGGCACGGCGCTCACCCTCGCGGCCTTCGGGTGGACCGGACGGCCGCTGTCGCTCGGGGTCGTCGCCTTCCTGCCGATCCTGCTGGGGATCGGCAGCGACTTCCCCCTCTATCTCGCCCAGCCCGCGCGGCGACGGCGCGTGCTCGTGGCCGCCCTCGCCGGGGCCGCCGGGTTCGGCGCGCTCGCAGCGTCGTCCCTGCCGTTCGTCCGTGAGCTCGGTATCGCCCTGGCGGTCGGGATCGTCCTCACGGTCGGGGTCTCGCTCGCCCTCCGGCGGTGGCTCGACGTCCTGGAGCCGACCGAGGTGGGGTCGCACTGGGTGCTGCCGCGCCCCCGCCGCGGGCGCTGGTGGGTCCGGGTGTCCGCTCTCGTCGTCGCCGGCGCTCTGGCAGCCGGGGGATGGGCCGCTCTGCCCGCGCTGCGCATCGACGCCGACCCGGAGAGCCTCGCGGCCGGACTCCCCGCGCTGGAACAGGCCCAGGAGGCCGAGCGGGTGCTCCGCGCCTCGGGCGAGATCAACGTCGTGCTGCGCGGGCCGGACGTCCTGACGCCCGCGGCGCTCGCCTGGACCCGTGAGGCCGAGGACGTGGTCGACCGTGGGTACGGCGACCGGATCCATCCGATCACGACGGCGAGCACGCTGTTCGGCTTCCTCGGCCGCACGCCGACGCAGGAGCAGATCCAGGCGGCCAGCGAGCTCCTGCCCCGCTACCTCGCATCGGCGGTGATCCAGTCCGACCGGAGGACCTCGCTGGGGGTCTACGGCATCGAGCTGCAGGATCTCCGGCAGCAGAGCGCCCTGGTCGCGAGCCTGCGCGCCGACCTGCCGCCGCCCCCGCCCGGCTACACCTCCGACGTCGTGGGCCTGCCCGTCGCGGCGGCCCGGGCCTACGACGTCGTGTCCTCCGACCGCGTGCTGCTCACCGTCCTCGCCCTCGTCGCCGCCGGGCTCGTCCTGCTCATCGGGCTGCGGGAACGGCGGGACGCCCTGCGCGCGATCCTCGCCGTCGTGCTCTCCACCGGGTGGGTCCTCGAGGTCGCCTGGCTCGTGATCGGTGCGCTGACGCCCCTGACGATGGCCGTCGGAGCACTGACGACGGCCACCGGCTGCGAGTTCACCGTGATGCTCGCCGAGGCCCGGCGGGGGCGGCGGCCCTGGCTGCTGCGCAGTGTCGCGCTGGCCGTCTCGGCAGCGGTCCTCGGCTATCTGGCGCTGACGGCCTCGGACCTCGCGGTCCTGCGCCAGTTCGGCCTGCTGCTCGCTGTCGGAGTCATCACCTCGGCGCTCGCGGCGGTCCTGGTCGTCGAGGTGCTCCTGCCGCCCACCGAGACGCCGGCCTCCGACCGACCTGTAGACACGCGTTCCCCCGCACCGCCGGCTCCGGCGACCCGCGGCGGGACGTCCACGACCGGGGCGTCGCCCTCCGAGGACGCCGGTCACGGAAGCGACGATGTCGCGATCCACAAGGGTGTGAGCCGATGAAGGGCACGAACTCCGCGACCGTGGTCGAGCGCGAGGACCCCGTCCCGGTCGGGACGACGACGAAGGGCCGGCCCGATGCCGCCCGGGCGACGGCCGGAGCCCGCGGCCCCGGCCCGTACCGGAAGCTCGTCGCGGCCCTCGGGCGGCGCTCGCGGGTGTCCCCGCGGGGCCGCGCCCGTCCGGTCGCCGCCGTCCTCGCGCTGGTGGTGGTGCTCGGCGGGCTCGCCCAGCTCGTCGTCCACGAACTGACCACGCTGCCGGCGGGCGTCGTGCTGCAGGTCGGCGACCGGTCGGTGAGCGAGGCCGACTTCCGTCAGCGCATCGACCTGCTGGCCGGTCTCTACGGGGCACAGCCTCCGCAGGACCCTGCGGGCCGCGAGCGGTTCGAGCGTGATGCCGCGCAGGCCGTCGCCGCCAGCATGGTCCTCGACGACGTCGCCCGGGAGCGCAACGTGGTCGTCCCCGAGCCGGTGGCGCAGCAGGCCCTCGACGCGATCATCGCGCAGAAGTTCGCACAGGGGGGCCGTCAGGCGTTCGCCCAGGCGCTCGGATCGCTCGGCGTGTCCGAGGCCGACGTGCTGGGCGAGATCCGGCGCCAGCTCACCACGGCCCGCTTGTTCGACCAGGTGACCGCGCCCGCGCCCCCCGTGACCGACCCCGACCTCGCGCAGGCGTACGGGGAGCGCCGGGACCGCTTCGTGGTGCCCGAGCAGCGCCATCTGCGCAACCTGGTCGTCGACTCTCGCGAGAAGGCGCAACAGGCGCTCACCCAGGTGCAGGGTGGTGCGGACTTCGCTGCCGTCGCCACCCAGGCCTCGATGGACCGGAGCACGGCCCAGGCGGGCGGTGATCTCGGGACCCTGTCGCGCGAGCAGGTCGAGGGGCCGATCGCCGACGCCGCCTTCACCGCCGCACCGAACGGCGGACTCTACGGGCCTGTGCAGGGGCAGTACGGCTGGAACGTCGGCCAGGTGCTCGAGGTCGCGCCGCCCCGTCAGCTCACGCTCGACCAGGTCCGGGATCCGCTGCGCGGCCAGCTGGACGACGAGCGGCGTCTCGCGCTCTGGCGGCCCTGGCTCACCGATCAGCTCCGCGGGGCGGACATCACCTACGCCGACCCCTATCGCCCGGCCGACCCGGATGCCGCTCCCGCCGGGGTCGGCCCGTGATGCCCCCGAGCCCGCACCCCCGATCCGACCGAACGAACGGACCACGACCATGACCTATCAGCTCGTCGCCGTCGGCACCGACGGCTCGTCGTCGGCGGAGCGCGCGGTCTCCCGGGCCGCCGAGGTCGCCGCCTCGAGCGGCGCGAGGCTCCTCATCGTCTGCGCCTACCGTCCCGAGGGCCGGGACACGGTGCACGAGGCCGAGGAGGGCCTCGGGGAGGACGCCTTCAACGTGGTCGGTTCCTCGCCGGCTCAGGAGACGCTGTCGCGGGCGCGCGATGCGATCCGGGAGCACGGCGTGACCGGGATCGACACCGTGGCCGCCGAGGGCGACCCGATCGACGTTCTCGTCCGCGCGGTGGAGGACCAGGATGCCGACGTCGTCGTCGTCGGCAACCGCGGCCTGAACAGCCTCGCCGGCCGAATCCTCGGCTCCGTGCCCTCCGGGGTGTCCCGGCGCTCGCCCACGGACGTCCTGATCGTCCACACCACCTCGTGACGAGGGAGTCCCCGTGCTGACCGCACTGCTCATCCTCGCCGGCGCGGCGCTCGTCGTCGGCTCGGTCCTGACCGGCTCGGTCCCGATGACCGTGGCCGGCGTCGCCCTCGCGGCCTGCGCGCTCGTCCTGCTCGCCTGGCCCGCGCTGATGCGGCGTCGCGCGGCCGCGGTCGCCGCCGAGCAGGAGGGATCCGCGCCGGACGAGATCGCCATGGAGGACGCCGCGACGGCGGAGACCGCGAAGAAGGAGACATGGACGAAGAAGGCAGCGAAGGAGACCGCGCCGGAGGAGACCGCGCCGGAGGACGAGACCGAGCCGGTCGCGGAGGAGCCCACGGAGGAGCGCGTGGCTCCGGGTACCGTGCTCGTCGTGCCGGGGCGACTCCGGTTCCACCTCGAGGGCTGCACGCTGCTCGAGGGTCACGAGGCCGAGACGCTGACGCCCGACGAGGCGCGCGAGGAGGGCTTCAGCGCCTGCTCCCGCTGCGTCGGGCGGACCGCAGCGGTGCGCTGACGGGCTCGCCCCGCATACTCACTGTCCGGCCAGCAGAGAGCGGCGGAGGTCGCGCTCGAACACCCCATAGCCCACGGCTCCGTCGTCGTCGACGACCCGGACCGTGGACTGGGTGACGAGCAGGGGGTCGCCGGGCGCGTCCACGGCGGCGCCGATGAGGTTCTCGTTGGGGTCGAGCATGCTCAGGACGTAGCCGTGCAGGACCTCGAGGTGCAGATCCTCCGGCCCCTCGGAACCCACCCGGGTCACCGTCCCCGTGCGCGGGGCGAGGCTCGCGAGGTCGTCCAGCCCCGGAGCGTCGAGCCCGGTACCGATGTCCACCCCGCGGCCGTCGAGGGACCCGGTCAGGGCGCTGCCGGCGACGCCCGAGCGGTCGACCGTCCGCAGGGCGTTGACAACCCGCGGGGCGTCCGGGAACACGGCGAGCAGGAACGTGAACCCCCCGAGGCCGGAGATGTCGCGCGGTCCGCTGGAGTGGTCGCGGTGGGCGACGCCGTCCAGCGCCCACGTGTGGCCCCCGGTCCGCATCCATCCGGTACTGCGGAAGCCCTCGTTGTGGTGGACGGCGGCCCACCCGAGGTCGGTGACCCCGGCGGCGGCGTGCAGGTCCCACACGGGCGCGAGCGCGGTGAGCTCCACCTCGAGGGCCAGCGACACGGCCGGACCGGCGCCGGCGAGTCCCCGCGCGGTCTCGGCGGTGGTGGTGGGCTCGCCCGCGCCGTCGACCCGTAGCGTCCACCGTTGCCGCGGCTCCACACAGCGCAGGCTCACCGTGCCGGTCGCCGGCCCGCGGTCGTCGTGGGCGCGGCCGAACGACCGGTCGACGACGAGCCGGCCGTCGGGCAGGAGCGCCACCGTCTGCGCCCACCACAGCGTGAGGTCGTCGGGGCAGCGACCGAGGTGGACGAACACCCCGACCCCGGCGTCGGGGTTCCACACGTGGACGTAGGCGGTCTCGTTCCAGCCCGGGACGCCGGCAGGGACCGGGTGCAGCAGGTCGAGCGCGGGGTCGACGGCGAACGGGTCGTCGCCGGGGATCCTCCGGGCGACGGCGGACGTGGCCATCAGGCTCAGAACACCCGGTGCAGGGTCGCCTGCTCGACGAAGCCCGCGCCGGGCACCCCGTCGAGCTCGAAGGCGAGGAAGTCGTCGTAGGTCCCGAGGGCCTGGCCCTCCTGCTCGCGGCCCATCGGCACCCAGAAGCCGCCGGAGCGCCCCGTCGCGCGGACCGTCGACGTCCCGCCGTCGCGGTGGTCGAGCCGGGCGCTCACGAAGAGGGCAGCGGCGTCGCGGGTGACGTGGAGGTCCGCCAGCGGCACCGACCCGTTCTCGTCCACGACGAAGCCGTCGCCGGCGAGCGAGCCGTCGGCGCCGAGGAACTTGAGCACGGTGAGGAAGCGGTCCTCGAAGACGCCCACCACGCCGATGTACTCGACCCACTGCGCGGACTCGTCGCGGAACCCCCAGGTGCGGTCGCGCATGCCTCGGGCGTCGACGGCGTGTCGGGCCCCGTCCACCGTGACCGACCCGCTCACGGCGGTGCCCTGCTGGTAGTGCTGCAGCGGCTGGTCCTCGACGAGCGCGGGGATGGAGCCGTTGGCGGCGAAGTCCGCGGGGGTGAACAGCGGCCGGTTGACGAGGTCCAGGGTGATCTCGGGGTGGTCGACGCGCACCGTGCCGTCGAGCCCGAAGTGGATGGACTCGCTGGTGAAGTCGCCGACGGGGAGCTCCTCGACGACCTCGACGCTGCGGCCCGCGACCGACATGCTGCAGCGCGCCCGGCGGGCCCCCTCGCCGTTGGGCGACGTGGAGACGTGGAGGGTGCCGAACACCCCGCCGTCGGGGTTCCAGAACGAGAGGTAGGCGTTGTCCTTCCAGACCGGGTCGCCCGGTCCGGCGGCGTCGGCGTGGACGGGCTCGGCGAGGGGACCCCAGTCGGTGGGGGCGGTCGTGGTCACGGGAGCTGCTCCTCGGTGGGTCGGCGTCGGCGGTGGGCGGTCGACGGTGGGCGGTGGCCGGGATCTGGGGAGCGGACCCCGGCCACCGGGTCAGGTGGGCAGCAGGGCGCGCCGTTCGCGCCAGGCGCCCAGGAGCGCGGCGTTCTGCCCGGGCGTGCTGCCGTAGGTGGCGATCTCGTCGGCTCCGGCGTCGCGGAAGCGCGCGAGGGTCTCGACGCAGTCGGCGGTGGAGCCGAGCGCTCCGGCCTCCTGCATCCACGCGTCGGGGACGAGGCGCGCCGGCTCGGCGAGCTCGGTCCGGTGGAAGTTCACGTCGGCGATCTCTCCGTGACCGCGGAACATCGGGTGCGACCGCAGGCGCTCGGCGGGCTCGCGGTCCCAGTCGTTGGCCCGCAGCAGCGCGTCGCCGAACTCGGGGGCCTGCAGATAGGTGACGGCGCGAGCGTGGGCGACCGCGCGGGTCTCCTCGTCGTCGAGGTCGGGCGCGGTGATCACGCACTGGCAGATGCGCAGAGTCGCCGGGTCGCGGTCGGCGCGCTTGCACGCCTCGCGCAGGCGCGCCACGGCCGCCCGGGTCGCGTCGGGGGTCATGACCGGCGGCAGCAGGACGCCGTCGAAGGAGGCCGCCACGGTCCTCGCCGCGACCGGGAGGGCGAACGTGCCGAACCAGATCTCGGGGGGCGGACCGTCGTAGGCGTCGCCGAGCCTGATGTTCTCGTGGTGGCCCGCCGGCCCGTCGTGGTCGACGGTCTCGCCGCGCCAGAGCCGTCGCAGGATGTCGACGTAGTCGCGCAGCCCGGCGTAGCTCGCGGTGCGCAGGCCCTCGCTGCGCAGGTAGCTGTGGTCGCCGCGCCCGAGCCCGAGGACGAAGCGCGGCCCGAAGGTGGCCTGCATCGTCGCGCCGAGCGCCGCGGTGTGGAGCACGTGGCGGCGGGCGGGCGAGATGAGCCCGGTGCCGAGTCCGATGCGGGTGGTGCGGGCCCCGACGGCGCCGAGCAGGACGCCGGCCTCCTTGAGGTTCCAGCGCTCGGAGAGGAAGACGCGGCGGAAGCCCAGGCGCTCGGCCTCCACGCCGTCCTCGACACCCTGGGCCGGGGTGCGGGTGGCGGTGAGGTGCGCGGTCTCCGCCGGGGCGTGCGAGCGCACCCGGCCGGAGACGAGGTAGGCGCTGAGGTCGTCGACGACGGGGTTCTCGGGATTCACGAGGTCTCCTCCGTTCGGCCGGCACGTTGCAGGACCCGGACCTCGCCGCGGCGTCCGTCCACCTCGACGACGTCGCCGGTGCGCAGGCAGGCGGTGCCGTTCCGGGTCCCGGTGACGCACGGGATCCCGAGCTCGCGGGCCACGATCGCGCCGTGGCTCACCGCGCCGCCGATGTCGACGACGAGCGCGGACGCGAGCATGAACGTCGACGCCCAGCTGGGGTCGGTCATGCGGCACACCAGGATCTCGCCGGACGCGAGGGGCTCGGCGGTGGACGGGTCCAGCACGAGGCGCACGGTGCCCTCGACCACGCCGGGGCTCACGGGCGTGCCGGTGACCGTGTCGGCGACGGGGTCGGCGTCCGGGTCGGCGACGGGCACCGGCGTGGGCATGCCCTCCCAGAAGTCGGGGAGGTCGGTGGTGAGGTGGACCCGGCGCTGCTCGCGGCGACGCTCGATCCGCTCGCCGACGCCGGACGGGAGCTCCTCGACCAGGAGCTCGGGCAGCGTGAGCAGGAAGACGTCGCCCGGCGCCGGGATCGCGCCCGCCTCGGCGAGGCGGGTGCCGTGCACGTCGGCCACGCAGCGCACGACGTCGGCGCACTGCAGGAACGAGGCCTTGCCGACCCCACGCAGCGGGATGAGGCGCGCGGCCCGGTCGAGCACGGCGCGGGCGAGCAGCCGCCGCGAGCGCGGCAGCGCCGCCAGCAGCTCCTGCTCGGCGACGCGGCGCTCCTCGCCCCGGGACCGCTCGATCCGGCGCGGATCCCGGTCGTCGGACATCGTCCGGTAGGACTCGACGAGGGCGCGCAGCGGCCGGTCGTCGGTGCGCCACGGGCGGGACGACAGCTCGCCCTCGGCCGGCCCGTGGTAGCCGTGCCTGCGCAGGAGCTCGTCGACGGGGAGCTCGTCGCGCGAGGCCGCCCAGACGTCGGCCACGACGTCGGTCTCGGCCATCGCCCCGTACCCGGTGACAAGCGCGGTCTCGGTGCCCTCGCGCCCCGCGGCCTGGGCGAGCGCGCGGACCTGCTCGTAGAACGTCTGCGCGAGCAGGGCGGCGAGGATGTGCGGGCGCATCACCTCGGCGAAGTGGCCGGCCGCCTCGGCGAGGAGCAGGCGGCTCGACGCCGCGTCGTCGGGGGGTGCGGAGAAGGCGACGTCGGCCCACCAGGGGTGCACGGTCGCGGTGGTGGCGGCGAGGCGCTTGGCGACACGCCCGATCGCGAGCGGCGCCTTGGCGGCGACCACGGGGTACCGCCCGTAGGTGGGCTCGTTGCGCATGCCCTCGCGGACCTGCCCGAACATCTGGTGCTCGAGGGAGTTCGCCGTGGTCCCGGGCGTGCGGTCGGCGAGGGCGCGCATCGAGGTGAGGTTCGCCGCCGCCCGGCCGTGGAAGAGGTCCCAGAGCCGGTCCTCGGGACGCCCCCGGGCCGGCACCTCGGACTCGCGCAGCACCCCCATGTCGGCGAAGGCGCCCCGCATGCCGCTCTCGGTCGCGTCGCCGTAGAGGCTCCAGGTCAGCGGGGTGACCACGCCGGGCAGCGCCTCGCTGGCGTTGACCGTCGACCAGGCGATGCCGGGCGGACAGCTGCCGGCGTGCACCGGGTCGTCGTCGAGGTCGGTGCTCGCGAGGGTCGTCGTCATCCCAGGACCTCCACCGTGCCGGAGCCGCCGTCGACGCGGACCTTCTGGCCGTCGCGCAGCCGGCGGCTGCCGTCGCGCGTGCCGCACACGCAGGGCACGCCCAGCTCGCGCGCCACGATCGGGCCGTGGCTGAGCATCCCGCCGAAGTCGGTGACCACGGCGGTGGCCACCATGAACAGCGAGGTCCAGCCGGGGTCGGTGGTCTCGCACACGAGCACGTCGCCGTCGTCGACCTCGGCGGTCGCTGGGTCGCGCACGACGCGCACCGGGCCCTCGACCACGCCGGAACTGGCCGCGACGCCCCGCAGGACCGTGCCGGCGGGCTCGTCGTCGGTGGCGTTGGCCGGGGCCTCGGTCACCGGGGGGAGGCCTTCCCAGCCCTGGGGGAGACGCAGCCCGAGCCGCCGTTGGTGGAGCCCGCGGCGCGCGTCGACGAGCGCCCGGAGGTCCTCGGTGGGCTGCTCGTGCAGCTCGTCGACCGTCAGGTGGAACACGTCGGACTCGACGGCGAGCACCCCGCGCTCGACGAGGTGACGACCGAGCCTGCGCGCGGCGGCGCGGGCGACGTCGAACGTCAGCAGGTACCCGGCCTTGCCCTGCTCGCGCAGCGCGAGGAAGCGGGCGGTGAGGTCGGTGAGGCCCGTGACCGCCCGCCGGCGCAGCGACCCGGCGGTGGCGGTGAGCTCCGCCGCCGCCTCGGCGCGCACGCGCTCCTGCTCGGCGCTGCGGCGGCGCGGCGCGCGGGGGTCGTCGGGGCCGATCCCGCGGTAGCCCTCGAGCCGCGAGAGGACGGGGGCAGGGTCCTCCCGCCACGACGTGCCGTGGAGCTGTCCCTCATTCGGCCCGTGGTAGCCGTGGCGGTCGAGGAATTCCTCGAGGTCCAGCTGCTCGTGGGCGAGTGCCCAGAGATCGTGGGCCACCGCGTTCTCGTCGGAGCCGACGCCGGAGAGCAGCCGCGCCTCGAGGCCGGGCAGCTCGGCCCGGGCCACCATGCCCGCCAGGCGGTCGGCGAGCCCGGAGCTGACGAAGGCGACCACGAGGTGCTCGATCATGATCGTGCGGAAGCGGGTGCGGGCGTCGTCGATCAGGTCGAGGCAGCTGCGCTCGTCCATCCGGTCGACCTTCGCGAGCTGCTGGCGCCGCCATCCCCGCAGGCGGGCGAAGAGCGCGTCGTGCCGGGCGGGCAGCGAGAGGACGGTCCGGGGAGCCTTGATGGCGAGCACCGGATAGCGCCGCGCGGTGTTCCGGTCGCGGGTCGTGTCGCGGACGTAGCCGAACAGCTGCTTCTCGACCGCCGACGCCGAAGTGCCCGGCGTGAGGCCGGCGACCCTGTGGAACTGGTCGAGGTTGGCGGCGGCCCGGCCCTCGAAGGCGGTCCAGAACTGGTCCTCGACCCGCGCGGGCACCACGAGGTCTGCCTCGGTGAACACCCCGAGGCGGTGGAACATCGTGCGGAAGGCCAGCTCCATCGGCTCGTGGACGAACGTGAAACCGAGCGCCGTGAAGACCCCCGGGAACGCCTCGGCGACGTTGCCGGTCGTCCATGCCACCCGGGGATCGCACCGGGTGGTGGTGACCGGGTCGGCCTCGGTGCGCGAGGCGCCGGTCTCCGTCGTCACCGTGCTGACGTGCATCGAACCTCCGCAGTGAGCTCGACGGAGGAGGCTAGGGCTCAATTGACTCGAGCGTCAATAAGCCGTCCGGACGGCTCGGTCGTCGACGTCCCCGACTCTTGACCCCTCCTCCGAGGCCTGTTTAATTTACATTAAGGTCAATACCCTGGTGATGCGGGCCACTGAGCACGGTCCGCGGCGAGGAGGTCGTCGGGTGTCGTTCACGCTCAGCCTGACCCATTGCGGCCGCGACGTCGCTGACCGCGTGGGCGGCAAGGCCATGGGGCTCGGCGAGCTGCTGCGCCTCGACCTGCCGGTGCCGGGTGGGTTCGCGGTCACCACCGAGGCCTACCACCGGTTCGTCGACGCGAACGATCTCCAGGGCCCCCTGCGCGACCTGCTGGCCGCGGCGGAGGGGGAGCGTGACACCCGGGAGGTCTCCCGGCGGGCGACCTCGCTATTCGAGGACCTCCCGATGCCCGAGGACGTCGCGCAGGAGGTGCTCGCCTCCTACGACGCCCTCGGGGCGGACGAGCCGGTCACCGTGGCGGTGCGCTCGAGCGCCACGGCGGAGGACACGGCGGACGCCTCCTATGCCGGCCAGCAGGAGACGTACCTGTGGATCCGGGGCCGCGACGAGGTCGCGCGCCACGTCGTGCGCTGCTGGGCGAGTCTGTTCACCCCCCAGGCGATCGCGTACCGCGCGCACTTCGGCGTTCCCCTCGAGGACCTCGGCATGGGGGTCGTCGTGCAGCGCATGGTCCCCGCGCGCTGCGCAGGCGTGCTCATGACCCTCGAGCCCGTGACCGGCGACCAGGGCCAGATCTACCTCGAGGCCACCTACGGCGTCGGCGAGGGCGTGGTCCGCGGCGACGTCGGCACCGACCGGCACTGGATCGACAAGGAGACGCTCGACGCGCGGCGCACCGCGATCGGGCGCAAGGAGCACGCACACCGCTTCGACGACGGCTCGGCGTCGGGCCGGCTCGTCGAGGTCCCCGAGGACGAGCAGGAGCTCCCGGCCCTGCAGGAGCGCGAGGTCCGCGAGCTCGCGGACCTCGGTCGCCGGATCGAGGCCGGCTTCGGGGCACCGATGGACGTCGAGTGGGCGGTCGCGGACGACTCCGACCCGGTCGCCGCCGGCACCGTGCTCGTCCTGCAGGCCCGACCGGAGACGGTGTGGAGCCAGCGGGAGCGCGGCGGTCCGGCGACCTCCTCGGACACTGGCGACGAGCCGATCAGCCCCGAGGACGACTGGGATCCGTTGCACAGCCGCAGCGCGCCCTCGCTGCACTGGTCGGTCGACAACCTCGGCGAGGCCGCTCCCGGCGTCCTCACCCCGCTGTGCTGGTCGCTGTGGCGCACCGTCGGCGAGCGTGCGTGCCGCGAGGCCTTCTATCGGCTCGGTGCGTTGCGCGCCGACGAGCGTGCCGAGCCCGACGACCCCTCCGAGCGCATTCTGCGCATCTTCCACGGTCGGCTCGCCCTGCAGGTCGACTTCGTCGCCGGCACGGGCAACCGGATGCCCGGCACCTCCGGCGACGAGGTGGTCCGCGGAATCTTCGGTCAGGCGCCCGCGGACATCGACTACACGAAGACCCGGGCGCGCTACCCCGCGATCGCCGCACGGCTCGCGGTCCTGTCGGTCACGGGCCCGCACCAGGTGCACCGGCTCGCCGACGAGACCGACGCGTGGTGGCGGGCGTCGACCCGACGGGCGGGCAGCCTCGGGCTCCAGGGCGCCACCGACCTGCTCTCCGAGGCCTCCGACCGCTTCTTCGCGACGCTGTCGCTGCACACGCTCGGCCTCATGGGCGTCGTGCAACCGGTCTACGACGCCCTCACCCGCCTCGTGGACAGCACCGGGGTGGGCGACGTCGCCGTCCTCTCGGGCTCCGGCGGCGCCGAGATGGCGGTCGTCGGTGACATGTGGCGCGCGTCCCGCGGGGAGATCGACGTCGACGAGGTCGTCGCCCGCCACGGCTTCCACGGCCCGCTCGAGGGCGAGCTCTCCGGACGCGTCTGGCGCGAGGACGACGCGCCGCTGCGCCGCCTGGTCGACGAGTACGCCCGCCGCGACGACGACGCGAGTCCCGCGGCGCGCGAGCAGGTGCGACGGCGGCAGGCCGAGGCGATGACCCGCGAGCTCCAGGCGGCCGTGCCTGCCCACCGCAGGCTCGCCGTCCGGGCCCTCCTCGCGCTGGCCGCCCGCCGCATCCCGCTGCGCGGGGTGGGCAAGCGCGCCTACCTGCAGAGCATCGACGTGGCCCGCGCCGCGGCGCGCCGGATCGGGCAGCACCTGGTCCACGCCGGGGTGCTGGCCGAGGTCGACGACGTCTTCCTCCTGACCGCGGAGGAGCTCGCCGCCGGGGTGGGGGAGGACATCGCCGACCTCGTCGCCCGTCGCCGTCGTCGCCGCGCCCAGCACCAGGCGCTGCGCATCCCCAACCACTGGGCCGGCCAGCCCGACCTGCTCGACGACGCGGGTGAGGACGCCGCCGTCGGTGACGTCATCACGGGGGTCGGGGTCAGCAACGGCGTCGTCGAGGGTGTCGCCCGGGTCGTGACGAGCCCGGACTTCGCCGACGTGCTTCCCGACGAGATCCTCGTGGCGCCGACGACGGACCCGAGCTGGTCGTCGATCATGTTCGTGTCCGCGGGCCTCGTCGTCGACATCGGCGGCGCCCTGAGTCACGCCGCCGTCGTGGCCCGCGAGCTCGGACTGCCCTGCGTCGTGAGCACCCGCACCGGGACCCGGGCCCTGCGCACCGGCGACCGGGTCCGTGTCGACGGTGGGGCGGGCACCGTCACGATCCTCGAGCGGGCGTCCGCGCCCGAGGACCCCCCGACTCCTGAGAAGGCCGCACGACCGACCGATCGAAGGGTGCAGCGATGAGCTTCATCGACCAGCCGATGACCACGGACGACGAGCTCCCCCGGAGCGCGGACGTCGTCGTGGTCGGGTCCGGCCACAACGGCATGGTCGCCGCGGCCTACCTCGCGCGAGCCGGCCTCGACACCGTGGTGGTCGAGGCCTCGCCGACGTACGGCGGGATGACGGCGACCAACGAGATGCTTCCCGAGGCTCCCGGCTACACCATCAACGAAGCGTCGATCCAGGCGTCCCTGTTCCGGACGACCAACATCGACGAGGACCTCGGGCTCGGACGCAGGTACGGGCTGAAGCAGACCGTCATCGACCCGGCGCACTTCCAGCTCGCCGCGGACGGCTCGTCGCTCGGGCTCTGGCGCGACCCCCGGCGCACCGCCGACGAGCTGCGCCACTTCAACCGCCGGGACGCCGACCGCCTCCTCGAGCTCTACCGCGTGATCGACGCCGCGGTGGAGATCGGCCTGCCGGTGATGCAGACGAGCGTCACCCGCCCGTCGATCAAAGCGATCATGAAGTCGGTCGCGGGCGCGGCGAAGAACCGGAAGGAGCTCGTCAACGTCGGGCGCTGGATGGCCAACTCGCAGGCCGAGGCCATCGAGGAGTACTTCGAGCACGACATGATCAAGGCGCCGCTGCTCACGTCGCTGCCGTTCATGCCGTTCGACGCCGACCTCTCGGGCTGGTCGCTGATCTACCTCGGCGTCCTGTCCAAGTACGGCGTCTCGATGTTCCACGGCGGCACCGGGTCGTTTCCCAAGGCCCTCGCGGCCTGCATCGCCGATCACGGCGGGCGCGTCGTCACCGACACGCCGGTCGAGGAGCTCGTCGTCGAGCAGGGCCGCGTGACGGGCGTCTGTGTCCGCGGTGGACAGGAGATCACCGCCCGCCGCGGGGTCCTGACGGCCTGCAGCCCGCGCACGACCCTGGACCGGCTCCTGCCGAAGGGCGTCCTGCCGCGCCGGCTGCAGAACGCCGTCAACCACATCCCGACCAAGAAGCGCGGGATCACCGACTACAAGCTCAACGTCGCGCTCTCCGGGCAGATCCGGATGACGAAGCACGAGAAGTGGCGCGACAGACAGGGAATCGGGGGCATCGACCTGCGGCTGGCCTGCAACTGCTTCCACCCCTACGAGGAGGTGCTCGCCGCGGCGCGCGCCTGCGTCCGGGGGGAGATTCCGGAGCACATCCCGGGTCTCGCGACCGTCCCGACGGCCTTCGACCGCTTCGCCCCGGAGGGCAAGGACCTCTTCTGGTACTGGAGCGGTCTCACGCCCAGTATCCCGCGCGACGGCTGGGACAAGGCGCGCAAGGAGATCACCGACAAGGTCATCCGCGACGCCCAGCACTACTACGAGGGCATCGAGAACCTCGAGGTCGCCCGGCGCGAGCTCGCCCAGCCCGACCTCGAGGACCGGTTCTGGGCGATCGACGGCAGCGTCTACCACGTCGACCCGACGATCACCCGGTTCGGCCCGCGCAAGCCCGCCCCGGGCTTCGCGGGGTACCGGACGCCCGTGCCGGGCCTGTTCCTCACGGGATCGGGGACGCACCCGGTCGCGGGCATCAGCGGGATGCCGGGGCAGAACGCCGCGCACACGATGATCAAGCTGTTCAAGGCCGAGGACCGGGGCGGTCGTGGGCACGCGCTCACCGCGCGCCGGGAACAGGAGAACGGCATCGCCGACCGGCTCGAGGCACCGACGTCGAACGGCACCGGACGGAGCGGGGCGCGCGCCGGCCAGCGCACCTGATCCCGCTCGCGGCGCCGCCGGGTCCTCCTCCCCCCGCGGAGGGCCCGGCGGTGCCGGCCCCGGTCCACCCGCCAGGGACGAAGGAGGGACATGGGACGGCTCGACGGCAAGGTCGCACTCGTGACGGGAGCGGCCCGCGGGATGGGGCGCAGCCATGCGGCGGCGATGGCGCGCGAGGGCGCCGACCTCGTCCTCGGCGACACCGCGCGCCCGGTGGAGACGGTGCCCTACCCGACGGCCACCGCGGACGACCTGGCCGAGACGGCACGGCTGGTCGAGGCGACCGGGCGGCGCGTGGTCGCCGACCAGGCCGACGTCCGCGACACCGCGGAACTGGAGGCCCTCGTCGAGCGCGGCACGGCGGCGTTCGGCCGCCTGGACGTCGTGGTCGCCAACGCCGGGATCATGAGCCCGGCACCCACGCTCGAGATGGACGAGCGGACGTGGGCCGAGATGATCGACATCAACCTGACCGGCGCCTGGCGGACACTGCGGGCCGCGGTCCCGCACGTCCTGGCGGGGCGGCCGCGGCGGCAGCGTCGTGGTCATCAGCTCTCTCGCCGCGATGCACGCGCAGCCCGGGATCGCCCACTACAGCGCGGCGAAGGCGGGCCTGGTGGCGATGGTGCGCGTGATGGCTGCGGAGTGGGCGCCGCACGGGGTGCGGGTCAACACGGTGCACCCGACCACGACGGCGACGCCGATGGCGCTCAACGACGCGACCTATCGCACCTTCCGGCCGGACCTCGACGAGCCCGCCCGCGAGGACTTCGAGGAGGCCGCGCGGACGCTGAACCGCCTGCCCGTCGCGCTGATCGAGCCGGCCGACGTCACCGAGGCCGTGCTCCATCTCGTCGCCGACAGCGGCCGCCACGTCACCGGCACGACCATGGTGATCGACGCCGGGGCACGGCTCTAGCGAGCGCCGAAACACCCACGAGAGCCGAGGGCCGCCCTTAGGGTGGTCCGATGATTGACGGCGCCCGAGGGTCCACGGAGGCCGCTCTCGGAGACGGTCGCCCGGCGCGGCGGACACCGGACGAGATTCGGGGGCTCCTCCTGGCGGCCGCCGAGGAGCTGTTTTCGGCGCACGGCTACTCCCGGACCAGCACCAAGAGCATCGCCGAGCGTGCAGGGGTGGCGGAGGTCCTCCTCTTCCGCCACTTCGGCGGCAAGGCCAACCTCTTCCGGGAGGCGATCTACCAGCCATTGACCTCGGCGCTCGAGGGGTTCCTCGAGGAGTGGTCGGACCGGGCCGTCGCTCCGGGCGGGGCGGCTGTCCCTGCCCGCGCGCTCGTGGACACGCTGCACTCGGTGCTGAGCGAGCGTCGCGGGGCGATGGTGGCGTTCACCGGTGCGCAGACCTTCACCGGCGAGGTGCAGCCGCTGATGCGGGGGCACGAGCACCCGCTGCGCCGGCTCTTCGACGAGCTCGAGCGCATCCTGTTGCGCTACGCCGTGAGCGAGGACTTCACCGGGTTCAACCCCCCGGTCGCCGCGCGGACCATCGTGGCGACGGTGGTCAGCACGACGATCTTCCGGGACTGGCTGGTGCCCGCCGGTCAGGCCGGGCCGTCGGACGACGCGGTCGTCGACGAACTGGTCATCCTGATGATGCACGGGGTGCTCCATCGCCCCGCGTGACCCGGGGCGGAGACCGACCGAGGAGATCCAGCGGCTGCTCCTCGAGGCCGCGGCGGCGACCTTCGCCGCGCGAGGCTTCGCGCAGACCACGACCCGGATGATCGCCGACGAGGCCGGGGTCTCCGAGACCCTCCTGTACCGGCACTTCGGCTCCAAGGCCGCACTCTTCGACCGGACGGTGACCGGACGGTTCCGGCTGACCGTGGAGGAGTTCGCGCAGCGCTGGGCCTGCCCGCCCTCCGGCGCCGTGGAGGACCGCGCACACGAGGTCCTGCTCGATCTCGTCCGGTTCCTGCGCGCCCACCGCGATGTGGTGCTCGTGCTCATGACCGTGGACGCCTTCGAGCCGGGCGGCGAAGGCGTGACCGAGTCGCTGCGCGCCACGACCGATCGACTGCTCGCGGTGGTGCGGGAGTGCGTACTGACCGACCGGGAAGGACACCCCCTGCCGGGCACCGACGAGGAGCTCACGGCTCCCGGGGTGCTCGCACTTCTGCTGGGCGTGGCGGTCCTCGACGACCTGGTGTTCGCCGATGCCACACACCGGCCCCCGCCGGTGTCGGTCGAGGAGGAGGCGCTGGCGATGGTGCTGTACGGCGTGGCTCACCGGCGGCTTCGTGGACGAGGTCCGAGCACATCCTCTAATCTGGATTAAGAATTCCTGTCCCGTCACCGACGAAGGGTGTCGCGATGACCTCGCTGGCAGCACTCCCGGCCGCCACCCGCCCCGCGACCCGGCACGAGGTCGAGCGCGCGGTCGGTCGGTTGCGGGCCACGTTCGCCTCCGGTCGCACGAGGGATGTGGCCTGGCGCCGCGTGCAGCTCGCCGGCATCGAGCGACTCGTGACCGAGCGGGAGCCCGAGATCGCCCGCGCGATGGCCGCCGACCTGGGCCGCTCGGCCCACGACACCTGGCTCGGGGAGATCACCAGTACGCGCGGCGAGGCGGCGTACGCGCGCAAGCACCTGCGTCGCTGGACGCGCCGCCGCCGGGTCGGCCTGCCGCCCGCGGTGCTACCCGGCTCGGCCCACTACCGCTACGAGCCGCTCGGGACCGTGCTCGTCATCGGGCCGTGGAACTACCCCGTCTACCTCACCCTCGGACCGCTCATCGGGGCTCTGGCGGCGGGCGACACCGCGGTGGTCAAGCCCTCCGAGCACGCGCCGGCCGTCTCCGCCCTGCTGGCAGACCTGATCCCGCGCTACGTCGACACGGAGGCCGTCGCCGTCCTGGAGGGCGAGGCCGACACCACCCAGGAGCTCCTGGCCCAGGGCCTCGACCTCGCATTCTTCACCGGGGGCCCGGAAATCGGGAGGAAGGTCATGGAAGGGGCCGCCCGCCACCTCACGCCGGTGGTTCTCGAGCTCGGCGGCAAGTGCCCGGCGATCGTCACCGCCGACGCCGACCTCGACGTCGCCGCGCGCCGGATCGCCTGGACCAAGCTGATGAACTCGGGCCAGACCTGCATCGCGCCCGACCACGTCCTGGTCGAGGCCTCGGTGCGCGAGGCACTCGTCGAGCGCATCACCGCGGCCCTTGCGCAGTTCCGGACCGGCGAGCCGGCAGGGTTGCGCATCGTCAACGAGCGTCAGTTCGACCGTCTGGCGCGCCTGCTCGACGACCACGACGGAACGGTCGTCGTCGGCGGGGCGACGGATCGGGAAGCGTTGACCATCGAGCCGACGGTGATCCTCGACCCTCGGCCGGACTCCCCGCTGATGACCGAGGAGATCTTCGGTCCGCTGCTCCCCGTGTCGGCCGTGCCTTCGCTCGATGACGCGATCGAGCGGGTCAACGGGGGCGGCAAGCCGCTCGCGGCCTACCTGTTCACCTCGTCCCGGGCGGCCAAGGAACGGGTGATCACCGAGGTGCCCTCGGGCGGCGCGGTGATCAACCACGCGATGATGCACTGCCTGGTGCCCCAGCTGCCGTTCGGCGGTGTCGGCACGAGCGGGATGGGCGCCTATCACGGCGAATGGGGCTTCCAGGCGTTCAGCCACCGCAAGGCGGTGCTGAGCAAGCCGGCGAAACCCGATCCGGGGCTCATGTACCCGCCCTACACCGAGCGCACGAAGCGCCTCCTGCGGCGGGTGATGTAGTGGCGGGTCATGTCGTCGTGGGGGAGGACGTCGAGCCGTCCTACCGCGGCGGCAGCGGCCCGCCGCTGGTCCTGCTGCACGGTGCGAGCATGTCGTGGCGGGCCTGGCGCCCGGTGCTCGACGAACTGGAGCGTCATCACGAGGTCTTCGCTCCGACCATGACGGGCCACCGTGGCGGGGTCCCCTGGGTCGACGGGACACCGGTGCGTGTCGAGGCGATCGTCGACGCCGTCGGCGCGCAGCTGGACGAGGCCGGGATCGCCACCGCGCACGTCGCCGGCAACTCGCTCGGCGGTTGGGTCGCGCTCGAGCTCGCGCGCCGCGGGCGCGCGGAGACCTGCACGGCCTTCTCCCCGGCGGGTGCCTGGCGGCGTCCGTTCGACCTGCGGCGCCTGATCTGGACGTTCCGGCTGGGCCTGGTGCTCGGGCGCCCCAGGGGCCTCCGACGCCTCGCGGCCCACCCGGGTGCCCGACGCGTGTTGCTGAACCGGGTGATGGAGCACGGCGAGCGGGTCCCCGAGCAGGACGTGGAGGGCTTCTTCGAGGATCTCGCGGGCTGCGTCGTCATCGACGAACTGCTCTCGGGCGCCCGCGCCGGCGACGGGCTGCCCGCCTTCCCGGAGCTTCCGTGCCCTGTGCGGGTGGCGTGGTCCGAGCGGGACCACATCCTGCCGTGGCGCGACTACGGCGTCCCGATGCAGGTGGCGCTGCCTGGGGCGGACTTCGTCCGGCTTCCGAGGTGCGGACACGTGCCGATGTGGGACGACCCGGAGCTGGTCGTGCGCTCCCTGCTCCAGGTCACGCAGGCGCGGGTGACTTCGCCCGAAACGGTCGAGGTCTGAGAGTCGAGGTCGGGGATCAGGCCGCGAGGCCGTGCTCGATGAGCGTCTGCGCGGTGGTGATGACGGTCTCCAGCGAGCCCCGCTCCGGGTCCCACCACTCGACGGTCCAGTTCAGCGCTCCGAGCACCACCATGAGGGCGGCCCGGACGTCGATGTCCTGGGCGAGGTCGCCCGACGTGCGCGCGTCATCGAGGAGCGCGCGCCAGATCGCGAGGTAGGCCCGCTGCGCGTCGAACTGACGCTCACGCATCTCCTTCGGCAACTGCGGGACGGTGCGGATCGCCGCGGCGGCGTGGTCGGAGTGCGTCAACAGGGTGTTGAGGTGCGCGGCGACGGCCACCCGGATCCGGTTCATGGGGGGCGTGCCGTCGGGGACCTGCGCAAGCGCCTCCGACATGAGCTCCATGGTGCGCGCGAGGCCGACCGACACCGCCTCCTCGATGAGCTCGTCGCGGGAGGAGAAGTAGTAGTAGATGGCGGGGGCCTGGACCTCCGCGATCTCGGCGATGTCGGAGAGGCGTGCGCCCGCGTATCCCCGCGCGTTGAGAGCGCGTGCCGTGGCGTCCACGATCCGCTCGCGGGTGCGCTCGGACTTGGTGCCCGCGCCGTGGCGGGCCTCGGAGGTGCCCGCCGCGCGGCCGGGCGTGGGCGCGGCCATGGATTGATCGTACGGTCGGCGAGGTGCCGGCGCCGTCCGTGGCGCGTGGTCCATCAGAGTTCGGGCGGGGGCACGAGGCCGGCGAGCACGGCGCCGGTGATGCCGCCGTCGGTCGTCAGCGTCGCGCCGTTGACCCACCGCGACTCCCGGGAGGCGAGGAACGTGATCGCCGGGGCGACGTCCTCCGAGGTGGCGTGGCGTCCGAGGAACGCCCGCACACCGTCGAGTGTCTGCTTACCCATCGACTCCTCGAAGTCGTGGAGGATCGGGGTCTCCACCGGTCCGGGCATCACGGCGTTGATGCGCAGGTCGGCCATCTCGCGCACGGCCCCGCCCATCGCCATCGTGTAGACGATGACGGCCTCCTTGGAGAAGTTGTAGGCGTTGCCCTCGGGGAGGTGCTCGTGGAACCACGCGAGGCCCTCGTCGAAGGTCTCCGTGGTGAGCAGGTCCCGGATCGACTCGAGACGGTGCGCCCAGCCGAAGCCCGCGATCGAGGCGACGTTGACGATCGACCCGCCCGGCGTCATCCGCTCGAACAGCGACTCGGTGAGGTGGCGCAACCCGAGGAAGTTCACCCGGAACACCAGCTCGCCGGGCGCGTTGCCGGGCACGCCCGCGACGTTGGCCAGCACGTCCCAGCGGTCACCGGCGTCGGCCACCGCGGCGTCGATGCTGGCCGGGTCGGCCAGGTCGACCTCGATGTGGCGCTCGACGTCGACCGAGGGCTTGTTGCGGTCGAGGCTGGTGACCGAGGCGCCGCCGGCGACGAGCTGGCGGGCCACCGCATCACCGATGCCGGAGGCCGCGCCGGTGACGAGGCAGCGAAGTCCGTCGACGTCCATCGTTTCCTCCGGGCTCGTAGTTGAACCGAAACTAGATTAGAAATTTTGGAGCGGCAAGGTCCGCCCCGACTTGATCGGGACACGGGCCGTCGGTCAGGGCATCGAGGACCCTCCGCCGACCGCCACGACCTGGCCGGTTACCTGGCGGGCGGTGCGCTCGGAAGACAGCCAGACCACGGCGTCGGCGACGTCCTGGGCGGTGGTCAGCCGTCGCAGCGGCGTCTGCTTGCGGACGTACTCGATCTGGTCCGGGTCGAAGATTGCGTCCCGTCCGCCGGACCAGAGGCTGTGCGCCCCGACACCCTCGTCGTCGGGCAGGACGAGGCCGGGGCACACCACGTTGGACCGGATGCCGCGCCGGCCCTGCTCGCGCGCGGTGGTCCGGGCGAGCGCGATGAGACCGGCCTTGGTGGTGCCGTAGATGCCCTGGCGGATTGCGCCGAATGCGGCGTCGCTGGAGATGAACACGATCGAGCCCCGCCCCGCCTCGCCCATGGCTCCCAGGACGGCCTGGGTGCAGTCGATCGCGGTGAACAGGTTGACCTCGATGGTGCGCTGCCAGAGCGTCCGATCGGTCTGCTCGGTGAGGAAGCCCGGCACGCTCCAGCCGGCGTTGTTGACGAGGGCGTCGATCCCGCCCCAGGCGTCGAGTGCCTCTCGGGCCACGCGGCCGCCGGCGCCGTCGACCGAGAGGTCGAGGTCGAGCACCCGCACTTCGCCCGCGCCCAGCTCCTTCGCCTCGGCGCGGACCCGCTCGGCCTGCTCGCGATCGAGGTCGGCCAGGACGATGCGGGCACCCTCCCGGGCGAACCCGTGCACGATGCCCCTTCCGATGTTCGACGCCCCACCGGTCACGATGACGCGGGCGTCGTGGAGTTCGAGGTCCATGCGGCCCCTTCCGTCGGCACCGTCGTTCTTCTAATCTGTATTAAAGCATGACGCGCTGCGACCGACTGGTCACCGCGCGGCGCGCTTGACAGCTCGTGGAGGCCGTGGTGTCCTCGGGCTACCGATTAATCTGTGTTAAATTCTAACCCTCGGGGGTGGCGATGTCGCTGACCACGGAGCACGCCCGGCCGTCCTACGACCCGGTGTCGCTCTCGCCGCTGTCCTTCTGGGCGAAGTCCCCGGCCGAGCGCGAGGAGGACTACGCCGTCCTCCGGCGCGAGCGGCCGGTGAGCTGGCACCCGCCGGCCGAGGGTTCGATGATGCCGCCCCAGGAGGGCGGCGGGTTCTGGGCCGTCACCCGACACGCCGACATCGCCGCGGTTAGCAAGGACCCGGAGACCTTCTGCTCCGGCGAGGGCATCCAGATGGAGGACGTCCCCCTCGACATCCTCGAGGCGGTCAGCTCCTTCCTCGCCACCGACGCCCCGCGCCACACCAAGCTCCGCAAGCTCGTGTCCTCGGCCTTCACTCCCAAGCGGGTCAAGAAGATCGAGGACCAGATCAAGGACCAGGCCCGTCGCCTCGTCGACCACCTCGTCGAGACCGGGGACTGCGACTTCGTCGAGCACGTCTCCCGGCGCCTCCCACAGTGGACGATCTTCGAGATGGTCGGTGTGGAGGACCAGGAGACCCGCGAGATCGCGACCCACGCCGCCGACGGCATGGTGAGCTGGGCCGACGAGGACGTCCGCGCCGGCCGGGAGCCGGCCGAGCTGCTCACCGAGTCGCTCATGCAGCTGATCAACGTCGCCCTCGACCTGGCCGAGGCCCGGCGCGCCGAGCCGCGCGACGATCTCATGACCAACCTCGTGCAGGCCGAGGTCGACGGGGAGTCGCTCACCGACGAGGAGATCGCGGCGTTCTTCTGCCTGCTCTCGATCGCCGGCAACGACACCACCCGCAACACGATCTCGTCGACGATGCGCCAGCTGACGCTGAACCCCGACCAGCGCGCCTACCTCGTCGAGGACTACGACGCCCGGATCGGCACCGCGATCGACGAGTTCGTGCGCTGGGCGACGCCGGTCATGACGTTCCGGCGCACCGCCACCCGCGACACGGAGCTGCAGGGTCAGCGCATCCGCGAGGGCGACTGGGTGGTGCTGTTCTACGCCTCGGGCAACGCCGACACCGAGGTCTTCGACGAGCCCGGCCGCTTCGACCTCTCCCGTACCCCGAACCCGCACATCGGGTTCGGTGGCGGAGGCCCGCACTACTGCATGGGCAACCAGCTGGCCAAGGCCCAGCTCCGCGCGATCTTCCACGAGCTGCTCACCCGCGCGCCCGACATCGAGGCCGACGAGCCGGTGTACCTCGCGGGCAACTTCATGCAGGCGATCAAGTCGATGCCCTGCCGCCTCAACCTGGGCTGAGCGCCCACCGATCCCCGGAGGGAGAACACCATGGCCTGCATCAAGGTGGACTACGACAAGTGCACCGGCCTCGGGATCTGCGAGTCCCTCGCCCCGGAGTTCTTCGAGGTCTCCGACGACGGCAATCTCACCCTTCTGGAGGAGGAGGCCGGGCCCGACGCGCTGGACGACGTCCGTGAGGCCGTCGCCGGCTGCCCCACAGAAGCCCTGTCGCTGAAGGAGTAGGGCCGTGGCATCACACCTCGTCGTGGTCGGGGCCTCGCTCGCCGGCCTCCGCGCCGTGGAGGCCGTCCGCAAGGACGGCCACGACGGACCCGTCACGCTCATCGGCGCGGAACGGCACCTGCCCTACGACCGGCCGCCCCTGTCGAAGGCGTTCCTCGAGGCTGGTGACGAGGACCCGGAGCACCCGCGGTTCCGCGAGGAGTCGCATCTCGCGCAGGAGCTGGGCGTCGAGCTGGTGCTCGGCGAGCCCGCGAGCGGCCTGGACACCGCGGCACGGGAGGTGCACGTCGCGGATCGCCGGATCGGCTACGACGCCCTGGTGCTGGCCACCGGTGCCCGGGCGAAGAGCCTGCCCGGCTCCCCGGACCTCGACGGCGTGCACACCCTGCGCACCCTCGACGACGCGCAGGCGATCCGGGCCGCCCTGGACGCCGGGGCCCGGACGGTCGTGATCGGCGCCGGGTTCATCGGGTCCGAGGTGGCCTCCGGGGCCCACAAGCGCGGCCTCGAGGTCACCGTCCTCGAGGCGCTACCGACCCCGCTGGGGCGCGCGGTCGGTGAGGAGATGGGCGCCGCGGTCTCGCAGCTGCACCACCGGAACGGCATGGACCTGCGCTGCGGTGTGACGGTCTCGGCCATCGAGGGCAACGGGTCGGTCGAGGCGGTCGTCCTCGAGGACGGCACCCGCCTGCCCGCCGACCTCGTCGTCGTCGGGGCGGGCGCGGCGCCGACCACGGACTGGCTGGAGGGCTCGGGCCTCGAGCTCGACGACGGCGTCGTCTGCGACGAGTACCTCGCCGCAGGCCCGCCCGGGATCTACGCGGCCGGGGACATCGCCCGGTGGCGCAACGCGCAGTTCGACGGCGACCTCATGCGCCTCGAGCACTGGACGAGCGCCGCCGAGCAGGGCGCCGTGGCCGCCCGCAACGCGCTGGACCCGGCGTCCGCCAAGCCTTACGCGACGGTGCCGTACTTCTGGTCGGACTGGTACGACTCCCGCATCCAGTTCGTCGGCATCCCCCGCGGTGACGAGGTCCGGGTCGTGTCGGGCCGCCCCGAGGACGGGCGGTTCGTCGCTCTCTACCGCCGTTGTGACCACCTCGTCGGCGTGCTGGCGGTGAACCGTCAGGCCGAGGTGATGAAGTACCGCGCGCAGATCAAGAAGAACATCACCTGGGACGACGCGCTCAAGTTCGCCGCGCAGCGGGAGGCCGCCGCGCAGGACAAGGCGGAGCGGGCGCGCGAGGGTGAGCACGCCGCCGCGGGGTGAGAGCACCTCGCGGCGCCGGGAACGACGACGAAGGAGGCGTCCGCGTGGGCGAGCAGTTGGTCAGCGAGGGTCCGGTCCTGCTGGACCTCGACGGCGACGGGGTGGCCCGGCTACGGCTGAACCGCCCCGAGGCGTCCAACGGGATGGACGTGCCGCTGCTGCGAGCCCTCTACGACGCGGTGATGCTCTGCTACGGCGAGCCGCGCCTGCGCGTACTGGTGCTCAGCGGTGAGGGGTCCAACTTCTGCGCCGGCGGCGACGTCAAGACCTTCGCCTCGAAGGGCGAGGCGCTGCCGGACTACCTGCGCGAGGCGACCTCGTGGCTGCAGGTCGCGGTCCAGGGCCTGCTCAACCTGCCGGCGCCGGTCGTCGCATCGGTGCACGGCTTCGCGGCCGGCGGAGGCGGGTTCGGGCTCGTCTGCGCGGCGGACCTCGTGGTGGCGGCCGAGTCCGCGAAGTTCCTCGGGGGCGCGACACGCGTGGGGATGGCGCCGGACGCCGGCACCACGGTGACGCTGCCGCAGCTCGTGGGCCTGCGCAAAGCCCTCGAGATCTCCCTGACGAACCCGGTCCTGTCTGCAGTCGAGGCCCTCGAGCTGGGGATCCTCACTCGCGTGGTGCCCGACGACGAGCTGACGAAGGCCACCGACGAGCTCGCCGCCCAGCTCGCGGCCGGTGCCCCGCGGGCTCTGGCGGCGACGAAGCGGCTCATGTGGTCGGGGCTCGGGTCCCGGGTCGAGGCGCAGCTGCCGGAGGAGGCCCGCACCGTCTCCGAGCTCTCGGGCACCGCCGACGCCCGCGAGGGTCTGGACGCCGTCATCGGGCGCCGCACGCCCATCTTCACCGGCCGCTGAGGGCCGACCGAGCCGGGCCGTGTCCGCTTCGTCCCGTCCTTGCTCCTGCCGCGGCCGCCTGTTCTAATCTACGATAGAAAAAATAGCCCGCCCGGGAGGACACCGATGTATCCACGGACGCACGCCGAGCGCAATCCGGACAAGGTCGCCGCCCGCCTGGTCGAGACCGGCGAGGAGCTGACCTACGCCGCGCTCGACGAGCGATCCACGCGCCTCGCCCACGTGCTGCGCGACGCCGGGCTCGAGCGCGGCGACACCGTCGCCCTGCTGTCGGTGAACGCGCTGGAGGCCCTGGAGGTCTACTGGGCCGGCGCGCGCTCCGGCTTCTACGTCACGGCGATCAACCACCACCTCGCGGTCGACGAGGTCGCCTACATCGCCGCGGACTCGGGGGCGCGGGCCCTCGTCGTGTCGGCCGACAAGGCGGAGATCGCCGCGGCCGTGCGCGAGCGGACCCCCGACGTGGTCCTGCGGCTGGCCTACCACGGCGCGGTCGAGGGTCACGACGACTACGAGACGGCGCTGGCGAACGCCTCGGCGGAGCCGTTGGAGTCCGAGCCCGCCGGGGCGCCGATGCTGTACTCGTCGGGCACCACGGGGCTGCCCAAGGGCATCCGCCCGCCCCTCGCCGAGGGCTCGATCACCGAGGCGCCCGACGCCCTGGTCGGTCTCATCCGGGCCTTCGGGGTCACCGAGGACACGGTGTACCTCTCGCCGGCGCCGATGTACCACGCCGCCCCGCTGCGCTGGGCCGCCGGCGTGCAGGCCCACGGCGGCACGGTGGTGATCATGCGGAAGTTCGACGCCGAGGGCGCCCTGCGCGCGATCGCCGAGAACGGCGTGACCCATGGCCAGTTCGTCCCCACCATGTTCGTGCGGATGCTGAAGCTCGACCAGTCGGTGCGCACCGCCTACGACGTCTCCTCGTTGCGGGTCGCCGTGCACGCCGCGGCGCCGTGTCCCGTCGAGGTCAAGCAGAAGATGATCGACTGGTGGGGCCCGATCCTCGTCGAGTACTACGCGGGCACCGAGGCCCACGGCATGACCATGATCGACAGCAAGCAGTGGGAGCAGAAGCCCGGATCGGTCGGGAAGGCCGTGCTCGGCACGCTACGTATCTGCGACGACGAGGGTGCGGAGCTGGGCGTCGACGAGGTCGGCACCGTCTACTTCGAGCGCGAGCGGCTGCCGTTCGTCTACCACAACGACCCGGAGAAGACCCGGGAGGCGCAGCACCCGCAGCACGAGAACTGGACGACCGTGGGCGACATGGGGCGCGTCGACGAGGACGGCTTCCTGTTCCTCACCGACCGCAAGTCCTTCACGATCATCTCGGGCGGCGTGAACATCTACCCCGCCGAGATCGAGAGCGTCCTCGCGCTGCACACGTCGATCGACGACGTCGCGGTCGTCGGGGTCCCCGATGAGGAGATGGGGGAGCAGGTGCGCGCGTTCGTCAAGGCCGCGGCCGACGCGACCCCGGGACTCGAGCTCGAGAAGGAGATCATCGAGTTCGTCCGCGAGCGGATCGCCCACTACAAGGCGCCGCGCGGCGTGGAGTTCGTGGACTCCCTGCCCCGGACCGAGACGGGCAAACTGCTCAAGCGGCAGATCCGCGACGACTACCTGGCGTCGACCAGCGCGGGCGTCTGACCGCCCCCGCGGGCGCGGCGGGGGCCGCCTCCGGCGAGGCCGTGCAGCACGAACCGCTGCGTGGTGGCGACGAGGGGCTCCAGCGGCCCGCTCGCGGGGTCGAACCACTGCGAGGCCCAGTTGAGCGCGCCCATCACGAGCATGCGGGCGGCGCCGGGGTCGAGGTCCGGCGCGAGCTCGCCGGCCTCGGCTGCGGCGTCGATCAGCCCCCGCCAGATCCCGATGTAGGTCTGCAGGCCGGTCACCAGGTGCTCCCGGATGTGCTCGGGGAGCTGGTCGGCGTTGCGCGTCGTGGCCGAGGCATAGTGGGAATGCGCGAGCACCACCTCGAGGTGCGCTCCCACCGCCTCCGCGATGCGGGTCATCGGCGGGGTGTCGGCGGGCAGCGCCTCGAGGCGGGCCGTGACATGGTCGATCGTCACCTGTTGGCCGGCGACCACGACGTGCTCGACGAGGTCGTCGCGCGAGGGGAAGTAGTAGTAGAGCGCGGGCGCCTGGACGGCGGCGAGGTCGGCGATGTCGGCGAGCCGGGTGCCGGCGTAGCCGTTCTGGTCGAGCACCTGGGCCGCGGCGTCGAGAATCCGGGCCCGGGTGCGGGCGGACTTCGTACCGGTGCCGGAGGCCTCCCCCCGGCCGGAGCGCTGACGTGCCATGGGGGCATCGTACGTGCCGGTCACGCCCCGGAGGGCACGTCGACGATCACGGTCGGCCGGTCGACTTTGTCCGATCGATCACGCCCGGACCCCGTCACAGCCGGTCAGCGGCCCGGTCGCTCCGGGCCGACGGCCTCGATGCCGGGCCCCGCGTCGGCGTCGCGCCACCGGTGCAGGGACGGGTCCATCAGGCGTCGGAACCACCCCTCGGGTGCCCAGACGATCGACTCCAGCTCCAGGGCGTCGACGAACCGGACCGCCCCCGAGCGCAGGTCCTCGAGGCGCAGCCGGGCGCTGTTGCCGTCGTGGTCGATCGACACCGAGACGGCGGCGAACTCACTGGACACGACGCCGGGCGACTCTCCGGACCCGGGCACCTCGAACACGGTTCCCCTCCTTCAGATGAGGAACGACAGCGACAGGAGCGGGCGGTCGGAGTCGACCAGCACGACCTTCTTGTACGCCATGGCCAGCCCGCCGTCGACACGGCGCAACTTGTGGGTCACGCGCCCGGCCCACGTCCGCGTGTCGCGCTCGCGGGACTCGATCACCTGGACCACGGACGACACCACGGTGTCGGTCCCCTCGGTGCCCACGATCTCGATGTTGGACACGATCCGCACCAGGCGCGACGGTGGACGCTGGGCGTGTCGCCGGCCGGTGTGCAGCTGCTTGATGCGCGTCGCGATGCGGCCCCGGTTGTCGAAGATGATCGACATGTGGGTTCGCGGGTCCCAGGAGTCGTCGACGGGCACGTGGTACACCGCGTCGTCGGTCCAGAGCGCCTCCCACGCGTCGAGCTCGTGGGTGTCGGCGAGGCGTGCCTCGCGGTAGAGGAACTGCTCGACCTCGAGGTGGCCGATCGGGCCGTCCACGGCGCCGGGCTTCTCCCCGACGGGGGCGGGGGTCCCGTCGATGACCGACTGCGCAGCGGCGGTCATGCCGCACCTCCCTGGGGGGCCATCAGCGTGAGGTAGTGCTTCCACATGGAGCGCATCGAGATCTCGTCGGTGGCGGTGCCGATGGTGAAGCCGTCGTCGTCGGTGCTCTCGCGGTGCAGGCCCCGGCGCAGGTCGAGCCACTCCGGCTGGAGCTGCGCGACGCCGCGCTGGTTGCGCTCGTACATCTCCGCGTCGTCGGCGAGCAGCATGCCCGCGGGCCCGACCGACCCCACGCACTGCGTGACGAGGCGGCGGTTGAGGTCGGGGGCGCCCTTGAACTGGATCGCGGTGACGTGCTGGATCGTGCGGTCGACCGCGAGTGGCTGGATCTGGAAGAGCTGGATCTCCGCGACGAACAGGTTCGGGAAGATCATGATGTGGGGCGAGCCATTGATCATGATCTCGTCGCCGGTCTGCGGGCCGTAGGTCTCGCGCATGCTCGCGACGTAGTCGGGGATCTTCGACTCGAGCGTGCCCGCCCAGCCCATCGGCACTCCGAGACGCCGGAACTCGGGGCTGAGGTCGTTCTCCGAGTGGCCGCCGCCGAGGGCGCGGGTGACGGCGGTGGACTTGTCGCTGTAAAGGTCGCCGATGCTGCTGCCGGAGATCGAGAAGATCGACGAATGCACGAACTGGGGGTGGTAGCCGTCGGTCTCGTTCTCGACGAGCATCTTCCAGTTGGCGTTCACCTCGTGCTGCACGAAGCCCGCGGTGAGCTCGACCTCGCCCTCGGGGGAGAGTCGGGCGAGCTGGTCGAGGCGGTCGGCGGCCGGACCGAGGTGCTCGGCGAGGCTCGGGCCGTCCTCCGCGAGACTGCCGAACACGAAACCCCGGTGGATGGCCACCCGCGGTACGCGGGCGAGGTTCCCGAGCTCCTTCAGCCCCTCCTTGCCGCCGTAGCCCTTGTTGAAGGGGGCGCCGAGGAGTTCGCCGGTGTTGCTGAAGGTCCACCCGTGGTAGGGGCAGCGGAACGAGCCCGAGTTGCCGCTCGGTGCCTCGCAGACGAGGTTCCCGCGGTGCGCGCAGCGGTTGAGGACGAGGTGGACCTCGCCCTCCCGGTCGCGCGTCATGATCACCTGCTGCGGCCCGATGCTCTTGCGGACGTAGTCCTTGGGCTGCGGGATCTCCGAGACGTGGCCGACGTAGACCCACGTCGTGTACCAGATGTGCTCGAGCTCCTGCGCGAAGATCGTCGGATCCGTGTACAGCGACCCGTGAACACGGTCCGGTCGCACGAGGCTCCGAACCCGCTCCCCGGGCGCCCGCTCCGGGGCTTCACCGACAGCGGTCATGACCGGCCTCCCTACTCCGACGGCCCAGGACTGTCGCCGCTACCGTCCCGCGTTTCGAATCCAGAGTCAAGACACACTGTCTGGACAGTATGTCCAGAGAGTCGGTCGTCCCTGGCGTCCCGGTAGAGCGCGTTCCAGACGATGGCCGTGAACGCGTCGACGGTGCGCCCTGCGGCCTCGTCGTCCGCGCCGCGCAGCATCTGGTCCAGGCCGCGCTCGGCCATCCACGTGAGCATCTCGGCGGTGCCGCGAGCGGGGAGGTCCCGGCGCACCGTGCCGGCGCGCTGGCCGCGCTCGATGTGGTCGGTGAGCTCCTCGACGTAACGGCCCGTGAGCTCCCGGAACGCCTCGCGCACCGCGGGGTCGTGCCCGGAGGTCTCGGTGAAGGCGCGCATCAGCTCGGCGTGCGGACGGTAGGTCTCGACGATCACGGCCGCCCGCTCGCGCATGTCCGCGTGCGAGCGGGGGGCGTCGCGCCCCCACCAGCCGCGACCGGCGGCGAGGAGGCGTTCGACGAGGTCGGCGGTGAGCTCGCGCAGCAGGGAGCCCTTGTCGGCGAAGTGCACGTAGAAGGTGGAGCGCGAGACCCCCGCCCGGGTGGCGAGGCGTTCGACGGAGAGCTCGGTGAAGCTGGTGCCCTCCGCGAGGAGCTCCTCGACGGCGCGCAGCAGGCGGCGAAGGTTCTCCTCGCGGCGCTGCGGCCGCGCGCCCTGGCTCCTCCTGGTCACCGACGCCACGTCCGCAGCGTAGCGGCCGACACACCCTGCGTTGACCGTGTCGCGGCCATCTTCTAACCTCCGTTAAATGACGACGGAGCACGGTGCGGTTTCCGACGAGGAGCCCGTCCTTGCCGAGGTGGACGGGGCCGTCGGCCGGATCCGCCTCAACCGCCCGCAGGCGCGCAACGCCGTCACGGTCGCCCTCGGGCGGGCGCTGCACGACCACCTCGTCGCCCTCGCCGAGGTCACCCGAGTGATCGTCATCCGTGGCGTCGGCGGTCACTTCTCGGCCGGCGGGGATTTCGAGGAGGTCCAACGACTGCGGGCCGACGGCCCGGAGGCCCTGCGCCCGCTGTTCGAGAACTTCGGCGCGGCCTGCTCCGTCATCGCCGAGCTGCCGGTACCGGTGGTCGCCGCCGTCGAGGGCTACGCACTGGCGGGCGGGTTCGAGCTCATGCAGTCCTGCGACGTCGTCGTGGTCCGCGACGACGCCACGATCGCCGACAACCACCTCAACTTCGGCCAGGTGCCCGGCGGCGGCTCCAGCCAGCGCCTGCCGAGGCTCGTCGGCCGGCAGCGCGCCCTCGCGCACATCCTCACCGGCGACCGGCTCTCCGGGGCCGACGCCGTCGCGTGGGGACTGGCCTACCGGGCGGCCCCCGCCGACGAGTTCGACGCGACCGTCGAGCGCGTCGTGGCCGGCCTCGCCGAGAAGGACCCGCGGGCCGTCGCCCGCACCAAGCGGCTCGTGCTCGACCACCTCGAGCGCCCGCTCTCCGAGGGACTCGCGGCGGAGCGCGACGGCGTCATCGACCACCTCGGGAGCGACGGCGCCGCCACCGGCATCGAGGCGTTCCGCGCCCGCCCCCGTTCCTGACAGCCCGACCCGGGAGGACCAGATGCGCACGTTCACCGGTACCGACGACCTCCTCGCCTCGGTGGGCGAGGAGCTCGGGCCCACCGACTGGATCGAGGTCGACCAGGACCGGATCGACCGGTTCGCCGACGCGACCAACGACCACCAGTGGATCCACGTCGACCCCGCCCGGGCGGCCGAGGGTCCCTTCGGCGCCACCATCGCGCACGGCTTCCTGACGCTGACGATGCTCCCCGAGCTACTGAACTCGCTCTACACCGTCGAGGGCGTCCGGATGGCGGTGAACTACGGGCTCAACAAGGTCCGGATGCCCGCCCCTGTCCTCGTGGGGTCGAAGGTCCGCGGCGTCTCGATCCTGAAAGAGGTCACGCCGTTGGACGGGGCCGTCCAGGTCGTCTTCGCGACGACGATCGAGATCGAGGGCTCGGCCAAGCCGGCCTGTGTCGTCGAGAGCATCGGCCGCTTCTTCCTGTAGAGGAAGACGCCGTTCACCAGTCATCGAGGAGGGAGATCGTCGTGTCGGGAGTCGAGGGCCGCGTCGTCGTCGTGACGGGCGCCGGAGGTGGACTGGGCCGGGAGTACGCGCTGCTGTTGGCGGGGTCCGGAGCGAAGGTCGTGGTCAACGACCTCGGCGGCGCCCGGGACGGCAGCGGCTCCGCCACCACCGCGGCGGACGCGGTGGTCGACGAGATCCGGGCGGCGGGCGGCGAGGCGGTGCCGTCGTACGACAGCGTCGCCGACGAGGCCGGCGGCGCCGCGGTGGTGCAGGCCGCCCTCGACGCCTACGGCCGGGTCGACGGCGTCGTGGCCAACGCGGGCATCCTGCGCGACGGCGCCTTCCACAAGATGACCGCCGAGGCGTGGGATGCGGTGCTCAAGGTCCACCTCTACGGCACCTACCACGTGGTGCGGGCCGCCTGGCCGCACTTCCGCGAGCAGCGCCACGGGCGTGTCGTCGTCGCCGGCTCGACCTCGGGCATCTACGGGAACTTCGGGCAGTCCAACTACGGCGCCGCGAAGGGCGGGATGATCGGGTTGATCCACACGCTGGCCATCGAGGGCACGAAGTACGGGATCCTGGCCAACGCGATCGCGCCGATGGCCGCCACGCGGATGACGGCCGACGTCGCGCCGCCGGAGGTGCTCGAGAAGCTCAGCCCCGCCCAGGTCGCGCCGGTCGTCGGCCACCTGCTCTCCGACGAGTGCACCGACTCGGGGTCGGTCGTCGTCGTCGGCGGCGGCCAGGTGCACCAGGTCAAGCAGTTCATGACGAAGGGTGTCACGTTCGCCGAGGTGCCCACCCTCCAGCAGGTCACGGACCGCTGGTCCGAGATCACCGACCTGTCCGGTGCCGTGCCGGGCGTCAACCCGGTGGGCTGACGATGACCGATCTCAGGGTGCGAGCCGCGACCACGGCCGACGCGACGGTCGACACCGTCCCCGACTCCGCCGGGCCGCGCGGGCTCACCGAGCTCCGCGTGCAGCAGTGGTGTGTGTGGAGCGCGCCGCTGTTCGTCGTCCTGCTCTTCGGGGGCCTCCTGCTCGCAGGCTGGGTGCCCCCGCCCGCACCGGGGATGACGGCGGCCGAGGTGGCGGCGATGTACGCCCAGAACCCCGACCTCAAGCGGCTCGGGTTCATCGTGGTCTTCCTCGGCGGCGGGGTGTCCGCGGGGCTCGTCGCCGCGATCCACCACCAGCTCCGCAGGATTCCGGGGGCGCGTCCGTTGGCGCTCCTCCAGGTGATGGGCGGGACGCTCGGGGTCGCTGCCGTATCGGCCCCGGCGATCGTCTGGATGGCCGCCGCCTACCGGCCCGGGCGCGATCCCGAGATCACCCAGGCGCTCCACGACATGGCCTTCATCCCCTTCATCGGCAACCTGGTCCCGTTCCTCGTCCAGGCCGTCGCCATTGGGGTGGCCGTGCTGATGCAGGACCCGGACCGGCCGCGGCTCCCGCGCTGGCTCGGCTTCTACAACCTCTGGACCGCCTTCCTGACGCTCCCCGGCCTGCTGCTGATCTTCTTCCACGGCGGCGCCTTCGCGTGGAACGGCCTGCTCGTCTTCTGGGTGGTGGCCACGGTGTTCGGGGGCTGGTTCCTCGTCATGTTCACGGTGCTGCGGGCCCGGCTGCGCGCGGAGGCCGCGTGACCGGGGTGCGGACGGAGCCCGACCGGGTCATCGCCGACGACGGGGAGCACATGCCCGGCGAGGCCGGCATCTGGATCTTCGTGCTCGGCGACATGGTCGTGTTCGCCGTCTGCTTCGCCGTCCTCGCGCTCGTGCACGCCCAGGACCCCGCGGGCTACGCCGTCGCCCAGGACGTGCTGCACCTCTGGCTGGGCGTGGTGAACACCGTCGTCCTCGTGACGAGCTCGCTGACGATGGCGCTGGCCGTCCACGCCGCCCGGGCGGGCCGCCCGCGGCGGGCCGCGTCGCTGGTTCTCGCGACCATGGCGGGCGCGGTGGTGTTCGTCGCCGTCAAGGCCGTCGAGTACACCGACCTCGTCGCCGCCGGGCACACCGCGCGCTCGAGCGACTTCTTCCTCTACTACTTCTGCTTCACCGGGCTGCACCTGCTGCACGTGGTGATCGGGCTCGGTGTGCTCGCGGGCGTGCTCCGGATCGTGCGGCGCACGGCGCCCACACGCCACGAGATGGGCCTCGTCGAGAGCGGGGCCGGCTACTGGCACATGGTCGACCTGCTCTGGCTCGTGCTCTTCGGCCTCCTCTACACGCTGGGATGACGGACATGGACCCAACGCGAACCCTCGTCACCGTCTGGGCGGCCCTGATCATCGCTACGGCGGTGTCGGTGGCGATCCACCTGGGACTCGGCGCCGGGGCGGCCGCGATCGTCGCGGTGCTCGTCCTCGCTTTCGTCAAGGTGTGGCTCGTCGGCCGCCACTTCATGGAGCTGCGCGACGCCCCGGCGATCCTGCGGCGGCTGTTCGACGGCTACGTGGTGGTCGTGCCCGTCGTGCTGGCCGGGATCCTCCTGCTCTCCTGAGGAATCACGGTGCCGCCGGCGCCACCTGCTCGGCCGCCATCCGGGAGAGCCGGAACTTCTGGACCTTGCCGGTGGGGGTCGTCGGCAGCTCGGTGGCGGCGAGGAAGAGCACCCGCTTGGGCACCTTGAACCGGGCGAGCTCGGCCCGGCACAGCTCGATGAGGTCCTCAGCGGTGACGTCGACCCCCGGCTTCGCCACGACCCACGCGACCCCGATCTCGCCCCAGCGGTCGTCCGCGACGCCCACGGCGTACGCCTGGCTCACCCCGGGGTGCCGGGAGAGCACCTCCTCGACCTCCTTGGGCATCACGAGCTCCCCGCCGGACTTGTAGAGCTCCTTGCTCCGTCCGGTCAGCTCCAGGTAGCGGTCGGCGCGGGCGATGCCGAGGTCGCCCGAGCGCACCCAGTGGTCCTCGCCCAGCGCCAGTGCGGTCTCTTCCGGCTTGCGCCAGAACCCGAGCATGTTGGTGGGGCCCCGGGCGATCAGCTCGCCCTCCTCACCGTCGGGCAGGTGCTCGCCGGTGACAACGTCGATCGTCCGGAACTCGGTGAGGTCGCCGTCCCGCTCCGGGATGCCCGCGGCTCCCGCGATCTTGACCCGCCCGACCGTGCTGGACATGACCTCGAGCGGGTCCTCGGGCAGCGAGAGGGTCATCGCGCCGCCCTGCTCGGTCATGCCGTAGCCGGTGACGATCTCGGAGACGCCGAGTCCGTCGCGCACCTTCTCCCAGAGCCAGACCGGGGCGGGCGCCGCGCCCGAGAGGATCGCCCGCAGCGACGACAGGTCCCGCATCGCGACGTCGGGGTGCTCGAGCAGCGCCACCGTCATCGTCGGGACGCACAGGATGTCGGTGGCCCGGTGGCGTTCGACGCCTGCGAGGTAGCGGCCGGGGTCGAAGGCGGTCTGCGGGATGATCGCCCCGCCGACCATCATCGCGGCCATCAGCCCCTCGACGTAGCCGAACATGTGGTAGCAGGGCAGCGAGAAGAGGATGCGCCGCCCGTCCTCGAACGCCCGGGTCAGCGCCGAGGCGTAGCCCGTGCGCTGCGTGGCGTCGTGGGTGATCAGCACGCCCTTGGGCGAGCCCGTGGTACCCGACGTGTAGAGGATGTCGGCGAGGTCGTCGGGCTGTGCCCGGGTGCCCGCGTCGGGGCCGGCGCCGCCGGGGTGGGCGCGTCCGAGTGCAGCGAGGTCGTCGACGGTGCGCACGCCGTCGCGGGTGCGCCCGTCGGTGGACAGGACGACGACGTCGCGCAGCTCGGGCAGTGCCCGCTGGCTCCCGGTGTCCCAACCGGGCGCGATCTCGTCCAGCATCCCGAGCTGGTCGAGGCTCGCGAACCCGGTCATCGTGACGAGGACGTGGCACCCCGACTGCTCGAGGACGTAGTGCAGCTCCTCGGTCCGGTAGAGGTAGTTGAACGGGATCGCGACTGCGCCGGCCCGGGCGATCGCGAACTTCAGCGGCACGAACTCGAGGTAGTTGGCCATCACCAGGCCCACCCGGTCGCCGGAGCGGACGCCGAGGGCGGCGAGCCCGTCCGCGAGCTCGGCGACCCAGGCCGCCGTCTCGGCGTAGGTGAGGGTGCGGTCGTCGGTGATGACGAACGGGCGGTCGGCGAACTCGGTCGCGCACGCCTCCAGTCGCGCGTCGAGGGTCATGGGCGTCCACGTCGCGAACCGCTCCCGCAGGGCCGCCCGGCGCTCCTCGAGGTCCGTGCTCGTCATCGTCGTCTCCGTGTCGTCGCCCTCGGCCCCCGACCCGGCAGAATTTAGCCTCTACTCAAAACTGCTGACAAGGGCCACCCAGGGCGTTGCGCACCAGCCGCCGCGCCGTCTCCTGGATGTCGTCCAGCGTGCCGCGGGCGGGGTCCCACCAGTCGGGCGCCCAGTTGAGCGCGCCGAGGACGAGCATCCGGGCGCCCCGGGGATCGAGGCCGGCGTCGAGCTCGCCGGCGCGGGCGGCCTCGGCGAACAGCTCGCGCCACAGCTCGCCGTAGCGCCGTTCCTCGGCCAGCCCCGCGGCGCGGAGCTCCTCGGGGAGCTGGGCGGCGTTTCGCATCGCCGCCGCCGCGAAGTCCGACTCGCGCAGCAGCATCTCCAGGTGCGCCGATGCGGCCGTGCAGATCCGGTCGGTCGGCGTCGCCGTCGCGTCGAGCGCGTCGAGCGCGGCGACCACGTGCTCCCGGGTCCGGCGGACGCCGGTGATCGTGACCTCCTCGACGATCGCGTCACGGGTGGGGAAGTAGTAGTAGATCGCCGGGAGGCGGAGGTCGGCGAGGTCGGCGATCTCGGCCATCCGCGTGCCGGCGTAGCCGCGACGGCTCAGGACGTGCGCGGCGGACTCGAGGATGCGGCGCCGTGTGCGCGCCGACTTGGTGTCCTGGTCGCCGGTGCCGGGCACGCGGGGGCTCCGTGGGGGCACGGCGGTCATGCTAGGTCTCCCGGACCGGGCGGGAGGGGTCACGCCCCGAGCCCGAAGCCGCCGTCGACCCCGAGCACCTGCCCGGTGATCCAGCCCGCGCGCTGGGAGAGCAGGAAGCGCACCGCCTCGGCGACGTCGTCGGCGTGCCCGAAGCGCCGCAGGGCGAGGTTGTCGCGGGCCCGGGCGAGGGTCTGCTCGGTGTACGCGCCGCTCTCCACGAGCGCGTCCCACATGCCCGGGCCTTCGAGGAGGCCCACGGCCACGGCGTTGGCGCGGACACCGAAGCGGCCCTCCTCGACCGCGATCCCGCGGACGACGGCCTCGATCGCCGCCTTGGGCGCCGAGGACAGCAGGTCCTTCTTGGCGTGCATCCGGACTGCGGGCGTGCTCACCGCGCACATCGCACCGCGGCTGCGGCGGAGCGGGGCGATCGCGGCCTGCAGCAGCGTGTAGCAGGCGACGGCGTCACCCTCCATGACCGCACGGAACCGCCGCGGGTCCGTGGCGCTGATGTACGCCATCGGGATGGGCGGGCCGGCCGCGTAGACGACGCCGCCGAGCAGGCCCCTGGACTCGACGGCGTCGAGCGCGGCAGCGACCGCTCCGGCGTCAGTGAGGTCGACCGGCACGGTCGTCGCGCGCCCGCCGCGGGTCCGTACCTCGTCGGCGACCTGCTCCGCTGCCTCCCTGCCCGTGCGGTGGGTGACCGCCACGTCCCACCCGTCCGCGGCGAGCGCGCGGCACACCGCGGCACCGATGCCGCCCGACCCGCCGCCGACCAGGACCCACCGTCGGTCGTCGTCCGTCACGCGTTCCTCCACCCCTTGCCCCGGCTCGACCTGCATGTTCTAGTAAGTACTAGAAAATGTCGACCGAAGGGAACCACGTGCACGTCGGGACGGGAGTCTTCTTCCAGGGGCTCGACGAGCGCGACGACGGTGCCGTGGTCCGCGATCACCTGGCCCTCGCCGACCAGGCGGAGCCGCGCGGATTCGACTCGGTGTGGACCGCCGAGCACCACTTCACGCGCTACCACATGATGCCGAACCCGACCCAGTTCCTGACCTGGGTCGCGGCGCGCACGACGCGCGTGCGGCTGGGCACGATGGTCACCGTGCTGCCGTGGCACGACCCCGTCCGCGTCGCCGAGGAGACCGCCTGGCTCGACCTCGTATCCGGGGGCCGGGCGCTGCTCGGACTGGGCCGGGGTCTGGGCTCGATCGAGTTCGACGCCTTCCGCGTCCCGATGGGTGACTCGCGGGTCCGCTTCGTCGAGCACGCCACCGCCGTGGCGCGTGCACTCGACACGGGCGTGCTCGAGTACGACGGAGAGCTCTACCGGCAGCCCCGCGCCGAGGTGCACCCCGCGCCGACGGCGTCGTTCCGCGGGCGGACCTACGCCGCCGCGGTGTCCCCGGAATCGGCGGAGATCGTCGCGCGGCTGGGGTTCGGCCTCATCCTCATCGCGCAGAAGCCGTGGGACACGACCGTGCGCGAGACCGCGGCGTACCGGGAGCTCTTCGCCGCGCTCCACGGATACGAGCCCCCGGCGCCGGTCCTGGTCAACTTCACGACCGTCGACCCCGATCCGGGCCGCGCCCGCGCGCTGCACGACGAGTACGCGACGGCCTATGCCCGATCGACGATCGAGCACTACGAGTTCACCAACCCCCGGCTGGAGACCGAGCCGGGCTACGAGTACTACGCCGGGCTGCGGCGCAACATCACCAAGCACGGGCTGCCGGCCTTCAACCGCTTCCTCGCCGACCTGCAGATGGGCGGCACCCCCGAGGAGCTCGTCGAGCAGACCGTGGAGCGGGTGCGGGCCCTCGACGCCGGCGGCGTCGTCAACGTGCTCGGCTTCGGGGGCATGCCCGCCGACGTCGCGGCGCGCAACGCCGACGTCTACGCCTGCGACGTCCTGCCCCGCCTGCACGCGATCGACACCCATCGCGAGCTCGGTGGCGTGCCGGTCCTGGCGCCCACCGCATGAGCGGCGCGACCGAGGAGGATCTGGCGCGGCGGCTGTACGCCGCGCTCGCCGGCGGGGACGCCGAGACCCTCAGGACGCTCCTGCACCCGCAGTTCGTCGGCGAGACCACCGAGGGGCTACCGCTGAGCCTCGGCGGCACCCACCTCGGCCCGGAGGCGATGGCCCGCGACTTCTGGTGGTCGATCGGCCGGCACTACCGGGCGCGCGCCGAGCCCGAGCGGTTCGCCCCTCTGGCCGAGGGTGGCATGCTCGTGCTCGGGCGGTACACCGGATCGGCGCGGGAGGGCGAGGGTGTCCTCGACGCCGCATTCGCCCACGTCCTGGACTTCGCCGAGGGACGGATCGCGGGCCTGCGGCAGTACACCGACTCGTCGCGGTGGGCGCAGGCACTGACCCCGGGCCCTCCCGTCCCCGCCGGCCGACGCCGGCTGCGGGTCGTCGAGCACGAGGTCGACACGACCGGTGTGGCGACGATCCAGCTGAACCGACCGGACGACGGCAACGCGATCGACCCGACGCTGGTCGAGGACCTCTACGAGGCGGTGTTCCGCACGGGGGAGGACCCCGCGGTGCGCGCGGTCCTGCTCTGCGGGGCCGGGCCGACGTTCACCACGGGCGGCGACCTCGCACTGTTCGGTGCCCTCGACCGTGCGGAGCTCCCGGCGCGGCTGCGGCAGATGATCGACGTCTACCACCTCGCCCTGGCTCGGCTCACCGAGCTCGACGCCCCCGTGGTGGCCGCGGTGCGCGGGGCGGCCGCCGGGGGCGGCCTGGGCCTCGTCCACGTGGCCGATGTCGTGGTCGCCGCCGAGGACGCCAAGTTCGCTCTCGGCTACGCCGCGATCGGCCTGGCCTCCGACGGGCTCAACAGCTGGTACCTGCCACGAGTGGTGGGGCTGCGGCGGGCGCAGGAGCTGTTCCTGCTCAACCGGGTCCTCTCGGGCCGCGAGGCTCTGGAGTGGGGCGTGGTCACCGAGGCGCGGCCCGCCGGCGAGGTCGAGGACCGCGCCCGTGCCCTCGCCGAGCATCTTGCCGCCGGCCCCACCCAGGCGTTCGGCCGGATGAAGCGGCTCCTGCGGGACTCGGCGGATGCCGACCTGGCCGCGCAGGCCGCCGCCGAGGTCACCGAGATGAGCGCGGCCGGGGCGAGCGACGACGCCGCGGAGGGCATCGCCGCCTTCCGGGCACGCCGCCGCCCCGCGTTCCGCGGCCGCCGAACCCCCACCGGAGAGCAGGAGCACCCGTGAACAGGTCCGTCATCGTCCCGGAGAGTGCCGAGCACGCCGAGCTGCGCGCGAGCGTCGCCAAGCTCGTCGGCGCCTACGGGCACACCTACTTCGCCGAGCGCTCGCGGCGTCACGAGCAGCCGACCGATCTGTGGTCCGATCTCGGAGCGGCCGGGTTCCTGGGGGTGCACCTTCCCGAGGAGTACGGCGGCGGAGGCGGCACGCTGGCCGACCTGTCGGTGGTCGTCGAGGCGGCCTCGGCGGCCGGGTGCCCACTGCTGATGACGGTGATCTCCCCGGCGATCTGCGGCACGATCATCGCCCGGCACGGTTCCCCCGAGCTCAAGGCGCGCTGGCTCCCCGGCATCGCCGACGGATCGACCAAGATGGCCTTCGCGATCACCGAGCCGGACGCCGGCTCCAACAGCCACGAGATCACCACCACCGCCCACCCGGACGGCGAGGGCTGGCGTCTCTCGGGCACCAAGTACTGGACCTCGGGCATCGACGAGGCCGACGCGGTGCTCGTCGTGGCGCGGTCGGGGTCTGCCGGGTCGCAGGGCGCGCGGAAGCCGCTGTCGCTGTTCATCGTGCCCACCCACAGCCCCGGCCTCACCTGGACCCACATCGAGGCCGCGCTGGTGCAGCCCGAGCACCAGTTCACCGTGTTCCTGGACGACGTCCCCGTCGGCCCCGAGGCCTTGATCGGCGAGGACGGCCACGGCCTGCGCCAGGTGTTCTCCGGTCTCAACCCGGAGCGCATCACCGCGGCGGCGATCTCGAACGGCATCGCGCTCTACGCGCTGGAGAAGGCTGCCGCGTACGCCAACGAGCGCTCGGTGTGGAAGGGCGCGGCGATCGGCGCCCATCAGGGCGTCGCCCACCCGCTCGCCGAGTGCTACATCGCCGTCACCCAGGCCCGGCTGGTGGCCGCCCGGGCGGCCGAGCTGTTCGACGCGGGCGAGGACGCCGCGGAGGCGTCCAACATCGCGAAGTTCGCCGCCGCCGACGCGTCGCTCAAGGCGCTGGACCAGGCCATGCAGACCCACGGTGGCAACGGCCTGGCGCTCGAGTACGGGCTCTCCGACTACTGGTTCCTCGCCCGCATGCTCAAGACCGCGCCGGTCAGCCGCGAGATGGTCCTCAACTTCGTGGCCCAGCGCAGCCTCGGGCTCCCCGCGTCGTACTGAGCAACCTCCCCGAGAATCGGAGAACGTCGATGACTGTCACGGACAAGACGGCCCCGGAGAAGACGACCCCGGAGAAGACCTTCGACGCTCTCGTGATCGGGGCCGGTGCGGGCGGGCTGTTCACCGCCGCCCTGCTGTCGCACCGCGGCTACCGCACCCTCGTGGTGGAACGCCTCGACCGCGTCGGCGGGCGGGCCTCGAGCGAGGACATCGACGGCTTCACGGTCAACAACGGCGCGATCGTGATCGAGGTCGGAGGGGTCACCGAGGAGACCTTCGCCGAGGTCGGCGCCCGGTTCGACGTCCGGCGCCCGTCGCCGCCGCTGCTCTACCGGATCGGTGGCAAGGACGTCGACGTCACCGGCGGCGGCTGGGGCTTCCTGCTCTCGAAGATCACCCGGCAGGGCGCCAAGGTGCTCGAGGGCCTCGGCGCCGCACGCACCGACGACGGCCTGCCCGAGGCCGGGATCTCGACCGCGGAGTGGCTGCGCCGCTACACGACGAACGAGAAGGTCCACGGGATCTTCCGGAACATGTGCGGGTCGATCTTCGCGGTGAGCTCGGAGGATCTGCCCGCCAAGGTCTTCCTGACCTACTTCACCCGGCGCAGCGCGTTCAAGAAGTTCGGCTTCTGCCCGGAGGGGACGATCGGGGTCTGGCGCGCGCTGGCCGACGTCGTCGAGGGGAACGGCGGCGAGGTCTGGCTCGACAGCGAGGTCCGCGGCCTCGCCCTCGGCGCCGACGGCACGGTCACCGGGGCCACCGCCACGCGCCCGGGGGAGACGGTTGAGATCGCCTGCCGTCTCGTGGTCAGCGACGCCGGGCCCGCCGCGACCGCCGACCTGATCGGCCGCGACCGCCTGCCCGCCGACTACGTGGCGACCGTCGACACGACGCCGTGCGCGATGATCGTCGTCAACTTCGCCAGCCGGACGCCGCTGATCGAGGCGCCGGGGATGCTCAGCTTCGCCACCACACGGCGGATGGCCTACGTCGCGAACTTCACCGCGACCTGTCCGGAGATGGCGCCCGAGGGCTGGCACCTCTACAACGGCACCTCGGTCCCCGAGCCCGCGACCGGCGCCTTCGACGAGGCCGCCGAGACCGCGCTGCTGCACGAGGACCTGCGCGAGCAGATCCCCGGGTTCGCCGACCACGCGCGGGTGCTCTCCACGAGCGTGTGGCGCGACGGCTGGCCGCCCCAGCGGGCGGTGGCAGGCTTCGACATCCCGCACTCCACCCCGATCGGCAACCTCTGGAACGTCGGTGACGCGGTGAAGCAGTACGCCAACGGCGGCACCACCGCCTGCGCCGAGACCGCGTGGCTGGTGGTCGACGAGATCGCGGCCCGCTTCCCGGCAGGCGCGCGGACCTGAACCGATCGGGCATGCCGCCGCGCGCTCCGGCATGTTTGAATGGGGGTTCGAAAATTCGCGACCTCCCGGGGGCGACCCGTGCAACTCGTACCGGCCATGGACGCGGTGTACCTGTGGGGCGAGGGGCCCGGCAGTCCCAGCCACGTCATCGCGCTGCAGCTCTTCCGACCGCCCGAGGGGGCCGGCCCGGAGCTGCTCGACGCCCTCCACGAGGGGATGACCGATCCGGAGCACGTGAAGCGCTCGTTCCGGCGGCGCCCGGTCCGGTCGTGGAGCACGGCGGGCCAGTTCGCCTGGGTCGTCGACGACGATATTGACATGGCGCTGCACGTCCACCGCGTCGGCCTGCCCCGGCCGGGCCGTGTCCGGGAGCTCTTCGAGCACCTGGGTGAGTGGCACGGCGTCCCGCTGGCCCGCGACCGGCCGCTGTGGGAGGCCCATCTCGTCGAAGGTCTCGCCGACGGCCGGTTCGCGCTGTGCACGAAGATGCACCACGCGAGCTTCGACGGCGTCAACATGGGCCGGCACCTGCTCGGCGGCCTCTCGACCGACCCGTCGGCCCGGGGCGGGACGGCCCCGTGGATGACGCCGCCCGCGCAGCGGGGCGTGCCCCGCACGCCGCGGCCGGAGAGCTCGTGGGGCGAGACGGCACGCGGGGTCGTCGACGCGGTCGGGTCCGTGGCCCGGTCGCTGCCGTCGTTGGCCGACGCCGGGTACACGGCGCTCCGCGAGCAGAGCGTGGCCCTGCCCTACGACGCGCCCGCGACGCGTCTGAACGGCCCGGTCAGCTCGGCGCGGCGCTTCGCCGGCGACTCCTGGCCGGTGGACCGTCTGCGGTCGGTGGCCCGGCGCACCGGCACGACGTCGAACGACGTGGCGCTCGCGATGTGTGCCGGGGCCCTGCGCACCTACCTGGACGAGCGCGGGGAGCTGCCCGACGAGCCCCTCGTCGGAATGGTCCCGGTCTCCCTCGAGGGCACCGATCCCCACGGGGCGGCGCGTGAGGGCAACGCGTGGGCCGCGGTGCTGTGCGGGCTGGCCACCGACGTCGACGACCCCCTGGCGCGCGTGGGTGCGGTCCACTCCTCGATGCGGCGCAGCAAGGACCTGATGGCGTCGCTGGACCCGGTGTCGGCGTCCACCGTGAGCGCGCTGACGATGGGCGGGGCGGTGCCGATCTCGGTGCCCGGGCTCCCGCGGCTCCCGCGCCCGCCGTTCAACTTGATCATCTCGACGGTGCCGGCAGCGCGGGAGACGCTCTACCTCGACGGCTGCGAGCTCACCGACAACTACCCGATCTCGATGGTGCTCGACGGTCAGGCCCTCAACATCACGATCATCCCGTACGCGGAACGCATGGCGTTCGGGATCACGGGGTGCCACCGGTCGGTGCCGCGCCTCCAGCGCCTCCTGGTCCACCTGGAGACCGCGCTCGCCGACCTGGAGAAGGAGACCGCGGACCTGGACGCGCCGGCCTGACCCCGACACGCGGGACCATGATCGTCCCGAGGTGCCGCTCCGGATGGCCTTGGTACCGTCGGAGTGGTGGTGCGATCACCGGCGCAGGACGAGGCGGCCCAGGAGGATCCGGCCGGGGCGGTCTCCGACGAGCCGGCCCCGAGGCGGCGCGGCCGCCCGCCGGCCACCGACGGGCCCAGCACCGAAGAGATCATCCTGCGGACCGCTCGCGAGGCTTTCGGCGAGCTGGGCTACGACCGCACGACCTTCCGGGAGATCGCCGAGCGGGCGGGGCTGACCCGCCCCGCCGTCAACCACTACTTCCCGGGCAAGCGCGCGCTCTACGACGCCGTGTTCGCCTCCACCCAGGACCGCGTGGTCACCGCGGGCATCCTGAGCGCGACCCCCGACCCGGACGTGTCGGTGCGGCTGTCCGCGTTCCTGCACGCCGCGGCCGACGTCGATTCCCAGGACCGGTCGTTCGCCCGCTTCATCACCTCGTCCCTGCTCGACGCGGTGCGTCACCCGGAGCTGGCGGACCACGCCGAAGGCCAGCTCGAGGCGCTGCGCACGTTCACCCGCTCGATCCTCGAGGAGGGGATCGCCGCCGGTCAGGTGCGCGAGGACCTCGACGTCCCCGCCGTCACCGAGATGCTCTTGGCGATCATGTGGGGGATGGGGCTGTACGCCGGTTTCGTCGGGACCCACGAGCAGCTGGAGTCGGTCGTCGACCAGTTCGCGATGCTGCTCGGGGGCACCCTCTGGTAGCGGTCAGGACGGCTCGCCGCTGAGCAGCTGGTCGCGCAGGGCGAACTTCTGCACCTTCCCGGACGCCGTGGTCGGCAGCTCGTCGACCACGAACCAGCGGGCCGGCACCTTGTACTTCGCCAGCCGCTCCCGGCAGAACTCCTCCAGGCGGCCCTCGACGCCGTCGGCCCCCGGCTCGCGCACCACCACGGCCGCCCCGACGATCTCGCCCCAGTGGTCGTCGGGGAGTCCCACCACCGCAGACTGGAGGACCTCGGGGTGGCCGGCGAGCGCCACCTCGATCTCGGCGGGCGCGATGTTCTCCCCGCCCCGGATGATGATCTCCTTCAAGCGCCCGGTGACGGTGATCAGGCCGCGGGCGTCCATGGTCCCGAGGTCGCCGGTGTGGAGCCAACCCTCCGGGTCGACGGTGGTGGCCGTGGCGTCCGGGTCGTCGTAGTACTCGATCATCTGGCCGTACCCGCGCGCACAGATCTCGCCCTGCACCCCGATCGGGAGCACTTCACCGGTGGTCGCGTCGACGATCTGGGCGTCGGTGTGCGGCAGGGGCCGGCCGACCTTGGTGACGAGGTCCTCACGGCTGTCGGAGCGGCGGGTCAGCGACAGCACGGGGGACAGCTCGGTCTGCCCGAACAGGTTGTGCACGGACGCGCCGAAGGTCTGCTCGACGGCCTCGATCATGCTCCCGGGCACCGTCGACGCACCGACGAGCACGGCCTCGAGCTGGGGGACGGGCCCCTCGGTCCGGCGCGCGGCCTCGAGGACGGCGCCGAGGACGGTCGGCACGCTGAACAGCACCGAGGCGTCCTCGGCGACCATCGTCCGCAGGACGTCGCCCGGGTCGAACTTCTCGATGAGGACCTGGGCCCCGCCCAGCCATGTCGGACCGAGCGTCGAGATGACGCAGGCGGCGGTGTGGAACATCGGCAGCGGGGCGATGGCGGCGGTGCCCGCCGGGACCTCGGCCGTGATGACGGTGAAGCGCGCGTTGTTCACGAGCGAGCGGTGCGCGAGCAGCACGCCCTTGGGCTTGCCGGTGGTGCCCGAGGTGAACTGCATCATCGCCGGCGTGGTCGGCGTGGCCCGGTCGAGCGGGCCGGTGGGGTCGGCCCGCAGGCGGTCGGTGTCCGCGAGGCTGATCGTCTCGCGCAGGTCGGGCAGGTCGCTCCGGATCTGCGCGACCCGGCCGGCGAGGTCGATGTCACGGCTCGTGTCGGCGTGCAGGAGCACCGAGGCGCGCGAGAGCGTCAGCGCGTGGGTCAGCTCGTGCGGTCCGAGGGCCGGGTTCAGCGCCACCAGGACCACCCCGGCGAGCGCGGCGCCGTACTCGATCACCGGCCACTCGACGACGTTCGGGGCGAGGAGGGCGACGTGGTCGCCGGGCTCGGCGACGCGCAGGAGCGCCGCGGCGACGACGCGCGCCTCGGTGAACAGCTCGCCGTAGGTGTAGCGCTGCTCCGCGGAGTCCCCGTGGCGGCGGCCGATCAGGGCGGGGGCGTCCGGCTGGTGCTCGGCGCGGTCGGCGAGGAGCCCCCCGATCGTGGCCTCGGCCAGCGGGACCGCCTCGTCGCGGTCCCACCGCGACCGTTCCAGGGTGCGCTCGGTGGTCGAGGCCGCGACCGGCGGACGATCGAGCGTCATCAGGTCACCACGAGGTCGTCGCGGCCGTCGCGCTTGAGGGTCTCGACGTAGGTCGGGAAGAGCTTCTTCGACAGCGGGGCCAGCGCGAGCAGCTTCGACATCTCGCCCTTCACCTTGACCTTGCCGCGGGCCATGGCGAACGGGAGGTTCACCTTGCCCTGCCAGTAGGCGTTCGCCGTCTCCGTCGACATGACCATCGTGGCGCCCGGCTCCGGCCCGTCGAGGCCCTGGTGGACGACCTTGCCCGGCAGGTCGATCGTCAGGTTGCTCTCCGGATCGGTGCACTCCATCCGGAGTACGAGGCCGGTGTCAGCGAGCTTCGGTCCCGTCTCCGGGTCGGCCATCGCCGCCTCGAAGATGCCACCCACGTAGCGGTTGAGCTCGTCCTCGTCGGCGAAGCCGGGCATGGTGCCTCCATCTCCAGGGATCCGGACCACTTTTTTATCCTGCAGTAGATCGGGGCACAACCCCATGCGTGTGAGGGAGCCAGAACTTCGAAGATGGATTAGAATCTTGAGGAGTGACGCCCCACGGCGTCGCCCCACCAGACGGACAGGAGTTCGCCATGGCCGCTCCGACCTCGCTGCGCCCGGGCAGCCGTGCGCTGTTCACCGAGGAGCACGACGCCTTCCGGGAGACCGTGCGCACCTTCATCGAGCGCGCGGTCCTCCCGCACGACCAGGAGTGGGAGCAGCAGCACCACCCCGACCGGAGCCTGTTCACGACGGCGGGCGAGCAGGGACTGCTGCTCTTCGGTGCGCCGGAGGAGTACGGCGGCGTCGGGATCGACGACTTCCGCTTCAACGCCGTGGTCTCCGAGGAGTTCGGCCGGCACGGCCTGTCCGCCCCCGGCCTCGCGCTGAGCCTGCAGAACGACGTGCTGGGGCCGTACTTCCTCGAGCTCACGAACGACGAGCAGAAGGCCCGCTGGCTCCCGGGTCTGGTGTCGGGCGAGCTGGTGTCCGCCATCGGCATGACCGAGCCCGGCACCGGCAGCGACGTCGCGGCGATCCGCACGCGCGCCGTGCGCGACGGCGACGACTACGTCGTCGACGGGGCGAAGACGTTCATCTCGAACGGGCTCAATGCTGACCTCGTCGTCACCGCGGTGCGCACCGGCGACGACCCGCACAAGGGCCTGTCGCTGCTGGTGATCGAGACCGACGCGCCCGGGTTCGACCGCCACCTGCTCAGCAAGATCGGCCTGCACGGTCAGGACACCTGCGAGCTGTCGTTCACCGGTGTGCGGGTGCCGGCGGCGAACCTGCTCGGCGCCGAGGGCGAGGGCTTTACCCACCTCATGCGCAACCTGTCCCAGGAGCGCCTCTCGCTCGCGGTGCTGGCCCTGGCGGCCGCCGAGGGCGTCCTCGAGAACACGCTGGACTACGTGCAGGAGCGCACGGCGTTCGGCCGTCCGGTCGGCTCGTTCCAGAACAGCCGCTTCGTGCTCGCCGAGGTCGCCACCGAGCTCGACGTCACCCGCACCTTCGTGGACGACTGCCTCGCCGAGCACCTGCGCGGCGAGCTCGGTGCGGCGCGGGCGGCGAAGGCCAAGTGGTGGTGCACCGACGTCCAGGCGCGCACCGCCGACCGGTGCCTGCAGCTCTACGGGGGCTACGGCTACATGTCCGAGTACCCGGTGAGTCGCGCGTTCGTGGAGGCCAGGGTCCAGAAGATCTACGGCGGGACGAACGAGATCATGAAGGAGATCGTGGGTCGTGACCTCGGGCTCTGACGGTCCGTACTTCGATGACCTGACCGTCGGCCTCGCGGTCACCGACGCCCCGGCCGCGACCCTGACCGAAGGGCGGGCGGCGGCGCACCAGGCGATCGTCGGCGACCGGCTGCGGCTCGCCCTGGACGACCGGCTCGCCTCGCTCGTCTCCGGCGGCCCGCTCGCCCACCCGGCGTTCGTGTGGGACACCGCGATCGGGCAGTCGACCCTGCTGACCCGCCGCGTCGTCGCGAACCTCTTCTATCGCGGGCTGGTGTTCCACCGGCTCCCGCGGATCGGCGACACCCTGTCCACGACCACCGAGGTCGTCGGGCTCGCGCAGAACCGGTCGCGCCCGAGCGGGCTGGCCGCCCTGCGGATCACGACCGTCGACCAGGCCGGGCGCACGATCCTCGACTTCTGGCGCTGCGCGATGCTGCCGCTGTCGTCGCCCGATGTCGTCACCGGGCACGCCGACGACCTGGCGGCCGTCGGCGCGAAGGTCTCCGACGACGACCTCGAGCGCTCGCTCGCGGGGCGGGACCTGGCCGCCGTGCCGGCGTCGGGCGTGCCCGCGGCGGGCGAGGTGTTCGCGGTCGAGGCCGGGGACGTCGTGTCGTCGGCGCCCGAGCTGGCGCGCCTCACGCTCAACGTCGCCCGCGTCCACCACGACCACCGGCCCGGCGGCGGGCGTCGCCTCGTCTACGGCGGGCACACGATCGGGATCGCGCTGGCCCAGGTCACCCGGGCGATCCCGGGCCTGGTCACCGTGCTCGCGTGGGAGGGCTGCGACCACACGGGCCCGGTGCACGAGGGCGACACGCTGACCTCGCGGATCGAGGTGGTGTCGGCGAGGCCCGGGACGGCCGGGGGGACGCTGCTCGACCTGCGGTCGGTGGTGTCCGCGATCTCGGCCGACGACGAGGCGGGCGAGGCGGCGCGTGACGTCCTCGACTGGAGGTTCTGCGCGCTCGCGATCTGAGTGCCCCGGCGCCGCCCGTGTGGTGCGGCGCCGGGGCTCCCTGGTCGGCCTCTGCTCAGCCCAGGCGCTCGATGATCGTCACGTTGGCCTGGCCGCCGCCCTCGCACATGGTCTGCAGGCCGTAGCGGCCGCCGGTGCGCTCGAGCTCGTGCAGCATCGAGGTCATCAGCCGGGCGCCGGTCGCGCCGATCGGGTGCCCGAGCGCGATCGCGCCACCGTTCGGGTTGACCCGGGCCGGATCGGCGCCGGTCTCCTTCAGCCACGCCTGGACGACGCTGGCGAAGGCCTCGTTGATCTCGATCGTGTCCATGTCGTCGATGGTCAGACCCGTGCGCTCCAGGGCCCATGCGGTGGCCGGAATCGGGGCGGTCAGCACCATCACCGGGTCGTCGCCGCGGGCGGAGACGTGGTGGATGCGGGCTCGCGGGGTCAGCCCGTGCTCGCGCACGGCCCGCTCCGAGGCGAGGAGCAGCGCGGCCGACCCGTCCGAGATCTGGCTGGAGACCGCGGCGGTCAGACGACCGCCGGGGGCCAGGGTCTTCAGGCCGGCCATCTTCTCGGGCGTGGTGTCCGTCCGCGGGCCCTCGTCGACCGCGACGTCCTTGTAGGGCGCGATCTCGCGCTCGAAGCGGCCCTCCGCGATCGCCCGCAGAGCCCGCTGGTGGCTCTCGTAGGCGAAGGCCTCCATGTCCTCGCGCGAGATCGCCCACTTCTCGGCGATCATCTCCGCGCCGCGGAACTGCGAGATCTCCTCGCCGCCGTAGCGGGCGTCCCAGCCTTCGCAACCCGTCCACGGGTCGGTCGAGCCGAACGGCTCGCCGGCCCCGAAAGCAGAGAGGATCGGGAACTGGCTCATGTTCTGCACGCCGCCGGCGAGAACGACGTCGGAGGTGCCGCTCATGACGGCCTGCGCCGCGAAGCTGACGGCCTGCTGCGACGACCCGCACTGGCGGTCGATGGTCACGCCGGGCACCGACTCGGGCAGGCCGGCCGCGAGCGCCGCCGTGCGGGCGATGTCGCCGGCCTGCGCGCCGATGTTGTCCAGGCAGCCCAGGATCACGTCCTCGATCGCGGCCGGATCGATGCCCGTGCGGGCGACGACCTCGCGGATCGGGTGGGCGGCCAGGTCCGCCGGGTGCACCGCGGCCAGGCCTCCCTTGCGTCGTCCGACCGGCGCGCGCACGGCCTCGACGATGTACGCCTCCGACATCTCCACCTCCGCTGAACGATTGTTCTTAATCCAGAGTAGAAGACGATGGCGCTGCGTGGGTGTGACGTCCTCGGTCGATCAGTGACCCTGGAATTCGGCTCGGCGCTTCTCGACGAACGCAGCTCGCCCCTCGGCGTAGTCGTGCGTCGTCGCATGACGCTGCTGCAGGGTCACCTCGAGCTCCAGGGCCTCGGCGAGGTGACGCTGGGACACGGCGTTCAGGGCCTGCTTGGTGCTGGCGTACGCGACGGTCGGACCGGCCGCGAGCCGCTCCACGAGGGCGACGGCATGTTCCCCGAGCTCATCGGCGGGGTGCACCGCGGTCACCAGTCCCCAATCCTGGGCACGCGCCGCGGGCAGCTTGTCGGCCAGCATCGCGAGCTCGGCGGCGCGAGTCAGGCCGACGCGTTCGGCGAGGAACGCCAGGGCGCCGCCGTCGGGCATGACGCCGATGCGCGTGAAGGCCAGCAGGAGGTAGGCGTCATCGGCCGCGAGCAGGAGGTCGCAGGCGAGGGCCAGCGAGACCCCGAGGCCGGCGCAGGCGCCGTGGATCGCTGCGACCACCGGCTTGGGTGCCTCGCGGACCGTCGTGACGATCGGGTTGTAGATCTCGCGGAGACGCCCCGAGAGGTCGGGAGCGCCGTCCGACGTCGTCTCGCGCGCGTTCTTCACGTCGGCCCCGGCGCAGAACGCGCGCCCGGCGCCCGTGATGAGGATGGCGCGCACGGCCGGGTCCGCCGAGGCGTCATCGAGGGCGTCCAGTAGCTCGCGCCCCATGTCCGGGGTCCAGGCGTTCAGGGCCTCGGGGCGGTGGAGCTCGATGTGGCGCGCTCCGGCGAGGTCGTGGCACCGGATGTCCTCGTACGGGGGCACGGTCTCGGCTCTCCTGTGTCAGTCGGCGTCGGTCATCGGACGTCCCGCCGCGAGGTTCTCCTCGAGGATCTGGCGACGCCGGCGCTTCTTGATGCGCAGCAACAGCATCAGCGTCGCACCGTGCGCGACGCCGATGACGATGAGGACGATGCCGAGCTTCAGCGAGACGTCGTAGATCCACGGCATCGGCGGCAGCGTCGTCGACGCGACGAGGGCGACCGTCCCCAGGCTCAGCAGGTGGAACAGGACCGTGAGCAGGGTCGCCCCAGCGTCGGCGACGCGCTCGTCGCGCAACACGTCGTCGAGGAAAGGTCGTCCCGCGCGTCGGAGCACTCGTCCGACCAGGAGCGACACGACGGTGCCGACCACCAGCACGGTGATGACTCCGGTCACCGCGTCCCACCTCCCCGTGGCCGGCGTGGCGAACGTCGCCCTGCGCCGGAACACGTCAGCGTGCCACGATTCTACGATAAATTAAACGCAACTCGCGACGAAGGAGCTGTTGGGTGTGGTCCATCCCCCGGACGTGGTGATTTGTGAGCCCCTTCGGACCCCGGTGGGGGGCTTCGGTGGGGCGCTGCGGGACGTGGCGGCCCAGGAGCTGGCGGCGACGGTGATCCGTGAGCTGGTGCGCCGGACCGGTCTGACGGCCGACCAGGTCGAGGACGTGGCGTTCGGGCACTGCTACCCGACGATGGACGCCCCGGCGATCGGGCGGGTGGCGGCGCTGGACGCCGGGCTCGAGGTGACGGTGCCGGGCATCCAGGTCGACCGTCGTTGCGGGTCGGGGCTGCAGGCGGTGCTCTACGCGGCGATGGCGGTGCAGACCGGCGGCGCGTCGCTGGTGCTCGCCGGCGGCGCGGAGTCGATGTCGGGCGCGACGTACTACAGCCAGGCGCCGCGCTGGGGCACCAAGGCGGGCGGGTTCCAGATGAAGGACGCGCTGGCCGAGGGCCGCGTGCACGCCGGCGGCAAGGACCACCCGGTCTGGGGCGGGATGATCGAGACCGCCGAGAACGTCCGGAAGCGGTACTCGATCGGTCGCGAGGAGCAGGACCGGCTCGCGGTGCGCAGCCACGAGAAGGCGACCGCGGCGGTCAAGGACGGGCGCTTCGCCGACGAGCTGGTGCCGGTGACGGTGCCCGGGCGCAAGTCGGACACGGTCGTCGAGGCCGACGAGCACATCCGCCCCGACGCGGCGCTCGATTCGCTGGCCAAGCTGCGCCCGATCATGGGCAAGCAGGACCCGGACGCGACGGTGACCGCCGGGAACGCCTCGGGGCAGAACGACGGCGCGGCGGTGTGCATCGTGACGACGCCCGACCGCGCGGAGCAGCTGGGCCTGCGGCCACTGGCGCGGCTGGTGTCGTGGGGCCTCGCGGGTGTGGGCCCGGAGGTCATGGGCATCGGGCCGGTGCCGGCGACCGAGGCGGCGCTGGGCCGGGCGGGGCTGTCGCTGGCCGACCTCGACGTGATCGAGCTGAACGAGGCGTTCGCCGCCCAGGCCCTCGGGGTCGGGCGGGAGTGGGGCATCGACCTGATCACCGACGAGCGCGTGAACCCCAACGGCTCGGGCATCTCGCTGGGCCACCCCGTCGGCGCCACCGGCGTGCGGATCCTGGCGACCATGCTGCACGAGATGCAGCGCCGCGAGGCCCGCTACGGCCTCGAGACCATGTGCATCGGCGGCGGCCAGGGCCTCGCCGCCGTCTTCGAGCGCACCGCCTGACGGCCTGCAGACCGAAGAGAGAGAGTTCTGATGCCCGACGCAGTCATCGTCGACGCCGTGCGCACGCCCGTGGGGAAGGGGAAGGGCAGCGGCGCGCTCGCCGGCGTCCATCCCATCGACCTGCTCGCCGGGGTCTACGAGGCCCTGGTCGCGCGCACCGGCATCGACCCGGCGCTGATCGAGGACGTCATCACCGGATGCGCCCAGCAGGTGGGGGAGCAGTCGGGGAACATCGGCCACAACGCCTCGCTCGCGGCGGGCTTCCCGGAGAGCGTGCCGGGCACGACGATCAACCGCCAGTGCGGCTCGAGCCAGCAGGCGGCCGCGTTCGCCGCCCAGGGTGTCGTCGCGGGCGCCTACGACGTGGTCGTGGCGGGCGGGATCGAGTCCATGAGTGCGGTGCCGATCGGGAGCTCGCGACCGAGGAGCCGGGGCGTGCGGACCGCGGAGCGCTACCCCGAGGGCCTGGTCAACCAGGGCGTCTCCGCCGAGCTCGTGGCCCAGCGCTGGAAGCTCGAGCGCAGCGACCTGGACGCCTACGCCGCGGAGTCGCACCGCCGCGCCGCGTCCGCCCAGGCCCACGGGACGTTCGACCGTGAGACCGTCCCGGTGCCCGTCGAGGGCGGCACCCACTCCGTCGACGAGACCGTCCGCGGCTCCACGACGGCCGAGGGCCTCGCGGGCCTGAACCCCTCGTTCCGCACCGACGAGATGGCCGAGCGCTTCCCGGACATCGACTGGAAGGTCACGCCCGGCAATTCCTCGCCGCTCACCGACGGTGCGTCGGCGGTGCTCATCATGAGCGCGCAGCGGGCCGACGAGCTCGGTCTGCGGCCGCGGGCGCGGTTCCACGCGTTCTCCGTCGTGGGCGACGACCCGCTGATGATGCTGACCGGGCCCATCCCGGCCACCCACAAGGTCCTGTCCCGGGCCGGGCTCTCCCTCGACGAGATCGACGCCTACGAGGTCAACGAAGCCTTCGCCTCGGTGCCGCTGGCGTGGTTGCGCGAGTTCGGTGCCGATCCCGACCGGCTCAACCCCCGCGGGGGCGCGATCGCTCTCGGCCACGCGCTCGGCTCGTCGGGAACGCGCCTGCTCGTGACCCTCCTGCACCACCTGGAGGACACCGGGGGCCGATGGGGCCTGCAGACCATGTGCGAGGCCGGGGGCATGGCCAACGGCACCATCATCGAGAGGCTGTGACCGTGGGCGGACCGCTGGCGGGCACCACCGTCGTCGAGCTCGCGGGAATCGGGCCAGGGCCCTTCGCCGGCATGCTCCTGGCCGATCTCGGTGCGGACGTCGTCCGGGTCGACCGGCCCACCGCGTCGGGAGGCGCGGCGCCGTCGTCGCCCGCCGACGTCCTCAATCGCGGGAAGCGCTCGGTGGTGCTCGACCTGAAGCGACCCGAGGCCGTCGAGGCGGTCCTCGCGCTCTGCGAGACCGCGGACGTCCTCATCGAGGGCAACCGGCCCGGGGTGACCGAGCGGCTCGGCGTCGGGCCCGACGACGTGTGGGCCCGCAACCCGCGCGTGGTCTACGGACGGATGACGGGCTGGGGCCAGGACGGGCCGCTCGCCGCGCGGGCGGGCCACGACATCGGCTACATCGCCGTGACCGGCGCCCTGCACGCGATGGGGGAGCACGGCGGGCCGCCCCAGGTCCCGCTCAACCTGGTCGGCGACTTCGGCGGTGGCGCCACGTACCTCGTCGTCGGGGTCCTCGCAGCGCTCCTCGAGGCGTCACGGACCGGGCGGGGACAGGTCGTGGACGCGGCGATCGTGGACGGCGCCTCGCACCTGCTCGCCGCGATCCACACCCTGCTCGGCTCCGGCCGGTGGCGCGACGAGCGGGGCGTGAACCTGCTCGACGGCAGCACACCCTGGTACTCGGTGTACGAGACCGCCGACGGCCGGCACATGGCCGTCGGAGCCATCGAGCCCAAGTTCTACGCCGAACTACTGGCGGTGCTGGGTGTCGACGAGGACCCGTCGCGCCAGCACGAGCGCGCGCATTGGCCCGAGCTGCGCGCGACGCTGGCTGCCGCCTTCGCCGGCCGGACGCAGGCCGAGTGGACCGAGCGGTTCGAGGGCACCGACGCGTGCGTCGCGCCCGTCCTGGGGCTGTCCGAGGCCGCGGCGCACCCGCACGTGGCGGCGCGCGGCAGCGTCGTCGAGCGCGACGGCCTCCTACAGCCCGGGCCCGCGCCGCGATTTCCCGCCAACCCCGTCGACGGAACGCCCGAGCCCTACGTCCCGGGGGCCGACACGCGCGAGGCACTGAAGGCTGCCGGCGTCGAGGTCGAGGACCTCCTGGCCCGCGGCTCCGCCGTCCAGTCGTGAGAATCTCGACGGGGTGAACCCCGCGTAAGGTGTCGACCGATGCTCGGGATGCTCTACATCGTCGTCACGGCAGTCTTGATGCTCGGCGCCGTCTTCGACCAGGAGGGATGGGCGGGCCTCGCGGTCGTCATCCTCATCGTGCTCACGACCGTCTGGCTGCTCCTGTCCCGTCGGGATGCGCCAGGTCGGCAGGAACGACGGTGACCGGGTCGGCTCAGGTTCGTCCCGCATAGATCACGTCACTGACGATCTTCGATGCGCCGATGGCACCGTCGGCGATCCCGGCGGGCACCGGCAGGGAGGCGACGCCCGGCACGGTGGGGTAGGAGTTGTGCGAGCTCGGGTCGTTCGGGCTCTCCGGGGGGATGGCCAGGGCGGTCCCGGCCCCCACCATGCACGTGGAAACCGCCGCAGCGCCCACCGCGACGCCGGCCAGTGTCCGACTCAGGATCGATGTCACGAGAGCCTCCTCGAGGTCGTCCGAATTTTCTACCGACCGTTCAACGAGTGGGAGCGCCCTCGGCTACGCGCTCCGACGACGTCTTCCGGGGTTCAGCCCGAAGGGACGCCGCCGGGATCGGGGCCGCTCCTCGCCCGCGTCGTGCTCCGCGGTGACCTGCAGGACGACGCGCGCCACGAGCTCCGGGTCGTCCCACATGGGAACGTGGCCGCATCCCGGGAGCCGGATGAACTCGGCGCCCGGGAGCGCACGACGCATCGGCGCCCCGTACCGCCCGTACGGAATCGTGCGGTCCCGCTCCGACCACACGACCCGGATCGGGCACGGGAGATCGTCGAACACGGGAAGGTCGTCGCCCTCCCGAGCCCCGTCGAGGAGCTCGTGGATCACGGCGCAGCCCAGGAAGTCCTCGAAAAGATCCGGAGCATCCTCGCCGGAACGCGTTCGCCGTGCTCCATCATCCCTTTCAGCAGCAGACGGCGGATGTGGTCGTGCCGGGCGATGCCGCGGATCCAGGAGGGTCGACCCGCCGCCGCACCGACGCGGAAGAGCCAGAGGAGCCGGGTGAGGTCCAGGGGCCGCTGCCACGCACCGGCCGGCGACAACGCCACACAGGTCCTCGCCCGCCCCCGTCGTGCGAGCTCCAGGGCCACCCACCCGCCTAGGGCGTGTCTGACGGATCTTGATCGCCGGATGGGTCAGGATGCGGGTTGTGGCAGCTGACCGGTCGGTGATCTCTGATGCGGCGTGGGCACGGTTGGAGCCGCTGCTGCCCGACCGGACACCGCGCCGTGGTGGGCGGTGGCGTGATCATCGCGAGGTGCTCGAGGCGATCGCCTGGAAGTACCGCACCGGGGCACCGTGGCGGGCGTTACCGGAGCGGTTCGGGCCGTGGCAGAGCGTCTACGACCGGCATGTGCGCTGGTCAGGTGATGGCACCTACGACCGGTTGCTGGCCGCGGCGCACACCGCCGCCGACGCGGCCGGCGAGCTGGACTGGCTGGTCGCGGCCGACTCGCTTGATGCGGGTCCACCAGCACGGCGCCACCGCCCGACGCACCAGCGGCAACGCCGCGACCGTCGAGACTGTGGAGGGCGTCGTCGGCGAGGCCGGGCCCGACACAGGGGGCCGGTCATAGATCCCGGACCGGTTGTCGAGGAGATCCCTGCTGGGTCGAGCCCGACGACCACGCCATCGGCCGCTCCCGGGGTGGCTTGACCACCAAGCTGCACATGCTCACCGACGGGCAGGCCCGTCCGCTGGTGCTGCTGCTCACCGCGGGCAACGTCAACGACAATCCGACATTCCCGCAGCTCATGGCCGGTCTGCGCGTGGCGCGGCCCGGCCCGGGCCGGCCGCGGACCCGCCCGGACCACGTGCTCGGGGACAAGGGCTACAGCTCACGAGCCAACCGCGAGCACCTGCGCCGCCGCGGCATCCCGCACACCATCCCCGAACCCCGCGACCAGCAGGCCAACCGCGCCCGCCGCGGCAGCCGCGGCGGGCGACCGGTCGGCTTCAACGCCGCGCGCTACAAGCGGCGCAACGTCGTCGAGCGCGGCTTCAACCAGCTCAAAGGCTGGCGCGGCCTGGCCACCCGCTACGACAAGCACGCCATCAACTACCGCGGCGCACTGACCTACCGAGCACTCCTGGCCTGGCTACCTTGATCCGCCAGACACGCTCTAGCGAGTTCCCCACCACATGCGCCGTCGCGATCCCGGCCTCGTCGAGCTGCTCGCACACACGGTCGACGATCTCGGGTACGGCGACCGGCACGCCCTCCGTCCAGCTTGCTCCACCCCGGTGGCCGACCAGAGTCGGCGCGAACACCTCGTGGTGGGCCTGGAGCCCGTCGAGCACCGGCCGCCACGCGCGCCAGGACATGTTCGCCCCGTGCAGCAGCACCAGGGGGTCCCTCGTCCTCCGCGGTGGTACGGCGTCAGCCCGTCCGGCACGATCAGCTCCTCATGATGGGGGTCGCGGTCCCGCCGCCCAGGGCGAGAACCTCGGTGAAGCCGTCGGCGAGACAGCGCGCGAACAGGTCGGGTTCACGCACGGCCGCGGCGTCGAGGTTGGCCCCGATACAGCAGGTGGTGCCGTGGGTGAGCAGCGTGATCATCGCGGCGCAGCCGGGCAGCGGCGCGAAGGGATAGATCCGCTCGATGCGTGCGCCGGCGAGAAAGACGTCCTCGCGCAGACCGGGAACATTGCTGGCCTGCAGGTCGTTGCGCGGGGTCATGTCGCCCGCGAGCTCGGCGACGAGCGCGCCGGGAAGACGCGCGAGCAGCGGGGTCAGGATGTCGGCGGACTCGAGGGCCGGCTCGGCGCGGACGCGCCGCATGGCTGCGGAGACGGCGGCCATGCGCGCGTCGGGCGCCACGATGCCGACCGGCGCGGCGAGGCGACCGGGCGCGAACCGGTTGCCGCCTGCGTCGTCGGCGGCACGGCGCACCGAGACGGGCACCGACACCGGCATCGTCGTCGCCTGGCCGATGGGGCGCCCCATCTCGCCGTGATAGCGGCGGAAGGCGCCCAGGAGCGCGGCGAGATAGGCGTCGTTGAGGGAGCCGTCGACGGCCTTCGCCGCGGACCGCAGGTCGGCGAGCTCGACGTCGAGCGTCCGGAATCGCCAGGACCCGTTGCGTGTCGCGAGCAAGGGCAACGGCGGGGCTTCGGGTGGCGAGAGCACGCGCCGCGCCGAGGCGAGCCAGCCGACGGCGGCGCGCGTGGACGTCGCGGGCCGCCGGACGAGGTCGCCGAGGCCGCGCCCGGCGGAACGGGCGAGAGAACCCAGTGCCGATCCCGCCGCGACCGCGTCCTCGCGGGCCTGGCGGGCGAGCGCACCGGCGACCGTCTCGGTCGCCGTCACCTCGGGCACGGGGGGCCACGGCTTGTCCTCGGTGTGTGCCCGGGTCCGGGAGTGCAGCCCCGACAGCAGCTGGGTGATCCCGAGCCCGTCGCCGAGGGCGTGGTGAAACTTGATCAGCAACGCCGCCCGGCCCCCCTCGAGGCCCTCGACGAGCACCGCTTCCCACAGGGGACGCCGCGGGTCCAGGGGCGTCATCGCGATCTGTTCGGCGGTCTCGAGCAGCGTCGTCCAGCTCCCCGGCCCGGGCAGAGCGATGCGGCGCGCGTGGCGGTGCAGGTCGAAGTCCGGGTCCGGTTCCCAGCGCGGGGTTCCGGCTCCCCACAGCGGAGCGGCCACCCGGTCCCGGAGCCGGGGCACCATCCGGACGGCCCACCGAAGAGCCGCCACGAGTCGATCCCAGTCCGGCGCGGCGTCCAACACCTCGACCGCCATCATGGTCGAGCGCAGGCGGCGGTCGACGTCGGCCCGCCACATGACGATCTCGAAGGGGCTCAGGTCGGGGTCGGTTCCCCAATCGAGCCCGGGACGGCCGGTGCGGTCCTCGCCAGACGTGGTGGCGCCTCGTCCCGTCACGTGCACCCCCGGTGGACGGCCCCGTCCGGCCTGTGGTCCGACGCCCACGGGCCGAGCTACAGGCAACGCGATCTTGTTTAATTGATATTAGAGGAGAGCGCTCGGTGACGACAGGGCTGCCGGGAGTGAGCGCCTCGCCGACGGTTCCGGACGAGGGTGCAGGGCGTCGGCACATCCCCACCGCTCCGTTGGTGCGCAGCGCACTGTGTTGCGCAGCTTTTGAAGGTGACTTCAAACTGAGGGCGGACGGTGGGTCGACCGGGAGGTTGGACGATGCGCAGGACCCTCTACACCGAGGACCACGAGCAGTACCGGGAGTCGGTCCGCGCCCTCCTCTCCCGTGAGGTGGAGCCCCATCTCGAGCGGTGGGAGGAGGAGCGGGCGATCGACCGCTCGGCGCTCCGGGTCGCCGCGCGGACGGGTCTCTACGGGCTGGCGGTGCCCGAGGAGTACGGGGGCGCGGGTGAGACCGACTACCGCTACCGCGTCGTGGTGCAAGAGGAGGTCGCTCGCATCTCCGCGACGGCCTTCGGGATGACCCTCGGGCTCCAGGACGACCTGGTGCTGTCGTATCTCCTCGACGCCACCTCCGAGGAGCAGCGACGCCGGTGGCTTCCCGGCTTCGTCGACGGGACGATCATCGGGTCGCTCGCCATGTCGGAGCCGAACACGGGCAGCGACCTCCAGGGGATCCGCACCTCCGCCCGTCAGGACGGCGACGACCCGGACGCGGACTGGATCCTCGACGGTCAGAAGACCTTCATCTCCAGTGGCATGTCGTCCGACCTCGTCATCGTCGCCGCACGCACCGACCCGGAGGCCGGCTCGCGCGGCTTCACGCTCTTCGTCGTCGAAGAAGGCATGGAAGGCTTCGTCCGCGGTCGCAAGCTGGCGAAGGTCGGGATGCACTCGCAGGACACGGCCGAGCTGTTCTTCGAGGGCGTGCGGGTGCCCACGGGAAACGTGCTCGGCGTGCCGGGGAAGGGTCTGTCGCTCCTGATGAGCCACCTCCCGCAGGAACGGCTCGCGCTCATCGCCGCGACCTACGCGTCCGCCCGGGCGGTCTACGAGCAGACCGCCCGCTACTGCTTCGAGCGCCAGGCGTTCGGACAGGCGATCGGCGACTTCCAGAACTCGCGGTTCGTGCTCGCCGAGATGGAGACCGAGCTCGACATCGTGGAGGCTTACCACGACCGCTGTGTCCGCGCGTTCAACGACGGGGAGCTCACACCCGTGGAGGCGGCGAAGGGCAAGTGGTACGTCTCGGAACTGCAGAAACGGTTGATCGACCGGTGCGTGCAACTGCACGGCGGCTACGGGTACATGCTCGAGTACCCGGTGGCGCGGGCGTTCGTCGACAGCCGCGGACAGACGATCTGGGGTGGCAGCACAGAGATCATGAAGGAGATCGTCGGTCGCGACATCGCTCGTCGGAGCCGGGCCTGATACGAGGATCGGACCGATCGGTGACGTCGCGGGACGCCGCCTGCGCCCTGGCTCTCCAGCAGTACGTCACTGAGCCGCTCGGCGGGATGTCGTCGGCCCGACTCCTCGCGATCGGTGTCGGACGCACCAGCCTCGGCCTCTCATGATCGTAGCGGCCGAGGACGAAGGGCTCGTGATCGGCGAGGGTGCCGAAGACCCCGCGGATGATGGCCTCGGCGGTGTAGCGAGCGCGCAGCTTCTGCCAGCCGCGGGCGCCGGGGGCGCTAGCGGTTCCGACTCGTCTCGGCACTGGCCGGTCCGACGAGCGGCGTTCCCGCTGGCTATGTCTGCCGACGGGACCCTCTCCGTCCGAACGTCCTACTGTCCGGTGCCCGCCGACACCCGTGCGCCCGCCTAAAGGTCGCCCCGCGCGAGGTAGTCCTCAGGGACCCATTTGGCGCGACGGCCGTAGTGGTCCCGTCTAGTGCGACCCGACGCCAGGCCCGCCCGTCGCCGTCGCGCACAGGTGCGGACCAGCACCCGGACCGAGTCCTCGCGCGGCAGGCAGTAGGAGAAGTTGTACTCGCTGATTCTCGCCGAACCGTGCTCCGAGCCCTGGAATGCGATGGAAAACCGGTGCGATCGACGTGGACGACAGGGCCGGACGGGCAGAAGTCGCCGTGGAAGCAGCCGCGACATCGGTCAGCGAGAAAATGGTGGACAGGGCCGGTACGAACCCGGCAGAGAACCTCCCCAGGCGTCGAATACGGTCAGTCATAAAATGAGCATCGCCCGGACCCGACTCTCTCGCACCCGAATTACCGAGCTGGTATAAGCGGTTGCGTAGCGCCACGTCCGGCGGATTGACCTTGTGGCACCTGGTTCAATGCGCAACCGCACGTCGAGCAAGACAACTCTGCGTTTCGAGGTATCTTGTGCCGAAGATGCACGACATCTCGGGAGGTCGGTGCGCCGGAGGAGGGACACCACTGCAGGTCCGACGCGGTCAGGCCTATCGACGCTGCTGGGAACCCGGACAGACGTGGCTGCGTCGATGTCGCCGTGACTCCCTTGCTCCCGCCTGACCTCCTCGACGGCGCCCCGCTGGTGGCCGACCTCTTTCTCGATGCGCTGGCCGGCAGCCCTACGGCCCTACAGGACCTGGTCGACGTGGCCCTGGGCGAAGCCCTCGCCGCGATTGCCCTCGAGGTCCTCATAGCTGTCGAGGCCGACACAGCACAGCGACAGGGCCGCCTGCCGGGCCTGCCGCCCGGTTGCGAGGCGCGACTCGTCGCGGCAGTCCGGCGGGAGCTGGCCGGCTCGTAGTCGCCCACGCAGGCGAGGTGGTTCGCCCCTGGTCGTCGTCGATGCAGCCGCCGCCCGGCGCGGGTTCGCGCTCAAGGCCGCGCGGGCCGAGAAGAACGACGGAACCGCCTCCGGCGGTCGGACCGCTGGGCCCCGCGGAGCTTGACCCGGCCGCTCTCACGATCAAGGGGTCGTCCGAGAACTTCTTCGTCGCGCGGTTGCCGACGTGCGCTCCCGACCACTGGTCAGGCGCGCCCAAGAACTTCTCGTCCTCTCCCCATGGATCGCGAGCCTCGGCGGCCGGGTCGGCGCCCTTCGGGCGGTGGAGGCAGAGAGCGCCTCCACCAATCGCCCTCGGGGCCCAGCGCCCCGATCGACCCGGGGAGGCCGCGTGCCCGCTTCCGACAACATCCGTCCCGACGACCGTCGGCTGGAGGACCGAGACGACCTGGACCTTCTGGACGCGCACCTGGCCGGGGACCCGGACGCCTTCGTCGTGTTGACGCGGCGGTACCTGCGGCTCATGGGGTTCATCGCGCGGCGTGTGCTCCACGATGGCCAGGACGTCGAGGACGTCGTTCAGTCCGCGCTGGCCTCGATGCTGCGAGGCGCGCCGACCTTCGACCGGCGCGCGGCCTTCCGGACGTGGTTGTCGACCATCACCTACAACGCGGCACTGGACGTCTACCGTCGTCGGGCTGCTCGTCCCTCCGTCCCGTGGCTGGACAACGACGAGCGCCACCCGCTCAGCACCGTCGACGTCGCGGCCGTCGCCGCCGACCGCTCCGTCATCGAGGACCTGCTCGCGGGGCTGCCCGAGGAAGCCCGCCGCATCGTCGTCATGGTCGATCTCCTCGACCTCGACCAGCAGCAGGTGGCCGACATCCTCAGGCTGCCGGTGGGCACGGTGAAGTCGCGCCGGTTCCGTGCCCTGCAGACGCTCGCGCGCAAGCTCGAGCGGTGAGCGTGGCGGAGCAGGCCGTGGCCATCGACGCCCCGGCCTGGTGCCCGGCGGCGGTCCCGTCCGCGATGGAGTGGCCGGAGGCCCTCGAGGAGGTACACCGCTGGTGCTCTGAGGCGATGACCGCCGGTCCGCTCCCGGTCTTCGGGTCGCCCGAGTGGTGCGCCCTCGACGACGGCCGGACCAAGACGCAGGCGGCCGTGCGGGCTGCACTCGCCTGGTGGGCCGAGCAGTGGTCGCGCGCCGACGCGGCCGCCCGCGCCCATGTCGAGGCGTCTTACGCGATTTCCGGCGCTACGGACTGGCGCCGCGTCGCCACCGACCTTCGAGCTCGGCGCGCGAATGGGTCCGCGCGCATTCCTCGTCAGTGCGATCAAGCGTCGCTCTGAGCATCTTCTGCAAGCAGAGTCTTGCAATGTCAAGATAGCCGGCGATACCCCCTGTGCCTGATGCTGGTGACCTCTGACTGAAAGAAGAGATACACCAAGGCATTAGCTAATGATCTTGGTAATTTCGATGAGTGCTCAGCATCACCCCGATCTCGGCGGGCGCGGCGGGTGTCGATTACCTCCTTCGCCAGTCGGGCTGCCGCGAGGGCGAGCGGAGCACGGAGGAACGACACCCCGAGCCGTCGGACCCCGAGAACGAGGAGCGCGAGTTAGGGGCCGAAGGCAGCGCTGGACCGGCTGAGTCCGGCGCCGACTACCTGCTCCGCTCGCGTGAGGCCGACGGCAGCGTGAGGTGGTGGGGTAGCGGCACCGACGACGTCGGCGTCGATCGCTCCGCGGCACCGCGTGACGACGAGGTCCGTGCGGTCTTCGGGCGCTTGGAGCACGCGTCGACCGGCGAGCCCCTCGGATCGCCGCCCCGGCGCTACCTCAGCGCCGAGGAGCGGATCGAGCGGGCGCTCGCCGCCGAACCCGACGCCACGCCGGAGCGACGGACGGAGATCGAGTGGCGGGTGCGCGGGAGCCAGCGCAAGGCCGTCGGCTACTACGACCTCACCTTCTCGCCGGCCAAGTCGGTCTCGGTGCTCTACGCCGCGCTGAGCGTGGCGGGCCGGCGCGAGGAGGCGGAGCAGGTGGGGGCCGCGCACCGGGCCGGCGTCGATGCGGCGATGAAGTACCTGCAGGAGGAGGCCGGCTACTCGCGCGCCGGCTACCACGGACGTGCGAAGGACGGCCGCTCCGTGGGGGAGTACGTCGCGGCACGGACATGGACGGCGGTGGAGTTCGACCACAGCACCTCGCGGGCGGGCGACCCTCAGCTCCACACCCACGTCGCCGTCCTCAACCGCGTGCGGTGCGAGGGCGACGCGGAGTGGCGCACGGTCGACAGTCGAGGGCTCTACCGCGCACGTGCCGCTGCCGGTGCGGCCTACGAGCGAACGTACGAGGAGGCGCTGAACCGCGCTCTCAGCGTCGAGTTCGCCATGCGGCCGGACGGAAAGGCCCGCGAGATCCACGCCATCCCGCCGGAGGTGCGCGACGCCTTCTCCCAGCGCCGCAGCGAGGTGGTGGCGGCGGTCGGCGACTTCATCGCCGACTACACGGAACGCCACGGCCGGCCGCCGAGCCCGTACGACGTCACAGTCGCCGCGCAGCACGCCGCCCGCTCCACGCGTCAGCTGAAGCAGGACGTCCCGGCCGAGGATCTCGAGCGGTCCTGGTCGCTTCGGCTCGAGGGCGTCCTCGACGGTGTCGACGCCGCACGGGAGGCGCCCGAGCACCAAGACCTGCCGAGGTGGAACCGCGACAGGGTCATCGCCGCAGCGGTCCACCGCGTCCAGAGCGCCCGAGCGACCTGGACGCACTACGACCTGTTGGCTGCTCTCAACGCTGAGCTCCCGGCCGGGCTCGGTCTGGAGCCCGCCGAGCACCACGAGCTGCTGGAGTCCCTCGCGACCGATGGCGAGGGCCTCGGCGCCGGCGTCGTCGCGCTGACCCCGGGCGAGGTCGTCCCCACTCCTGCGGCCCTGCGACGAGACTCCGACGGCCGCCCACGTTTTCGGCCGCACCGTGACGAGCGCTTCGCGACCCTCGACCAGCTCGACGCCGAGGAGCGGCTGTTGGGGCTCACCCGCACCGGCGGCGCACCCATGCTGATCGACGAGACCCTCGGCGCGCTCGACGCGGAGCTCGACGCTCTCGGACTCGACCCGCACCAGCGAGCCGCCGTCATCGGCATCCTCGGGTCCTCGCGACGGGCCGACGCACTGATCGGACCCGCTGGCACGGGCAAGTCCCTCACGATGGCGGCGCTGACCGCCGCCTGGGCCGAGAGCCACGGCACACCGGCCATTGGCGTGGCCACATCGCAGGCCGCCGCCGACGTACTCGCCGACGACGGGGTCGCGGCGGTCAACGTCGCCCGCTTCCTGCAACGGCACGAGCCACGGCCGGACGGTCGGGCAGCGGAACCCCTGCCGTACGGGTGTCTCCTCATCGTCGACGAGGCCGGGATGTCGGCGACCGACCAGCTCGACCGCGTGCGAGCCCTGATGGAAGCCGCCCACGGCAAGATCGTCCTGACCGGCGACGACAAGCAGCTCGGTCCCGTCGGCGCTGGTGGCGTCCTCGCCCACCTCGCTCGCGCGCATCCCGAAGACGTGCCCGCTCCTGGCGGGCCCGTGTTCCGTCTCGCCGAGCCGAGGCGCTTCCGTGAGAGCTGGGAGGGGGAAGCGTCGCTGGGCCTCCGCCGGGGCGACGTCGCGGCCCTCCAGACCTACGACGACCACGGGCGGGTCCGCGCCGGCCATGCCGACACCGTCGTCGAGAAGGCCACCTCGGCCTATCTCGCCGACACGCTCGCCGGCCAACGATCGCTCCTCATCACGGCCACCAACGGCCAGGCGGCGGACATCGCCGGACAGATCCGGACCCAGCTCATTCGACTCGGCCACGTCGAGCCCGACGCCGACCCGGCGGTTCTGCGGGACGGCAACACGGCCAGCCGTGGGGACCTCGTCCAGACGCGGCGCAACATGTGGGTCCCCGATCAGATGGCCGGCCCGGCCCGGCCCGTCGTCAACCGCGAGGTCTGGCGGGTGGAACGCCGGCTCGCGGACGGCTCTCTCGTCGTCGATCCCGCCGACGGGCGCGACGGCCCCCGCGTCGTCCTCGACCCCGAGTACGTCGGCGCCCACCTCACCCTGGCCTACGCGGGGACCGTGCACTCCGCGCAGGGCCGCACGGTCGATACCGCGCACACACTGGTCGACTCGGCAACGACGCGGGACGCGTTCTACGTCGCGATGACGCGGGGCGCCCGCTCCAACACCGCCTGGGTCACGACCGCGGCCGAGGTCGACGACGACCAGTACGTCGAGCCGCTGCGCGCCGACTACATGGAAGTCCTCACCGACGTCCTCGAGCGCGAGCGGGATGACCGCACGGCCACCGAGGTCCTCGCCGACGAGACCGACCACAGCGAGTCCCTCCTCGCGCTCGGCGTCGTGTGGTCCGGCGTCGGCGCGGAGTACCGGCGGGACATCAACACCGACCGACTGCTCAACCACGTCGGCCCGGAAGCCACCGAGGCGCTCGTCGACGAGCCGGGGTTCGGGAGGCTCCTCCGGGCGATGCACGAGATCGAGATCGACGGGCACGACCCCGACGATCTATTGGACGAGGCCGTCGGCCGCAGCGAGCTGAGCTCGGCGCGGTCGATGTCCCATGTCTTGCGCTGGCGCCTGCGGCAGGCCGCGGAGGAACGGGTCGCCGAACCGCGAGGTTCGACGTGGGCGGACAGGACGCCGCGGGGCGACGACAAGATCGCGGGCTACCTCGCCGGCGTGGCCGCCGAGATGGACCGCCGCCAGGAGCGACTCGGCGAACTCGCGGCCGCCGAGCCGCCGCCCTGGGCGCAGCAGCACCTCGGCGAGGTGCCGGACGACCCGCTCGCCCGTGCCGAGTGGTCCGGTCGCGCCGGCGCGGTCGCGGCGTACCACGAGCTCTACGCACCTCAGCGGGACGGCCTCGGTCCGGCGCCATCGCGGGAGAACCCGGAGGCGCGCGCTGCGTGGGTCCGCGCCTACGAGGCCCTTGGCGCACCTGAGGCGCTGCGCGACTACAGCGCGGCGACGGACGAGGAGCTCAAGGCGCTGGTCGCGGCGTACGAGCGCGAGGAGACGTGGGCGCCGCTGCACGTCGCCGACGTCCTCCGCGAGACACGTCAGCGCGTCGCCGACTACACGACGCGGGCCGAGCTTGCCCAGGCTGAAGCCGCCGTCGCGCCAGGTGACGAGGAGCGGTCCGCACTTCTCCAACGTGCTGAAAGCCATCGAGCCTTCGTGCAATGGCAGGCAGACCGCGCCGAGAAGTTGGAACTGATCCACGATGCCCGCGCGCGGTGGCACGACGAGACGGCCGAGTCTCGCGAGAAGGCCTCTCGTGCCCGACGAGAGCTGCACGAGCGCGAGGTCCCGCTCGAAGCGGATCAGGGCGAGGCCCCGCCCGTTGCGCGCACCGACCCACCATGTGAGCCCGAGTGGGTCGAGCGGGAGCCCCAACCCGAGCCTGTGAACGCGGCCGAGGAGGAGCGGCGCCCTGAACCAGGTCCTTCAGGTGAGCCCGCACCTCACGAGGACGACTTGGACGGCGCGGTCGCCCGGGCCCGCGAGGCGCTCGAGCTCCTCCAGCGACGAGGCGCATCGCACGCGGCTGTTGAGGAGCGTGCCCCATCGGTCGCTGAGCCGGAGCCGGACCGGGAGCCTGATCGCGCTTGATCTGCTGTCGTGAGCACGCAGCAAGCCGACGGTCGGCGGCCCTCTTTCGCTAGGGCCCTGGGAGGGGCTGCGGGCGCGACCAGAGCAGATAGCGCCCCACCCGCGAGGGCGGGTGGGGCGGAGGTTCAACGGCCGGTTAGCGGCGCGTCCAGGTACATCCGCCGGAGAAGCGCACCGCGTTGTCCGACGACTGCACCGTCATCGTGCTCGGGCCGGAGACCGCTTGGTTCGAGATGATTGCGCCGAACTCGCCTGAGGTGTCGCGCAGCCGCTCCCAGTAGCAGGAGCCGCCGGACCCGTCGGTGCGGTAGGTACCCGCGGTCAGCTCCGAGCCCACGAGGTAGGTGCCGTCCTCGAACGGCCCGTTCACCGAGGGCATCGCCTGCGTGGTGGGCGCTGTCGAGCGCGCTGGCGCCGAGTAGGACGGTGCGGAGTATGACCGCGGCGTCGTGTACGTCGAGCCGCTCGGCGGCGTGGTGGCGGCGGCGAGCCCGATCAGCCACAGCATGCAGATGAGGAGGCCCGCCGCGCCGAGGATGACTCCGCTGACGGCCATGCCGCGGCCGCCGAGCTGGCCCACGCGTGTCAGCCCGATGATGGAGAGCACGATGCCGACCGGTGCGACGATCCAGGCCACGATCCCGAGGAACGGGATGATCGAGAGGACCGCGCCGCAGAGCGCGACGACGAATCCGGCGGTCGCCATGCCGTTCGTGCGCTGCGACGCCGTGGGCGGCGGGTAGTAGGGCTGGTGGCCGGGCGGCGGCACGTACTGCTGGGTCATGGAGGTCCCCCCGAGACGTGGCGCGGCCCCGACGGCTCGAGTGCGCTCGGAAAGGATCTCGCGTGCCGGGCACGCTGCGTTACCGCGCTCAGGTCACGAGTCGGTCACCGCGGCGCGGGGGGCATGGCGACGCGCCTTGAGGGCTTGTGGCGCGCCGGGCGGCATGCCGCTCGAACTCGTGCCGGCGCGATCAGGATCAACCAGCTCGTGCCCGCAATGGCGCGCTACCGACCCGTGTTCGAGCACGGTCCACTCGACAGGCCGAGCGTGACCGACCGGCGACGTCGTCAGACTCGACGGAGCGGAGCCAGGTCCGGCTGTCGGGCTCGCGGCTCAGTACGCGAGTGCTGACGTCATCGTGAGGGCGGGAAGATCGTCCAGCGACGTTGTTGTTGCTGACGGCCCTACGAGACCGCGCTGAACGACGTGCGCCCAGGGTCCTCGACGCAGCTGAACGGTCCGTAGTCCGGCTTCGGCCGCCGGCGCGATGTCGTTGTCGAGCCGGTCGCCGACGTAGGCGATCTCGTTGGGCGGGTGGCCGGAGACGGCGACGAGCTTGTGGAAGAAGGCGACGTCGGGCTTGGCGACGCCCCAGTCGTCCGACGTGGCGAGTGCATCGACCGGCAGGTGAAGCTCGCGAAGGAATGCACCCGCTCTCACGGTCTGATTGCCGGCTACGCCCACGAACAACCCTCGGTCGCGGAGTGCCTGCAGACATGTCCGGACGTCGGGGTAGAGGTCGTGCGCGTTGAGGTACTCGCCGAGCCCGACCCGGACGCGTGCCTCGCGCTCGGCAGCAAGGTCGAAGCCTGGTCGGAAGTGTTCGAAGACCTCGCGATAGTCGCCGCCTCGAGCGATGACTGCGCCGAAGACGGCGGAGAAGGTGTGCCGGGGGACGCCGAGCCAGTCGGCCCAGGCGCCGTACTCGCGGGTCTCGTCGATGAGGACCTCGCCGACGTCGAACCACACGGCGCGGATGGTCATGCAGGCTCCGGTCAGTTGAGGGAGGACACGCGCTCGTTGAGCGTGCGGACCGCGGGCGACGAGGCGTGGGAGTGGACGAGGCGGAGGAACGAGCGCACTCGATCCGATCCTGTTGCGTAGCCCGCCTGCGCGAGCTCGTCGACCGCTGAGATCGCGATGCGGCAGGCCTCGTCGAGCTCGCCGTCCCGGTAGTGGACCGTCGCGAGATCGGATAGCAGCACCGAGCGCTGCTTCGCAGCAGCCAAGGGGAGGTTCAGCGCCTCCTCGAGCTCGGCCCGAGCCGCGTCGTAGCGCCCTGCGAGCAGGTTGGCGTAGCCGGCGAAGCCCGCGAGCCGCGTCGCGTCGTAGTAGTCGAACCACCGCGGCCCGTCGTCATCAACCGCTCCCGACGACAGCGCCTCTCGCGCCCGATTGATCGCGGACAGGGCGGCCATGTGCTCCCCGGCGTTGGCCAGCACCTCGGACTCGATCGCATCGACCCAGGAGCTGATCAACGGGTGGGGCTGACTGGCGAGCGCGACCCGCGCTGCGGCGAGGTGGTCGAGGGCCGCCGTTGACGCGCCCGCGGAGGCTGGGACGAACGCGAGGTGGGCGAGGGCTGCAGCTTCCTGCTGAGCGTCCCCCGCCTCGTGGGCCGCTTCGGCGGCGAGGGTGTAGTGACCTCGCGCGGCCATCGAGTCGTCGAGGTCGAAGAAGCTGAGCCGTCCGACCAGGGTCGCGCTGCGCGCCTGGTTGGCGATCAACCGCATCTGCTCTCGTCCCGACGTCCGCCTCGCGGCTGCGGAAACGGCATCGAGATGGGCGAGCGCGACGGTGAACAGCGCGACGGGGTCCGACGAGTGATATCGCTCCTGATAACGGTCGCTGAGGTCGTCGAACGTCCCACTGGTCGCAGCCGTCGCGTCTCCGGAGTCTTCGGCACTCATCGACAGCAATCCCATCACGGTAAGCAGCGTGCGTCGCCGTGCGACCTGGTCCTCGACGACCTGCACGACACGTGTCCGGATCACCTCAGCGCCCGGGCCGAGGTGATCGAGCAGCTGGTACGCGCCGCGGCTGAGGTCGTCGACCGCTGCAGCGACTTCCGGGCCGCGAGGGTTGGTGCGGAGCCCGAGCATGCGGGGTTCGACACCGAACAGGAGCGCCAGGAGCTCGCGGTAGTAGGCGCTGACACCCTTCGCGCCGCGTTCCCACTTCGCGATCATGTCCGCGTTAACGCCCACGTGGTCGCCGTGCTTCGCCCACGCGAGCCGCTGGACGTGCTCGGCGACGTCGCGCTGAGTCCACCCACGTTCCTCGCGGAAAGCGCGGAACCGCGCCGGCTGCCCGTCCATCAGCGGTCCTGTCTCGAGTCGTAACGACCGCTCGACGGTAGCCGTGACAAGGCGTCGAGGGGCTCGGGACTAGTCATCGGACTACGCCTGGACCGCCGTCGGGACTACGGGCGCGGACCTCGCCGGGACGACGGTCGGGAGCGAACGAGGTTCCTGGTCGCGGGAGCCCCCGAGTGCGTAGGAGTGATCCCTGTGAGCACGTTCCACCTGCACGCGCGGCTGGTCGAGGGATCGCTGGGGGCCTTCTCACGCGACGAGACGCGAGCCTCAACCACCGACAGCTGGCCCGCCGCGCTCACCGAGGCCGAGGAGCTGCGGGACACCGGGTTCACCGTGTGGATCTACGAGCACGGCCCGCAGCATCCCTTCCCTACGGGGAGCGACCTCCGCCTTGTGGAGTGCCTGGCGCCCGAGCGGTACCGACTCCGATGAGCGGCCGGCATCGTCCCGGGGCGGTGAGGCGGCCGTGGTCGATGCGTTCGCCGACGAACATTCGCAAGACCTCGCGCCGCGCTCACTGGTGGCGTTGGGCCGCGACGCCCCCTCGTCACCTCACCTGACGCACGCCGACCTGCACGCGGCACGCTGTGGGCGCGAACGAGGCGAAGGGGTCGTCGGGGATGCCCGCGAGCTGCAGCGTCCCGTCCAACTCGCGGACAGCCAGACCGAGGTCGGAGACGAGCCCGTCGGTCAGCGAGCGCTCGTAGCGGCCGCGGACGAAGGGCAGCGAACGCTCGAGCGCGGGCCGATCCAGGTGCGTCCCGTCTAGCAGACGGACGACGAGGTGCGCGTGCAGGCCCGGCTCGCGCTTCGCCTCGCCGGGCCCGTGCTCGACGACATCGATCTCGGCTGGCTGGTCGTCGTACCGGTACGGCGCCAACGCCCCGACCTGCGTGGCCGAGGACCACACGCCGGCGTGCTCCAGCGCGCTGCGGGCATCCTCGGACGCACGGCGATGCCTCTGCTGGAGCACGCCCACCTCGTAGCGACGGCCCGCCGAGAGCAGCGCCTGCAGGTAGATCGACACAGACGCGGCCGGTTCGAGGAGGATGTCGACTGCGACGTTCTCCGTCTGGGTCATCCCGCCACTCCTGCCCGCGGCTCGGCGTCAATAGCCCCAGGCTACGTTCACCGCGTTCTCGTGGGCGAAGTCGCACAGGCGCACGAGAGCGTCGATCTCGACCTGGAAGGTCACGGGCACCGGGTCGACAAGCCACTCGGCGAGGCGTGCGGGCTCCACCACCGCGTGGCCGGGGTCCGACTCGAGATGACGGTCGACGATGCCGAGCATGCACAAGAGCGAGGCGGCATCACGCGCGTCCATCTCGACTCCCGGTGCGCCTGCGTGTGGGTAGAAGGTGCCGCGGGGCGAGCGGTGGCCCGCCGTGAAGATCGTGATGGTCATGGTGGCCCCTCGGTCTCGGGGCGGCGGGTGACGTCGGCGCGCACGAAGGCCTCGAAGCGTGCATCGAAGCCGCGGTGCCGTTCCGGCGGAACGCGGCTGTCGTCGACGTGCTCGATGTAGCACGGCTTGAGGATTTCTCGCGCCCTCGTCAGAACGGTCGGCAGCCATCGGCTGTGCCATTCCGCCGCAGTGCTGATGGAAGCGCTCGGGTTGTGATAGGTGAGCGTCCAGGCGATGTGGAGCCACGACAGGTGCTCGACGAGCTCGGGGTGGCGGTACCAGCAATCTCTGATGACCTCGGTCGTCGGCGGGTAGCGGGCAAAGAGGACCGCCGTCATCCAACGTGCGAGTCGAGTCCAGGCGGTGCGAGCCTCTTCGGCCCGCAACTCCGTCCACGATGGCAAGCGCGGCGAGGTCTCCGGTCCGTCGACCAGGACCGCGATTTGCTCGGCGAGGGCGGCGAGGTGCGATCGGACGTCGGTGAGGCACGAGGCCAGGGCGGGGATCGCCCCGGTTGGCGCGCCCTCGTCCCCGACCGTCTCGTCGAGCAGCGAACCGAGGGCATTGATATCGGCGTCGACGGTGTGCCGCAGCCCCTCGACCTCCCGCCGGAGGTCGTCGATCTGCGCCGCCAGCACATCGAGGCCGGCCCCGGGCCGCGTCATCGGCCGAGCTTCCGGTCGACCAGCAGCTGGAGACGTCGGCCCCAGTACTCGGTGCGCCGCGCGAACGTCGTCCACGCGGTAGGCCACATCCGCGGACGCGACCAAACCAGTCGGACCCGCGCGATCGTCGGCGGGCTCGAGCGGTAGAGCACGAGGACGTGCCACGGGGGAAGGGTGCGCATGCCCTCCGGCGGGAGGACCGGAATGATGCGCGTCGAGTAGCTGATCGACGAGCGTCGGTCGCCGCCCTGGTTGATCGAGTCGCTGATCGCCGGTTCGTCCCGGCTGCCGCACAGGCGCGAAATCGCCTCGAGATCACGCTCGACCCCAAGCCCGCCGTAGTACAGGCGCAGGTTGGCGTTGTTGGTGATCGTCTCCGCGCCTCGTTCACCCCAGCGCTGCGCCAGCTGTGACGGCGATTGGACGGCGGTGAGGATGTGGATGCCTCGTCCGCCGGCGTCGGCCGTCCAGCGGTCGAGCGGGACCGGCGCGATGAGGGCGGCCTCGTCGAGAGCGAGCATCAGGGCGGGATCGAGCCGACCGTGAGGGAGGCGCGCCGCCAGCCGCTTGCTCGTCTCGAAGACGTGATCCGTGAGGGCAGCGAGGAGGGGCGCGATGGAGCCGTGGCCTCGCTCGGCGCCGATGAGGAACAACGTGCCGCGGGACGCGATGAAGCTCTCGACGTCGAAGCGGGGATCTGCCGCGGCCGGGCACACGACCCGCGCGACCTCGGGATCGCCCATGAACGCTGTCGCCAGGGCGAGGGTCAGATAGATCGACTCTCGGGTGCGATCCGCTCTGGTGTGGGCCACCTGAGCGAGGGCCCGCTCCCAACCGGGCGGAACATGGCCGCGATGCCGGGCCAGCTCCTTGAGCGCAGTCTGGTCATCCGGGTCGTTGACCCAACCGGCCACGGTGTCCATGCCGCGGCCGCTGAGCGCCGCCGCGAGGAGGTAGGCGCGCAGCACGACGGCGCCCTGCTCGGTGAAGAACTGGCCGTCACGCATGCTCTCGCCGGTCTGCGTGGCCGTCACCATCGCGCTCGCCCGCTCCTGGGCGACCGAGGGCTCGTGGCACCCGTCGACGGGCGACCACCGGAAGGTCGACGGGATGCCGCCGACTTGCTCAGGGTTGAACACCAGCACCGGACCGCGCGCCCGTCGAGCCCGCGCCACGTGCCAGAGCACGTCCGCCTTCGTCGAGGTCGACACGACTGCGCCGGGGAAGTCGCGGACCGCGGCCGCCAACCAGCCGGTCTTCCCGGTCTGGGGCGGAGCCACGATGAGCGCGACGTCGCGGTGGGAGCAGTAGAGGTCGCGTCCCCGGAGCGGACCGACGACGGATCGTCCGACGTAGGTACCGAACTCGACGTCCTCGAGCCCGGCGCGAACCGTCTCGGGAAGGGTGAGGGCGGACGGCCGGACCACGGAGGCGAGGCGGCGGATCGCGTGCGCGCTCATCGACCGTCGGAGGTCCCGCGCGGTGGCCCAGCCGGTGCGGCCGTAGGTGGTGCGCACGCGCCCGCGTGGCGTGTTCGGCCAGATGAGCCGCGCTCCGTCCAGGACAGCGACGGCGGTAGCGGCAAGAGCGATCACGTACAGCCCGATCGACAGGGCGATCACGGTGACGAGGCACCCGATCGCGAGACCTGCGCCAGTAGGGAGCGCCCAGGGCCACCCCACAACGCGGTGCCGTGCGAGGCGATGGCGCGTGCGCCTCCGGTCCTCGGTGAACATCAGGTCTCTCCTGGTCGGTCGAGCGAGGTGGTGAGCGTTCGGTGGGCCTCGACGAGCAGCCGCCGGCCTGTGCGGTCGGAGCAGCCGAAGAGGGAGCTGACGGTCTCGCCGGTCAGGACCTGGCCCGACTGGAGGAGCGCGACGAGACGGGAGACCCTCGGCGGGACGTCGGTGGGGTCGGGTGAGGCGCCGTCGCCGGGCTCCGAGGTGGGTCCGGTCGGTACTCCCGGGCCGAAGGCGGTCAGGTGCGGCGGGAGGCCGGTGCGCAGCGAGCGGAGCTCGGCCACCTTCTGCGCGAGTGCCTCGGCGCACGGGGGACACCGCGGCGTGCCGAGCGGGTAGGTCGCGCCGCAGCAGCAGCGCCAGCCCTCGCCCCGCCAGCGGTGATCGTCGGGCGCCATCAGCTGGTGTCCGCGGCATTGAGGAGCTGACCGGCGGTGTCGCCGACCCAGCCCGCGACCGACGCCGTCGCTTCGGGGACGCCGGCCCCGAGGGGGGTGGTGACGAAGAGGGCGATGGCGACCGCGCCGAACAGGAGCGCGGGACCGGCCGCACGCGCCCGGGCGCAGATGACGGCGGCCAGGGCAGAGAACACGACGAGCGCGGAGACGACGTCCATTAGGACTCCTTCAAGAAGGTCGGCGCCGGGATGGCCGGGCGGGGCTGGAAGGCGGTGCGGCCGCGCGCGTCGGGCTGCGGCAGGGCGACGTCGGTGACGTCGACACAGGCGCCGGTCTCGACGGCTCGGGTGGCGAGCTCGTCGACGGCGCGGGCGGGGACGACGTAGCGCCCACGCACGCGGACGGCGGGAAAGGTGCCGGCGCGGATGGCGCGGTAGATCGTGGCCGGGTCGACGCGGAGTGCGGACGCGGTCTCGGTGACGGTGAGGAAGAGGCGGGGAGAGCTGTCGTGGGCAGTCATGGAGCACCTTCAGAGAAGTGAAATCAACGTTCTCGTCGTTGATTTCGGCGACTTGTTCGCCGCGCGCCGCCACTCGCGCGAAATGGAAAGCCTGGTTCGAGGGCGACGATTAACGTCCGCGCTCGACATGAGCGAGGTGTGGCGGTGACGCAGGACTGGAAGGCGGTCGCGACCGCCATCGACCAGCGCCTGCTCGAGTTGGGCCTCGAGCTCCGGGAGCTCGCTCGCCGGTCCAAGGTGTCCGAGTCGACGCTGCGGGAGCTCCGATACAACTCGAAGCAGCGGCGTCGCTCCTCGCGAACGCTCTCCGACGTCTCAACCGGCCTGGAGTGGCCGCCGGGTCACCTGGAAAGCGTGCTGACGGGTTCGCCGACGTCCGAGGTCGGCGGCGTCGGGCTGGATGCTGTGGTCAACCGCCTCGACGCTGTCGATAGCCGGCTCGACGAGATGAACTCGTTGCTGCGGCAGTTGAGCAATGACGTAGGCGAGCTTCTTCGCACCGATCGCGGTGAACGGGATGCTGGCCGGTGACGCGGCGGGGGCTCGGCGCTGTTCGCGCCGCGGGCGGTGCTGGCGGGGGTTCTTCATGGCTACAGACCACTCGCTGGGCAGCAGTTCCAGAAGGTCGCGCCACCTAACCAGCACCTGGTTATGTGCGGTTATCTGCGCAGGTCACGGGCCCTTTGGGAGGGTCCGAAATGGCTGAAGAGACTGCGCTGAAGAAGGCGCGCCGCCAGCTCGGCTGGTCCGTCGCTCAGACTCTGCAGCGACTCGGGCAGCTTGCTCGTGCCCGTGGAATCGCCATCGCCTCCGAGTCGAGCATGCGGACCCTGCTCTCCCGGTGGGAGAACGGGCACCGGGCCGTGGGGGAGGCCCACTACCGGTCGTTGCTCTGCGAGCTCTACGGGCGGACGCCGAGGGAGCTGGGGTTCGTCGAGGACGATGAGCTCAACGAGGGCGCGGACGAGCTCCGGGCACGCCTGCACGTGGCCCGCTCCGTCGACGAGGCCACTGTCGAGCTGTTCCACGCCCAGATCGAGGGCGCGCGGCGGGTGGACCGCCGATTCGGTGGCCTCACCCAGCTCGCGGCGCTCAGAGGTCAGATCGAGGACGTGGAGCGGCTGCTGCGCTACGGCGTGCCTGCGCCACTGCGCGCCGCGCTCGCCGGCGCTCTCGTCGAGGCGGCCACCCTGGCCGGATGGGAGGCCCTCGACCGTCTCGCCCTTCGCTCGGCATGGGACCTGCATGAGACGGCGGTCGCGACCGCGCGTGAAGTCGGGTCGGCCTCGCGGCTCGCCCACGCGATGGCGCAGCAGGCGATGGTGGTCGTCGACCTCGGCGAAGCGAGCTTGGCCGTCGACCTCGTGGCTGAGGCGCGCGCTGTGGGAGCCGGAGCGTCGTCGCGGCTCCTGCGGTCGTGGCTGGCAGCGGCGGAGGGAGAGATCCGCGCGGCCGCTGGCGACCGAGACGGAGCCCTACGCTCCTTCGACGACGCCGACGAGCTGCTGCCCGAGGACCCACGGGAGCCGGACCTGCCGTTCCTCTTCCTCGCGGACGGTCATCTCGACCGGTGGCGCGGGCACGTGCTCGCGTCCGTCGGCGAACCGACCGCCATCGATCAGCTCGAGCAAGCCCTGCAGCGGTTGCCGAGCGACTTCGTCCGAGCGCGGGCGTCGACGCTGGTCGACCTCGCCGTGGCGTCCGCCGCGGCGGGGGAGCGGGACGCAGCCCTGGCCTACTCGCGCGAGGCGCGGCGTGTCGCGAACCAGGTGGCGTCTGACCGTCAGCTGCGCCGGCTGCGAGCGCTGCGCTTACCGGGCTGAGTGCCGGGTGCTGAAGTAGTACAGGAGGACCGCCGCGGTCGCGGCTCCGAGGACCTGGCCTTGGACGACGAGCTCGGGGATGCGCGCGATGTCGACCCACTCGATGTCGCCGACCTCCTCCGGGTCAGTCGGGTCGCCGACGTGCTCCGCCCCGCGCCACAGGTAGGCGTCGACGCGGGCCCGCACCTGGCCGGGAAGGGGCTCGATCGACAGCAGGTGCTCGGGCTCGCCGTGCACCTGCCAGCCGCTCTCCTCGGCGGTCTCCCGCGCCGCGGAGATCGGAGACTCCTCGCCGTCGTCGACCATCCCCCCGGGCATCTCATAGCCCCATTGGTCGGTCGGGAAGCGGTACTTGTGGAGTAGGAGGACCTGGTCGCGATCATTGACGATCAACGCAACGGCGATCCGGGCGAGCTCGACGACGTGGTACTCGAACCGGTTGCCGTCCGGAGCTTCGACGTCTACGAGCTGCACCCTGACCCATGGGTTGTCGTACGCCGGCCGCTCGCCGTAAACCGTCCACCCGCCCGCCGTGTCTGGCACGGCGCGACGGTACCGGTCCGCCTAATGCGCGTGATCGACGCGAGCAGGGCGGTCGAGCAGCGCGGGCGAGCAGCGCGCGGCCCGGCGCCGCACCCGTAGGAACGACTCGCACCGCGACGGTGAGGAAGAAGGTCGACCCGCCGCCGGTGACGGTGGGACGGGGAACCGCCTCGGCCAGCGCGTCCTACACGCGGAACTGGTCGATCAGGCCGCATTCCAAGGGCTCCGCTGGGCGCAGCTCCTTGGCGTCCTCGACGCACACGATCCGCTCGGTGGGCGCGACCTCGCCCAGCAGCGCCGAGAGCATCGTCGTCTTGACGAGAGGCGGGGCATGCGCGCGCAGAAGCGGGCGCTGCGACAGCGGCCCCGACGCACGACTGACCTCCACGCGCCCGGGCCTCGATCGGGAGAGGCCCGACCGTTGCCCGCATCCACCACCACGCCGCCGCCGATCCCGGTGAGCCGCCGAGCGGCCCCGGCGCCGTCTCGAACGCCTCAGTCTCGCCGACGTCCTCGGCTTCGTCGCCGCCTGGTGGCGCGCCCGCCGAGGCGGCCAGCGGTGAGCGCCGAGCGGGCCGCGACGCCCGAGCACGACCCCACCAGCGCCCTGGTGCGCCAGCTCGTCGAGCGCGCTGACAACGCCGAGCTCCTCTCCCTGCGGGTCGCGCTGCGCCTCGACCTGGTCACCCCCGGGCAGCCCCTGCCGACCACACCGAGACCGCCCGACGAGGCGACGCCGTCCCGGCCCGGGCGTACGACGTGTGGCGCGCCGGACAGCCCGACGGCGGACCCGACCCGCTCGACCCCTCCGAGGCCGCCACCGAACGGGACAGCCGCGCGATGGCACGCGTCAGCTGACCCGCGGCGACCGCCAGCGCTCGAACGCCGCCGAGAACGCCCGGTAGTCGTCCTCGTCGAGCTGACCGGTGAGGGTGCGGCTGTAGACCTGCAAGGCGTGCCCTTCCTCGGGCAGCGGGTCGCCGTCGTAGTCCTCCGGGCTCGCGTGCGACGCACGCCGGTAGGTGTCGTCCCACGCCGCCGAGACCAGCGCCTCGGCCGCCTGCTTGCGGGTCAGCTCGCCCGCCCGGCACCGGTCGATGATCACGCTCGGCAACTCCGTCACGGCTCCCCCTCCCAGCGACGCCTCGGCGCCGGACACCTCCATGATCCCCCGATCCCGGCTCGGTGGGGGGCCACGATCGGGCCGGCGCGCGTGACGGCGAACCGTTGACGACACTCGACGTCGATGCCCGCCACCCGTGCCGCCCTGCTCGCCGCCGGAGCCCTCGCCGGCCTCGCCGTCGGCGTCCCGGCCGGATGGCTCGCCGCCGAGGTCCGGCGCGGCTGGCGCGACGGCCGACATCCCCCGGAGCACGAGCCGCCACCTTTTCGCCGCCGAGCTGGCCAACGCGCCCCGGGCGCCTGGCGAGTGGTTGTAGTCGGTGGTCGAGTACTTCACGCGCACTCCGGCAACCTTCCCGGTCGCCCCTGGTGAAGTTCACTCTTCCGATGCTCCATTTGTCGGAGATTAGGCCGAACAGCCTTAGATGCTCACCCACACGCCGGCGTCTCGTTCGACAAGCCCCTGCTGAACGGACTAACGGTTGTCAGGACTCTTGATGCCGGTCCGGTCCGAATGGTCGCCGAAAGGCACTGGCCACGAATGAAGGCCCATTCCCGCGTGTAGCGTGGCGTGCAATCGCTCCCCGCGAAGAATGGCAGGCAGACATGCCGAAGTACGGCTACTCCATGTTCTAGTTCCAGGTGCACAAGGCGCGCGAGGTCAGTACCCCGATGCGACTCGGCGACCTGTTCGACGACGGCGGCTCGGTCGACGCGCTCCCGATCGTCGGCGCGATCCTCAACGGCATGACGGCGCGCAGCGCTCGACCGAGAGGGAGAAGCACATCCGCGCGCTGGCCGTCACCCCGCGCGGTCGCACCGTCCGGTTCGCGATGGAGCTGGGCAGCAGCGGCCAGCAGTCCCGATTCCACGACCCGGACGCCGCCGACGACGACGTTCCGGTGTTCGAGCGCGACGGGCGGCACATCGAGGTCGACGACCCCCGGCGGGAGCTGCTGTTCATGCCGGAACGCGCCGCCACCGGCCTGCTCGTGCTGGAGGCCAAGGGCCGGAGCACGGGCAAGGACCAGCTGACCGCCGTGCTCAAGCCGACCCTGCGTGCGCACAACGAGACGTCCGGGCTGATCATGGACTTCAACCCGCTCGTCGACGAGAAGGCGCTGGAGAAGTACCTGGCCGAGGCGCAGGTCAAGGACATCACGCTGCGGCGCAACAGCATCTCGCAGGACATCGCCAACGCCGTGTACGAGGACGCCTCGCAGTCCGAGCTGGTCGGCCGGATGGAGCTGCGGATCGACCCCGGCGCCATGGGCCCCGTGCGCAAGGCCCTCGCCTACTCGCTGCGCCGCGACGACGGCCGCCGCCGCAAGCTGCTCGCGGTGCACGGCATGGAGTTCGAGGAATTGAACGTCTCCATGGACGTCGGCGACCGACAGGTCCAGCTCAACGTGACCGGCGACCGCGTGCCCACGTTCGTGTACCACATCTCCGGCAACCGCCCTGACGACCAGCAGTTCTACCGCGAGGTCACCGCGATGGTGCCGGACACGGCCAAGGCGCTCGGCATCACTGTCGGACCCGAGTGGCAGGATGGCGAGTGGTCATAGGAGGCGACCGACCGGGTCATCCCGACGGTGGCCAAGGAGGGTCATCGTGAGTCACCCGAGGCGCCGGAGTAGCTCGAAGTTCTGGCCGTTCGCGATCGCGGCTGACCACTACCGCACGTTCAAAGACCACGGCACCGGCCGGTGGAGCGTTTCCGACTTCGTGACGTATCTCGGAATTCCACTGGCCGCTGTCGGGGTCGCAGCCTGGTTCGATGCGCGTGCGCAGGGCCTGCCGCAGGTACTGACGGCCGTGTCCATTCTGACCGGCCTGTCGTTCAGCCTGTTCACACTCGTGTTCACTCTTAGCGCCAGGGCGGTCGACGCCGACGACCACGGAATGCAGTCCCTCCTGCTCGACCTCGCCGACCAGGTGCGCGCCAACGTCAGCTACGGCGCACTCGTCGGCATTACTCTCACGGCACTGCTCGGCGCCCTAGTCATGTTCACCGACACGACGAAGCCCGCCGGGTCCGTCACCACCTGGCTCATCATCTTCCTCGGCGTCCAGATGCTGCTCACCATCTTCATGGTGATCAGGCGGGTGCGATCCCTGAACGACGGACTGCGGGCGAACCGGCGGGACCGCGTCCCGTAGCCGCTCTCGGCGGCCCCGAGGTTGACGACGACCCCGAGGTGGCCGCTCGCGCTCGCGCTCGTCTGCGACACCATTGGGGGCGCATGCGCAGAGCCGACAACGAGGGCGTCAGCACCGCGACGAGCACGGCGACCAGCGCGGTGATCGAGGCGGCGAAGATCGCGCTGACTGCGTCGAGCGAAAGCGTGGCAGCTTCTCGCGCGCGCGACGCCGGACGACGGCATCAGAGCCTCGGCCGCAGGTGTCGGTTGAGTTCCTCGCCGAAGCAGCTCGGCCAGGGGCGCCCGCTCGCCGGTGTGCTCGTCAGGGATCCGGACCGTGTTGACACCACGGCGGGACCAGTGCCGGTCCCGGGACGCGTCGTCGGCATGGCGGGTCGTCCTGCGGTGCGCCCCGCCGTCAACCTCGATCACTACGGCGCGGCCGTTGCCGATCACCAGAAAGTCCGGCGTGCGAGTTCCCGCGTCGCGCATGCGCACCCCAGCGCCAGGCACGATCGCGATCGTGTCGAGCGGCTTGAACTCGCGCTGCAGCTCGCACAGCAGCTCATAGACCACCAGGGCCACATCACCGACCGCTACACCAGTGCCAGGCGAGGTGGCACCCACCGAGCGGATCGTGTGCGTCGCAGACGCGACGGATGCGTACTTCACCCCTACTGAGAGGCTGCCACCGTGACCCGCGCACTCATCCTCGTACGACTGTCGCGTATGACGGACGCCACCCACCTCACCGGAGAGGCAGGAGCAGGACGCACGGCGTTACTGCCAGGCGCACGGGCTGACTGTGGTGGACGTTGCCAGCGACACCGATGTATCCGGCAGCGTTGACCCGCTCGACCGCCCGGCGTTGGGTCCCTGGTTGAGAAACAGGCTTCACGACTTCGACATTATCGTCGCTTCCAAGCTGGACCGGGTAGGCCGCAACGCAAGGCATATTCACCGGCTTATGGACTATCTCTTGGACGCAGGCAAGGCACTTGCCACCGCCGACGGTGAGCTGAACATCGGTAGCGCCATGGGCCGAATGGTCATCTATATCATGTCGACGCTCGCAGAGTTGGAACTGGAGGGTATCTCCGCCCGGAACTACAGCGCCGCTCAGTACAACATCGCTCGTGGCACGTATCGGGGTGGCACGGTCCCGGCCGGATACAAGCCTGTAAAGGATGCTTCCGGCGACTGGCGATTAGTCCCGGACGAAGAGGGTTTGGCGCCGGTTATCCGTGAGGTCATCACGCGACTCTCCGAAGGAGAGCGTCCCTCTGCGATCGTTGCCAACCTGACGGAACGGGGCGTCCCGACTCCGAAGGACCGACAGGATCAGCTAGCCGGACGGACTCCTAAGGGTCGGCCGTGGCGGTTGGCGAACTTCCGAAGCACCATGCTTTCCCCGTCCATCATGGGACAGTCCACCTATAGAGAGACGCTGACGGATAATAACGGGCAACTTCTGAAGGATGGCAAAGGCCGGAAAGTCTACGGGCAAGAGCGGGTCGTATTCAGAGACGGCGAGCCTTTGATTCGAGCTGAGCCTTTGGTTGCACCGACGGCTTTCCATGCGGCAAAGAAAGCCGTGGAGGATCGAGACACCGGGAGTAACGGCACCCGCCGCGCGACCACGGCGGCACTACTGACTGGTGTTCTGTTCTGCGGGAGGTGCGGGGGGAAGATGTACCGCAACGTCCGGAAGGATCGGCGCAACCTATATCACTGCCGTAGTAACAGCGGAAAGCATTGCGGCAATGGCACCGTTGCTTGTGACACGCTCGATGCTGTAGTGGCCGATGACTTGATGAAGAACTTTGGGGAGTTTCCCCACGGTAGACGTGAGTACGTCCACGGTACTGACAACGGGTCGACAATCGCGGAAATTGACGCTGAGCTGGAAAGCTATGCCGCAGCAGTGGGCCGTTTCCCTGCCGGCTCTCCATCCTGGAAATCGATGATGAGCAACGTGGACTCGCTGACGGCCAGACGGGGAGAGCTGATGGCGCAGCCGCAAGTCGCCTCAGGGTGGCAGCACGTCCGGTCCGGGCAAACATTCGCTGCGTTCTGGAATGGCCTAAACGAGGTCGGCCGAAACGATTTCCTACGGGACAATCACGTGCGCGTCGAGTTGGCCCGCGAACGAGGGGAGCAGCCAACGTGGACAATTTACTATGGTGACGTGCTTGGGATGATCGAAGCCGTGAACCCGGAGCTTGGAGAGACCACACGGGCGTGGCTTGAACGGGTGAGGGCAGGAACGGCCAAGCCGCGGGGGATCCCCGAAGTCGCCGCAGCAATGGAACGGTACAAGCGCGGGTAGCTCCCGACACGAATGCCCCGCCTCCCGAAGGGTGAGGAGACCGGGGCACTCGTGCTCTACGGCTTCGCCGGAACGTAGGTAAAGCCGGCTAGGTACTCGTGTGGCCGGCTGTCCTGCGGGAAGTGGTGACCGACGTACACGAGTTCAGAGCACGTCAGACAGTCATACGTGCGATGCCCTCGCCGGCCGTCTCGCGTGCCGGCGCACTGGCAGTGCGTGTAACTGATGATGACGTTGCCGTGCACGAGGGCATGACCCTGCGAGCAACGCTCAGGGGGTATCTCCTCTAACAACCCTGGCGGACGGGTAGGCATGCCGTCAGGATGCACGTGCGGCACACTTGCCGAATGGTGGGGACCGCAGGCGGGATGGTCATTATTGCCATCTCCAATATCATCATTTCGGCCGCAACGTCGTTTGCCGTTGCTCGATACACGCTCCGCCGTGATCGGGAAGCAAAGACGAGCGACGTGATCAGGGAATCTCGGTCTCGTTTGTTGCTTCAGCTAGAGCGGCTCCGCTTTTGGGATCCGTCTAGCGGTGACGAGGTCGCATATGACGCCGTAGCGAAAGTGCGTGCCATCATCGCGGAGGAACCGACGTGCGTCACCGACCGGGGACGCGCGCGTAGCGCCGTGGAGGACGTCGAGCTTAACGTCAACCATTCGCTGCGGTTGGAGGCAAGCGCCCGACAACTTGGCATGGCCTCGGAGGAGGACCAGGCTAGGTATGTCGCTCGGGGCGTCGGATACAAGTTCGCCATAGAAAACTCTTGCAACGCCATCCTCGAACTAGCCACACCTAGCGATTCCTAGCCCGAGAGAGCCCTGGCACCCTCAATGGGTACCGGAGCTTTGTTGCTATGGGAAGTACGGCGATGGCGGTCGCGGAGGGACAGGCTCCGACGGGAGCAGCTTGAGAATGCCAGGGTCGGTCAGGAAGTCCTTTAGCCGCTGCAAGTCCTCATAAGTGCAGGCGTTCCGCCACGGGAAGCCTTGCTCGAATACCAACCACCGTGAAATAGTCCGCCCATCAAGGCCAGACGAGGTCTCTAGCGCGGTGACAATTCGGTTGACTTCCTTCTTTAGATCGAAGTATCGCAGCCGCTGCTGATACTCCTCCTCGGATAGCCCCAACTCGATGCGTGTAGATTCACGCCCGTGCCACACGGCTGCCACGCCATAATCGCGCCAGTAGGCATCCTGGCCACCGGGATACTGCGATGGAATTCCGGCAAAGCGAGGGTCGTTGCTCGGATGAAGCGGAAGCTCACCGTTCGCCACGCTTCTCCTTCCCTGGCCCGCACGCAGGTCCGTACCAAGACGCTCGACGTTCAGTATAAGCCGGCCTCTCAATCCGTGCAGCCGCTCCCTATGACAAGCCAAAGAATAGCGCTGCGGTTTGGGTCACGATCCCTGCTCCTGTCACGAATAGACCGAGAAGGATGCCCCGGACGCCCTCGGTGACTAGTCTCTTTGTCTCCTCGCGCTGGCCGTCAAGTTCTGACTTTGCTTCGCGTCGAGCATCCTGAACTGCGTCGCGGATCGAGAAGGTCGAGTCGTTGACCCTCGCTTCAAGGTCGCTTAGATCACTGCGTGTCAGCCGGACCCGGCGGTCAAGTTCGAGTGCGAAATCCTCTGAGCGTGGTGAGTGAGCAATGGGCTGGTACTGGGTTCCAGGTGCTACCGGCGGTGCGGTGTCTGCTTCTCCCGCCCTGCCTACCGGCCGGGTACGTGGCGGAGGCTTGAGGTTTCGCTGCGCGTATGCGAGGAAGCGGACCACGAGGTAGTCGAGCTTGTGTTCGTGAGGGTCCAACAGCGGCTCGTTGGGACGGTAGGTGCGCCACGTCTGTAGCGCACCACGGCCAGCGATCACGACGCCAAGAAGTTGGAGCACGCCGCCAAGAGCACCGACGATGAGTTCCCACACCGAGCGCAAACCTCCACCGATAGTGAAGAGGGCAGCGTAACCACACCCTTGGTACGAGCGACACGGTCCCTCCTAGGACCGGACCCACTCGCAAGGGCCGGAGAACTCGACCTGCGCGTCACTAGGTCGGATCGTGATGAAGGCCGGGCCATCGTTCGTGGTCTCAGGGAATCCAATCCCTCGCCCGTCCGCCTCCTGTCGGCTCGCCATGCAGAACTGGAACACCGCATCAGGCGAGGCGCCCGACGTGCGGTAGCGGCCAGGCTGAATCTCCGACCCTACGAGGTAGGTCCCATCGGGAAACGAGGTACGCGGACCCGACTGCGTCGTCGTGGTGGGGGCCGCGCTGTAGGACGGGTAGGGCGAGGCGTAGGGCGCCGCAGACGTGGTGTACCGGGACGGGCTAGACGTCTGCGTGGACGACCTGTCGTCTTTGTTGACCGACCCGATGACCACCAGCAGGAGGAAGACGCCTCCGACCACGAACGGCCACTTGCGGCTCTTTTTCGGGGGGAGCTGCGGGGGACCCTGTCCGTACGGCTGCCCGTACGGCTGCCCGTACGGCTGACTTGGCATCGGCCCGCTTGACTGTCCGTACCCGTAGGTGCCGGTCTGACCATACGGCTGTCCCTGACCTGTGGGCTGCGGCTGCGGCTGCGGCTGTCCGGGGAGCACCCACTGCCCCTGCTGAGCGTCCCACTGCGGCTGCGGCGGCTGGCGCGGGTCCTGCGTCATCGAAGCGTCCCCCCGGATCGACGGATCTTGGCACCATCGCCCGTATCGGACAGAAGGCGGCAGGCGTTACGACAGCCCACGGATGGCCGCAGCACGTCGCTCTCCCTGCTCGCTACCGTCACTTGTCGTGTCACGGCTGCTCACGTGGGTCCTCCGCCTACTCCCCTTGCTCGGAGTTGCGATTGCCCTTGTCGGGTGGCAGGAGTGGTACCCCGCGGGATGGCTAGATACCAAGGGATTCACAATAAATCTCGCCTCCAGCTTTACGGCCGCATGTTTCGGCGTGCCCCTAGCCTTCTTCGTTTTGCAACGTCTCGTCAGAGGCCAAGACGCTATTCGCGAGAAGCGAAGACTACTGCGCCGACTCAATTACGTCTTGGATGAGCTAGCCAATGAGAGGACATTTCTATTGTCGCCGTACCTGACTGACGAGCAAGCGTGGTGGGCGCATGTCTACGCCTGGCGTTCGATGAATGGGGCCGGCCAGGTCGCGCAGGCAATCTTTGAAAACGCGACGGTAAGCAAAGCTACTATCGCTGACTGCGCGAACTGCATTGACTCTCTGGTCGAGGCGCTTATACACACCCTCGCAAGCCCTGCCTACCTCAGGTCGCATTCTTGGGTAACCCTCGCTGCTGCATGGAGGCTGCTCGTAGAGGAGCTGGTCCCCGAAGCTGCTCTTGAAGGTTTCCAGCCAATTGATCCAAAGCTAATCTTCGCCTTAACGGCCTGGTTCGACTCAGGACGCGAGGGCTTCTCCGAACTTGATCACCTTCGGCCTGGCGGGGCCATTCGATACGTCGAGGCTTGGATTCTAGAATTTCAAGAGTCTGAACAGTATCTCAACGCCGCCGACGATGAACAATTTTCGTTGGAGCACCGAGACGCAGACCGAGTGCGATTCGAGGAGGCTTGTCGAGCTTTACGGTCGATTCAATACCGAGTCGCGGGCTACGAGAGGCTAGGTTGGGCAATTACTTTCGCTCGTAGTAAGTGTCGGGAATGGGCCTCGGTCGAGTAGCGTTTGGTACGAACTGGAAGTTCTGAACCTGACAGACCCCGGAGAGCCCTCCCCGGCGGTCCCGCCCGGTGCCGGTCGGTGGGGCACCCCCCGTAGGGCAGGGGGTAGGTGTCGCTAGATCGGCGCGAGTCGGTGGCGTTGCTCGACGAGGTCAGCGACGAGATAAGAAAACAAAGAAAAGTAAAGAAAGAGAGAGAAAAGGAAAACGAACATTGATTGACAATCGTTGTGCGTTGGCATGGTGCATGCCATAGGGCATGGCATCGGGGTATGGCAGGGGGGTATGGGCATTGGGGTAGGCGTGTGCCCTTGTGTATGCCATAGCCATACCCATTAGTGCATTAGCTAGTGCGTGTATGGGTTGTGCATTGCATCAAAAGCTGTGCTGTGCAAGGGGTAGCGATAAGGGGTAGCACACACAAGGGGGTATGTGCAGGGGGTACCTCGTGCGGAAGGGCTAGGAGAGAGAGGCAGGCGCACAGCCTCATACGATGCGCCTACCTCGTCCCCTCGCCGGGCGCAGGGATCATCCCGCTCGGATTCCCACAGTTCGTACCCGTAGCTCCGTTGTCCTCTAGCCACACCGGCAATAGAGGCGGTGACCTTGACGCCCGTACTCGTGCCCTTGCACGAGTGGTCTGTGATTGGCTAGCTATCGCGCTTAGGCTTCAGAAGGTCATCGTATCGACCCTCCGCAAACTCCCGCATGATGTCCTCAGGAGTCTTATCGGCCAAGTCCTCGCGGGTGAGCTGCCAGGTAGAGCCGTTCTGTGTACTGTCCGTACCGCTATTCTGAGTGTCCGTCATGATTACCCCATCCCCTTAGCGCGCTTCTGCTCAACGAGGCTCTGACCCATGCCGAGACGGGTAGCCGTGTCGCCTTCCCATGGGTGCATGAAGCCGGCAAAGTCGCTGAGCGCGTATCGACGCCGGTTCGGCTCGGAGTTGCGCACACGATCCGAGTAGTCGATCAGGTAACTCTGTCGCTTCACCGGGTCGCTAATGTTATAGGGGAACTCGAACGGCTCCGGGTCATCGGTGCTGACAGACTCAATGTGCCGCTCTCGAATGAAGGCGCGCACGTCATTGAGCTTACAATTCAGGTGGTCAGCGAGTTCAGTGACAGTCATAGTCTGCTGAGTCTTTGCCATAGGTTTAAACCCTTCTTTGATGGAGTTACGCGACTAGAGCCGGCCGGCCCTCAGCGAGGGCTAGGGCCGTCTCGGTCTGATACAGCGTCAGTGGCTTACCGCTCGGCGGGAAGTACGTCCCTGCCTCGTGGAGGTCGCCGGCAGCAACCCACCGACGCACACGATCGGCAGCGTTGCGCACGCCGAGTGCGGTCAAATCGGCCACGCTCGACAGGGTGGGAAGGTCAGCCGGCCTGAGCCGGCGGGACGGGGCAGAATCTATGTTTCTAACGTTGCTGTTCATAGCGTTGTCCGTTTTCCTCATTGAGCCGTAGCCGGCTCGAACGGCCCTCCCTAGTGTGGTGGGGCCGGGAAGGCTGTTGATGTTGTTAGAGAGCAAATGTGATGACCCGGAGAGCGAGCGCAACCGCAACGGAGAGGAAGCAAAGCGCTCAGCACCCAGAATCGTGACATAAAGAAGTGCCCGACGACCGACCGTCGAGCCCTCCGGGTCAAGTCTTATCGGTCGAACGGAGTCACGCGGTTGTCGTCAGCGGAACTCACGTCACCGCCTGGCCGGCGAACGCCCTTAGGCAAATCCGGCCGATGCGTCTCAGCTCGACAGCGAAGGCAGAGCCGGCCACCATCGGGCACCGGCTCAACGCAAGCCTCATATCGGCACAGACGATTCATGGCGACTCCTAGATTCCTGGCCCTGAGTTCAACGGTGCCGGCCTCGCAGGGCCGACCCGGTAGGGCGGTAAGGGTAAAAGCTCTCAGGGCAACTCAGGCCGATTTCCGATCGGTGATCGCAGTGCCCGTGAACGGATTGCGGTAGTGCCGGCGGCCGGCGTTGAACTCGTGAGTGCCCCACACGCCAACTAGCGCGTCCTCGCGGGACGCCCCGGCTCCGTCCTCGTCGACATAGCCGACGGTTGCCGGCGCTCGCTCCGGGAGAGGCCGGCGCTCCATGCGCTCGACGTAGCTGCGTAGGGCTCGTGCCTCGTCCTCTAGCGAGTCGAACGGGCAGGACAGCTCCGGCGGTGGGTTGGAGCCGGTCACGCAGCCTGCCGGCTAGCGGCCAGGTCATGCACGGCCTGCACGAGGTCATCCCAGCGGTAGGCCGGCCGCATCGGGCCGGACTCGTCGGAGCCGTACGCGACGATCGGAGGCCGGGCGTGCTCGATGGCCTGGCGGACGACAGCCGGCGGAAGCTGAGACTCAAAGCTGAAGTCCAGGCCGGTCATAACCTCGTAGGTCATGCGGCACGTCCGTAGCGAGGATCAGTCGCAGCCTCAGCGGCAAGCCGCTCTAGCTCCGTCACGAGGTAGCACGGACGCTGATCGGCATTCCAGACGACGGGGCGCAGCCGGCCACGAGCGCGCCACGAGTAGACCTGGCCTCGTCGAGCGAGGCCGGCACGCTCCGCAGCCGTGGCGGAGACGACGCGGGTCCCGTAGTCCTCGCCGGCAAACGGCATGTTCGCTAGGTAGAAGTCATCCGACTGGCCGGCTCCGTAGCCGAGCCGGGCCGGATAACCGTTTTCGTCATAGACGGTTTCATCAAGCATGGACATCTTTTCGTTCCAAACTAAGTAATGGGACCTTCACACTCCGCACAAAGGAAGTCATCCGTCAGCTTTCCACAGGACATGCATTGAAGCTGACGCGCAGCGTCGGCCGTGGAGTAGTCGACGAGGTCAGCCGGTCTCAGAGGGCCGGCTTCCCATCCCATGCCATCCGGGGGACGTTGAATGACACTCTTGTCGCCGAGCGTCGATAAGGCTCGGCGAGCCTTATTCAGTCCCATGCCTAGATCACGGACTAGATCAGCCGGGTAGCAAACCCGGCCTGAATCTAGGACATAGGCATAGGTACGGAGTTGCTTAGGATTCAACGGAGGACGGACCGGACGTCCGTCCTCGTCCTGTGACATAGGTGGCATGATGGTAAACAGGAAATCCTTCAACAGGGTTAGTTGCTGGACGGGGGAGGCTTCAGAGCCTCCCACGGATAGACCTTTGTAGTTGATATTGCCGGTGCCTCGTTCATTGCTCCCAAGGGGTCGCTTATCACTCGGCCCCGGCTTATCTATGACATAGTCATAGATACCCTGTGTGCAAACTTGGTGTCCCCCGGAAGAGTGACGCAGCTCGTCACCCCGTAAAGCTTGGGTAGGGGCAGCCTCTTTGCCTGCAAACTTGGGTAGGGGTGTAACTAGTGTGCCGCCGAGCCGGAGCACGGTTGCGGTCTCCCGAAGGTTGCTCTTCTGCGCCCATGCGTGCGTGTAGCGACCCGTCGGATCGTCGGTGACGTCATCGAAGTGACCGGCCTCGACGAGCCGGTCAATCACGGTGCTCGCCCCGCGCTCAGAAACGCCGGCCTCACGAGCCACGTAGCCGCGCGTGGTCAGTACCGCTCCCCGGCCACGCTTGATCATGTTCCGGAGGATCACGACGGCTACAGTGAAGTTGTGATCCGGCTTCTCGCCGGGTCCCTGCATTGTGCCGTTCAGAACGGCAATCATTCGATCGTACATTTGGCAATGTCTCTCTGTGGCGGCTACGTCTACGCAACGTCGGCATCCGCCCATAGCCGTAGGGCGGAGTGCCGGGTACCTTCAAGATTCATATTAAGCGCGTCTAACAACATACGTGCAGGGGCCTATTATATCATGGGGTCCGGGAAAGCGGACCCATTTTAGGGCACTTGTTGATCTACGGCTTGCTCAATCGGCCTAACGCTCCCACGAATGTTGCTGGTCAGCATTAGTGCGAAAATAGTTAAGTGCTTTCCGACACACATGCTAATTGGAACTTCGTTCCTGCGCTTCGTCTGTCAGACGAGCTAGCGTTCCTTTCGCGGCCATGGCAGTTCCGTTCACCGGAACCTTGTTCTCGCCGTGGCGTGGCCCCACTCGCTCACTCGTGACCCCAGTCCTCAACCACGTCCAAGGTTGTGGATTAGGTGAACCTCTACGCCCGGCATCGGGGCGACAGAGTGCCGCTCATCAGAGAGCGTCACGCCTTTGGGGGCTCCACGTTTCCAAAATCGGTGTCACTGAAAACTTCTGGCCTGAAGATTCGCTCCACCATGAAGACGCGAGAGTGCCACTCGCGCTCCCGGGTCCTGTTCGTCCACGGGTCCATGCTCACGAAGACGCTGATCTTCTCCCGCCTTCGGCCGTCTCCCATCGGCTCGGCGTATTCCATGAGTGGATCAAACATCCAACCTGGAATTGAGAAGCTGACTTGGCCACCTTTGGGCTCTACGCGGGTAGGGAACTTATCCTCGGCGACATTGGTACCCCCGCCGCCACGCTTCCCTCCCTCCACGAAGGCTGCGTGATTCAAAGACACCGCTTCGGATGATCTATTCTCCACGGTTACCAGCACTTCGCCAGTTTCCGCTGGTTGTTTGCGTATTTCTTCGTCGTCGCTGAAGAGATGTTGAAGATCCGTGATCGGCTCGGCGGTCACGACGAAATAGGGCTGGGCTTCTCTGCGCTCTTGTTCGCGCCAGGTGCCGGCACGCACGTAGGCGGCGATCGCAAAGCTGACACTTACAAGGGAGATGAGGAGCGCGAGCCATGGAAGGAGTGCGACCAGCCACGGCGGGATCATGGTTGGGAGGTTAGCGAAGGCGTGACCCATCGGCTCGCCACTCCGCTACAACGCGATACGGCGAGGACGAGGCCGGGTCACCGGGCCGGCCGGCGTGCGCGAGGTGATCGTGCCGGTAGACCCAAACAGCGAACCCTCGTGCGGCCAACTCCTCAGCGAGGGCCACGGCAGCCGCGTAGTCGTCGCTCTCCCGCGTCTGTAGTTCGTCGCGGGTGGGTGCGGCTAGCGAACCCTCGAACAGACGGGCATGGAGGTGATAGGTCGCCACCTCACCGCCCCCACAGACGCCGGAGACGGGCGATCAGCGTGACCCGTCGGCGGGTGTCCCCGCGCATCGTCCATTGACCGGGTGAGCGGCCGAGACGGTGCCGGCTCGGAGCCGGCAGAGAGGTAGAGGACACCCAGCGAGACTAGGTCAAGCCAGTCAATTCAGCCAAATCGGCAAGTGCTGTCAGGTCAGCCACGCACGGCCTAGTGAGCCAACTCAGCCACTACCGTCCGCCGCGTGGCGCCCAACTACCTGACGACCGCGCAGGCGGCCCGTGAGGTGGGCATGTCCTCGCGGACCCTCGCCCGGTACGCGGCCAACGGGGTGCTCGTGCCGGCAACAGTGCTGCCCTCCGGTCACCGTCGATGGGACTTGGGCGAGCTTCGCCGGCAGCTCGACGAGCTACAGCGGCGCGGCGAGGACGGCGACAGCTAGCGGGTCGTGGCCGCAAATGCTGTAGAGCATGCGAAAGCGCGTTTTTTTTGAGGCGGCTTGTCGTCCATCGCGAGGGCAACCGCGAACGACGCCACCACGCCAACCGTGTAGGCGGTGAGCTGTATGTGCGTGGGGTGCTCATGGAAGCCCGCGACCATCGTGGCGGCGTTGACGACCGGGAAGCCGACGAAGCGCACCGTGCTTCGCCACCCGTCACGCCGCCGCTGCATGGCAGTCACCGTACCACGGCCGCAGTGGTCCGGCGGGTCGCTGACCTGCGGAAACATGCTCTAGAGCATAGCCAGGCAAGGTCATCAGCGGCGGGTGCACTAAGTTTTCGTGGAGGACGCCGAGGAGCTGCGCCCGCAGCTTCCGCCCTCCTGGGGCAGGATTACGTGATTGGGTGTGACGACCTCTCCTGCTCCCGCCACGCCGACGATGCTCGTCAGGCCCAAGACTCCGGCCGGGTCATGCCACCGGGAAGCTTGGTGTTCGAGTCGTCGTGTGCGGAGGCGATCTGAGCCTGAGTCCGCCCCTCGGCGTTGTTCAAGTTGGTGTTCGACCCGCGCCGGCTCAGACGACGGTGGTTCGACGACCTGGCGCTGTCCTGACAAGTCCTTCGCTGCTCAGCGTCGCAACGGCTCGTTGAGCAGTTCCGACGGATACGGCGGAGGAGAGGGCGAGATCTGCCACGGGCGGCAACTCGCTTCCGCTGGAGAGTTCGCCAGTGCGTATCCGATTCCGTAGTGCTGCCGCTACCTCTTCGTAGGGCGCTCGAGGCCCTCGAGCTGAGGCCCGCGGCTGCGGGACGATCGATCCCATGGCGGCGGCGGCTCGCTTGTCCGCTTCGGCCACCCAAGCGGCGTACACCTTCAGCGTCGTCGCGCCGCCGTCCCCGTGACCCAAGCGGCCAGCGACGGTGCGGATGTCGACGCCGGCGGCGATTAGCTCAGTGGCGGAGTAATGGCGCAGGGAGTGCAGCCGCGTGCTGCGGAGACGGAGCCGCTCGGCAAGACGCCGGTAGCGCTGGGTCGCTGTCGCCGGCCGCAACGGTCGCGAGCCATCTGGTGTCAGGGAGAAGACGAAGCCGTCGTTGAGGAGTTCCACGCCGAGCTTCGCGCAGAGCTCGACCCGCTGCTCCCGGTGTGCGCGAAGCATCTCGACGGCCTTCTCATCGATCGCGAGCCGTCGACCCTGATGCGTCTTGGTGTCCTTCTCCCGTCGACCGTTGGTGGCCCTCGTGACGGAGAGGACCTTCCGCGTCAGGTCGAGGTCCGACCACCGCAGCGCACACATCTCCCCGCGGCGCGTGCCCGTGACCATGGTCAGCCAGAGGAACAGGCACCACTCGGGATCCGACGCCGCCTCGTTCAGCAACGCCGCGGCCTCCTCGGTCGACGGAGGGTCGGGATCGTGCCGCTCGAAGGCCGGCGGGCGGGCGATTTCGGCCTCGTTGACGCCAAGGTGTCGCCACCGGACCCCGAGGCCGAGCGCTGCACGCACGACGAAGTGGAGCTTGCGCACGGTGTTGGCCGCGAGCGGCCGGCAGACGTGGCCAGGCCTGGCTCTGCCCGAGCACAACTCGCGGCACCTGCGAAGCCGCGCGTAGAAGAGCTCGAGGACCTCTGCGTCGAGCTTCCCGGCGGGCATCGTGCCGAAGGTCGGGCGGAGGTAGATGCGGATCAGCTCCGCGTACCTCTCCGCGGTGCTCTCGTGGTGGTGGGAGACCTCCATCCACTGGTCGAGGAGCGCGCCCAAGGTGGTGTTCGTCCGGGGGTGGCGCTTCTCATCGACCTTGGTCTGGAGCCGCGCGAGAGCGGCTTGCGCCTCCTTGCGGGTGGGAGCGGACTCCCGTAGGTAGCGCTCCTTGCCGGTGAGTGGGTCGAGGCCGGCGTAGATCACCGCGCGGTAGGAGCCGCTCGAACGCTGCTCGACGTACCCCCGGCTTCGGCTCTTGGTGGCGCCCACGGGAAGGAGGTTAGGCCGATTTCATCCCCCGAGTCCCTCCCATTACGGGGTGAGCGTTGGGGTCGAACGGTGAACGTGCAGGTCAGGCCCGGCGCCCCCGGCAGGATTCGAACCTGCGACACCCGCTTTAGGAGAGCGGTGCTCTATCCCCTGAGCTACGGGGGCCCGGACGCAGCGTAGCTGCACGTTCGTGATCACTGGTCGCCTCCTCGGCGTCGCGGGTGTGCTCCTGGTTCACACGCGGCGTCGTCGGAGCGGTCGGACAGCTCGTCCCGCCCGTCGGGAACAGGGGCCTTCCAGGTCCAGGGTCATCGTCGCGGTCTCCGGGACGAGCATCAGCTGCAGGACCGTGACGTCCGCGCCGGACGCGATCGCCAGCGACGCTGTCAGTCCGGTGGGGGCGGGGGCGTGGGGCCGGTCTTCTGGACCTCGTCGGTCTCGCGCCGCCGCGGCAGTCCTCGAACAGGGATGTCGGGGATCGCGCCCTGGGGCTCGGTGCCGTGGGCGCTCACGGCGTTGCCGTAGCGCACGGCCGGGGGTGCGGCACTGATCCCGTGCGCGAGCACGCTGATGAGCACGGTCATCCCGATGGCCAGGACGGCCGGGTCCGCCCGCGGGCCGAGCTCCTCCACGGCGAGCAGGGCGAACACCAGGGACGCCAGGCCACGGGGGCCGAACCAGCCCACGAACAGCACGGTCCGTCGATCGAGGCCGGTGCCGATCAAGGCGAGGGCGACGGGCAGCATGCGCACCAGGGTGAGGCTGAGTACCGCGTACACGACGACGATCAGATCCGGGCCTCTGAGCATGATGGGTACCGCGATGAAGCCGAACGCCATCCACACGAGCAGGGACACCAGGCCGCTGGCCTGCTCGAGGAACACGGTCTCCGCGCGCTCCCGCCGGCCCGCCGCAGCGCCGAAGGCCAGCCCGCCGCAGAAGGCGGCGACGAACCCGTTCCCGCCGACGGCGACGGCGCCCAGGTAGCAGCCGATGGCGAGCGCGAGGACGGCGATACCCGCGAAATCCTCGGCGGACCATCCCCTGCGACGCGCCCACCTCAGCAGGGCGCCGCCGCCGAACCCCAGAGCCACGCCCACGACCACGCCGATGGCCAGCTCCGCCACCGCCATGCCCACACCGCCCGCCCCGGCGAGTCCCTCGGCGGACGCTGCCCCGGCGATCGCCGCCACGACGAGGGGGGTCACGATGCCGTCGTTGAGGCCGCTCTCCACCGTGATGAGCCGGCGGACGCGCGCCGGCACCGCGCGGTTCGTCACGACCGGCACGCCCAGCGCAGCGTCGGTGGGCGCGAGCGCCGCGGCGACGAGCAGGGCGAGCCACACGTCGAGCCCCGGAACGAGCCAGAGCGCCAGCACCCACCCGAGGGCGACCGAGAGCGGCAGGCCGATCCCGAGCAATCGCACGTCACGGCCCATGTCGCGACGGAGGTCGGAGACCCGGACCCGCGCCGCGTCGCAGAAGAGCACCCAGACGAGAGTGAGCTCGACCAGAGGCTTGAGGCGCTCGGGAGCAGTGAACGGGTCGACCAGCCCCAGCACGGCGATGATCGAGCCGATGGCGACGAAGACGATCGGGGCCGTCACGTCCGCCCGCTGGAGGCGCGCGGACACGAGCCCCCACGCGAAGATCGTGGCGGTGACCACCAGGATCGCGGTGGTCACGGGCACCGCGGTCGACCGTCGTTCCCGCGAGCGCGGTCGACGCGCGGCACGTCGGCCCACGCACCGGGAGCGGACCCACGTCCGCGGCGCAGAGTGCCTCCGGGCGCGGGCGATACCGCACATCGCGCGTCGTCGAGCATCGTCGAGTCCTCTCGCCGACCAGGCCGGGTCGCGCACCTCCCGCCACCGTGCAGGAGAGGGCAGCGGGGTGCCTCACCCGAGAGGGATGAGCGCACGTCCGCCGCGACGAGGTGGGGCGGACGCGACACCTCGGCGAGGGGGACCTCCGGTGGTGCCGGCCCGGGGCACCCACCGTGGGGTGCCGGTGTCGGACGGCGCAGCGGCGTCGTCGTCCTCACCCTGCCGTAGATGTCGCGAGCAAGCGCTTGCTGCCTCAGACGGGCCGCGACACACACCGGTAGTGAGGTGGATCCCAGGGCGGGACACGTGCACCCTGGTCTCTCGTGGCCGACTCACCGAACGGCGCCCAGCCTCCGGGCGAGCAGGACGACAGCGGCGCCCCCGCCCAGGTGCACCTCGACGACATCTACGACAGCGCCGCGCTCGCCGTCTTCCGGACCGCCGAGTGGATCCCGCCGGCGTACCGGCAGGCCTACCTCGAGGGCGCCGCGAGCGTGCTCGGCTACGACGCACTCGTGGAGAACTGAGCCCGCCGCGCCCCGGCCCGTTCCGCGCCGATCCCCGCGAGGACGACGGCCGCGACGCCGGCCGCCGCGGCCGGTGACGGTGTCTGGCTCAGGAAGAGCACGCCGACGCCGAGGGCGATGGCGGGCTCGAGGCACATCAGCGTGCCGAAGGCGGCGGTGGTCAGCCGGCGCAGGGCCAGGAGCTCGAGGCTGAAGGGCACGACGGGGAGCATCACGGCGATCCCGAGGCCCGCGAGCAGCACGGACAGGTCCAGCGCTCCGGTCTCGATCGAACCCACCAGGCTCGGCCCGGCGACGATGGTGGCGACCAACCCGGCCACCGGCATCGACACCCCGAGCCCCGTCAGGCCGGCGACCTGGTCGCCCACGCGCCGGGTCAGCAGGATGTAGCCCGCCCAGCAGGCCGCGGCGGCGAGGGCGAAGGCGACGCCGGCCGGGTCGAGGCCGCTCTGCCAGGGGTTGGTCAGCAGGAGGACGCCGAGCGCGGCGAGCAGGGCCCAGCCGCGCGCCCGTCCGCGGCCGCGGAGCAGCGCCACTCCGAGCGGGCCGAGGAACTCCAGCGCCGCCGCCGTGCCCAGCGGGATACGGGCGAGCGCTTCGGTGAACAGGATCGTCAGGCCGGCGGTCACGGTGCCGAGCGCGGCGGCGGCCGCGACCCCGGACCGGGTGAACGCCGACGGCCGAGGACGCGCGATCACGGCGAGCAGGAGCCCGGCCCAGAGCAGGCGCAGCGCGGCGGTGCCCGTCGACCCGATCCGGTCGAAGAGGCCGACGGAGGCGGCGAGCCCGACCTGGACGCACAGCATCGAGCCCGTCGCCATGAGAGCGCCGGTGCGGGGCGAGGACGGGAGGACGAGCGGAGAGGTCGGGGCGGCCACGACGACCAGTGAAAGCGAGTCGATCGTTCGCGTCCACGTGAGGATCGTGGACACAACGTCCGCAGGTCACGGACGATGGCGGATGTGGACACCCGCCGCCTGCCCTACCTCGTCGAGTTCGCGCGGCACGGCTCGATGCGGGTGGTGGCGGAGATGCTGGGCACGAGCACGTCGGTGGTCTCGCAGCAGATCGCGGCGCTGGCGCGGGAGGTCGGCGCGGCCCTGGTGGAGCCGGCAGGACGCCGGTCTCGGCTCACCCCGGAAGGTCGCCGTCTGGCCGAGCACGCCCGCTCGATCCTCGCCGCGGTCGAGACCGCCGAGCTCGATCTCGACCCGGACGCCGAGCCCCACGGCGTCGTCCGCGTGGCCGGGTTCGCGACGGCGGTCCGGCGGGGGGTGGTCCCGACCGTCACAGCCCTGGCCGTGACCCACCCGCAGGTGGCGCTGACGATCCGCGAGTACGAGCCGGCCGAGGCGCACGCGATGCTCGCCGCCGACGAGATCGACCTCGCCCTGACCTACGACTACGACCTTGCTCCCACCGCGCTCGACCCCGATCTGACCGCGATCCCGCTGTGGTCGGCGGACTGGGGGCTCGCGGTCCCGAGCGCGGAGGTGCCGCCCGCCGCCGGCGCCCTCGACGCCCTCGAGGTGGTCGCGGCGTTCGCCCACCGGGACTGGATCGGCAACTCCCGCAACCGGGCCGACGAACAGGTGCTGCGCACCCTCGCCTCGATGGCCGGCGTGGCGCCGCGCCTCGCCCACGAGGCGGACAGTCTCGAGCTCGTCGAGGACCTCATCCTCGCCGGGCTCGGCGTCGGTCTCCTGCCGCGCGACCGTCGTCCCCGGCCCGGCGTCGAGGTCCTCGCGCTGACCGGACCCGGCGTCCGGTTGCGCGCCTACGCGGTGACCCGCCGCGGACGCGCCGGCTGGCCCGCACTGGCCCTGGTCCTCGACCGGATCGTGCGTCGAGCCGACGACGGGTGAGCCGCGTGTCCGCCACTCCTGCGAAGGCTGGACCAATCCACGGCGCTGCGCGAGGCTGTCCGGACACACCTCGGCTCGGACCCCGCCGAACGGCACGACACGCGCGCCCCAGGGCGCGGTGAACGCTCGTCGAGGGGGTCCGGCTCGTTCCGTGTACGCACACACTCCGCGCACGCTCGTCCTCGCCGGCCCGCTCGACGCGGCCGGGACGAACAGCCTCCTGGACTACTGCCGGCTGCTGTACGGGAGCGGGCAGACCAGGCTCCACATCGACATGGCCGGCGTGACCGAGTGTCACAGGGCCGCCCTCGACGGTCTTCAGGCCCTCTCCACGGGGGCCACCGGTCTCGCGGTCTCGCTGGCCGGGGCGCATCCCGGCCAGTTCACGGCCCTGCTGAGCACGGCCGCGCCGTCCGATGCCGAGGACCTCGGCGACTCCGTGCGTGCACTCTGCTGTGCACCGGCCGACCCGGAGATCGCGGCCGGCACCTTCCCCGGAAGTGAGCGATGAGCACCTCCCAGCACGCCGAACCCCACGTCAACGCCGAGCCCGGCGTATCGGCCACCGCGCGCCTCCGGGGCGCCGCCCGCGCGGTCCTGCACTGGACCGACGAAGGGGGCGCGGACGACCCGGACGTCGCGCGCGTCGGCCGGATCCGCCACGAGGCCGCGGTCCTCGTGGACCTCGGCGACGGCGCGCCCACCCCGTCCGCCTCGATCCGCTCCTACGCGTCGAGCCTGCGGGACGACCTCATCGAGATCGGCACCGAGCGGTCGCTGAGCCTCGTGCTCCGGATCGACGACGCCCTGGGTGTCGCCGAGCGCAGGGACTGTGGGCGCCCGACCCGTTTCGGCACCGGGACGGATCGGGAAATGCCCGTCGGCCGTCGGCCGACGCCCGACGGTCGGGGCGGCCTCGCCGAGGGTTGAGCAGACAGCACCGGCGGGGCCGTCACCGCTCACGCGACGTCTCGCCTCGTGTCGTCCCGACGGGGCCCGACGGGTCAGAACAGCTCGCGCGAGTACGAGCCCACCGACTCCGCGTCCGAGGGCACACGCGACGACGGGACGGCGGACGGGGCCACCTCGGCGACGCGGCGCGAGCGCTCGGCGGCCTCGAGGACGGCGCCGTGGAAGCGGGCCACCTCCGGGCCACCGTCCGACGGCACGTGCCGGGAGCTGCGCTCCGTCGAGCCGACGGGCGTGCTGAGCAGGCTCAGGCCCGGCTCCGGGACGTCCACGGCGGTCACCTCGAGCTGGTGCACCCGGTGGAAGGTCACCTGGGCGTCGGGGTCGGGGCCCTCCCGGTCGGGGTCGCGGTCGGTCACCACGAGGACGTCCGGGGTGAGCAGCAGCTCGACGGTGCGCCGACGCGTGCGGCTGCGGCCGAACCACCGGCCGGACTCGACGACGTCGTCGGTGCGCACCGCGTGCGTGACCTCCGGCAGCGGGTCGCGGACGAGCCCGCGGACCTCGGCCTGCTCCTGGACCAGCGAGATGACGGCCGTCGGGAGGCTGTGCACACCGATGACTCGAGACGACGTGTTGCGGTGGGTCCCCACGACACCCCTCCACTCCGCGGCGGGAGCCGGGGGTTCCATCACCCGGAGGTGCTCGCGACGCCGCACGGGTGAGGTCGGGGTGAATCATGCGCGCGTTACACACGTCACCCGATCCAGCGAACATGCGACCGTGTGCGCATGCGTGACGACTCTCCGGACCGGGATGTGGCGCACGCGGCGGAGCTCGTCGCCCGCGCCCGGCGCGTGACCGTGCTCAGCGGCGCGGGGGTGTCCACCGACTCGGGCATCCCGGACTTCCGCGGGCCGCAGGGCGTGTGGACGCTCAACCCCGCGGCCGAGCGTCTCTCGTCGCTCCAGGCCTACGTCTCCCACCCCGAGGTACGGCGCGAGGCCTGGCGGCAGCGCGCCACCCACCCCGTCTGGACCGCGCGCCCCGGCCCCGCGCACGCGGCGCTGGTCGACCTCGAGCGCTCCGGCCGGCTGCTCGCGCTGCTGACCCAGAACATCGACGAGCTGCACCAGGCGGCCGGGTCGTCGCCCGAGCTCGTCGTCGAGCTGCACGGGACGATGCACTACACCGAGTGCCTGTCCTGCGGTACCCGCGCGCCGATGGCCGACACGCTCGCCCGCGTCGCCGCCGGCGAGGAGGACCCGCCCTGCCGGCACTGCGGCGGCGTCCTCAAATCGGCGACCATCTCGTTCGGCCAGGAGCTCGACGCCGGCGTGCTGATGCGGGCCCGGCGGGCCGCGGTCGACACCGACGTTCTGCTCGCCGTCGGGACGTCGCTGGGCGTGCACCCGGCGGCCGGGGTCGTCGACCTCGCCGCGGCCGCCGGCGCCGCGGTGGTCATCGTCAACGCCGAGCCGACGCCCTACGACGACGTCGCGACCGTGGTGCTGCGCGGCGGTGCCGGCGAGATCCTCCCGCGGCTGGTACCCGGTCCGCCCGACTGATCGTCAGCGCGAGAAGTCGGACAACACACGCTCCAGGGGCGCGGGCTGCACGGCGACGTCACCGCGGAACGGCTGGTCGATCGCGATCGCGACGAACAGGAGCACGCCGATCGTCGCCGCGAGGCTGCCCGTCATGAACAGGTGCAGGGCCGTGCTGCGCAAGCCGAAGATCATCCCGAAGCTGATCGTGACCACGCCGCCGAGGACCAGCGCGACCCACAGGACACCGGGGAGCCCCTGTCCGACAAAGTCGAGGCGCTGCGAGCGGAACGAGAGGACGTCGGCGAAACGGTCGGCCTCGACCGCGACGTACGCCTGCTGGATGGCCGTATCGGCCGGCAGGGTGGCGAGGTGCTCCGCGGTGCGGTCGAGCACCGCCGCGACCGCCGGGGACCCGGGTTCGCCCCGGCTCATCGCCGGCCACTCGTACGCCACCACGGCCGCGGCGTAGTCGCGCACGTCGGCCTGGACGCGCTCACGGACCTCCGGGGGGAACGCGACGGTCTCGCGGTAGAGCCCACGCAGGGCGCTCGCCTCCTGCCCGACGGTGCTCGACGCAGCGCTGAACTGCTGCCACGTGACGACGACGACGAACGCCAGGAGCACGGCGTAGATGACGCCCACGATCGCGATGAGATAGCCCGCGACGTCGTTGTGCTCGCCCTCGGCGAGGTGGGGCCACTGCCGGCGCACGAGCACCTGGATGCCGGTGACCAGCAGCGGGACCACGACCACGAGCAGGACGAACAGCACCCAGATCGGCAGCATGGTCATCGGGGGTCCGGGTCCGCGGCGGACACGCGCGGGAGACTAGCGGGAGCGACCCCCTGTTGGCGCGCGAGGAGCCACGGGCGGACGATCGCATCATGACCTCTGTCGACCTCGCCCAGGTGCCGCAGCGTCTCGCCACCGGTGCCTTCATCCTCAACTCCGGCCTCCAGAAGTGGTCCGGCGACGAGGAGACCGCGGCCGGGCTGCACGGCTTCGCGTCGGGCACCTACCCGTTCCTCAAGGACATGGACCCGCCCACGTTCCTCAAGGCCCTCTCCGTGGGCGAGATGGCCGTCGGCGCCACCCTGCTCGCGCCGTTCGTTCCCGGCCGCCTCGCAGGCGCCGCGCTGACCGGCTTCTCCGCGGGGATGCTCGGGCTCTACCTGCGGACGCCGGGGATGCACGACGGGAACCTGCGTCCGACCCAGCAGGGCACGCCCATCGCCAAGGACATCTGGATGCTGGGCATCGGCGTCGCACTCGTGCTGGGCAACGGCCACCGGCGCGCGGAGAAGAAGGCGGCGAAGAACGCCGAGAAGGCGGTGCGCAAGGCCGAGAAGCGCGCGGCGCAGGCGGAGGCGAAGGTGGAGAAGAAGGCGGCGAGGCTCGCGCGGGACTGACCCGCGGGACGCGGCGTCGAACGCGCCACGAACGAGGTTGGACCCACCGGGATCGGTGACCCCAGCGGTATGGCGGTGGATGTCGTGAGCACGGGCACGGACGAGATCGACGACGGCCTGTTCGGCCCGTCGTCGGTGACGTGGCGGGTCCAGCTGGAGCCCGTGCTGTGGGTCGCGGGGATGCGGGCGCTGCTGCTGCAGTCGTTGCACCCCCGGGTGATGCGCGGGACGTTCCAGAACTCCGCGCTGTTCGACCCGAAGAAGGCCTGGCCGCGCTTCCAGCGCACGGTCGGCTTCGTCGGCACCCGCACCTTCGGCACCCACGACGACGTCGAGGCCGCCGGAGCGCGGGTGCGGCGGATGCACGCGACCTTGAAGGGCCGCGCGCCGGACGGCACGTCGTTCGCCCTCGACGATCCGGAGAACCTGCTCTGGGTGCACAACGCCGAGATCGACTCGTACGTCGACGTGGCCCGCCGGGCCGGGGTGGTCGACGACGCCGAGGCGGACACCTACGTCGCGGAGAGCGTGCGCGCGGCCCAGGTGGTGGGCCTCGACCCCGCGATCGTGCCGGCGTCGCGGGCCGAGCTCGCCACCTACTTCGACCGCGTGCGCCCCGAGCTGGCGCTCACCGACGAGGCGCGTCGTGGCGTGGGCGGCCTGCTCACGCCGCAGCCGAGCGCCCCGACGGGGATCGCGCTCGCGCTCTCCTCCATCGCCGCGATCTCGTTCACGACCCTGCCCCGGTGGGCGCGCCGGATGTACGGCCTCCCGGGTCTGCCGACGACCGACGTCGGCGTGACCCTCGCCCTCAAGGCCCTCCGGACCGCGTCGGACCTGCTCCCCGACATCCCCGCCCCGCCGGAGATCGCCCGCGCCCGGCGCCTGGTGCGCGAGGCCCGCGCCGCGGGGTGACGCGAGACCTCTGGTGTCGGCCTGGGGCCACGCTGACACTGGGCGTCAGCAGATCCCCCATGATCACCGGAGGCACCGTGGCCGCGACCGAGGCGTACATCGTCGACGCCGTCCGCACGCCGGTCGGGACGCGCAAGGGCGCGCTCGCCGACGTGCACCCCGCCGACCTCGGCGCGCACGCGCTGAAGGCCCTCGTGGAGCGCACGGGCATCGACCCGGGCGCCGTCGACGACGTCCTCATGGGCTGCGTGAGCCAGCTGGGCCCGCAGGCCGGGGTCATCGGGCGCACCGCCTGGCTCTCGGCGGGCTTCCCCGAGCACGTGCCCGGGACGACGATCAACCGCGCCTGCGGGTCGTCCCAGCAGGCACTGCACTTCGCCGCGCAGGCGGTGCTCTCGGGCACGCAGGACATGGTGATCGCGGCGGGCGTCGAGAACATGGCGATCGTCCCGATCGACGCCAACGCCGCGGTGCTCGAGCGCATGGGTACCCGGCGCGAGGGCGCCGGGTGGATCGAGCGCTACGGCGAGCAGGAGATCAGCCAGTTCCGCGGGGCGCAGCTGATCGCCGAGAAGTGGGACATCAGCCGGGAGCGCATGGAGGAGTTCGCGGTGGAGAGTCACCGCCGCGCCGCCCGCGCCACCGACGAGGGCCGCTTCACCTCGCAGATCGCGCCGCTCGAGGGGCTCGACCGCGACGAGGGCATCCGGCCCGACGCGAACGTCGAGAGGATGTCGACGCTGCCGCCGCTGCGCGAGGGCTACGCCCTGACCGCCGCCGTCTCCAGCCAGGTCTCGGTCGGCGCCGCCGCGCTGCTCGTCGCGTCCGAGGACGCCGTGCGCACCCACGGGCTGACGCCGGTGGCGAAGGTGACGACGCTGTCGGTGGTGGGCGAGGACCCGGTGCTCATGCTCACCGGCCCCATCCCGGCGACGCGGGACGCACTGCGCCGCGCCGGCCTGACGATCGACGACATCGACCTCGTCGAGTGCAACGAGGCGTTCGCCTCCGTCGTGCTCGCCTGGGCGCACGAGACCGGCGCGGACCTCGAGCGCACGAACGTCAACGGCGGCGCCATCGCCATGGGCCACCCGCTCGGCGCGACGGGCGCGATCCTCGCGACCAAGCTGATCCACGAGCTGCGGCGCACCGGTGGCACCCGCGGGCTGCAGACGATGTGCGAGGGCGGCGGCCAGTCCAACGCGACGATCATCGAGACGGTCTAGTGGAGCTGCGTGATCGCACGGCCGTCGTCACCGGGGCCGGCGGGGGGATCGGGCGGGCGCTCGTCGCCGCGCTCGCCGAGGCCGGCGCCCGCGTGGTGGCCACCGACCGCGACGCCCCGGACGTCGAGGGCGCCGCGGAGTCCCGCGCCCTCGACGTCACCGACGCCGACGCGACCGCCGCGCTGCTGGACGAGGTGGGCCCGGTCGACGTCTACCTCGCGAACGCGGGCGTCGGCGCCGGCACGGACCCCGTCGAGACCCCCGATGCCGTGTGGGACACGGTGCTCGACGTCAACCTGCGCGCCCACATCACCGCCGCGAGACTGCTCCTGCCCGGGTGGCTGGAGCGCGGCGAGGGCTACTTCGTCTCGACGGCGTCGGCGGCCGGGCTGCTGACCCAGATCGGCTCGGCGCCCTACGCGGTGAGCAAGCACGCGGCGGTGGCGTTCGCCGAGTGGCTCTCGGTCACCTACGGTTCGCGCGGTGTCCGCGTCAGCACCGTCTGCCCGATGGGCGTGGCGACGCCGATGCTCGAGACCGACCCGGACGGCATGGGCGCATTGGCCACGGGGACGGTGAAGGCGGCGGGCGAGGTGCTCACGCCCGAGGCCGTCGCCGCGGCCGTCGTCGAGGGGATCGGACGCGAGGAGTTCCTCGTCCTGCCGCACCCCGAGGTGCTCACCTACTTCCGGCGCAAGGGCGAGGACTACGAGCGCTGGCTCGCCGGGATGCGCCGGCTGCAGTCGGCGGTCGGCGGCGGTTAGTCGGGGAGCCCCTCCACGATCCGGATCTCCCGCTCCGCGCCGTCGCCGAGGGCGCGCAGGGCCTCCTGGTAGGCGGGGGAGTGGTACGCGGCCACCGCGGCGTCGGCGTCCGGGAACGCGATGAGCGTGGTGCGCTGCACCGTCCCGGCGCCCTCGAAGACGGCGGCCGCGGGGCCGCGCGCCAGGAAGCGCCCGCCGGCCTGCGTGATCGCGGGCCCGGCGAGTGCGGCGTAGGCCGCGACCTTCTCCTGGTCGTGCACGGCGGTGAAGTAGTTGATCCAGTAGGCGACGGCCATCCGGGGGCTCCTCTTCTGGGCGACAGGAGGGGACGATCCCAGGCCATGGCCGACACCCGCGCTCTGGCCCGCGAGGAGCGGGCGGAGTTCGCCGCGTTCCTCGCGACCCTCACGCCCGAGCAGTGGGACGCCCCGACGCTGTGCACCGCGTGGCGGGTCCGCGACGTCGTCGCGCACGTCATCGGCTACGACCTCGAGGGCATGACCGGCTTCGTGCGGGCCATGGCGGGCGCGGGGCTCTCCCCGGACCGCGCGAACCAGCGCGTGGTCGACGACCTGCGCGACCTCGAACCGTGGGGGTTGCTCGACCTGGTGCGCCGGTACGAGACGCCGGCGGGTCTCCCGTCGCGCTTCGGCGGCCGGATCGCGCTCACCGACGGGGCGATCCACCAGCAGGACATCCGCCGCCCGCTCGGCCTCCCGCGCGAGATCCCGCCCGAACGTCTGCGGGCGGTCCTCGACTTCGCGATGGTCGCACCGCCGGTCCGGGCCTTCGTGCGCACCCGCGGCCTGCGTCTCGTCGCCACCGACCTCGACTGGTCCTCCGGACGCGGCACCGAGGTCCAGGGGCCCGGCGAGGCGCTGCTCATGGCGGCAGCCGGGCGACCCGATGCGCTCGACGAGCTGGAGGGGCCGGGTCTGGGCGTCCTCGCGGGTCGGTGTCGTCCGGTTCGAGGCTGACCGGTTACCGAACGTGACACCGAGTGTCGGTGCAGACGTGACGTCGTGATCTGCGACGATGGCCTCGGTGGCCCGGCGCCGCGTGGTTCGCACTCCGTCGTCGCCGGGCCGCCCTCACTCCCTGTCACTCTTCAGAGTGAACATCTCCGGATGCTCTCACGCGTTGTGTGATCGAGTCGATCCGTCGGTTGCGAACCACGCAAGCTCGGTTGCCCTCGGGGCAACCCTGACCGACGGAGTCGATGTGACCTCACGTCTCGACCAGTCCCCGGCCGCTCGCCCAGCCGGCCCCGGAGCCGGGGAGGCCGAGAAAGGCAGGCCGCGTCCTCGCGGTCATCGCCGGGCTCTTCGCCGCCTACTTCATCGGCCTCGCCATGGGCACGTCGAACTCGACGGTGCAGGCCCAGCCGGTGGCCCAGCCCGCGCCCATCGTCACCACCCGCACGGTCACCGTGCCGGGCCCGACCGTCACCGTTCCCGGTCCGACCGTCACCGTCCCCGGCCCGACGGTGACCGTGCAGGCCTCGCCGCCCGCCTCCACTGCGACGACGCCTTCCGCCGGGACGAGCTTCTCGGCCGGGACCTACGAGGTCGGCACCGACATCCAGCCCGGCACCTACCGGACGAGCGGGTCGGGCTACTGCTACTGGTCGCGGTTGTCGTCCAACGACGGCGAGCTCGGCTCGATCAACGCGAACGGGTTCGCCGAGGGCCCGGGCTCCATGAGTGTCAAGTCGAGCGACGAGTGGATCGAGTTCTCCGGGGACTGCACCTGGACGAAGCGCTGACCCCTCGCCTCGTGCGTGATCTTCTGAGCCCTGGCTCAGGAGATCGCGCACGAGGCCGTTCTAGGCTCGCCTCATGGACGTCCGCCTCTGGTTCGACCCGGTCTGCCCGTTCTGCTGGATGACCAGCAAGTGGCTGCGTCTGGCCGCCACACAGCGGGACCTCGCGATCGAGTGGCGCTTCATCTCGCTGCGGCTGCTCAACGCCGGCGTCGACTACGACGCCCGGTTCCCCCCGGAGTACGAGGCCGGACACACGGCGGGCCTGCGGATGCTCCGGGTCGCGGCACGGGTGCGCAAGGAGCACGGCACGGAGGCGCTCGACCGGCTGCAGGACGCGTTCGGCCAGCACGTCTTCGAGCAGGAGCCGGTACCCGACACCGCGGATGCGCGCGAGCGTCAGGGCTCCGAGGCGTTCGTCGCGGCCGTGCTGGCCACCGCAGGCCTGCCGGCCGCGCTCACCGAGACCCTCGAGGACACCGTGTGGGACGGGGTCGTGCAGGCCGAGACCGACGAGGCCCTCGCACTGACCGGGCGTGACGTCGGCACCCCGATCATCCAGGTCGACCCGCCCGACGGCCTCGCGTTCTTCGGGCCGGTGATCAGCCGGATGCCCACCGAGGAGCAGGCCGGCGAGCTGTGGGACCACGCCGTCGGGCTGGCCCGCTTCCCGGGCTTCGCCGAGCTCAAGCGCAGCCTGCGCGAGCAGCCGCAGCTGCCGTCGTTCGGCGTCTCGACCGACCAGGTCGGCGTCACCGAGGACTGGCACGGCGGGCGCCGCCGCCAGCACCGCTGACGATGGCCTCCGCCACGTGAGTGCTTCGGGTCACCGGGACGACCCAGATCACTCACGTGGCCGGAGGCCATCGCTCAGTACACCGACAGCTGGTAGTCGCCGCGGCCCTCGTCCCAGTCCATCGTCACCAGGTCGCGAGCGCGCGCGGCGCGGGCGAAGGACAGGAAGCCGTTGAACCCGTAGCGCTTCTCGGAGAAGTCGGGATCGCGCTTGCGCATCTGGTCCTTGAGACCGGAGAGCTGGGGCGGCGCGCCGGCGGCGGCCTCCAGGTCGCGCACGGTGGTGGCGAACAGCGCGAACGCCTCGTCCTCGGCCGAGGTGTCCTCGGGGAACGACACCTCGGGGTCGCCGGCGGCGGTGCCCGGAGCGAGCGCCAGCACGCCGCGGCCCTCGAGGTAGCGCAGGAGCTCCCCGAAGCCGCGGAACCCCTGGTCGCCCTCGTCGAACGTGGGGTCCTTGCGGAGGATCGCGCGCTTGAGCGTCGATGCGCGGACGGGTCCGTCGGTGGCCCGCGCGAGGCCGGCGAGCGTGCTGGTCACCACCGCGGTGACGTCGGTGTCGGACCCGCCGGCCGTGGTCTCCTCGGGCACGGGGGCCGCGACCGGCTCCGGCTCGACGGGTACCGGCTCGGCGGCGAGGGCGGCCGCCGCCGCGGCCGGCCGTCGCCGCGAGGTCTTCAGGGGGACCGGACGCCCCTCGACACCGGGCAGGCGGTCGTAGAACAGGAACTCGTCGCACGCGGCGGGGAGCAGCTTCGAGGTCGACGACTGCACGCCGATGCCGATGACGCGTTTGTCCATCTCGCGCAGCTTGTGCATCAGCGGGGTGAAGTCGGAGTCTCCGGTGCCGATGGCGAACGTCGTCACGAACTCGCGCTCGAAGGCGAGCTCGATCGCGTCGACGGCCATCTTGATGTCGGCGGCGTTCTTGCGGGAGCCGCCGATGCGCTGCGGGATCTCGATGAGCTCGACCTGCGCGCGGGCCAGCAGCCGGCGGTCCTCGTCGAACGATGACCAGTCCGCGTACGCCCGCCGCGTCACCACCCGGCCGCGCTCGGCCAGCGCGTCGGCGACCGGCCCGAAGTCGAACGGGCTCACCCCGAGCCCGTCGCGGGCGCCGATGGCCAGGTTCTCGTAGTCGAGGAACAGGGCGATGCGTTCGTCCTCCGGGGGCATCGGGGCAGCCTAGGCGGCGGTCCCGGGACGGACGCGTGGGCTCCGCCGTGCGGCCCCACCTCGATGACGATCTCGTTGCAGTCCTTGCGTGCTCGGATAGTACGTGCTCGGATTGTGGACGGAGGTGGTCGACCGATGGACCAGAACCTGTTCAACGACATCTGCCTGGCGCAGCTGCGGCTCTCCGGGGTCCACGAGGGCGAGACCGTGGCGGTGCTGACCCGGGGCGCCGAGCGCGGGGAGTACGCCGATGCGTTCCTGTGGGCGGCGCAGCAGCTCGGGGCGGCGACCTTCCACCTGCGCCTGCCCCCGCCCGCGAGCGCGTCCGGCGCGTGGGCCGTCGGCGACTCCGGTCTCGGGGACATCCCGCTGGCCGTCGAGGCGCTGAAGTCGGTCGACATGCTCGTCGACTGCACCTTCCTGCTCTTCAGCCCCGAGCAGTTCGCGATCCAGGACGCGGGCACCCGCATCCTGACCGCCGTCGAGCCGCCCGAGCTGCTCGCCCGGCTGATGCCGACCACCGAGCTGCGCGAGCGCGTCGAGTACGGCGCGGATCTGCTGGCCAAGGCCTCGTCGATGCGGATCACGAGCCCCGCCGGCACCGACGTCACCTACCGGCTCGGCGTCTACCCCACGATGAGCGAGTACGGCTACACCGACACCCCCGGGCGCTGGGACCACTGGCCGGCGGCGTTCGTGTTCACCGGCGGCGCCGACGACGGCGTCGACGGCCAGATCGTGCTCTCGCCCGGCGACGTGCTGCTGCCGTTCAACACCTACGTGCAGACCCCGGTGACGCTGACGATCGAGCAGGGCTTCATCCGGGACATCCGGGGCGGCCTGGACGCGGACCTGTTGAGCTCCTACATCCAGAGCTTCGACGACCCGCGGGGCTACGGCATGTCCCACGTCGGCTGGGGTCTCGACGAGCGCGCCCACTGGCACGGGCTCACGCAGTTCGGCGGCGGCATGGGCATGGAGCTGCGCAGTTTCTACGGCAACGTCATGTTCTCGATCGGCCCGAACAACGAGCTCGGCGGCCCGAACGACACCCCGTGCCACTTCGACATCCCCATGCGCGGCAACTCGCTCTACCTGGACGACGAGCTGATCGTGGACAAGGGTGGGTTGACGATTCCGGAGATGCGTCCCACGGGGGCCCGATGACCGACCACCACATCGGCATGATCGTCCCGAGCTCCAACCTCACGATGGAGACCGAGCTGCCGCGGATGCTGGCGGCGCGGGAGCAGGCGATCCCGGAGGACCGTTTCGTCTTCCACGCCGCACGGGCGCGCATGCAGCACGTGACCCCGGAGCAGCTCCAGGCGATGAACGCCCAGGCGGTCCGCGCGGCCACCGAGCTCGCGGACGCCCGCCCCGACGTCGTGGCCACCGCCTGCCTGGTGGCGATCATGGCTCAGGGGCCGGGGTTCCACTGCAGCGCCGAGGACGACATCACCGGTGCCCTGCGCGCGGGGGGCGCCGACGCCCCGGTGATCTCGTCGGCGGGCGCCCTGCTCTCGGGGCTCGCGGCGCTGGACGCGCGGCGGGTGGCGATCGTGACGCCGTACATGAAGCCGCTGACCGCCGCCGTGGTGGCCTACCTGGAGGACGCCGGCATCGAGGTCGTCGATTCCCTGTCGCTCGAGGTGCCCGACAACCTCGCCGTCGCCCGCCTCGACCCGGCGGACCTGCGGGAGCACTACAAGAAGCTCGACCTGACGGGGGCCGACGCGCTCGTGCTCTCGTGCTGCGTGCAGATGCCCTCGCTGCCCGTGGTCCAGGCCGTGCAGGACGAGGTGGGCATCCCCGTGCTCTCGGCGGCCACCGCGACGACGTTCCGGATCCTCTCCGAGCTCGGCCTCTCCACCCACGTCCCCGGTGCGGGGGCGCTGCTCTCCGGGAGCGTGCACGACCCGGGGGCGGTCACGCGCGTCGCCTGACCGCGAGGGGCACGTCCCGCAGGACCGACCGGCGTCGGGGCCTGCGGGACGTGCCCGTCGCGTCAGAGCAGCGAGTGCAGCGCGCCGCGGACGGTGGTGCGGGCGGCGGCGGGTTCGTCCCAGAAGACCATGTGGCCGGTGCCGGGGACCTCGACGACCGACGCCTCGGGGTTCGCCTTCGCGGCCTCCTCGGCGCCGGCGGCCGTGACGACCGGGCTGTCGCCGCCGTGGATCAGCACGGTCGGCGCGGGCACCGCGGGCCAGACGGCGAAGAAGTCGTCGGACTCGAAGCCGGCGTGCGTGGCGACGATCGCGTCGCGCGAGATCGAGCCCATCCAGCGCGCGCGCAGCTCCTGCTCGCGGCGGGGCCAGCGGGGCCAGGACGCGGCGACCTCGTCGGCGTCCGTGCCGCGGCGTGCCTGGTCGAGCTGGCCGAGGAAGGCCTCGAGCGTGGTGGGGTAGGGCCCCCGCCCCGGGCCGCTCATCGGCGGGTCGACGAGCACCGTGGCGCGCAGGTCGAGGCGGGTGGCGGCGACGGCGGTGATCCGCGCGCCCATGGAGTGCCCGAGCACGAGCGGGCGGCCCAGCTCGAGGCCGTCGACGACCGTGGCGACGTCGCCGGCGTAGGTGTCGAGGTCCCAGGCGTCCCCGCTGTCGGAGAGGCCGCGACCGCGGACGTCGAGAACCACCGGCCGCACGAGGTCGGTGAGCTCGCGGGCGACGAAGTCCATGGCGATCGCGGGGCTCGTGATGCCGGGGACGATCACCAGGGGGACGCCGTCGGCCGGGCCGTAGTCGAGGAGGTGCAGGCGGACGTCCCCCGAGCGCACCCAGCGGCTCACCGCCGGAACGTCGGCGAGATCGGCCAGGGCCGGCTGGGTGAGGACGCGGGCGTCGGGGGACTCGAGGGACGTACCGGTCACGAATCGGCCTTCCGGAAGGGGTCGTCGAGGTAGGACACGGCGTCGTCGAGGGTGACGACGTCGGCGTACTTGGCCTGGAGGTCGAACAGGGCGGCGTCGTGCGGGCCGCGTGCGCGGTCGCCGCACGCGTCGGCGACTACGAGCGTGTCGAAACCGCTCTGCACGGCGTCGACGGCCGTCGCGCGCACGCAGCCGGAGGTGGTGGCGCCGCAGACCACGGCGGTGTCGATGCGCAGGCCGGCGAGCAGCGCGGCGAGGGACGAGCCGTGGAACGCCGAGGCGCCCTTCTTGAGGATGCGGTGGTCGTCGGGGGCGAGGCCGAGACGGTCGTCGAGGGCGACGGCGTCGCTGCCCTCCCGGAGCGCGCGCACGCCGGGGGCCTTGCGGAGCCAGGCGACGGCGTCGCCGTCGGCCTCGGCGGCGGTGAACGAGACGGCGGTGGCGATCACCGGGACGTCGCGCCGGTGGGCGACCTCGATGAGCTGCGCGGCCGCGGCGACCTCGGCGGTCAGGTCGGCGCCGAGCGGGAAGCCGGGCTCGGTGAAGCCGCGGGTGAGGTCGACGACCACGAGCGCGGGCCGGGGTCCGCGGGGGACCGTGGCCCCGAAGCCGGCGCGGTCGTAGACGTCGTCGGTGGCCGAGCCGTGCAGGCCGGTCGTGTCGGTCTCAGCGTCGGGCATGGCGTCGCAGCTCCTCGATCAGCATCTTCTGTCCGCGCAGGCGGCCGAGCAGGTAGCCCTGGACCAGGCCCACGCCGAGCGCGCCCGCCAGCGCGGCCCAGCGCCCGGTGCCCGGAGGCAGGAGCATCGCGAGGCCGTCGAGGGCCTCGTCCGCGGGGGTCGACGGCGTCGAGCTGGGGGATTTCCTGACGTCCGACGTCAGCGTGGCCCCCACGCCGGCGCCGGAGGTGCCCGATCCCTGGTGCAGCTCGCCGGCGAGGTTGCGCGCGAACTGGTCGAGCAGGCGGCTGGAGACGGTGGTGATCGCGCCCTTGCCGAACTGGGCGATCTTGCCGCGCACCAGGAGGTCGGTGTGCAGGTCGAGGGTCGAGCCGCCGGGGGCCTCGAGCACCGACAGCACCACGTCGGCCTCCGCGTCGCCCGCGCCGTGGGCGTCGGACGCGCGGGCCGACAGGCGCAGGGTCCGCTGGTCGGGGGAGACGTCGGTGAAGCGCAGGGTCCCGGCGTAGGCGGCGCTGATCGGGCCGACCTTGACCTTCACGCGGCCCGTGTACGCCTCGCCGTCGCGGCCCTCCAGGGTCGCGCCCGGCAGGCACCCGGCGACGCGCTCGACGTCGCCCAGCAGCGCGAACACCGCGTCCGGGTCGGCGGGCACGTCGAGCTTGTTCTCGAGGATCACGAAGCACTCTCCCGGCGCGCGCACGCCGTCGCGTGCACCGCATCGACGATGGTCTGGTAGCCGGTGCAGCGGCACAGGTTCGCCGAGAGCCCCTCGCGGATCTCCTCGCGGGAGGCGTCCGGCTGCTCGGCCAGCACCCCCTCGGCCAGCATGAGGAAGCCGGGCGTGCAGAAGCCGCACTGCAGGCCGTGGTGGTCCGAGAACGCCTGCTGAAGGTCGGAGAGCTCGCCGTGGTCGGCGAGCGACTCCACGGTGCGCACCGACGACCCCTCCGCCTGCACGGCGAACACGAGGCACGCGCGCACCGGGGCCTCGTCGAGCAGCACGGTGCACGCCCCGCACACCCCGTGCTCGCAGCCGACGTGGGTGCCGGTGAGGAGCAGGTCGTGGCGCAGGACGTCGGCGAGCGTGCGGCGGGGCTCGACGACGACCTCGTACTCGGAGTCGTTGACCGTCAGCGCCAGCAGGTGCGGATCCCTCACAGCTCGCCCTCCAGTGCGGCCAGCACGGTGCTGGGGTGGATCGGTGTGGTGTCGAGCTCGACGCCGGTGTGGCGCAGGGCATCGTTGACGGCGTTGAGCACCGCGGCAGGGGCGCCGATCGTGCCGCCCTCGCCGGCGCCCTTCGCGCCGTTGGCGGTGAACGCGCACGGGGTCTCGAGGTGCTGTATCGAGACGTCGGGGATCTCCGTGGCCGTCGGCACCAGGTAGTCGATGAACGAGGCCGCCGACGGCTCGCCGTGGCCGTCGTAGGTGACCTCCTCGAACAACGCACCGGCGATGCCCTGCGCGATCCCGCCGCGGCACTGCCCGTCGACGACCTTCGGGTTGATCACGACCCCGCAGTCCTCCACGCAGACGTAGCGCAGGATCCGGATCTCCCCGGTGCCCGGGTCGACCTCGACGACGACGGCGTGGGAGGCGTTGGAGAACGTCCCGTCGCCGGGGACGTCGAAGCTCGCCGTCGCGGTGAGCGCGGGCTCGACGTCCTTGGGCAGCAGGTGCGAGCGCAGGTGGGCGACGTCGGCGATGTCCTCGAACGGCAGCCGGCGCGCCGGGTCGTCGAGCTGGACCACCCCGCCGTCCCCGTCCAGCGCGACGTTGTCCGGGCGGGTCTCCAGCAGGTGCGCGGCGATCCGGCACAGCAGCTCGCCGAGCCGCTCGGAGGCCAGCGCCACGGCGGAGCCGCCGATCGTCACCGACCGCGAGGCGAAGGTGCCCCAGCCGTAGGCGATGCGCTCGGTGTCGCCCTGGCGCAGCTTCACGCGCGCCACGTCGAGGCCGAGCCGGTCGGCGACGATCTGCGCGAACGTCGTCTCGTGCGACTGCCCGTGGTTCATCGTGCCGCTGGTGACCACGACCGAGCCGGTGGTGTCCATGCGGATCTCGGAGAGGTCGAACCCCGGGACGACGGTCATCTTGCGCTTCGCGAACGCCTCGGACCCGTAGCCGGTGCGCTCGGAGAAGCAGCAGAAGCCGATCCCGAGGTGCCGGTCGCCGGCCTCCCGCGCCTCGTACCAGCCCTCGTCGCGGATCGTCGCCTCGGCGAGGTCGAGCGACTCGAGGTAGGTACCGGGGTCGTAGGTGACGCCGTTGACGCCCGTGTACGGGAACTCGGTGATGACGTTGCGACGGCGGACCTCGACCGGGTCCAGGCCCAGCTCGCGCGCCGCGCGCTCCATCACGCGCTCGATCGCCATGACGTACTGCGGGCGGCTCACCCCGCGGTAGGGCGCGGTGGGGGCCTTGTTGCTGGTGATCGCGCGGCCCCGGACCCGGTAGGCGGGCACCCGGTACACGCTCGGCATCTCCGCCGAGGCCATCAGCGGCTCGATGCCCGCGGTGAAGGGGTAGCAGGAGTACGCGCCCATGTCGCAGACGACGTCGACGTCGAGCGCGGTGATCCGCCCGTCGGCGTCGAACGCCGCGCGGGTGCGGTAGCGCTGCTCGCGCGCCAGGAACCCGGCGGTGAGCGCCTCGCGCCGGTCCTCGATCCACTTCACCGGACGGTCGAGACGCTGCGCGGCGGCCGCGACGGCGATCTCCTCGCGCCCGACGACGCACTTCTGCCCGAACCCGCCGCCCATGTCCGGCACGGTCACCCGCACCGTCCGTTCCGCGATCCCCAGCGAGCGCGCGAGCATCGTGCGGACCTGGTGGGGCACCTGCGAGCAGGTCTGCACGAGCAGCTGGTCGTCCCGCGCGTCCCACGACGCGACGACACCCCGCGTCTCCAGCGGCAGCGCGTTCTGGCGGCCGCTGCGGGTGGTGACGTCGACGGTCAGGGCGGCGTCCGCGAACGCCTCGTCCACCCCCGGGGTGTCGAACATCGAGACGTCGAGCAGCACGTTGTCGGGGGCCTCGTCGTGCACGGCGGGCGCACCGGGGGCGAGCGCGGTCTCCTCCGAGACGACGGCGTCGAGCGCGTCGTAGGACACGCGGGCGGCCTCGATGCCGTCCTCCACGGCGTAGGGGTCGCGGGCGACGACGAGCGCCAGCGGCTCGCCGACGAAGCGCACCTTGCCGCGGGCGAGGATCGGCATCGCGGTGGGCGTGAACTCCTCGGCGGGGCGGTCGAGGACGGCGACGATGTCGCCGAGCGCCAGGTCCGCGGCGTCGTAGGCCGCGACGACGCCGTGGACCTCGCGGGTCGCGGCGAGGTCCAGCTCCGTGATCGCGGCGTGCGCGACCGTGGCACGCACGAAGCCCGCGTGCAGCATCCCGGACAGGGCGATGTCGTCGATGAAGCGGCCGCACCCGGTCAGCAGGCGCGGGTCCTCGTGCCGGGGGATCGAGGCGCCGACCCAGCGGCCCCGGCGGCCGTCGAAGCGGGGCTCGCCGGCGGGGCGTCCGCCGTGCTCACGGGGCTCATCGGGCTCGGGCTGGTCGGGGTCGACCTCGGGCGGGATGCCTGGCAGGTCGGTGGTGGTCATCGGGGGCCTCCCGCGGCCTGGGCGCAGGCGTCGGCAACGAGCGTGCGGGTGAGCCGGCGGCGGTAGGCGGAGGTGACCTGCGGGTCGTCGGGCGGGTCGATCGCGGCGGCCGCGGCGTCGGCGACCGCGGCGAACAGCTCCGGGCCCGGCGCGCCGCCGGCCGCGAGGACCGCCTCGGCCTCCGGCACCCGCACCGGGGCGGGCGCCACGCCGCCGAGGACGACGCGCCCGCCGGCGACCCGGTCGCCGGAGACGTCCAGCGCGACCGCCGCGTCGACGATCGCGAAGTCCCCGTGCCGACGCGCGAACTCGCTGAGCGCGGCGTGCGGGGCGGGCCGGGTGAACCGCACCTCGACGACGACCTCGTCGGGCTCGACCGCCGTCGCGTAGAAGCCGTGGAAGAGCTCGTCCGCGGGGATCTCGCGCCGGCCCGACGGGCCCTCGGTGACGACCACCGCGTCGAGCAGCAGGGCGAGCAGGCACCACTCGGCGGTGGCGTCGCCGTGCACGAGGCTGCCGGCGACCGTGCCGCGGCTGCGGATCGGCAGGTGCCCGACCCAGCGCATGGCCCGTGCGAGCACCGCGAAGCCGTCCGGGAGCGTCGCGGTCTCCACGGCGTGGTGGGTGACGAGCGCGCCGACGGTCAGGGTCCCAGCGTCCGCGTCGAGCGCGGTCATCGACGGCAGCCGGCGCAGCGGGCCGAGGTCGACCAGCGCCGACGGGCGCGCGAGCCGGAAGTTCATCATCGGCATGAGGCTCTGTCCGCCGGCGATCAGCTTCGGGTCCTCGCCCGCCGCGGCGAGGTCGGAGAGCAGCCCGACGGCGTCGGTGACGTCGTGCGCGCGGTGGTAGGTGAACGCGGCGGGCTTCACGTCGCGGGCCTCCTGTGCGGGTGCGGGCTGGTCCGGGTACGGGCTGGTCGGGTGCGGGGTGACGTTCTGGCGAAGGGCACCATCGGCCGCTCTTGTCGGCCGATGGTGCCCTTCGCGCGGAACGGGGTGCGCTCAGGCGCGGGTGGGCTCCTGGTCGGCGGCGGGCTCGTCCGGCACGTCGGTCGTGATCCGGTCCAGCTCGCGGCCCGCGGTCTCGGGCGCCGCGACCCACATGAAGACCACCGCGGCCACGACGAGCACGCCGAGCAGCGTGAACGTCAGCGGCAGGCCGAGCACCGGCCAGAGCACGCTGCCGAAGAGCAGCGGGGCGAAGCCCGTGATGGCGCGGCTCGAGGACGACGCCCAGCCGAAGCCCGAGGCGCGCAGCTCGGTCGGGTAGAGCTCGGAGACGTAGGCGTACATGACCGGGATGACGATCAGTGCGAACATCCCGAACGCGCCGATCGCGACGACGGCGAGCGTCGGCGTGCCGAGCAGCAGGGAGAACAGGACCAGGGTCGCGGAGGCCACGGGGCCGGCGATCGCGATGACGCGCTTGCGTCCGTAGCGGTCGACGACGAGCACGGAGATCGCGACACCGACGATGCCCAGTGCGTTCATCAACGTCGTCGAGGCGAACGCGGCGATCTCGCCGAAGCCCTGGGCCTTGAGGATCGAGGGCATCCAGCTCAGGGCGGCGTAGTAGACGAGCATGACGGCGATGAACAGCGACCACGCGACGCCCGTGATCTTCGGGTTGAACGCCCAGACGCGGCGCAGCTGGTCGACGGCGGCGGCCCAGGCGCCGCCCCGCTTGTCCTCGGCGACGGCGGCCGGGATGACGTACGGCTCGGGGGTGCTGCCGGTGCGGGCGACGAGGTCGTCGATCACGCGGCGGGCTTCGGCCTCGCGCCCCATGCGCGAGAGGTAGATCGGCGACTCCGGCACCCCGCGCCGGACCCAGAACAGCAGGAGCGCGGGCAGGATCATCAGCACGAGCATCCAGCGCCAGTTGCCGGTGACCGGCACCAGCAGCGTGGCCGAGACGCCGGCCAGGGTGGCGCCGATCGGCCACCAGCCGTCCATCGCCGACAGCACGCGCCCCCGGCTCTTCCGCGGCGAGAACTCGCTGACGATCGCGTAGTCCACCGGGATACAGCCACCGAGCCCGACGCCGGCGAGGAAGCGCAGCGCCAGGAACAGCTCGATGTTCGGCGAGAGTGCCCCGAGCACCGAGAACAGCGCGAAGATCAGCAGCGTGATGCTGAAGGCCTTCTTGCGCCCGATGCGGTCGGCCACCGTGCCCCAGGCGACGGCGCCGACGGCCATGCCGATGAGGTTCGCCGTTGCGACCAGGCCCTTCTGGCCCGCCGTGAGGCCGAACTCGGTGCCGACGAGCGGGGTGAGGAACCCGTTGAGGGCGACGTCCCAGGCGTCGAACATGTAGCCGAGGCCGCCGATGAGGAAGATCTTTCCTTGGACTCCCCAGCGCCAGGGCAGGTCCTGGACGATCTGGTCTCCGGTGCGCATTGCGGTCGCTCCCGTCGCGGGTGGTGTGCTGATCGGTCCGCGCGTCAGCGGGCGAACTGGTAGTGGATGGACTCGGTGTCGGGGTCGTGCAACGGGCTGCCGTTCCACAGCCAGTCGTACGACAGGTCCGACTCGCCGTCGAAGCGGCGCAGCTTCTCGTCGCGCTCGCGCTGCTCGGGGCCGTCGGGCAGGTGGTAGAAGGCCATGTTCTGCAGCGAGGCGTCCTGCACCATCCCGGCGTGCTTGGCGCGACGGTCGACGTAGCGCACGAGCGCGGCGTCGATGCCGTCGCGGGTCACCCGGCCGAGCTCCTCGGCCAGCACGGCGGCGTCCTCCATCGACTGGGACGCGCCCTGGGCCTGGTAGGGGAGCATGGCGTGGCAGGCGTCCCCGAGCAGTGCCACCCGCCCGTCGACCCACACCGGGTCGCGGCGCCGCCGGTACATCGCCCACACCGAGACGTCCTCGGGCTTGGCCTTCGACAGCATCGCCGGGACGCGGTCGTCCCAGTCGGCGAAGTCGGCCGCGAGCTGCTCGGGGGTCGCCGGGCCGCTCCAGTCGCGCTCGATGGTGTCGGTGCACGGCACGATCGCGACGACGTTGAGGTACTGCCCGCCGCGGATGATGTAGTGCACGAGGTGCTTGTCGGGCCCGTACCAGATCGTGGAGTGGTAGCGGTCGACGAGGAAGCGGGTGGCCGGGTCGGCGGCGATCAGGTCGCCGGGGATCAGGGCGCGGTAGGCCATCTCGCCGGAGAACACGAGTGAGTCGTCGAACCCGGCGAGGTCGCGCACCGCCGACCGGATGCCGTCGGCGCCGACGAGCACGTCGCCGGCGAAGCGGCGGCCGTCCTCGGCGACCGCGACCGGCCGCGCCGGGTCGGAGCGGTCCAGCTCGACGACCTTCGCGCCGGTGGCGAGGACGACCGTCGGACCCGGGAGCTCGGGGTCGGCGCAGGCGTCGAGCAGCACGCGGTGCAGGTCGGCGCGGTGGTAGTGCCAGTACGGGGCGCCGTACTGGTCGATGACCCGCTGGCCCAGGGGCAGCTGGGCGATGATGCTGCCGTCCGCCCAGCGCCGGCGGACCTGGTCCTCGGGCTGGGTCCGGATCGCCTCGAGCTGGGCGCGCAGCCCCAGCCCGATCAGGATGCGGCTCGCGTTGGGCGCGGTCTGGATGCCGGCGCCGATCTCGCCCAGCTCCGGCGCGGCCTCCACGACCGTGACCCGCAGGCCGCGCTGGCGCAGGGACAGCGCCGCGCAGAGCCCGCCCAGACCTCCGCCGACGATGGTGACCTCGAACGACTGGCTCGCCATCTGGCCGCCTCCCGGTGTCGCACTTCACGTTCGCTCGAGTTCAATCCGAGCACGTACTATCCGAGGACGCAATACCTGGAGCATCTCGAAACGAACCCGTCACGGAGTCGGGGGCCGGCGGGAGGAGCCGGTTCCGTCCCGCGAGCCCGGGGTCTTGCTCTGCGCGGACCCCTCAGAGGGTGTCGCGCTCGGCGACGCGCTCCCACTGCTGCCCGAGGTCGTTGAGCAGGGACGCGAGCTGTGGACGCTGCTCGGGAGGGCAGCCGTCGAGCAGCGCTTCGTCGAGGGCGCGGGCGCGGCGGTTGGTCTCGGTGAGGGCCGCGGCGCCGTCCTCGGTGAGGGTCAGGACCTTCGCCCGCGCGTCGTGCGGCGCGGCGGTGCGCGTGATGAGCCCGCGGCGCTCCATGCGGCGGCAGACGTCGGCCATCGTCGAGGTGTCGAGGGCGACCGCGCCGGCCAGGGCGGTCTGGTCGGCGTCGGGGTGGGCCCGGATCGCCGAGAGCACGGCGAACTGCGGGCCGGTGAGCACGGCGTCGACGTGACGGTTCCAGGCCGCGAGATAGGCCTGGTAGAGGCGCCGCGCGCCGTACCCGGGGGCGGCCACGAGGTCCGGGGGTGGGCTCATCCGGACCCGGCCCCGGGGACCGCCCTGGCCGCCGTTCGCGCGCGCCGACCTGGTCACGGCCCACCTCGTCATCCGGTCCTCGGGCGCATCCGCCGGGCGATGGCCCCCCTGGCCCCGTCCGCCGCACCCGCCCCGATCGTACGTGCCCGGAACGGATGGAGCGCGCCCGTCGCGCGCCCTCCGGCACCCGAGGACGCCCACCCCGGCCGACGCCTACCGCCCGGCGGTGGTCCCGTTCGTCGCGAATGCCGGGTCGCGACCCAGCCATGCGATCAACCGGAGGGTCGGTCCGGCATCGTCGGCGACCGCGACGGGCGGCCCGAACGGGACGGGCCCGCCGCGGGGTTCGGCCGGCAGCACCCGGCGCGCGGTGTCCTCGATCGCGGAGGCGAGGCCCTCGTCGAGCCCTCCGGTGCGACCCGTGGCCGCCGCGAGGTCCCACGCGTGGACGGTGAGCTCCTGGACGTAGCCGAACCCGACGAACCGGCCCGGCATCGTGCCCCAGGGGACCGTGAGGACGCGGTCGAGCACGGCGGCGTCGGAGCCGTCGAGACCCCACGACGCGTCGACGTCGGCGCGCGCGGCGGTCAGCTCGGCGAGGTGGCGGCCCGCGGCGACCTCGGGCATGGAGTCGACCTCGGAGAACAGGCCCCCGGCTCCGACGTGGGCGATGCGGCGGTGCACGCCGACGAGGTGGTCGAGCAGGGTGCGGACGTCCCAGTCGTCGCACGGGGTGGGGCGGTCGAGGGCGTCGGGCGTCGTGCCGGCGACCAGCTCACCGACCTGGTCGAGCGCGCGGGTGAGCAGGGGGCGGGGGTCGGGAGCAGACATGTCGATCTCCTTCTGGTGGTGGGCTCAGGCAGCCACGCGCAGCAGCAGCGCGGTCCAGGTGCGGTAGGGGCGCAGGCGCTCGATCAGGTCGTCGAGCGGGTCGTCGGGGTGGCGGTCGTGGATCCGGGCGAGCACGGCGCGACAGCGGGGCTCGTCGGGGAACTCGTCGACGACGCCGCACGCGCGCAGCCAGATGCCCGAGGCCCAGAACTCGCCGATCCCGCGCAGCCGGCGCAGCGCCGCGCGGGCGCCGTCCGGGCCGAGGGCGCGGAGTCGCGCGACCTCGAGGTCGCCGGCCAGCGCGGCGTCGGCGATCCCGTGCAGGCGGTGCACCTTCTCCTGCGGGAGCCCCGGGAACTCCTGCAGCGCGCGCAGGGCCTCGGGCCGGGGGAACGCGTCGACCTCGGCGCCGCCGACGGAGAGCACCTCGCCGTGCGCGACCGAGAGCCGCCGGAAGATCGTGCCGGCCTGGCGCCTGCTGATCCGCGCCGAGATCACTCCCCACGCCGCAGCCTCGTAGGGCGCGCCGAAGAGCGTCGGCCGCAGGCCGCGGTGCTCGTCCATCAGGGCGCCCACGGCGGGGACCTGCCGGCCGACCTCGGGGTGGTCGCGGGCGTCGTGGTCCAGGGAGAGCAGGCGCGCGATCTGGGCGAGCGCCCTGTCCTCGAGGCCCTCCGCGCCGGCGATCTCGACGTGCACGTCGGCGTCCGGTCCGGCCTGCCGCAGGGCGAAGGCCACGGGGCGCTGGTCACCGTCGAGCGGGGCGGTGAGGCGCAGCGGCTCGTCGGGTCCGGGCGTGTGCCGCGTGATCGGGTCCCAGCGTCCGACGAAGTCGCGGGTGCGCTCGAGGTCGAACGGCCCGAGCGGCCGGAGGGTGTGGCGGCGGCGGTGGCGCCGGTGGGGGTGGTGGCGGCGGTCATGAGGAGCATGCTGCTCGGCGATACACGCCACCTGCTGTCCTGTTTCTCGGGCATTCTCGAGAACGTGCGCTCGGACCGTCTGCTCGCGACGCTGCTGCTCCTGCAGAGCCACGGACGCCTGCCCGCGCCGGAGATCGCGCGGCGCCTGGAGGTCTCGAGGCGCACGGTGTCCCGCGACGTCGAGGCGCTCTCGGCGGCGGGGGTGCCCGTCTACTGCGAGCGCGGGCGGAACGGGGGCGTCGCCCTGCTCGAGGGCTACCGCACCGACGTCACCGGCATGACCGACGAGGAGCTGCGCGCCCTGGTGGCGCTCGGGTCGTCGGCCGACGGGGGCGCGCTCGGGTCGTCACTGGCATCGGCGTCGCGCAAGCTGCTGGCCGCGCTGCCCGAGGCCCGTCGCGCCGGGGTCGACCGCGCCCGGCGGCGCCTGCTCGTCGAGCACCAGGGGTGGCGGCGCGCGCCCGAGGCCCTGCCCGCCCTGCCGGCGCTGGACGCCGCGCTCGTCGCCGACGAGCGGGTGCGGCTGCAGTACGCGACGGGCGACGCCGCGCACGCCACGTGGCGCACCGTCGACCCGTACGGCCTGGTCAGCAAGGCCGGCACCTGGTATCTCGTCGCGGCTCACCGTGGTCGGCCCAAGATGTACCGCGTCAGCCGGGTGCGTGCGGTGGCCGCCACCGGGACGCCCGCGCGGCGTCCGGACGAGCGCGACCTCGCCGAGGTGTGGACCGAGCTGCGCGAGCGCCTCGAGACGCCGACCGCCGAGATCGAGGTCCGGCTCCTCGTCGATCCGGCGTGGGCGCCGACCCTGCGTCGCGTCCACCTGGCCGTGCTCGCCGGCCCGTGGCGCACCGAAGGCGTCGACCCCGGCGGGCGGGAGATCCTCGTGGCCCCGTTCCGGTCGCTCATCGGCGCCCGGGCCGGCCTCCTGGGCTACGGCGAGGCGGTCGAGGTGCTCGAGCCGGCGGCGCTGCGCGAGGAGATGGCCGACGCCGCGGCGCGGGTGGTGGCGATGTACACGCGATCAAGTGTGCCGGAGTCGTCCCTGCGAAATGTCCTGGGCGCCGATTAGGGTCACACGCCATGACGACGGTGTTGGTGACCGGTGGCGGCGAGCGACTGGCAGAGGTGGCGAAGGCCATCGAGGCGGCCGGGGCGGAGACCACGGTGGTCGACACCCTGGACCGCCTCGGCGAGGCGGTCAGCGGGAAGACGTTCGACGGGTACGTGCAGCTGCCGGTGGCGATGACGCCGCGGCACGGCGGCAGCCTCGTCTCCCGCGTGGAGCAGTTCCTCTCCGAGGGTCTGCTCAGCAGGTTCCGGGCCGCCGAGACGGTACTGCCGTCGCTGGCGGAGTCGGCGAACGTGCTCCTCGTGGGTGGTCAGACGAACGTCGACTCCGACGCGCCCGACGACCAGGAGGCGCGGACCGCGCTGATGCGGGTGCTCGCCCACGCACTGCGCGCCGAGCGCGCCCCGAGCCACCTGCGGGTGCGCACGGCCGGGCCCGAGTGGTCCGCGACGGACATCGCCGCGAAGATCCTCAGCGCCGGCGGGAGCGAGTCCGAGGCCGAGCAGACCGGCGAGCGCCAGGCCATCGGCAAGGCCTACGCCGACTGGCGCGCCGAGGTCCTCGGGCTCGTGCGGGTCGAGTTCTGACCTCGGGGCGGAGCCGTAGGTGACCCGGAGCCCGGGCGCCTACGGCAGCGCCGACCCCTGGCGGTACTCCTCCCAGGGGATGGTCCAGTCGGCGATGTCGCCGTCGCGGGTGGTCAGCGGGCGGCTGGAGCCGACGATCTCGACCGGGTCGCCCATCTGCACCCAGTTGTAGAAGAACTCGCCGTTGGCCGGGGACAGGTTGACGCAGCCGTGCGAGACGTTGCGCCGACCCTGGGCGCTGACCGAGTCCGGGTTGACGTGCACGAACTCGCCGTTGTTCGAGATGCGCACCGCGAGCGGCAGGTTCTGGTCGTAGAACCCGGGCTGGCCCTCGCCGGGGCCGCCCCAGGTGTCGGAGCGCATGCGCTTGATCTCGTGCTTCTCGAACGCCACGTGCACGCCGTACTGGGTGGGGTAGATGTCGCGGCCGTAGGACGCGGGCAGGCTCCGCAGCTCCTGGCCGTCCTGGTAGAGCACGAGGGTGTGGGCGTTGACGTCGCCGCGGGCGCGCTGGTCGCGGCCGACGGTGAAGGAGAACGAGCGGTCCTCGGCGCCGAACAGGCCCTCGCCGCTGTGGACGCCGAACAGGCGCGCGTCGACGCTGACCTGGGTGCCGGGGCGCCAGTAGTCCTTCGGGCGCCAGTTGAGCTGCTCGTCGGACATCCACCGGAAGGAGCCCTCGGTGGGCACCGAGGTGGTGACCGCGACGCGCCGTTCGACCGCGGCGCGGTCGGTGACGGGTGCGTCGAAGGTGATCGAGATCGGCATGGCGATGCCGACGGTCTGGCCGTCGGTGGGCCGGATGCTGGCGATCTCGAGGGTCTGTTCGGGCTCGACGGTGGTGAAGGTCTGGTCGAGCGGGGCGCCGGGGGCGCCGCGTTCGTCGACGCCGGCGGCCTGCACCCGGTACTGGGTGCGGTAGGCCAGCGTGGCGCTGGTCCAGCGGGTGCCGGTGGGGTCGAGGGTGCCGGTGAGCGCGGGCGCGCCCGCCGGGGTGACGGTGACCGAGGTCAGCCGCCCGCCCGCCGCCGACACGACGAGAGGCTCGGCCGGCGCGACATCCACCGCGCCCGGCGCCACCGAGGCGGCCAGCGCGACCGGGGGCACGGGCGGTGGCGGCGGGGCCGACGTCACCCCGGCGCAGCCACCCAGGAGGGCGACCAGCGCCAGCAGGACCACGATCGGTCCCGTCGACGCCCGATCGAGCCCACGTCCCCGCGCTCCACGAGCGCGCTCTGTCCTCGCCACACCGCCCCCAAATCCCGTTCCGGGGAGATTCTCCCCGGACATCCTCGCCCGATCGAGACGTCGCGGACGCTCCGGGGGTTGCGTGTCGCGGGTGTCGAATCGGTCTCGGTCGGCCTGCGCGGCGTGGCGTCACCGCGTGTCGGATCGGGCAGAACGGACACTGCGCCGAACGGGTGAGTCTGATGCTCTCGTCTCAGGGCCGTCTCAGGCCGTGCGGTCACACTGTCCGGCATGCGCATCCTCGTCGCGGACGACGACCGGGCCGTGCGGGACTCCCTGCGTCGCTCGCTCGCCTTCAACGGCTACCAGGTCGAGCTGGCGTCGGACGGGCAGCAGGCGCTGGACGCCATGTCCGGCGAGACGGGACAGCGCCCCGACGCCCTCGTGCTCGACGTGATGATGCCGCGGGTCGACGGCCTCGAGGTGTGCCGGCGGCTGCGCAACGCCGGCGACGACATCCCCGTGCTGGTGCTCACGGCGCGCGAGGCGGTCTCCGACCGCGTGGCCGGTCTCGACGCCGGCGCCGACGACTACCTCGCCAAGCCCTTCGCGCTCGAGGAGCTCCTCGCCCGGCTGCGGGCGCTGCTGCGTCGCCGGGTGCCGGACGAGCCGGGTACGCCCGACCCCGAGCCCCTGCGCTTCGCCGACCTCTCGCTCGACCCCGTGACCCGCGAGGTCCGCCGCGGTGAGCGCCCGATCAGCCTCACGCGCACCGAGTTCTCGCTGCTCGAGCTGTTCATGGCCAACCCGCGTCGCGTGCTGACGCGCAGCCGCATCCTCGAGGACGTCTGGGGCTACGACTTCCCGACCACCGGCAACGCCCTCGAGGTCTACGTCGGCTACCTGCGCCGGAAGACCGAGGCGGAGGCCGAGCCCCGCCTCATCCACACCGTGCGAGGCGTCGGCTACGTGCTGCGGGAGACGCCGCCCTGACCCGTGAGCGAAGTTCGGGCCTATAGCCCCGAACTTCGCTCACGTCAGCTGCGCGGGATCCAGAAGCGCAGGAGCGCGCCGCCCTCGGGGGCACGGCTGGCCGAGACGCCGCCGTGGTGGCGCTCGGCGACCTGGGCGACGATCGAGAGCCCGAGCCCCGAGCCGCTCATCGTGCGGGCGTCCAACGAGCGGTAGAAGCGCTCGAAGACCAGGTCGAGCTCCTCGTCGGCGATCCCGGGGCCCGCGTCGGCCACCTCGAGCACCGCCGTCCCGGGTCGTTCCGGAGCGACGCCGGCGCGCAGCGTCACCCGCACCCGCCCGCCCGGCGGGCTCCACTTGGCGGCGTTGTCGAGCAGGTTGAGGGCCGCCCGCTCGAGGGCGTTCGCGTCCCCGGTGACCTCGCACGACGCGAGGTCGACGTCGAAGGTCACGTTCTCGGCCACCCCGCGGCGCCGCGCGCGGTCGAGCGCGCGCTCCACGACGTCGGCGAGGTCGAGGGGCTCGGCGGCCACCTCGGGCGGGTCGTCGCGGGCGAGCTCGACGACGTCGCCGATGAGGGTGGCGAGCTCGTCGACCTGCGCGCGCAGGTCGGCCTGCAGCTCGGCGCGGTCCTGCTCGGAGAGCCGGGGCGCGTCGGGACGGTGCGACGCCTGCTCGGACGCCATGAGCAGCTCGAGGTTCGTCCGCAGCGAGGTCAGCGGCGTGCGCAGCTCGTGCCCGGCGTCGGCCACGAGCCGGCGTTGTCGGTCGATGGACGACGAGAGCGCCGCGAGCATCGCGTTGAAGCTGCTGGTCAGGCGGGCGATCTCGTCGCCGCCGGAGACCGGGATCGGGCGCAGGTCGCCGGTGCGCGCGACGCGCTCGGTCGCCGAGATCAGCCGCTCGACGGGCCGGAGCCCGGCGCGGGCGATGGCCACGCCGGTCAGCGCGGCGAGCAGGACGCCCGAGGCGCCGGCGACGAGGAGCACCACGGCGAGCTTCGACAGCGTCCGCCGCGTCGGGTCGAGCTCCTGGGCCAGCACGAGCGCCCGGTCCTCGCCCGCGTAGACGGCGACGACCCGGTAGACCTCGCCGTCGATCACCCCGGTGCGCACCGACGTCGGCGGGCTCCGGCGGGCGGCGGACACCTCGGCGGCGCCGAGGGGCGGGCTGTTGCCCCGGAGCGTCACGAACTCGCCGCCGGCGGTCACGATCGCCACCCGCACCTCGCCGGCGGCGAGCGCGTCGGACGAGACCCGCAGAAGCAGCGAGGGATCGGCGAGGTCGCCGGACGCCGCGACCGTCGCGCGTTGCACCAGGCTCTCGTCGAGCTGGTCGTAGAGCGCGCGCTGCGCGGTGAAGAACACCGCGGCGGCGATCAGCGCCACGAGCAGCCCGCCGCCGACCGAGACGAGGATGCCCACCCGCCGCCGCAACGGGATGCCCTGCAGGACGTGGCGGATGAGGCCGGGCGGGGCCGCCTCCTCCTCGTCGTCGCGCCGCTCGCCGGGCGCACCGGTGGGTGCCACGGACCCGTCGGCCGAGGTGTGGGCCGGGTCCTCGAGGGTCGTCCGGCCACCGCTCGTCGGGCCGGCTCCGAGACGCTCCACCCCACCAGCTTCCCCCATGCGGTCGACGGCGCCCGTGTGGGCGAAGCACGGGGTCGGTGCGAGAGGCTGGGGGGATGAGCGAGAACGACGCCGCGTCCGCCGCCCCGAACGGGTCCGGCCCGTCGGGATCCGACGTGCCGCCCGGACCGACGTCCACCGCTCCCACGGGTCCCTCGTCGCCGACGTCGTCCACGGCCATGGGCCCGACGGCCACCGGTCCGGCGGCGCCGGGTCCGGACGGTGGCGACGGCCCGACCGGCCGCCCGGCCGGGCCCGGCGGTGTGCGCTGGGCCGAGGGCACGGGTCGCGAGTACGACGCCCAGCCCGGGGCGCAGCCCACCGGCGGTGCCTCGCCCTACAGCGCGCCCACCCAGGTCACCCAGCAGCCCCAGGGCCTCGGGAACCCCTCCGGCGCGGCCGGCGCGACGGCCTTCGGTCCGATGCCGTCCTACCCCGCGACCGCGCCGCAGACCCGTGAGGCGCCCGTCGGCACCTACGACGGCCCCGGTGGCTACGGCGGGCAGGGTGGCGGGCAGGGTGGCGGGCCGGTGGGCAGCCCGGGCGGGTACGGCGGCCCCGCGCAGGGCCCCCCGACCGAGCAGGGTGGCTACGGCTGGGGCGCGGTGGGCGCCGGGCCCGTCACCCCGCCCGGCGGCCACCCCCGCGACCCGGGCGGCGGCTGGGGCGGCGGCGCGGCCCCCGGGGGCGGCGGTGGATCGACCCCGCCCCGGCGGCGGCTCGGGACCCTCGCGCTCGTCGCCCTGGCGCTCGTCGCGGGCCTCATCGGTGGGGCCCTGTCGGCCGTGGCCATCGGCGGCATCGGCAGCTCGTCGAGCTCCTCGCAGGGCACCGCGCTCGACGAGCCCGTGCCGAACGAGGGGCCCACCGACGCGGCGCCCGGATCGATCGAGGCGGTGGCGGCGAACGTGCTGCCCAGCGCCGTGCAGATCCGCGGCGCGGCCGGCGAGGGCTCGGGGGTCGTGCTCTCCGCCGACGGCCTGATCATGACCAACAACCACGTCCTGCAGGCCGGCCAGGGCGGGGGGTTGGAGGCGATCTTCTCCGACGGCCGCGCCGCGCCCGTCCAGATCGTCGGCACCGCGCCGGCGGCGGACATCGCCGTCGTGCGGGCGAGCGGCGTGACCAACCTGCGGGCCGCGAGCCTCGGCAACTCCGACGAGCTCGTGCAGGGCCAGACCGTCATCGCGGTCGGCTCCCCGCTGGGGCTCTCCGGCACGGTGACCACCGGCATCGTCAGCGCGCTCCAGCGCCCCGTGCAGGCCGGCGGCTCCGGGTCGGGCCAGAGCAGCGTCCTCGACGCGATCCAGACCGACGCGGCCATCAACCCCGGCAACTCCGGCGGCCCGCTCGTCGACGACCAGGGCCGCGTGATCGGGGTCAACACCGCGATCGCCAGCGTCACGGGCGGCACGGGCCAGGAGGCGGGCTCGATCGGTCTCGGATTCGCGATCCCGATCAACCAGGCCCGCCGCCTGGCCACCGAGCTCGTCGACACCGGCCAGGCCACCCAGGCCGTCATCGGCGTCGGGGTGGCCGACGCCCAGCCGCGCGGCGCCGCCATGGCCGACGTGCAGCCGGGATCGCCCGCCCAGACGGCGGGCATCGTCGCCGGCGACGTCGTCGTCCGTGTGGACAACCGGGTGATCGAGGACGCCAACGCGTTCGTCGCGGCCATCCAGTCGCGGCCGCCGGGTCAGACCGTCACCCTCGCCCTGCAGACGCCCGGCGGTGCCCCGCGGCAGGTCACCGTCACGCTCGGGAGCCGGTTGATCGGCGGGCGCTGACGCCCCGCAGGGGCCTCCAGCGGCCCGCCACCCGGCTGTCAGGCGGGGACGAGCTCCACGAAGCACCGCTCGCCCTCGGCGCGCGCGACGACGACGAGGCCGGCCTCGGCCGCCACGTCGTCCACCGCGAGCGGTCCGAGCACGGCCCAGGGGAACCAGGGGCCGCCGTCGACGAAGGGGTCGAGGACGGTCAGCGGGTCCGCCGAGGTCTCGGCGGCCTCGGTGGTCTCGAGGTAGGCAGTGCCGCACCAGAGAGCGGCGCCCGCCGTGAGCTCGAGGAGCACACTGCCGCCGTCGGCGAGCAGGGCGCGGCAGCGGCGCAAGAGCGTGACCGGGTCCCCGCCGATGCCGATGTTGCCGTCGGCAAGCACGACGTGCTGCCAGCGGCCCTCGCCCGGCAGGCGCTCGAACGCGTCGCGGTGCAGCACGGCGGCGCCGCGCTCGAGGCAGCGCTGGATGGCCTGCACGGACACGTCGACGCCCAGGGCCGGCACGCCGCGGTCCGCGAGCGCCACCACCAGGCGGCCGGGGCCGCACCCGAGGTCGAGCGTCGGGCCGGTACACCGTCCGAGCAGCCAGGCGTCGTCGTCGTCGGCGTCGTCGTGCCAGCGCTGCACGGCGAGCGGCAGCACGACCCCGTCGCCCCGCACCAGGCGCTGGCAGTGGCCCGCGAGGGCGGCGTCGAACACCGAGCCCACGTCGGCCGGGCGCTCCTGGAGGAACAGGGCGGCCTCGTCGGGAGCGGACGTCACGCGGGTCATCGTGGGAGGCCTCCGGAAAGGGGGAGCAGGTCCGAGACCGCACGGGCGAAGCGGCCGGAGGGGACGAGGTCGGCGACGGCGACGGCGTCGTCAGGGGTGTCGACGTCCGAGAGCGGCGGCAGCTCGAGCACCCGGGCGGGTGAGAGCCCCGGGTGGCCCGCGCGGAGCGCCGAGAGGGTGGCCACGCCGGTGTCGTCCCGCGAGGTGGGGACGTCGGCGATGTGACGGGCCCGACGTGGATCGGCCAGGGCCAGGGCCCACCACCCGCCGTCGAGGGCGAGGCCCAGGGCGGCGTCCGCGTCGGCGGTGACGAGGTCGAGTGCGTCGGTGAGCAGCGCGGCGTCGACCTGAGGGGTGTCCATCCCGATCTGCACGCTCACCGCGGCGGGGAAGAGCTCGGCGACGTCGCCGTGCGCCGCCGTGATCCGCGGCCCCAGGGTGTCGCCGCGTTGGGGGACGACGACGGTGCCGGCCAGCGCGTCGGCCAGCTCGGCGTGGCGCTCCGCCCGGGCGACGTCGCCCTCGAGGGCCACGACGACACGGGCGTCGGGCACCGAGCGGGCGGCGTCGAGGGTGTCGAGCAGGGCCGCCGCGGCGATGCCGGCCGCTCCGGCCGGGGTCGCCGCGGGCATGAGCCTGGTCTTCGCCCGGCCGGCCACGGGGGCCTTCGCGAGCACGAGGACGACCCTCGTCACCGGCGCACTGGTCCGCATGGTGGGCGCGTTCGTGCGCGGGCTCGTCAGCGGTTCGACCGTCCCCCTCATCGGGCGGTGGTCCGGCCGTCGGTGCGCCCGGCGGTCGTCGGGCGGGTGCGAGCGACCGCCCGGGCCATGTCCCGCACCGCGCGCACGGTGCCGCGCACCGAACCGGAGACCTTCGACCGCCCGCCCGCCCGCGGCCGGTAGGCGACGTCGACCTCGCGGATGCGCCAGCGGGCGGCGCCGGCGCGGATGAGCAGCTCGAGGGGGTAGCCGAACGCGCGGTCGGTGATCCCGAGGTCGAGCAGAGCCTGCCGGCGGGCGACGCGGATGGGGGCGATGTCGCGCACTCCGACGCCGCGGGCCCGCATGAGACCGGAGAGCACGAGGTTCCCGGCGCGCGCGTGCCAGGGCCAGACCCCGCGCGACGAGGGGACGCGACGCCCGACGACGAGGTCGGCGTCGGTGTCGAGCAGCAGGCGCACCATCGCCGGGAGCTCGGCCGGGTCGAGGGAGCCGTCGGCGTCGATCACGGCGACCACGTCGGTGCGCGTCGCCTCCAGGCCGGTGTGCACCGCGGCGCCGTAGCCCTTGCGGGCCTCCCGGACGACGAGGGCGCCGAGGCGCTCGGCGAGCTCGGGGGTGCCGTCGGCCGAGCCGTTGTCGCAGACCACCGCGTCGAACCCCTCGGGCAGGGCGGCGAGGACCCCCGGCAGCGCTTCGACCTCGTCGAGACAGGGCAGCACCACGTCCACGCGACCATCCACCCGGTCACGCTATGAGGTCGCTGGTGAGCCCGCCGTTCGGGGTCCGGTCGCCCACTACCGATCGAGAGCACGCCGTCCACCCCCGGACGGGTGACCCGGGGCGCCCGTGCGGCCCTCCTCACCGGGGGGTCACGGCGCGTCCGTACTGTCCGCCGGTGATGACGACCGTGTTGCGGGACCGCCCCGGCGCTGCCGACGAGCCCTCGTCCACGCCCCGCCGCCCGTTCCGCCTGCGCGGCGACCTCCTCGCGGTCGCCGTGGCATCGCTGCTGGTCACGGGCGCGGCGCTCGCGGGCTGGGCCCTCATCGACGCCGGCGTCCCCGTCCTCGTCGGCTGGCCCCCGCTGCTGGCGCAGTGGCTCCCGCACGTCGGTCCGGGCACCGTCCCGGCGGTCCTGGTGGCCCTCGTCGTCGCCCTCGGTGGCCCCGCGGTCGCCCGGTCGTGCCGCTGGGGCCCGCTCCTCGCCGTGGCCTACGTCGCGTCCCTGGCGTGGACCTTCGCCCTCGCGACGATCGACGGGTGGTTCGTCGGGGTCGCCGAGCGGCTGGCGACGCCGACCGAGTACCTCGCCGAGATCCCGCGCACGCCGGACATCGCGGTCTTCCTGCAGACGTTCGCCGAGCGGATCGCGGGGCAGACCCCGGACACGCTGGTGACGCACTCGTCGGGCCACCCGCCCGCCGCGACGATCTTCTACGTCCTGCTCGACCGCGCGGGCCTCCCCGGCGGGGAGTACGCCGGTGTCGTCACGGCGGCGATCGGGGCGTCCGCGGTGGTCGCGGTGGCGATCACCCTCGCCGCGCTCGGCGACCGCGACCTCGCCCGCACCTACCTGCCCTTCGGCGTGCTCTTCCCGGGCGCGGTGTGGGTGGGTGTCTCGGCGGACGGGATGTTCGCGGCGATCCTGGCCTGGGGCGTCGCGCTGCTCGCGCTCGGCGCGGTGCGCCGTGGCCTCGGGGGGCACGCCCTGTGCCTGCTCGCCGGCGTCGTCCTCGGGCTCTCGCTGTTCTTCTCCTACGGGCTCGTGCTCGCCGGGCTCCTGCCCGTCGCCGTCGCGCTGTGCAGCCGCCGGATCCTCCCGCTGGTCACCGGCGGGATCGGCGCCGCGGCCGTGGTCGCCGCCTTCGCCGCCGCCGGGTTCTGGTGGTACGAGGGCTACGAGCAGGTGACGGTCCGGTACTACCAGGAGGGCGAGTACGGCCTCCTGCGCCCGTACGAGTACTGGGTCTGGGGGAACATCGCCGCCCTGCTGCTGGTGCTCGGTCCGGCCGTCGTCGCGGGTCTGCGCCGCGCGGCCTGGCGTCCGCGCGCGGTGCCGCACGCCCTGCTGGCCCTCGCCGCGGCGGGGCTGATCGCCATCGCCGTCGCCGATCTGTCGGGGCTCTCGAAGTCCGAGGTCGAGCGGATCTGGCTGCCCTTCGCGGTCTGGATCGTGCCCCTCGCCGCCCTCCTACCGCGCCCGTCGGCACGTTGGTGGCTGCTCGCCCAGGCGACCCTCGCGCTCGTGATCAACCACCTGCTGCTGACGGTCTGGTAGCTGCTCGCCGGGTCGGTGCAACGAACGCCCTATCGGCGTGCTCCCCCGACTCGCTGCTCCTCTGCGCGCGAACTCCCCGTTCGCGCGTCCCGGTGGTCAGCCGACGGCGTCGCGCAGAGGGTCCGTCGCGAAGGCCGCGATCCCGTCGGCGAAGCGGGTGCGCGCGCGGTAGCCGAGCAGCGCGGCGGCGCGCGCCGGGTCGGCGGTGACGTGGCGGACGTCGCCGGGCCGCGCCCCGCCGACCACCTGCGGCGCCGGCCCGTCCATGGCGGCGGCGAGGGTCGTCGCCAGGTCGCCGATGGTGCGCGCCTCGCCCGAGCACACGTTGAGCGGGACGCAGCGTCCCTCCTCCGCCGGGGTCTCCAGCGCGGCGAGATTGGCCGCGGCGACGTCGCCGACGTGCACGAAGTCCCGGCGCTGGCGGCCGTCCTCCATCACGCGCGGGGCCTCGCCGCGCTCGAGGGACGACCGGAAGATCGACGCGACGCCCGCGTACGGCGTGTTCTGCGGCATCCGCGGGCCGTAGACGTTGTGGTAGCGCATCGCCCAGACCCGCCCGCCGGTGGCGCGCGCCCAGGCGACGGCGAGGTGCTCCTGGGCGAGCTTCGTGGCCGCGTACGTGCTGCGGGGCTCGAGCGGGGCGTCCTCGGGGATCAGCTCGCCGCCGAGGTCGCGGCCGCAGTGCGGGCACGGGAGGTCGTAGCGGCCCGCGTCGACGTCGGCCTGGGTGCGCGCGGGTGCCGGGACGATCCCGTGCTCGGGGCACGAGTAGCGGCCCTCGCCGTAGACGACCATCGAGCTCGCCATCACCAGGTCGCGGTGCCCGGACCGGAACATGGCCGCGAGCAGGACCGAGGTGGCGACGTCGTTGTTCTGGGTGAAGTCCGGCCCGTCGTTGGGGTCGACGCCGTGGCCGACCATCGCGGCCTGGTGGCACACGGTGTCGACCCGGGGGAGCAGCCGGTCGAGCAGTCCCGCGTCGCGGACGTCGCCGTGCACGACCTCGTGGCGGTCGAGCCAGGCGGGCGCCTTGCCCTCCGTGTGCGCCTGGGGGAGCAGGGCGTCGAGCAGCACCGGGGTGTGACCCCGCTCGACCAGGAGATCGGCGATGTGCGAGCCGATGAACCCGGCACCGCCCGTCAGGAGTACGCGCACCCCGGAAACGCTAACGACCACCCGGCGGCACCGGATCCACCCCTACTACGTTGGGCGCCATGGAGAACCAGCCGCTGCACGGCGGCACGGAGGAGTTGCTGGGGCGGGCCCTCGTGGTCGTCGTCGACGACCGGGTCAGCCGGGGGGAGAGCTCGGACTCGATCGGTCCGCTGGTCACCGAGCTGCTCGGTGAGGCCGGCCTGGTGGTGGACGGGACGATCGTGGTGCCCGGGGAGTCGGTCGCCATCCGCAACGCGCTCAACACCGCGGTGATCGGCGGCGTCGACCTCGTCGTCACCGTCGGCGGCACCGGGGTGTCGCCGCGCGCGGTGACCGCCGACGCGACCGCCGGCGTGCTCGACCGCCCCATCCCCGGCATCGCCGAGGCCATCCGCGCGTCCGGCCTCGCCGCCGGCGCCGTCGACGCCGGGCTCTCGCGCGGGCTGGTCGGCGTGTCGGGCAGCACCCTCGTGGTGAACCTCGCGTCGTCGCGCGCGGCGGTGCGCGACGGCATGGCCACGCTCACGCCGCTGATCTCGCACGTCGTCGCCGAGCTCTCCGGGATGGAAGAGCACTGAGCTCCGGCGGGCACGAGGACGCGGAGGAGGCCCGGCGGCGCGCCGCCCGCCGGGCGGCGATCTTCGGCGACGACCCGGTGTCGTCGACCGACGAGCGCGACCCCTCGGACGTCCCCGCGGGCGACGAGGACCGCCGCCGCTACGACGCCGAGCGCCCGCCGCACCACGACCGGCCCTGAGCGCTCATCGCAGGGTCACGGTGACCTCCTCCCGGAGTGACACCGTCGCCACCCGCGCGGCGAGCGCCGCCGGGAGGGCGACCACCACCACGGGCGCCGACCCCGCGGTGCGCTCCGGCGCGGGGAGCACGGCGAGCACCACCGCGCCGGGGGCGAGGAGAGCGGGGTCGGCAGGCACGAGCCCGGCGTCGTCCGCGCCCGCCGCCACCAGATCGACGCGCGTCCCCGGCGTGAGCAGCGCGGCCACGCCCGCGTCCGCGAGGCGCACCGGCACACCGGCGGCGTCGGGCACCCCGGCCGCGGCGACGGCGGCGACCGGGCCCAGGAGCCGCACGTCGGTCAGCGCCTCGCCGGCCCGGACCCCGCCGACCACCTGACGCCCGGCGACCGCGCCCGGCTCGGTGAACGCCCCGGCCGGGACCAGCTCACCCGGGAGCAGCCGCACCGTCACGTCCGCCGGACCGAGCGCGACCCCCGGTGCGAGGTCGCGGGCGGCGACGAGCACCGGCGTGCCGGCCGGCGCGACCGACGGCGCCGCGAGCAGCCCGAGCGCGAGCACCACGAGCAGCCCGGCGGCGGCGCGCCGCAGCGCCACGGTCCGTCGCCATCCCGGCGGCGGGAGCCGCCACCGTCGAGGGCCCCGCCTGGTCTCGTCCGCCACACCCCGACGCTAGGACGGGCTCGCGGTGGACACCCAGTCCTGTCTCCGGGCCTGTGGACGCATCCGGACGATGGGGACGGCGAACGGGACCAAACCGCCCGCGACCATCGACGCGGCAGTGATCATCCCGTCCACCGGCCCGGCGCGGCGGGCGCACCGGACCGGGCGGTAGTTTGCGGCCGAGGGCGACCCGTCCACGGGGGCCGGGAGCGGGAAGAGGCGGGCGCTGGCATGGCCGTGGTGCTCGTGCTGCTGGCCACGATCGCCAACGCGATGGCCCTCGTCCTGCAGCGCAAGGCCGCGCAGGACAGCGCCCGCTCCCGCGGCATCAGCGCCGGCACCCTGCGCGACATGGTCCAGCGGCCGGCGTGGCTGATCGGGACCTCGATCTTCTGCGTCGCCGTCGCGCTGCAGGCCGTGGCGCTGAGCCTCGGGTCGATCGCCCTGGTGCAGCCGGTGCTGGTCATGGAGCTGCCGTTCACGCTGCTGCTCGGCTGGTTCGTGCTCGGGGGTGCGCTGCGGCGACGCGAGTGGATCGCCGTCGCGATCATGTCGGTCGGACTCGTCGTCCTGCTGGTCAGCCTGCAGCCCAGCGGCGGCGACGCCCTGGGCGCCGGGGCCGTGACGTGGATCCTCGGCACGATCGTGACCCTGGGCCTGCTCGGCGGGGCCAGCGCGATCGCCGAGCGGTCGCGTCCCGTGGCGCGCGCCGCGTGGTACGGGATCGCCGCCGGCATCGGCTCGGGCTTCGTGGCGGTGATCGTCAAGGCGATGTCCGAGGCGCTGGCGGAGGGCGGGATCGCCGGGGTGCTGACGACCTGGCAGAGCTACCTGCTCCTGCCCGTCGCGCCGGCGGCGTTCCTGACGCTCCAGTACGCGCTGCGGGCGGGGCGTCTGCTCGCCTCCCAGCCGGGCCTGATCCTCGGCAACCCGCTGCTCTCGTCGACGTGGGGCATCGGGCTGCTGGGCGAGGAGGTCAACGGCGGCGCGGCCCTGCTCGGCGGGTTCATCGGCGCCGGGCTGATGACGGTGGGCGTGTTCCTGCTGTCGCGCTCGCCGCTGCTGGCCGCCCAGGAGGGCGGTCCGCGGGACAGGTCGGGGACGAGCCCCGGGTCCCGTCGCCGCCCCCTCTGAGCCTTCTGGACCAGCCCCGAAACCTCGAGACCGTCACCCGAAAGGGTGGTCCTGCTCGATCAGGGGAACCATCGAGGCGTGTCGGCCGTCATACAGGGTGCGAGGACCCCGATGCCGGCCGCTGGGGAGCGGGTGGGCGTCAGGCAGGTCCGGGACGTCGGCTCGGGGCCGACGTCCCGGACCACCCCTCGGCCCTCTCAGGCCGACTTCGCGGACGATCCCGAGGAGCTCGAGGAGCCCGACGACCCGGACGAGCTCGACCCGGCGGTCGAGGAGCTCGAGCCGGAGCTGCTGCCGGAGTCCGACGCGCTCTTCGTCTCGGTCTTGGTGCTCGTCGACTCGCCCGAGCCCTTCGGGTCGCCCGAGCCGGACTCCGCCGACGCCGAGGCCTTCTCCGAGCTCGCGCCGGAGCCGGCGCGGGCGTCGTTGCGGTAGAAGCCGCTGCCCTTGAAGACGATCCCGACCGACGAGAACACCTTGCGCAAGCGTCCGCCGCACTCGGGGCACTCGGTCAGCGAGGGGTCGGAGAACGCCTGGACCTGCTCGAAGCGGTGATCGCAAGCGGTGCAGGCGTAGGGGTAGGTCGGCACGTGCACTCCCGTTCTCGTCCGCCCCCGCGGGACGGGCGGGGGTGGTGATGTCCGCGCGCAGTGTAGATGGCACTCGCGCTACCCGAGTGCCAACGCCGCGAGAGTCACGGCTGTTCCGTGGGGGGTGGGCGCCGCCTCGCCGTCACCGAGAGCTCGTCGCCGTCGAGAGGGGAATGCCCTATCGGCGTGCTGTGCTGGATCGTCAGCGTGGTCCCCAGGCTGGACCACGGGGCCGGCGACGGGCCGACGAGAGCGGGAGCGGGGTCACGCCCGTGCGGGGGCGCCAGACGGCGTGGACGGCGACGTCGTGGGGCTCGGCGGGCAGGGGGCCCTCGACGAGCTCGTCGTCGCCCACGAGGGCCACCAGGCGGGTCGCCGCGCCCGCGAGGGGCAGCGTGCGGTCGTAGTGCCCGCCGCCCCGGCCGAGGCGCACGCCACGGTGGTCGACGGCGAGCGCCGGGACGACGACCAGGCCGGCCCCGGCGACGGCGGACGGCCCGAGCCGCGGGCCGGTCGGCTCGAGCACCCCGTGGGGCCCGGGACCGAGGGCGTCGGGGCCGTCGTACGACGCCCAGTCCAGCGGCGCCCCGCCGACCGTCACGGGCAGGAGCACGCGACGTCCCAGCGCGCGGGCGACGTCGAGCACGGGCAGCGCGCCGTCGGGGGTCGCGCCCGGCTCGCCGCGCACGGCGACGAACAGGCAGACCGGGTCGCCGACGCCGTCGAGCACCGCCGGCAGGCCGGCCGCCAGCGCCGCCGCGTCGGCCCGGCGTGCCTCGTCGGACCGGCCGCGCCGTGCCTCCAGCAGCGGGCGGCGCCACTCGGCCTTCGAGCGGGTCACCCCCGCAGCGTCTCGCCGTCGCCGACGTGGCGCGGCCCCTCGACCGTCACGTCGCCCTCGACGGCGACGTCGGCCCCGAAGGTGACGTCCCCCGAGACGGTGAGCGACGACGCCCGCGCCAGCGACGGCGCCCCGGCCGCGAAGCGGCGCTCGAAGTCGTCGAGCATCCCGAACCGGGCCTTCTCCAGGCCGACGACCGGGAACTCGGCGCGCGTGGGCACCATCCGGCCGTCGTCGGTGAGGTCGTAGAGGTCCGAGCGCGCGACGAGCAGGTCGTCGGTGGTCTTGACCGGCGCGAATCGGCTGCGCGGCACCTCGATCGCCCGCGCGTCCTCGATCGACCCGATCGCCGCGCCCATCGCGGTTTCGAGCTGCAGCACGGCGGTCGACGCCGTGTCCGTCGGGTCGACGGTCTTCTTGTTGACGATCAGTGGCAGGAACGGCGCCGCCGGGTCGGCCTGCTGGAGCGTGCGCAGGTGCTCGAGGTCGAACCACAGGTTGTTGGTGTTGAAGAAGCAGAACCGCTCGATGTCGGTGAACGAGTCGTCGCCGTCGGGCACCTGGGCGGTCTCGCGCAGCACCAGGGCGTCGGCCCGGCGGGCCAGGTGCCCGCCCTTGCGGTCCATCGGGGTGCGGCGGGCGACCTCGAGCGCGAACGGCACGCCCTGCTCGGCCATCCATGCCGCGATCCGTACGTCGGGGATCGCGCCGAGGTTGTCGGAGTTCGACACGAAGCACCAGCGCACCCCGGCGGCGAGCAGCGCCTCGAGGGTCCCGGACGCGGCCAGCGCGGTGTAGAGGTCGCCGTGCCCCGGCGGGCACCACTCCAGGCGCGGGTCGGCCGGCCACGAGACGGGGTGCCAGTCGTCGGCACGCAGCTTGGGCTCGGAGCCCTGAAGGAAGTCCAGCGGCAGCTCGGGATCCTCGAGGCCCTCGTGCCGGCGCAGCGCGGCGAGCGAGGGCTCGCGGGTGCCCTCGGAGTTCATCACCAGCAGGGGCAGGCGCGCGCCGTGGCGCTCGCGCAGCGCGAGGGTCTGGCGGGCGACGGCGTCGAGGAAGCTCGTGCCGGGCTTGATCTCCAGCAGCGACTTCGGGCCCGCGAGGCCCATGCTCGTGCCGAGCCCGCCGTTGAGCTTGATCACGGCGAGGCGGTCCAGCGCGGCGCGCGCCGCGGCGTCGTCGGGCTCGCCGAGGTCGTCGAGCGCAGGCAGCTCGCCCACCTCGGCGAGCTCCTCACCGGGGACGACGGCGCTCTCCGGCTTCGCCAGCTGCTCGAGGCGACGGCGGAAGGCCTCGACCTCCGCGGGGTGCGCGTCACGCTCGGTCAGGGTCGCCAGGGCGGCGTCGACGTAGGTCATGCGGCTCTCTCACCAACGGGGCGCGGGACCCGTCCCACGATATCGGGCGCGTCGGTCCCCTCCGCCCGACGCCCGGCGTAGGACGATGGGCCCATGAGGAGCCGGCCAGAGGGAAGGGGCAGGCGGTGAGGACGGTCGAGGCCCAGCTGCGCCGTGTGCTCGACGCCGCGGTCCGCCCCGCGCCGATCCGGGTCGACATCTCCTCCGCGCAGGGCCTGCTGTGCGCCGAGGAGGTCGTCGCCGACCGGGCGCTGCCCGGGTTCGACCAGGCGGCCGTCGACGGCTTCGCCGTGCGCAGCGTCGACGTGCGCGCCGCGGCCGAGGAGCCGGTCGAGCTGCCCGTGGTGGGCGAGGTGGCGGTCGGCTCCCGGCAGGCGCACCGCCTGCAGCCCGGCCAGGCCGTGCGGGTCGCCACCGGCGCGCCCCTGCCGACGCTCGCCGACGCCGTCGCCCCGCACGACCACACCGACGCGGCCGACGACCCGGGCAGCAAGGGCACCGGGCACCGCGCCCGGCTCACCGTCAAGACGCCCGTGCCGTCGGCGGCGTGGGTCCGCCGCGTCGGCGAGGACGTCGCCCCCGGGGACGTCGCCGTCCGTCGCGGCGCCACCGTCGGCCCCGCCCAGGTGGGCCTGCTGGCCGCGGTCGGGCGCACCAAGGTGCTCGTGCATCCGCGCCCGCGCGTGTCGGTGCTCGCCGTCGGCGACGAGCTGGTCGACCTCGACCGCACGCCGGGCACCGGCCAGGTCGTCGACGTCAACTCCTACGCACTGGCCGCCGCGGCCGCGGACGCCGGCGCGGAGGTGACGCGCCTGCCCCTCGTCTCCGCCGATGCGACGGCCCTGCGCGAGGCCGTCGAGTCGGCGCTCGCGCGCTCCGAGATCGTCGTCCTCGCGGGCGGCGTCGGCGGGCGCCTGGGGGAGGACGTCCAGGACACGCTGTCCGCCCTCGGCCCCGTCGACATCTCGCGGGTGGCCATGCACCCCGGCTCCGTCCAGGGCTTCGGCCGCCTCGGCGCCGAGGAGATCCCGACGTTCCTGCTCCCCGCGAACCCGGTGTCGGCCCTCGTCGCGTTCGAGGTGCTCGTGCGCCCGCTGATCCGGCTGGCGCTGGGCCGCCAGGAGCTGCACCGCCGCGAGGTCATGGCCTCGCTGCTCTCGCCGGTGTCGTCCCCGCCCGGGCGCCGCAGCTACGTGCGCGGGCGCCTGCTGCGCGACCGCGGCACCGCCGACTACCTCGCCCAGCCGCTGGGCGGCTCCGGCTCCCACCTGCTGTCCTCCCTGGCGGAGGCCAACGCGCTCATCGTGATCGACGAGGACACGACCGAGGTCGGCATGGACGCCCCGGTGCGGGTGTCGTTCCTCGCGCCGCGCACCTGACGCTCGTGTCCCGACCCCCGTGGGGCGGGCCCCGGCCGACCGGGCGTCACCCCGGCTGGCCCGCGCGCACCCGGGCCCTGAGGGTGCCGGCGGGCGTCGTCGAGCTGCGCCCGGTGCGCCTGCGGGACGGCCGGGCCTGGTCGCGCATCCGGCAGCGGGACGAGGAGCACCTCGCGCCGTGGGAGCCGACCCTGCCCGGCCCGTGGGCGGAGCGGAACGCGCTCTCGGAGTGGCCCACGCGATGGAGCGCGCTGCGCGCGATGGGCCGCGCGGGGCAGGCACTGCCGTTCACGCTGCTCGTCGACGGCGAGTTCGCAGGCCAGGTCGTGGTCGGCAACGTGGTGCGCGAGCCGTTGCTCTCGGCGTACGTCGGCTACTGGGTCAGCGCGCAGGTCGCGGGTGGCGGTGTCGCGACGGCGGCCGTCGCCCTGGCCGTCGACCACTGCTTCGCCCGGGTGGGCCTGCACCGCATCGAGGCGACGGTGCGGCCGGAGAACGTGCGCAGCCGGCGGGTGCTCGCGAAGCTCGGTTTCCGCGAGGAGGGGCTGCTGCGCCGGTACCTGGAGGTCGACGGCGACTGGCGCGACCACCTCGTCCTGGCGGTCACCGAGGAGGACGTGCTGCCCGACGGCCTGGTCGCCCGGGTGCTCCGGGCCGGCCTCGCCGAGCGAGATCGATAGTTACACCCACATGGCGCAGGGGTTGAGCCTTCCCGACCATCCGGTCGAGTGCTAAGGGACCCAAACCTGCTGGCGTCTGGTTCCCCTACTGGAGGGATCTCGTCACCGCTCGCACACGACACGCCGCGTCGGCTGCGAGGCCCACGGGACTCGTGTGACTAGCGTGGCGCCTGCGACGAACCGGATCCGGCCCGTCGCGGTCGTCCGAGGTGGGGGGTGTGCGGTGCCGAGCTCGGTCGTGTTCGCGGCCCTGGTCCTGGCGTGGCTGGTGGTCCTCGTCCCGGTCGTGGCCCGGCGTCGCCAGATGGTTCCCCGCCCCGCCGAGGCCGACCTGAGTGCCCGGGTGCTGCCGCGGACGGCGGGCGCACCCCTGATCGAGGAGGTCCCCGTGACCACTGCGCAGGCGGACGCACGCACCGGACGCACGGTGGCGGCGGGAGGCGGCGGGACGGGGGGCACGGGCGGTACCGCGACCGGCACCGTGCTGGCCGAGCGCGCGGACGAGACCCCCGAGGCCCTCGACGCGGAGCTCGACCTCGACGCCCAGCACGACGAGGACCTCGACGACGAGCTCGAGGACGAGCGGGCCGAGCTCGACGAGTTCGACGACCGCGACGACGACCCCCGCCCCGCCGGGCGCGAGCGGGTCCTGCGCCGGGCCCCGCACCCGGACGACGAGTACCTCGATGACGAGTACCTCGACGACGAGTACCTCGAGGACGACCTCGAGGACGACCTCGAGGACGACGAGCCGGTCGCCGAGCGCGCCCTGCGCACCTACCGGCCGGGACGGGGCGGCTTCGACCCGGACGCCGCGGCCGCCGCGGCGCGCGCCCGCTACACGTTCCGTCAGCGCGTCGCGCTCGGCCTGATCGCGGTGGCGGTGCTCTCGGCGCTCGCCGCGCTGGTCGTCTCGAGCGCCATGTGGTGGCTGCACGTGGCCGCCGACGTCATCCTGGTCGGCTACCTCGCCTTCCTGCGCCGCCAGACGCGCATCGAGGAGGAGGTGCGTGTCCGCCGGGCCGCCCGCCTGTCCGGGGAGCGGCGCGCGCTGGAGGCCCGCCGTGCCCGCCAGGCCGAGCACGAGGCGCGGATGGCCGCGCTGCATGGTCAGGGCTGGGGCGAGCGGGACTGGATCGACGGGGAGTACGAGGCCGACGACCTCGACGACGAGCAGGTCCGGTTCGAGGACGAGGAGCTCCGCGCCGCGTCCTCGCCCCGCTGGGCGGCCCCGCGCACGCCGGCTCCGCCGGTGCCCGACGATCTCGAGCTGGTCGACGACACCGACGACGACCCGGCCTTCCACGACCTCGACGGCGAGCGCTCCTACGGCTACCGGCGGGCGGCCGGGGCCTGACCCGGCATCCGGTCGCGATCGACGGCGTTGCTAGAGTTGGCGACGCACCAGGGGCTGTGGCGCAGTTGGTAGCGCGACTCGTTCGCATCGAGTAGGTCAGGGGTTCGATTCCCCTCAGCTCCACCCTTTCACCATCTCCGCTCGCCGGGCGATCGCCGCGAGCTCCACCGGACGGTTCAGCCCGGTATCCGCGGTTCGGCCGCGGGGTGCGCCGGACGCTCACCGATCAGCCGACGGGCCCGCTGCGCGTCCACCCGGTCGGCGTCGATCACGGCGTGGACGCGCGCGGCGAGGGCGTCGGCGTCCGCGAGGAGGTCGGCGGCGCGCTCGGCCTCGCCCCGCTGCGCGGTGAGGAGCGCCAGGGCGTCCACCGCGGCGAGCTCGGCCTCGTCGTCACCCGCCTCCCGCGCCTCGGTGCGCAGACCACCGAGCAGCCACCACGACGTCTCCGGGTCCTCGGCCGCGGCCAGGGCCGCGAGGAGGCACCGGGTGAGCAGAGCGCCGTCGCCCCCGCCCGCGTCGCGGTACCAGCGGTCGTTCTGCTCGATCAGCGCGAGCGCGACGACGTCGTCGCCGGACGTGCGCAGGACGCGGGCGAGCGTCGTCCGGATCGTCGCCGCGATCCGCGGGTCGCCGCTCCGTCGTGCGGCGGCGAGGGCCCGGTCGAGGGTGGCGACGGCGGCGGCGCGGTCGCCGCGCTGCTGCTCGACCCGCCCGAGCCGCGACAGGTGCAAGGCGGCCTGTCCCCGGAAACCGAGTCGTTCGGACTCGGCCGCGGCGCCCGCGAGCTCCGTCGCAGCCGCGTCGAACCGTCCCTCGGCCTGCGCGATCGCGCCGAGCATGCCGCGGGCGTGGACGAGCCCCCACGGGTCGCCGAGGGGCTCGAGCAGCGCGACGGCGTCGGCGGCCGACCGGCCGGCCGTCCTCGTGTCACCGAGCATGACCGCGCCGTAGGAGGCCAGGAGCAGTGCCGCCGCGGTCTCCCAGGCCCGTCCCTGATCGCGGTACGCGGCGACGGCGGCCTCCGCCTCGGCGACGACGTCGGTGGGACGGCCCTGCTGGATGCGCAGGAACGCCCGGTGGCGGTGGAGGTCGGGCCGCAGCCGGTCGTCGTCGACCAGCACCTCGGCGCGGTCGAGGTCGCCGGCCGCGAGCTCCAGGTCCCCGGCGGAGGCCTCGAGCCAGCCGGCGAGCAGGAGCGCGGTGGCGGACGTCGAGGTGTCGGCCTCGGGCGTCGCCATGAGGGCGCGCCGGACCCGCGCGGCCCCGGCCTCGCCGTCGCCCAGCACCACCCACGTCCACCCGAAGCCGACGGCCGTCCGCAGGCCCTGCGGCGGGTCGTGGACGGCGCACCACGCGAGCGCGGCGTCGATGTTGGCGCGGTCGACCCGGACGGTCTCGAGGCACGCGACCTGCTCGGGGCCGCGGACGGTGAGGGCGTGATGGTCCGCGACCTCGGCGAACCACGCCGCGTGCGCCGCGCCCGCGACGTCCGCCAGCCCGGCCTCGGCGAGCCGGTCGCGGGCGAAGGCCCGGATGCTGTCGAGCAGGCGGTAGCGGACCGCGCCGTGCCCGGAGACGTCGACGGTGACCAGCGAGCGGTCGACGAGGCGTCCGACGACGTCGAGGGCCGCCGGTGCGGGGATCCCGAGCGCGCCGATCACGTGCTCGGCGGCGGACAGGGGCGCGCCCTCGGCGAACACCGCGAGCGCCCACAGCCCGCGACGGTCGTCGGGTTCCAGGAGGTCGTGGCTCCAGCCGATCGCGGCCTGCAGACCGCGACGCCGGGCGGGGCCCCGCCTGGTCGGGTCGTGGAGCAGCGCGAACCGGTCGTCCAGCCGACGGGTGAGCTCGGGCACCGACAGCGACGCCAGCCGGGCCGCCGCGAGCTCGAGGGCCAGCGGCAGCCCGTCGAGGCGCCGGCAGAGCTGATCGACGGCGTCGGCGGTCTCGTCGGTGAGGGTGACGGGACGCGGCAGGCGCGCGGCCCGGGCCGCGAACAGGGCGGACGCGTCGTCCGGCGCGAGCGGCGCGAGGGTGAACGCGGCCTCGGCGTCGAGCGCCAGCGGCACCTGGCTCGTGACGAGGATCCGCAGCCGGGGTGCGCCGACGAGCAGGAGCTCGACGAGGTCGGCCACGGCGTCGCGGAGGTGCTCGGCGTTGTCGAGCAGCAGCACCGACGCGGGCCCGGCGAAGCGCGCGGCGAGCTCGCCCGCGGGGACGTGCAGCGCCTCGGCCACGGCGCGCGGGACCGACGACGGGTCGCTCACGCCGTCGAGGCGCACCAGCCACGCGCCGCCGGGTTCGTCGCGGCCGTGCGCGACGGCGAGCGCCGTGCGGCTCTTGCCGACGCCGGCCGGGCCGACGACGGTGACCACCCGGTGCTCGGTGAGCAGCGCGTGGAGCGCGGCCGACTCCGTCGCGCGGCCGACGAGGCCGGGCGCCACCGGCGGGAGGTTGCCGGGCCGGCGGTCGGGGGCGGGTCCGAGTCCGGCCAGCGAGGCGCTCTGGGCGAGGATCTCCTCCTCGAGCCGGCGCAGACCGGGGCCGGGATCCACGCCGAGGTCCTCGAGGAGACGGCGGCGGACGCGGGCGTAGGCCGCCAGCGCGTCGGCCTGCCGACCGGCGCGGTACAGCGCGGTGACCAGCGACGACCACAGTCCCTCGCGCAGCGGGTGGCGCTCGGTGAGCTCCTCGAGCTCGCCGACGACGTCCCCGCCGGCGCCCAGGGCGACCCGGGCGGCCAGGTGGTCCTCGACCAGCCCCAGCCGGACCTCCTCCCAGCGACGCCGGTGCGGCTCGAGCCAGGCGCCGTCCCCGGCGCCCTGCAGGACGTCCCCGCGGAAGTGCGCGAGCGCCGCCGCGGCGCGGTCCCGGACCAGCTCGAGGTCCCCGGCTCGCCGGGCCTCCGTGACCTGCCCGGCCAGCCGCTCGACCGCGAGCAGGTCGACGTCGTCGACGTCGAGGCGGTAGCCACCGTGGCCGAACGACACCGGCGCGGGCCCGCCGAGCGCGCGACGCAGCTGCGACACCTTCGACTGCAGCGTGTTGCGGCCCTCGCTCCCCGCCCACAGCTCGTCGAGGATCTGCTCCGCCCGCACGCTGCGCCCGGCCTCGAGGGCGAGCCGGACCAGCACCTCGGTGGTGCGTCCGGACGGCACGGGCACCGGCTCGTCGTCGCGCCGGACCTCCACGGGTCCGAGCAGGGCGACGGTCAGCACGCCAGCGAGCCTAGGACCGGCCTCAGCGCACCGTCAGCGTTCCGTCAGCGCCTCCCGCGACCCTCGGCGCATCCCCACCGAACCCCGGGAGCGACGATGACCGATCTCCACACCGCCAGCCGCGTGCCGGTGCGCACGACAACCCGGCGACGCACGCTCGCCTGGCTCGCCACGTTCCTCGGCTTCCCGCTCGGCGGGCTGGTCGCCGAGCTCGCCGGCCCCGTGCAGGGGCCGGTCCCGGCCCTGCTCGGCGGGCTGCTGACGGGCGCGGTCCTCGGTGCCGTCCAGGCCCTCGGGCTGCGGGTGGGCTTCGGGGCGCCACGGGTCCCGGTGGTCACCTGGACCCTCGCGACCGGCGTCGGGCTCGCCGCGGGCCTGGCGGTCGGTGCCGACGCGGTCTCCTACCGGGTGGGGCTCGCCGACCTCGCGATCCAGGGCGCCGTGTGCGGCGCCGCGGTCGGACTCGCGCAGGCGCTCGTGCTCGTCCGGCGGCTCGGGGCCGTCGCCGCGGCCTGGCCTCTCCTGCTCGGCGCCGCGTGGGCCCTCGGGTGGACGGTGACGACCGTGATCGGCGTCGACGTCGAGGCCGGCTACACGGTGTTCGGCTCCAGCGGGGCGCTGACGGTCACCGCGCTGACGCTGGTCCTGCCCGCGATGCTCGCCCGGCGGGGTGACGGCATGAGCTCGCGCTCAGCGCCAGGACGGTAGCCACAGCTCCGCGTTCCAGCGGTCGGCGGTGACCCAGGCGCCGACGAGGATCGGCCACAGCCACGCGAAGTTGGCGACGACGAGGCCGGTGTAGATGCCGACCACGAGCGTCCCGACCCGACGACGTTCGAGCCCCTGCTCCCGCCGTCCGAGGAACTCCCCGAGGGCCAGCACCACCGCCAGCACCAGGAACGGCGCCACGGGCGTCATGTAGAAGAAGTACATCTGGCGGTCGAGGTTGGTGAACCACGGCAGGAAGCCCGCGCCGTAGCCCACGAGCACGGCGGCGTGGCGCCAGTCGAACGTCGTCACGACGCGCCAGATCGACCAGCCGAGCGCCGGCACCGACGCCCACCACAGGGCGGGCGTCCCGATCAGCATCACCGCGGACACGCAGGACGGGCCGCCGCAGCCGGCCTCGGCGGTGCCGGACTCGTAGGAGTACAGCATCGGGCGCAGCCCCATCGGCCACGTCCACGGCTTGGACTCCCAGGGGTGCGGCGACCCCCGCGGGGTGTCGAGCGTGGCGTGGAACTCCAGCACCTTGGTGCTGTAGTAGGCCAGCCCGCGCAGCCAGTCGGGCAGGAAAGCCGCCGCCCCGCCCACGGGCAGCTGCTGGCCGACGGCGTGCCGATCGGTGCCGGTCTCGCTGGCGATCCAGGGCAGCCAGCTCGCGAGGTAGCACAGCACCGGGACGGCGAGGAACGCCCACACCGCCGGCGCGACGTCGCGGACGAGGGTGCCGACGAACGGGCGCGCGACGCCCGCGGCCCGCCGGGCGGCCATGTCGAAGCCGATCAGCAGGGCGCCGAAGAAGACGATGTAGTACAGGCCCGACCACTTCGCGGCGAGCGACAGCCCGAGGCACGCGCCGGCGGCCAGGCGCCACCACCGCACGCCGAGACGCGGCCCGTACACCGTCTGCGCGATCCGGCCCTCCGCGACGACGACCGCGAGCCGGGCCCGCACGTCGTCGCGGTCGACCAGGATCGCCGCGAACGCGAGCAGCACGAACAGCGCCGGGAAGATGTCGATCATGCCGACGCGCGCCGACACGTGGCTGACGCCGTCGGCGATCAGCAGGACACCGGCGAGGGCGCCGAGCAGCGTGGAGCGGGTCAGGCGCCGGGCCACCCGGACGATCGCCAGGATCGCGATCGTGCCGGCGAGCGCCGACGCGGCGCGCCAGCCCACCGGGTCGTACCCGAACACCCACTGGCCGACCGCCATGAGCTGCTTCGACAGCGGCGGGTGGACCACCAGCTCGTAGCCCGGGTTGTCCTCGTACCCGCCGTTGCGCAGGACCTGCCACGCCTGCGGCACGTAGTGCTTCTCGTCGAAGATCGGGGTGCCCTGGTCGGTGGGCCACCCGACGTCCCAGAACCGCACGATCCCGCCGACGACGGTGAGGACGAGCGCCACGATCCAGCCGCGCAGGCGGTCGGTGGGCATCGGTCGCCCGAGCAGCTGGGCGACGGCCGGCGCGTCCTTCGGCGACGGGAGCACGCTCGCCGCGTCCGGCGCCGGGCGCGCGATGGTGGCCGTCACGGCTGCCGATCGTATGGTCTCGGAGATGGCCGGAGCATCACACGGGGCCCCCGACGGGGTGCTCCTCCTGGCGGGCGTCCCGCTGGGCGATCCCGCGGACGCCTCCGCGCGGCTGCGCGACGCGCTGGCCACGGCCGACGTCGTCGCCGCGGAGGACACCCGCCGGCTGGCCCGTCTCGCCTCCGCGCTCGGGGTGACGGTCGGCGGGCGTGTCGTCAGCTTCTACGAGGACGTCGAGGCCTCGCGCGTCCCCGGGCTCGTCGCGGCGGTGCGCGACGGCAGCACGGTGCTGGTGGTCAGCGACGCCGGCATGCCCACGGTCTCCGACCCCGGCTACCGGCTCGTCACCGCCTGTGTGGAGGCCGGTCTCGCCGTGCGCTGCCTGCCCGGCCCGTCGGCGGTGCTCGCCGCGCTCGCGGTCTCGGGGCTGCCGACCGACCGCTTCTGCTTCGAGGGTTTCGCGCCCCGCGCCGACGGACGTCGCCGCACCTGGCTGCGGTCCCTGGCGACCGAGTCGCGCACCGCGGTGTTCTTCGAGTCCCCACGCCGGCTCGCGTCGCTGCTGGCCGTGGCCGTGGAGGTGCTGGGAGGAGACCGCGCGGGCGCGATCTGCCGGGAGCTGACCAAGACCCACGAGGAGGTCGTGCGCGGCCCGCTCGCCGACCTCGCGGCGTGGGCGGGCGCCCGGGACGTGCTGGGGGAGGTCACCGTGGTGCTCGGTCCCGCGGTCGTGGTGACGCCGGAGCCCGAGGACCTCGCGGAGGAGGTCCTCGGGCTCGTCGCCGACGGCCGGCGCCTCAAGGACGCCGCCCGCGACGTCGCGACCGTCCACGGCGTCTCGACGAAGGCGCTCTACGACGCGACGGTGCAGCTACGGAAGTAGGACGAGCTTGCCCGCCACGCGGCGGGTCCGGTTGTCGTCCTGGGCCCTGCCCGCCTCGGCGAGCGGGTAGGTGACGACGGTCGGGGCCCGCAGCCGCCCCTCGGCGAGCAGGCCGAGGGCCTCGGCCAGGGCGCGGCTCTCGTCGTCCGGGTCGCCGCCGGAGGTGAAGGTCACGCCGAGCTCCTGCGCGCCGGCGTAGTCGGCGATCGTGATCGCCTTCTCCGGGGAGCCCGTCAGCGCGACGAGGTCGCGGAGCCCGCCGTAGCCCGAGGTGTCGAAGCCGAGGTCGACGCCGTCCGGGGCGACGGCCCGGACCCGGTCGGCGAGGCCCTCGCCGTAGACCACCGGAGTGGCGCCGAGCGCGCGCACCTCGTCCTGGTGGGCCTCGCCCGCACTGCCGATCACCGTCGCCCCGCGTGCCACCGCGAGCTGCACCGCGACGACGCCCACGGCCCCGGACGCGCCGTCGATGACGATCGTGGTGCCGGTGTGGTCGCCCTCGCCGAGGCCCAGCAGGGCGAGCGCGCGGTACGCCGTGGTCGCGACCACCGGCAGCGCCGCAGCGGTCTCCCACCCCACCTCGGCGGGCTTGCGCACGAGTGCCCGGACATCGGCCACGGCCTCCTCGGCGTAGCCGCCGCCGGTGGCCTTGCCGACGACCTCGTCGCCCACGGCGAATGCGGTGACCCCCTCACCGAGCGCGTCGACGGTCCCGGCGACGTCGTACCCGGGCACCTGGGGTGCGCCCGGTGCGTCCCCGGACGCCATCGCGCCACCACGGAGCTTCCAGTCCAAGGGGTTCACGGCGGCGGCGCGCACGGCCAGGCGGACCTGGCCCGGGCCGGGCGTCGGGTCCTCACGGTCGACGAGCTCGAGGACCTCGGGACCGCCGTAGCGGCGGTACTGCACGACCTTCGATGTCATGTCCCGCGCAACGCCCGCGACCGCCACCGCATGCCCGGTTCCGCAGCGCACGCGCCGCCCCTATGCGCCCGACGTCCCCGTGCGCTCGGCCGCCCGGAGCGCCACCGTGGCGCCGAGCTCCCACGCCGCCTCGCGCTCGGCGCTGCCGATCTCGCCGGTGGACGCGCAGACCTCGGCGACCTGCTCCCAGCCGAGCGCGCCGGTGATCCGCAGGACGTCACGGACGGCACCGGCGACGTCCGACCCGCCGTGCACGTACAGCCCGAACGGTCGCCCCGCGGTCGCGTCCAGGCACGGGTAGTAGATCTGGTCGAAGAAGTGCTTGAGCGCGCCCGACATCGTCCCGATGTTCGCCGGCGTGCCGAGCACGATGCCGTCGCAGGCCAGCGCATCCGCCGCGCCTGCGGTGAGGGCCGGCCGGCGGACGACCTCCACCTCGGCCTCGATCTCCTCGGTCCCCGCGCCCTCGACGACGGCGCCCAGCAGCTCGTGCAGGCTCGGCGACGGGGTGTGGTGGACGACCAGCACCGTGGTCATGGTGTCGGGGTCATGGTGTCGGGGTCATGGTGTCGGGGTCATGGTGTCGGGGTCACGGGGTCGGGCTCTCCCGCAGCGCGGCCTCGACGAGCCGCACCAGGAGCGCGCCGGTGCGCGCGGCGGAGGCGTGCACGGCGTCGATGACGGCGAGGTGGTCGACGGCCGCGTCGGTGGTCCCCGCCGCCGGGTTGCTCACCAGCGCGACCCCCGCGACCCGCACCCCGGCGGCCCGCGCGGCGATCGTCTCGAGCACCGTCGACATCCCGACGAGGTCGGCGCCCAGGGTGGCCAGCATGCGGATCTCGGCCGGGGTCTCGAAGTGCGGACCGGGCAGCCCCGCGTACACGCCCTCGGCGAGCTCCGGGTCGATCGCGCGGGCCAGGGCGCGCAGCCCCGGGTCGTAGGCGCCGGTGAGGTCGACGAACTCGGGTCCGACGAGCGGCGAGCGGCCCGTGAGGTTCAGGTGGTCGGCGATCAGGACCGGCTGGCCGACCGCGTACGACGGGTCGATCCCGCCGGCGGCGTTCGTCAGGACGACGCTCGTGGCGCCGGCCGCGCAGGCCGTCCGCACCGGGTGCACGACCTGCTCCGGGCCGTGGCCCTCGTAGAGGTGCGTGCGCCCCAGGAGTACCAGCACCCGCCGACCGCCGAGCTCCACCGAGCGCGCCACCCCGGCGTGGTCGGGCGCGCCGGGCGGGGTGAAGCCGGGCAGCTCGGAGAACGGGACCTCGGCGACGGGCGGGCCGAACGCGTCGGCCGCGGGCCCCCAGCCGGAGCCGAGCACCACGGCGACGTCGTGGGTCAGGGCGCCCGTGCGCCGGGCCAGCTCGGACGCGGCCTCCTCGGCGGAGGGACGGGGCGGCGCGAGCGGCTCGATCTCGGTCATCGGCGGCGAGCCTAGGGGGGCGGTGCGGCGAAGCTGTCGGCGACGGCCTGGAACTGGTCGGGCGCCCCGACGACGTCGGTGCTCGTGGCGGTCAGCCGGATCACCCACAGGCTGGTGCCCGAGGGCACGAGGCGCGTCCAGGTCGTGCGGTCGTCGGTCGGCCCGGAGGTGGTGCGGTAGACGGTCTGCTGGGGCGACTCCCCGCCGGGGGTGCCCGCGCCGACCGTCTCCACCGGGCCGACCGACGAGCCGTCCACGCCGAGGCTGTCCGGCCGGGAGAGCAGCGCGATGTAGTCCGCGGCGCGCTGGGACGGGTAGAAGCCGGTGACGCGGTCGATCCGCAGCTCGCGGCCCGCGTCGGGCGACACGAAGCGCACCGTGACGTCGCCGCCGGGCTGCTCGAGCCGGAACTGCTGCCAGCCGGCGGGCACCAGCGCGCTGAAGTCCAGGCCGGTGCCCGCGTAGCGCTGGTCGGTGTCGGCGTGCGCGACGAGCACCGTGCCCGCGACCTCGGGGCCGGCGGGCGTGAGATCCGTCGACAGCGGCCCCTGGCCGGCCAGCGAGCGGGTCAGGGCGTACGCCCCGACCGCCCCGAGCGCGGCCATCAGCACGAGCAGCGCGACGACCCCGGCCACGGCCCAGGGCGACCGGCGCGGCGCCGGTGCGGGCCGCGCCGACGGCGTGAACGGCAGTGGGCCCGGGTCGGCGGCGAGCCGCTGCCCGGTGGCGCCCGGACCGCCCGGAGCCGCCGCGGCGGGCCTCTGCGGCGGGGGCCGCCATCCCGGGGCCGGGGCACCGCCGGGTGGGGTCCAGCGCCCGGGCGTCGGCGGGCCGACGGTGCGCGGCGGCGGAGCCGGAGGGCGGCGCACCGCCCGCGTGACGTCCTCGGAGCGCGGCACCCGCGGGCCGACCATCGTGGTCTCGGCGTCGCCCGGTGCCGACGCCGCGGCCCGCGCTGCCGCCGGCCGGGCCCGGCCGTTGCCCGGGGCGGCGGGCGCAGGCTTGTCCGTGGGCCCGGCGGCGGGCTCGTCGGCCGGCTTCTCGGCGGGCGCGGGCGAATCCGTCTTCCCGTCCGTCTTCCCGTCCGACGTGGACTCGGCCGTCGACGGCGCTTCCGGCTGGGCCCCGGACCGGGCCTCGGCGGGTCCCTTCGCCTCGGCGTCGGTGACCGCCGGCACCGCTGCGGGCGACGCGTCGTCGTCGGCGCGCACCGGCTCCGGCGCCTCGGTGTTCGTGCTCGCGGGGGCCTCGTCGGCCGCCGCTCCCGTGGCCTCCGGGGCGTCGGCCTCCTCGAGTGCCGCGGCGTCCGCCGCCTCGCCCTCGGTCTTCCCCTCGGTCTTCTCCCCGGTGGACGCCGCCTCGGCCGGCTCGTCCTCTTCGTCCGTGCCCGCCCCGACCTCGGCGGCCTCGACGACCTCGCCCTCGGACGCCTCGGGGTCGGACGCGACCTCGGCGTCCCCGGCAGCCGTGACCCCGGCAGCCGTGACCTCGGCAGCCGTGACCTCGGCAGCCTTGCCCTCGGACGCCTCGGCGGCCTCGGGTGCCTCGGACGCTTCCGGTGCCTCGGCGAGCTCCGCGTCGCCCGCCGCGTCCTCGGACTCCGCGGACTCCCCGGACTTCGTGGACTCCCCGGACTCCCCGGACTTCGTGGACTCCTCGACCTCGGACGCTGCCTCGGCCTTCTCGTCGTCCCCGTCCTCGCCCGCCGCCGCACCCGCCGCGACCGCCGCGCCCGCCGCCACCGCCGCGCCGGCGGCCGCCTGCTCGCCCGGGACGGCCTCGTCCTTCTTCTCGGGCGCCTCCTGCGGCGGGTCGGTGACGCGGGCCTCGTCGACCGCGGGGCCCACGGCTCCCGCGGGCCCGCTCGCGGCGTCGGTCCCGGACCGTGGGGTGGGGGAGGGCTTGGCGTCCGGCGTCGGGGGCGGGCTCGCCGGCACCTCGCCCGGGGCGTCCGGCGACCCCTCGACCAGCGTCCCGGCCGGCCCCCGCGAGGAGGACGCCGGGACCGGCATGATCCCGGCCTGGTCGCTGACCTCGCCCGCCCGCGGCACCCGGAACGCCGCGGTGCGCGGCGCGGACGGGGCGGCGAGGACGGGACCCTCCGGGTCGGACAGCAGCGGGCGCAGGCGCCGGCGGACCGCGGCGAGCGGCATACGCAGGGCGGGATCCTTGACCATCAGGCCCCGGATGACGTCGACGACGGGTCCGCGCCCGGTGGGCACGGGCACGTCGCCGTGCACGACCTCGGTGACGGTGCCGACGGGGTCGCCCGCGTCGTAGGGCGGGCGTCCCTCGAGGCAGGCGAAGAGGGTGGCGCCGAGCCCCCAGAGGTCGGCGGCCGGCCCGACCGCGCGCCCCATCGCGACCTCGGGCGCGATGTAGGGCGGGGAGCCGAGCACGGTGCCGGTCTGCGTCATCGACTGCTCGGCCGCGTTGCGGGCGATCCCGAAGTCGGTGAGCTTGATCTGCCCGTTCTCGCCGATGAGCACGTTGCCGGGCTTGACGTCGCGGTGCGTGATGCCCGCCCGGTGGGCCGTCGTCAGGGCCGACGCCACCGCGGAACCGATCTCGGCCGCCTCGGGCTGGGTGAGCGTGCCGCGCTCGCCGATGTAGCTCGCGAGGCTGCGCGAGGGCAGCAGCTCCATGACGACGTAGGGCTCGGAGTTGACCTCGACGACGTCGTAGAGGGTGACGACGTTGGGGTGGCTGAGCATGGCCGTGGCCCGGGCCTCGCGCAGCGTCCGCTCCCGGACGATGCCGCGCTCGTTGACGGGCACGGACGACAGCCGCACCTCCTTGACCGCGACGGCGCGGTGCAGGACCTCGTCGTACGCCGACCACACGGTGCCCATGGCGCCGCGTCCGAGCTCGTGCTCGAGGCGGTAGCGCCCGACGAGCCGGCGCGGACCGGGGGCGTCGGCGGGTGCGGGGGTCACGTCTCCATCATGGCAACGCCGACCGTTGGGCGGACCGCCCCCGGGGTACCCCCCTTGTGAGCGATGTGCGACGGACGGGCGGCGACCGCCGGGCAGCGGCCCGGGACACCGGTGACCAGCACCGTCCGTCCGCTCGTCGGACTGTCCCGGGGGGTGGTACACCGCACACAGCGCGGTCGCGACCCCTCGGCGCGAGGGCGGTCTCGTTGCCCACAACCGCCGTCCGGCGCAGGCATGCTGGGCCGGACAGTCGGACTGGCAACGGGTTCGGCAGGGAGGTGTGTTCGATGACTCTGGCACAGCCACGCCCGGTGACGGCCCCCGTGGCCGATCTCGGCGCGGGCCACGGCCCGGAGTGGATCGATCGCTGGCTCGCCGCGCACGCCGACGACGTCGTCTCCTGGCGCCGGGCGATCCACGCCCGCCCCGAGCTGGCCCGTCGCGAGCACGAGACCACCCGTCTCGTGGCCGAGACCCTGGCCGGCGCGGGCCTGCGCCCCCGGCTCCTGCCCGGCACCGGCCTGGTCTGCGACATCGGCCAGGGCCCGCGCACGGTGGCCCTGCGCGCCGATATCGACGCCCTGCCGCTGACCGAGCAGGTCGAGGTGCCCTGGGCCTCCCAGGTGCCGGGTGTCGCGCACATGTGCGGCCACGACGCGCACACCGCCATGGTGCTCGGCGCGGGGCTCGCGCTCGCCGCGTCCCCGGAGGAGCTGCCCGGCCGGGTGAGGCTGATCTTCCAGCCCGCCGAGGAGGTGCAGCCCGGGGGTGCGCTCGACGTCATCGCCGCCGACGGGCTCGACGGGGTCGACCGCATCTTCGCGCTGCACTGCGACCCGCGTCTCGAGGTCGGCAAGGTCGGCACGCGCACCGGGGCGATCACCTCGGCGTGCGACATGCTCGAGCTTCGCCTCACCTCGCCGGGCGGGCACACCTCGCGCCCGCACCTGACCGCGGACCTCGTGCACGCGCTCGGCACCGTGATCACCGGCCTGCCCGACCTGCTGTCCCGCCGGGTCGACCCGCGCTCGGGCACCGTCCTGGTCTGGGGCACCGTCCAGGCCGGCAACGCCACGAACGCCGTCCCGCAACAGGGCGTGCTCGGCGGCACGCTGCGCACCGCCCAGCACGCGACGTGGAACGAGCTCGAGCCGCTGGTCCGGTCGCTGGTCACCGCGCTGCTCGCACCCACCGGCGTCGGCTACGTGCTCGAGCACCGCCGCGGGGTCCCGCCGGTGGTCAACGACGCCGTCTCGGCCGACCTGCTGGCCCGCGCGGCCGAGCGGGCCGTCGGGCTCGACGCCGCAGTCGGCACCGAGCAGTCCAGCGGTGGCGAGGACTTCGGCTGGTACCTCGAGCACGTCCCGGGTGCGATGGGCCGTCTCGGGGTCTGGTCGGGGTCGGGCGACATGTCCGACCTGCACCAGCCCACGTTCGACCTCGACGAGCGTGCCCTGCCGGTCGGTGTGCGGACGCTGGCGCACGCCGCGCTGGCCACCCTCGCGGGCTGACCCGGACGCATCTGCTTGGCGCGCCCGGCGAACGGTCGGGCACGATGGCGGCCGTGAGCGATGCAATGGTGACCGCCACGGACGTCCCGACCGCCGGAGTGGGTGGTGCGGGCGCCTCCGTCGCCCCTGTCCTGCCCCCGGTCACCCGCCGCATCGCCGACGAGCTCGGCGTCGTCGAGGGCCGGGTGCGCGCGGCGGTCGAGCTCCTCGACGGCGGCGCGACGGTGCCGTTCGTCGCCCGCTACCGCAAGGAGGCGACGGACGGTCTCGACGACGCGCAGCTGCGCACGCTCGAGGAGCGCCTGACCTACCTGCGCGAGCTCGAGGAGCGCCGTTCCGCGGTGCTCGAGTCGGTGCGCGGCCAGGGCAAGCTGGACGACGAGCTCGCCGCACGGATCCTCGGCGCCGAGACGAAGAGCCGCCTGGAGGACGTCTACCTCCCGTTCAAGCCGAAGCGGCGCACGAAGGCCGCGATCGCCCGCGAGGCCGGCCTCGAGCCGCTGGCCGACGCGCTGCTCACCGACCCCACCCACATCCCGCGCACCGCGGCCGGCGCCTACGTCGACCCGGACCACGGCGTGCCCGACCGCGACGCCGCCCTCGAGGGCGCCCGCGCGATCCTCGTCGAGCGTTGGGCGGAGGACGCCGACCTCGTGGGCGAGCTCCGCGAGCAGATGTGGCGCCGCGGTCGCCTCACGGCCACCTACCGCGAGGGACGCGGCGGCGAGGGGGACACCGCGGCCGCGAAGTTCTCCGACTACGGCGCCTTCGACGAGAAGTTCACGCGCCTGCCGTCGCACCGGATCCTCGCCGTGCTGCGCGGCGAGACCGAGGAGGTCCTGGCGCTCTCGCTCGACCCGCTCGCCGCGGACGACGACGAGAGCGCGATCTCCGACGTCTACCTCTCGCGCATCGCCGCGGCCGTCGGCGTCGCCGACCGCGGCCGACCCGCCGACCGCTGGCTCACCGACGCGGTGCGCTGGGCGTGGCGCACGCGCATCCTGTCCCGCCTGGTCGTCGACCTGCGGGTGCGGCTCCGCGAGGTGGCCGAGGAGGGCGCGGTGCTGGTGTTCGCCGGCAACCTGCGCGACCTGCTGCTCGCCGCCCCCGCGGGCGCCCGGCCCACCCTCGGCCTCGACCCGGGCCTGCGCACCGGCGTGAAGGTCGCGGTCATCGACGGCACGGGCAAGGTCGTCGCCACCGACACGATCCACCCGCACGTCCCGCGCCGGCAGTGGGAGGCCTCGCGCGCCCGCCTGGGCGAGCTGGCCCGCGAGCACGGGGTCGAGCTGGTCGCCATCGGCAACGGCACGGCCTCGCGCGAGACGCACGCCCTGGTCCGCGACCTCATCGCCCGCGAACCCGACCTCGGGCTCACCGCCGCGGTGGTCTCCGAGGCCGGCGCGTCGGTGTACTCGGCCTCGGAGCAGGCCTCGACCGAGCTGCCCGACCTCGACGTGTCGCTGCGCGGCGCGGTCTCGATCGCACGGCGCCTCCAGGACCCGCTGGCCGAGCTCGTGAAGATCGACCCGAAGTCGATCGGCGTCGGCCAGTACCAGCACGACATCGCCGGCACGGCGCTGTCGCGCTCGCTGGACGCCGTCGTCGAGGACGCGGTGAACGCCGTCGGCGTCGACGTCAACACCGCCTCTGCGCCGCTGCTGCGCCGCGTGTCGGGCATCAGCACCGGGCTCGCCACCACCATCGTCGGCTACCGCGACGAGCACGGGCCGTTCGCGTCGCGCACCGCGCTGCGCGAGGTGCCGCGCCTGGGCGCCAAGGCGTTCGAGCAGAGCGCGGGCTTCCTGCGCATCTCCGGCGGCCCCGACCCGCTCGACCGCTCGGCGGTGCACCCGGAGTCGTACCCGGTGGTGCACCGCATCGCGGAGTCGACCGGCCAGGACGTCGCCGGCCTCGTCGGCAACACCGCCCTGCTCACGAGCCTGGACCCCGACACCTTCACCGACGAGCGCGTCGGGCGCCCGACGGTCGTCGACATCCTCGCCGAGCTGGACAAGCCCGGGCGTGACCCGCGCCCCGAGTTCACCACCGCGGAGTTCGCCGAGGGCGTCGAGGCGATCACCGACCTGACGCCGGGCATGGTGCTCGAGGGCCAGGTCACCAACGTGGCCGCGTTCGGCGCCTTCGTCGACGTGGGCGTGCACCAGGACGGCCTGGTGCACATCTCGGCGATGTCGAAGGACTTCGTGTCCGACCCCCGCTCGGTGGTCGGCCCGGGCGACGTCGTCCGCGTCCGGGTGCTCGACGTCGACGTCGAGCGCAAGCGCATCTCGCTGACCCTGCGCCTCGACGAGGAGCAGCCCGCCGAGACCGGCGGCGCGCGACCCGGTGGTGGCGGTGGTGCTGGCGGCGGCGGCCGGGGTGGCCGCGGTCGTAAGGGGCGCGGACGTCCGGGGGCCGCCCCGACGGCCGAGGCCACACCCTCCGACGCTGCGTCCCCGCCCACCGAGGGCGGCGGCGAGCGCCGACGCCGCGGTGGTCGTGGCGGCCGGGGTGGCGGACGGGGCCAGGGCGAGCCGAAGCCCGCCGAGCAGGCGCCGGCCGCTCAGGCGCCGCCCGCGGAGGCGCCCGCCGACCAGAAGCCCGACGAGCGTGGTGGCCGGGGCCGGCGTGACGGCGGCCGGGGCCAGGGCGGCCCGGGCGAGCGCGGTGGTCAGGGCCGGGACGACCGGGGCAAGGGCGGCGACCGGGGTCGGGGTGGCGACCGGGGCAAGCCCGGGCAGGGCGGTCAGGGTGGCCGCGACCAGCGCGGCTCGCGCGACCGTCGGCCCGCGCCCACCAACGGCGCCATGGCCGAGGCCCTGCGCCGCGCCGGCTACAACAGCTGACGCCGGCTTCGGTGGCGTCTCCCGCGCTGAGCGCGGGTCTCGTCACCGAGGTCGGGGGTCTAGAGGTCCGAGCCGGGCCCCGGTCCGACGGAGCGGCAGGGGCGCTCGCGCAGGGCGCGCACGTAGTCGTCGGGGGCCCCGGCGCCCTCGGCGGCGTCGGAGAGCACCCCGATGTAGCGCGCCGACGGCAGGCCGCCCTCGTAGGCGTCGAGGACGTAGACCCAGGCGAGCTGCGGCCCGTCCATCGTCTGGATGCGCAGCCGGAGCTTCTTGTGCATCCCCAGCTCGCCCCCCTCCCAGCGGTCGAGCTGGTCGACGTCGAGCGGGCTGACGTCGTAGAGCACGACGAACACGCGGGAGTCGGGCTCCTCGACGACGGTGGAGAGGGCGCCCTCCCAGCCGAGGTCCTCACCGCCGAAGGTCAGGCGCCACCCCTCGAGCCACCCCGTTCCCGACATCGGGGAATGGGGCGCCCGTTGCATCATCTGCTCGGGGTCCATGTTGGATCCGTACGCGGCATAGAGCGGCACGGCGGACAGGGTAGTCAGCTGGGGCGTGCTCCGGCCGTGACCCGGCCCGTCGAGTCCCGGAACATGATCGGTGCGTGCCGGACATCGGGGTGGGGGACACTGGGAGTCACCACCGGTTGCAGGAGGGATTCACCGCATGACCCGCATCGTCATCCTCGGTGGAGGGCCGGCCGGGTACGAGGCGGCCCTCGTCGCCGCCCAGCACGAGGCCGACGTCACCGTCGTCGAGGAGGACAGCCTCGGCGGCAACTGCGTGGCCTACGACTGCGTGCCCTCCAAGACCTTCATCGCCTCGGCGGGGGTCCGTGCCGGGTTCCGCGCGACGGCCGAGATGGGTGTCGACGTCGACGACCCGCGCGTCGACCTGCCGCGCGTCAACGCCCGCGTGCGCGGGCTCGCCCTCGCCCAGTCCGCCGACGTGCGCACGAAGCTGCAGGCCGAGGGCGTGCGCGTCGTGCAGGGCCGCGCGTGGTTCGAGGAGAGCGACCGCAGCAGCGCCACCCACGACGTGTGCATCGCATACCCCGACGGCTCCACCGAGACGGTCACCGCCGACGTCGCCCTCGTCGCCACCGGGGCGTCCCCGCGCGTGCTGCCCGACGCGCAGCCGGACGGGAAGCGGATCCTGACCTGGCGCCAGATCTACGACCTCGACGCGCTGCCCGAGCACCTCATCGTGGTCGGCTCCGGGGTCACCGGTGCCGAGTTCGTCTCCGCGTACGCCGAGCTGGGCGTGCCGGTGACGCTGATCTCGAGCCGCGACCGCGTCCTGCCGCACGAGGACCCGGACGCCGCGACGACGCTCGAGGCCGTGTTCACCGAGCGCGGGGTCACCATCGAGCCGCGCTCGCGGGCCGACAAGGTCGTCGCCACCGCCGACGGCGTGCGGGTGACGCTGTCCGACGGCCGCGAGGTCGAGGGCTCGCACGCCCTGATGACCGTCGGCTCGGTGCCCAACACCGCCGACCTCGGCCTGGCCAACATCGGCCTCGAACTGCGCGAGACCGGCCACATCACCGTCGACCGCGTCTCCCGCACCGCGATCCCCGGTGTGTACGCCGCCGGCGACTGCACCGGCCTGCTGCCGCTCGCGTCGGTGGCCGCCATGCAGGGCCGGATCGCCATGTGGCACGCGCTGGGCGAGGGGGTCGCCCCGCTGCGGCTCAAGACCGTCGCCTCGGCGGTGTTCACCCGCCCGGAGGTGGCCACCGTCGGCATCAGCCACGCCCAGGTGGAGAGCGGGGAGTTCCACGCCCGCGAGGTCATCATGCCGCTGGGCACGAACCCCCGCGCGAAGATGTCGGGCCTGCGCGAGGGCTTCGTCAAGGTGTTCTGCCGGCCGGCGACGGGCGTGGTCATCGGCGGGGTGATCGTCGCGCCGGTGGCCAGCGAGCTGATCCTGCCGCTGGCCATGGCCGTGCAGAACAACCTGACGGTGAACGACCTCGCTCACACGTTCTCGATCTACCCGTCGCTCTCGGGCTCGGTCACCGAGGCGGGCCGTCGCCTCATGCAGCACGACGACCTGGACTAGACGACCTGGACCGGGCGGGCCGGGGAGGTCGCACCGGCACCGGCACCGACACGGGCGCCGGTGCGGCGTGCCGTGTCGGCGCCTGCGTGCCGGGACCGGCCGCTCGGGCGACCTGCCGTCAGACCCAGTCGAAGGTGCGGGTGACCGCCTTCTTCCACTGCGCATAGGTCTCGTCGCGCAGCGCCGGGTCCATCTGCGGGTTCCAGACCTTGTCCTGGGCCCAGTTGTCGCGGATGTCCTGCTCGGAGTCCCAGAAGCCGACGGCGAGCCCGGCCGCGTACGCAGCACCGAGCGCCGTGGTCTCGGCCACCTGGGGCCGGATGACCTCGACGCCGAGGAGGTCGGCCTGGAACTGCATGAGCACCTCGTTGCCGACCATGCCGCCGTCGACCTTGAGCGTCGTGAGGGGCACGCCCGAGTCGGCGTTCATGGCGTCGATGACCTCGCGGGTCTGGAACGCCGTCGCCTCGAGCACCGCGCGGGCGAGGTGGCCCTTGTTGACGTAGCGGGTGAGCCCGACGATCGCGCCGCGGGCGTCGGCGCGCCAGTACGGCGCGAACAGACCCGAGAACGCCGGCACGAAGTAGGCGCCGCCGTTGTCGTCGACGGTCTTGGCGAGCTCCTCGATCTCCGGCGCCGAGCCGATGATCCCGAGGTTGTCGCGCATCCACTGCACCAGCGAGCCGGTGACGGCGATCGAGCCCTCGAGCGCGTAGATCTGGGGGGCGTCGCCGATCTTGTAGCAGACGGTGGTGAGCAGGCCGTTCTTCGACTCGACCTTCTCGGTGCCGGTGTTGAGCAGCACGAAGTTGCCGGTGCCGTAGGTGTTCTTGGCCTCGCCGACGGCCAGGCAGGCCTGCCCGAACGTCGCCGCCTGCTGGTCGCCGAGGATGCCGGCGACGGGGACGTCGCGGAACGTGCCGCGCGCCCGGATGGGGGCGTAGTTCTCCGAGGAGGACCGGATCTCGGGGAGCATCGCCATCGGCACCCCGATCTCCTCGCAGAGCTGCGGGTCCCACTCCAGGGTGTCGATGTTCATCAGCAGCGTGCGCGACGCGTTGGTCGGGTCGGTGACGTGCAGCCCGCCCTCGGCACCGCCCGTGGCGTTCCACAGCACCCAGGTGTCCATCGTCCCGAACGCGAGCTCGCCGCGCTCGGCCCGCTCGCGGGCGCCGTCGACGTTGTCGAGGATCCACCGCGCCTTGGGCCCGGCGAAGTAGGTGGCCAGGGGCAGGCCCGTCTTCGCGCGGTAGCGCTCGGCACCGCCGCCGAGGGCGCCGAGCTCCTCGCAGATGGCCTGGGTGCGCGTGTCCTGCCAGACGATGGCGTTGTGGATGGGCTCGCCGGTCGCCTTGTCCCAGATGACCGTGGTCTCGCGCTGGTTGGTGATGCCGACCGCGGCGATCGAGGAGGCGTCGAGGTCGGCACGAGCGAGCGCCCCGCCGCAGACCTGCCGGGTGTTGACCCAGATCTCCGCGGCGTCGTGCTCCACCCACCCCGCCTTGGGGAAGATCTGCTGGTGTTCGAGCTGGTCGACCGCGACGACCTGGCCCGAGTGATCGAAGATCATGCAGCGGGTCGACGTCGTGCCCTGGTCGATCGCTGCGACGTACTGGGTCATGCGAGCACTCCTGGCGATGTCGGGAGGACGATGTCGTGAGGACGATGTCTCGGAAGGTGCCCGCCGCGTGGTCGCGACGGGCCGTCAGCCCCCGGTCTTGACGGGCGCGATCATGGCGACGAGGGCGGCGAGCGTCGCGCCGATGAGGGGGGCGACGACGGGCACCCAGGAATAGCCCCAGTCCGGCTTGCCCTTGCCACGGATCGGCAGGACCGCGTAGGCGATGCGCGGACCGAGGTCACGGGCCGGGTTGATCGCGTAGCCGGTCGGCCCGCCGAGCGACTGCCCGATACCGACGACGACCGCGGCCGCACAGGCGTAGATCGCGGGGCTGTCGCCGTAGGGCGCGACCAGTAGGAAGAGGACCAGCGCGAACGTCGCGATGATCTCGGTGACCACGTTCCACACCGGGCTCTTGATCGGCGGGTTGGTCGAGAAGATGTTCAGGGTGCCGGAGTTGTCCTCGTTGGCGTCGAACTGCGCCTTGTAGACGAGCCAGGCGAGGACCGCGCCGACGAAGGCGCCGAGGAACTGGCCGATCAGGTACCAGGGCACCTGCGACCACGGCGTGCCGCCGCTGATCGCGCTGCCCAGGGTGACGGCGGGATTGATCGCGCCGCCCGAGGCGTCGGCGATGCTGGCGCCGGCGAAGACGGCGAACCCCCACCCGAGGGTGATGAGCACCCACGATGCGGTGTCCCCGTCGGCATTCGTTCGTGTCAGCAGCACGTTGGCCACGACACCGGCACCGAAGAGGATCAGCACCATGGTGCCGAGGCCCTCGGACAAGATGATGCTTCCTGCGCTCACGAAGACCCCCGTCGACGGCGACCGGCCAGTTGACGCGCCCGTGGACCCGACCCAGTGGGAGTCGAGGTCGGACGTGATCGTCAGGACGCTAGTGGCGTGTTCCACACGTGTAAACGCTTGCGGCCGATCCCAGGGTGGCGTCGTCCGACTCGGGGCACTCCATGTGGGGGAAGGAGCAGGGAGCTGATCCGGCTGCACGGTGCTGCGGCGGCGACGGCGCGTTAGCGTGGAACACGAGAGCGTCCTCGGGGGCGCCGGCGCCCGCGGTTCGTCGCGGCGCGCGGTCGGGCCCTGTGCCACCTCGGAGACAGTGACGGCAGAGAGGGGTCGGACGTGGACGCTGGACGAGGCACGCAGGACGGCAGCGCGGCGGGCCCGGACGCCGGGACGGCCGCGCCGGCCGAGGAGCTGGACGCGGCGGCGGAGCCCGCCCGTCTGGGACCGGGGGATCGCGCGCGGTCGTGGGACCGTCTCGCCTCCGAGCAGTTCGACGTCGTCGTCGTCGGCGGCGGGGTGGTCGGCACCGGGGCGGCGCTCGACGCCGCGACCCGCGGGCTGAAGGTCGCCCTCGTCGAGGCCCGTGACCTCGCCTCGGGCACGTCGAGCCGGTCGTCGAAGCTCTTCCACGGCGGGCTGCGCTACCTGGAACAGCTGGACTTCGCGCTGGTGCGCGAGGCCCTGCGGGAGCGCGAGCTGAGCCTGACCCGCCTCGCCCCGCACCTGATCAAGCCGGTCAGCTTCCTGTACCCGCTGACCAAGCACTGGGAGCGTCCGTACGTCACCGCGGGCGTCACGCTCTACGACACGATCGGCGGCAAGAGCTCGCTGCCGCACCAGAAGCAGCTGACCCGGTCCGGGGCGCTGCGGATGGCGCCGGCGCTCAAGCGCAGCGCGCTGGTCGGGGCGATCCGCTACTTCGACGCCCAGGCCGACGACGCCCGCCACACGATGATGGTGGGCCGCACCGCCGCCCAGTACGGCGCCGTCGTCCGCACCTCCACCCAGGTCGTCGAGTTCCTCCACGAGGTCGACCGGGTCGCCGGCGTCCGGGTGCGCGACGTCGAGACCGGTCGCGAGACCGACGTCCGAGCGTCCGTGGTGGTCAACTGCACCGGCGTGTGGACCGACCAGATGCAGCACGCCGCGGGGACCCGCGGCCGCTTCCGGGTCAAGGCCTCGAAGGGCGTGCACTTCCTCGTCGCCCGCGACAAGATCCCGTCGGACACCGGGATGATCCTGCGCACCGAGAAGTCGGTGCTGTTCGTCATCCCGTGGCGCAACCACTGGATCGTCGGCACCACCGACACCGACTGGAACCTCGACCTGGCCCACCCCGCGGCGACGCGCAAGGACCTCGACTACCTGCTCGAGCACGTCAACTCCGTGCTCGTGACGCCCCTGTCGCACGACGACATCGAGGGCGTCTACGCGGGTCTGCGGCCGCTGCTGGCCGGGGAGAGCGAGGAGACCTCGAAGCTCTCCCGCGAGCACGCCGTCTCCCGGGTCATGCCCGGTCTCGTCGCGATCGCGGGCGGCAAGTACACGACCTACCGCGTGATGGCCGCCGACGCGATCGACGCCGCAGCCGAGGACATCCCGAGCCGGGTCGCGCCCTCGGTCACCGACCGCGTGCCGCTCATCGGCGCGGACGGCTACTTCGCGCTGGTCAACCAGGCCGAGCAGCTCGGTCAGCAGCACGGGCTGCACCCGCACCGCGTGCGCCACCTGCTCGACCGCTACGGCTCGCTGCTGCACGGCCTGCTGGCCATGGGCGACGACGACCCGACGCTGCTCGAGCCGGTAAAGGCGTCGCCGGACTACCTGCGCGTGGAGATCGCCTACGCGGTCGCCTACGAGGGCGCCATACACCTCGACGACGTCCTCACCCGCCGCACCCGCATCTCCATCGAGTACGCCCACCGCGGCGTCGACTCGGCCGAGGCCGTCGGGGCGCAGATGGCGACCCTGCTGGGCTGGTCCGACGAGCAGCGCGACCTCGAGGTGAGCTCGTACATCGAGCGCGTGCAGGCCGAGCGCGAGTCGCAGTCGGTCGACACCGACGTCGAGGCCGACAAGCTGCGCGTCGCCGCCCCGGACCCGCGGGCCCCGAGGCTCGCGGCGCTCGGCACCGGCTGAGCCCGCCCCCCGGGGGAGCGAGGGTCACCCTCGCTGCGTCCTGCGCAGTCGAGGACGCCCTCGCTCCGGACGGGCGGGCCCCTCGCTCCGGACGGGCGGGCCCCTCGCTCCGGACGGGCGGGCACGGACCCCGGACGCCCGGCACTGGCTGCGGCCGGTGCCGGGCGCTGAGCTGTCGTTATGACGATCGCGAACCCCGCCGTGACCCTGCTCGCGGGTGTGCTCTCCGCGCTGCTCGCGGGGTTCTACCTCGCGTTCAGCGTGGTGATCATGCCGTCCCTCGCCCGCCTGCCCGACCGCGTGCTCGTGTCGGTGATGCAGACGATCAACCGGGTCATCGTCCGGCCGGCGTTCGTGGTGCTGTTCCTCGGCGCGCCCGGGGTGGCGATCGTGGCCCTGGTGTCGGCCCTGGTGACCGGCGCGCCGGTGCTCGCCGTCGCCGTGGGCGCCGCCGGGCAGGTCGCGTCGATCGTGACGACGGTGGCGGTGAACATCCCGCTCAACACCGCCCTCGACCGCGCGGACCCCGACGATGCCGGCGACATCGTCCGGGCCCGCGAGGCCTTCGAGCGTCCGTGGGTGCGCGCCCACCTCGTGCGCACGGCGTTCACCACCGTCGGCGCGGCGGCGCTCCTGCTCTGACGGATACGGACTCCGGCGGACCGGAGGGGCTCAGTGCCCCGCCACCGGCGCCGGCGTCGTCTCGTCGGTGCCGACGCTCTCGATGTCGGCGTCGGTCCGCTCCGATTTGGGCCGCACCATGAACGAGACGCCGACGGCGATCAGGCCGATGACCCCGGCGGCCATGAACGCGAGCCGGAGGCCGGCCGCGTCCGGCGATCCGGTGGCCGCCGTCGACCCGATGGCCGCGATGGTGACGAAGCCGGCCGTGCCCGCCGCGCCCGCGACCTGCTGGAGCGTCGTGAGGATCGCGCTGCCGTGCGAATAGAGGTGCTCCGGCAGCACCGAGAGCCCCTCGGTGAGCAGCGGCGTCATCATCAGGCCCAGCGACCCCATGAGCACCAGGTGCCCGGCGATGACCATCCACAGCGACGCCGAGGCACCCAGCGCGGCGAACAGCCACATCGACACCGCGAGCCCGATGGCGCCCGGGATGACGAGCGGTCGGGCGCCGACACGGTCGAACAGCCGGCCGACCGGACGGCCCATGAAGCCGAGCAGCAGACCGCCCGGCAGGACGGCGAGACCCGTGACGGCCGCGCTCACCCCGAGGACGTTCTGCAGGTAGATCGGCAGCAGGATCGCGCCCGCGCCCAGCAGCGTCATGAACAGCAGGGCCGACAGGATGATCGCGACGACGAAGGGCTTGTGGCCGAACGGCCGCAGGTCGAGCAGCGCCGACTCCGTCCGCTGCAGCCTCATCTGGCGCAGGACGAAGACGACCAGCGCCACGGAGCCGATGAGCAGGGCCGCCCACGGCGGGAGCGCGGCGTCACCGCCGTGCCCGAGCGTCGAGAACCCGTAGACGATGCCGCCGAAGCCCACCGCCGACAGGGCCACCGAGAGCAGGTCGAGCGGCGTCGACCGGGTCTCGCTGGACAACCTGAAGATCACGAAGCCGACGACGAGCGCGGCCACCGAGAGGGGCAGGACGCTCCAGAACATCCAGCGCCAGTCGAGCGAGGTGAGGATCAGCCCGCCGATGGTCGGCCCGATCGCGGGCGCGACGGCGATGACGATCGAGATCGTGCCCATCGTCGCGCCGCGGCGGTCGGCCGGGATCAGCTTCATGACCGAGGTCATGAGCAGCGGGATCATCACCGCCGTGCCGGTGGCCTGGACGATGCGGCCGGCGAGCAGCAGCGGGAAGCCGGGCGACAGCGCACAGATCAGCGTGCCGAGGCTGAACAGGGTCATCGCGGCGAGGAACACCTGGCGCGGCGTGAACCGCTGCAGGATGTAGCCGGTGGTCGGGATGACCACGCCCATCGTGAGCAGGAACCCGCTGGTCAGCCACTGCACCGTCGTGGCCGAGACGCCGAGGTCACCGGTGAGGTGCGGCAGCGCCACGCTGAGGATGGTCTCGTTGAGGATCATCACGAACGCCGAGACGACGAGCGTCATGATGATCACCATCGGCCGCGCGGACCCACCGGTGGTGCTGGGTCCTGCGGTGTCGGACCCGGCTGGGGTCTGGCCGGTCATCGTTCCCCCTCGGGGCGACGGCCGTGGCGGTCACGGCCGGTCTGGAAGAGCATCACACGGACCCCCGACAGGCGAGCGGTTTACGGACGGGCGGTGGCCGGGCGCGCAGCCACCCGGCCCCCGGCGAACGACGGCGTCAACGCCTGGTCGGACGATCGTGTTCCGGGATCGGGGGAGATTGCGCCGAGCGCGAACGCCTCACTGCTGGTGGCGGTGGGAGACGAACGCCACGGCGGCGATGACGATCGGGACGAGGAGGAAGACCCACGGGAACCGCCCGCCGCTCGCCGCGAAGAGCAGCGCGGCGGCGACCGGCGTCAGCATCGAGATCATGCCCGCGTGCCGGGCGACGGCGGCCCCGGTCGGCGCCACCAGCTCGGGCAGGTCCGGGGCCGCGGGTGGGCCGGTCGGCGTCGGGGCCGGCGCGGTGGGGGCGCCGGACGGGTAGGCCGGGTGCGGCTCGGGCAGGTCCCGGAACAGGGCGTCGAGCTGGGAGCGCGAGGCGGCCCGCGAGGCCGCGGCGCAGCGGCTGGCGTGCTCCTCGCGCTCGAGGCGACCGGCGCGTCGGTGCGCGTCCAGGGCCTCCATGGCGAGCTCGCGCTCGTGCGCCCCGACATCGGCCATGGAGCCAGTATGCGCCGGGCGAGAAGGATCAGCCCGCGTCGGGAATCTCGCAGATGACGACACCCTGGTTGACGCTGGCGCCGGCCTCGAGGGTGAGGCCGGTGACGACGCCGTCCTTGTGGGCGGTGACCGGGTTCTCCATCTTCATGGCCTCGACGACCACGACCAGGTCACCGGCGGCGACCGTGTCGCCCTCGGAGACCGCGACCTTGACGACGGTGCCCTGCATCGGGGCGGTGACCGCGTCGCCGGAGACCTTCGCGCCGCCGCCGGAGCGCTTGCGCGACTTCTTCTTCGGCGCCGCGCCGCGGCCGACGCCCCCGCCCCCGCCGATGGCGAGATCGCCGGGGAGCGAGACCTCGAGACGCTTGCCGCCGACCTCGACGACGACCGTCTGTCGCGGCGCGCTCTCGTCGTCCTCGGCCGGCTCGGCGGCTGCGAAGGGCTCGATCCGGTTGTCGAACTCGGTCTCGATCCAGCGGGTGTGGACCACGAACGACTCGGTGCCCTCGGGAGCCGTGAACGCCGGGTCCTCCAGCACCACGCGGTGGAACGGGATGACCGTCGGCAGGCCCTCCACGACGAGCTCGGCGAGGGCCCGGCGCGAGCGGGCGATGGCCTGCTCGCGGTCCTCGCCGGTGACGATGAGCTTGCCGACCATCGAGTCGAACTGCCCCCCGATCACCGTGCCGGTCTCGACGCCCGAGTCGACGCGGACGCCGGGGCCGTCGGGGGCGACGAAGCGGGTGACCGTGCCGGGCGCGGGCAGGAAGCCGCGTCCCGCGTCCTCGCCGTTGATCCGGAACTCGATGGAGTGCCCGCGCGGCGCCGGGTCCTCGGAGAACCGCAGCTCCTGGCCCGCGGCGATCCGGAACTGCTCGAGCACCAGGTCGATCCCGCTGGTCTCCTCGGAGACGGGGTGCTCGACCTGCAGGCGGGTGTTGACCTCGAGGAAGGAGATCGTCCCGTCCTCGCCGACGAGGAACTCGACGGTGCCCGCGCCCGAGTAGCCGGCCTCGACGCAGATGTCGCGGGCCGAGGTGTGGATGCGCTTGCGCTGCTCGTCGGACAGGAACGGCGCCGGCGCCTCCTCCACGAGCTTCTGGTGACGACGCTGCAGCGAGCAGTCGCGGGTGCCGACGACGATGCAGTGCCCGTGCTGGTCGGCGAGGACCTGCGCCTCGACGTGGCGCGGGCGGTCGAGGTAGCGCTCGACGAACGACTCGCCGCGCCCGAACGCCGACACCGCCTCGCGCACCGCGGCGTCGAACATCTCGGCGATCTCGTCGCGCTCGCGCGCCACACGCATGCCGCGCCCGCCGCCACCGAACGCGGCCTTGATGGCCACCGGCAGCCCGTGTTCGTCGGCGAACGCGATCACCTCGTCGGCGTCGGCCACCGGGTCCTTCGTGCCGGGTACGAGCGGTGCGCCCGAGCGCTCGGCGATCTTGCGGGCCGTGACCTTGTCGCCCAGGTCGCGGATCGCCTGCGGTGACGGCCCGATCCAGATCAGCCCGGCGTCGATCACGGCCTGCGCGAAGTCGGCGTTCTCGGAGAGGAAGCCGTAGCCGGGGTGCACCGCGTTCGCGCCCGAGTCGCGCGCGGCCTTCAGCAGCTTCTCGACGTCCAGGTAGGAGTCCGCCGCGGTCTCGCCGCCGAGCGCGAACGCCTGGTCGGCCATCCTCACGTGCGGGGCGTCGCGGTCCGGGTCGGCGTAGACGGCCACGCTGACCAGTCCCGCATCGGCGCACGCGCGCACCACCCGCACCGCGATCTCGCCACGGTTGGCGACGAGGACGGTGTGCAGCGGGTCGAACCCCGAGGGGGCGGACGCGGCCATCGAGAGACCTCCTGGGGATCGTCGCTGAGCCGGGGGCGGTCGGGGCAGTGTAGGGGCGGCCGGACGGTCGCCCGCCGGGGTCACTCTCTCGTACTCCACTCGCCTCCGTGGCGCCGCCGGGCGTGGTCATGACCACATGCGTGACCGCGGGGTGACCCTCTGTTCCCGGTGCCCGGGTGCGGATCACACCGGTCGCGCGGATACCGTCGGCGATCGATGAGGCCTTGGTGGTGGCGGTCCGTGGCCGCGTGCGTGTCCGTGCTGGTCCTCGCGGGCCTCGTCGCGGTGATCGCGGGCGCCGTCGGGGCCGACCGCTCGACCGCCTCGCGCCTCGCCGCGGAGGACGGTGCGGGGACGTCGGAGAGCGACGCCCCGCCCTCCCCGGCCGCGGCGACCGGTGCCGAGGAGCCCACCGAGCCGACCGATGCTCCTCCTGAGCCTTCCGAGCCCCCGGCCGAGCCGGTCGCCGGACCTGGGCCCGGGCGCGTCCCCGACGCGGGCACCACCACGACCCTGGCGGTCCTGCCCGGCTGGCGGGTGACGCCGACCCAGGACGTCGTCGAGGTGCCGCCCGGGCGCTTCGAGGGCGCGACGATCCTGCAGCGCGGCGCGGGCACCGTGGTCCTCGTCGGCCTGGCCGACCCCGAGCGGGTGCCGGCGCGGGTCGACCCGGCGCGGCCCGACCCCGCCCAGGAGGAGGCCCTTGCCGCCGAGGCGGGCCGGCTGGCCGACGCGTACGCCGACCTGCTCGCGCCGGGTGCCGAGACCGGCGCCCTCACCGACAACGACACGTCGATCGCGGACCTGCCCACCCGCACCTCGGTGCGCCGCGTCGAGGGCGGTGCGCTCGACGGCGCCCTGGTGCGCGTCAGCACCCTCGCCGCGCCGGGCCGCACCGTGACGGTGCTGGCGGTCGCGCGGCCGGCGCCGGACATCGACGCCGAGGGCGACGCCGCCGACGAGGTGGTGCGCTCCCTGCGCCTCGAGGATCCGGCGCCCGCGCCCTGACCGGTCCGAGTTCTAACCGGTGCGAGCCCAGAGGGCGTCGACGCCGATGCCGATCTCGGCGAGCAGGCGCCGGGTCAGCGGCAGGCTCAGGCCGATCACGTTCGAGGGGTCGCCCTCCACGCCCTCGACGAACCAGCCGCCGCGCCCGTCGAGCGTGAACGCGCCCGCCACGGCCAGCGGCTCGCCGGTGGCGAGGTAGGCCTCCAGCTCGCCGGTGGTCGGCACCCCGAAGGCGACGGCCGTCCGGGCGTGACCGATGACCTCCCGCCCGAGCTCGCCGCCGCCGACCGCGACCAGGGCGTGGCCCGTGAACAGCTCGGCGCTGCGGCCGGCCATCTGGTCCCAGCGCCCGCGGGCGGCGTCGAGGTCGCGCGGCTTGCCGACGAGCTCGCCCTCGAGGAACAGCATCGAGTCGGCGCCGATCACGACGCACTCCCGCTCGGTCGCGCCGACCCGGGCGGCCACGCTGCGGGCCTTCGCGAGCGCCAGCGCGGTGACGGTGTCGACCGGCTCGGCGTCCGCGCCCAACTCGGCGAGGAGCGCGTCCTCGTCGACGTCGGACACCTCGACCAGGGGTTCCACACCGGCCGCCCGCAGGATCGCGAGACGGGCGGGGGACGCGGAAGCGAGGACCAGACGCACGTCGCGGAACCCTACGTCGCGCCCTGGGGGCCGGCTGCGGTGCGGTCCGCGGGTGGCGTCGGCGAGTCGTCCCGGCCGCCGAGGTCGTCGTCGGACACCCGTGCAAGGACGGCCCGCCACGACGACGCCCAGCACTGATCAGGTCGGCGGATCGGCTCAGAACGTCGGGTTGTCGGGCAGGCGGCTGGTGCGGGGCGGCGCGCGACCGGGCGGGGGTCGGCCAGGCGTGGGCCGGCCGGTGCGGGCGTCATCCGGGTACGGATCGTCGGTCCAGATCGGCTCGTCCGACGCCAGCCCCTCCGGGGCGGTGCTCGAGCGGTACCGGCCCGGCGCCGGGTCCGGGACGTCGGGAACGACGCGGCGGGGCGGACGCTCGTAGGAGTGGCCGGTGGGGCTGGTCCAGACGAAGGTCCCCGCCTCGGGCTGGGCGAGGTGCCAGCCGGCCTCGTGCTTGACGCGGTGGTCGTGCCGGCAGGCCGGGTCGAGGTTCGCGCCGACCGTGAGCCCGTCGTCGACGACGGCGACCGTGTGGTCGATGTCCGAGGTCAGCGCCGACGCCCGACAGGGCGGGAACACGCACGTGCGGTCCCGCATCTGGATCCACCGGGCCAGCGCGGCGGGAGGGACGCGTCGTCGCGCCTCGTCGGGCGTGCGGGGCTCAGGTGGTCGCCACGCCCCGAGTTGCTCCTGGAGATCGGTCAGCATCGGGACCCAGGCTGGATGATCACGAAGGCGCAGCGCGCGGAGCTCGGACTCGCGGACGTGCAGCTCGACGACCGGGCGCGGCAGGGTCGGTGGAACGTCGCTCGGTGTCGTCGCGTACCCCGGGGGGCGGCGCGGGGTGAGGAGCGCGGCGGTCAATCGGCCCTCCTCGTCGGTGACCGCCACCCGCCACTCCGCTCCGCACAGCTGCCGAGCGAAGTTCCGCGCGAACGGCGCGTGGACGACCCCGTAGCCGGGCAGGAACCCGGGCTTCTCGTCGGCGCCGAGCAGGGTCAGCAGGCCGACCCGGAGCTCGATGCGCGACCGCCGCGTGCCGCCGCCCCGGGGGAGGGAGGGGGCCGTCGCGGTGCCGTCCGTCGCGGTGGCGTCCGGCTTCGCGTGGTCCGGCTCGGCACCTCGGGGTTGGGCGTCGGCGCGGTCGTCGGTGGGGTCGCCGGCGGGCGGGGGGCCGCCGACGTGCACCGGGGCCCGCCGACCGCGGGGATCGGTGGGGCACGCGTTCGCCGCGACGTGGGCCACGAGGGCGTCGTCGTCCCACCCCTCGGGGCGGGGGCTCAGCAGCGCGAGGTAGATGTCGGCGCGGATCGTGTCGATCAGCCCCGGGTGTCCGAGGGCCTTGGCGCGCAGGGCGAGCGCCTCGACGTGCGCGGTGGAGAGCGCCCCTGCGTCGAGCGGCAGGTCGAGCCCCGAGAGGTTGACCGTGCCCGACTCGGTGCGCCGCGCCCGCACCCGCCGCTGACGGCGCGAGTTCTCGTAGAGTCGCTCCGCCCAGAGGGGGTCGAGCGCGGTGGCCAGCTGCTGCAGGCGCTCGATCAGACCCGCGAGCGTCAGCCGGGGCGCCTCGGGCAGCACCCGGCGCACCACGCTCGCGGCGTGCTCCGCCGAGAGCGAGGACGTCCAGGTGACGCAGAGGCGTACCCGGTCGGTGTCGATCAGCCCCGCGTCCCAGGCGGCCCAGAGCTCGGGGATCGCCTCGATCGCGGTCTGGGCCTGGCCCAGGAGCTTCGACACCCGCGTGCGCGACTCGACCAGCGCGACCCGCAGTTCGTCGCCGCCGAACTCGCCGTAGCCCTCGCGGCGGCCGCCCGGCAGATCGGGATCGGCGAGCGCCGCCTCGCGGGCGGCGCGGGCGTACCGGGCCTCGTGGTGCGAGAGCTGGCGGCGCCATGCGAGCGCGAGCGTCACGGCGTCGTGCGGCGACACGGCCCGCGGATCGACCTGCTCCAACAGGACGCCCAGCGTCGCGCCGGGTGGGGTCGTGGCGATCCCCTCCGGCAGCGATGCGAACACCTGTTCGACCATGCTCCGACACTAGCGGGGACCCCCGACACCGACGGCCCGTTCCGGGAAGACGGCCGGCGTCAGGCCATGTACCCCGGCGCGGCCGAGTGGATCACGGGTGCGCGACCCGCCGGCTGCTCCCAGTCCTCCTGGCGGCCGAGAGCGGTGAGGTCGAGCAGGTCGTAGGCCTGCATCATCACCTCGACCCCGCGCCCGTAGGTCGAGTAGGTGTGGAACACCTCGTCGCCCTCGCGCAGGAACGTGCTGATCCCGGGCTGCTCGCCCACGTGGTCGACCAGCCAGGCCCACTCGTCGGTGGCGGCCAGCTCGTCGGCGTCCCGGTAGTTGTAGTGCGCGGGCGCGACGGCCGGGTCGAAGGAGACGTGGAAGTCGTAGTTGAAGGTGCTGCCCTCGGACGAGAACCAGGGGAACGTCCAGCCCCGGGCCGCGGCGACGTCCTCGAGCATCGGGTAGGGCGCCCGCGACACGGCGGCGAACGCGGTGTCGCGCCGGGCGAGGTGGTCGCGGGTGCCCGCACTCGTGTCGCGGGCCATCCCGCTGCAGCTGCCGCAGGGCGCGTCCCAGTCCGGGGCGAACATGAGGTGCTGGAGCACGAGCTGGCGGTGGCCCGCGAACAGGTCGAGCAGTCCGACCTCGCCCTCGGCGCCCATGAAGCGGTAGTCCTCCTCGACGCGGACCATCGGCAGCGCCCGCCGGTCGGCGTGCAGCGCGTCCCGCGCCCGGCTGAGCTCCTTCTCCCGCTCCAGCAGCGACCGGCGCGCGGCCACCCACTCGTCGCGGGAGACCACCTGTGGAAACGCCATCGTGCCCACCTCGTCCGATCGAGTTGCGTGACGCAACGACGGTAGGGGCGCGACTTGCATCACGCAAGCGCTAGAGCTGCAGGACCGCCTGGACGTCGAGGTGGATCTGGATCGTCGAGCCGACGACGGGCACGCCGCGGGCGACCATCTGCTGCCAGTTCAGGGTGAAGTGCTCACGGTGCAGCGAGGTGCTGGCCGTGGCGCCGATCCGTGTGCCGTTCCAGGTCTGGGTGCCCAGATAGGTCGTGTCGAGCCGCACGTCGTTGGTGCGCCCACGGATCGTCAGGTCGCCGTCGATGGTCCAGGAGTTGCCCGATCGCACGACGAAGCGTGTGCTGGAGAACTGCAGCTGCGGGTGCTCGTCGACGGCGAGGAAGTCCTGGGAGCGCAGGTGGGCGTCGCGCTGGGGATTGTGGGTCTCGATGCTGGCCGCGTCGATGACGACGTCGATGCTCGAGTCCTCGATGGCCTCGGCGATCTGGATCGACCCGCGGAACCGCGTGAACTGCCCGTAGACGCGGGAGAGCGCGATATGGCGCGCCACGAACCCGAGCCGGCTGTGGGCGTCGTCGATCACCCACTCGCCGGGTGACGGGCGCGTGCTGCCCTGGTCGGCGTTGAGGATCAGGGCGCCGAGCGCGGCGTGCTCACCACGCCCGACGATGAGGTCGCGGGTCAGGGCGCTGTAGCCGCCGAGGCTCGCGCGCAGCGTGTACGAGCCGCTGGGGACGGCGGCGGTGTAGAAGCCGAACGGATCGGTGGGCGACTCGGTGACCACCCGTCGCAGGCCTTCGCTCTCGACGATCGTGACCGTCACCCCCGGGAGGGGGCGGCCCTCGACGTTGCGCAGCTGGAGGCTGACGAGCCCGCCGGTGGGCGGGATCGGCATGAGGGCGTGGTCGGAGTCGCGATACGACTCGCCCCCGATCGGTGTGCGACGTCGTCGGCGCAGCAGGGCCATCAGGTCACCGGCCCGCTCTCATCGGGGCCGGGCGGAGGCGCGCCAGCCGCCGGGGCCGGGGTGGACGGAGCCGCGGACGAGGTCGACGCGACGCGCCCATCCCGAGGTCGGGGTGGGCTCCGGGGGCTCGTCGCCCCCGCCGCCCGCCGCGGCCAGCACGGCCGTCAGCGCCGCCAGCTCCGCCGCGTCGGGCTCGCCGCGCACGATCCGCAGGGTCGGACGGGACGGAGCGTCGTCGTCGCTCACAGCCACACCTCCGCGTTCGCTGCGCTCACAGCCACATCTCCACGTTCGCTGCGCTCACAGCCACACCTCCGCGTTCGCTGCGCTCACAGGGGCACGTTCCCGTGCTTGCGCGGCGGCAGCGTCTCGCGCTTGGTCTCGAGCATCCGCAGCGAGCGGGCCACGTACCCGCGGGTGTGCGACGGGGGCACGACGGCGTCGACGTACCCGCGCTCGGCCGCGACGTACGGGTTGGCCAGCGTGTCCTCGTACTCCTGCTGGAGCTCGGCGCGGCGGGCCTCGACGTCGCCGCCGGAGTCGGCCACCTTCGAAAGCTCCTTGCGGTACAGGATGCTGACCGCGCCGGACGCCCCGGTGACCGCGATCTGCGCGGTGGGCCAGGCGATGTTGACGTCGGCGCCGAGGTGCTTGGAGCCCATGACGTCGTAGGCGCCGCCGTAGGCCTTGCGGCAGATGACCGTGACCAGCGGGACCGTCGCCTCGGCGTACGCGTAGATCAGCTTCGCGCCGCGCCGGATGATCCCGTTGTACTCCTGGTCGGTGCCGGGCAGGAATCCCGGGACGTCGACGAAGGTGAGCACCGGGATGTTGAACGTGTCGCAGGTGCGCACGAACCGCGCGGCCTTCTCGCTGGCCCCGATGTCGAGGCAGCCGGCGAGCTGCGTCGGCTGGTTGGCGACGATGCCCACGGGGCGGCCCTCGACGCGCCCGTAGCCGGTGACCATGTTGGCCGCGTAGAGCGCCTGGACCTCGAGGAAGTCGCCGTCGTCGACGACGCGGGTGATCGCCTCGCGGATGTCGTAGGGCTGGTTGGGCGAGTCGGGCACCAGCGTGTCGAGCTCGAGGTCGGTCTCGGTGATCCCGTCCGGGACCGAGCCCGACTCCTCCTCGCCCGCGATGCGCGGCGGGTCGGTGAGGTTGTTCGACGGCAGGTAGCTGAGCAGCTCCTGGACGTAGGAGATCGCGTCGTCCTCGTCGGAGGCCAGGTAGTGCGCGTTGCCCGAGGTGGCGTTGTGGGTGCGGGCGCCGCCGAGCTCCTCGAACCCCACGTCCTCGCCCGTCACGGTCTTGATCACGTCCGGGCCGGTGATGAACATGAAGGACGTCTCGTCGACCATGATCGTGAAGTCGGTGAGCGCCGGGGAGTACACCGCGCCACCGGCCGCCGGGCCCATGACGAGCGAGATCTGGGGGATGACCCCCGAGGCGTGCACGTTGCGCCGGAAGATCTCGCCGTAGAGCCCGAGGGCGACGACGCCCTCCTGGATGCGCGCGCCGCCGCCGTCGTTGATGCCGACGACGGGGCAGCCGATCTTCATGGCGACGTCCATGACCTTGACGATCTTCTCGCCGTAGACCTCGCCGAGCGCCCCGCCGAAGACGGTGGCGTCCTGGGAGAACACGCACACCGGGCGGCCGTCGATGGTGCCCTGGCCGGTGACGACCCCGTCGCCGTAGGGGCGGTTCTGCTCGAGGCCGAAGTTGGTGGACCGGTGCCGGGCCATCGCGTCGAACTCGAGGAACGAGCCCTCGTCGAGCAGCAGGTCGAGTCGCTCGCGGGCCGTCTTGCGGCCCTTGGCGTGCTGACGCTCGACGGCGCGCTCGCTGCCGGCGTGGATGACGTCGTCCTGGCGCCGGTGCCAGTCGGCGAGCTTGCCCGCCGAGGTGTGGATGTCCGGCTCGCCCGAGGCGTCATCCGGCTCCGGCAGCGGCTCCGTCGCGGCGGTCATGGCCCGGCACTGTAGCGACCGGCTCCGACACGGCCCGGCTTCGTGCCGTTGAGGTGATCAGCGGCACTACGGTGCGCGCGTGGCACCCGGACCGCTGGACCAGGACGCGCTGCGTCACGCCGTGGGCCCGCCCACCGGGCCGTGGGCGTCGCTCGACGTCGTCGCGCGCACCGGCTCGACGAACGCCGACCTGCTCGCGCGCGCCTCCGGCCCGGACGCGGCTCCCGACCGCACCGTGCTGGTCGCCGAGCACCAGGACGCGGGACGTGGTCGGCGCGACCGCGTGTGGTCCGACCGCGCGGGGGAGGGTCTGACCTTCTCGATCCTGCTGCGCCCGCGCGAGGTGGCCGTCGAGCGGTGGGGCTGGGCGCCGCTGCTGGCCGGGCTCGCGCTCGTCGAGGCGGTCGACCGGGTCACGGGCGGGGAGGTGCCCGCGGCGCTGAAGTGGCCCAACGACCTGCTGCTCGGCACCGACGCCGCGAAGGGCGCCGGGATCCTCGCCGAGGTCGGCGGGGGACGGGACGACGACCGGACGCTCGTCGTGGGCATCGGGCTCAACGTCGGCACCGCGGTCGCCGATCTGCCCGCCGGGGCGACGTCGTTGGCCGCGGAGGGCTTCGGGCACCTCGACCGGGAGGCCGTGCTCGTCGCGGTCCTGCGCGCGCTGGCCGACCTCGACGCCCGCTGGCGCGGTGCGCACGGCGACGTCGTCGCGGCCGGCATCGTCGAGGACTACCGGGCGCGGTGCGCGACGCTCGGGCGCGAGGTGACCGTGACGCTGCCCGGCGGGCGGGTCCTCGACGGCCGGGCCGTCGACGTCGACCGCGACGGGCGCCTGGCCGTGAGGGAGCCCGGGGGCGACACGACCGTGGTGTCGGCGGGCGACGTGGTCCACGTGCGGCCCGCGGCTCGTTAGCCTCTGGCGCATCCCCGGCGACGGCCGGGCGGGTCGAGGGGGTGCGCGTGGCCTACCCCGACGCGGTGCTGCGCCGTGGCGAGCACGTGCTCGCCCACCGTCGGCCGCACTGGCGCATGCTGCTCGTGCCCGCGGTGGTCCCGCCCGTCGCGGTGTTCCTCGCCGCGTTCCTCGCCGCGCTCGCGGGATCGATCCCCACCGGATCCACCCGCACCGCCGTGCGCCTGGCGCTCGTGCTGCTCGCGGTGATCGCCATCGTCTGGCTCGCGGTGCTCCCGCTGGTGCGCTGGCGCTGCACGCACCTCGTCGTCACCGACCGGCGGCTGCTCGTGCGGGAGGGCGTGCTCTCCCGGGAGAGCGTGGTCGTGCCCGGCGCGACGATCACCGACGTGCGCACCCGCCGGACCTCGGTCCTGGGGGCGGGCACGCTGATCGTGTCCACGGCGGGGACCCGGGAGCCCTGGGAGTTCGTCGGTCTGGGCGACGTCGAGCGTCTGGCCTCGCTCGTCGAGGGCGTCGCCGACGAGCGGGGCGGCCTGGCCCTGGCCGAGGCGGACGACGACTGGGGGTCCTGGCCGTCGGACCCGGAGGACCCGGGGGACACGGAGGACACGGACGGTCCGGAGGCTCTCGAGGACGGGAGCGACGACGACCTCGAGGAGCCGGCCGGGGAGGCCGCGCCGGTCAGGCGGGGTCGGTGGCGCCGTCGCGCCGCCCGAACATCCCGGTGAAGCGGGAGCGGAAGACGACGGCCTCCGGCTCGGCCCTGGTCAGCGTGCCCGTGAGGGTGATGAGCCCGAGCTGCGGGCGACTCGCCGACACGCGGGCGGCGACCACCTCCATCGTCGCGTCCAGCCGGTCGCCCGGGAACACCGGCGCCGGCCAGGCGATCTCGTCGCCGCCCGGGGAGCCCAGCGACGCCGACCGGGACAGCAGGGCGTCGACGTAGCACCGCATCCACAGCGAGGCGGTGAACCAGCCCGAAGCGCACAGCCCGCCGAACAACGACGCCGTCGCGGCGTCCTCGTCGACGTGGAAGGGCTGTGGGTCGAAGCGGCGGTTGAACGCGAGCATCTCGTCGCGGTCGACGACCACCGAGCCCAGCGCGATGCGCCGACCGGCGGGCAGGTCCTCGAAGTACACCTCGGGGTCGGGCACGGGGGGATGGTGCCACCGGACGTCCGCGACGACCCGACGGAACCGTTCGGGCCCCGGCTGCGTCGGACCCCGTGTGCGAGCCGGTGAGCTGGCGGGGTGGCTGGCCGCGGCCGGGGTGGCCGACGCGGCCGTCAGCGTGGACGCGGAGGCCGATCGGGCGTGGTGCGTGCGCGCCGTGGCCGCCGAGGACGGGACCGCGGACGGGACCGCGGACGGGACCTGGGAGGTGTTCTGGTGCGAACGGGGTGGACGGTTCGAGTGGACGCGGTTCGACGACGAGTCGGCCGCCTGCTTCTCGCTGTTCGGGCGGCTGGTGTGGGCGCGGCTCGCCGCGTCCGGCTAACGGTCCGGCGTCAGGATCGCGAGGGCCGCCTCGTGCAGGTGCCCGTTGGTCACCAGGGCGTCGCCGCCGTCGCAGCGGACGGCGCCGGTGAGATCGGTCAGGCGCCCGCCGGCCTCCTCGACGATCACCTGGGCGGCGGCGAGGTCCCAGGTGTTGGCCCCGGGGTCCACGGCGACGTCGATCAGGCCCTCGGCCACCAGGCAGTGGTGCCAGAAGTCGCCGAAAGCGCGGCTCTCCCAGCACGCCTGCGTCAGGGCGAGCCAGCGGTCCTGGAGTCCGATGGTGCGCCAGTGGTCGAGGTCGGTGGTGGACGCGTAGGCGTCGGCGAGGTCGCCGACGCCGGACACCCGGATGCGCTCGTCCTCCACCCCGCGGGCGGGGTCGGCGGTGTGGGCGCCGGCGCCGGTGGCGGCCCACCACCGCCGCCCGAGGGCCGGCGCGGACACGACGCCGACGGTGGGACGGCCGTCCTCGACGAGGCCGATGAGTGTCGCCCACACCGGCACGCCGCGGGAGAAGTTCTTGGTGCCGTCGATCGGGTCGAGCACCCACACGCGGCCCGCCCCGAGCTCGCCACCGCGTTCCTCGCCCAGCACGGCGTCGTCGGGGCGGTGGTCGGCGATCACCGACCGCAGGCGGTCCTCGCACGCGGTGTCGGCGTCGGTGACGGGCGTGCGGTCGGGCTTGCGCTCGACGCGCAGGTCGGCCGCCCGGAAGCGCGGCAGGGTCACCGCGTCGGCGGTGTCGGCGAGGGCCAGGGCGAGGGCGAGGTCGTCGGAATGTCCGCCTCGTCCGCCTCGTCCGCCTCGTCCGCCTCGTCCGTCCGTGGGGCTCATGGCGGGCGATCGTGCCAGCAGACGCCGACCACCGGTCTACTGTGGCGACGTGACCACGGTGCTGCTCGTCGAGGACGACGCGGCGATCGCCGGACCCCTGTCCCGGGCGCTGCAGCGCGAGGGCTACGAGGTCGACGTCGTCGGCGACGGTCAGGCCGCGCTCCACCGCGCGGGTGCGGCGGGGCCGGACCTGATGGTGCTCGACCTCGGCCTGCCCGGCATGGACGGCCTCGAGGTCTGCCGGCGCGTGCGCGTCGACCAGCCGGATCTCCCGGTCCTCATGCTCACGGCGCGCACCGACGAGGTCGACTTCGTCGTCGGGCTCGACGCGGGCGCGGACGACTACGTGGGCAAGCCCTTCCGGTTGGCCGAGCTGCTGGCCCGGGTGCGGGCGCTGCTGCGACGCCGGGCCCCGGAGGTGCTGGACGCTGGCGGGGTGCGGCTCGAGCCGTCGGCGCGCCGGGTCACCGTCGACGGGGTCGAGGTCGGGCTCGCGAACAAGGAGTTCGAGCTCCTGCGGGTGCTCATGGCGCACGCCGGACAGGTGGTCACCCGCGAGGAGATCCTGCGCGAGGTGTGGAACGACCCGGAGATGAAGACCTCGAAGACCCTCGACATGCACATGTCGTGGCTGCGGCGCAAGCTCGCCGACGAGGGCGGCACCGGGGCGGGCGGCGGCCGTCGCATCAGCACGGTGCGCGGCGTCGGGTTCCGCTTCAACACCTAGGTCGTCCCGCGTGCGCCGTCGGATCCTGATCTCCACGCTCATCGTCGTCACCATCACGGTGGCGGTGCTGGGCGGGCCGCTGGCGCTCACCACGTGGCGGCTGGTGGAGGACTTCACCCGCGCGGACATCAACTCCCGGCTGCGCCAGGTGGTCGCGACGCTGGACACGCAGGTCTCGGCCGACCGGCCGGTGGACCTCAGCGCGGTGGGCATCGCGGTGCCGCCGGGCGGGTCGCTGGTGGTGCGCACGCCGCGCGGGGTCAGCACGCTGGGCGTTCTCGAGCCCGGCGCCACGGTCAGCGAGACGCTGCCGTTCGGCCTGTCCGGCTCGGCGGTGCTCTCGGAGCCGATCACGGAGATGCGCAACCGCCAGCTGCAGGCGACGGCGCTGGTGCTGGCCGCGGTGCTGCTGTCGGTGGGCGTGGGTGCGGTCGTCGCGACGCTGACCGCCCGGCGTCTCGCGGACCCGCTGCAGCAGGTGGCGGGACGGGCGGCCCGGCTCGGTGCGGGCGACTTCCGGCCCGCGCCCCACCGCCACGGCATCCCCGAGCTGGACCGGGTCTCCGACGTCCTGGACTCCTCGGCCACCGCGCTCGCCGAGCTCCTCCAGCGCGAGCGCGAGCTCGTGGGCGACGTGTCCCACCAGCTCCGCAGCCGGTTGACCGCGCTGCAGCTGCGCCTCGACGAGCTCGCCGCCCACCCCGACGACGACGTGGCCGGCGAGGGGGCGGCGGCCCTCGAGCAGGCCGAACGTCTCGCCGAGGTGCTCGACGAGCTGCTCGCGTCCGCCCGCGAGGCGCGCGCCGCGGGGGCGGCGCCGGTCGAGGTGTCGGGCGAGCTGGAGGCGGTGGCCGCCGAGTGGCGCGACCCGCTGCGCGCCGAGAGCCGCACGGTGCGGGTGCGGGCGCCGGAGGGGCTGGTCGCGCGCGCCACGTCCGGGCGGCTGCGTGAGGCGCTGGGGGTGCTCGTCGACAACGCCCTGCGCCACGGGCGGGGGACGGTCACGCTCGCGGCGCGGCTCTCGGACAACGACATGATCGTCGTCGAGGTCGGCGACCACGGGGACGGCGTCCCGCCGGAGCTCGCCCCGCACGTCTTCGACCGCGGGGTCTCGGGGGCGGCGTCCACGGGGGTGGGACTCGCGCTGGCCCGCGCGCTCGTCGAGGCCGATGGCGGGCGCCTCGAGCTCGCGCGCACCAGGCCGGCGACCTTCGCCGTGTTCCTGCCCGTACCGCGCACCGACCGCACCGTCGCCGCCCCGCGCCCGCTGCCCACGACGGGACCGCGGTAGAGGGCCCGGCCGGGAGATCCGCAGGCCGGCAGGCACGTACGAGGCGGATCTCGCGTGTCCTTCGCCCCGGTGACCTCCGGGCGTGGCTGATCCCCGGCGGCGCCCCCGGGACGGCGTCAGCCCGAGCCGCGAGGACCTCCCGGCACGCGCCGGAGGGGCTTCAGCGGGGGCGGTGGTGGCGCACGAGCGCCACGGTGACCTCGGTGAGGTCCTCCGCGTCGAGCTCCTGGCGTCGGCCGTCGGCCTCGGCGCGCGCCCGTCCGGCGGGGTACGGGCCGTAGGTGTCGGCGGCGCCGGTGACGGGATCGAGGACGAGGACCATGAGGCCGTCGCAGTGTTCGAGCTCGTCGGGTTCGAACAGAGGATCCGTGGTCGCGGGCCGGCCGGCGGGCCGACGGGGGCACGGCAGTCTGGGCACAGCAGGTCCTCCTCCGCGTCCTGGTGTCCCGAACCACCCGACCGACCGGTCGGGAGCGCGGTACCGAAGGTATCAAGAACCTTGCGTTTCCTTCCGCGATCGGGCGGTGACCGGCCCCTGGTCGGAGACCGACGGTCGTCGAGTGGCGACCGTGCGATGACCGGCGCCTCCGTCGGGGCCAGCCCGGTGCCCCGATCGGGCCCCGGGGCGATCACGACGGGCGAGGCCCCGGGCCCAGCCCGACCTCAGCGCAGCGGGCCGACCTCAGCGCAGCGGGCCGACCTCGTCGGGGAACACCCAGCGCCGGAACGCCCACCACCGGAAGACCATGGCGAGCAGGGTGCCGATGATCTGGGCACTGACCAGGTCGGCCACGTGCTCGGTGAGCGCCGACACTGCGGGCTGCGCGAGGTCGAGCACGTAGCGGGAGACCCCGAGCGGGGCGGCGTTGATGCCCAGCGCCACGCCGGCCACCGCGAAGTAGAGGAGGGCCTCGTGCGGGCGGCCGCGGCCCCCGCGGAGGCGGAACGACCACTCGCGGTTGAGGACGTACCCGACGATCGTCGCCACGAGCACCGCGACGACCTTGGCGGTGACGGGCTTGGGCTCGAGCACCGTCGACTTGGCGGTGACGAACACCGCGGTGTCCACGACGAACGTGATCGCCCCGACGGCCGCGAACTTGAAGAGCTCGCCGTGACGCTCCGCGAGCCGGCCGAGCCACCCCTGTCGTGGCCATGCCCGCAGCAGCGGCACGCCGCGCGTCCGGTGCTCGGTCATCGACGCGAGTCTAGTGACGCCTCCCGCTCCGCACGGCCGATCGGGCAGACCAGGCCCGCGGATCCCAGCACCGGCAGGCGGGTCGTCACGGTGCAGTCGGGCGCGTCCGCCCGGCGGCTGCGCTCCGGGGCGGGGACCACCAGTGCCGCGCCGGAGGCGCGCGCCGCGGACTCCCCGTCCGGCCCTGCCGCCATCGCCGGCGCGGACCGAGCGGGGGAGCGCGCTGGGATCCGGTCCGAGGAACGCGTCGGAGTCCGCTCGGCGGCCCTCGGGGTCGGGTCCGACGACGACCTCGCAGTGGCGCGTCCCGACCCCGGGGACACGGCTCCCGCGGAGACCATCGCCGTGACCCGGCCCCCGGTGCCCCCGGCGCCCCCCGCCTCCCCGGCGCCCCCCGCCTCCCCGGCGCCGGCACCGGCCCCGGGGTCGGCGAGATCGGGCACGGCCAGGGCGGGATCGTGGGGGGCTGGCGGCGGGGACACCGGGGGCGCGACCGGCACCCCGGGCAGCCGCGGCGGCAGCAGCGCGAGCGGCGGCAGGGCGAGGCCGGGGGCGGCCTGCGGCGGCGACGCCGGTGGCTCGACGACGTCGCCGACGACGAACGCGGCGACGCTCACCACGCCCGCGAGGCCGAGGGCGCCGGCGACACCGATCCGGGTCGGCGCGGCCGGGCGCGGCGCGGCGGTGATCCCGGTGAGCGCCCCGAGCACGCCCAGCGCGCCACCCCCGGCGACGGCGAGCTCGCCCGTGCTCGCGTCGAAGGCCAGGGGGCCGGTGGAGCCGCGGGAGGCCAGGTAGCCGACGAGCCCGGCGCCGAGCACGAGCGGCGCCACGACGGAGCGGATCATGCCGGCGTTGACGTCGCGCAGCTCGTCGGCGAGCGCGCGGCACTCGTCGCACTCGGCCAGGTGCGCCTCGACCCGCTGCGCCTCCCGGCGGGCGAGCCCGCCGCGGGTGTAGGCGCCGAGCTTCTCGCCGGTCTCGCGGTGCCGCCGGTCCCACCGCCCGGAACCGGACGCGAGGTGCTCCTGCAGGTAGGCCTGCCGCAGCCCCTCCCGCGCGCGGTAGCCCAGCGCGGAGACGGCGTTGGGGGTCAGGCCGAACAGCGGCGCGATGTCGGCCGGGCTGTCGCCCTCGACCTCGATGTGCCAGAGCACCGCCTGCCAGCGCTCGGGCAGCGTCGTGAACGCCCGCGCGGCGAGGGTCCGCTCGAACCCCGCGAGCGCGGGGTCGGTGAACGGGACGATCGTGCCGTCGGGGTCGATGCCGTGGACGTCGGCGATGTCGTCGGTGAGGTCCAGGCGACGCTCGGCGCGGCTGCGGTCGTAGGCGAGGTGCCGCACCGAGGTCAACAGGTACGCCCGGAACGCCTCGGTGGGCCCGCGGCCGGCGCGCAGGATCTCGAGCAGGCGTGTGAACGCGCCCGCCACGAGGTCGTCGGCGTCCGCGGGGGAGCGGGCGAGCTGGCGGGCCAGGGCGCGCGCGGCCTCCTGGTGGCGCCCGTAGAGCGTCGCGAAGGCGTCGGTCGAGTCCCGGTCCGCGCCGCGGCCGCGCAGGCGGGCGATGAGCTCGGCGTCGCTGCGCAGGTCCTCCCCGGGACGTCCGCCGGTGTCGGCAGCGGCGTCGGCAGCGGCCTCCGCACGGGCGTCGGCACTGCCGTCGGCGGGGTCGGAGGCGTCACCGACCTGCCCGTCGTCCTGCGGCATCGCCCCTGACCACCCCCCTCACCCGTCCGGCGCAGTCTGTCCTGCAGCGATCGGCCGAACCGGTGACCGTCACCGTCATGGGCGACGTCCCCGCGCGTCTCCTCCCCGTGGACCTCACGCGAGGCCTACGACGGCACGCAGCAGAACGACGAACGCCGGAGGTCGGCGCGGGGATGGACGCCAGGACGAACACGGGTGGCCCGGCGGGCAGCGGGCCCGGTCGCGGCGCGGTGGACGGGGCGGCCCCGCGACCCGGGCGTGCGGCCGCGCTGCGCGAGCGGTGGTTCGCGTGCAGCTGCGCGCTGGGCTGGGGCGCAGCCGCCGAGTGGCCCGACCCGGCGGTGGACGCGGTGTGCGCCGTGGTCACCGCCCGCCATCCCGGCGGCACGGCCGCCCGCGACCGCGCGGTGGAGCGGGCCCTCGCCCGGTGGGCGGGTGCCCGGGCCGGCGCGGGCGTCGGGCTGGCCGAGACCCTCACCGACCTCGCCGCCCTCAACACCGCGGTCTCCGGGGGCGGCTCCGACACGCCGGGACGGGACGATCCGACGGCGTCGGCGCTCGACGTGGCCCCGCCCGGTCGCGGGCCCGACGGCGTGCGGCTGCTGCGCGCGGTCTCGGTGGCCTGGACCGACGTGGCCTGCGGCGACCTCGCCGAGACCGCCGCCGTCGACCCTCTCTCGGGGCTCGCGAGCGTCCGCTACCTGCGGACCCGGCTGGCCGAGATCTACCGCGCCGCCCGCGCCCACGGCCACGCCGCGGGCGAGGAGCACGCGCTGGTGGTCCTCGCGCTCGACGTCCGCGACTGGCGGCGCGTCGCGCCGCTCACGATCGCCGGGGAGGCGGCCGGGGTCGTGTTCGACGCCGGCGAGTCGATCGCGGTCGTGGGGCGCGGCACGGTGGTCGTCCTCGCCCCGCGCGGCGGCCTCGCCGAGCGTGCGGCGGTGCTGCGCCGCCTGCTGGGGCGCAGGCTCGCCGCCGCCGAGGGCATGGTCGGGACGCCCTCGGTGCGGATCGCGCGCCTGCCCGCCACCCACGACGGTGCCTGCGCGCTGCTCGAGCGGCTGCGTGACGAAGGCCCCGACGAGCCGGGCCCTGACGAGCCGGGCCCAGCAGAGGTCTGAGCAGCGCGTACTGTCTCCCGACCGTGGACGAGCGCACCGGCCTGCCCGTGGTGACCATGATCGGCGCCGGTCAGCTGGCGCGGATGACGCACCAGGCGGCGGTGGCCCTCGGGCAGTCGCTTCGGGTGCTGGCGGCGGGCCCCGACGAGCCCGCGGCGCTGGTGGCGCCGGACGTCCTGCTGGGCGACCACCGCGACCTCGACGCCCTCCGCAAGGCCGGCGCCGGCGCCGAGGCGATCACCTTCGACCACGAGCACGTGCCCGGCGAGCACCTCCGCGCCCTGGTCGAGGAGGGTCACACCGTCCACCCCGGCCCCGACGCGCTGCTGCACGCCCAGGACAAGCTCGTCATGCGCACCCGGCTCGCCGAGCTCGGGGAGCCGGTGCCCCCGTTCGCCGCGGTGTCGGGCCCCGAGGACGTCCTGACCTTCGCCGCCGACCACGGCTGGCCGGTGGTGCTCAAGGCGGTGCGGGGCGGCTACGACGGGCGCGGCGTGTGGGTCCTCGACGACGCCGAGCAGGCGCGGAGCACCGTCGACGAGCTGCTGGCCGCCGGCACCCCGCTCATGGTCGAGCAGCGGGTGGCCCTGCGCCGCGAGCTCGCGGCCCTGCTGGCGCGCTCGCCGTTCGGACAGGCGGCCGTGTGGCCGATCGTCGAGACCGTCCAGGAGCAGGGCATCTGCACCGAGGTGCTCGCCCCCGCACCGGGGCTCGACCCGGAGCGCGCCGAGGAGGCCGGCGAGCTCGCCCTGCGCGTCGCCGCGGCGCTCGGCGTCGTCGGGCTGCTCGCGGTGGAGCTCTTCGAGACCGAGGAGGGGCTGCTCGTCAACGAGCTCGCCATGCGCCCCCACAACTCGGGCCACTGGACGATCGAGGGCTCGGTGACCTCGCAGTTCGAGCAGCACCTGCGCGCGGTGCTCGACTACCCGCTCGGCGCGACGTCGACCACCGCGCCGGTCACCGTGATGGCCAACGTCCTCGGCGGCGACCCGACGCCCGCGATGCGCACCGACGAGCGTCTGCACCACACCTACGCGCGGTTCCCCGACGCGCGCGTGCACCTCTACGGGAAGGCCGAGCGTCCCGGCCGCAAGATCGGCCACGTGACCGTGCGCGGGGACGACCTCGACGAGGTGCGCACCCGCGCCCGCCTCGCCGCCGACCACCTCTCCACCGGCGTGTGGAGCGACGGATGGACAGCGCATGAGTGAGACGATCCCGCCCGTCGCCGTCGTCATGGGCAGCGATTCCGACTGGCCGACGATGAGCGCCGCCGCGACCGCGCTCGACGAGTTCGGCGTGGGCTGGGAGGCGCGGGTGCTCTCGGCGCACCGCACCCCGCGCACGATGCTCGACTGGGCCGGCGCCGCCGCGGGCCGCGGCGTGCGGGTGGTCATCGCGGGCGCGGGCGGGGCGGCGCACCTGCCCGGCATGGTCGCCTCGGCCACCGTGCTGCCGGTGATCGGCGTGCCGGTGCCGCTCGCGCACCTCGACGGCATGGACTCGCTGCTCTCGATCGTGCAGATGCCCGCCGGCGTGCCCGTCGCGACGGTGTCCATCGGCGGGGCGCGCAACGCGGGGCTGCTCGCGGTGCGCATCCTCGGCGCGTCGGACCCGGAGCTCGCCCGGGCGATGGAGCGCTTCCAGGCCGGGCTCGCCGAGACCGTCGCCACCAAGGACGCCGCGCTCGCGGCCCGCGCCCGCGGTGAGGCCCAGGGGTGATGGGCCCCGGGGTGAGCATCAGCGAGGGTCCAGCGGCTCCGTGAGGTAGCGCTGGATCGTCCGGCCGTACACCCCGACGAGGGTCTCGCGGTCGGCGGCGGCGAGCTCGGGCAGCGCGAGGATCTGGCGGGCCATCAGGATCCCGACGATCTGCGAGGCGCAGAGGTCGGCGCGCAGGCGCGGTCGGTCGGCCTCGATGGCGGCCGCCACGCGGTCGAGGATCGCCTCGCCGAGGAACTCCCGCATCATCCTGGCCGCATCGGGGTGACCGACGGCCGAGCGCACGAGCCCGAGCATCGGATTGGCCTCGCCGAGCTCGTCGACCAGCCCGAGCAGGAACCGGACCAGCCGCTCGCCCAGCCCGTCGATCCCGGGCCCGACGATGTGGGGCACGACGTCCGCCGGGTTGATCGGGAACTCCATGGCGGCCACGAACAGCGCCTGCTTGGTGCCGAAGAAGTGCATGACCAGCGAAGGGTCGACGCCCGCGTCGCCGGCGATGGCCCGCACCGTGGCCGAGCGGAACCCCTCCGAGCTGAACCGGCCGCGCGCCGCGTCGAGGATCGCCTCCCGGGTGCCGGAGTCGCCGGGGCGTCGCCCCCGCCGGGCGGACCCCCTCGTGTCGGTCACGTGCCCGACCCTACCCGTTTTTCCACACCCGTTGATTTCGTGCGCGGACGCGCGCACACTCGGATTCAACAGACGTTGAGATCAGGAGATGGGGTGGGGACCGTGGAGCGCACGACGTGCTGCGTGGTCGGGGGCGGCCCGGCGGGGATGGTGCTCGGGCTGCTGCTGGCCAGGGGCGGGGTCGAGGTCACCGTGCTCGAGAAGCACGCGGACTTCCTGCGGGACTTCCGCGGCGACACCGTCCACCCGACGACGCTCGACCTGCTCGACGAGCTCGGCCTGGGGGAGCGCTTCGACGCCCTGCCGCAGAGCCGGATGGAGGAGGTCGCGTTCCCGGTCGGGGACGGGGACGGGGACGGGGAGAGCCTGGTGGTCGGCGACTTCCGCCGGCTCGCGGGCCGCGTCACCCACCCCTACGTCGCGATGGTCCCGCAGTGGGACCTCCTCGACCTGCTCGCCGACGCGGCCGAGGCCGAGCCGACGTTCACGCTGCGCCGCAGCACCGAGGTCACCGACCTGCGTCGCGACGCCACGGGACGCGTCACCGGGGTGGCGTACCGGACCGCGGACGGCACGACCGGAGAGCTCGCCGCGGACCTCACGGTGGCCTGCGACGGACGCGGCTCGACGGCGCGCGCCCGGGCGGGCCTCGAGGTGGTCGAGTACCCGTGCCCCATGGACGCCTGGTGGTTCCGGTTGCCCCGGCACGACGTCGAGGACCGCCCCGCGCTCATCCCGCGTATCGGGCCGGGGCGTATGGCCGTGGTGATCCCGCGGGAGGGCTACCTCCAGGTCGGCTACCTCACGGTCAAGGGTCGTGACGCGGAGGTCCGTGCCGCGGGGATCGAGGCCTTCCGCGCCGACGTCGCGGACCTCGCACCCGACCTCGCCGACCGCCTCGAGGCCCTCGAGAGCATGGACGATGTCAGGTTCCTCGACGTGCGCCTCGACCGGCTGCGTCGCTGGCACGTCGACGGGCTCCTGTGCATCGGCGACGCCGCGCACGCGATGTCGCCGATCGGCGGGGTGGGGATCAACCTCGCGGTGCAGGACGCCGTCGCCACCGCGACCCTGCTGGCGGAGCCGCTGCTCGGGCGACGGGTCACCGGTACCGACCTCGACCGCGTGCGCCGTCGCCGCCTGCTGCCGACGATCGCCGTGCAGACGCTCCAGCGCCTCCTGCACCGGGCGATCGTGACGCCGGCCCTCGAGGGGCGGATGGCGGGCCCGCCGCGGATCGTGCGCCGCATCGCCGCGGCGTTCCCGTCCGCGACGGCTGTTCCGGCCTACCTCATCGGGGTCGGCCTGCGCCCCGAGCGTGCCCCCGACTTCGCCCGCCGGGCCCCGGTCACGGCCGCCTGAGGCCCGCCGTCTCCTCGAGCACCGCCCACGCCGCGCCGACCCCGTCCTCGGCCGCCATCCGAGCGGCGGGACCGGCCAGGTCTGTGCGGGGCGGAAGGGCGTCGAGGGCACGGTCCAGCCGCGCGCCGGTGAGACGCCCGGCCGGCACGGGCGGCGCCGCCAGCCCGGCCGTGTGCAGCCGCCGCGCCCAGAAGGGCTGGTCCGCGAACATCGGCACGGGCACCGACGGCACGCCCGCGGCCACCACGGCGTGGGCGGTCCCCGCGCCGGCGTGGTGGAGCGCGGCGGCGCAGCGCGGCAGCACCGACGCGTGGTCGACGGACCGGCGGACGAGCACGTCCGGACCGGCGAGGTCGTCGGGCACCTCGAGCCCGCCCCACCCCGTGACCAGCAGGACCCGTGCACCGCGGGCGCGCAGGACGCCGACGATCGTGCGGGCCCGGGCGCGCGGGTCGCCGCGCGCCATCGAGCCGAAGCCCGCGTAGTGCACGTCGCCGGCGGCGAGGAAGTCGTCGAGCTCGGGGTCGGGCGGGCCGGCGGTCCCGTCCGGCGGGTCCACCCAGCGCCCGGTGACGACGGTCGTGGCGGGCCAGTCGTCCGGCCGGGGCAGCAGGACGGGGCTGACCGGTACGACGGTGCGGGTCGGGGCGGCGCCGGGCGGCAACGGTCCGATGTCGCGCTCGACGCGCCGCCGGGCCGCGCGCTCGCCGAGCCGGGCGCCGGCGGCGAGCGCGCGGAAGGTCAGGGGGTTCAGGGCCGGGACGTCGGGGACCGGGAGGCCTGCGGCGGGGAAGTCGCGGGTGGGCGTCAGCGTCGGCACGATCTCCGCGCGCACCCACGGCCGTCCCCGGCGGGCCGCGATCGCGCCGGCCGTGAGGATCTTCGGGTGGGTGAGCAGCACGTCCGGCGCCGCGGCGAGCGCCGCGGCGACCGCGGAGCGCTCGATGGCCGCGAGCATCGGCGCCATCGTCGTCCGGTACGTCCGCAGCGCCGTCCACGGCGAGGTGCCCTGAGTCGCGATGAGCGCGGCGAAGTCGCCGTCGAGACCGTGCACGACGGCGCCCGTGCGGGCGGCGTCGTCGCGGGCCTCGCGCGTGACCGCGAGGTGCACCTCGTCGCCCCGGGCGACCCCGTGGCGCGCCAGCGCGAGGAACGGTGCCACGTCTCCCCGCGAGCCCGCCGTGACCAGCAGCGCCCTCATCCGGCCTCCTCGCACCTCGGGGTTGTGGAGGTGACGGTGCGGGCGGAGCGTAGCCGGGGCCACAGTCCTCCGGGGTCGTTCGAGGGCCACGATGGTCGGACGTCCGAGTATCGTGAGGTCGCGCTGCAGTCAGAGCAAGGGCACGTCCTATGGAGGATCGCTGTGGACCCGGATTTCGACCTGTACAGCCTCGGCGAGGAGCGCGACGCGCTGCGTGAGTCGGTCCGGGCGCTCGCCGAGAAGGAGATCGCGCCCCACGCGTTCGAGGTGGACCAGACGCCCCGGTTCCCGGAGGAGGCCCGCACGGCCCTCGTGCAGGCGGGGTTCCACGCGATCCACATCCCGGAGGCCTATGGGGGCGAGGGCGGCGACTCGATCGTGGCCTGCATGGTCATCGAGGAGATCGCGCGCGTCGACGCGTCGGCGTCGCTGATCCCCGCGGTGAACAAGCTGGGCTCGATGCCGATCATCCTGAGCGGCTCCGAGGAGCTCAAGCAGCAGGTCCTCCCGACCATCGCCTCGGGCGAGTCGATGATCAGCTACGCCCTCTCCGAGCGCGAGGCCGGCTCGGACACGGTCTCGATGCGCACCCGCGCCCAGCAGGACGGGGACGACTGGGTGCTCAACGGCACCAAATGCTGGATCACCAACGGCGGCATCTCCGACTGGTACACGGTCATGGCCAAGACCGACCCCGACAAGGGCGCCAACGGCATCTCCGCGTTCGTGGTGCACAAGGACGACCCCGGCTTCTCCGTGGGTCCGAAGGAGCACAAGCTCGGCATCAAGGGCTCGCCCACCACCGAGATCTACTTCGAGAACTGCCGCATCCCGGGCGACCGCATCATCGGCGAGCCCGGCACGGGGCTGAAGACGGCGTTCGCCACGCTCGACCACACCCGGCCCACCATCGGCGCGCAGGCGGTCGGCATCGCGCAGGGCGCGCTCGACGCGTCGGTCGACTACGTGCGCGAGCGCCGGCAGTTCGGCAAGGCCGTCGCCGAGTTCCAGGGCGTCCAGTTCATGCTCGCCGACATGGCGATGAACACCGAGGCCGCGCGGCACCTCGTCTACGCCGCCGCCGCCCGGGCCGAGCGCGGCGTGAAGAACATGGGCCTCATCGCGTCGGCCTCGAAATGCTTCGCCTCGGACACCGCGATGTCGGTGACCACCGACGCGGTGCAGCTCTTCGGTGGCGCCGGCTACACGGTCGATTTCCCGGTCGAGCGGATGATGCGCGACGCCAAGATCACGCAGATCTACGAGGGCACCAACCAGATCCAGCGCATGGTCATGGCCAGGAGCCTCCTCAAGAAGTAACCCGTTCGGGGTACTCCTCACGGAGCGTGAGAGTAGCTAGTCTAGCCGGGCGAAAGGGACCGCCAGAACGGAGCGGCCCCGCCCACGCTCCGTGAGAGGTCTCCCCATGCAGTGGTACCTGAAGGTGCTCAAGCAGTACGCCGACTTCAGCGGGCGTGCGCGTCGCACCGAATTCTGGATGTTCGTCCTGTTCAACGCCATCGCCTACGTCGTGCTGGCCCTCATCGACGTGCTGATCGGCACGGCGAGCTTCGCCTCGACCGGTACCGGGTTCCAGTTCGGAGGGGGTCTGCTGAGCGGCCTCTACTCGCTCGGCGTGCTGATCCCGTCTCTCGCGGTCGCCGTCCGCCGGCTCCACGACACCGACCGCACCGGATGGTGGCTGCTGATCGGCCTCATCCCGATCGTCGGCGGCATCGTCCTCCTGGTGTTCTACTGCATCGAGGGCACCCGCGGCCCCAACCAGTACGGCATGGACCCGAAGCAGGACGCCATGGGCGGCGGCTACCCGCAGGGCGGCGCCCCGCAGCAGGCGCCCGGCTACCCGCAGCAGGGTGGCTACCCGCAGCAGCAGGGATACCAGGGCCAGCCCTGATCTGATCCCGGCCCCACCCGCACGACGCAGCACGACCCGACACCGGATCCGGCACCCGCCGGGTCCGGTGTCGTCGTGTCGGGGGTATGGGGGTCAGGCGAACGGCCCGCCGGGCGCGAAGACGCGGGCGGCGAAACGGTCGGCGATCCGGACGTGGGTGGCCGCGTCGGGATGCAGACGGTCGGGCAGCGGCAGCTCGGCGGCGTCGGCCTCCCCGTAGAGCTCGAGGCCGTCGAGGTGGTGCAGAAGCGGGTCGTCGGGGATCCGCTGGGCGAGGACGCGCTCGATCTCCTCGCGGATCACCCGCAGCGTGAGACGCCCGGCGGGGACCTCGGCGGGGTCGCCCGTCGCGCGGAACGACATGGCCCCGTGCTCGTCGAGGTCGACGGCGCCCGGGCCGGGGGTGTCCTCGTGGATCGGGCACAGGATCGGGGACACGACGAGCAACGGCGTCGTCGGGCGGCCCTCGCGGATCGTGTCGAGGAACCCGTGCAGCGCGGGGCCGAGGGCGCGCCGGCGCATGACGTCCGCGTTCACGAGGTTGATGCCGATCTTGATGCTGATGAGGTCGGCGGGGGTGTCGCGCAGCGCCCGGGCGACGAACGGGTCGATCATCGCGCTCCCGCCGAAGCCCAGGTTGACGAGCTCGACGCCGCCCGCCGCGGCCGCGAGGGCGGGCCAGGTCGTCGACGGGCTCGCGGCGTTCGAGCCGTGGCTGATCGAGCTGCCGTGGTGCAGCCAGACCGGGCGCTGCGCGGGCGGCACCGTGACCGGAGCGTCGGTGCGCAGGGCGACGAGGTCGGTGATCTCGGTGTGCGGGAGCCAGACCACGACCTCCTTGTCGTGCTCGGGCAGTCCGTCGAACCGGACCGTGCCCGCCGGCCCGGGCTCGGTCTCCGCCGCGCCCGTGGTCGGGTCGAGACGCAGGACCCGCCCGCCCGAGGTCCCCGCGCGGGCGACGAGCCGGCCGTCGACGTGCAGGTCGTAGACGCCGTCGGGGCGCAGCGGCAGGCCCCGGTAGCCGACGCGGGTGCGCAGCGTGTCCAGCTCGACGACCGACGCCCGCGTGCGCAGGACCAGCCGCACCCCCGACGGCTGCGCCTCCGCCATGAGGAGCTGCCCATCTGCTTGCGCGCGGGCCCGGCCGGGCAGGCGGTGCGGGCGCAGGCCGTCGGCGGTGGGCTCCAGCTCGAGCGCCCCGCGCACCAGCTCGGGGGTGATCTCGGTGGTGATCACGCGTCGAGGACCCTGGTGACCTTCTCGGTCCCCGCGCGCCGTTCCTGGTCGCCGGCGGGGTGGCGGACGTGCACCAGCGAGGCCCCCGCGGCGAGCACGGCCAGGAAGCCGTCGACGAGGCCGCCGGTGCTCGTGACGGGCCAGGCGGCGGTGCTGAGGACGCGGTCGTCCGGGCCGAGGCCGAGCTCGGCGGCGCGCCTCCGGGCGCCCGCGACGACGCCCGCGACGTCGACCCCGGCGAGCGCGGGGGCGTCGTCGGGCACCGGGGTCAGCGGGTCGAAGTGGTCGCCCTGCAGGCGGACCTCGGTCGCGTAGTCGACGGCTCCGGACGGCAGCCCGTCCCCGAGGCCCCGCCCGAACGCGTCGAGGGAGAACCCGACGACCAGGCCGGCGCCGGCCGCGGCGTCGAGCGTGTCCTCGGTGGCGAGGGCGACATCGGCGCCCGCGGGGTCGGCGACGGCCTCCGCGCCGCACCACCAGATCGCGCACAGGGCCGCGGCGGCCTGCCAGTGCGCCGGCAGCAGGACGGCCACGGTCGTGCCCGGCTCGACGTCGCACTCGTCGCGCAGCAGGTTGGCGGTCTTGGCGACCCAGTTGCCGAACGTCGCCCCCGAGAGCTCGATCCGCTCGCCGGTGGCGTCGTCGTAGAAGGTGATCAGGGGGCGCGCGGCGTCGGCCGCGAGCACGGGGTTCAGCAGGGCGTCGGTCACGGTCATCGGGCGCGACGGTATCGGTGGGCCGTCGGTGGGCCTAGTCGACGCAGGCGACGCCCTCGGCGGTGATCGCCGGCTGCGGCGGGGGCACAGGCGCGGGGGTCTCCGCGGTGCCCGAGAGCCCGTTCGAGGACTCGCCGCCGGAGCCGCCCAGGCCACCCAGACCCGTGGCCTGGGGCGGCGCCGCGCCGGGGCCGTCGTAGTCGTTGCCGAGCACGACGCGCACCGAGTTCGGTGGCACCGCGGGGTCGAAGCGCGCCGGCAGGTCGCCGAGACTGCGCGCCACGCGGGCGCCCGCGGCGTCGCCGGCGGGACCGAACAGCACCTCGGAGCGCGGGGCCGGCGCCTCGGCGTTGCCGGCGACCGTGCGCGCGTACCCCTGCGCGGACAGGACCGCGACGACGCGGGCCGCGGCGCCCTCCGCGCCCGAGGCGTTGCGCACGTCCACGGGGATGGTGCTCGGCGCCGGCCCGTCGTCCTCGGCGGCCGAGTTCTCGGGGCCGATGGCGTCGGCGACGAACCGCTGGACGGCGGTGGGGTCGACGGCCACCACGTCGCCGCGGCCGTCGATGTTCTGCGTGCCCTGGGTGGGGATGGTCAGGAACGCGACGGCGCCGCCGCTGACGTCCTGCATCTGCTGGCCGAAGCGCAGGAGGTCCCAGTTGCCGTCGAGGACCACGGACCCGCGGACGGCGTCGAGCAGCCGGGCCAGGGTGAGCGGGTCGGCGAGCGTGCCGCTGGAGAGGATCTTGCGGGACATCGACGCGAGGAACGCCTGCTGGCGCCGGATCCGGTCGAGGTCGCCGTTGGGCAGGCCGTGGCGCTGGCGGACGAAGGCGAGCGCGTCGTGCCCGGCGACGGTGCGCGGGCCCGCGGGGAAGCGGGCGCCGGAGAGCTCGTCGTCGACAGGGTTCTTGAGGCACACGTCGACCCCGCCGATGGCGTTGGTCAGCGTGTAGAAGCCCATGAGGTTGACCTCGGCGTAGTGGTCGACGGTCAGCCCCGTGAGGTCGGCGACCGCGCGCACCAGCTCCTGGCGACCCGCCTCGGAGGAGCGGACGTCGACCTCGCGCGGGTCGGTGACGCCGGACTGCACCAGCCGGTTGGCCTCGTCGGCCTTCGCGCCGGGGTACGCCGAGTTGATCTTGTCCCGGCGGAAGGCCCCGGGGATCGAGACGTAGCTGTCGCGCGGGATCGAGAAGGCCACCGCGCGGCTGCCGTCGTTGGGCACCCGCACCAGGATCATCGTGTCGGTGTTGACCACGCCGTCCGCGGCGCCGGCGCCGATCGCCCGCAGCGCGTCGTCGGGCAGCGCCTGGCCCTGCGCGTCGGTGCGGCTGTCGACCCCGACGAGCAGGATGTCGGTGGCGCCGTCCGCGGCGTCCCCGACGGGGCCGTCGCCGAGCGCCCCGGACGATCCCATGGAGCCCGAGAGCGCCGCCCACGCCGTGCCGGACAGGGCGAACACGAGCACCGAGAGCACGATCATCGCGAGGCGCAGCGTGCGCCCGATCGACCGCCGGCCGCGCTCGGGCGGGAGGTCGCCGCGGCCCGGGGCGGGCGGGCGCGGGGCCCGCGGCGGCGGGGACCCCGGACGGCGGTCGCGCTCACGCTCGCGCAGCGCGCGGGTCTCGCGGGGGTCGCGGTCGCGGGGGTCACGGTCGCGCGGGTCGCGGTCCCGGGGCGGGGGAGCCGGGCGGCGGGGGCGGTCGTCGGGCGGGACCGCGCCGTCGGGGCGCCGTGCCCGGGCCTTGGTCGTCCCCGGGGCGGACCGTGCCGACCCCCGCACCTCGACCGACGGGGTCGAGAGCTCCGCGAGGTCGCGGCGGCGAAGGCGGGCCCCGCCGCGCTCGGGCTCCCGACGGACCGGCTCGCGCTCGGGGACGGTGGGGTCGACGTCCACGTCGGGCGGCCCGCCCGCACGACCGGGGCTACGGCGGGCGGCGGTGGGCCCGTAGCGGCGGGCCGGATCGCGACGGGGCTGTTCGGGACGGGGCTGTTCGGGACGGGCCTGTTCGGGACGGGTCTGGCCGGGCTCGTCGTCGTTCATCGGCCCGGCCTCCCTCCACGTGCGGGCCCACGGGCCGCCCTCGATCTCGTCCATGTCTCGCCCCGGCGTCCGCAGCACCCCGGCGACCGGATCGGTCCGGGGCACGCGATCCCTGGTCACCGGCGTTGCGCGGCCCGGGAGGACGTCCGGATCGCAGATTAGACGGCGCCCGACCGGTTCGGGGCTTCTCACCCGTCCGACGGCCCGTCGGCGCGTCGTGGACACGGCGGGTCAGCCCTCGATCGGGAATCCGCTCCCGAGCAGGGGCTCTCACGGCGGACGGGACGCACCGGCGGTGACCCGCCGCGTCCGGTGCCCTCCGTGACCGGTGGGAGACTCCCTGTGAGTGATCGACGGGTGGGGGGTTCCTGTGCGGTGGATGGTGACCGGGGCCGGCGGAGCCCTGGGCAGCGAGCTCGTCGCACGGCTGACCCCGCCCGACGCCCCATCGGCCGGCTGGGCGTCGGGCGGGGTCGTCGCCGTGACGCGGGCGGAGCTGGACGTCACCGACCCGGTGGCCGTCCGCGACGCGGTGCACGGCGGGCTGGGCTCGGGCGACGGGCCTGCGGTGCTGCTGAACGCGTCCGCGTTCACCGCGGTGGACCGCGCCGAGACCGATCCCGAGGCGGCTGCCGACGCCTGGGCCGTGAACGCCGAGGCGCCCGGCCTGCTCGCGGCGGCGTGCGCCGAGGTCGGCGCGACGATGGTCCACGTCTCCACCGACTACGTCCTCGGGCCGCTGCCGGGCGGCGCGCGCCGCCCCCTGGAGCCGGACGACCCCGTCGGCCCGGAGGGCGTCTACGCCCGCAGCAAGCTCGCGGGTGAGGAGCGGGTGCGCGCGGCCCTGCCCGGCGCCCACCAGATCGTCCGGACCGCGTGGGTCTACGGCCCGACCGGGGCGAACTTCGTCCGCACGATCGCCCGGCTCGCCCGCGAGCGCGACACCCTGACCGTCGTCGACGACCAGCACGGTTCGCCGACCTGGGCCGGCGACCTCGCCGACGGCCTGCTCGCCCTCGCCCGCTCCGCCGCGCCCCCGGGGACGCGGCACGCGGCCGGCGGCGGGGCGACGACCTGGTGCGGCCTGGCCCGGGCCGTGCTCGAGGAGATGGGTGCCGACCCGTCGCGGGTGCGGCCGTGCGACACCGCGTCGTTCCCGCGCCCCGCGCCGCGTCCGGCCTGGTCGGTGCTCTCGGACGCCTCGTGGCGCGCGGCCGGCCTCGCGCCGCTACCACCCTGGCGGGACGCCCTGCACGCCGCCGTCGTCCGCCATCCGGACCTCCTGCCGGACTGAACGGCCCTGCTCGTTAATCCCATCGGTGTCATTTTCGTGTCCTCGGCGCACCGTCGCGCGTTGAGCGGCCATGGCTGTGGAGACGGTGCTCCTCGCGCTGCTCGGTCTCGTCGCCGTGTGGTTGGTGATCGACGCCGGGCGTGAGCGTCATCGGTTGCGTGCCCGCGTGGCCCGGGACGAGCGGTGGCAGGCCGAGCGACGGCGCAGTGACCGCCGCGCGGCGCGCCTCGCGGGCCCGACGGCCTCGTCGGTCCCGACGCCGAACTCCTGGCGGTACTGGCCGATGACCCTGCCGTCCGCCGACGACACCTCGAGCGGTCCACGGCTCTGAGTTCCTGGGTATGAGCGCCCTCGCGTGACACCCTGAGGCGATGACGGAGCAGGCCGCGCCGGGGACGACCACCTCGTCGGGATCGGACTCCGCGGACGAACCCCTCTGCGCCCAGGCGCGCGCGCTCCGGGCCGCGCCGGGCGACGACCAGGACGAGCACCACGAGGACCTCGTGGCCCTGCTCCGGCGGGCCCACGCCAGCGGTGAGCACTCCGCACCCGGTCTGCTCGCCGACGCCCACCTCGACCACGGCGAGCGTCGCGAGGCCGTCGAGGTCCTCACCCCGGCCGTACACGCCCGCGGGCGCAGCGACCTCGCCGGTCTGCTGGGCGAGACGCTCGAGGCGCTCGGCGACCACGAGGGCGCGGAGGCGGCGTTCCTCGTCGGGATCGACGGCGGCCACCCCGACGCGATGAACGACTACGGCGTCTTCCTGCGCGGTCGCGGCCGCACCCAGGAGGCCGCGTACGTCCTGGACCGCGCGGCCCGGCTCGGCGACGACCTCGCCCCGCTGAACCTCGTGGCCCTGCACCTCGAGGAGCTCGACGACCCGTTCACGGCCACCGAGCTCGCGGAGGCGTACCGGGACGACGCCAAGCCCTCCACACTCGTCGCGCTCGCCGACTGCCGGCTCGCGGAGGACCGCGTCGACGAGGCCGAGGAGCTCTACCGGCAGGCCGCGGCGGGCGGCGGGGCGTGCGCGCACATCTACTACGGCTGGTTCCTGCGCGACCGGCGCGGCGATCCGGAGGGCGCCGAGGAGCAGCTGCGCCGGGCCCACGAGGTCAAGGAGCCCGGCGCCGCGTTCCACCTCGCGCGCTTCCTCTACGACCACGGGCGCACCGAGGAGGCCCAGCCGTTCTTCGAGGAGGCGGCCTGGCGCGGCGACCCGGACGCTCTGGCGGTGCTCGAGGCCGAGTACCGCGGGCTGGTCGACGAGTGGGACGACTGAGTCGGCCACAATGCGGGCCGTGCCCGATCCCGTCGCGACCGATCCCGTGACCGCCCCCTACGGCTCCGGACTGGCCGTCGTCTGCGTGACCTACTCGCCGGGCGACTCCCTCGCCGAGCTCCTGACGTCCCTGGAGAAGGCCACGACGCGCCCGTACCGGGTGGTGCTCGCCGACAACGGCTCGGTCGACGGGGCCCCCGAGGCCGCGGCGGCCGCCGACGAGCGGGTCGAGCTGCTGCGCATCGGCGAGAACGTGGGCTACGGCGCGGCCGCCAACCGCGGCGTCGCGGGGCTGCCGGCCGAGGTCGGCTGGGTGCTCGTCGCCAACCCCGACATCGTCGTCGACCCCGGCGCGCTCGACACGCTGATCGAGGCCGGGGACCGCTGGCCGCGGGCGGGCGCGCTCGGGCCGCTCATCCGCACCGGGGGCGAGGTCTACCCGTCGGCGCGCCTGCAGCCGTCGCTGGGCCGCGGTGCCGGCCACGCGCTGTTCGCGGCGGTGTGGCCGGCGAACCCCTGGACGCGCTCCTACCGCCAGGAGGGCTCGGTCGCCGAGCGCACCGCGGGCTGGCTGTCGGGCTCGTGCGTCCTGCTGCGCCGCGAGGCCTGGGACTCCGTCGACGGCTTCGACCCGCGCTACTTCATGTACTTCGAGGACGTCGACCTCGGCGACCGGCTGGGCCGCGCGGGGTGGCTGAACGTCTACGTCCCCGACGCCGAGGTCGTGCACACCGGCGGGCACGCCACCGAGCGCGACGCCCCCACGTCGTCCCGGATGCTCGCCGAGCACCACCGCAGCGCCTACCGCTTCCTCGCCGACCGCTACCGCGGCGCGCGCTGGGCCCCGGTGCGGTTCGGCCTGCGGGTGGGGCTGGGGCTGCGCGCCCGCACCGGGGTGCGCGCGGCACCCTGATCGCGGTCAGCCGCCGAACAGGCGGCGCCACCACGGGCGCCGCGGCGTCTCCTGCGGGCTCCCGGCCTGTGCGCCGTCGTCGCCGGCGGGGAAGGGGCCGGAGGTGAACGGGCTGGCGGGGAACGGCGAGGTCCCCGGGTGCGTCGGACCGGTGCCGAAGCGCACGGTGCGGGCCTCGCTGTCGTCGTGGGCGCCGCGGTCGTCCTCGTCGGGCCGCCGGTGGTGGCCGTTGGTGCGGCGGCCGCCGTTGTTCTGCGGCAGCCGCTGGGTGAGCTCCGGGTCGACCGGGACGCCGCGACGGGCGGCCAGCCCGCCCGGGAGGACGGTGGTGGCGGAGGCGTCGAACGGCGACTCGGCGTTGTCCGGCGTGATCACATCTTCGTCACGCTCCGTGGCCCGCTGGGAGGCGTGCGCGATGGCGTCCTGGGCACGCTCCCACGCATTCGAGGCCACCACGACCCTCCTGCTCGTTCCCCCGACGGGCGGGTCCGTTCCGGGTCACTGCCGTCGGCGGCCCCGGGAGGGTCCACACTATCGCCCTCGGTCACGATTCGTCATCGACGAGGGGGGTCTCGAGTGGAGCACTCGGGGGACACGACAGGGCGTACGGCGGGACACGCGGCAGATCGCACCGCAGATCACACCGCAGATCACACCGTCGAGATCGACCCGGCCCGGACGGCCGCGGTCGTCCTCGTCGGCGGTCAGGGGAGCCGGCTGCGGCCGCTGACGCTGACCACACCGAAACCGATGCTGCCGACGGCCGGGGTGCCGTTCCTGGCCCACCTGCTGTCGCGGATCGCGGCGGCCGGGATCCGCCGCGTCGTGCTCGGGACGGCCTACCGGGCGGAGGTCTTCGAGGCGTTCCTCGGCGACCAGGCCACCGGCGGGCTGGAGGGGCTCGAGCTCGAGTGCCGTCCCGAGCCGGAGCCGCTGGGCACCGGCGGCGGCATCCGGTTCGCCGCGGACGCGCTGGAGCCCGGCTACGACGAGGTCGTCGTGTTCAACGGCGACATCCTCTCCGGCGTCGACGTCCGCGCCGTCGTCGCCGAGCACCGGGCCGCGGGCGCGGACGCGACCCTGCACCTCGTGCGGGTCCCCGACCCGACCGCGTTCGGCTGCGTGCCCACCGACGACGACGGGCGCGTCCTGGCGTTCCTGGAGAAGACGCTCACGCCGCCGACCGACCAGGTCAACGCCGGCTGCTACGTCTTCCGCCGCGACGTGCTCGACGCGATCCCCTCCGGGCGCCCGGTGTCGGTCGAGCGGGAGACGTTCCCCGGGCTGCTCGAGAGCGGCCGGCGCCTGCAGGCCCACGTCGAGTCGTCGTACTGGCTCGACCTCGGCACCCCCGCGTCCTTCGTCCGCGGCAGCGCCGACCTCGTCCAGGGGGCGGCGCCCACCGCCGCGCTGCCCGGCCCCGTCGGCACCGCGCTGCTGCTGGCCGGGGCGAAGGTGGCGCCGTCGGCGTCGCTCACGGACGGCACGACGGTGGGTGCCGACGTGCAGATCGGCGACGGCAGCCGGGTCTCCGGATCGGTGCTCATGGACGGCGCCCGGATCGGCGACGGCGCCGTGATCGAGCGCTCGGTGATCGGTCCCGGCGCGTCGATCGGCGACGACACGGTGGTGCGCGACGCGGTCGTCGGCGACGGCGCCTCGATCGGGGCGTCCTGCGAGCTGCTGGCCGGGCTGCGCGTCTGGCCCGGACTCGTCGTCCCGGACGGCGGTCTGCGATTCTCGGGTGGTGCCTGAGGTCCTCGCTGCCGCCGCGGAACGGGTGTGGCGGCCGGAGTTCGTCCTCGACGTGCGGGCGCTGCTCGCGCCGCTGCGACGCGGGCGGGGCGACCCGACCTTCCACATGGAGCTGGAGGGGAGCGAAGGTGGGGAGATCTGGCGCTCGACGCCGACCCCCGACGGTCCCGCCACGCTCGCGATCTCGCGGCGCGACGGGGAGGTCCGGGCCCGCGCCTGGGGTCCGGGCGCGCAGTGGGCCGTCGACGGCGTGCCGATGCTGCTGGGTGCCGAGGACGACGACTCCGGCTTCGTCGGCCACCACCCGCTCGTCGCCGAGACCCGGCGGCGCATGCCGGGCCTGCGCCTCGGCGGCACACGCACGGTGTGGGATCTGCTGGTGCCCGCGATCCTCGAGCAGAAGGTCACCGGCACCGAGGCCCGCCGGTCGTGGCGCGAGCTGTGCTGGCGGTTCGGCGAGGACGCCCCGGGCCCCTGCCCGCGCCGGATGAAGCTCCCGCCGACGCCGCGGCGCCTGCGCGAGGTCCCCGACTGGGAGTGGCACCGCGCGGGCGTCGACCAGTCGCGGCGCCGGGCGATCCTCGCGTCGGCGACGGTCGCCCACCGCCTGGAGAAGGCCGCGGAGCTGCGGGGCGAGGCCGGGCGCGCGCTGCTGATGAAGATCCCGGGGATCGGCGTGTGGACCGCCGCCGAGGTCGCCCAGCGCTCCTGGGGGGATCCGGACGCGGTGAGCGTCGGCGACTTCCACATTCCCTCGACCGTCGGCTGGGCCCTGGTGGGGCGCAAGCTCGACGACGACGGGATGCTCGAGGTCCTGGCCTGCTACGCCCCCCAGCGCCAGCGGGCGGTGCGCTACATCGAGGCCTCCGGGTTCCGCCGGCCCCGCTTCGGGCCGCGCTTCTCGCCGAAGGACTACCGGAGCTACTGACCCGGAGCCCGCGTCGGTGGTGACGATGCTTCGGAAACCGAAGCATCGTCAGGAGCGGTTCCGACCCGGAGCGGCACGGACCAGCGACCGGCCGAACGCGACCTCGTCCGGGAGCTCCGCCAGCGGCCACCAGCGCAGGTCCAGCGACTCGTCGCTGATCGCCTCGACGGCGCCGGGCGGGGCGTGGGCGACGAAGCGGACGTCGAGGTGGCGGGTGGGGACGCCGAGCGAGCAGGTCAGGGCGTGGATCTCGACGTGCAGGGGCTCGGGGTCGAGGGTCAGGCCCTCGATCCCCGACTCCTCCTCCGCCTCGCGCAGCGCGGCACCGGCGAGGGTCGTGTCCTCCGGCTCGATGTGCCCGCCGAGCTGGATCCACGCCCCGACCCGGGGGTGGAGGGTCAGCAGCGCCCGCTCGCCCGCGGCGTCGAGGACGAGCGCCGAGGCCGTGAGGTGACCGGGCGCGCAGGAGCGCGAGCACGCGTCGGGGCGGGCGGCGAGGTAGGACACCAGCCCCAGGCGCACCGACTCCAGCTCGCGCGTCCCGGCCCGCCACCGGCCCAGGACCTCGCGGGCGTCGGCGTGCACGGCGGCCGTCGAGACGGCCGCGCGCGTGGTGGACGCCAGCGTCCGCTGCGTGTCCGTCATCGCTCCACCCACCGGTCGTCGACGGCCAGTCCGCCCCGCGGCGGCGGCTCGGACGCGGGGTGCCCGATCGCGACGGCGCCCAGGGGCTCCCAGTCGGCGGGCAGGTCGAGCACCTCGCGCACGATCTCCGGCGCGAAGATCGTCGACGACACCCAGCACGACCCCAGCCCCTCGGCGGCCAGGGCGACGAGCAGGCTCCCGACGGCGGCGCCGCCGGCGACGGTGAACATCGTGTGCTCGGCCGCGGCCCGGCGCGCGTCGGGGTAGGCGTGTGCACCCTCGGGGACGAGGAACGGCAGCACGACCTCGGGCGCGGTACGCAGCAGGTCGCCGCGGGCGACACGGCGCTCGATCGCGTCGGGGGAGAACCCGTCGCCGCGCAGGTCGGCGCGCCACGCCTCGGCCATGGCGTCGAGCAGCCGGACGCGCAGCTCCGGCGACACCAGGCGCACGAAACGCACCGGGCGGGTGTGGTGCGGGGCGGGCGCGGTGAGGCCCGCGGCGCCGGCCCGGCGCAGCGCCTCGGGATCGACCGGGGTGTCGGCGAACGCGCGCACCGAGCGTCGCGCCGGCACCGCCTCGCGCCGCCCCCGCGCGAGCGCCTCGTCCGTCCCGAGCCAGAACAGGTCCTCGTCGACCGACCGCACGAGGTCGCGACCCCGCGCCGTCTCCGACCGCAGGGAGGAGGGCAGGCCGCGCACCACGGCGACGGGCACGCCGCCGAGCTTGCCCTTGACGAGGTCGGCGGCCGCGGCGACCTCGTCGGCGACGGCGACCTCGGTGACCACGAGCTCGTTGCCCTGGCTGTCGACGGCACCGCCGTAGGCGTGCACGACCTCCAGCCCGGCGGCGCCGATCGCGGCGTCGGTCTGCCCGACGCGCCAGGTGCGGCCCATGGTGTCGGTGACGACCACGGCCACGTCCACGCCGAGCCGCTCGCGCAGCGCCGCGCGCAGGGCGGCGGCCGAGGCGTCCGGATCCTCGGGGAGCAGCGCGACCTCGTCGCCGGCGACGTTCGAGGCGTCGATCCCCGCGGCGGCCTGCACGATCCCCAGGGGATTGGCGACGATCTTGGTGCGGCCCTTGGTGGCGAGCAGCCGCACGGTCTCGCGGTCGACCAGCGCGCGGCGGGCGGCGTCGCGCTCGTCGGGATCGGTGGGCACCGGCACGAGGCGGCCCTCGACCTTCGAGAGCACCTTCGACGTCACGACCACCACGTCGCCGTCGGCGAGCGAGCCGGCGAGGGCATCGGCCAGCGCGCCGGCGAGGTCGTCGCCGGGGCGGAACTCCGGCAGACCGGGGACGCCCCAGAGGGTCAGCCCGTCGGAGGCGTGATCAGCTGCCATCGACGGTCCGGCTCCGCTCCGCTCCGCGGACGCCGGCGAGCTCGTAGGCCGCGCGCACCATCGCCGCCGTGGCGTCCGGGTCGGTCATCATCAGCGGCACCTCGCGGACCTCGACGCCCGGCACCTCGGCCCCGTCGCCCGGGGCGACGAGCCACCCGTCGAGCAGGCCGCCGGTGGTGCGCGCGCCGTACCAGCGCCCGACGCCCTCGGCGCTGACCGGCACGTCCACCGCCGTCAGGCACGCCTCGGCCATCCCGCGCACCGCGTGCCCGTCGACGATCGGCGACACCCCGACGACCCGGCCCGCCGCGGCGGACAGCGCGGGCCGCATGGCGGGGACGTCGACGATCGTGTGGATGCTGACCACGGGGTTCGACGGCGCCACGAGCACGACGTCGGCGTCGGCGATCGCGGCGAGCGCGGCGGGGCACGCCGTGGCCTGCTCGCGCCCGACCGAGGCGAAGGAGTGCGCCGGCAGGGCCGCGCGGTGGCGCACCCACCACTCCTGGAAGTGGATGGCCCGGCGGGCGGGTGGGTCGTCGGCACTGTTCGGGTCGTCGACGACGACGTGGGTCTCGATCCGGTCGTCGCTGGCCGGGATGAGCTCCACACCGGGCGACCAGCGGTCGCACAGCGCGGCGGTGACCTGGGAGAGCGGGTAGCCCGCCCGCAGCATCCGGGTGCGCACGAGATGGGTGGCGACGTCGCGGTCGCCGAGCCCGAACCACGTCGGGTCGGCGCCGTAGGCCTCGAGCTCCTCGCGGACCGACCAGGTCTCCTTGGCCCGGCCCCAGCCGCGCTCGGTGTCGATGCCCGCGCCGAGGGTGTACATGCAGGTGTCGAGGTCCGGGCAGACGCGCAGCCCGTGCAGCCAGATGTCGTCGCCGACGTTGACCACCGCACGGATCGCGTCGCCCGGTGCGGCGGCGGCCAGGACGCCCTGCAGGAAGCGGGCGCCGCCGACCCCGCCGACGAGAACGGTGACCTTCATGCCCCGATCGTCCTCCCGGTCCCGAACCCGTCGAGCAGGCGGTCAGCCGAGCAGCCGGGCGAACTGCACGTTGCCCAGCCGCGCGAGCGTCCCGTCACCGCCGACGAGGGCGAAGACCCACTCGGCCGCCGCGAACAGCAGCGCCGAGGCGCCGGGGATCAGGAACAGCAGCAGGATGATCGCGAAGGGGGCGAACGGCGCGATGCGCGCCGCGCCCGCCCGCGTCCCGTAGCGCAGGTAGGGGTCGATGACGCCCCAGCCGTCGAGCCCCGGGACGGGCAGCAGGTTCAGCACGAACGTCAGGACCTGGATGATCCCCAGGAACGACAGGGCCGCGGCCAGCGGCAGGGGCGGGGCCGTGAGCGCCACGCCGATCGCGATCGCGGCGGCGAGCACGAGGTTGGCCATCGGCCCGGCCAACGAGACCGCGCTGATCGCCGGCCGCGACCGCAGCGCGCCCCGCTGGATCCAGACCGCGCCGCCGGGCAGCGGGATCCCGCCGATGACGAGGAACAGCAGCGGCAGGACGAGCGTGAGCCCGATGTTGGCGTAGCGGCGGATGTCCAGGGTCAGGTAGCCGAGGGCACGCACCGAGTGGTCGCCGCAGCGGTCCGCGGTGAGCGCGTGGGAGAACTCGTGCAGGCAGAGTGAGACCGCCCACCCGGCCAGGACCAGCAGGACCGTGCCGCCGATCACGGTCCCCCGGGCGGGCACGAGCGTCAGGGCGCCCCCGGCGACGGTGAGCGCGACCAGCACCAGGAAGATGGGGCTGACCGGCGAGCGCAGGCGCGAGACGCGGGATGTCACGCATCCAGTCTCCCCGATCACCGGCGGGCGCCTCGAAGGCGTGGTGACAGCTCATTGCTACGGACAGCGCAGTGACGCTCACCGCACGTGACGACCGCCCGCCGCGACATGCGGCCGGACGTGTCCCCCGGCTTGACCCGGATGGAACGACACCGGTGTAATTCCTACGCGATGACACGTCGGTGCGGGGCCGACGCCTCGTCCACTCAGTGGGGGCCGGGGGGAGTCGAGGCGAGGGAGGTGTCCGTGAACGGTGCGGAGAGCGGGTCGGTGGTGCTGGGTAGCGATGCAGTGAGGGCCTTCGGTCCGGTGGGGCAGCCTCCTCTGAGGGATGTCCTCTCGGAGCTGGCGATGGTCACCGAGGACGAGCAGGAATGGCAGGAGCGCGCCCTCTGCGCGCAGACGGACCCGGAGGCGTTCTTCCCCGAGAAGGGTGGGAGCACCCGGGAGGCCAAGCAGATCTGCAACAGCTGCGACGTCCGCTCGGAGTGCCTCGAGTACGCCCTCGGGCACGACGAGCGCTTCGGGATCTGGGGTGGCCTGTCCGAGCGGGAGCGCCGGCGCCTGAAGCGTCGGGCGTTCGACACGATGGACGCGGTCGACGCCGTCTGACCTCGTCCCCGGCACGGACCCGGCACCGGACAGTCCGCCGGGGGGCCCTACCCTCGGCGGCCGGACCGGTGGAGGGGCGCCCCGCGGGGAGGTCGCCCGAGGAAAGGGCGGCTCGTCGGTGGCTGGAACCTCGCCCGTCCTCGCGGTGCTGGTGTGCCACGACGGCGAGTTCTGGCTGCCCACCGCCCTGGACTCCCTGGCGCGCCTGACCCGCAGGCCGCGCTGGGTGATCGCCGTCGACACGGGCTCCACCGACGGCACCTCCGGGCTGCTCGCGGCGAGCAACCAGGTCGACGTCGTGCTGCGCATGCCCCGCGACACCGGGTTCGCCGAGGCCGTGCACACCGCGGTCGACGACGCCGACCGGCGCTGGGGCCGCAACGCCGAGGGCGCAGGCCCCTCGGGGTCGGGCGACTGGCTGTGGGTCCTGCACGACGACGCCGCCCCGGCCCCGGACTGTCTCGAGGTCCTGCTCTCCGTCGCCGACGCCTCGCCGTCGGCCGCCGTGCTCGGCCCCCTGTGCCTCGACTGGGACGAGCCCCGGCTCGTGGTCGAGGCCGGCGTGTCCATCGACGCGTCGGGGTCGCGGCAGACCGGCATCGGGGCCGACGAGCTCGACATGGGCCAGTTCGCGACGAACTCCGAGGTCCTCGCCGTCGGGTCCGCGGGCTCGCTGATGCGCCGCCGCGAGTGGGACGGGCTCGGCGGCTACGACACGGCCCTGGGCCTGCTGCGCGAGGACGTCGACTACGGCTGGCGGGTCAACCGCGCCGGCGGTCTCGTGCTCTGCGCCCCCTCGGCCCGGCTGCGCCACGCCCGCGCGCTCTCCGCCCGCACCCGCCCGCTGGACACCGCCGGGGTCGACCATCGCTACCGTGCCACCGACCGCGCCCACGGCATCCGGACCTTCCTGGCCAACTGCTCGTCGCCCGCCTTCGTGCTCGGACTCGCGCGCCTGCCCGTGCTCGCCGTGCTCCGCGCCCTGGGCCTGCTGCTCGTGCGCCGGGCGCGGGCCGCGGGCGCCGAGCTCGCCGGCCTGTCGCGGGTGCTCGGCTCCGGTCCGGGCATCGCCGACCTCGCCGACGCGCGCCGCCGGCGCAGCACCGGGGCGACGGCCCTGCCCCGCGAGCTGCGCGGACTGCTGACGAGCCGCACCACACGGCTGCGCAACGCCGTGCGCGGCGGGCTGACCTCGCTCGTGCGCGGCCGCCTCGCCGACGAGCTCTCGCTCGGGCGGCTGCCCGAGTGGGCGGAGCGGGAGTCGCGCGAGGACGCCGCCTCCGACGGCGGGGACGCCGCCCGGCGCCCGGCCGTGGGGCCCGGCGCGCTGGCCGTCGGCGCCGCCCTGCCGCGCAGCACACGCAGCACACGCAGCACCCGCAGGACCGCGGGCCTGCGCCGCCCCGGCGAGTCCCTGGCGGTCGCGCTGCCGGGACCCCGCGCCCCGGCCGACGCGGCACCCGTGGGGCCGGCTCCCACCCCGGCCCCGCGCGCCGAGGGCCGGTCCGGCGCGCCCGGCCAGGACTGGGAGGACCCCCCGACCGCGCCCGGCGAGCGGGTGGTCGTCGTCCCCGTCACCGCGGGACGGGTCGCGCGCGAGCTCCTGCTGGCCCCGCCGTTGCTGCTCGTCGTCGGCCTGACGGTCGTCGCGCTCGTGACGCAGTGGTCCCGGCTGGGCCTCACGCTCGTCGGCGGGCGGATCGCCGAGGTCCCGGGGCTGCGCGAGCTGTGGTCGTCCTACCTCGCGGCGTGGCACCCGGCCGCCGGCGGCACCGGCGCGCCGGCGCCCGCCGCGCTGGCCGTGGTCGGGGTGCTCGGGGGTCCGGTGGCGCCGCTGGGCGGGCCGCCGGCGGCGGTGTCGCTCCTGCTGCTCGCGGCGCTGCCCCTCGCCGGCCTCTCGGCGTACCTCGCGACGCGCGAGCTGCGGGTCGGCCGGGTGCTGCGCGCGCTCGCCGGCGCGGTCTACGCGCTGCTCGGGGTCACGGCGGGCGCGGTGGCGCAGGGCCGGCTCGACGGCGTCGTCACCGTGGTGCTGCTGCCGCTCGTGCTCGCCGGCGTCCTCGCCGTGCTGCGCGGGGTCCGCGTCTCCGGCCGTCGCGGCTCGTGGTGGAGCACCGCGGCGGGCACCGCGCTGGCGCTCGCGGTCGTGGGCGCCTTCGCGCCGCTCGTGTACGCGCTCGTGCTCGTCGTCGTGGTGGTCGGCTTCGTGCTCGTACCGTCGCCGCCGCGGGCGGCGGGGCGCCGGGCCATGGCCCTGGCCGTGATCGTCGTCCTGCCGGTGCTGCTGCTCCTGCCGTGGCCGACGGTGCTGCTCACCGCTCCCGAGATCCTCCTGCACGGCACCGGCGCCCCGGTGGCCGAGCGGTTCGCGGGCGCGCTCGACATCCTGTCGCTCGACCCCGGTGGGCCGGGGACGGTCCCGTGGGCGGGCCTGCTGCTGGTCGTCGTCGCGGTCGGCGGCGCGCTGCTGGCGCCCCGCCGGGCCGCGGTCCCGGGGCTGGCGCTCCTGCTGCTCGGGGTCGGCGCCGCGGCGCTGGTCGGCTCGTTCGCGCTGCCGCCGCTCTCGGGCGGGGACCCGCGCCCGGGCTGGACCGGTCCCGCGCTCGCGCTGGCGGCGTGCGGGGCGCTGTGGAGCCTGCTCGCCCAGGTCGCGGCCGCCCGGGCCGAGCCGCTCGGGCAGCTCCTCGGCCGCCGCGAGCGCAGCGGTCGCGCGCCGGACCGTCGCGGCGAGTCCGAGCTCGACCTCGGCGGAGCGGGGTTCGGAGGTCGCCTCTCGGACGCCGCCGAGCGGGTGGGCGCGAGCGCGACGGGCCTCGCGAGCCGGTTCCGGGCGCGCGACCGCGGGGACGACCGCAGCGAGCGGGCACGGGGCGTCGCGGTGCCGGTGCTCGCGCTCGCGGTGGTGGCGCTCGCCGTGGTCACCGTCCTCGGCGGCGGGGCCGGACCGCTCGCCGCCACGCGCCCGGCCACCCTCGCCGCCCCGCTCGCCGACGAGCTCGCGCGCAGCGGCGCGGGCGTCGTCGTCCTCACCCGCGACCCCGACACCACCCGCCGGTCGGGCCCGACGCTGCCCCGCTACGGCGACGACGACTTCGCCCCGGTCGGCGCCGCGCCCGCCCGGCTGCAGCGCGACGTGCGCGCGCTGCTCTCCGGCGACCCGGCCACCGCGCAGGCCGGCGTCGCGGAGCTCGCCACGGCCGGGACCGGTGCCGTGGTGCTGCCCGACGAGCAGACCGCCCGCTCGGTGCGCACCTCGGCCGGTCCCCTGCTCGCGGACGCCCCGCCGGCCTCCGACGGGCGGCCCGTCGCCCGGGTCGCGCTGCCGGTGGGCGGTGCGGTGCTGCTCGAGCCCCCGGTCTCCGACGACGCCACCGAGGCCCGGGCGGCCCCGCGGCGTCCCGCAGGCCTCACGCCGGTGCCGTCGGACCTGCCGACCGTCGGCGTGCGGGTCTCGCCGGGCGCCGACCGCCGGCTGCTCGTGGTGGCCGCCGAGCTGGAGTCGGGGTGGACCGCGACGGTCGGCCGCGCGCCGGTGTCGGTCGTGCCGGCCTGGGGCCATCTCGTCGGCGTACCCGTCGGGGACGCCGGCGGCCCCGTGGTCGTCGGACGCGACGACACCGCACGGCTCCTGCTCCTGCTCCTGCAGCTCGCGCTCGTGCTCTTCACGGCGCTCTCGGCGCTGCCGTCGCGGACTCGTCTGGACTAGCGGTGTCGGGGGTCACCCCTAGGGTCACGACCGTGTTCGACCACCTCGGTTTCCCCAGCGGCGACGTCGAGACCTCCGTCGCCTTCTACACCGCCGCCTTCGCCCCGCTCGGCATGGCGGTGGCCGTCCGGATCCCCACCGGCCCGCCCGGTGCCCCGGAGGTGGTCGGCCTGTCCACGGGCGGCGGCCACGCCGGCTTCTGGCTCGCCCCGGGCGGCGCGGTGGAGCAGGAGCTTCACGTCGCGTTCGCGGCCCCGGACCGCGCGGCGGTGGACGCGGTGCACGAGGCGGCCCTGGCGCACGGCGCCGAGGTGCTCCACGCGCCGAGGATCTTCCCCGAGTACCACCCGGGCTACTACGCGGTCTTCCTGCGCGACCCCGACGGCCACAACGTCGAAGCCGTCCACCACAGCTTCTAGCGCCTATTCCTCGCCGGCGATGGTGTCGGGCTCGACGCCCAGGTAGCCCGCCACCTGCTCGACGAGCACGTCGTGCAGCAGGTCGGCGAGGTCCTCGCCGTCGAGCGCGCGCGCCTCGAGCGGGCGGCGGTAGAGCACGATGCGAGCGCGGGTCACCGCGCCGCGGCGATCCATGCCCGCGGGGACGAGGCGCGCGAGCGGCACCTCGCCGTCGCCGAGCACCGCGTCGTCCTCCACCGGCGAGCGCTCGGAGCCCGACGGCACCTCGGGGACGTCGTCCACGGCCACGTCGAGATCCGCGAGCTCGGTGCTCCAGCGCTCCTCGATCGGCTCGAGGGCCTCGAGCACGAGGGCGTCGAACCGCTCGGCGCGCGTGCGGGCGGCGGGGGAGCCCGACGGGTAGAGCGGCATCCGCAGGCCGCGTCCTCGCCGGTCACGGCGCCGCCGGCGCGCCCCGGACGACGGGGTGGGGCCCCGACGGCTCGCGCTCCTCGTCACGGTCCGGAGCCTACGCGGGCCTCACCCCCACGGGGCCGACGCGCCCCGCGCGCCTGCACGATCAATGCGGGCGACCGGGCTATCGTTCGGTCCGTGCGAGGAGTGCGGAAGTGCTCACGGACCGGGTGTGGTCACGCGGCCGTGGCCACCCTGACCTATGTCTACTCGGACTCGACCGCCGTGGTCGGGCCGCTGGCGACGAGCGCCGAACCGCACTCCTACGACCTCTGCGAGCGACACGCCGTGCGTCTGACCGCCCCCCGCGGATGGGAGGTCGTCCGGTACGAGGGCGAGTTCCCGGCCGAGCCCTCCGCCGACGACCTCACCGCCCTCGCCGAGGCGGTCCGGGAGGCCGGGCGGGCCGACCGCCCGCTGGAGGAGAGCCGCGACGGACGCACGCGGATCACCGCGGGCCGCGGCGCAGCCGCCGCCTCGGGATCGGCCGCGACCTTGTCCCCGGGTTCCCCCGCCGCCATGCCGCCGGGCCTCGCGGCGGGCATGCCCGCCGGCTCCACGGGCCGTCGCGGCCACCTCCGCGTCCTGCCCGACCCCGCCGGCTCCTGAGGAGCTCTCCCGCACACCGCGGATCGGGGCACCGTTCGACGGAGGTGCCCGCCCGGCGGGCGCAGCCCCCCGGCACCGGCCGATAGGCTCGGGGCGTGGCCACTGCAGCGGACACGACCCCGGACCGTGCCCAGGTGATCGACCAGGTCGTCAAGGCCTACGACATCCGCGGTCTCGTGGGCTCCCAGCTCGACGAGACCTTCGTGCGTGACGTCGGCTCGGCCTACGCGCGCATCCTGCTCGACGAGCAGGCGGACGGCAGCGGCTCGGGCCTCGGCGGGGGCGGGGCGGTCGTCGTCGCGCACGACATGCGCGAGTCCTCCCCGGGGCTCGCGGAGGCGTTCGCCGAGGGCGTCACGGCGCTCGGGGTCGACGTCGTCCACATCGGCCTGGCCAGCACGGACATGATGTACTACGCGTCCGGCGCCCTCGAGATGCCCGGCGCCATGTTCACCGCCAGCCACAACCCGGCGAGCTACAACGGCATCAAGCTCTGCCGGGCCGGGGCGTCGCCCGTCGGCCAGGACACCGGGCTCGACGAGATCGCCGCGCTGCTCGACCGCGGAGCCGGCGCGGTGGCGGGTGACGCCCACGCGCGCGGCACGGTCGGCCACCGCGACATGCTCGCCGACTACGCGGCCTTCCTGCGCTCGCTGGTCGACCTCTCCGGCATCCGCTCGATGTCGCTCGTCGTCGACGCCGGCAACGGCATGGCCGGGTACACGGTGCCCGCGGTGATGGACCCGCTACCGCTCGAGATCGAGCCGCTGTACTTCGAGCTCGACGGCTCGTTCCCCAACCACGAGGCGAACCCGCTGGACCCGGAGAACCTCGTCGACCTGCAGCGCAAGGTGGTCACCCTCGGCCGCGTCGACGCGGGGCTCGCCTTCGACGGTGACGCCGACCGCGTCTTCCTGGTCGACGAGAAGGGCGACGCGGTGAGCCCGAGTGCGATCACCGCGCTCGTGGCGACGCGGGAGCTCGCGAAGCACCCGGGCTCGACCGTCATCCACAACCTCATCACCTCGCGCGCCGTGCCCGAGATCGTGGGCGAGGCCGGCGGGACGCCCGTGCGCAGCCGTGTGGGCCACTCGTTCATCAAGGCGACGATGGCCGACACCGGTGCGGTCTTCGGTGGTGAGCACTCGGCGCACTACTACTTCCGCGACTTCTGGCGCGCCGACTCGGGGATGCTCGCCGCCCTGCACGTGCTGGCCGCGCTGGGGGAGCAGGACAAGCCGCTGTCCGAGCTGATGGCGCAGTACGACCGCTACGCGGCCTCCGGCGAGATCAACTCGACGGTCGCCGACGCCGCCGCCGCGATGGCGGAGGTGGAGCAGGACTTCGGGGCCCGGGACGGCGTCACCACCGACGACCTCGACGGTCTCACCGTCGTGCTGCCGGACAACAGCTGGTTCAACCTCCGCCCGTCCAACACCGAGCCCCTGCTGCGGCTCAACGTCGAGGCCGCCGACGACGAGGCCGTCGCCGCGCTGCGCGACGAGGTCCTCGCGCTCGTGCGCGGCTGATCCGCACTTCAGAGGAGATCCCGATGCCGCTCGGCCTGGACCCCGACCTGCTCGACATCCTGGCGTGCCCCGCGCCCGACCACGGCACGCTGCGCCCCGGGACGCCCGACGACCCCGAGGCCGCGGCCCTGACCTGCACGTCGTGCGACCGGCGCTACCCGGTCACCGACGGCATCCCGGTCCTGCTGTTGTCCGAGGCGACCGGGGGACCGGCCACCGCAGTGCAGGGGTGAGCGCGTGCTCGACGACGCCCTTCTCTCCGACGAGCCGCGCCTGCTCGCCGCCGACCACGACGGGGTGCTGCGCGCGGTGGCGACCGCGGGCGCCCAGGTACGCGCGACGTGGGCGGCCGCCCGCGACGTCGGGGTGCCCGACGAGCTCGCCGGCCTGCGCCCCCGCGCGCTGATCCTGCTGACCCGCCCGGGCACCACCGAGTCCGCGTGCCGCCTGCTCGCCGCGCTCCTGACGCCGACGGCCCCGCTCCCGGTGATCGTCACCGGGGTGGCCCCGCCGTGGCTGGGGCCGCTCGACGTCGTCGTGGCCACCCATCGCGGACGCGAGGGCGACCCGGTCGAGGCGGACGTGGCCGAGTCGGTGCACCGCGCCGTGCGCCGCGGGGCCCACGTCGTGCTCGCCGGCCCGGGCGAGGGGCCGGCGGCCGCCGCGGGCGCCGGACGGGCCCTCGCCGTCGTGCCCCGGATGTCGCTCGGCGTGCCGGGGGAGGACCTCGACGGCCTCGACACCGCGACGGTGCTGGCCGCCGGCCTCGCCGTCGCCCGGGCGCTCGAGCTGCTCGACCTCGACCTCGACGTGCTCGCCGACCGGCTCGACGCCGAGGCGGAGCGCGACGGACCGCGCGGCGAGGCGTTCGTCAACCCGGCGAAGAGCCTCGCGCTGCGCCTGGCCGAGCGCACGCCGCTGCTGTGGGGCGCCGACCCGGTGGCCGCCCTGCTCGCGGGGTACGGCGCGACGGTGCTGGCCACGCACGCCGGAGTCGTCGCCCAGGCCACCTCGGTGGCCGCCGCGACCACCCAGCCGGCGCTGCGGGCCCGGCTCCAGGAGACCTCCGGGGAGGCGTCGATCTTCGCCGACCCCTTCGACGACCCGTCCCCGGCGGCACCGCCGCCGCGGCTGGTGCTGCTGGCCGCCCGCGAGGATCTCGCGGTGCGGCGGCTGGTCGCCGACGTCGGTGCCCGTCACCCGGGGGCCGACGTGCTGGAGATCGACGATGTCGACCTGGCCGGCGAGGGCCCCGTCCCGGACGCGATGCGCGCGGCCGTGCTGGCCACCCGGCTCGACTTCACCGCGGTGTACCTCGGCCTCGCGCTCGGAGCGCGGGCGCCGGGCGTCCACACCGGCTGAGTCGGCGCCCGGACCCCCTCCGACCAGCCCCCTCCGACCAGCCCCCTCCGACCGGCCCCCTCCGACCAGCCCCCCTCCGACCAGCCCCCCGTCCCGACCAGAGAGGCCCGACCGTCGTGGAGACCCTCAGGGGCAGCGTGCGCACGTACGCGTGGGGCTCCCGCACGCACCTGGCCGAGCTGCTCGGCGAGGAGGTCCCCTCACCCCACCCGCAGGCCGAGCTGTGGCTCGGCGCGCACCGCGACGAGCCGTCGCAGCTGACGGGCCGCGGGACGAACCTGGCCGACGCGCTGGCCGAGGACCCGGCGGGCGGGCTGGGCCCGGAGCGCCGCGAGCGGTGGTCCGACCGGCTGCCCTACCTGCTCAAGGTGCTCGCCGCCGAGGAGCCCCTGAGCCTGCAGGCCCACCCGTCGGCGGAGCAGGCGGCCGCCGGCTGGGCCCGCGAGGAGGCCGCGGGCGTGCCCCGCACGGCCGCCGAGCGCAACTACCCCGACCCGCTGCCCAAGCCCGAGCTGCTCTGCGCGCTCACCGAGTTCCACGCCCTCGCCGGGTTCCGGGAGGCCGCGACGACCGTGCGGCTGCTGCAGGCGCTCGACGTGCGCGCGCTCGAGCACCACACCGGCCTGCTCGCCGCCCAGCCCGACGGCGACGGCCTGCGCGCGGTGTTCACCACGTGGATCACGCTGCCCCAGCGGGCGGTCGACGAGCTGGTGCCCGCGCTGCTCGACGGCTGCGTCGCCCACGTCCGCGCCCGCGGCGAGTTCACCGGCGAGGCGCGGACCCTGCTCGACCTCGGCGAGCGCTACCCCGGCGACGCCGGGGTGCTCGCGGCGCTGCTGCTCAACCGGGTGACGCTCGCGCCGGGGGAGTGCCTCTACCAGCCGGCGGGCTCGCCGCACTCCTACCTGTCGGGTGCCGGCGTCGAGCTGATGGCCAACTCCGACAACGTCCTGCGCTGCGGGCTGACCCCGAAGCACGTCGACGTGCCCGAGCTGCTGCGGGTGCTCGACTTCGCGCCGGGCCTGCCGACGCTGCTGCGCGGCGAGGGCAAGGGTCCGGTCACCCGCTACGCGCCGTCGGAGTTCTTCACCCTCGCCCGCTGTGACTTCGAGGAGGGGCACCTCGACGAGGCGGCCATCGACGAGGCGGGAGCCGAACCCGCCGACCTCGGCCTGGAGGGCCCGCGGATCGTGGTCACCGTGCGCGGCTCGGTGCGGCTGCGCACGGCGGGCGGACGGTGCCACGAGGTGTCGCAGGGGTCCGCGGCCTGGATCCCGGCCTGCGACGGCCCGGTGACGATCGCCCCGGTCGACGGCCCGGCGCTGGCCTTCGCGGCGGCCGACGGGCTCTCCGGTCGCGGGGGTTAGCCTTCACGGCGACCCCACACGCCCGGTCCATCCCCTGGAGGCTTCCCGTGTCCGCATCCGGAGGCGGCAAGGCGATCGTCGCCGCGCTCGCCGCCAACGCCGGCATCGCCGTCGCCAAGTTCGTCGGCTTCGCGATCACGGGCTCGTCCTCGATGCTCGCCGAGGGCGTGCACTCGGTGGCCGACACGAGCAACCAGGGGCTCCTGCTGTTCGGACGGAAGCGCGCGCGGCGCGATGCCGACCGGGAGCACCCCTTCGGCTACGGGCGCGACCGCTTCTTCTACTCGTTCATCGTGGCGCTGCTGATCTTCAGCCTCGGCTCGGTGTTCGCCCTCTACGAGGGCATCCACAAGCTCACGGCGGGCTCCGAGGACCTCACCAGCCCGTTCGTCGCCGTGGCCATCCTCGTCGTCGCCATCGCCCTGGAGACCTACAGCTTCCGCACCGCCATCAAGGAGTCGCGGGAGCTCAAGGGCGACCAGTCGTGGTGGGGCTTCATCCGCACCTCGGTCAACCCCGAACTGCCCGTCGTCCTCCTCGAGGACTTCGGCGCCCTCATCGGTCTGGTCCTGGCCCTCGCGGGCGTCGGGCTGTCGGTCCTGACCGGCGACGTCGTCTTCGACGCGATCGGGACGATCAGCATCGGCGTCCTGCTGGGCGTCATCGCGGTCATCCTCATCGTCGAGACGAAGAGCCTGCTCATCGGCGAGGGCGCGTCGGCGCCGCTGGTCCGCACGATCACCGGCGCACTCGTCGGCGGGCCCGTCGAGCGGGTGATCCACCTGCGCACCCAGTACCTCGGTCCCGAGGAGCTGCTGGTCGCCGCCAAGATCGCCGTGTCGTCCTCGCTGCCGACCGAGACGGTCGCCGAGGCGATCGACCACGCCGAGGCGCGCCTGCGCGACGCGGTGCCCGAGGCCCGGCTGGTCTACCTCGAGCCCGACCTCGACCGGTCCGACGGCTCCCCGGTCGGCGAGGCGCTCGACCCGACGCCGGACCGCGCGGGCTGACCGGCCGAGCCGCTGCGTCCTGCCGGCGCAGCGAGGTGAACTCGCCGTCACGGATCTGGTCGTCTCCGTCGTCATACCGGGGGTCTGCGGGCGTAAGGTGCCGCCGACCCCCCGGATCATGACGGACGGACCGGTCGGACCTTCAGGAGTGCCCATGACGTCGACCCAGCCGCAAGGCGGGCTCTTCCGGACCAAGTCGGTGGAGCAGTCCATCGCCGACACCGACGAGCCGGGCAGCAAGCTCCGCCGCGAGCTCGGCGCCTTCGACCTCACCGTCTTCGGCGTCGCGGTGCTCATCGGCGCCGGCATCTTCACCATCACCGCGCGCGTAGCCGGGGACATCACCGGCCCGGCCATCGCCATCTCGTTCGTCATCGCCGCGATCGCCTGCGGGTTCGCCGGCCTCTGCTACGCCGAGTTCGCCTCGACGGTGCCGGTGGCGGGCAGTGCCTACACGTTCTCCTACGCCACGTTCGGCGAGTTCATCGCCTGGATCATCGGCTGGGACCTCATCCTCGAGTACGCCCTCGGTGCCGCGGTGGTGTCCAAGAGCTGGGCGCAGTACCTGGGCGAGCTGTTCGGGGGCAGCAGCACCTCCGCGTCCCTCGAGCTGGGTCCGGTGACGTTCGACTGGGGCGCCGTGCTGGTCATCGCCGGCCTCACGGTGGTCCTCGTGCTCGGGATCAAGCTCTCGAGCCGGGTCTCGACGATCATCACCTCGATCAAGGTGCTCGTGGTGCTGCTCGTCATCGTCGTCGGGCTCTTCTACGTGCAGGCCGCGAACTACACCCCGTTCATCCCGCCGCCCGGGGGCGAGCAGGAGAGCGGTGGCGGGGCCGACGCGTCGCTGCTGTCGCTGATCGCGGGCAGCGAGGGCTCGACCTTCGGCATCTACGGCCTGCTGGCCGGCGCGTCCCTGGTCTTCTTCGCCTTCATCGGCTTCGACGCGGTCTCCACCACCGCGGAGGAGACCAGGAACCCGCAGAAGGACCTGCCCCGCGGGATCCTCGGCTCCCTCGGCGTCGTCACCGTGCTCTACGTCGCCGTCTCGCTGGTGCTGGTGGGCATGGTCAACTACACCCAGCTGGCCACGCCGCCCGGCAGCGAGGAGAGCGCGACGCTGGCCACGGCGTTCACGCTCGTCGGCGCGAACTGGGCGTCCACGATCATCTCCATCGGTGCCCTGGCCGGCCTCACCACCGTGGTCATGGTGCTCATGCTCGGCCAGAGCCGGGTGTTCTACGCGATGAGCCGCGACGGGCTGCTCCCCCGCGGCCTCGCCCAGACGGGCTCCCGGGGCACCCCGGTGACCATCACGATCATCATCGGTGCGCTCTGCGCCGTGCTGGCCGGCTTCTTCCCGATCGACGAGCTCGAGTCGATGGTCAACATCGGCACGCTGTTCGCCTTCATCCTGGTCGCGGTCGGGACGGTCTACCTGCGGCGCAACCGGCCCGACCTGCACCGGACCTTCACGGTCAAGGCCCTGCCGCTGGTGGCCACCCTCGCGGTGCTCAGCTGCCTCTGGCTGATGCTGAACCTGACCGTCGAGACGTGGATCCGGTTCATCGTCTGGATGGTCCTCGGCGTCGTGATCTACTTCGCCTACTCCCGCCGGAACTCCGTGCTCGGCAAGCGGGAGCGCGGGGAGGAGTCCTCGGTCACCAACCCGGGCGGCCCGGCCGGCCCGGCCGCGCGGCAGACCGAGCCCGGCTGATCGGACGGCCCCGCCGGCGGTCGTCACGACTGCCGGCGGGCCTCCGGTCAGGCCTTCGCCGGCGCCTGGTGACCCGCGAACTTCTCCCGCAGCGTCTTCTTCGAGAACTTGCCGGTGGAGGTCTTGGGCACCTCGTCGATGAACACCACGTCGTCGGGCACCTGCCACTTGGCGACGCGCGAGGCGATGTGCTCGAGCACCGCCTCGCGGGTGAGCTCGACGCCCTGTTTCGGGACGACGCAGGCGAGCGGGCGCTCCGACCACTTCTCGTCCGGGATCGCGATGACCGCGGCCTCCGCGACGCCCTCGAGCGACATGATCTCGTTCTCGAGGTCGACCGACGAGATCCACTCGCCGCCGGACTTCACGAGGTCCTTGGTGCGGTCGACGAGCTTGACGTAGCCGTAGCGGTCGATCACCGCGACGTCACCGGTCTTGAGCCAGCCGTCCTCGGTGTACTGCTTGCCGCCGTCCTCGTTGCGGTAGTACGACGCGGCGATCCAGGGCCCGGCGGCCTGCAGCTCGCCGGAGGTCTCGCCGTCCCACGGGAGCACCTCGCCCGAGTCGGGGTCGCAGATGCGCAGGTCGACCAGCGGCGAGGGGGTGCCCGCCGTCGCGCGGACGTCGGCGAGCTCGTCGTCGGACAGGCCGTCGTGGACGCTCTTGAGGACCCCGGTGGTGGCGATCGGGCTGGTCTCGGTCATGCCCCAGGCCTGCGTGATCGGCAGCCCGATCTTCGCGCGCCACGCCTCGGACAGCGACTTCGGTACCGCGGACCCGCCGCAGAGCAGCAGGCGCAGGTCGGGTAGGTCGCCCTCGGAGAGCTCGGGCAGCACGCCCATCCAGATCGTCGGGACGCCCGCGGTGACCGTGATGTGGTGGTCGCGCAGGATGCCGGCGATGGCCTTGGGCGTCATGTTCGGACCGGGCATGACCAGCGACGAGCCGGCGAACACCGCCGCGTACGGCGTGCCCCAGGCGTTCGCGTGGAACATCGGCACGATCGGGAGCAGGACGTCGCGCTCGACGAGCCCGGCCACGTCGGCCATGAGCACCGCGATCGAGTGCAGCACCGTCGAGCGGTGCGAATAGACGACGCCCTTCGGGTTGCCGGTGGTGCCCGACGTGTAGCACATCGCCGCGGCCTGGTTCTCGTCCGCGACGTGGAACCGGCCCTCGTGGGGCTCGACGGAGTCGAGCAGGGTGTCGTAGTCGGAGATGCGCTCGTCGTCGGGGATCGTGACGTCGGCGCCGTCGTCGATGACGATCACCTTGCGGACCGTCTCCATCTGGTCGATGTGCGGCCAGAACTGACCGAACAGCGAGCGGTCCACGAAGACGACCTCGTCCTCCGCGTGGTTCGCGATGTAGATCAGCTGCTCGGTGAACAGCCGGATGTTGAGGGTGTGCAGCACCCGCCCGCTGCACGGCACCGCGAAGTAGAGCTCGAGGTGCGCCGGGCTGTTCCAGCAGAAGGTGCCGACGCGGCCCTCGGGAGAGACGCCGAGGGCGTCGAGGGCGGCGGCGGCACGACGGACCCGGACGGCCCAGGACGCGTAGTCACCGCGGTGCACCGAGCCACCCGCACCCACGCCGGTGATCGGCTTGTGGCCGAAGAGCTGCTCCGCGCGGTGGAAGACGTGGGGCAGGGCGAGGGGGTAGTCCTGCATCTGACCGAGCACTGGCGGGGCCTCCCTGATCGGTGTTGTCGCGGTCACACATCCTACGGCGATCCCGCGCGGCGTCGCCCGCTCGCCGGGATCGGCCGACGGCTGATCACCTTGCGCGCCGGAACGTGTGACCCGGGTGACCCGTACGGCGGCGCAGCGGTCGCGACCTGCGCGAACGCGGGTCACCGTACGGACGGTCGGCGCCGGAGCGGCCCGGCCCCGGCCCGTCGCGGTTGACCGGGTATGGGGCCTGTGCTGGACTTGGTCCACGGCATCGATCGCACACCTGGTGCGAACGGGAGCTGCCGAGTGGCGCTGCAACGGACGGCTGAGGTTCTTCTCCACGGCCTGTCCGCCACGCTCGGTAGTGGTCCGTACCTTCGCAAGGGCGCCTGCGGATGGTGATGAAGCGTGTTCTGAGTCCTCGTGCCCCGGCGTGCCGTCCTTCCGCCCGCGCGATGAGCGAGCGACGGCGACACCCGGACGTTCACGGACTCGGGACCGGTTCGCACGGTCCAACGATCACCGACCAGAGGGAGTCATGACGAACGCAGTAGGCACCGTCGACCAGAAGCACGACACGCGCAACGGCATCGATTTCGCCGTCGCCGATCTCGGCGAGGCCGACTTCGGGCGCCGCGAGATCCGCCTCGCCGAGCACGAGATGCCGGGCCTGATGGCCCTGCGCCGCGAGTACTCCGAGGCGAAGCCGCTGCACGGCGCCCGGATCTCCGGCTCGCTGCACATGACGGTGCAGACCGCCGTCCTGATCGAGACCCTGGTCGAGCTGGGCGCGGAGGTCCGCTGGGCCTCCTGCAACATCTTCTCCACGCAGGACCACGCCGCCGCCGCGGTCGTCGTCGGCCCGCACGGGACCGCCGAGAAGCCCCAGGGCATCTCCTGCTTCGCCTGGAAGGGCGAGTCGCTGGAGGAGTACTGGTGGTGCGCCGAGCAGATGCTCGCGTGGAAGGACGCCGACACCCGCGGCCCGAACATGATCCTGGACGACGGTGGCGACGCCACCATGCTCGTCCACAAGGGTGTCGAGTTCGAGAAGGCCGGCGTCGTGCCGACCACCGAGATGGACGACCCGGCCGAGTACCAGGTCGTGCTGGCCACGCTGCGTCGCAGCCTCGAGAACGACAGCCAGCACTGGACCAAGGTCGCGTCGGGCATCAAGGGCGTCACCGAGGAGACCACGACGGGCGTCCACCGCCTGTACGAGTTCTTCAACGAGGGCAAGCTGCTCTTCCCGGCGATCAACGTCAACGACTCGGTCACCAAGTCGAAGTTCGACAACAAGTACGGCTGCCGCCACTCGCTCATCGACGGCATCAACCGCGCCGTCGACGTGCTGATCTCGGGCAAGAAGGCCGTCATCTGCGGCTTCGGCGACGTCGGCAAGGGCTCCGCCGAGTCGCTGCGCGGCCAGGGCGCGCGCGTCACCGTCACCGAGTCCGACCCCATCTGCGCGCTCCAGGCGCTGATGGAGGGCTACGACGTCAACACCCTCGAGAACGTCATCGAGGAGGCCGACATCGTCATCACGACGACCGGCAACAAGGACATCGTCACCCTCGAGCACATGAAGCGGATGAAGCACCAGTCGATCCTGGGCAACATCGGCCACTTCGACAACGAGATCCAGGTCGAGAAGCTCGAGAAGTCCGGTGCGAACCGCATCAACATCAAGCCGCAGGTCGACGAGTGGAAGTTCGAGGACGGCCACTCGATCATCCTGCTGTCCGAGGGCCGGCTGCTGAACCTCGGCAACGCCACCGGGCACCCGAGCTTCGTCATGTCGAACTCGTTCGCCAACCAGACGATCGCGCAGATCGAGATCTGGACCAAGCCGGACGAGTACCCGATCGGCGTCTACCGCCTGCCGAAGCACCTGGACGAGAAGGTCGCGAAGGTCCACGTCGAGGCGCTCGGCGCGGAGCTGACCAAGCTCACCAAGGAGCAGGCCGAGTACATCGGCGTCGACGTCGAGGGCCCGTACAAGCCGGATCACTACCGCTACTAGTCCGCCGCGCGAAGCGCGACCCGGCGGTCGCGTGACCGCGTGACGTTCTGACCGAAGGGCACCTTCGCCCGCTCTATGCGGGTGGAGGTGCCCTTCGGTCGTTCCGGGGGCGCGCATAAGGTGCCACGGTGGGTGTCGTGGTGGCCGTCGAGGGGCTCGACGGAGCGGGCAAGGCGACGCTGGTCGCCGCGCTCGCCGATGCCGCCCGCGCCCGCGGGGCGACGGTCGGGGCGTTCGCGTTCCCCCGCTACGACGCCGACGTGCACGCCGCGCTCGCCGGCGAGGCGCTGCACGGCGGGCACGGCGACCTGCGCGGTTCGATCCACGCGATGGCCGTGCTCTTCGCGCTCGACCGGGCCGGCGCCGCGGTCCCGCTGCAGGCCGCGCGCGAGGAGCACGATCTCGTGCTCGTCGACCGCTACGTCGCCTCCAACGCCGCGTACGGGGCGGCCCGGTGCGGCGAGGACGTCGACGGGCCGTTCGTGGCCTGGGTGCACGCCCTCGAGATCGGCCGTCTCGGGGTGCCGGCGCCGGACGCGCACGTGCTCGTCCGGGTCCCCGGGGAGCTCGCCGCGCAGCGCGTCCGCGACCGCGCCGCGGCCGACCCGACGCGCGCCCCGGACGGCTACGAGGCGGACGCGGCGCTGCAGGCGCGATGCGCCGCGGTGTACGACCAGCTCGTCGAACGCTCCTGGCTGGCGCCCTGGGCGGTGGTCGGCACCGACGGAGACCGCGCCTCGCTCACCCGAACGGCGGAGTCATGGGTGTCCGACTGGCTCGGAACCGGCTCGTCGGGCGACATCGGCCCCGGATCGTCGGTGAGAAGTGACACCATTGAGACATGACCTCTCGGATTCTCGTCGTGGACGACGACGCCTCGCTGGCGGAGATGTTGACGATCGTCCTGCAGGGCGAGGGATTCGAGACGACGGTGGTCGGCGACGGACCGGCGGCGCTGCCGGCGCTGCGGGAGAGCGCGCCGGATCTCGTGCTGCTGGATCTCATGCTCCCGGGGATGAACGGCATCGACGTGTGCCGGGCGATCCGGGCCGAGTCCGGGGTGCCGGTCGTGATGCTGACGGCGAAGACCGACACGGTGGACGTCGTGCTGGGTCTGGAGTCCGGCGCCGACGACTACGTGGTCAAGCCGTTCAAGCCCAAGGAGCTCGTCGCGCGGATCCGCGCGCGCCTGCGCCAGTTCCCGGCCGAGCCCGCCGAGCAGATGCAGATCGGCGACGTCACCATCGACGTCCCGGCCCATCAGGTGCGCCGCAACGGGCGCACGATCCCGCTGACGCCGCTCGAGTTCGACCTGCTGGTGGCCCTGGCGCGCAAGCCGCGCCAGGTGTTCACCCGCGAGGTGCTGCTCGAGCAGGTCTGGGGCTACCGGCACGCGGCCGACACGCGGCTGGTCAACGTCCACGTGCAGCGGCTGCGCTCCAAGGTCGAGATCGACCCGGAGCACCCCGAGGTCGTGCTGACCGTGCGCGGCGTCGGGTACAAGGCCGGGCCACCCTGAGCCCGGGCCGCCGGGGGACACCGTGCTGACGGGTCTGCGCCTTCGCCTCGAGCGCTTCGCCGCCGAGCGGGTGGGTCAGGTCCGGGTGCTCTGGCGGCGCTCGATGCAGCTGCGCGTCGTGCTCTCGACGCTGGCCATGTCCGTGGTCGTCGTGGCCGTGCTCGGTCTCGTGCTGCAGACCCAGATCGCCGACCGGCTCGTGCAGGGCAAGGAGCAGGCCGCTCTGATCCAGGCGGACATCGCCCGCCAGGCCCTGGAGCGCGACCTCGCGCGCATCGACCCGGACCGCGACGGCGCCCAGGCGGTGCTCGACGACGTCCTCGACCGGCTGTCCACCAGCGGCCAGGGTGCCGACCAGGACGGTCTGGCCCGGGGAAGCGACCCGACGAGCGACGCGGGCGCGTTCGACGCCGTGCTCATCGCCGGCTCCGACACCGTGGGCGCCGGCGCTCCGGGCGCCCTGCCCACGGTGCCGGGCGGGGCCACGAGGGAGGTCAGCGCCGGGCCCGCCGAGGTCATCCCGCCGCAGTTGCGGGCCCCGGTGCTGCAGGGCTTCCTCGCCACCAAGTACCTCACCGTCGCCTCGGCGGGCCAGGCCGCGCCCGTGCCCACGCTCGTCGTCGGCCAGCCGGTGCGCACCGCGGGCCGCAACCTGCAGCTCTACCTGCTCTTCCCGCTCTCGGCCGAGCAGCGCACGCTCGCCCTGGTCCAGAGCACGCTCGCGCTCGCCGCCGGGGTCCTGCTCGTGCTGCTCGCGGGCATCTCGTCGGTGGTCACCCGCCAGGTCGTGCGCCCGGTGCGCCAGGCCGCCGACGTCGCGGAACGGTTCGCCGACGGCCATCTCGACGAACGCATGCCGGTCCACGGCGACGACGAGGTGGCCCGGCTCGCGGAGTCGTACAACGAGATGGCGGCGAGCATCCAGTCGCAGATCCGCCAGCTCGAGGAGTTCGGGGCGCTGCAGCGCCGGTTCACCTCCGACGTCAGCCACGAGCTGCGCACGCCGCTGACCACCGTGCGCATGGCCGCCGAGGTCCTGCACGCCCAGGTCGACCCCGCCGAGGTGACCGCGGCGCGCTCGGCGCAGCTGCTGGTCGACGAGCTCGACCGCTTCGAGACGCTGCTCGCCGACCTGCTGGAGATCAGCCGCCTCGACGCCGGCATGGCCGAGCTCGGCCTCGAGGAGGTCGACGTCGGCGCGATCGTGCGACGGTCGGCCGAGACGGTGCGGCACCTCGTCGAGGCCACGGGCACCCCGCTGCTGCTCGACCTGGGTGATCAGGTCCTCGCCGAGGTCGACCCGCGCCGCGTCGAGCGCATCCTGCGCAACCTGCTCGCCAACGCCATCGACCACGGCGAGGGCCGGCCCATCGAGGTGCGCCTGGCCGCCGACGAGGGCGCGTTCGCGGTCGTGGTGCGCGACCACGGCGTCGGGCTGAAGCCGGGCGAGGCCGGGCTCGTGTTCAACCGGTTCTGGCGCGCCGACCCCTCGCGGCAGCGGCGCAGCGGCGGCACCGGGCTCGGGCTGGCGATCAGTCTGGAGGACGCCCGCCTGCACGGCGGCTGGCTGCAGGCCTGGGGCGAGGTCGAACAGGGCGCCGTCTTCCGCCTCACGCTGCCGCTGCGCCATGGCGAGCGCCTGCGCACGAGCCCGCTGCCCCTGCTGCCCGTCGCGGCCGCACCGGCCGCCGCCGAGCCCGGCATCCACGATGCCGCGCCGACGACGGGCACCGCGCTGCCCCCGCCCGAGGCCGACGCGGGCGAGGGGGACACGACGAACGGCGGGGCGGACATGCCCGAGCCGACCCTGCCCGAGCCCACCCTGCCCGAGCCCACCCTGCCCGATCCCGCACCGCCCTCGGGCTCGGGCACGTCCTCGGTGATCCGGTGACGCGGGTGCGCCGGGTGGTGCTGCTCCTCCTGACGGTGCTGCTCGCGGCCGGCTGCGCCTCGGTGCCCGGCTCGTCCGACGTCACCGTGCTGCGGCAGGTCGGCGACGCCGCCGAGCCGACCGCGCCGCCCGGCCCGGCGCGCGACGCCGGGCCGCTGGAGACCGTCCGGGGCTGGGTGCTCGCCTCCGGCGCCACCGCCGAGCGCCACCGCGCCGCGCGGGGGTTCCTCACCTCGGCGACGGCCGGGACGTGGGACGACGGGGCCAGCCCGGTGGTCGTGTCCGACCAGGTGGACACGGTGTTCGTCGACCGCCCGGTGCCCGTGGGCGAGGCGCGGGTCCGCGTCCGGGCGACCGCGCTCGGGGTGCTGACGCCCGAGGGGGTCTTCGACGCCGGCGTGAGCCCCGTGGAGGTCGAGGTCGGGCTGACCGAGCAGAACGGCCAGTGGCGGATCTCCTCGCTGCCGACGGGCACGATCGTGCGGCGCTCGGACCTGCGCGCCAACACCCGCCCGGTACGCACGTGGTTCCTCGATCCGCAGCGCGCGAGCCCCGTCTCCGACCCCCGCTACCTGGCCACCACCCCGGCGCGCTCGGTGCCGACGCGCACGATGCAGTACCTGCTCGCCGGCCCCTCGGAGTCGCTCGCGGGCGCCGCCGTGAGCGCCCTGCCCGTCGGCACCGCGCTCCGCTCCGACGTCTCGCTCACCCCCGAGGGCACCGCGGTCGTCGACCTCACCCGCACCGGCCCCCTCGACGACCGCCGGCGCCGCGACGTCGCGCAGCAGGTGACGCTGACGCTGGCCGGCATCGGGGTGCCCCGGGTGCAGCTGCTGGTCGACGGCGAACCCCTGCTGCCCGGCGTGCCCGAGGTCGACGTCGCCGCCGCGCTCGCCGGCCTGCCGCCCGAGGTCGCCCGGCGCCCCGACCTGCCCGTCGACCCCGTCGTCGGCGGTCCGGGCGAGTCCGACGTCCCCGTGCTCGTCGCCGACGACGGGCGCCTGCGCCTGCTCTCCGGGGAGCCCGCGGGTGGCCCGGCCGGGCGCGGCACGTACCGGGCGGCCTCCGCGTCGGCGAGTGCCGACGGCAACGTCGCGCTCGTGGCGCAGGACGGGGCGCCCGCCGACGCGGCGGTCCCCCGGATGCGCCTGCTCACGGGCGTCGGCGGCTCGGAGCTCGCCGCGAGCGGCATCGAGGGCCGGTCGCTGGCCAGGCCGTCGTGGACCCCGGACTCGAGCGAGGTGTGGTCGGTCGCCGACGGCGCCACCGTCGTGCGGGCGACGCGGGACGGGCCCCCCGGGGCGGTGCGCCCGCTGCCGGTCGATGCCACCGGGCTGGCCGCGGCGGGGGTGACCGTGGCGCCGGGGGCGCTCGGGCCGCTGTCGGCGCTGCGGATCTCGCCGGACGGGGCCCGGGTGGCGCTCGTGTCCGGGGGCCGGGTGCTCGTGGCGGCGATCGCCCGCGACGGCGCGGGCAACGCCCGGCTCGGCTCGGTCGCGGCGCTGCGTCCCGAGTCGCTGGACCAGGTGTTGGACGTCGGCTGGACCCGCACCGACCAGATCGTCGCCGTCGGCAACCGGGCCGACCGGCCGGTCACGCTGGTCTCGGTCGACGGCCTGGACCTCGAGTCCCTCTCGACCACCAACATCACACCGCCGGTGACCGCGGTCGCGGCACGCCCCGGGCGCCCCCTCGTCGTGGCCGACCAGGGCGGCACCTGGACCCTGCCGCTGGGCGGCGAGAGCGGGTCCGGCACCGACGTGTGGCAGGCCGTGCCGGGCTTCGGCGCCTCCACCGTGCCGGCGTACCCGGGCTGACGCAGCAGTCCGTCCCCATCGGCCGGATGCGTCCCCAGGCACGGACGCGACCCTGGCCGTCGGGGCACCCCCGGCGCGAGCCTGGCGGGGTGCCCCAGCGCGCCCAGCACGCCCAGCACGCCAAGCAGGCGCCCCGAGCCCGGCACGCCCTGCTCGCCCTCGCCGACCTGCTGCTGCCCGCTCCCTGCCCCGGCTGCGGGGCCGAGGGCGAGCGCTGGTGCGCCGGCTGCCGGGACCGCTGGCGACGCCCGGCGCTGCTCGACCTGCCCGGCCTGCCCCCGGTGATCGCCCTCGCGCCGTACGGCGGCAGCGCCCGCGAGGCCCTGCTGGCCTACAAGGAGCGAGGTCGGCGCGAGCTCGCCCGGCCGCTCGCGGAGCACGTCGCCGGCGGCCTGCGCGCGCACGGTGTCCCGCCCGCGGCGCTCGTCCCCGCCCCGTCGCGTGCCGCCGCGGCGCGTGCCCGCGGCGGCGACCACGTGCTGCGCCTGGCCCGGGCGGTCGTCCGGGGCGCGGCACGCAGCGAGCCCGGGGTGCCCGGCGTCGCCCGGGCGCTCGCGCTCGGCCGGAAGGCCGTCGACGCGGTGGGCCTCGACGCCGCCGCCCGGGCCGAGAACCTGGCGCGCCACCTGCGCCTGCGTCCGCGGGGCCTGCCGCCGCCGGGATGCGCGGTGGTGCTGCTCGACGACGTCCTCACCACGGGGGCCACCGCCCGTGCGGCGACGCGCCTGCTCGCCGCGGCGGGCCGGCCGGTGGACGCGATCGTGGTGCTCACCGTGGCCGACCCGCGCGCCCGGCGGTCACTCGTCCGGGTGGGTGCGGACCCGGCGCCCGTCCCACCCGGCCGGTGCCCGTGACCACGGGCGCACCGTCCGGTCGAGTAGCCGCCGGAAGCTCGCACCCGGGCAGATCGGACCTTCCGCAGGAGCGGCAGGAGTCACTACGGTGACGCCTCACACCCGCCGAGGTGAACGACAGGAGGCGCGAACGTCGCAGTTCGACGCGGTCGCGGGCCCCGACGACGGGGTGCCCCGAGCTCCTCGGAGGAGACGGCCGCGCATCGTATTCCCCCAGATCGGGAGGTCGTCTTGGAGACCGTTCTCTGTGGACGCAACGTCGAGGTTCCCCAGCACTTCCGCGAGCACGTGGCCGACAAGTTGTCGCGTCTCGAGCGCTACGACCACAAGATCGTGCGGATGGAGGTCCAGCTCTCCCACGAGCCGAACCCCCGCCAGTCGAAGAGCTGCCAGCGCGTGGAGATCACCGGCCGCGGCCGCGGCCCCGTGGTGCGCGGCGAGGGCTGCTCCGCCGACTTCTACTCTGCGCTCGACCAGGCCGTGGCACGTCTCGAGGCCCGGCTGCGCCGCGCCCACGACCGACGACGTGTGAGCCACGGCCGTCGCGTCCCGGTGTCGGTGGCCCGGGCGACCGGCACGATCTCGGTGACCGAGGAGCTCGAGGGCACCACGGGGGCGGCGACCGACCTGCTCGAGCCCGCGGACCCGGCCACCAACGGCCACTCGCACGGTCGCGACTGGGGCGTGGACGTCCCGGCGGCCCGGGAGCCCGAGGACGACGTCCCACCCGGGGACGACGCCGCGGAGGACGGCGAGCGTCGGCTCGGCCAGGTGGTGCGGACCAAGGAGCACCACGCGGTCCCGATGAGCGTGGACGACGCCCTGTCGCAGATGGAGCTCGTCGGCCACGACTTCTTCCTGTTCGCCGACGCCGCCACGGGGCGGCCGAGCGTGGTCTACCGCCGACACGGCTACGACTACGGGGTGATCGCGCTCGCCTGACGGCACGGGCACACAGGGCCCGTCCCCGTTGCACCTACGATGGGGGCGGGCCCGTGCCGGTGCGCGCGCCGGGGCCGGCCCGCACCCGAGCGCCGACGAGCACGAGCGAGGTCACCACCGTGGTCCTGAACCGACTGCTGCGGGCGGGTGAGACTCGGACGGTCAAGCGCCTCGGCAAGATCGCGGACTACGTCGACACCTTCGCCGACGAGATCGCCGAGCTCACCGACGCCGAGCTGCGGGCGAAGACCGACGAGTTCCGCGAGCGGTACGCCGACGGCGAGTCCCTGGACGACCTGCTGCCCGAGGCCTTCGCCGTCGTCCGCGAGGCCGCCTCCCGCACGCTGGGCCAGTTCCACTACCCGGTGCAGATCATGGGCGGCGCCGCCCTGCACGAGGGCAACGTCGCCGAGATGCGCACCGGCGAGGGCAAGACCCTGGTCTCGACGCTGCCCGCGTACCTCAACGCGATCGCCCAGGAGGGCGTGCACGTCGTCACGGTCAACGACTACCTCGCCCAACGCGACTCGCAGTGGATGGGTCGTGTGCACCGCTTCCTCGGCCTCGAGGTCGGCGCCATCTTCGCGGGCATGCCGGCCGCCGACCGGCGCGCGGCCTACGAGGCCGACATCACCTACGGCACGAACAACGAGTTCGGCTTCGACTTCCTGCGCGACAACATGGCCTGGTCGAAGGCCGAGTGCGTCCAGCGCGGCCACGCCTTCGCGATCGTCGACGAGGTCGACTCGATCCTCATCGACGAGGCCCGCACCCCGCTGATCATCTCCGGCCCCGCGGAGCAGAGCGCCCGCTGGTACACCGAGTTCGCGCGGCTCGCCCCGAAGATGACCAAGGACGTCCACTACGAGGTGGACGAGCGCAAGAAGACGATCGGTGTCACCGAGGACGGCGTGTCCTTCATCGAGGACCAGCTGGGCATCGACAACCTCTACGAGGCCGCCAACACCCCGCTCGTCGGGTACCTGAACAACGCGATCAAGGTCAAGGAGCTCTTCCTCCGCGACAAGGACTACATCGTCCGCGACGGCGAGGTCCTGATCGTCGACGAGTTCACCGGCCGCGTACTCGTGGGCCGGCGCTACAACGAGGGCCTGCACCAGGCGATCGAGGCCAAGGAAGGCGTCGAGATCAAGCCGGAGAACCAGACCCTGGCGACGATCACGCTGCAGAACTACTTCCGCCAGTACGAGAAGCTCTGCGGGATGACCGGTACCGCCCAGACCGAGGCGGCGGAGCTCTCGAAGACCTACAAGCTCGGCGTGGTCACGATCCCGACCAACAAGCCGCCCCGGCGCGTCGACCAGGCGGACCTCGTCTACAAGACCGAGCCCGCCAAGTTCGAGGCCGTGGCCGACGACGTCGCCGAGCACTTCGAGCGCGGCCAGCCGGTGCTCATCGGCACCACCAGCGTCGAGCGCTCCGAGTACCTGGCGAAGCTGCTGACCTCGCGGGGTGTGGAGCACTCGGTGCTCAACGCCAAGTTCCACGAGCAGGAGGCGCAGATCATCGCCGAGGCCGGGCGGCGCGGCTCGGTCACCGTCGCGACGAACATGGCCGGTCGCGGTACCGACATCGTGCTCGGCGGCAACCCCGACTTCATCGCCGACCAGCGGCTGCGCGCGAAGGGGCTCGACCCCGTCGACACCCGCGAGGAGTACGAGGCGGCGTGGGACGAGACCCTCGCCGAGGTGAAGGAGGAGGTGTCCCGCGAGGCCGTCGAGGTCAAGGAGGCCGGCGGGCTCTACGTCCTCGGCACCGAGCGCCATGAGTCGCGGCGCATCGACAACCAGCTGCGCGGCCGCTCCGGCCGTCAGGGCGACCCCGGGGAGTCGCGCTTCTACCTGTCGCTGGGCGACGAGCTCATGCGGCGGTTCAACGGCGCGATGGTCGAGTCGATCATGACCCGGTTCAACCTGCCCGAGGACATGCCGATCGAGGCGAAGATGGTCTCCCGGGCCATCCGCAGCGCGCAGACCCAGGTCGAGCAGCAGAACTTCGAGGCCCGCAAGGACATCCTCGAGTACGACGAGGTCATGAACCAGCAGCGCACGGTGATCTACGCCGAGCGCCACCGGGTCCTCGAGGGCGAGAACCTGTCAGAGCAGGTCCAGAACATGATCGTCGACACCGTGACGGCCTACGTCGACGGCGCGACGTCCGAGGGCTACAGCGAGGACTGGGACCTCGACAAGCTCTGGACGGGCCTGGGCCAGCTCTACCCCGTGGGGGTCCGCTGGCAGGACCTCGTCGAGGAGCAGGAGGACATCGACCGCGACATGCTGGTCGAGCTCCTCACCTCCGATGCGCTGGAAGCCTACGCCAAGCGTGAGGAGGAGATCGACGCCATCGCGCCCCAGGGCGGGATGCGCGAGCTCGAGCGGCAGGTCGTCCTGTCGGTGCTCGACCGCAAGTGGCGCGAGCACCTCTACGAGATGGACTACCTCAAGCAGGGCATCGGTCTGCGGGCGATGGCCCAGCGCGATCCCAAGATCGAGTACAAGCGCGAGGGCTTCGAGATGTTCACCTCCATGATGGAGGGCATCCGCGAGGAGTCCGTCGCGTTCCTGTTCAACCTGACCATCCAGGTCGAGGAGCAGGCCCCCGTCGACGCCGTGCCCGGTGCGAACCCGACGACGGACACCAGCGTCCAGGCGGCGATCACCCCGGACACCCCCGACCCGCGCACCAGCCAGACGCGGACCACGGCGGGCGCCGCCCCGCTGCCGGTCGACCCGCGGGTGGCCGGCGCGCCGACCAGCGCGATCCCGGTGCCGCCGCGCGGACCCGCCGCGCCGGCCCAGCCTCCCGCCGCGGCCCAGCCTCCCGCCGCGGCCCAGCCTCCCGCCGCGGCCCAGCCGGCGGCGCGGGGCGGGCGAGGCCGTCCGGGTCGCGGGCCCGCGCCGCAGTCGCAGCGTCCCGGTGGTGGCCAGCGCAACGGCCAGCGGGACGGCCGGCGCTCGGGGGCTCACTCCGCCCCGGAGGCGGTCGGCCCGCCCACGGCCTCCGGTCCGGCGCTGTCCCAGCTGGGGCAGGAATCGGTGCCCGAGGCCTTCCGGGGCGCGGGGCTCGGCGGGCGTCGCCCGCAGCAGCTGGACTACATCGGGCCCGACGAGGACGGCCAGGCGGCCCGGCACGCGGCGGCGGACCCGGGCGGGGGCGCCGCCCGCGTCAACCCCGGGCAGGCCCGTCGTGCCGACACCCCGTCGCGCAACGCGCCCTGCCCCTGCGGCTCGGGCCGCAAGTACAAGCAGTGCCACGGGGCCCCGCCCCGGACGCCGGGCTAGAGGCCCGGACCCGCCGGCTCACCCGGGCCACAGCGTCACCCGGGCCACAGCGCCACCGCGCGCCAGTGGCCCGGGTCGGCCGGGCCGTCGCCCGCGCGCTCCAGGCGTGCGGCGAGGGCGCGGACACGCTGGGGGCCGTGCACGACGGCGACGACCTCGACCGTCCGTGGCCCGACGGCGCACACCCGCAGGCCGCGCAGACCCGCCCGAGGGGCGGGGCCCGTGGCCGCGCCGACAGTGCCGCGCCGCGGACCCGCGGGCTGCCGCGTGGCCCGGACCAGGGTCGCGAGGGCGTCGGGGTGCAGGAGCGGGCCGAGGTCGCCGTGCGGCCGCCGGCCCGCCAGCACGTCGGCCACGGCCGTCAGCAGGCGCAGCGCGACGGGCCGCAGGCTCGCCGCGAGCCGGTCGAGCTCGTCCTGGGCCCGGCGGGTGCGGGCGCCGTCGTCCGGGTCGACGAGCACCGCCGGCCGGTCCGGGGGCAGCACCTCGGCGAGCGGCCGGACCCGGGGCGTCGGCACCGCGCCGACCCGGCGCGCACGGGCGGGGGCGGTGCAGGGGGCGAGCGCGAGCGGCGTGACGGACACGGGTCCTCCCGGCATGGCGGAGCACTGGCGGGGCGCCCGGGGGAGGACCGGGTCCGCGGGAACGGCGGCCAGCCTAGGCGCGCCCGTCCGGGAGGAGTGGCGGTTCCGTCAGGCCCGTCGGCGTGCGAGCTCGAAGCAGGCCACCGTGGCCGCGCAGGCGGCGTTGAGCGACTCGACGCCGTCGGCGAGGGGGATCGTCAGGGTCCCGTGCAGCTCGTCGCGCACGCCGTCGGTGAGCCCGTCGGTCTCGCCCCCGACGACCAGGGCGACCCGGTCGGGCAGCTCGGCGTCGAACAGGGACTCCCGTGCGGCGCCGTCCAGCCCCAGGAGCACGAACCCCGCCTCGGCCAGGGCCGCGAGGCCGGTGGCGGCCGTCCGGGACCGGAGGACCGGGGCGTGAAAGGCGACCCCGGCCGAGGCCTTGATCACCAGGGGGTCGATCGCCGGTACGCCGCGGCGGGGCAGCAGCACGCCCTCGAGGCCCGCGCCGGTGGCCGAGCGCAGGATCATCCCGACGTTCGCCGGGTTCGTCAGGCCGTCGAGCACCAGCACCCGCGCGGGGGCGGCCGGGTCCAGGTCGGCGAGGAAGTGCTCCACCGGACGCATCCGCGGGGCGACGACGTCGGCGAGCACGCCCTGGTCCTGGCGCCCGTTGCCGGCGAGCACCTTCACCCGCTGGGCCGTGGCGCGCTGCAGCACCAGCCCCCGCGCCCGGGCGGCCTCGGTGAACGTGCGCACCGCCTCGCGGTCGGCCCCTTCGGCGAGGACGACCTTGTCGACCGCCAGCGCCGGGTCGCGCAGCGCCTCCAGCACCGGCTTGCGCCCGTAGACCGTGACGAAGGTGTCCTTGGGGGAGACCGGGGGCCCGGCGTCCGACACAGGTGAGGGGGTCATCACCTCCAGCCTGGCAGAGCGCCCGACCCACGGCCGCCGGTCCGGCCCTGTGCGACGATCGCGCCCATGCCGGACCGCTTGTCGGCGCTGGACGCCTCGTTCCTCTACATGGATCAACCGACCACGCCGATGCACGTCGGGAGCGTGTCCCTCTTCCGGAAGCCGAAGTCCGGGTTCGACTACGACGGCCTCGTCGACCTCATCTCGAGCCGCATCGGCCTCGTGCCGCGCTACCGCCAGAAGATCCGCGAGGTGCCGGGCCGGATGGCGCGGCCGGTGTGGATCGACGACGTCGACTTCGACGTCACCTACCACGTCCGGCGCTCCGCGCTGCCGCCTCCGGGCACCGAGCGCGCGCTGTGTGACCTCGTGGCCCGTCTCATGTCTCGCCCGCTCGACCACACCCGCCCGCTGTGGGAGATGTACCTGGTCGACGGCCTGTCCGGAGGCCGGGTCGCGCTCGTGACCAAGACCCACCAGGCGATGGTCGACGGCGTCGCGTCGATCGACATCGGTCAGGTCGTACTCGACGACACCGCCTCGGGGCGCTCGACCCCCGAGGACGTCTGGGTGGCGCGCAGCGAGCCGTCGTCGTGGCGGCTGATGTACGACGCGTTCAGCGAGAACGTCTCCCGTCCCGGCAACGCCGTCGAGGCCGCCCGTGACGCGGTGCGCGACGCCGCCGACACCGTCACCAAGGTCGCGGGCGTCGCCGGGGGCCTGTTCTCCGCGGTGCGCACCGCCGTCCGGCCGGCCCCGGTGAGCCCGCTCAACGTCCCGATCTCGACCCAGCGCCGGTTCGCGATGACCCGCACCGACCTCGAGGACTACCGCGCCGTGCGCCGCGCCCACGGCGGCACGATCAACGACGTGGTGCTCGCGGTCGTGTCCGGTGCCCTGCGGAACTGGCTGCTCACCCGCGGTGCGTCGGTGACCCCGACGACGACGATGCGGGCGATGGTGCCGCTGTCCGTGCGCGGGGACGCCGAGACGACGGGCTCGATCGTGGGCGCGGGGCTCCTGGGCAACCAGATCGCCTCGTACCTCGTCGACCTGCCCGTCGGGGAGCCCAACGCCGTGCTGCGTATGCACCACGTGGCGCACGCGATGCGCGAGCACAAGGAGTCGGGTCAGTCGGTGGGGGCGAACGCGCTGGTGCGCGTCGGGGGCTTCGCGCCGCCCACCCTGCACGCGCTCGGGGCGCGGGCGGCCAACGGCTTCGCGCGCCGGCTGTTCAACCTCGTCGTCTCCAACGTCCCGGGCCCGCAGCACGCGCTGTACGCGGCGGGGGCGCGGATGCTCGAGATGTACCCCGTGGTGCCGCTGGCGAAGGGCCAGTCCCTCGCGGTGGGCCTGACGTCCTACGACGGCGGGGTCTTCTACGGCTTCAACGCCGACCGCGACTCGATGGCCGACGTCGACGAGCTCGGCCCGCTGGTGACGGAGGCCCTCGCCGAGCTCGTCGCAACGGTCCCGCGGTGAGTCGGCCGTGAGTCTCGGCCTCGTCCTCGGCACCGGTGGCCAGCTGGGCTACGCCTGGACGGTCGCCGCGCTGACGACCTGGGAGCAGGCGACGGGGCGTGACGCCCGCGAGGCCGACGTGATGGTCGGGACGTCGGCGGGCTCGGTGGTCGCCGCGGCGCTGGCCAGCGGGGTCCCGGTGGCCGACATGCTCGAGCAGCTGCTCGACCCGCCCCCGCCGCGACCGCGCCCGAAGAGCGCGCCGCCGTCGACGGCGCGCCGCGGCCGGCCGCCGATGCCGCGGGTCGGGCCCGGCTCGATGCGCCTCCTGGGCGAGATCGCCCGCCGCCCGCGGCGCTTCCCGCCGCTCGCCTTCGGCGCGGCGCTGCTGCCGACCGGCCGGGGCGACACCACGGGACTGCACCGCTGGGCCACGAAGTGGTCCAGCGAGACGTGGCCCGAGCGTCCGCAGGTGCGGATCGTGGCGATGGACTACGACAGCGGGGCGCGCGTGCCCTTCGGCCGGGACGGCGCACCGCCAGCGTCCATGGCCGAGGCGGCGACGGCGTCGTGCGCGGTGCCGGGCTGGTTCTCGCCGGTGCGGATCGCGGGGCGCCGCTTCGTGGACGGCGGGGTGTGCTCGGCGACGTCGGCGGACCTGCTGCTCGACGACGACCTGCCCCGCGTCGACGAGGCCCTCGTGCTGGTGCCCCTGGCCCGGTCGGGACCGACGTCGAGGGTGTGGTCGGATCCCGTCGCGGCCACCGACGGGTGGCTGCGGGGGCTGATCGGCGGCCGCTCGACCCGTGAGATCGAGCGGCTCCGCGAGGCCGGCATCGCGGTGACCGAGCACGCCCCGGGCGCCGAGGACCGGGCCGTGACCGGCTGGAACGTCATGGACCCCCGCAAGCAGGCCGAGGTCGCGCGGGTGGCGCTGCGCACCACGGCGGCGCGGTGGGCCGGGGCGGACGACGACAGGGCAGGAGAACGGTGAGGATCTACGTACCGGCCACGGTGGCCGGTCTGCGGCGGCTGCTCGACACCGAGGCGCTCCAGCCCCTCTCGGGCACCGCGTTCGCCCTGACCCCACGGCTGCGGGAGTCCTACGCGGCGGGTGACGACGAGGAGCTCGAGTACGTCGCCATGTCCGAGGCCGCGCGCGCGTCGCTGCGCCTGCTCGCCGCCGAGCTCGCCGACGACCCGGACGCGTCGCCCCGCCGGGCGGTCGTGAGCGCCGACGTCGAGGACGTGACCCTGCGTCCCGACCTCGACGACGCCGTCGTCCGCGTCGGGGGCCCGATCCCGATGGCGCGTCTCGCCGCCGTGCACCTCGATCTCGTCGATGCCGCGGACGCCGTCCGCGCCGCGGCGGCCGTCGTCGACGCCGCGGACCTCGGCGACCCGGACGCCGAGTTCATCCTCGGTGACGTCGAGGACCATGAGCTCGCCTGGTACGGCGTCCAGGAACTGCCGTTCGTGCTGGAGCTCCTGTAGGACCCCTGTCCCCGGTGCCAGCGGGTCAGAGGTCGCGGGTCCAGGTGCCGAGGCGTCGCGCCACGGCGTAGAGCTCGTCGATCTCGCGGTCGTCGAGCGCGGCGGGCAGGGCGGTGACCAGCCGGGACAGGCTCGCGGGCGTGGTGACCAGCACGCCCGCGGGGAGCTCCCCGCCCGGCGCGGGCGTCACGGACGCGGCGTCGACCGCCAGCGCGGCGACGACGGGCGGCGCCGCCCCGGCGTCGGAACCCAGGGCGACGGCGAGGAGCCGGCCGGCCCGCTCGGCCTGGGCCCGCGCCCGCGGCACGTGCTCCACGTGCTCGCCGTCGACGGTGAACCGGTCGCCGTCGACGCGCACCGCCGCCCCGGGATGACGTTCGACGGTCACGGTCACCACGCCGGGCGGGCCGATCAGCACGTGGTCGAGGTCGGCGTGCCCCTCGCCGACGGGCACGGCATGCAGCACGCGCCAGGGCGGACGGCGCCGGGTGAGCCGGGCCAGGACGTTCGGCTCGGTCAGCCACCGGATGGCCTCGGCGAGCAGGACCTCGGGCGGGGTCGGCTCCGGAGGAGACACCTCGTCCGGTGCCGACCCGTCGGCCGCAGCCTCGTCGGACGCGACCTCGGCCGGGGTCGCCTCGTCCCGGTGGGCCGGGAGCCACCGGGCGAGCTCGGCCATCCCGGGCCGCGGGGCGTACCAGCGCTTGGCCCGCCGGTCCCACAGGGCCCCGGCGGCCTTGGCGTCGTCCTTCTCGCCGAACGGCACGTCCAGCCACGGCTGCTGCTCGCGCACCATCCCGACCCCCTCGGCAGCTCCTGCCCGGGAGGATGGCAGGTCGCCCCGACCCCCGGGGGCGCGCTCAGCGGTCGGGCTGCGCGGGCATCCCCTTGCGCCACGCCGAGTAGGACTGGATGCGACCGGCGCGCGGGCGGAAGAGCCAGGGCCACGGGTGGACCACCGCGGGCTCGAGCTTGGCGGCGCGGCGGCGGAACCCCGGCACCGGCGCGAAGGTCACCGCGAGACGACGCCCGGCGAGCTCGTCGGCGACCCGGCCCCGCCGGATCTCGACGGGACGCCGGGTGGCGAGGTCGGCCAGGGTCTCGACGAGGAACACCAGCCGCTTGCCCGAGAGCATCAGCCCGCTCAGCAGCGGTTCGTCGAAGCAGAACACCGCCGGAACGTCGGGATGGGCCACCAGCGCGCGGTCGGCGTCCCCGAGCGACTCGCCCGTCAGCCACACGGCGTCGACCGCGGCGTCGCCGTCGGCGGACTCGGGCCCGCCGGACTCCGGGCCGGCGGACTCCGGCCCGTCTGACTCCGGCCCGGCGGTCACGGCCGGGTCGGGGTCGCCGCGCAGCAGGTCCGAGACCGCGACCCGCGAGGTCCGCTGGTCGGCGGGCCACGACGCCACCGGGCAGGCGTCGCGCAGGGCGCACTCCCGGCACAGGGCCGGCGCCCGCTTCTCCACCTGCCAGCGGGAGAACGCGTAGGCCTTGCCGTTGCCGGCGCCGGTGGTCCACTGCCAGTTCAGGCGGTTGGCGGCGCGGGAGCCGTCCAGGAGGTGGGTGAAGAACTCCTCCTCGCCGTCGCGCCACCGCGCCCCGGCCCGCACGGTCCACTGGCTGGCCAGCCACATCCGCGTCTGGTTCACCAGCCAGCCGTCGGCGTGCAGCTCGCCCACCGTGGCGTCCATGCACCGCATGTCCCGGGGCCACGGCTCGTCCCACACCTTGGACGGCTGCGGCGGCAGGGCCCGCAGCTCCTCGCGCAGCGCCGGCCGTCCGTCGCGCCCGAAGCGGGCGTAGAGGTGGCGGGTGAACTCCTGCCAGGCCAGCTCGTCGCGGTACTTCCGGCGGTCGTTCGACGGCGCGTCCGCGACGTGGTCCCACAGCGTGGGCAGGTCGACGAGGTTGTAGCGGACGTAAGGGGACATCCGCGACGCCCCGCGGCGCTCCGGCGGCCACACCTGGTTGCGGCTCCCGGCGTAGCCCGTGACGTCGAGCGCGGCCAGGGCGGCGTCCGCCGCGGTCTGCCCGCCCCGGATGTTCTCCGAGGCCGCCGGGGTGTCGCACGTGAGGTCGGCGAGGTGCTCACGGACGAATCGCACCGCGGCGTCGGGCCCGGGAGAGGGAACGGGGAGCTGCACCGGCCGGGCGTACCCGCTCATCGGCGATAGTGCGCGTCGTGACCGATATCGCGCACCTCCTCGACGCCGCCCGCTCCGACGGCCGCCGCCGCCTCCTCGGCATCGTCGGCGGGCCCGGCGCGGGCAAGTCCACGCTCGCCGCGTCGCTGGCCGGTCCCGAGGTCGCCGTGGTGGGGATGGACGGCTGGCACCTGGCGAACTCGGTGCTCGACCGCCTGGACCGCCGCGACCGCAAGGGCGCCCCGGACACCTTCGACGCCGCGGGCTACGTCGCCTTCCTCGACCGCGTGCGCTCCCGCGCGGCGACGGTGTGGGCGCCCGAGTTCCGGCGAGAGGTCGAGGAGCCGATCGCCGGGGCCCTCGAGGTCCCGCCCGGGGCGCTGGTCGTCGTCACCGAGGGCAACTACCTGCTGCTCGACGAGCCCCCGTGGGACGGCATCCGGGCGTTGCTGGACGAGGCCTGGTTCCTCGCCCCCGACGAGGACGTCCGCCGCGCCCGGCTGATCGCGCGCCACGAGCGGCACGGCCGCGGCCACGCCGAGGCGGTGGCCCGGGCGGACGGCAGCGACGGGGCCAACGCCCGGATGATCGCCGCGACGGCGCACCGGGCCGACGTCGTGCTCAGCGGTTGACGCTCACCCTCCGGTCTCCCACGCCGGGGTCCGCAGCGCGGTGAGCACCCGGCGCAGCGCGTCGAGGCGCCCGGGGCCGAGGCGGCCCGCCGCCACCTCGGTGTCGAGCGCGCACTCCGGGTCCGACGGCGGGCCCAGGTGCGCGCAGCCGCGCGGGCACTCCTCGATCGCCGCCGCGAGGTCGCCGAACGCCGCCACCACGTCGTCGGGGGCGATGTGCGCGAGCCCGAAGGACCGGATGCCCGGGGTGTCGACGACCCACCCCGAGTGGTCGGGCAGCGGGAGGGCCACCGCCGAGGTCGACGTGTGCCGCCCCTTGCCCACTCCGGAGACGACACCGACGGCGCGGTCGGCGTCGGGGACGAGGGTGTTGACCAGCGTCGACTTGCCGACCCCGGAGTGCCCGATGAGCGCCGACACCCGACCGGTGACCACCTCGCGCAGCTCCCCGGGATCGCGGTCGGACCGCGTCACGACCACCGGCAGGTCGAGCTCGGCGTAGTTGCCGGCGAACTCGGCCGGGTCGGCGAGGTCGGCCTTCGTCAGGCACAGCACCGGCGTCAGCCCGCCCGCGTAGGCCGCGACGAGCGCGCGGTCGACGAAGCCGGTGCGGGGCACCGGGTCGGCCAGCGCGGTGACGATCACCAGGTGTGACGCGTTGGCGACGACCACGCGCTCGTAGGGGTCGGTGTCGTCCGCGGTGCGGCGCAGGACGCTGCTGCGCTCGGCGACGCGGACGATGCGCGCCAGGGCGTCGTCACCACCCGAGACGTCGCCGACGAGATCGACGCGGTCGCCGACGACCACCGGCGTCCGGCCCAGCTCCCGGGCCCGCATCGCGACCACGCGCCGGGACGGGTCCTCGTCGGGCGCGCAGGTCCAGCGCCCGCGGTCGACGGCGACGACCATCGCCGCCTCCGCGTCGGCGTGGTCGGGGCGTCGCTTCGAGCGCGGGCGGGTGCCGCGCCCCGGACGGACGCGGACGTCGGACTCGTCGAGGCGCGACGTCTCCCCGCGCCCGCCACCCCGCGCCCCGCTCGGTGACATGGGCCGCTCAGGCCCCGGCGCCGACGAGCATCGGCCAGTCGGCGGCGAAGTCGGGCAGGGTCTTGGTGGTGGCCGCGACGTCGTCCACGCGCACGCCGTCGACGACCAGCCCGACGATCGCGCCGGCGGTGGCCATCCGGTGGTCGGCGTAGGCGCGCCACGGCCGGGTCGGCGCCGACAGCGGCGCCGGGGCGATCTCCAGCCCGTCCTCGGTCTCGGTGACCCGGGCGCCCACGGTGCCCAGCTCCGCGGCGAGTGCGGCGAGGCGGTCGGTCTCGTGGCCGCGGATGTGGCCCACGCCCCGCAGCCGCGACGTCGCCCCGTCCCTCGCGGCGACCGCCGCCAGCGCCGCCACGGTCGGCGTGAGCTCGCTGACCTCGGTGAGGTCCACGTCCACGCCCCGGAGCCGGTCGGGTCCGCGCACCGTGAGCCCCGCGGCGCCGAGCTCGACGCGGGCGCCGAAGGCCTCGAGCACCCGGAGCACGATGCCCCCGGGCTGCAGGTCGGTGTCCGGCCAGCCGGCCACCGTCACCTCGCCACCGGTGGCGACGGCCGCGGCCAGGTACACGGCGGCGCCCGAGAGGTCGGGCTCGACGTCGAGCACCGCCGGCGCCTGCACGGGGCCTGGCGCCACGTGCCAGCGCGCGGCGCCCTCCCCGCCGTCCTGCCCGACGGTGACCCCGGCGTCGCGCAGCATCGCCACGGTCATCGCCACGTGCGGCAGCGACGGCACCCCGCGCTCGCCGGCGTGGACGACGGTCACGCCGCGGGTGTAGCGGGCCCCGGAGAGCAGCAGCCCGGACACGAACTGGCTGGACGCCGACGCGTCCACGGTCACCTCGCCCCCGGCCGGCTGCGGGCCGCCGGTGACGGTCAGCGGCAGGGTCTCGCCCACCACCCCGACGCCGAGCCCGCGCAGGCCGGCGACGATGCCGCCCATGGGCCGCTCGCGGGCCCGCGGGTCGCCGTCGAGCACGACAGGCCCGTCGGCCAGCGCGGCGACCGGCGGGACGAAGCGCATGACGGTGCCGGCCAGCCCGCAGTCGACGTGCCCGCCGTGGAAGGTGCCGGGGGCGGTGACGGCGAGGTCGACGGTGCCGGTGCGGCCCTCGGTGAGGGTGACGGTGGCCCCCAGCGCCTCGAGCGCGCCGGCCATGAGTGTGGTGTCGCGCGAGCGGGCGGCCCCGCGGACGTGCCGGGTGACGCCGTCGGTGCCGAGCGCGGCGAGGACCAGCGCCCGGTTGGTGACCGACTTCGACCCGGGCACCGACACCGTCCCGCGCACGGGCCCGCCCGCGGTCGGGGCGGGCCAGGGCTCGAGCACGTCGGTCATGACCCCATCCTCCCGCGCCGGAGCGACACCGGGGGAGCGGACCCGCGGGTGATCGTCCGCAGGGTGTCGGCGTCCGGTGCCAGGATGGAGGCATGTGCGGCCGCTACAGCCAGGCGAAGGACCCGGCGACCCTCGCCGAGGAGTTCGACGCCGTCGACGCCACCGAGGGCGCGTGGCCCGGACCCGAGCACAACGTCGCGCCCACCACGACGGTGCTCGCCGTCGTCGACCGGCACCCGCGCGACGGCGCCGGGAAGGCCGACCCCCAGCGGCTCGAGCGCAGCCTGCGCGCCATGCGCTGGGGTCTGGTGCCGGGTTGGGCGGACGACCCGAAGGTCGGCAGCCGGATGATCAACGCGCGGTCCGACTCGCTGACCAGCAAGCCCGCGTTCCGCCGTGCGGCCAGGGGGCGACGCTGCCTGCTCCCGGCCGACGGCTGGTTCGAGTGGCAGCGCGACGGCCCCGGCGGACGCAAGATCCCGTACTTCATCACGCTGCCCGGCGGACGCTCGATCGCCTTCGCGGGCCTCTGGGAGACGTGGCGGCCGAAGGACGCGCCCACGGGGACGTCACCGCTGATCAGCACGACGGTCGTCACCATCGACGCCGCGGGCCCGCTCACCGAGATCCACCACCGGATGCCGCTCGTGCTCCCGGCCGAGCGCTGGAAGGCGTGGCTCGACCCGGACAACGACGATCCCACCGACCTCCTCGAGCCGCCCCCGCCCGAGCTGCTGACATCGTTCGAGCTGCGCCAGGTCTCCACGAAGGTCAACAACGTGAAGAACCACGGGCCGGAGCTGCTCGAGGAGACCCACGAAGAGCCCGAGCAGGTGGGCCTCGACCTGGATCTCGAGGCCGACGTCCCGGCGACGCAGTGATCGTCGACGTCGACGAGTTCGAGGTCGCCACACCGCACGGGCCCGCCCGGGTCGCCCTGGAGGCGCCGAACCTCTGCTTCGGACTCCTGGTGCTCGGCCACGGGGCGGGCGGGGGCATCGAGGCGCCCGATCTGCTGGCGGCGCGGCAGGCAGCCGGGCTCTTCGCCGTGGCCCGGGTGCTGCAGCCGTACCGCGTCGCCAGACGGAAGGCCCCCGCGCCGGCGGCGCAGCTCGACGAGTCCTGGGCGTGTGTCCTCGCGGCGCTCACCGACCGGTTCCCGGACACCCCGCAGATCCACGGCGGCCGCTCGTCCGGCGCCCGTGTCGCGTGCCGGGGTGCCGTGTCCGCCGACCCGGCCCCGGTCGGGGTGCTCACCCTGGCGTTCCCGCTGCTCGCCCCGGCGCGTCGGGACGGCACGCGTCCGGACCGCGGTCCCGAGATCGACGCCGTCGACGACGCGGGGATACCGGTGCTCGCGGTGTCGGGGGAGAACGACCGGTTCGGGGTCCCGTCGCCGGGGAAGCACCGCCGGGTCGTCACCGTGCGCGGCGATCACTCGCTGAAGGCGAAGGGCCTGGTTCGCGACGCCGTCGCTTCCTGGCTCGACGAGCTCGTTCCCGAACGCCGGCGCCTCTCCGGCCGCGTCGACTGAGCCGTCGGCCGTCTCACTCGCCGACGGCCCGCAGGTAGCGCTCGCCGGTCGTACGCAGCTGGGCCACGAGCTCGGGCGGGCCGTCGACGTGGAAGTCCATGTCCAGCATCCCGATGTAGGCGGACACGGTGGCGACGCTGTCCGCGCCGGTCACGAGCACGCAGCTGTGCTCGTCGCGCGGCTCGACCACACCCACCGCGGGATTGATGTGCGCGAGCACCTCCGCCGCTGGGGCGTGGACCACGATCCGCGCGTGCACCGACCACCCGGACGCCGCGACCTCGCGGAGCACCAGATCGGTGAGGTCCTCGGGTGGCTCGACGGGCGTGAAGCGTCCGCCGCCCGGCGTGCGCAGGTCCAGGCCGTCGGCGCGCAGCACCGTCCAGCGGTCGTCCCGGGGGTCGCGCACCACCACGTACCAGCGGCGCTGCCAGCTCACGAGGCGGTAGGGCTCGAGGAGCCGGGTGGGTCCGTCGGCACCCCCGCCGACCCGCAGCGACGTCCGGTCGCGGATCGCCTCGGCGAGCGCGCGCAGCAGAGCCGGGTCGACCTCGGGGTCGGGCGCGTCGGACCCGGTGTTCTCCGGCCCACGGTCGGTGGCCTGGGTGAGGGCGGCGAGGGTGCGGCGCAGGCGATGGGGCAGGACGCGGTCGAGCTTGGCGAGCGCGCGGTCCCCGGCCTCCCGGGTCCCGGCGAGCCCGGTGCCGGCGCGCAGCCCGAGGGCGATCGCCACGGCCTCGTCGTCGTCGAGCAGCAGCGGGGGCAGGGAGGCCCCGACCCCGAGCCGGTAGCGCCCGGTCCGGCCCGTCTCCGCGTCGACGGGGTAGCCGAGCTCGCGCAGCCGCGCCACGTCGTTGCGGATCGTCCGGGTGCTCACCCCGAGGCGGGCGGCGAGCTCCGGTCCCGGCCAGTCGGGGCGGGACTGGAGCAGCGAGAGGAGGGCCAGCATCCGGGCCGAGGTGTCGCGCACGAGGTGAATCCTGCCGGTAAACGAGGAACGAAACGTGCCTGGTTGGTTCCTATCGTTCTCCCATGAGCAGCGACACCAGCAGCAGCACCGCCATCGGCCGCTTCACCATCGAGGTCCCGCAGGCCGAGCTCGACGACCTCGCCGACCGGCTGGCCCGCACCCGCCTGCCGCGCCCGGCCCCCGGGGACGACTGGGACTACGGCACGCCGAACCACTACCTCGCCGCGATGGTCGAGCGGTGGCGCACGACGTTCGACTGGCGCGCCCAGGAGAAGCGGATGAACGCCGTGCCGAACTACCTGACCGAGATCGACGGCCAGACCGTCCACGTCGTCCACGTGCCGTCGGCCGAGGCGGACGCGACGCCGCTGCTCCTGCTGCACACCTACCCGGGCTCGTTCGCCGAGTTCCTGGACATGATCGGCCCGCTCACCGACCCCGTCGCCCACGGCGGACGCGCGCAGGACGCGTTCTCGGTGGTCGTGCCGTCGATGCCGGGGTTCGGGTTCTCGACGCCGGTGGCAGACCGCGGCTGGACGATGGCCCGGGTCGCGCGCACCTACGACACCCTCATGCGCCGGCTCGGCTACGAGTCCTACGGCGCCCACGGCAGCGACGGCGGCGCCATGGTCGCGCGCGAGCTCGGCCTCCTCGACCCGCCCGGGTTCCTCGGCCTGCACGTCCTGCACCTGTTCAGCTTCCCGTCGGGCGACCCGAGCGAGTTCGAGCGCCTCGAGCCGTCGGACTACGCCGGGCTGGAGCACATGCAGTGGTTCCAGGCGGTGGGTGGCTACAACCAGATGAACGGCTCGCGCCCGCAGACGGTGGCCGTCGGGCTCGCCGACTCCCCGGTCGGCCAGCTCGCGTACAACGAGCTGTTCACCTCCTTCGGCAACGGGACGAGCCTGGTCGGCGAGGAGCAGATCCTCACCCAGGTCTCGCTCTACTGGTTCACCAACACCATGGCGACGGCCGCGCGCTACCACTTCGAGGAGGCGCACTCGGGGGTCGAGCCGCGGGTCAGCGCCGCGCGGACCGGCGTGCAGGTGTTCGCCCACGACTTCCAGACGATCAAGGTGTTCGCCGAGCGCGACAACACGAACATCGTCCACTGGAGCCGTCACGAGCGGGGCGGTCACTTCGCGGCGATGGAGGAGCCGGAGGCGATCGTCGCGGACCTGCGGGTGTTCTTCGGCCCCGTGGAGTGAGCGCTAGCGCGTGTCTGGTGGTTCATGAGAGCCAGGCCAGGGTGGCGCGGAAGG
>NZ_JAQZAM010000008.1 GCF_028737215.1 Actinomycetospora chibensis | reverse complement strand
CGGCGACCTCGGGCTCGGCGACCTCGGGCTCGGCGACCTCGGGCTCGGCGACCTCCGGGGGCGCGGTGGCCTGGGGGCCGGCGGTGTCGAGGCGCTCCGCGGGTTCCGGCGTCGGCTCGGGGGTCGGCTCGGGGGTCGGCTCGGGCGTCGGCTCGGGCGTCGGCTCGGGCGTCGGTTCGGGGCGGGGCGGGGCGAGGGTGGAGGTGCCGCCGCCCGCGCTGAAGTTGAAGCCGCCGCCGGCCTGGTAGGTGCCCTTGCTCGGCTTGGCGGCCTCCTCCTCCTGCTCGGCGAGGGAGACCCGCCGGCGACGGCGCAGGTAGAGGCCGATGCCCAGGACGATGAGCAGGAGCACGACCACGGCCGCGGCCACGATCGCGGCGAGCACGCCCGGCGGCAGGGTCCCGGTCCCGGCTGCGAGCACCGCGTGCGACACCGGGTCGAACGAGGTCGGGTCGGGCGGGGAGGTCAGCGGCGAGCTCCGGAACGACACGACGGTCAGTCTCCCAGCCGGGCGTGGTGACGGCGCGCCGCCGGGTCACCCGGGTCCGACGTCGGCCTCGCCGCGGGCGAGGGTCGTCGCCCTCACGGAGGGCGCTTCGGAAACCGAAGCATCTCGAGCACGGGATCAGCAGACCGCCTGCCCGGCCGGCCACGGCCCTCCCGGGCGCGGCAGGTCGTTCCCCGGCCCCGAGAACGCTTCGGAAACCGAAGCACCTCGAGCACGGGACCAGCCCGGCCGCGATTCCCCGCGGAGCGGTCAGGCGACGAGCAGGACCAGCGCGGCGACGAGCAGCGCGACCACCGCCAGGCTCCCGAGGGCGAGCAACGCCGCGCACACCGGGAGGCCGGCGGTGCGCTGGCGGGCCGGCCCGAGCGAGCCCGTGAGCCGCGGCAGCGCGGGCGCGCGGTAGAACACCTCGACGGTGTGGCCGGCGGCCACCGGCACGGCGTCGGCGACGTGACCCCAGCCGCGGCGCCCTCCCTCGACCTCGATCTCCACGAGGTGGCGGCCCGCCGGCAGGTCGATCGGGGTGCGGCCCCAGGCAAACCGCCAGGGCAGGCCGTCGACGCTCACCGCGACCTTGCGGGCACCGAGGTGCGGGCTCAGGCGGCAGTACGAACTGTCGATCACCAGGCGACCGCTGGGCTCCGGCGACGGCTCCGGCGACGGTGCGGGGACGACCGTCCGCAGGCGCACGAGCGGACCGGACGGGACGCCGGACCCGACACGGGCGTGCCGGCCGGTGGCGGGCCCGGCTGCAACGCGCCCCGGGACGGGCGAGAGCGCCGGGGCGCCGGCGTGGGCGGCGTGGGCGGCGTGGGCGGCGTGGGTCGGACCGTGTCGCACCGCCGTCATGTCCGCCCCCCGTCGTCAGCCCTCTGACCTGCACGGTAGAGGCGCCCCGCGCCCGCGGGGAGCCCACGGGAGCGTCGTCCCGCTCGCCCGAACCGGGCGACTTCGACTACGGAGTGCGACCCAGAGGCACGGAACGTGGTCAGGTCGGGGTGGGGGTCTCCGCGAACGGGCCGGGAGCGTCGGCCCCGCGCAGGCGCTGCGAGATGACCGCGGTGATGCCGTCGCCGCGCATGCTCACGCCGTACAGGGCGTCGGCGATCTCCATCGTCGGCTTCTGGTGCGTGATGATCACGAGCTGGGAGCTGCGGCGCAGCTCGGCGAGCAGGCCGATGAGCCGGCGGAGGTTGGCGTCGTCGAGCGCGGCCTCGACCTCGTCGAGGACGTAGAACGGTGAGGGCCGGGCCCGGAAGATCGCGACGAGCATCGCGACCGCCGTCAGGGACTTCTCCCCGCCCGAGAGCAGCGAGAGCCGCTTGACCTTCTTGCCGGGCGGGCGGGCCTCGACCTCGACGCCGGTGGCCAGCAGGTCGTCGGGGTCGGTGAGCACGAGGCGGCCGTCGCCACCCGGGAACAGCACCGGGAACACGGCCTCGAACTCGCGGGCGACGTCGGCGAATGCGCCCGCGAAGACGTCGAGGATCGTGGCGTCGACCTGCGACACCACGTCGAGGAGGTCGCGGCGGCTGTTCTTGACGTCCTCCAGCTGCGTCGACAGGAAGCGGTAGCGCTCCTCGAGCGCCGCGTACTCCTCCAGCGCGAGCGGGTTGACCTTCCCGAGCGTGCTCAGCTCCTTCTCCGCACGGGTGGCCCGGCGCTGCTGCGTGGCGCGGTCGAAGGGCTCGGACGGCGGCATGACGACCTGCTCGCCGCGCTCGCGGGCCGCCTCGACCTCGGCCACCTCGCCCGCGGGCGGCGGGATCGGCACGTCCGGGCCGTACTCGCCGACCAGGTCGTCGAGCCCGATGCCGAAGCGCTCGCCGATCCCGGACTCCATCTGCTGCAGCCGGGTGCGCTGCTCGGCGCGCACCACCTCGTCGCGGTGCACCGCGTTCGTGAGACGTTCGAGGCCCGCCTGGAGCTCCCGCTGACGCTCGCGGGCGGTCTCCAGCTCGCCGGCCCGCGCCGTGCGCACCGACGCCGCGGCGTCGCGGGCCGCCGCCGCACGGGCCAGCGAGCCCTCGAGCCGCTCCAGGGCGTCGCGCCCGTGCCGCACCGCCTCCTCGGTGAGCGACGCGGCCCGGGCCCGTTCGCGGGCCCGCTCCTGCGCCCGCGCGCGCTGCTCGCGCTCCCCCGCCGCGCGGCGGCGCAGACCCTCGGCGCGCCCGGTGACCGCACGCAGCCGCTCCTCGGCGGTGCGCAGGGCGAGCCGGGCGTCGACCTCGGCGGACCGGGCCGCCGTCAGGGCGGCGGACGCCGCGTCGCGCTCCGCGGCGTGGTCCTCGGCGTCGGCACCGGCCGCGTCGTCGGCGGCCTCGTCCTGGGCCATCGCCAGGCGCTCGGTGAGCTCGTCGAGCTCGGCGCGGCGCTCGTCGCGGGCGCTCTCGACGGCCGCCTGGCGCTCGGTGAGGCGCTGGGCCTCGGCCTCCGCGCCGCGCACGGTCTCGGTGAGCCGGCCCAGGCGGCGGGCGGCCTCGGCACGGGCGGCGTCGTCGGCGGCGCGGCGGGCGTCGGCGGCCTGACGGGCCTCGGTGTCGGCGCGACGACGGTCGTCGCGGACCTGACGGGCGACGCCGACCTCGGCGCGCGCCGCCGACTCGGCCTCCTTGGCGGCCTCGAGCCCGGCGTCGACCTCGCGGATCCGGCGGTCGGCGGCGGCGAGCCGGTCGCCGGCCTCGTCCGCGGCCGCCTGCATCTCCAGCAGGCTCTGGTTGCCCGACGGGCCGCCCTCCGCCCAGCCGGCGCCGAGGAGGTCGCCGGCGCGCGTCACCGCCCTCAGGTGGGGGTGGTCGCGGACGACCAGCCGGGCGGCCGCGAGGTCGTCGACGACCACGGTGCCGGCGAGGACGCGGGCGACGGCGCCGGCGAGGTCGTCGGGCGCGCGGACGAGGTCGGCGGCCCATCGGGCACCGGCGGGCGGATCCCCCGGGGACGCCTCGGCCGCCCCTCCCCCGGCGACCAGCAGCCCCGCGCGCCCGCCCTCCGCGGCGTGCAGCTCGGCCAGCGCGTCGGCGGCGGCGTCGGTGCCCGTCACCGCCACCGCGTCCGCGGCCGGACCGAGCGCGGCGGTGACCGCGTCCTCGTGGCCATGCGTCACCCGCAGCAGCGCGGCCACCGACCCGAGGACCCCGGGCACGCGGTCGGACGCACCGAGCAGCGCGCCGGCACCGTCGCGCCGCGTGAGACCGAGCGCGAGGGCGTCGGTGCGGGCCTGCCAGTGCGCGCGGTCGCGCTCGGCGTCGCGGTGGGCCGCGCCGGCGCGGTCGACCTCGGCCCGCGCCGCCTCGTGGCGCTCGACGGCGGCGTCGAGCGCGGCCTCGGGGTCGGGGGCGTCCGGGTCCTCGACAGCCGCGGCGGGGTCGTCGTCGTCCCGAGGCGTCGCCGCCGGACCGGTCTCCTCCCCGGCCGAGGCGAGCTCCTCGCGGGCGGTCCCGGCGCGCTCGTGGGCCTCGGTGAGCGACGCCGCGATCTGCGTGAGCTCCTCGGTGGACGAGGCCAGGCGCCCGCGGAGCGTCTCGACCTGCCCGGCCAGGCGCGCCACGCCCTCGCGGCGGTCGGCGGCGGCGCGGGTGGCCGCGGCGAGGCGGCGCTCGGCGGTGGTGAGCGCGTCCTCGGCGGTCTCGCGCTGCTCCGCGTGCCCCTCGAGGACGGCGCGGGCCTCGGCGACCTCCTCGTCGAGCGTCGCCTCGTGCCCCGCGGCCTCGTCGGCCTGGCGCTCGAGCTCGTCGGGGTCCGGGCCGGTGGGCGCGTCCTGCGCCGTCGCGACGTGACGGTGACGCTCGGCGGCGAGCGCGACGGTGCCGCGCAGCCGCTCCTGCAGCGCCGAGAGCCGGTACCAGCCCTCCTGCGCACGGGTGTGCGCCGGCGTCGCGGCGTCGACCGCGGCCTCGAGCGCCGCGACCCGCTCGCCCACCTCGGCCAGCGCGCGCTCGGTCTCGTCGCGGCGGGCCCGGGCGGCGTCCTCGTCGGCCTGCTCGCGTTCGATCTGGCCGCGCAGGGTCACCAGATCGTCGGCGGCCAGGCGTAGGCGCGCGTCGCGCAGGTCGGCCTGGATGGTCTGGGCGCGCCGGGCGATCTCGGCCTGGCGGCCCAGCGGCTTGAGCTGGCGGCGCAGCTCGGTGGTGAGGTCGGACAGGCGCGTGAGGTTCGCCTGCATCGCCTCGAGCTTGCGGAGCGCCTTCTCCTTGCGCTTGCGGTGCTTGAGGACGCCCGCGGCCTCCTCGATGAACGCGCGCCGCTCCTCGGGACGCGACTGCAGGATCGCGTCGAGCTGTCCCTGGCCGACGAGCACGTGCAGCTCGCGCCCGATGCCGGAGTCCGAGAGGAGCTCCTGGACGTCGAGCAGGCGGCAGCTGCTGCCGTTGATCTCGTACTCACCGGCGCCGGAGCGGAACACGCGCCGGGTGATCGACACCTCGGAGTACTCGATCGGCAGCGCCCCGTCGGCGTTGTCGATGGTCAGCGTGACCTCGGCGCGGCCCAGCGGGGCGCGCCCCGACGTGCCGGCGAAGATGACGTCCTCCATCTTTCCGCCGCGCAGCGCCTTGGCGCCCTGCTCGCCGAGCACCCAGCTGATCGCGTCGACCACGTTGGACTTGCCCGAACCGTTTGGCCCGACCACGCACGTGATGCCCGGCTCGAAGCGCAGCGTCGTCGAGGACGCGAAGGACTTGAAGCCCTTGAGCGTCAGGCTCTTCAGGTGCACGCGGACGTCCCTCCCCCGCCGGTGTCCCGGGACGCTACCCGCGCGCCCCGACAGGGGGACGGCCCGCCCGAAACCCCGACGTCGGTGCGGTCACCCGCCGTTTACGGGCGAGGACCATCGGTGACCCGACAGGCATGGCAACCGCAACGCACTACCTCGAGATCAACGCCCCGGCTGCCCAGTGCTACCAGTGGTGGCGTCCGCTGACCAACCTGCCGCAGATCATGGACGACGTGAAGTCGGTCGACCCCAAGGACGGCTCGGCGGACGTGACGCACTGGGTCGTCGACGGCCCGCTCGGCAAGACGATCGAGTGGGACGCCAAGATCATCGACGAGGAGACCGACCGCAAGATCGCCTGGAAGTCGCTCGAGGAGAGCAACAACCACGTCGAGACCGGCGGCGCGGTCCGTTTCGACCCGCACGGCGACTCCACCGGCGTCGAGGTCAGCCTCCACGTGGAGACCCCCGGCGGCGCCGCGGGCGACGCCGCGGCGAAGCTCTTCGCCGACCCGCAGAAGAAGATCGAGAAGGCGCTCGAGGAGTTCAAGCAGCTCATGGAGCGTTCCTCGCAGAACGTCTGAGCCTCCCGCTCCGTCGTCCGGGCCCCGCGTCGCGATGCGATGCGGGGCCCGACGCGTCTCCGCCGGAGGTCTGCGGGAGCTACGCTCGACGATGTGACCGAGCCGGGATACACCGAGGACGGCGTCCCCACGTTCGAGCACGTCCGCGAGACGATCGAGCGCCGCTCGACCACGGCCGCGGGCTACGAGGAGCTGGTCTCCGAGAGCCCCGAGGGGCAGGCGCGGGCCGAGCGCGAAGCCGACCACGAGAGCGCCGCCCGCGACAAGCTCGACGAGATCCGCCGCTCGCTGCGCGGCGACGGCTGACTCAGCGACTCGCCTCCTCCAGCAGGAGCGCGGCCGACGTGCGGTCGTGCACGCCGAGCGCCGCGTAGGCGTTCTCGAGGTGCTTGCTGACCGTCCGGCGGCTGATGCCGAGGTCGTGCGCGATCGCGACGTCGGTGGCACCCCGGGCCACGAGGGCGACCACGAGCTGCTCGCGAGCGGTCAGCCGACGGGGCGGGGTCCCGTGCGCCGCCCGCCACAGCGCCTCACCCAGATGCGGTCGGACGAGGCCGAGCAGGGCGAGGTCGCGGTCGGTGAACGCGCGGTCCGTGCGACGGAGCGCCACGCGGGCATCGGCCCCGGCCCGCCCGACGGCGATGACCACCTCGTAGCCACCTCGGGTCTCGACGCTGCCGGGTGGCCACCACAGCCGGCACCCACCGAACCCGGTCGCCGCCAGGCTCTCGGCCCCGACCAGCAGCGCGAGCCGGGGCCACACCACCCGGTCGAGCTCGCCGGCGGTACGGACCGCGGCGGCACCCGCGGCGAGGTCGAGGGCCGTGCCCAGGAGGCGCGAGGGGGTCATGACCATGCTCCCGGAGGGCGGGTCACCGAGTGTCGACCCACGCGCCCGTCTCCACCAGGTCTGCGCGACGACATGTCCCTCGAACGGCCTACGGAATTCTCCGTATCGATGACGGCGTCGTGACACCACTTCACTGTTCCTGCCGCCGTTCGTGTCCAGCCGAGGGAGAACCCGTCATGCCGCGCAAGATGCTCGATTGCCGCGAGATGCCCAGCGAGAGCGGATGCTCGCTCACCCTGACCGGCGAGGCGGACGAGGTCCTCGAGGCCGGCGCCGCCCACGCCGTCGCCGTGCACGGCCACACCGACGGCGAGGAGCTGCGCTCCGGGCTCCGCAGTGCCCTGCGCGATGCACCGCAGGCCACCGGACCGGGTGCCTTCGTGCAGCTCATCGAGTTCCAGACCCAGCAGTACGACCAGATGGACGCCCTCATCGACGGCTGGAAGGCCGAGATCGGCGCCGACCGGACCGCGGAGTGGATGGTCATGGGCCGCGACCGCGACCGCGAGGGCACCTACATGGAGGTCGTCGAGTTCCCCAGCGCGGAGGCCGCCCAGCGCAACTCCGACAGCCCGGCGACCACCGCCTTCGCCGGCAAGATGATGGCCCTCTGCGACGGTCCGGTGACCTTCCACAACCTCGAGGTCGTGCGCGCGGAGACCCCCTGAGCGGAGACCCCCTGATCAGGGGTGACGGCGCCGTGGGCGCGGCTGGCAGGTCGGGCACCAGTACGACGACCGGTTCATGAACGGCGCCCGTGCCACCGGCGTGCCGCAGCGGGGGCACGGGCGGTCGGCCTGGCCGTAGACGGCCAGCGCGCGGTCGAAGTAGCCGGCATCGCCGTGCACGTCGACGTAGAGGGCGTCGAACGACGTGCCGCCGGCGGCGAGCGCCTCGTCCATCACCTCGCGGGCCGCCGTCAGCACGCGCCGGCCCTCGGGGCGCGTCAGCGTCGCGGTGGGGCGCTCGTAGTGCAGTTTCGCGCGCCAGAGCGACTCGTCGGCGTAGATGTTGCCGATCCCCGACACCAGCGTCTGGTCCAACAGCGCGCGCTTGAGGCCGGTGCGGCGGCGGCGCAGGCCCCCGACCGCCGCCTCGGCGTCGAACGCCGGGTCCATCGGGTCACGCCCGATGTGGGCCACGGGTACCGGCAGGTCCTCGGGGCCCGTGACGTCGGTGACGGTGAGCCCGCCGAAGGTCCGCTGGTCGACGAAGCGCAGCTCGGGACCCTCGTCGTCGAAGCGCACCCGGATGCGCAGATGCAACTCATCGGGACGCTCAGCCGGCTGGACCAGCATCTGGCCGCTCATCCCGAGATGCGCGAGCAGCGCCGCCTCGGCGTCACCGAGCTCGATCCACAGGTACTTGCCACGCCGACGCACTGCGTTCAACCGACGGCCCTTCAGCCGGTCGATCAGCTCCGCCGCGCCGCCGGCCTGGCGGCGCACCGAGCGGGGATTGAAGACCTCCACGTCGCTCACCCGCCGACCGGTCAGGTGGTCGGCGAGACCCCGCCGGACGACCTCGACCTCGGGCAGCTCAGGCACCGCTGGAGGGCTCGCTCCCGCCTTCGAGGTGCTGATAGGCCGTGCGTGCGGCCTTCTGCTCGGCGTCCTTCTTCGTCCGCCCGATCCCGCTGCCCAGCTCCTCGCCCGCGACGACGACCGTCGCGGTGAACTCCTTGAGGTGGTCGGGACCCTCGTCGGTCATCCGGTACTCGGGCACGCCGAGGTCCCGGGCCGCGGTGAGCTCCTGGAGGCTGGTCTTCCAGTCGAGGCCGGCGCCCAGCAGCGGCGCGGTGCGCAGCAGCTCGCCGAACAGGCGCTCGACGAGCGTGCGCGAGGTCTCGATGCCGTGCTGGAGGTGCACCGCGCCGAGCACGGCCTCGACGGCGTCACCGAGGATGCTCGGCTTGTCGCGGCCGCCGGTGAGCTCCTCGCCGCGACCCAGGTACAGACGGTCGCCGAGGCCCAGCTCGCGCGCCACGCCGGCGAGCGCGTGCATGTTGACGACGCTGGCGCGCAGCTTCGCGAGCTGCCCCTCGGGCAGATCGGGGTGCTCGCGGTAGAGCCGCTCGGTGACGATGATGCCGAGCACGGCGTCACCCAGGAACTCGAGGCGCTCGTTGGTGGGCAGCCCGCCGTGCTCGTACGCGTACGAGCGGTGGGTCAGGGCGAGCTCGACCAGCTCGGGGCTGAGATCGACCTGCAGGACCTCACCGAGCGTCGACCCGTCGGGCTCGACCTGGGTGTCCACCGGCTCCGCGCTCATCGCCGTCACCGCGTTCGCGGCCCTCAGGCCGGGGTGACGGCCCGGCGACCGGCGTACTGGCCGCAGTTCGGGCACGCGACGTGCGGCGGCTTCGGCTTCGCGCACGCCTTGTTCTGGCACGCCACCAGCTGCGGCACGGACGCCTTCCACTGCGAGCGGCGGGCGTGGGTGTTCGCGCGGGACATCCGGCGCTTCGGGACGGCCACGGTGGTCAGCTCTCCTCTAGTTCTCGGTACTACGGCCGGCGCCGCCGTACTTCTCCTGCAGCGCGGCCCAGCGAGGATCGATCCTCTCACGAGCCTCTCCGGCCGGGACGAAGGCCCACGCCTCGGGGTCCGACGACTCGACGCCGGGGCAGTCCTCGCGGCAGAGCGGGGTCACCGGCAGCTCGAGCAGGACCGCGTCGCGGACCGCCGGCTCGAGGTCGATGCGCTCGTCGACGATCCGGCTGACCTCGTCGGAGTCGGCCGTGTCGTCGGTGACCGAGTCCGGGTAGGCGTAGAGCTCGGTGAGGTCGACGTCGACGTGGTCGGTGAACGACTCGAGGCACCGCGAGCACTCGCCGACGACGTCGGCCTGCACCGTCCCGGAGGCGAGCACGCCCTCCATCACCGACTCCAGGCGCAGGTCGAGGTGGATCGGCTCGCCCACGGGCACGCCGATCATCTCGAGGCCGAACCCCTCGGGCGCCGCGACGTCCCGGCGCAGCGGCTTCATCTGGCCGGGCCGGCGCAGGAGCTCGCGCGCGACGTCGACGACCCACGGGCTCGCGGCGTCGACGGTGGATTCGGGGTGCTTCTTCTCGCCTGTCATCTCGACGGACGAGTCTACGCGAGGGCCCTCAGGCGCCCAGTCGCTCGCTCCACCGGAAGCGTCGGCCCTCGCGGGGCTCGTCGCGCACCTCGGGCTCGTCCTCCTCGCGGCCGCGGGACGGGCCGGTTCCGGCCGAGCCGGCGGGGGCGCTCATGCGTAGCTGGTGGCGGTGCCGCCCGACGGTGTCGAGCACCGACTCGAGGGTCTCGGAGAAGTCGGCGAGCGTGCCGTCGACGTAGTGGTCGCACTCGGAGCGACGGCGGTCGGCCTCGTCGGTGGCCGCGTCGACGAGGCGCTCGGCCTCGACGTGGGCGGCGCGGGTGACCTCGTGGGCGTCGACGAGGCGCGCCTGCTCGGTGCGGCCCTCGGCCACCGAGCGCTCGTAGTTCTGGCGGCCGGCCTCGCTCATGCGCTCGGCCTCGGCCTCGGCGCGCTCGGTCAGCTCGGCGTACTCGCGACGCCCCCGCGCGACGGTGCGCTCGGCCTCGTGCTCGGCCTCGGCGATCATCTGCTGGGCCTGCTCGCGCGCCTCGGCCAGCATCCGGTCGGCCTCGGTGCGGGCGTCGGCCCGGACCGTCTCGGCCTCCTCGGTCGCCTCCGCGACGATCTTGTCGCGGTGATCGAGGACGTCCTGCGCGTCGTCGAGCTCGCCGGGGATGGCCTCACGGACGTCGTCGAGCAGCTCGAGCACGTCGCCGCGGGGCACCACGCAGCTGGTGGTCATGGGCAGCCCGCGCGCCTCCTCGCAGAGGGTCACGAGCTCGTCGAGAGCTTCGAACACGCGGTACACGTGGTGGAGTCTGCCGCCACGGGGCCCGGCGGCCCGGAATTCGGCCTCCTGCCCGGCGTGTCGTCGCGGCTCAGCCCAGGCGCTCGAGCAGGCGGCGGTGCACCTCGGGGTGCAGGAACGCGCTGATGTCGCCGCCCCCGCGCGCGACCTCCTTCACCAGCGAGCTGGAGACGAAGGAGTGGGCGGGGTCGGTGATGAGGAAGACCGAGTCGACGCCGGTGAGGTGACGGTTCATCTGCGCCATCGGCTCCTCGAACCCGAGGTCGGTGGCCGATCGCAGCCCCTTGACCATCGTCGCGGCGCCGATGCTGCGGCAGTAGTCGACGACGAGCCCCTCGAACGCGTCGGTGCGCACGTTGTCCAGGCCGTCCAGGGCCGTGGCCAGCAGATCCCGCCGCTCGTCGACGCTGAACAGGCCCTTCTTCGCGGGGTTGATCGCCACGGCCACGACGACCTCGTCGAACAGCGCGGCCGCGCGCGTCACCACGTCGGCGTGCCCGAGCGTGACGGGGTCGAACGAGCCGGGGCAGACCGCGATCGCCATGGGTGCGGATCATGGCAGAACGGGCAGGATCGGGTGCGTGGACGACGAGATGCTCCGCGCGGACCTGGCGGCGGTGTACCCGCAGTTCGGCCTGCGGCTGGCGCACGCGGGCCTCGTGCTCGTCCCGCCCACCGACGTCGAGCTCTTCGAGCTGGCCGCGATCATCGGCGAGCCGGGCGGGGTGGTCGACGACGGCGAGGAGCACTTCCTCACCTGGCCCACCGGTGACGCGGACGCCGTCGACCGCTTCCTGCGCTTCCACTGGTCGCTGCGGGTGCGCCCGTCGGCCGCGGGCTGGCTGCTGCCGTTCGCCGTGGTGTCGGGCGGGCGCGCGGTCGGCGTCGTCGGGCTCGGCGCGCCGCGGTGGCCGGGCGACCGAGTGGTCGACACCCGGGCGTGGATCGCGCGCTCGGACCAGGGCCACGGGCTCGGGCGGCGCTGCCGGGCGATGCTGCTCGAGCTCGCCTTCGCGCACCTGGGCGCCACCCGGGCCGTGACGGCCGCGAGCCGGGACAACGCGGCGTCGCGTGCGGTCTCGAAGCGGCTGGGCTACCGCGAGACCGGGGAGATCCGCGCGGCCGACGGCGTCCTCGAGGTGCACGCCTCGCTCACCCCGGCGGCGTGGCGACGCCGGCGCCTGTCCGACGTGGACGTCGACGGTGCCGACGCGTTCCTCGCGGCGCTGGCGCCGTAGCGCGAGCAGAAGGGCTCGAGCAGAAGGGCTCGAGCACGAGGGTTGGACCGGTCCGACCAGCATCGCGCCGCGCCCGGCGGGCGCGCGGCGGCCGACCGGGGCCGTTTCCCCGCAGGTCATCGACGAGCACCCTCCTCCCACACCGAGGAGGAGGGTCCATGACCGCAGGAGGATCTCCGCGCCGCGAGCGGCGGACATCGAAGCCGGCATCGTCCGGAGGCTCCACGTCGGGAGGTTCCACGTCGGAAGGTTCCGACTCGGGAGGCGTGGCCGAGGAGCGCCCCGAACCCGGCACCACCCGTCGGGGTGGCCGGACGTCCCGCAGCGACGAGGGGGCGTCCCGGCCGGACGTCTACCTCGACGTGCCGAAGCTCGAGGTGGACCACATCGGCCTCGAGGTGGAGAACCTCCGGGCGCGGGTGTCCCTGCAGGCCGAGGTGCTCGACCTGCTCAAGCTCAACGTCGGCGTCGACGTCGAGCTGGGCCGCGTCGCGCTGGAGATCGACGGCGTCTCGGCGGAGGCGACGCTCAAGGTCCGCCTCGACGAGGTCGCGGGGATCATCGACCGCGTCCTGACCACGATCGACCGGAACCCGCAGATCCTCGAGACCGTGGCGCGGGCCGCCGGAGACGCCGTGCAGGAGGTCGGCTCGGGCGTCGGCGAGGCGACGAGCCAGGTCGGGCGCGCGGCCGGCGATGCCGTCGGTGAGGTCGCGGGGCAGGCCGGGGACGCCGTCGGCCAGCTGGCGGGCGAGGTCGGCGAGGCCGCCGGCGAGCTCACCGACCGCGCCGGGGAGGCCGTGGGCGACGCGACCCAGGTCGGCGGACAGGCGGTCGGCGCCGTCACCGGCGCCGCCGAGAGCGTGACCGGCGGGTCTTCGGACGAGGACGGCGACAGCACGGGTGACTCCTCCGGCTCCTCCGGCTCGTCCGACGGGGCCGAGCACGGGGCGGGCGGGGGTGGCGGGCGTTCCCGCCGCCGGTCGTCGACGACGCGTGCGCGTCCCGCACGCCGGGCGACGTCGTGAGCGAGGACCGCGAGCCGGACGTGGAGTTCCGCGCCCGGGTCCGGGCCCGTCGTCTGCGGTTCGAGGCCGTTCCCGAGGTCCGCATCGACGCCTCGGCATCGGGGAGCGACCGGGTCGGACTCCCGGACCGGGTCGAACGGCACGTGACCTACGAGGACGTGGACATCGACCACGCGATCCTGTCCTGGCTCGAGCCGCCCGCCGAGTAGCCACCGCCGAGGAGCCATCCGTCGAGTGACAGCCCGGGCGGCCGGTGCGAGGACCGGCCGCCCGGGCGGAATCCGTCAGCTCCCCGACTCGGTCGTCCGTCGCCGGCGCGTGCCCGCGGACCGCCCGCTCTCCCCCGCCTCGGGGCGGCTCGGCGCCCGCGGCTTCCGCGGCCGTGCCGGGGCCGACTCCGGCGAGCCGGAACCCGACCCCCGCCGACGCCGGGGCGTCGCCGGGGACGTCGCGTCCGCGGGCCCGTCGCCGGCGTCCTCGGCGTCCTCGTCCTCGTCCTCGACGTCCTCGTCCTCGACGTCCTCGTCCACCGCGTCCTCGTCCACCGCGTCCTCGTCGACGACGTCCTCGTCGACGACGTCCTCGTCCTCGACGTCCTCGACCTCGTCGTCGCCGACCTCGGCGGTGTCCTCGGCCGAGTCCTCGACCGTGTCCTCGACCGTGTCGTCGTCCGTGTCCTCGTCCTCGTCCTCGGCCGCGTCCTCCACCGCGTCCTCGTCGAGCTCGTCCTCGGCCTCCGCGGGCGCGTCGTCGCCGGCGTCGTCCCCGGCGTCGGCATCAGCGTCCTCGACCAGATCCTCGTCCGCGTCGTCCAGGTCGACGACGCCCTCCTCGTCGGGCTCGTCGAGCTCGTCGTCGACGTCGGCGAACTCGTCGGCGTCCTCGGCGGGCTCGTCGGTGGTGATGTCGATCCGGACGGTCCGGCCGCCGATGACGAGGGTCCCGTGCAGGTCGATCGATTCGATGAGCGCATCGGTCATGGGTGTGGTGGTCCTTCCCGGGGTGCCAGTGCGCGGGTCGAGGGGTCGGCCCGTCGCCTGGAGACGCCGGTGTCCCCGGGCGGGAGGTGCGCGATGCGGGCTCGGCGGCCTTCGGGCCGAAGTGACTCCGGGCGGTGCAGCCGGTACGCCCCACCACCGCGAGGCGGTGCGCCGACGATCGCGTCCCCGTTGGGCCGAGGTGTGCCTGCCATCGACGAGCAGCCGGGAGCAGGCCGGGGACCGAGGGGCACCTCGACGGCGTGCGACGCCGCGGAGGGCGCCCTCGCGGCGCGCGGCGCGGCCCGCTCAGGTCGTGAACGCCCGGATCGTGACGTCGGTGCCGACGGCCGTGGCCGTCCGGTAGACCACCGCGCCGTCGGGGTTGGCGATCCGCTGCTGGGCGCCGAGCGCCGACACGCCCGAGGCCTGCAGCCAGGGCGCCACGGCCGCCACCGGGAGCCGCACGGTGAGCGTGACGAGCGTGTCGATCCCGCCCTGCGACTCCAGCCGCACCACCGTCCCCCCCGCCGGGAGCGGGGCGAGGGCGGCGAAGCGCAGCGCCTGCCCGAGATCCGGAGCGGGGGGCGCCGCGCGTCCGGGCGTGACCGTGCACCCCGCCAGCAGCGCGAGCAGGACCGCCAGGAGGAGCTTCACCGGCTGGTGGCGACGTGCAGCGTCGTCTCGCCGTAGACCCGTGGCTCCTCGGGCTCGAGGCCCTCGGGCCAGGTCGGGGCCGGCGACCGCCCGTCGCGCTCGACCACCACCACCGTGTCGGTGCGCGTCCAGCGCGGCAGGAGGGCGACGACCTGGTCCACGGAGTCGCCGGTGTCGGTGTAGGGCGGGTCGACGAAGACGAGGTCCACCGGTCCCGGGGTCCGCTTCAGATACGCGAGCACCGCGCTGCGGCGCACGAGCGCGCCCCGCACCCCGGCGACACCCACGTTGCTGGTGATCACCGCGCAGGCGCGGGGGTCACGCTCGACGAGAACCGCGGTGGACGCCCCGCGCGAGAGCGCCTCGATCCCCAGCGCGCCGGAGCCCGCGAAGAGGTCGAGGACCTCGGCGTCCTCGAGGGCCCCGCGCGCCTCGAGCATCGAGAACAGGGCCTCGCGCACCCGGTCGGACGTCGGACGCGTGCCGGTCGGCGGGACGGCGATCCGCCGCCCGCCCGCCACGCCGCCGATCAGGCGCGTCACGCGAGGACCACCACGAGGTCACCGCCCTCGACCTGCTGGACCGACCCGATGGCCACGCGCTCGACGGTGCCGCCCTTCTGCGCGGTGATCGACGCCTCCATCTTCATGGCCTCGATGGTCGCCACGGTGGCGCCGGCGGCGACCTCGTCGCCCTCCGAGACCTGCAGCGTCACGACCCCGGCGAACGGTGCGGCGACGTGGCCCGGCTCGTTCTTGTCCGCCTTCTCGACCGCCTTGACGTCGGTGGCCACCGAGCGGTCGCGCACCTGCACGGGCCGCAGCTGCCCGTTGAGCGACATCAGCACCGTGCGCATCGCGCGCTCGTCGGGCTCACTGATCGCCTCCAGCTCGATGAGCAGCTGGACGCCCGTGTCGATGTCGACGGCGTACTCGAGCTCGGGCTCCAGGCCGTAGAAGAACTCCTGGCTGCGCAGCACCGAGGTGTCGCCGTAGGCGGTGCGGTGCTCCCGGAACTCCTTGGTCGGGCCGGGGAAGAGCAGCTCGTTGAGCGTGGCCGCCCGGTCGGACTCGAGACCCTTGCGGTCGTCGTCGGTGAGCTCGGCGAGGCCGGGACGCTCGGCGCGCCCTTCGAGCGCCTTGCTGCGCAGCGGCTCGGGCCAGCCGCCGGGCGGGTCGCCGAGCTCGCCGCGCAGGAAGCCGATGACCGAGTCGGGGATGTCGAACTTCGTGGGGTCGGCCTCGAAGGCCGCCGGGTCGACGCCGGCGCCGACGAAGTGCAGCGCGAGATCGCCCACGACCTTGGACGACGGTGTCACCTTCACGAGGTGCCCGAGCATCCGGTCGGCGGCGGCGTAGGCGTCCTCGATCTGCTCGAACCGGTCGCCCAGCCCGAGGGCGACGGCCTGCTGGCGCAGGTTCGACAGCTGCCCGCCGGGGATCTCGTGGTGGTAGACGCGCCCGGTCGGGCTGGCGAGACCCGCCTCGAAGGGCTTGTAGACCTTGCGCACGACCTCCCAGTAGGGCTCGAGCGCGTTGACGGCGTCGAGGGACAGGCCGGTCTCGCGCTCGGAGTGGTCGGTCGCGGCGACCAGCGCCGAGAGCGACGGCTGCGAGGTCGTCCCGGCCATCGACGCGACGGCGCCGTCGACGGCGTCGACCCCGGCGTCGATCGCCGCGGTGAGCGTCGCGAGCTGGCCGCCCGCGGTGTCGTGGGTGTGCAGGTGCACCGGCAGGTCGAAGCGCTCGCGCAGCGCGGTGACGAGCCGGCGCGCGGCCGGCGGGCGCAGCAGCCCGGCCATGTCCTTGATGGCCAGCACGTGCGCGCCGGCCTCGACGATCTGCTCGGCCAGACCGAGGTAGTAGTCCAGCGTGTAGAGCTTCTCGCCGGGGTTCATGAGGTCGCCCGTGTAGCAGAGGGCGACCTCGGCGACGGCTCCGCCGGACTGGCGCACCGCGTCGATCGCCGGCCGCATCTGGCTGATGTCGTTGAGCGCGTCGAAGATCCGGAAGATGTCGATGCCGGTGCGGGCGGCCTCGGCGACGAAGGCGTCGGTGACCTCGGTCGGGTAGGGCGTGTAGCCGACGGTGTTGCGCCCGCGCAGCAGCATCTGCAGGCAGAGGTTCGGGACCGCCTCGCGCAGGCGGCCCAGGCGCTCCCACGGGTCCTCGGCGAGGAAGCGCAGTGCGACGTCGTAGGTCGCGCCGCCCCAGCACTCCAGCGACAGCAGCTCCGGGGTGGTGCGCGCGACGTGCGGGGCGACCTCGAGCAGGTCGCGGGTGCGCACGCGGGTCGCGAGCAGCGACTGGTGGGCGTCGCGGAAGGTCGTGTCGGTGACCCCGACTCCTGTCTCGGCGCGCAGCCAGGCGGCGAAACCCTCCGGGCCGAGCTCGCCCAGGCGCTGCTTGGACCCGTCGGGCGGCGCCACGTCCAGGTCCACCACCGGCAGCTTCTCGCGCGGGTCGGCGAGGTTCGGCTTGTCGCCGTTGGGCTTGTTGACGGTGACGTCGGCGAGGTAGCTCATCAGGCGAGTCCCGCGGTCGGCGGGCGCACGCGCGGAGAGCAGGTGCGGGTGCTCGGCGATGAACGACGTCGTCACCCGGCCCTCGCGGAAGTCCGGCTCGTCGAGCAGGGCCATGAGGAACGGGATGTTGGTCGAGACGCCGCGGACCCGGAACTCGGCCAGGGCGCGGCGGGCCCGGCGCACCGCGGTGGTGAAGTCGCGGCCGCGGCAGGTGACCTTGACCAGCAACGAGTCGAAGTGGGCGCTGATCTGAGCGCCGGCGTAGGCCGTGCCGCCGTCGAGCCGCACGCCCGACCCCGAGGCCGAGCGGTAGGCCGAGATCATCCCGATGTCGGGACGGAACTCGTTGGACGGGTCCTCGGTGGTGATCCGGCACTGCAGCGCGAAGCCGTGAAGGGCGACCGAGTCCTGCGAGAGGCCCAGGTCCTCCAGGGTCTCCCCCGACGCGATGCGCATCTGGCACGCCACGAGGTCGACGTCGGCGACCTCCTCGGTGACCGTGTGCTCCACCTGGATGCGGGGGTTCATCTCGATGAAGTGGTGGTTGCCGTCGCCGTCGAGCAGGAACTCGACGGTGCCGGCGTTGACGTAGCCGATCTGCTCGGCGAACTTCACGGCGTCCGCGCAGATCGCCTCGCGGGTCTCGGCCGACAGGTGCGGGGCCGGCGCGATCTCGACGACCTTCTGGTGCCGGCGCTGCACCGAGCAGTCGCGCTCGAACAGGTGCATGACGTGCCCGGCGCCGTCGGCGAGGATCTGCACCTCGATGTGCCGCGGGTCGATCACGGCCTGCTCGAGGATCACCGTCGCGTCGCCGAAGGCGCTCGACGCCTCGTTCATGGCCGCCTGCAGCGACTCCCGGAGCGCCGCGGGCTCCTTCACCAGGCGCATCCCGCGCCCGCCGCCGCCGGCGACGGCCTTGACGAAGATCGGGTAGGTCATCTCCTCGGCCGCGGCGAGGAGCGTGTCCATGTCGTCGGAGGGGTCGGTCGAGTCGAGGACCGGGACGCCGGCCTCGCGGGCCGCGGAGACGGCCTTGTGCTTGTTGCCGGCCATCGCCAGCACCCGCGGGGGCGGCCCGATGAACGTGATGCCGGCCTGCTCGCAGGCGGTGGCGAGCCCCGGGTTCTCGGACATGAAGCCGTAGCCGGGGTAGATCGCGTCCGCCCCGGAGCGGCGAGCCGCGTCGATGACCGCCTCGACCGAGAGGTAGGCGCGGACGGGGTGGCCGACCTCGCCGATCTGGTAGGCCTCGTCGGCCTTGAGCCGGTGCTCGGAGTTGCGGTCCTCCTGCGGGAAGACGGCCACCGTGGCGGCGCCGAGCTCGTAGGCGGCACGGAACGCCCGGATCGCGATCTCGCCGCGATTCGCCACGAGGACCTTGCGGAACATCGAACCCCCACACTCGGGCGACCGGGACGGCGCAGGTTACCGCGCTGATCGTCGGTGTCGGGAGCGTCGCGGACACGACGGACGTTGTCGGTGTGCGGTATCAAGGAGGAGAGTCCCGAGGAGGACACCGTGGACCGACAGAAGCGCTCGGCGGCCCCCTGGCTGTTCGGCCTGGCCGCGCTGCTCGCGCTGCTCTCGCCCGTGATCTTCCTGGCCGTCTGGGTCGCCGCCGGCGACCTCGAGGGCATCGGTGTCGCCCTGCTCGCCGGGGTGGCCGACCTCGTCCTCGCGGCGATCGCCGCGATCACGGCGACCGTCCTCGCCGTCCGCCGGGGCGTCACCCGCGTGCGCACGGTCGTCCACGGCCACCCCCAGGGCCGGGTGGGCCGCATGGCGGAGCACGACGCGGCGCGGTGGCACCTCGCGCGTCGACGCTTCGGGGAACTGCAGGCCGAGTACGCCGCGTTCGAGGCCGACCGGCGTGCCGTGGCCGCCCGCCCGGCGCTCGCCGACGTCACGGTGCCGGCCACCGCCCGCTTCATCCAGGCCCTGGGCGACGCCGAGTTCCTGGCCACCGAGACCGAGCCCGCCCCGCCCCGTCGTGCCGAGTTCACCGCCGCCGTCGACCGCGCCACCGCGGCGTGGGAGGACGCCCAGCGCGTCGCGGAGGGTCTCGCCGAGGCCCGGTGGGCCGGGTACCCCGGCGATGCGGGGCCGGCCGGCCCGTCCGGCCCGTCCGGCCGCGAGACCCGCGCCGTCGATCCGGCGCCCCCGCGGGTCGCCCCTCCCGGATCCGAGTACACCCAGGCCGCCGACGCCGTGCGCCGCGCCGCCGCCCGCGGGGCCCGCGACCTGCGCGACCGCCTGCGCGCCTGACCTCCCCGCGGCGAACGACCGGGCGGCTCGCCCGTCGCGGAGAGCCGGACGGCAGAGGCTCGCCAGAACGATCTCTCGACAGTGACGCCAGGGTTCTCCCGCGCGCACAGCGCTGGTGACACTCCCGGAAGATCGTTCTGGCGAGCTCCGGCGCGGCCCCACTGAGCGAACGAGGGGTTCGCGCGCGAGCTCCCCGTCGATCAGCCGGCGGCGCGGACCGCGTCAGCGAACGCGGCCGGCCTCTCGACGAGCACGTAGTGCCCGGCGTCCGGGACGACCACGACCCGGCGATCCGGGCGCAGCGCCGTCACCGTGTCCGCCGCCAGGTCGGGCGCCCCGCCGGCGACCACGAGCACCGGCATCGCCAAAGGGCGCGGGTGGGCGCGCTGGGCGACGGCATCGCGGTCGAGCGCCCGGTACCGGCCCATCGCCGCGTCGAGGCGGCCGGGCGGGGCGTAGGCGGCGGCCGCCTCGTCCAGCGGGAAGGCCGGCGAGCCGGTGAACCCGCCCAGGAACTCCCGCACCCGGCCCCGCTGCGCCGCCTCGACCGTCCCGGGCGGCGCGTCGCCGAAGGACCGCAGGTGCGGCGGCCCGCGCTCGGCGAGCCCGAAGCCCGGCACCCCGCCGCCCGAGAGCACCAGCGAGGCCACCTGCTCCGGGTGGGCGCGCGCCCACGCCACGGCCGTCATGGCGCCCAGGTCGTGGCCCACGACCGTGGCGGGCGGGAGGTCCAGGGCGACGGCGAGGTCCGCGAGGTCCGCGGCGAGGTCGGCCGTGGCGTAGGCGTCGGTGCCCGGCGGGGCGAACCCCGAGCACCCGGCCCCGCGCAGGTCGGGGACCACGACGCGATGGTCGGCGGCCAGGTCGGTCGCGACCGCCCGCCACGTCGCCGCGGTCTCCGGGAAGCCGTGCAGCAGCACAGCGGCCGGGGCGCCGACCGGGCCGGCGACCGTCACGTGCAGGGAGATCCCGGCGACGTCCCGGGTGAGCACGTTCCCGCCGTCGACCGCCGGAGCGCAGGGGTCGGGCGCCGCGTCCGAGCGCGCGGGCGTACAGCCCACGACCAGGAGCATCAACGCCGCGACGACCGTTCGGCGCAGGCCGAGCGGAGGGAGGTGCGGGGCCACGACGTCGAGGATGACCGGTCGACCCGGGAAACCGACCGATCACCCCGGGATCGGGGTTTGCCAGACGGTTGACCGGGCATCCGACGTGCGCAGACTTGGTGAGTGGGAGCTGGGGAGCCTCCGCACACCGCATGGTCCGGGCCCGCCGTTCGGGGCGGCGGGCCCGGACTTCTCCACCTCGCGGTCGCTACCGGCCTCAGGCCAGACGGCGGATGGTGTTCATGTCGTCCATGCGCCGCTCGACGTCCGAGATCTTGACGTCGGAACCGGACTGCGGCGCCTCGATCATCTTGCCGTCGCCGATGTAGATGCCGACGTGGCTGACCGGGCTGTTGAAGAAGATGAGGTCGCCCGGCTTCATGCTGCCGGCGTCGACCTCCTGGCCCTCCTGGGCCTGGGCGCGCGAGGTGCGGGGCAGCTCGATGCCGGCCTTCTCGAAGGCGAACTGCGTGAGACCGGAGCAGTCGAAGCCGCTCGGGCTCGTGCCGCCCCACACGTAGGGGACGCCCAGCTGGCCGCGCGCGGCGGCGATCGCCTGCCGCGCGACGGACGAGCCGGCCGACGACGCCGAGGCCTGCTCGTCGGAGGACGCCGACTGAGCGCCCCGCTGCGACACCGACTGGCGCTCCGTCGTCTGCTGCGCGGTGCGCTGGGCGGCGGCGCGGGAGTCGGGCGAGTCGTGCTTGATCGACGAGGCGCCGGAGGCGGCGCCCGAGTTGACGACCGGCAGCACCGAGGAGGTCGCGGCGTCGGTGGGCTGCGCCGCGGGGGCGACGGCGAGGTTCGCCGAGGCCAGCTGCGGGGAGAGCGCGGTCTCGCCGGTGGCCGGCGGCTCCTGGTCGCCGATCAGGCCCTGCGTGGCCATCCCGCCGGCGGTCGCGACGGCGCCGAGGGCGGCCAGCGACAGCCCGGCGGTCTTCGCGGCGCGGGAGAGCGGGTGGGCGCCCGTGTCCGTGACGGGGCGGCCACCGTGGCGACCGTGGGCCGACCGGGCGCGACGGTCCTCGGGGACGATGCCCATCGAGCCGGTCGTCGCGTCCTCGGGGGCACGGTGACGTCCGGCCGGACGCGTGGTGGGGGCGTCCGCGATCTCGGGGAGCACAGCCGTCATGCGGGATCTCCATCGCCCGCCGGGCGGCGCTCGACGGACCGGGGTTCGTGGGGACGACCCCGGGTCCGCGGACGGCGGGCCGCTGGGGAGCTGCGGCTCGACGTCGGTCACCCGCCCCGTCCTGGGACGTCGTGCGCTCCGGGGTGGCCGCCGGACGGGGAGTTCGGACGGAGCGGCCGAGCGCGCCGCTGGGCTGATGCTCAGCGACCACCGAAACGTAACCGATCCGTGACCCGACGACGCCACACCACGCCGTCACAGCGCGCTCTGCGGTCGTTGCACCGCGCTCATCGGTGTGGCCGCCGGAACCCGGGACCGCTCGCCGCGGCGTACACCCGGAACGGCGACGACGAACGGCCGGACAGGGGTCACAGCCGGTCGAGGAACGCCGCCGAGGCCTCGTCGACCACCGAGCGCACGAGCCCGGCGAGACCCGGGTGACGGGCGAGCGTGGGGTCGGCGCCGACCACCTCGCGGGCCTCGTCACGGGCCTCGGCCACGAGGTCGGCGTGCTTGAGCACCGAGAGCATGTGCAGCCCCGAGCGACGCCCCGACTGCTGCGCGCCGAGCACGTCGCCCTCGTCGCGCACCTCGAGGTCGAGCCGCGACACCTCGAAGCCGTCGGGCGTCGCCGCGAGGCGCTCGAGGCGCGTCAGGGCCGGCGAGCCCTCGAGGGCCTCGGTGACGAACAGGCAGGACGAGGACGCCGACCCCCGGCCGACCCGCCCCCGCAGCTGGTGGAGCTGCGAGACGCCGAACCGGTCGGCGTCCAGGATGACCATCATCGTGGCGTTCGGGACGTCCACGCCGACCTCGATGACCGTCGTGGCCACCAGCACGTCGACCCGGCCCTCGGAGAACGCGCGCATCACGGCGTCCTTCTCGTCGGTGGGCATCCGGCCGTGCAGCACCTCGAGTCGCAGCCCGGCGAGCGGTCCGGCGGCGAGCATCGGCGCGACCTCGGCCACCGCGAGCGGCGGCCGCGCCTCGGGGCCGGGCTCCTCGTCGGCGTCGGCCTCCGGGTCGAGCAGGTCGTCGGCGGCGCGGGAAGGCTCGTCGTCCTCGGTGCCCGGCTCGCCGCCCTCCTCGCCGATGCGCGGGCAGACGACGTACACCTGGTGGCCCGCCGCGACCTCCTCGTGCACGCGCTCCCACGCCCGCTCGAGCCAGCGGGGCTTCACACCGGCCGGCACCGCAGTGGTGGCGATCGGCTGCCGGCCGGCCGGGAGCTCGTCGAGCACCGAGGTGTCGAGGTCGCCGTAGAGGGTCAGCGCGACGGTGCGCGGGATCGGCGTCGCCGTCATGACCAGCACGTGCGGCGTCGTGGTGCCCGGGCGGGAGCGCAGCTCGTCGCGCTGGTGCACCCCGAAACGGTGCTGCTCGTCGACGACGACGAGGCCGAGATCGGCGAAGCCGACGCCCTGCTGGATCACCGCGTGGGTGCCGACGACGATGCCCGCGGCCCCGGACTGGGCGTCGAGCAGCGCCTCGCGGCGGGCCCTGGCGCCCAGCGACCCGGTGAGCAGCGTGACCCGCGTGGCGTGGCCGTCGGGGTCGGCAGTGGGATCGTCGGGGAGCTCGCCCGCGCGTCCGAGCGACCCGAGCATCGCGCGCAGTGACCGGGCGTGCTGCGCGGCGAGGACCTCCGTCGGCGCGAGCAGCACGGCCTGCCGTCCGGAGTCGACGACCTGGAGCATCGCCCGCAGCGCGACGATCGTCTTGCCCGAGCCGACGTCGCCCTGCAGCAGACGGTTGAGCGGCTCCGTGCCGGCGAGCACCTCGGCGAGCGACTCGCCGACCGTGGTCTGGGCGCCGGTGAGCGCGAACGGGAGGCGGGCGTCGAACGCCGCGGCCAGGCCGTCCTCGCGGCGGGGGCACGCGGGCGCCGGGCGGCTGGTGGCGCCCGCCCGGCGCCCGGCCATCGCGAGCTGCAGGCCGAACGCCTCGTCCCACACCAGCCGCCGCCGGGCCGCCTTCTGCTCCTCCCAGGTGTCGGGCAGGTGCACCCGGCGCAGGGCGTCGCCGAGCGTGGCGAGCCCGTGGGCGGCACGCAGCACCTCGGGCAGCGGGTCCTCGGGGTCGTCGAGGAGGTCGAGCACCTGGCGCACGGCCATCATCACCACCCAGGAGCGCAGCTTCCTGGTGGCCGGGTAGATCGGGATGAGCCCCGGCAGGTCGGCGCTGACGCCGGCGCCGAGCACGATGAACTCGGGGGCGGCGAGCTGCCAGCCGCCCTTGTAGCGGCTGAGGTCGCCGGAGAACAGGGCGCGCGTGCCGGGCTGCAGGTCGCGCTCGCGGTAGGGCTGGTTGAAGAAGGTGCAGGTGAGGCGCTGGGCGCCGATCACGACCGTCGCCTCGGTGATGTGGCCCTTGCGGTTCCGCATCCGCCGCCCGGAGACGCTGTGGACGGTGCCGAGCAGCGTGACGTGCTCCTTGTCGCGGAACCGCTGGTCCTCGCGGTCGGAGGAGTGGGTCACCTGGGTGTGCGCGATGTAGCGGCGGGGGTAGTGGCGCAGCAGGTCGCCCACGGTGTGCAGCTCGAGCTGGCGGGCGAGCGGCCTCGCGGTCTTGTCGCCCAGGGCCGTGGGCAGCGGCGTCTCCATCCCCACCACGGGGACCACGATGTCATCCCACCCCGACAGCGGCGCCGCGCGACCCACGCGCACCCCGCCGGGATCGCGGCCCTCACGCCTCGGCTACTCTGGTGACAGGAGCGCACCGCCGTCCGCGGCTGGAGTGCGCCGCATCGCTTGTACGGATATCGCCAGTACGAATGAGGAGTTCCGCCGTGAGTGCCGTGTGTGACGTGTGCGCGAAGGGCCCGGGGTTCGGGAAGTCGGTGTCGCACTCGCACGTGCGGACGAACCGTCGCTGGAACCCGAACGTGCAGACCGTCCACGCCCGCGTGGCCGGTGGCAACCGCAAGCGGATGAACGTCTGCACCTCCTGCCTCAAGGCCGGCAAGGTCAGCCGGGGCTGAGTTCCCGGCCCGTCCCCGGCTGCGGCTCGTCCTCCGCTAGCTCCCGAGGTCGTCCCGCAGCGCGACCAGGGCGTCGCGCGTCGCGTGCGGCGAGAGGGCCTGCACGCGGAGCAGCTCCATGGTGGCGAGGTAGTCGTCCACGTCGCTGGGCTTGTCGAGGTACAGCGCGCTCGTGAGCTGCTCGAGGTACACGACGTCGGGCACCTCGGACTCCCGCGAGAACCTCAGGATGCTGAACGGCCCGCCGGCGCCCGCATGCCCGCCGAGGTGGAACGGCACCATCTGCACGACGACGTGACGCCGGTCGGAGACCTCCAGCAGGTGGTCGACCTGGGCGCGCATCACCTCGGCGCCCCCGGTCAGCCGACGCAGCGCCGCCTCGTCGACCACCGCCCACAGCGTCGGGGGGTCCTCGGCGTCCAGCACCCGCTGGCGACGGAGACGGAGCGCGACGCGACGCTCCAGCTCCTCGTCGGACATCGACCGGTGCCCGAGCGCGGTCACGTGCCGGACCATCGCCTCGGTCTGGAGCAGCCCCGGGACGAACTGGGGCTCGTAGGTGCGGATCTGGGCCGCCGCCTGCTCGAGGCCCACGTAGGTCTCGAACCAGGGCGGGAGCAGGTCGGAGTACCGGTGCCACCAGCCGGGGGCGTTCGCGCGGTGGGTCAGGGCGAACATCTGCGCACGCTCGTCGACGTCGTGGACGCCGTAGAGGCTGAGCAGGTCGGCGACGTCGCGCTCCTTGAACCCGGTGCGCCCGTTCTCCAGCCGGCTGATCTTCGCGTGCGAGCCCCGGATGCGGTGGCCCGCGGCCTCGCGCGTGACCCCGGCCCGCTCGCGCAGCGCGCGCAGCTGCTGGCCGAGCACGATGCGCAGGACCGTCGGGCCGCCACCGGGCACGTCACGGATGTTCCGGACCGCGGGGGCCGGCTCCGACGTCGCAGGATCCCTCTCCGGTGCCACGGGGGGACCTCCATCAGCCTGACGTCGGCAGCACGCCCGAGCGCGCCCGAACCGGGGCCGACGGTAGCAGCCGTCCGTGGCCCGGACGGCGCATCAGGGCCCTCCGGGGACGCTAGGCGCCTTCGGCCAGCAGGTCGTCGAAGTCGCCGTCCTTCGCCCCGAGGATGAAGGCGGTCATCTCCGCGCGCGTGTAGACCAGCACGGGTCCCTCACGGTGGCGCGAATGGCGCACGGCCACGCCCCCGTCGGGCAGCGGCGCCACCTCGACGCAGTTCCCCTTCGGGTTGCTGCGACGGCTCTTGCGCCACGTGACGTCGTTCTCCGCCACCGCGTGCGCGTCGACGAACTCGGGCATGCGACCTCCCCCCGGTCCTGCATCAGCGCTCTGCGGTGCAGATCCGCGGTGCAGATGTTCTTGCATCTGCACAGTACGTCGGTCATGGTGGGGGTCGTCGCCGACGTCGGGTGGAGCGACGAACGGAGGTCCGCGTGAGCCAGCCGGGATACCGGAACGCTCCCGGACGAACCCCTGCGCCGCTCCGCGTCTCCTCCGAGCGACTCACGGACGACGAGGCCCGTGCCGGGTCCGCGGCGAGGGCCGCCACGATGGCGCCCACGGGGCCGGTGCCCGTGCCACCCCCCGCTCCCGACCAGCCCGCTCCCGACCAGCCTGCTCCCGACCAGCCCGCTCCCGACCCGCGGATCGCCCCGTCCTCGGCCGCGCCGGTCGTCGCCCGCCCGTCCCTGCCGGTGGTCGCCCCCCGCCCGCGCCGCCGGTTCGGCGATCTCTGGCGCCTCGTGTTCGCCCGTCGCCGCGCCGGACGTCACCGCCCGGAGACCACCCCGCCGCAGGGGTGGAGCATGTTCGCGCCCCAGCGCCCCCCGGTCCGCCGCACCACGCGACGCTGGGGACGTCGCTGACGTCGCGACCCCACGGGGTCTAGGGCAGACGCCAGTCCAGCGGGTCGTCACCGAGCTCGGTGAGGTACTCGTCGACGCGGCTGAACGGCTTCGACCCGAAGAACCCGCGGTCGGCCGACATGGGGCTCGGGTGCGCCGACTCGACGGTGGGCACCTCGTCCCCGAGCAGCGGCTTCACCGTCTGCGCGTCCTTCCCCCACAGCACCGCGACCAGCGGCTGGTCCGGGCGCAGCACGAGCGCCTGCACGGCGGCCTCGGTGACCTTCTCCCAGCCCTTGTTCCGGTGCGACCCGGGCGCGCCGGGCTCGACGGTGAGCACCCTGTTGAGCATCAGGACGCCCGCCTGCGCCCACGGCGTGAGGTCGCCGGTGCTCGGCGCGGGATGGCCGAGGTCGCTCTGGTACTCGCGGAAGATGTTCTGGAGGCTCTTCGGCAGCGGCCGCACGTCCGGGGCCACCGAGAACGACAGCCCGACGGCGTGGCCGGGGGTCGGGTACGGGTCCTGGCCCATCACCAGCACGCGCACGTCGGCGAAGGGCTGCTGGAACGCCCGCAGCACGTTCGCGCCCGCCGGCAGGTACTTGCGGCCCGCGGCGACCTCGGCGCGCAGGAAGTCGCCCATCGCCGCGATGGTGTCGGCGACCGGCTCGAGCGCCTCGGCCCACCCGGCCTCGACGGATTCGGAGAGGGAACGGGCCACGCGGGGAGCCTCCGGAACGGGCGAGCGGACGGTCGCTCGACGCTAACGCCCGACCGTCGCCGTCCCGCACCCACCCGGGATCGGGCCGTGATCGGCGACGGGCCAGGACGCGCGCGAAGCAGAGGCTCCTCGGCTCGTCGCGGTGGTCGCCGAAGCGCGGCATCGCCGCGGTCCCGGTAGAACTGCGTGGCCGCGGCCGCACGACTGGGCGAGGAGCCGGCCGGAATGCCCGACGAGGAGCTGCGATGACCCCGCCCGACGTGGCCGTCTGCTGGGACGTCGACGGCACGCTGCTGCGCGGCGGCGTCGTGGGCCGCGAGGTGCTCGAGCAGGCATTCACCACCGTCACCGGGCACCCCGCCCCCGAGGAGCAGGTCCTGATGCCGGGGCGCACCGACTGGCTGATCGGCGAGGCGCTGCGCGACGCCCTGCCCGACGAGCACGCCACGCACCTGCGCGGGCGCGGCCACGACTTCGGCCACGCCATGATCGCCGAGGTCGGCGCCGAGTGGGGTCGCCGCGAGCCCGACCTCGCGGACGTCGCGCACACGCTGCCCGGCATCCCGGAGACGATCGCCGCGCTCGCCGCCGAGCCGGGCGTCGTGCAGACGCTCACCACCGGCAACGTCCGCGCCGGTGCGCGGGCCAAGCTCGCCGCCGTCGGGCTCGCCGACGGCCCGATCGACCTCGCACTCGGCGGCTACGGCGAGGGACCGGGCGAGCGCGTCCGGGTCGTCACCGCCGCTCGCGACGCGCTCGCGGCCCGCTACGGGAGCTCGCCGACGCTCGTCGTCGTGGGCGACACCCCGCTCGACGTCGAGGCCGCGCACCGGGCGGGCGGGATCGCGGTAGGAGTGGCCACGGGCGGGGCAACCCTCGCGGAGCTGCACGCGTCGGGCGCCGAGTACGTCTTCACGGACCTCGCCGACCCCGACCGTCTGGTGGCGGTCGTGCGATCGGCGCGCGAGGATCGTCACGCAGCGAGTCGGGGAGGTGGCTGATGGTCGACGCCCAGATGGTCCGGGAGTTCACCGATCTGTTGTCGGAGAACGGCGTGATCACCGACGAGGTGGGTCTGCGCAGCTACGAGTGCGACGGACTCACCGGGTTCCGGCAGGTGCCGGCGCTCGTCGTGCTCCCCCGTGACGCCGAGGAGGTCGCGGGCGCGGTCCGGCTCTGCGCGAAGTACGGGATGCCGTTCGTGGCGCGCGGTGCGGGCACCGGCCTGTCCGGCGGCGCGATGCCCGTCGCCGACGGCGTCGTGATCTCGCTGCAGAAGCTGCGCCGCATCCTCGAGATCGACGTCGAGAACCGGCGGGCGGTGCTCGAGCCCGGCGTCTACAACCTCGAGATCTCCAAGGCCGCCGCCCCGTACGGGCTCTACTACGCGCCCGACCCGTCCAGCCAGCAGGTCTGCACCATCGGCGGCAACGTCGCGGAGAACTCCGGCGGTGCGCACTGTCTGAAGTACGGCTTCACCACCAACCACGTGCTGGAGATGGAGGTCGTGCTCGCCGACGGCTCGGTGGTGACGCTCGGAGGCCCGACCGGTGAGCAGGCCGGACCGGATCTGCGCGGGCTGTTCATCGGCTCGGAGGGCACGCTCGGCGTCGCCACCTCGGTCACCGTCCGGCTGCTGCAGACCCCGCAGTCGGTGCGCACCGTGCTCGCCGACTTCCCGTCGATCGAGGCCGCGGGTGACACCGTCGGCGACATCGTCGACGCCGCGATCATCCCGGCCGCGGTCGAGATGATGGACTCGCTGGCGATGGAGGCCTCCGAGGCCGCCACCGGCGCGGGCCTCACCGTCGACTCCCCCGCGGCGCTCATCATCGAGCTGGACGGCCCGTCCGACGAGGTCGAGGCCGAGTTCGAGCAGCTCACGGCCATCTGCGAGCGCCACGGCGCCACCCGGCTGCACGTGCCGCAGGAGGCCGAGGAGCGCCAGAAGGTGTGGAAGGGGCGCAAGGCCGCGTTCGCCGCGGTCGGGCGGATCAGCCCCGACTACATCGTCCAGGACGGCGTCGTCCCGCGGACGCGGCTGGCCGAGGTGCTCACGCGCATCGCCGACATGGGCCGCGACGCCGGCCTGCGCGTCGCCAACGTCTTCCATGCGGGCGACGGCAACCTGCACCCGCTGGTGCTCTACTCCGAGGCCGCGGGCGAGCACGACGCCGCCGAGAAGCTCTCCACCGACATCGCCGAGCTGTGCGTCGAGCTCGGCGGGTCGCTCTCGGGCGAGCACGGCATCGGCACCGACAAGGCGTGCTCGATGCCGGCGATGTTCTCCTCCGACGACCTCGCGGTCATGCACCGCGTGCGGCTCGCGTTCGATCCGGACTCCCGCTGCAACCCCGGCAAGCTCTTCCCGACGCCCCGGCTGTGCGGTGAGCGTCCGGGCAAGTACCAGCCCCATCCCCTCGAGGAAGCCGGAGTGATCGAGCGACTGTGAGCACCCCAGCGGTCACGACCGTCACGCCCACCACCGTCGACGAGCTCCGCGACGCCGTCCTCGCCCACCCCGGCACGCTCCGGGTCGCCGGCGCCGGCACCGCTGCCGACTGGGCGGGCACGCCCGCGCCCGCCGACACCGTCCTCGACGTCACCGGGCTGAGCGGGATCGTCACCCACAACCCCGGCGACATGACCGTCGAGGTCCGGGCCGGCACGCCGTTCGCCGCTCTGCAGGACGAGCTCGCCCAGCACCAGCAGCGCGTCGCGGTCGACCCCGCCCGCGCGACCGCGGGCGCCACGCTCGGCGGGCTGTTCGCCACCGCGGACTCCGGACCGCGGTCGCTGCAGTACGGCTCGCTGCGCGACCTCGTGATCGGCGCGACGGTCGTCCTGCCCGACGGGACCATCGCCCGCTCCGGCGGGCACGTCATCAAGAACGTCGCGGGCTACGACCTCACCAAGGTCCTGCACGGCGCGCACGGCACCCTCGCGGTGATCGCCGGGCTCGTCCTGCGTCTGCACCCGGCTCCGCGGTCCACGCCCACCGTGGCCGTGCCGACCGACCGGGCGGGGATGGCCGACCTCGCCCGCCGCGTCGCCGACAGCCCCGTCGAGGCCGTGGCGGTGCAGTGGCACGCCGACCGGCTGCTCTGTCTGTTCGAGGGATCGCCCGAGGGCGCCGACACGCGGGCGCGCAAGCTCGTGGAGACGGTCGGGGGCGAGGTGCTCGCCCCCGACGACGCCACCGCCGCCTGGGACGCGCACGATGCCGCGGTACGCGCCCGGCCCGACGGCCGCGCGGTGCTGCGCCTCGGCGTCATCCCGTCGGCGCTGCCCGGCGTGCTGGACGGGCTCGACAGCGACATCGGCGGGGACGCCGGCGGGCTCACGGAGGTGACCGCGTCGCCCCGCACCGGGATCGCCACCCTGGCGCTGCCCGCCGACGCCGACCTCGTGGCCGCCGCGCACCGGCGCGTCGCCGAGGCCGGCGGCACCTCGACCCTGCGCCAGCGTCCCGACGGGGCGTCGCTGCCGGCCTTCGGGCCCGCGCCCGCCTCGGCCGTCCTGCTGCGCGCCGTCGCGGCGTCCCTCGACCCCGACCAGCGCCTGGGGCGCGGGCGCCTCGCCCCCTGGATCCCTCTCCCCACAGGACAGCCCACCGGAGTGAGCGCATGACCACGCACCCCACCACCGGCCCGGGGCCCGACTTCTCCTCCGAGCGCGGCGAGAAGGCCTCCCCGGAGCGCGCCGACGTCCTCGGCGGCGACTTCGGGTCCTTCGACGACCACCACCCGCCGGCGCAGGAGCTGCTCGACGACTGCGTGCACTGCGGCTTCTGCCTGCCCACGTGCCCGACGTACGCGCTGTGGGGCGAGGAGATGGACTCCCCGCGCGGGCGCATCTACCTCATGGAGATGGCGGCGAAGGGCGAGATCCCGCTCGAGGGGGCGTTCACCACCCACATCGACCGCTGCCTGGGCTGCATGGCGTGCGTGACCGCGTGCCCGTCGGGCGTGCAGTACGACCGGCTGCTCGAGGCCACCCGGCCGCAGATCGAGCGGCACGTGACCCGCACGCGGGCCGACCGCTGGTTCCGCGAGGCGATCTTCACGCTCTTCCCCTACAAGCGGCGGCTGCGCGCGGCCTCGATCGGGGGCGCGCTCTACCAGAAGCTGCGCCCGAAGAGCATGGACAAGCTCATGGCCCGGGTCCCGCAGCGCTTCGAGCGCCTCGTGGCCATGGAGTCGCTGCTGCCGCCGGTGCGCGTGCGCGACGCGTTCGCCCGCATCGCCCCGCGGACCCCCGCGGTCGGGCCTCGCCGGGGCCGCGTCGGCCTGCTCACCGGCTGCGTGCAGGACGTCTTCTTCCACCCCGTCAACGAGGCCACCGTGCGGGTGCTCGCGGCCGAGGGCTGGGACGTCATCGCCCCGCGCGAGCAGGCGTGCTGCGGGGCGCTGGGCCTGCACGCGGGCCGCGAGGCGGAGGCCGCGGAGCGCGCGAAGAAGCTGATCGCGACCTTCGAGCGCGCCGACGTCGACACGATCGCCACCAACGTCGCCGGCTGCGGATCGTCGATGAAGGAGTACGGCGAGCTGCTGGCCGACGACCCGCAGTGGGCGGAGCGGGCGTCCGCGTTCGCCGCCAAGGTCCGCGACATCTCCGAGATCGTCGACGAGACGCTCGCCGACCCCCGCGCGCGCCGGCACCCGATCGAGGCGAAGGTCGTCTACCACGACGCCTGCCACCTCGGGCACGCCCAGAAGATCCGCAGCGAGCCCCGGCGCGTGCTGCGCGCCATCCCGGGCGTGGAGCTCACCGAGCTGCCGGAGTCGGAGATCTGCTGCGGGTCGGCGGGGATCTACAACATGCTCCAGCCCGAGGCCGCGGGCGACCTGGGGCGGCGCAAGGCGGACAACATCCGCGGCACCGGGGCCGACGTGCTCGTCACCGCCAACCCCGGCTGCCTGCTGCAGATCCGCAAGTACCTCGACGGCGAGCTCCCGATGCTCCACCCGATCCAGCTGATCGACGCCTCCATCCGCGGCGTCCGGCCGCCGGAGATGGGCTGACCGTCGCTTCGGGTGGTCAGGACGCGACGGCCACGTCGAGCACCCAGGTGACGCCGAAGCGGTCGGTGAGCATGCCGTAGGCGGGCGACCAGGGCGCCGGGCCGAACGCCGTGCGCACCGTGGCGCCCTCGGACAGGCCGTTCCAGAGACGCTCGACCTCCTCGGACGTCGTCCCACGGATCGAGACGAAGAACGCGTCGACGCCCTGCTCGTGGGCCCGGTCGGCGGGCACGTCGAAGGCCATCACGTGGAAGCCGCCCCCGGCGACGACCTGGCCCCACATCACCTGCTTCGCCTCGGACGGGTCGGTCACGGCACCCAGGTCCTCGTAGGTGACGGTCGTCAGCTCGCCGCCCGAGACGTCCCGATAGAACTCGAGCGCCTCGCGGGCGTCACCGCGGAAGTTCAGGTGGACGACGGTCTGCACGGTCATGGGACGGCTCCTCTTCTCCGATGGCAGGACCCATCGTCGGCCGAGAACAGGCCAGCTTCTGGCCTCTTCTCGGAGAGAATCAGAGACGTGCACGAGACCTCCGCGCGCCTGCTCGCCCTGCTCTCGCTGCTGCAGGCGCGCCGTGACTGGCCGGGCGGGCTGCTCGCCGAGCGGCTCGAGGTCAGCCCGCGCACCGTGCGCCGCGACGTCGACCGGCTGCGCGAGCTCGGCTATCCCATCGCCGCTACCCGGGGTCCCGACGGCGGCTACCGGCTCGACGCCGGCGCGGACCTGCCGCCGCTGCTGTTCGACGACGAGCAGGCCGTGGCCCTGGCCGTCGGGCTCCAGATCGCGACGGCGAGCGGGGTCGACGTCCGGGACGCGGCCGCCCGCGCCCTGGCCACAGTCCGCCAGGTGATGCCGGCGCGGCTGCGCCACCGCGTCGACACCCTCGAGGTGACGGCGGTGGGGTCACGGGAGTCCGCAGCGGTCGACCCCACGGTGCTCGCCGTCCTCGGCGACGCCGTCCGGGCCCGCGAGGTGCTGCGCTTCGACCACGGGGACACGCGGCGGCGCGCCGAGCCCCACCACCTCGTGACCCGGGGCGGGCGCTGGTACCTCGTGGCCTGGGACCTCGATCGCGACGACTGGCGCACCTTCCGCGCCGACCGAATCACCCCGCGGGTCCCCACCGGCCCGCGCTTCGCCCCGCGCGAGGTGCCCGGCGGGGATGTCGGCGCCTTCGTGACGGCACGGTTCCGGGGCGGCGCCGTCGAGTGGCCCTGCCGCGGCGAGGTGATCCTGGACCTGCCGGCGAGCGAGGTGCTGCCCTTCGCCGGCGACGGGGTCGTCGAGGTCCTCGGACCGGACCGCTGCCGACTGGTCGCGGGTTCGTGGTCGTGGGTGGGGCTGGCGTCGTCGCTCGGGCGCTTCGACGCCGACCTCGAGGTGATCGGGCCCCCGGAGCTCGCCGAGGCCTGTGCCCTCCTCGCCGCCCGCTACCTCCGGGCGGCTCGGCCCCCGGGAGCGGGGGTCAGCGCCAGTGCCGCCAGCCCGGGTCGCCGGCGCCGCCCCAGCGGTCGGCGTCGACGGTGACGCCGGCGCCCGAGCGGACCTCGCCACAGACGACCCAGTCGGACGGCACGGCGTCCTCGCTCGGGAAGGTGGCCGCCAGCGCGTGGTCCTCCCCGCCGGTGAGCGCCCAGGTCAGCGGGTCGCCGCCGAGGGCCGAGGCGACGTCGCGCAGCTTGTCGGCGACGGGCACCAGGCGCGAGGAGAGGTCGATGTGCACGCGGGAGGCCCGGGCGACGTGCCCGAGGTCGGCGAGCAGGCCGTCCGAGGTGTCGATCATCGAGGTGGCCCCGGCGCGCGCGGCGACCGGGCCGGCCCGCCAGGGCGGGCGCGGGGTGCGGTGCGCGGCGACCATGGCCACCGGCGAGCGGAAGCCCCGGCGCAGCACCGCCATCCCGGCCGCCGACCAGCCCAGCTTCCCGCAGACCGCGACCACGTCGCCGGCGCGTGCACCCGACCGGGTCACCGCCTCCCGGCCTTCCAGAGATCCCAGCGCCGTGATCGAGACCACGATGGTGTCGGAGGACACCGTGTCGCCGCCGACGACGCCGATCCCGGCGTCCGCCGCCGCGTCCCACACGCCCGACGCGAGGCCGTCGAGCACCTCGGTGCTCGTCGTGCCGGGGCAGGCGAGCGAGAGCAGCAGCGCGGTCGGGACCGCGCCCATCGCCGCCACGTCGGACAGGTTCGCGGCCACGGCCTTCTGCCCCACCTGCTCGGGCGCGGACCAGTCGAGACGGAAGTGCACGCCCTCGACCAGCGTGTCCACGGTCGCCACGACCCGCCCGTCGGGGGCGGCGACCACCGCGGCGTCGTCGCCGGGCCCCAGCAGGGTCTGCTCGGGCTGGAAGCGCCCCTCGGTCAGGCGGTCGATCAGCCCGAACTCGCCGAGCTCCCCGGCCGTCGCCGCGGCAGACGGCGTCGCCCGATCGGGCGCCGACCCACCGGGCGTGCCACCGATGCGTCGGACAGACCCCTCGGGTCGTCCGTGTCCCCCGCGCCCGTTCGCCGTCCGGCTCACCCCTCGACTCCCTGCGGTACCTTGCCTGCCACCTGAGTGCCGACGCTCCACCACCCCGTCGGCCCGTCCCCGAGGAGGCATGTCCGTGGTCCAGGCCTACATCCTGATCCAGACCGAGGTGGGTCGTGCCTCCGCGGTCGCCTCGGACGTAGCCGGGATCAGCGGGGTGACCCGGGCGCAGGACGTCACCGGACCCTACGACGTCATCGTCTGCGCGGAGGCCGACGACGTCGACTCGCTCGGGCGTGATGTCGTCGGCGCCGTCCAGAAGGTCCCGGGCATCACCCGGACGCTCACCTGCCCCGTCGTGTCCACCGACTGAACGGTGGCTCCCTGGGGCGCGCCGACCGTGGCGCGCCGGCTCCCACGCGTGCTCGTCGGGATCGTCCTGTCGCTGCCCGTGCTGCTCGTCGGCGGCGTCCTGCTGGCCTCCGTGGTGTTCGTGCGGGACCCGGTGCCCGACGCCGACACCGTGCGGCTGACCGTGCGGGCCGTGCCCACCCCGGCCGCGGCGAGCGCCGACTGCTCCCGCCTGCTCTCCGGGCTGCCCGGCGAGATCCGGACGGACACCGGCATGCTGCCCCGGCGGATCCTGGCCGACCCGGTCCCGGCGGCCACGGTCGCGTGGGGCGGCGAGGACGGGGCGACCCCGATCGTCCTGCGCTGCGGTCTCCCCCGTCCCCAGGAGGGCGCGACCGGGCCGCTGCGCGACGTCGTCGGCGTCGACTGGGTCGCGGTCGCGGACGACACGCCCGGCAGCACCACCTGGGTGACCGTGGACCGGGCCGTGCACATCGGCCTCGCGGTGCCGGACGGCTTCGGGGAGGCCCCGCTGCTCGACGTCTCGCGCGGGATCAAGATCGCGCTGGTGAGCCGCTGACCCGCCTCAGCGCGGCCCGACCCCGCGGGCGAGCGCGGTCTCGACGAGCGTCTCCAGCAGCGTCGGGTAGTCGATGCCCGCGGTGTCCCACATGCGCGGGTACAGCGACGTCGCCGTGAACCCGGGCATCGTGTTGAGCTCGTTGACGAGCAGCCGCCCGTCGCCGGTGAGGAAGAAGTCGACGCGCGCGAGGCCCTCGACGTCCATGACGCGGAAGACCTCGACGGCCGTGGCGCGCACCGTCTCGGCCACCTCGTCCTCGAGCTTCGCGGGCACGTCGAGCTCGCAGGCGTCGTCCAGGTACTTGGTGTCGAAGTCGTACCAACCGGCGTCCCCGCCGACGACGCGGACCTCGGCGGCGACGCTCGCCTCCACCCGGCCGTCGGTGCGCTCGAGCACCCCGCACTCGATCTCCCGCCCGACGATCGCGGCCTCGACCAGCACCTTCGGGTCCTCGGCGCGGGCCTTCGCGACGGCGGCGCCGAGGTCGGCCCAGTCGGCGACCCGACTGATGCCCACCGACGAGCCGGCGCGGGCGGGCTTGACGAACACCGGCAGCCCGAGGCGATCGCGCTCGTCGTCGGTGAGCGCGTCGCGACCGCGGCGCAGCACCACGGCGTCGCCCACCGAGAGCCCGGCGTCGCGCAGCAGGCGCTTGGTGACGTCCTTGTCCATCGACGCCGCGCTGGCGCACACCCCGGCGCCGACGTAGGGCACGCCGGCCATCTCGAGCAGCCCCTGGACGGTGCCGTCCTCGCCGCCGGGACCGTGCAGGACGGGGACGACGACGTCCACGCGGCCGAGCGAGCTGCCGTCGTCGAGCGCGATGAGCTCGCGCCGGGTCGGGTCGGCGGGCAGCGCGACGGGCCGCCCCGACGTGACCTCGGGCAGCTCGCGGCCGTGCAGCCGCAGCACCTCGGGGTCGGTGGGGCCGAGCACCCAGGCGCCGTCGGGGGTGATCGCGACGGGCAGCACGTCGTAGCGGGCGGGGTCGAGGTGCGCGAGCACGCTGCCGGCCGAGAGGCACGAGATCCGGTGCTCGCTGCTGCGCCCGCCGAAGAGGACGACGACGCGGGGGCGTTCCGCGCCCTGCCAGGTCGAGCTCCGCTGCGCTTCGTCTCCCGCGCCCGTCATGGCGGCGGAGCCTACGCGGGGTTCAGAGGGCGGTCCGGACCGCGTACAGCTCGGGGAAGAACGACAGGTCGAGGACGCGGCGCAGGAAGGACGCGCCGCTCGTCCCGCCGGTGCCGGTGCGCAGACCGATCGTGCGCTCGACGGTCTTGAGGTGGCGGAAGCGCCAGAGCTGCAGGTTGTCCTCGATGTCGACGAGCTCCTCGCAGGTCTCGTAGACGTCCCAGTGCTCCTCCGGGGCGTCGTAGATCGCGCGGAACACCTCGACCAGGCGCGGGTCCTCCCGGTGGGGCTCGCGTACGGGGCGGTGCCGCACGTCGTCGGGCACCGGGAGGCCGCGGCGCGCGAGCAGGTGGAGGAACTCGTCGTAGAGGCTGCGCCGGTCCAGCGCCGCGGTGAGCACCGCGAGCGCGGCCTCGTCGTCGGCGAACACCTCGAGCATCGCCGGGTCCTTGGCGCCGAGGACGAACTCGACCGCCCGGTACTGGTAGCTCTGGAAGCCCGACGACGACCCGAGGAACCCGCGGAAGCGCTGGTACTCGCTCGGCGTGAGCGTCGCCAGCACCGTCCACTGCTCGATCAGCTGCTTCTGCACGTGCTTCACGCGGGCGAGGCGCTTGAGTGCGAGCGGGAGGTCGTCGCCCGCCAGGTCGTCGCAGGCGCCGGTGAGCTCGTGGAGGGCCAGCTTGAGCCACAGCTCCGAGGTCTGGTGCTGGATGATGAACAGCAGCTCGTCGTGGGCCTCGGGGCGCGAGAGCGGGGTCTGTGCCGTCAGCAGCGCGTCGAGGTGCAGGTATCGCCCGTACGTCAGGGGCTGGGTCACGGGGACGATCCTGTCCGTCCGGCGAGCACGTCCGCCAGTCGCACCAGGGCGTCGTCCAGTTCCGCCGCCGACGGCCCCGCCCACCCGACGAGCACGCCGCACGCCGCGCCCGGCACGTCGGGGTCCAGGTGGTGCTCGCCGATCCCACCGACCTGCAGGCCCACGCGCGCAGCCGCGTCGACGGTCGCCCGCTCGGCGGCGCGGTCGGGCAGCGGGACCAGGAGGTGCGCGCCCGCCCGATCGCCGCGCACGACGTGCCCGGCGGCGGTCACGGCGTCGACGACCCGCGCCCGGCGGGCCGCCAGCTCCCGGCGCAGCCGCGCCAGGTGGCGGGCGAGGGCGCCGTCGGCGTGCAGGGCGGCCACGACCTGCTGGCCGGCCGGGGCGGGCCGCACCCCGGTGCGTCGCCGGCGTTCCAGCACGGCCTCGCGCACCGCGGGCGGCGCCACCATCCACCCCGCGCCCAGGGTCGGCGAGAGGATCTTACTGGTGGTGCCGAGGTGCACGGTGACGTCGGGCGCCAGGCCGGCGAGCAGCGGCAACGGGGCGACGTCGAAGCGCAGCTCGCCGTCGTAGTCGTCCTCGACGAGCAGGAGGCCCTCGTCGCGGGCGCGCTGCGCGAGCGCCGTCCGCCGGGCCACGGGCAGGCGGGCGCCGAGCGGGTACTGGTGGGCGGGCGTGAGGTACACGGCGTCGAGCCCCGCGGGGAGATCGTCGACCCGCAGGCCCTCGTCGTCGACACCCACCCCGACCACGGTGGCGCCGGCGTCGCGCAGCACCTCGGTGGCTCGGACGTAGCCGGGGTCCTCGACGGCGACCCGCGGGGCGCGCCCGGTGCGGGCCCGGAGCACGGCGACGACCTCGGCGAACCCGTCGGTGGTGCCGGTGGTGGCGAGCACGTCCCCGGGCGTCGCGGCGAGCCCGCGGTGGTGCAGCAGCAGGCGCGCGACGGCGTCGCGGAAGGCGGGCACGCCGGCGTGCTCGGGGCGGGGCGCGGGCTCGCGGTCGCCCGCGTGGCGCCAGGCCCGCCGCCACGCCTGCCGGTCGAGCACCGCGAGGCACGGGGACCCGGGGCGGAGGTCGAGCAGCTCAGCCCCCCGTGAGTGAACTTCGGTGCTATAGCCCCGAACATCGCTCACGTGGGAGGTCGCCAGCACGTAGGTGCCGGCGCCGCGGCGGGGGCCGAGCCAGCCCTCGGCGACGAGCTGGTCGTAGGCCGCGGCGGTCACCGTGCGGCTGACGCCCAGCTCGCCGGCCAGGACGCGCGTCGAGGGCACCCGCTCGCCGACGCGCAGGGCGCCCGAGGCTGCGGCGGCACGCAGGCCGTCGGCCAGCTGGGTCGCGAGCGGGGTCGTCGTCGCGCGGTCGAGCGGGAGCGCCAGCTCGGGGGGCAGGCCGCGCACGAGTGGCCTCCTGAAGTCGGACGGAAGTGGCCGTTCGAGCATGCCACTGTGTCGCCGACGATGGTCGACGTGACCGCGCCACCGCTCTCCCCCACCGACCGCTCCACCGTCCGCCGCCACCGCGACCGCCAGCGCGCCGACCGCGCCGAGCTGCACGCCGTGCTCGACGAGGCTCTCGTCGCGCACGTCGGCCGGGTCGTCGACGGCGAGCCCGTCGTGCTGCCCACGCTGCACGCACGGGTCGGCGAGACGCTCTACCTGCACGGCTCCAGCGGCGCGGCGAGCCTGCGCGGCGACGAGCCGGTGTGCGTCACCGTCACGATCATCGACGGGCTGGTCTACGCACGGCGCTGGTTCACCCAGTCCGCGAACTACCGCAGCGCCGTGGTCCGCGGTCACGCCCGCAGGGTCACCGACCGCGACGAGGCCCTCGCCGCGATGCGGGCACTCGTCCGCCAGGTCGCGCCGGGCCAGGAGGACCACGCCGACCCGCCGAGCCGCAAGGAGATGGCCGCGACGTCGATCGTGGCGCTCGACCTCACCGAGGCCAGCGTCAAGGCGCGTACCGGGCCGCCGGGTGACGGCGACGCCGTCGCGGCGGGCGACGACCGGTGGGCGGGCGTCGTCGGCCTCGCGACGCGCGTGACCGGCGTGACGACGTGCCCGGCGCTGCCGGAGGGCACGCCGGTCCCGGCGCACGTACCGACGGGCTAGAGACGAGCTAGACCAGCGCCGCCGTACGGTCGTCGGCGGCTCGGATCCGGCGGCGGAGCTGCACGGTGGTGCCGTGGTCCCCGGGCAGCACGGCGGTGGCGTGCGTGAGCTCGCGCATGAGCGGCAGCCCCCGACCGCGCCAGCCCGGCCCGCTGCTCGGGCGCCAGGCACCCTCGTCGGTGACGGTCACGACGAGATCGCGCCCGGTCAGCAGCGGGCAGGAGACCGCGGCCCAGAGCGTCATCAGGCCGGGCGTGCCGCGCTGGACGTAGGCGTGGTCGACGACGTTGGCGAGCGCCTCGTACACTGCCAGCGCGAGATCGTCGGCGGTGTCCAGATCGGCCAGCGGGTCGACCCAGGCGCGGAAGCGGCGGCGCAGGATCGCGGCGTTGCCGGTGTCGGCGAGCGCGCAGAGCTCCAGCGGCGCCACCGCCGTCCTCGGCACCGTCCGCGGGCCCATCCGCTGCAGCACGTCCATCGCCGCCAGTGTTCCCGGGCCCCGGCCCCGCAAACGTGACCCGTGACCGTGACCGCGGGGGCTCACTCGACCTTGAGCTCCCGGTTGATCAGCTCGTCGCCGACCTCCTTGGCCGTGACCTCGCCGGCGCAGACGCGCCGGACGGCGTCGACGATCGGGGTGTCGACGCCGTGGCGGCGGGCGAGCTCGCCGATCGCGTCGCAGGACTTCACACCCTCGGCCACCTGACCGTGGTTGGCCTCCTCCGCCTCGGCCATGCTCAGGCCGCGGCCCAGGGCCTCGCCGAAGCGCCGGTTGCGCGACAGCGGCGACGAGCACGTCGCGACCAGGTCACCCATCCCGGCGAGGCCCGCGAGCGTCATCTGCTCGGCGCCCAGCGCCACCGCCAGCCGCGAGATCTCCGCCAGGCCGCGGGTGATGAGCGAGGCCGTGGTGTTGTCGCCGTAGCCGAGGCCCGCCGCGGTGCCGCAGGCCAGCGCGATGACGTTCTTGCACGCGCCGCCGAGCTCGCAGCCGACGACGTCGGAGTTCGTGTACGGCTTGAAGTAGCCCGTCGAGCAGGCGTGCTGCACCGACACGGCGCGCTCGTGGTCGGAGCACGCGACGACGGTGGCGGTGGGCTGCTCGAGGGCGATCTCCCCGGCGAGGTTGGGCCCGGACACCACCGCCACCTCGTCCGGCGCGGCCCCGGTGACCTCCTCGATCACCTCGCTCATGCGCAGCAACGAGCCGCGCTCGACACCCTTGGCGAGGCTGACGAGCGTGACGCCGCGCGGCAGGTGGCCGTCCCAGCGCTCGAGGTTCTCGCGCAGCCGCTGGGCGGGCAGGGCCAGCACGACGGCGTCGGCTCCGTCGAGGGCCTCGTCGGCGTCGGCGGTCGCGGCGAGCGCGACGGGCAGCGTCACGTCGGGCAGGTACTCGTGGTTGCAGCGGTCCCGGGCGACGTTCTCGGCGACCTCGGCGCGCCGGGCCCACAGCGTCACCGGGGTCCCGGCGTCGGCGAGGACCTTGGCGAACGTCGTGCCCCACGTGCCCGCGCCGAGCACCGCCACGCGCCGCAGCCGCACGGGGGTGCCGCTCACGTGCCGGAGCCCCGCGGCCGGCGGGTGGGCTCGGGCGCCGGTTCGCCGCGCACGTCGGCGAGCAGGTCGCGCACCGCGGACATCATCCGCTCGGTGGTCTCGCGCAGCAGGGCCACCTCGGTGGACCGGTCGCGGTCGGGGCCGGCCTCCCGGGCGCGGGCGCGCACGTCGTCGAGCGGCACGGGGTCGCCCGCCCGCACGGTGATCGTGGTGCGCCACGACGGCCGGAAGCGGCGCTTGTAGTGGTCGTAGACCGACAACGTGCCCCAGTGCACCACCGGGACGACCGGCACGTCGCTGTCGAGGGCGAGGCGGGCGGCACCGGAGCGGGCGTTCATCGGCCAGCCCTCCGGGTCGCGGGTGATCGTGCCCTCCGGGTAGATGACGACGACGCCGTCGTCGGCGAACGACGTGCGGGCCGCGTCGAGGCTCGCCCCGGCCTCGACCGAGCCGCGGCTGACGGGGATCTGGCGGCTCCCGCTCAGGGTCCGGCCGAGCACGGGGACGTCCCAGAGCGACGCCTTGGCCAGGAACCGCGGCACCCGCTTCGCCCGGTGGACGAACACCGCCGTGTACACCGGGTCGAGGTAGGAGATGTGGTTGCACACCAGCATCGCCGGGCCGCGCTCGGGCACGTGGTCGAGGCCCTCCATGCGGCGCTTCGCCAGCAGCAGGGTCATCGGGTAGAAGACCGCCGCGGCCAGGGCCACCCACGGCCCGCCCTTCTCGCGCGCCCGTGCCACCGGCTCGCCCACCTCCGCGTCCGCTCGTAAGGGTCCGGACCACCCGTCCCGTCGCGGGAAGTCTCTCCCGACCGGGGAGACCGGTCCAGCGGGGCCCGCCGGGTCCGATCACCTGCCCCCGGTGGTCCTCGAGGGGCAGACTGGAGCCGTGGACGTGCTGGTCGACCTCGTGGTGCCGGTCAAGGAGCTGCGCCGCGCGAAGTCCCGGCTCGCCCCGGCCGTCGCCGACCTGCCGGGCGACGACGCGACCCGTGAGCAGGCCCACCGCGCCCTGGCCCTCGCCCTGGCCCGCGACACACTGCGCGCCGCCCGCGCCGCGGAGCGCACCGGGCGGCTGGTCGTCGTGACCACCGAGCCCGCCGAGCAGCTGGGAGCGGGCGGGCCGTGGGAGACCGTGCGCGACACCGGCGGCGGCCTCAACGCGGCGCTGCGCCGTGGTGCGGATCACCTGCGGCGCACCGGCTCCCGCGAGCACGCCTTCGCGGTCCTGCAGGCCGACCTGCCCGCCCTGCGCCCCGACGAGCTCGACGACGCCCTGGCCCACGCGGCGGCCCGGTTCGCCGAGGGCGCGACGTCGGCCTTCGTCGCCGACCACGCCGGCACCGGCACGACGCTGCTGGTCGCCGCGCCGGGCCACCCGCTGCGCCCGCGCTTCGGACCGGGGTCGGCGGCCGCGCACGCCGCGTCCGGGGCCGTCGCCCTCGATGGCACGTGGCCGGGCCTGCGGGGTGACGTCGACACCCCCGGTGACCTGGCCCGGGCGCGCGACCTGGGAGCCGGCCCGCACACCCGGGCCTGGCCCGACCCCCCGACCGCCACCGCCGTCGGGGCCCCGGCGCGCGAGACGGCCTGCTGAACGACGTCCGTCGACGAGATGGACGGCGTGGTCCGCGTCGCGGGTCCCTCGCGGCGCCCGGGCACCTCGGGCACCATCGGGCGGCGTGAGCCCCTCCACGTCGTCCACGTCCGCCGAGACCGGGTCGAGCGACGGGATCGAGGCTCCGGCCGACACCCCTGCCGACACCCCCGTCGGCGAGCTGACCGGCCCCCGTCCCCCTGCCGCCGCCGACGAGAACGGCCGCGGGGCGCGGGGGCGTACGCCCGGGGCCCCCGCGGCGCCGACGACCGGCCCCGCCGCACCCGGCGACCTGCCGCCGGACCGCTACGACAGCCGCGAGCTGTCGTGGCTGGAGTTCAACGCCCGCGTGCTCGCGCTGGCCGAGGACCCGAGCCAGCCGCTGCTCGAACGGGCGAAGTTCCTGTCGATCTTCGCGTCGAACCTCGACGAGTTCTACATGGTCCGTGTGGCGGGGCTGAAGCGCCGCGACCAGGCCGGTCTCGCCGTGCGCGGCGCCGACGGCCTGACCCCGCGCGAGCAGCTCACCCGGATCTCCGCACGCACCCAGGAGCTGGCCCACAAGCACGCCCGCGTGTTCCTCGACGAGATCGCCCCGGCGCTCGACGCGGCCGGCGTGCACCTCATCGACTGGTCGCAGGTCACCGACTCGGCCCGGCCCCGGCTCTCGGACTGGTTCGGCCGGCAGGTCTTCCCGGTGCTCACGCCGCTGGCGGTCGACCCGGCGCACCCGTTCCCCTACATCTCCAACCAGTCGCTCAACCTCGCCGTCGCCGTGCACGACCCGCAGACCGGCACCGAGCACTTCGCCCGCGTCAAGGTGCCCAACAACGTGCCGCGTCTCGTGCGCGTCGGCCCGGAGCCCGACGAGGACTCCCCCGCCGACAGCGACCGGCAGGCGTGGTTCCTGCCCATCGAGGACCTCATCGCCGAGAACCTCGACCAGCTCTTCGAGGGCATGACCGTCGTCGAGCACCACGTGTTCCGGGTGACGCGCAACGCCGACCTCGAGGTGGAGGAGGACCGCGACGAGGATCTCCTGCAGGCCCTCGAACGGGAGCTCGCGCGCCGGCGCTTCGGACCGCCGGTGCGTCTGGAGATCACCGATTCGATGAGCGAGCACATGCTCGAGCTGCTGCTGCGCGAGCTCGACGTGGACCCGCACGACGTCGTGCAGGTGCCCGGGCGCCTCGACCTCTCGGCGCTCATGGAGCTGATGCGCCTGAACCGGCCGGACCTCAAGGACCCCGTGTTCGTCCCGGCGAAGCACTCGGCGTTCAGCGAGGGCGAGACCCCGAAGAGCGTGTTCGCCACGCTGCGCGAGGGCGACGTGCTCGTGCACCACCCGTACGACTCGTTCTCCACGAGCGTGCACCGCTTCATCGAGCAGGCCGCGGCGGACCCGAAGGTCCTGGCGATCAAGCAGACGCTCTACCGCACCTCGGGTGACTCCCCGATCGTCGAGTCGCTGATCGACGCCGCCGAGGCCGGCAAGCAGGTCGTCGCCGTCGTGGAGATCAAGGCCCGGTTCGACGAGCGCGCCAACATCGGGTGGGCCCGCGCCCTGGAGCGCGCGGGCGTCCACGTCGTCTACGGCCTCGTGGGGCTCAAGACCCACTGCAAGGCCGTGCTCGTCGTGCGCCAGGAAGGCTCGACGATCAAGCGGTACTGCCACCTCGGGACCGGCAACTACAACCCCAAGACCGCCCGCCTCTACGAGGACATCGGCGTCTTCACCGCCGACGAGACGATCGCCGCCGACCTCACCGACCTGTTCAACGTGCTCACCGGCTACGCCCGGCGCACCTCGTACCGCAAGCTCCTCGTCGCCCCCTACGGATTGCGGCGCGGCATCGTCGAGCGCATCGACCACGAGCGGGAGCGCGCCGAGCGCGGCGAGACCGCGGGCATCCGGATCAAGGTGAACGGTCTCGTCGACGAGCAGGTGATCGACGCGCTCTACCGCGCCTCGGGGGCCGGCGTGCCCGTCGACCTCATCGTCCGCGGACTCTGCTCCCTACGGGCGGGCGTGCCGGGGCTCTCGGAGAACATCCGGGTGCGCTCCATCCTCGGCCGCTTCCTCGAGCACTCGCGGATCTTCCACTTCGTCGGCGCCGACGAGTACTGGATCGGTAGCGCGGACATGATGCACCGCAATCTCGACCGCCGGGTCGAGGCGCTCGTGCCCGTCACCGACCCGCGCCTGTCCGCCGAGCTGGCCTCGATCCTCGACTCGGCGACCGACCCGGGCACCCGCAGCTGGATCCTCGAACCCGACGGGTCCTGGGATCCGTGGCCGGTCGCCGCCGGCGAGGGCCACGAGGGCCTGTCCGTGCACGACCACCAGCTCCGGTTGCTGCAGCAGCGGCAGAGCCGCAAGTGACGGTTCGGGGAGAGGGAGCGGAGCGGGAGTCGACCCGATGACGGTGTACGCCGCGGGAGCGGTCCTCTGGCGCCCGGACGGCACCGGGCAGGACGTCGAGGTGGCGGTGGTGCACCGCCCGCACCACCAGGACTGGAGCCTGCCCAAGGGCAAGGTCGATCCGGGCGAGACCCGGCTCGACGCGGCCGTGCGGGAGCTGGCCGAGGAGACCGGGTTCGCCGCCGTGCTCGGACGGCACCTGCGGACGGTGCACTACATGGTCGGCGCCGACGACAAGGTCGTCGAGTTCTGGTCGGCGCGCGCCGGCGAGGGCCGCTTCACGCCCGGCGACGAGACCGACGAGCTGCGCTGGCTCTCCCCGCCCGACGCGGCGGCACTGCTGACCTACGAGTCCGACCGCGACGTCGTCGACGCCTTCACCGCGCGCCCGCCGGCGCTGCGGACCCTGCTGCTCGTGCGGCACGCGCTCGCGGGGAAGCGCTCGGACTGGGACGGCGCGGACGCAGACCGCCCGCTGGTCGACGAGGGGTACGAGCAGGCGCAGCGCCTGGCCCGGTTCCTCGCCCGGTTCGGGGTGACCGCGCTGCACGCGGTGCCCAAGGCCCGCTGCCGCCAGACTCTGGCGCCGTACGCGGAGGCGGCGGGCATGACGATCCACGAGGCGCCGGAGCTGGGCGACGGCGCGGTCGAGCGCGACGACGGGCCCGCACTCGCGCTCCTGGAGCGGCTCACCGAGGGCGGGACCGGCGGCGTGGTGGCCGCCGTGTGCGCGCAGGGCGACGGCATCCCGCACCTGGTGCGCGTGCTGGCGACGGCCGCGACGCGGGCCGGGTGCGCGCCGCTCTCGGACCGCGACCTCGCCGACCCGCCGTGTCGCAAGGGCAGCGTGTGGGTCCTGTCCTTCGGCCCGGACGGCACGCTCGCGGCGGCCGACTACCACCGCGACACGGCCTTCTGACGCGGCTTCCGACGATCCATCTCACAGGACGAATCGCCCGCGGCGGGACACCCGGGCACGGATCGGGGCGCGTACGGAGGGGCCGCTGACCTCGGTTAACGTCGCGCCCGGCCCCGTCGTCGACCCGCCAGGAGCCCAGCCCGGTGCGTGTGGCGAACACCCGTCGCGTCCGCCAGATCGTCCTCGTCGTCCTCGGCGCGGTCGTCCTGCTGGGCGTCAACGTCCCCCCGGCGTTCTCCTACATCAACGAATGGCGTCACGAGCAGTTGATCAACAGCCCGGACTACGAGCGCGCGTTCGGGCACTGGGACACGATCGACGTGCCGGACGACCGCCGGGTCAACGCGATCCACGCCGCGCTGCTGTCCTCGGGCAAGGTCCTGCTCATCGCGGGGTCGGGCAACAAGGAGGACATGTTCGCGACGCGGGCCCTCAAGAGCCTGCTCTACGACCCGGCCACCGGGCAGTCGCGGATGATCCCCGTCCCCGACGACATGTTCTGCGGCGGGCAGACGACGCTGCCGGACGGGCGGCTGCTCGTGGCGGGCGGCACCCAGCGCTACGAGCGGCTCGACGGCGCGGTCACGAACGCGGCCGGCACGATGACGGTGAAGAACGAGGACCCGAACGCCCCGATGGTGCTGCCGGCGGGCACGGTGTTCGTCTCCCCCACCGGTGTGCGCTACCGCGCCGACGCCGAGACGCGGCTCCCGCCGGCGCAGAAGACCGGCCAGGGGCGCCGCACGCAGGTGGTCGCGTCGGAGGAGCCGGTCTTCGTGGAGGCCGTGGACCCCGGCCCCGGCGCGCTGACCACCGCACCGGCGCAGTACCAGGTCGAGGGCCTCGCGCCCGACGTCGCCCGCAACGTCTACGGCCAGGGCCAGCAGATGACCCTGCGCAAGCAGGACTACCAGGGCACCAACAAGGCCTACACGTTCGACCCCGTCGGCGAGACGTGGTCGCAGGTCTCCGACATGGTCTTCCACCGCTGGTACGCGACGCTGACGCCGATGTCCGACGGCAGGGTGCTGACGGTGGCCGGCCTCGACGGCGCCGGTGAGGTCCTCAACGGCCAGACCGAGATCTTCGACCCCGCGACGAACGCCTTCTCCGAGCGCAAGGACCTCACGCGCTACTTCCCGACCTACCCCGCGATCTTCGAGACCGCGCAGGCCGGGCGGATGGTCTACACCGGGGCCAACGCCGGCTACGGGCCCGCCGAGAAGGGACGCGAGCCGGGGGTCTGGGACACCGACACCGGCGCCTTCGCCGCGATCCCCGGCATGCGCGACCCCGACCTGCTCGAGACGGCCGGCTCCGCCTGGGTCGGACCCGTGAACGACCAGCGTCTCGCCGTCGTCGGCGGCGGCGGGGTCGGCGAGAGCCCGCGGTCCACCGGGCGCATCGACTACCTCGACCTGCGCGACCCGGCGCCGCACTTCACGGCCGGACCGAGCCTGCCCGAGGGCGTGCGCTACCCGAACCTCGTCAACCTGCCCGACGACACGATGCTCATCTCGGGCGGTTCGCGGGACTACCGCGGCAAGGGCGGGACCAACAACCACATCGCCCGCCTGCTGCACCCCGACACGGGCCAGATCACCGACGCCGCCGACCCCGCGGTCGGGCGCGACTACCACACCGAGGCGCTGCTGCTCCCCGACGGACGCGTGCTCACCGCGGGCTCGGACCCGCTGTTCGACGACCAGCAGAACCTCGTCCCGGGCACCTTCGAGCAGCGGATCGAGATCTACAGCCCGCCCTACATCTTCCAGGGCGGCGCGCGGCCGACGATCACGAACGCGCCCCCGACGCTGGCGCGCGGGCAGACGGCGACGATCCCGACGCCGGACCCCGAGCACATCCGCAGCGCCCGGTTGGTCAAGGCCTCGACCGCCACCCACGTCACCACCACCGACATGCGCTCGGTGGCCCTCGACACCGCGCCGACCGCCGGCGGTCTCTCGGTGACCGTCCCGGAGGAGCCCGGACTCACCCCGCCGGGCCCGTACCTGCTCTTCCTCGTCGACGACCGCGGCGTGCCGTCGGTGGGCTCGATGGTCTCCGTGGGCCCGGGGCGTCGGGCGCTGCCGGACTAGCTGCCGGGCCAGGGGCCCGGGACGACCGTCACCCGCTCGACGCTCGTCGAGCGCTCGGTCGGGGACGGGCGGCCACCGAGCCACTGCGGGAACCAGGTGTTGAGGTAGAGGTGCAGTGCCGCGTCCGGCACGCCGTCGGACCACGTGAGGAGCTCGCGCCCGTCGACGGCGAACGCGACCCGGCCCGGCGCACGGGTGATCGTGCAGTCGTGGGCGTCCGCGGTCGGGTCGAAGCCGAGCGTCCGCTCGACGGTGCGCGGGGTGGGGTCGCCGTCGTAGGTGGTGAACAGGACCCGGCCGCGCGGGTCGCCGAGGATCTCGACGTCGATCTCGTGGGCGTGGTCGGGCGGCGCGTAGAGGAAGAAGCCGGTGAGTGCGTCCGGGACGGCGGCCACGCGCAGGCGGGCGGTGACGGTCGCCGTCGTCAGCGGGGCCGTACTCACCAGCTCGGCGCCGTCGAGGCCGCCGGCCGGCACGACGAGCTCGAGGCGCCCGTCCGCGACGCGGACATGGCGCGGGTCGAGCCGGCCCCGGCCGAGGGCGTGGTCGCCGGCGGTCCACCGCTGCGGGTCGAGTCGGTCGAACTCCTCGACGAAGCCGCCGGGTGCCGGATCGTCCACCGGCGCAGCCTCGCACGCCGGAGTGAGGGCGAGCAGGAGGACGAGCGCGAGCAGGGGCGCGCGCCGGGCGGGCCTCACGCGGCCGGCAGGGAGATCCGCACGGCGGTGCCGCCGTCGACGCCGTCGTCGAGACCGATGCTGCCGCCGTGCGCGGCGACGATGCGTCGGCAGGTCGCCAGCCCGATGCCCGAGCCCCCGGGGACCGTGCCCGGCCCGTGCACCTGGCGCAGGAGCGTGAACGCCTCCTCGCGCCGGGCCGGGGGGACGCCGATCCCGTTGTCGGCGATCTCCACCTCCCAGCGGTCACCCGCGGGCCGGGCCCGCGCGCGCAGCACGAGCGGCCGGTCGGCGCGGGCGAAGCGCACCGCGTTCGCCACGACGTTGGCGAGGACCGCGCGCAGCTGCGTCCGGTCGCCCCGCACCGAGGGCAGGACGCCGAGATCGAGCCGCGTGGCGCCGAATGCGCCGGGCGGGGTGTCGTCGAGCACCTCGCGCAGCAGCACGCCGAGGTCGACGCGCTCGGTCCGCAGGCTCCCGCCGACCCGGGCGTACGCGAGCAGGTCGTCCACCATGTCGCGCATCCGACCGGCCGCCGCGAGGGCCCGGTCGACGTGGGCGACGGCGGTGGCCTCCCCGGCGAGGGCGGGGTGATCGGCGAGCAGCTCGAGGAACCCGGTGACGCCCGCCAGGGGGTTGCGCAGGTCGTGGCTGACCTGGCCCGCGAACGCGGCGAGCTGGCTGTTGGAGCGCAGCAGCTCGTCCCGGGCCTCCGCCAGCTCCTGCACCGTGACGGTGAGGGCCCGGTACGCCCGACGCAGCTCGAGCGCCCCGACGGCCTGCCCGGCGAGCAGGTCGAGGGCGTGGCGCTGCTCCGCGGTCAGCTCGCGGGCGGCCTCGTCGAACACGCAGAGCGTCCCCAGCACCGCGCCTGACGGCGCCCGCAGCTGGCTGGCGGCGTAGAAGCGGATGTGCGCGAGCCGGCCGGTGACGAACGGGTTGGCGGCGAAGCGTGGGTCCTGGCGCGCGTCGGGCACCTCGACCGGTCCCGGCTCCCCGATCGTCACCGCGCACATCGCGTCCTCGCGGGCGCAGACCGACGGGGTGATCCCCACGGCCGCGACCTGGTGCTGGAAGTGCTCGCTGATGAGGTTGACCACGGCGCAGGGCACGCCGCAGACGTGGGTCGCGAGGTCGGCCACCGACTGCAGCTCGGGCTCGTCGAACGGGCCGGTGACGTCGTACGAGGCGAGCAGGGCGTCGCGGTCGCGCACCTCAGCGGGCATCGCCGACCACCTCCGAGGGTCCGAGGACGGGCCCCGACGCCGGCACGGGACCGACGACGTCGTCGGCGGCGGGGCCGCTCGCCGCGAAGCCCACCCGTGTCATCTGGCCCCACTGCGCCCGGCGGCGCAGCAGCGCATCGAGGAGCCCGCGCAGGCGCCACCACGCCGTCGTCTGCCGGTAGCCGAGGTTCTCCACGACCGTCGCCGCGAGCGCCGCCGCGAGGTCGCGCCAGCCGCGGTAGCGGTGGAACGAGAACTCCTCGACGACGAGCGCGACCAGGCTCAGCGCGATGCCGTAGCCCACGGCGACGACGAAGAACAGGACGGCGAACGTCCAGTCGATCGCGCCCAGCAGCAGTCCGAGGGCCAGCGCGACGAGGCCGCCGATCTCGACGACCGGGGCGAGCAGCTCGAACAGGACGTAGAACGGCAGGGCGAGCATCCCGACCGTCCCGTAGCGCGGGTTGCCGATCATCGCCCGGTGGCGCCAGAGCGTCTCGACGAGGCCGCGGGACCAGCGCCGCCGCTGCCGGCCGAGCACGCGCACGGTCTCGGGCACCTCGGTCCACGCCACCGGCTCGGGCAGGAACACCAACCGGTAGCGGCGGCGCTGCGTGCGCAGATGGCGGTGCAGGCGTACGACCAGCTCGGCGTCCTCCCCGAGGGTGTCCAGGTCGAACCCGCCGACCTCCACCACGCTGTCCCGCCGGAAGACACCGAACGCCCCCGAGATCACCACGAGGCCCCCGAGCGCGGACCACCCGGAGCGGCCCAGCAGGAAGGCGCGCAGGTACTCCACGACCTGGATCCGCGCGAGCCACCGCCGCGGCATGCGCACCTCGGTGACCCGGCCCGCGGTGACCGGGCTGTCGTTGACGGCGCGGACGACCCCGCCCGCGGCGACGACGTGTTCGGGGTCCTCGGCGAACGGGCGGGTCATCGCCAGCAGCGCGTCGGGGTCGAGCACGCAGTCGGCGTCGACCATGCAGACCAGGGGGTGGCTCGCGGCGTTGATGCCGGTGTTGTTGGCCGACGCCTTGCCGCCGTTGTCCGTGTGCACCACGACGAGGGGCACCGCGGCACGCGGCGCGTGCACCGAGCGCACCGCCCCGCGGGTGGGAACGTCGCCGGGAACCACGCGCGGGACCTCGACGAGGTCGAAGTGCTGCGCCAGCACCTCGAACGTGCGGTCCTTCGACCCGTCGACGACGACCACGACCTCGAAGCGCGGGTGCTGCAGCGAGAGCATCGCCCGGACGCTCTCCACGATCGTGTTCTCCTCGTGGTACGCGGGCATGACGACCGACACCCCGAGGGTGAGCGGGTCGGCGTAGGCGTCCTCGACGCCGGCCCAGGGCCGCCGACGCAGGTGGTGGCGGAACTCCCGCACGGCGAGCGCGATGAGGCCCAGGTAGCTCGTGTTCAGGGCGACGAAGTAGGCCAGGACGCACCAGTTGGCCGCGACGACGACGAGCGAGACGAGGTCGAGGAGGGTCACGCGGCCGCCGCTCCGGGCGCCGCGGCGAGGGCCTCGCGGGCGTGGGCGGACGCGGGTCGGTCCGCGCCTCCGCCCGGCGCCGCGTCCGCGAGGCCGCGCAGGGCCGCCGCGCCGTCCGGTCCGACGGCGACGAGGGCGGCCGCGGCGGTGTGCGCGACCCAGTGGTGCGGGTCGGCGACGAGGCCGGCGAGGACGGGGATCGCGCGGCGGGCCCCGAGGACGCCGAGGGCCTGCGCCGCGGTGACGCGCAGCGCGGTGGGCTCGTCCGGGCCGGTGGCGGCCAGGAGGGGCCCGACCGCGGACGGCGCCCCGAGACGACCCAGCGCCCGGGCCGCACGCAGGCGGACGTCGACGGCGGGGTCCTCGCCCAGGGCCCGCACCAGGCGCGGCGCGGTGTCCACCGCACCGACCAGCCCGAGAGCCTCGATGACGCGGGCGCGCACGGTGGGGTCGTGGTGGTCGGCGGCCGCCAGCAGTGCGGTGCGGCTCGCCGGGCCGATCCGTGCCAGCGCGGGCACCACGACCTGGTGGGGCAGCGGGCGGGCCCGGACGAGGGCGCGCACCAGCGGGGTCGCGGCCGACGGGTCGCCGAGCCGGCCCAGGGAGCGGGCGGTCACCGCGCGGACCTCGGGGTCCCGGTCGCCGAGCAGGGCGGCCAGACGCGGCGTCGCGCCGGGTCCGCCCACCAGCCCCAGGAGGTGCGCCGCCCGCGCGCGGGTGGTGGACCGGCGGTGGCGCGCGTCCCTCAGTGCCCGCTGCACGACACCGCGCCGCTCCAGCAGGGCCACCAGCGCGGTCCGGGCGTCCCCGCGGACCTTGCCGAGCATGGCCACCGCCACCGGTTCCAGGGCGCGCCACTGCGCCCGCGGCAGGGTGGCCAACCGGTCGAGCAGCGTGCCGTCATCGTCGTCGCCGGCCGCCAGCGCCACGAGCAGCGGGCGTCCGGGCGCGACCCGCTGCGCGCGACCCGCGGCAGCGCGGCGCTGCCACCACCGACCGCTCAGCAACGCCACGGCGAGGACGAGCAGGACGGCGACCAGGGCGACGACCGCCACCACGAGGACGGCGCGGTCCACCACCGGCCCCGCGGGGGCCGCCGTCACCGGCGGCGCGCGAGGACGGCCCGGACGCGGCTGTCCAGTTCGCGCGGGCTGAACGGCTTGGTCACGTAATCGTCCGCGCCCCAGGCGAACCCACTCTCGATGTCGCCCTCCTGCGCACGGGCGGTGAGCAGGATGACCGGGATGCCCGCGGTCTCGGGGTCGGCGCGCAGCTCACGGCACACGTCCAGGCCGGTGAACCGCGGCATCATGACGTCGAGCACCGCGAGGTCCGGCAGCGCCCGCCGGGCGAGGCTCAGCGCCTCCCCGCCGTCCTCGGCCACGAGCACGTCGTGCCCGGACTGCTGCAGCTTGAACACCACGACGTCCCGGATGTCCGGATCGTCGTCGGCCACCAGCACCATTGCCATGGACACCCCCTCTCGGGGAATTGCACCATTCGGTCCAGCGCGATGCATCTTATGCCCTAGCGTCGCCGGGCTCGCCGTGGACGACGGCGTGCACGGTTCAGAGCCGGGACGCCACGCGGACGAGGTCGGCGAGGCCCCGCACCCGGCTCCAGGGCGGCCACGCCAGCAGGGTCGTCACACGGGCGGCGTCGACCACGGGGACCGCGACGATGCCCTCGGGAAGGCCGGAGCGCACGGAGTCCGGCAGCACCGCCACGGCGCGGCCGAGCATCACGAGCTGCTGGAGCTGGGCGCTGTCGTGGACCTGCGGGCCCTCGCCCGGGGAGAACCCGCCGTCGGGACGGGGCCAGCGGGGCAGCGGCAGGTCGGCCAGGTCGGCCGTGCGCAGCTCGGTGCGTCCGGCGAGGGGGTGCCCGGCCGGCAGGAACAGGGCCTGGCCCTCCTCCGCGAGCTCCTCGGTGTCGTAGCCGTCGGTCGCGTCGAAGGGCCGGTGCAGCAGGGCCACGTCGGCCCGGCCGTCGCGGAGCACCCGCTCCTGCTCGCCGGGCCCGCAGAGCGTGACGTCGACCTCGACCGACCCCGGCTCCGCGGCGTAGGCGTCGAGCAGCTTCGCGAGCAGCTCCTGCGACGCCCCGGCCTTCGCGACCAGCCCGAGCACCGGGCGCGTACCGGTCGCCCGTCGGGTCCGGCGCTCCGCGGCGTCGACCGCGTCGAGCGCCGCCCGGCCCTCGGCCAGGAGGACCGTCCCGGCCTCGGTGAGCGCCACGGCGCGCGTGGTGCGGTCGAACAGCGGGGCGCCGAGCCTGCGCTCCAGCGCCCGGATCGCGCGCGACAGGGGCGGCTGGGCGATCCCGAGCCGCTCGGCCGCCCGCCCGAAGTGCAGCTCCTCGGCGACGGCGACGAAGTAGCGCAGCTCCCGGGTCTCCACCCCGTCATTCATACCCCCGCGGTATCGCCGCGCACCGAGATGGTCTTGGACCGGCGGACAGGAGCGGGCGAACCATGGAGCCATGAGCGAGCAGACAGTCGCGTTGGTGACCGGGGCGAACAAGGGCATCGGGTACGAGATCGCCGCAGGGCTGGGCGCCCTCGGCTGTCGGGTCGGCGTCGGCGCGCGCGACGACCGCCGTCGCGAGGAAGCCGTCGAGAAGCTCCGGGCCGACGGCGTGGACGCGTTCGGGGTGCCGCTGGACGTCACCGACGACGAGAGCGTGTCCGCCGCGGCGGCCTCGCTCGACAGGCTCGACGTCCTCGTCAACAACGCCGGCATCACCGGCGACACGCCCCAGGACCCGAGCACCATCGACCTCGACATCCTGCGGACGGTGCTGGAGACGAACGTCTTCGGCGTCATCAGGACGACGAACGCGATGCTGCCGCTGCTGCGTCGCTCGGAGCACCCGCGGATCGTGACCGTCTCCTCGGGCGTCGGGTCCCTCACTCGCCAGTCCACGGGTGACGCCGGCCCGATCGCGCTCGGGTACTCCCCGTCCAAGACCTACCTGAACGCGGTGACGCTCCAGTACGTCCGGGAGCTGGAGGACACGAACATCAAGATCAACCTTGCGTGCCCGGGCTACGTCGCGACCGACCTCAACGGCCACCGCGGGCACCGCACCACGCAGCAGGGCGCCGCGACGCCCATTCGCCTCGCCACCCTGCCCGACGACGGCCCCACCGGCGGCTTCTTCGAGGACGCGGGCGAGGTCCCCTGGTGAGGCGCCCCTGGTGACGACTCAGACGGTGGTCGGCTTGTGGGCCGGCCGCGTCGCCTCGTGTGCCTCGATGGCGTCGACGGAGCGCAGGGTGATGTCGACGTCGTCGAGGCCCTCGAGCAGGCGCCAGCGGGCGTACTCGTCCACCGTGAACCGCACGACGAGGTCGTCGGCGGTGATCGTGAGCGCCTCGAGGTCGACGGCGAGCTCGAGGCCCGGACGCTCCTCGATCTTCTTCCACAGCAGCTCGACGTCCGACTGGTCGACGGTGGCGGCCAGCAGGCCCGCCTTCGACGAGTTGCCCTTGAAGATCTCGCCGAAGCGCGACGAGATCACGACCCGGAAGCCGTAGTCCATGAGCGCCCAGACGGCGTGCTCACGGGACGACCCGGTGCCGAAGTCCGACCCGGCGACGAGCACGCTGCCGCGCGAGAACGGCTCGATGTTGAGCACGAACTGCGGGTCGTTGCGCCAGGAGGCGAACAGCCCGTCCTCGAAGCCGGTGCGCGTCACGCGCTTGAGGTACACGGCCGGGATGATCTGGTCGGTGTCGACGTTCGACACGCGCAGCGGCGTGGCGATGCCGGTGTGGGTGGTGAAGGCGTCCATGGGTGCGGGCCTCCTCAGGCGAACGTCAGGGTGGTGGGCGTGAGGTCCTCGGGTGAGGACAGCGTGCCGCGCACGGCCGTGGCCGCCGCCACCAGCGGCGACACCAGGTGCGTGCGCCCGCCCTTGCCCTGACGGCCCTCGAAGTTGCGGTTCGACGTCGACGCGCAGCGCTGGCCGGGCGCGAGCTGGTCGGGATTCATGCCCAGGCACATCGAGCAGCCCGCGGAGCGCCACTCGGCCCCGGCCTCGGTGAACACGGCGTCGAGACCCTCGGCCTCGGCCTGCGCCTTGACCTTCATCGAACCGGGGACGACGAGCATCTGCACGTCGTCGGCCACGCGGTGGCCCTTGAGGACGTCGGCGGCCGCGCGCAGGTCCTCGATACGCGCGTTGGTGCACGAACCGAGGAAGACGACGTCGACCGCGATGTCGCGGAGCTTGGTGCCGGGCTCGAGGGCCATGTAGGCGAGCGCCTTGCGCACCGCGGCCGCGTCGTCGTCGGACATCCCCTCGGGGTCCGGCACGGCCTCGGACAGCGGCAGGCCCTGGCCGGGGTTGGTGCCCCAGGTGACGAACGGCGTGAGCGCGTCGGCGTCGATGTGCACGACCTTGTCGAACTCGGCGTCGTCGTCGGTGCGCAGCTCACGCCACGCCGCCACGGCCTCGTCCCACAGCTCGCCCTGCGGGGCGTGCGGGCGACCCATCAGGTACTCGAACGTCGTGTCGTCCGGGGCGACCATGCCGGCACGCCCGCCGGCCTCGATCGACATGTTGCACATGGTCATGCGGGCTTCCATCGACATCTCCCGCACGGCCTCGCCGCGGTACTCGAGCACGTAGCCCGCGCCGCCGCCGGTGCCGATCTGGGCGATCACCGCGAGGATGACGTCCTTGCTGGTGACGCCCGGGCGCAGGCTGCCGGAGATCTCGATCGCCATCGTCTTGAAGGGCCGCAGCGGCAGCGTCTGGGTGGCCATGACGTGCTCGACCTCGGACGTGCCGATACCGAACGCCAGTGCGCCGAACGCACCGTGGGTGGAGGTGTGCGAGTCGCCGCAGACGACCGTCGTGCCCGGCTGCGTCAGCCCCAGCTCCGGGCCGATCATGTGGACGATGCCCTGGTTGGCGTCGCCCATCGGGTAGAGCTTGATGCCGAACTCCTCGACGTTGCGCCGCAGCGTCTCGACCTGCGTGCGGGAGACCTCGTCGGCGATGGGCGCGAGGATGTCGAGCGTCGGGACGTTGTGGTCCTCGGTGGCGATGGTGAGGTCGGGGCGCCGCACGGGCCGTCCGGCCAGACGCAGCCCGTCGAAGGCCTGCGGGCTGGTGACCTCGTGCACGAGGTGGAGGTCGATGTAGAGGAGGTCGGGCTCCTGGCCCTCGCCGTGACGGACCACGTGCTGGTCCCACACCTTCTCCGCGAGCGTGCGTCCCACTGTCTGCCTCTTTCCCACATCCTGGGACTATGGTGTCGTTCTGTGGGACAGGGTAGCGGTATCGGCGTGCTCGACAAGGCGGTGGTCGTCCTCCGGGCGACCGCGGCGGCGCCCTGCACGCTCGGCGAGCTCTGCGAGCGCACCGGGCTGCCGCGCGCGACGGCGCACCGGCTCGCGGTGGGCCTCGAGGCGCACCGCCTGCTGGTGCGTGAGCCCGACGGTCGCTGGCGTCCCGGCCCCGCACTCGGCGAGCTCGCCCACGGTCACGGCGACCCGCTGCTCACCGCCGCCGAGGACGTGCTCCCCGGGCTGCGCGACCTCACCGGCGAGAGCATCCAGCTCTACCGCCGCGACGGCTCGGACCCCACCGTGCGCGTGTGCGTGGCCGCCGCGGAACCGGCGAGCGGGCTGCGCGACACCGTGCCGGTCGGCGTCCGCGTGTCGATGGCCGCCGGCTCGGGGGCGAAGGTGCTCGCCGCCTGGTCGTCGGAGCCCTCCGCGTTCGCCGACCGCGTGCTCGAAGAGGTCCGCCGTCGCGGCTGGGCGCAGAGCGTCGCCGAGCGCGAGGCGGGGGTCGCCAGCGTGTCCGCCCCGGTCCGGGCCGCCGACGGCGCCGTGGTCGCCGCGGTGTCGGTGTCCGGCCCCGTCGACCGGATCGGTCGCCGCCCCGGCGCCCGCTGGGCGGAGCCGCTGCTCGCCGCCGCGCGCCGGCTGGAGAGCCGGATCGGCGAGGCGGGGTAGTCGGACGCCATGGAGCGCGACCTCGTCGGCCACGGCCTGCCCGCCCCGTTCGAGCGCTGGCCGAACGGGGCGCGCGTCGCCGTGAACATCGTCGTCAACGTCGAGGAGGGCGCCGAGGCCGCGTGGCCCGACGGCGAGGGCAACGACAGCTGGGGCGAGTACGCGATCCCGATCGATCCGGCGATCCGCGACCTCGGCACCGAGGGCCACTTCGAGTTCGGCAGCCGCGTCGGCATCTGGCGGCTGGTGCGCCTGTTCGAGCGGTTCGACGCCGACGTGACGTTCGGCGTGTGCGCCCGGGCGCTGGAGCGCAACCCGCCCTTCGCCGCATGGCTGCGTGCGAGCCGGCACGACGTCCTCGGCCACGGCTACCGCTGGGCCGAGGTGACGACGATGAGCGAGGAGGAGGAGCGCGCCGACCTCGAGCACGCGATGCGCGTGCTGCCCGATCTCGTCGGCCGCCCCGTGCGTGGCTGGTACGTCCGCTCGTTCCCGAGCGAGCGGACCCGGCGGCTCGCCGCTGCGCACCCCGACCTGGTCTACGACAGCGACGCCGTCAACGACGAGCTGCCGTACTGGACGGAGGTCGAGGGCCGCCGCTGGCTCGTCGTCCCCTACTCCAAGGTGCACAACGACACCCGCTACTTCCTCGCGCCCACCTACGCGACGCCGCGGCACTTCGCCGAGACGTTGATCGCCGCCGCCGACTTCCTGCTCGACGAGGCCCGCCACGGCGCCGGGGCCCGGCTGATGACCGTCGGCCTGCACCCGCGCTGGAGCGGTCAGGCCGCGCGGGCGGGCGCCGTGCGCGACTTCCTGGCGTACGTCGCCGGCCAGCCGGAGATCGCGCTGGTCCACCGCTGGCAGGTCGTGCAGTGGTGGACCGAGCTCGACCTCTGACCCGGCGAGCTCAGGCGGACCGCGGTGCGGGTGCTGTCGACGCCTCGCACCAACGCTTCGGTTTGCGAAGCATCCGTGTCAGGTCGGTTCAGGGCGGGCCGCGCTGCTCCCCTCGAAGGGCACCGTCGCCCGGCCGCCGAGGCCCGACGATCATGCGCGCCGAGCTCCTCAGCGGGTCACGACCCGGGGCGTCGACTCAGCTGCTCCGCGTCGACGCCGACCGCTCCTCCACGCGAGGGACCGGGATCGAGGGGTGGGTCGGCCGTCGGTCCGCGGGCGACCCGGCCGAGCCCTGACGGGTCGACGCCGCGACGCTCGTCGATCGGGTCCCGGACCCCGACGTCGGCAACGGCCCCGTCCAGCCGAACTGCTCGCTGTGGATCCGGCCCGGCGGGACGCCGAGCTGGTCGAGGGCCGCGAGCGATCCCGTGAGCAGCCCGGGAGGCCCGCACACGTAGTACTCGAGACGCCCGCGGGCGCGGGGCAGGAGCTCCGCGAGCAGGTCGGCGTCGACGCGGCGCCCCGCAGTCCGCAGGACGTCGAGGTCGAGCCGGCGGGTCAGCACCTCGAGCTCCGGGCCGAACAGCGGCTGGTCGGGGCGCTCGGCCAGGACGAGGCGGTGCAGGCGGCGGTCGCCGCGCTCGGCGAGCGTGCGCAGCATGCTCATCATCGGCGTGATCCCGACCCCGCCGGCGATCAGCACGAGGCCGTCGACCCGCTCCGGCGCGTCGGGGGTGAAGCTGCCGTGCGGGCCGTCGAGCCACACCTTCTGGCCGGGACCGAGGCGGGCGAGCGCCCGGGTGAAGTCGCCGTTGGCGCGGACGGTGAGCTCGAGACGGTCGGTGAGCTCGGCGCTGGAGGCGATCGTGAACGGGTGCTCCTGGACGCCGACGACCCGCCGGTGCAGGCGGAGCCAGACGAACTGGCCGGGGGCGAAGCGCAGCGCCCGCCCGCGGAACACCGGGGTCAGCGCCAGCGTGGCGACGTCGGCCCCTTCGTGGCGCACGCCGTAGACGACGTAGGCCCCGCGCCGGGAGAACAGCGGCTGCCACACCCATCGGCGGGCGAGCACCGCGAGCAGAATCAGGGCGAGGGCGGAGCACACGACCCGCATGACGGGGTCCTCGAGGAGGTCGCCGAGCCAGAAGACGTGCATCCCGGCCAGGGCGAGCGCCAGCGCGGCGCCGAGGATGTGGGCGCGCGCCCACCACTCGTAGCGCGCGCCGCGCCGTCGGCCCCAGGCGGCGGCCCCCGAGAGCAGCACCATCCCCACCGCGGCCGCGTAGCCGAACTGGATGCCGAGCGAGGCGGCGAACGGGTTGAGCAGCTTCGGTCTCTCGACGATCGCCGCGACCATGTGCCCGAGCACCAGGACGAGGGCGGCGACGCCGAGCCACTTGTGCCCGCTCATGACCCGGTCGATCCCGAGCGCGGTGGTCAGCGCCCGGATGCGCGAGGCGCCGACGGTGGCCAGCACCATCGCCACCGAGGCGACGATCCCGGAGAGGACCACCGCGAGGTCGAGGAGCTCGCCCGCCTCCCCGCCCGCCTCACTGCCCTGCCGGCCGAGGAACACCGCCGGCGGACCGACCAGCACGAGGATCGCGACCGCCGACCAGAGGGCCCGTTTCGCGCGCTTCGACACGCCGGCAACGCTAGGGGCGGCGTCCGGGAGATCCGTCGCGCCTGAGAACGACTGATCGACTCCCGAGACCAGCGGCCGTTCGCGCACGGCCGACTGCCGATCCGCTGGGCCGATCGGGGGATCAACGCCGGCTCGTCCTCTCAGGACGGAGTCCTGCGCCGCACCCCTCACTCCCGCGTCAGCAGTGCCGCGACCTCGTCGGGGGCGGTGATCATGGCGTCGTGGCCGGCGTCCAGCACGTCGAGACGCCCGCGCGGTCCGGACCCCACCGCGTCCCCGAACGCCGCGAAGACGTCGGGTGCGGGCTTCTCGGCGCAGTGCACGAAGTGCCGCGGCAGGTCGGGCAGCGGAGCCTCGGGGAGCGGGTCCGCCAGACCGCCGACCGGGTGCGGGCGCAGTCGGGCCCGCACGAACGCGCGGTCGTCCTCGGCGCGGAGCCCCCAGCCGTCCATGGCCACGTCCGGGTCGAGGACGATTCGGCCCCTGTCATCGACCAGGGCGCGGAAGTGGTCGCGGCGCGCGGGCGGGAGCAGGTCGAACACCGACTGGCCCGGCGCCGGGACGAAGGCGTCCAGGTAGGTGAGCTGCGCGATCCGGTCGGACGCCCGCTGCGCGACCCCGCTGATGACGGCACCACCCGAGCTGTGGCCGACGAGCACGACCTCGCGCAGGTCGTCGATCTCCAGGACGGCGAGGACGTCCTCGACGTGCGTCGCGAGACCCGTGTCCGGGGTGCCGAGGTGGGCGCGGTCGCCGACTCCGGTGAGCGTCGGCGTGTGGACCTCGTGCCCGGCCGCCCAGAGCCGCGTGGCGACGCGACGCCAGCACCACCCGCCGTGCCAGCCGCCGTGGACCAGCACGAACACGGTCATCGACCCTCCCTGCGCGTGGGTCCCCTGCGCGTGGGTCGCAGTATGGAGGCCCGTGGGGTGGGTTCCTACCCGCGCCGTTCCTGGATCTGGGCGGACTGCAGTGGGCTCGCCGTCCCGGGCCGCCGCCAGTGCCACACACTCATGGGCACGGCCCCGAGCGTGATCAGCGTGAGGCCCGCGCCCACCGGACCCAGTGCGGCGAGCGCGACGCCGAGGACGACGCCCATGACGAGCGACGCGATCGACAGCCAGTAGGTCCGGTGGCCCTGCTCCCGGCGCGCGAGCCGCGCGAGCTTCGGGTCGCTGGCCTCGATGTGGCGCTGGATGTCGCGCAGGATGTACTGCTCACGGTCGTCGAGCACCGGAGTGCCTCCTCGACGTAGGTCGGTCGGGGACCTCCGGAGCATGCACGGGGCCAGACCGATCGTTGGGCGTCCTCCTGAGCAATTCCCCTGCTCCAGGCGTCGAAACTCGCGCCGGGTGAGCGGTTCGTCGCCAGCGGTCACCGGTTCGTGGGACGGGACGGGCGCCACCCGTCGTGTCGCGGGCGGCGCGTCAGCGACGGTGCCAGCGCACCAGCTCGACGAGCACCTCGTCGAACTCCCGCAGGGAGAACTCCTCGCGGAAGCGCATGACCTCCTGGCCGGCCTCGGTCACCTCGACGAACGGTCCGTAGCAGTCGGATTCGCCGGTGACCGGGTCGACCACCAGCACCACGTACCCGTCGCAGCGGTCCAGGTCGGGATCGCCACCGGTCACGGCGATCACCCCGGTCCACCCCCTCGGTGGTGGACCCGGAGCCACCCGGCGAGCGGCCGGGGGGAGGACGCTCGCAGACGGTGACCCCGGGCAGGCGGGGATGCCGCCTGGGCCGAACAGGCGCGCGGCCGATCCGGGCGCCCGCCGTCGCGCACCGTACTGGCCCTTCGGTGAGCGGACAACGTCCGCCGAGGTCAGGGGCGCAGCGTGTCGCCCGGTCGCAGGTCACGACGACGCGACCGAGCCCTCCCGCGCGGCGGTCCACCGGGCCATGGGCCGGGCGGCGAGCGCGTGGGGCCGACCCGTCCTATCCGGGCGCGAACTCCTCGACGAGGCGCGAGAACCCGTCGGCGCCGTGACCGCGGTCGATGGCCCGCTGCGCGAGCCGGTGGACCAGCTCGGGCACGGACGGGTCGACGCCCCGGCTCCGGCTGGCCGCGACGATGTGGGCGAGCGCCGTGGGTTTATGACGAGGTTGTCCTCGTCGCCGGGGTGGCTCGCCGCGTCGACGTCCGCGGCCAGCCCGCGGAAGGTGGCCGGGAGGATCGCGGCGACCTGCTCGGCGTAGGGCGCGAAGTCGGCGCCGGTGATGCCGTCGCGGCCCACGACGGCGGCGGCGTGGAGGAACGAGGCCATGCCGGCGAAGAACACGTCGAGCATGCCGAGGTCGAACAGGGCCGCGCGCCCGGGGTCCGCGCCCAGGTAGTCCGTGCGGCCGAGGGCCTCGAGCGTGGGCCGGTGCTCCTCGTGCACCCCGGCCACCCCGCTGTAGAGGACGAGCGCGTCGGGCGTCCCCACCAGCGGCGTCGGGACCATGATCGTCCCGGCCAGGACGTCGGCGCCGAGGTGGGTCAGCCGCGTCGCCGCGTCGCGGGCCTGCTCCGGGGTGCCGGAGGTGAGGTTCACGAGCGTGGCGCCCGCCAGGTCCCCGCCGAGGGGGTCGAGCACGGCGGCGACGGCGGCGTCGTCCAGCAGGCAGACGACGGTCAGCGCTCCGGCGGCGACGGCGGCCGCGGGGTCGGGGGCGACGCGGGCGCCCTCGGCCGCCAGGGCCTCGGCGCGGGCGGGGGTGCGGTTCCAGACGGTGACGGGGTGGCCGGCGCGCAGCAGGGCCCGGGCCAGGGCCGTCCCCATCGCGCCGAGGCCGAGGACCGTGACCGGTTCGTTCTCGATGTCCATGCCGGGAACGCTAAAGTCTCACACCGGTGTGAAGGTCAAGCCCGGAGGGCCGACTCGTGCGGATCGGTGAGCTCGCGCGACGCGTGGGCGTGGCACCCCGCCTGCTGCGCTACTACGAGGAGCAGGGCCTGCTGCGCCCGCACCGCTCCCCGTCGGGCTACCGCGAGTACGCCGAGGGCGACGTCGACGTGGTGCACCACGTCCGCACGCTGCTCGCCGCCGGGCTGTCCACGGCCACCATCGCCGAGCTCCTGCCCTGTATGGGTGCCGACGGCCCACGCCTCATCGCGTCGTGCCCGGAGCTGCTGGACGACCTCCAGCGCGAGCGGGACCGCCTGACGGCCATGATCGACGAGCTCTCGGGCGCCCGTGACGGGCTCGACGCGGTCATCGCCACGGCGGTGCCGGACGAGGTGCTGGCCACCTCCGCGGCCCCTTCGTGATCCGGACCTGAGGGGGGGGTTGAGGCCGGGCTCAGCCGATGCCGCCGCGCCCCCCGAGGTGCTCGGCGAAGTGCCGCTCGATGGCGCGGTACAGCCGGAACCGGTTCTCGGGGTTCGCGAACCCGTGGCCCTCGTCCTCGGCGACGAGGTACTCCACCGGGACCCCGCGCTCGCGCAGCGACGCGACGATGTTGTCGGACTCCGCCTGCACGACGCGGGCGTCGTTGGCGCCCTGGGCCACCAGCAGCGGGGTGCGGATGCGATCGACCATGGTGATCGGCGAGCGCGCCAGCATGTCCGCCTCCTGCTCGGGCACCGCGGGGTCGCCGACGTAGCGGTACCAGTTGGCCACCATGTAGGGCGTCACGAACGGCGGCAGCGTGCGCATGAAGTTCGCGAGGTCCGAGATGCCCACGTAGTCCACGGCGGCGGCGAAGCGGTCGGGCGTCACCGTCACGCCGACGAGCGCGGTGTAGCCGCCGTAGGACCCGCCGTAGATGCCGACCCGTTCCGGGTCGGCGTAGCCCTCCCCCACGGCCCAGTCGACGGCGTCGAGGAGGTCGTCGTGCATCGCGGCGGCGAGCTCACCGATCGCGGCGAGGGTGTGCCGCCGTCCGTACCCCGAGGAGCCGCGGAAGTTGACCTGCAGCACCGCGTAGCCCCGGTTGGTCAGGAACTGCGCCTCCGGGTCGTAGGACCACGTGTCGTGGGCCCACGGCCCGCCGTGCACGACCAGGACCAGTGGCAGGCCCGTCGGCTCGACCCCGACCGGCAGCGTCAGGAACCCGTGCAGCGGCAGCCCGTCGCGGGCCGGGAAGCCGACCGGCGTCCGGGGCGCCAGGTCGGCCGGGTCCAGGTGCGGGAGCGGCCGGAACAGCAGGCGGCTCTCCCCGGTGCCGTGGTCGTAGAACCAGGTCAGGCCGGGCTCGCGGTCGTGGATGAACGACGCGACCCACCGCTGCCCGCTCTCGTCCGACGACACCGTGCCCAGCCCACTGTCCGAGAGCTGCGAGAGCGCGGCGTACACCTCGGCGAAGTGCGGGTCCACCACCTCGATGACGGGGCGGTCGCCGACGAAGCGGGCCGCGAGGACCTCGCCGGTGCGACGGTCGGTGTACACGGTGGGCGGCATGCCCGGGGCGGCGGTGCCCATGATGTCCAGGCTGCGTCCCTCGACGGCCGCGACCACGGTCTCCTCGCCGGTCTCCCGGTCGATCCGGACGAGCCGCAGGTCGTCGGAGTCCTGGTAGATGCCCACCAGCAGGCCCGTCCCGTCGGGCGTCACCTTCTGCGGCTGCACCCCCGTCGGGTGTTCCGGGCCGCCGACCCGACGCAGGAAGCGCATCTGCCCGGTCTCGGCGTCCACCGCGGAGAACTCCTGGGCGCCGTCGTCGGCGAGGTAGGAGTAGAACGCCGCCCGGCCGTCGCGGTCGACCAGGAAGTCGCCCCGCGGCTCGGGCTGTTCCAGGTGCACCGTCGTCTCGCCGGTGGCGACCTCGACCCAGAAGAGGTCGAGGAACATCGGCCGCCGGTTCATCGACACGAGCACGTACCCGGGCGCCGACCGGACCGGCTCGAAGCCGACCACGCGTGACCCCGCCGGCAGGGGCGTCAGGTCGACGGCCGGGGTGTCCGGCGCCCCGAGGTCGACCCGATGGAGGTGCCAGTCCTCGTTGCCGTCGGTGTCCTGGAGGTAGAGCAGCCAGCGCGGGTCGTCGGTCCAGGAGAAGGTCGTGATGCCGCGCCGGGCGTCGTGCGTCACGCACACCGCGTCCGCGTGCTCCTCGTCGATCCCCCGCACCCACACCTGGGTGCGGCCGTACCGCGGCGCCAGGTAGGCCAGGCGCGTCCCGTCCGGCGAGATCGACGGGTGGGAGAAGGCGGGGTCGGCGAAGAACTCCTCCACCTCGATCGGCCTCGGCAGGGTGGCGACACGAGCGGTGTCGGTCATCACGGCGCTCCGTTCTCTCGGTGCGTGGCGAGCAGGTCCGGGAACGACGGAACACCGTGCCGTCGCGGCACACTCAAGGCGCGGCCGGTGCGCCCCACACCCCGCACGGCCGGCCCGGTGCGACGATCACCGCCGGGGTGGCGTGCGCGGGGACGGAGCGTGTCTTGACGGCTGGATCGGGCGACGAGGACCGTTGGCCGGAGTCCGAACGAGCGCTGGAGGCCGGCATCGACTTCGACCGCGCCAACGCCGCCCGGATCTACGAGTACATGTTGGGCGGGGCGTACAACGTCGCCGTCGACCGCGAGCAGGCCGCGACGATCCTCGACCTCGGCTCCGGGGTCCCGACGGTCGGCAACGTCCACGAGATCGCCCTCGCCCAGCGTCCCGACGCGCGGGTGCACCGCGGCAGCGCCACCGAGGTCGTCCTGCGCTCGCGCCCGGAGATCACCGATCTCCTCGGCGGGCTCGACCTGGTCCCGCCCGGCATGGTCGACATCGTCGACTGGCCCACCACCAGCCCCGGCGAACGCCCCACCGGGGGCTACGCCGCGATCGCCCGCGTGCTCTGAGCGGTCCGGCGATGACGGCGCCCACCCCCTGGTCCCTGCGCGACGCCGGCCCCGACGACCTCGAGGACGTGCTGCGCGTGTGGCGACGCGCGGTCGAGGCCACCCACGACTTCCTCGCTCCGGCCGACGTCGACGGCTTCGAGGTGCAGCTGCGCCGGGAGCTCCCGCGCCTCGTCCTCCGGCTCGCGACCGATCCCGGCGACGGGTCGGTCGTCGGCTTCCTCACCGCGCGCGGCGGCGAGGTCGACGGGCTCTTCGTCGACCCCTCGGTGCACGGTCGGGGTGCCGGGACGGCGTTGCTCGAGGAGGTGGCCGCCCACCACCCGATCCTCACGCTGGACGTCAACGAGCAGAACCCGGCGGCCCGCGCGTGGTACGGCCGGCGGGGCTTCGTCGAGGTCGGGCGCTCCGCCACCGACGCCGACGGCAAGCCGTTCCCGATCATCCACCTGCGACGTTCCAGCGCCCGGGGGTGAGCCCGGCCCGACGAACCCCGGGAACGACGAGAGCCCCGGAACGACGAACGCGGTGCACCGGAGAGCCGGTGCACCGCGTCGGTGTGGTGTAGCCCCGAGGGGATTCGAACCCCCGCTACCGCCTTGAGAGGGCGGCGTCCTAGGCCGCTAGACGACGGGGCCCTAGGAGAACGGTGACGACCCTAGATCACGGTCCGACACTGCTCGCAGCTGGGGTACCAGGACTCGAACCTAGAACAACTGAACCAGAATCAGCCGTGTTGCCAATTACACCATACCCCATGGCGATCACCGAGCGTGACGAAGCGCCGCGCTCGACGACGCCGACAAGTCTAAGACATCGGCCCCAGCGGGTTCGACACCCCCCGCGGCCGCGCCGGGCCCGCAGGTCAGAACCGCCTCGGACCCCCCGGTAGGCTGGCTGAGTTGGGCTGCCGCACCACCAGGAAGATCGAGACGTGAGCTCTCCGCCGTCCCCCGCCACCGGTAAGGCCGCGTTCGCCGCCCTGCCCGCGAGCGTGGACCTGCCCGCCGTCGAGCGCGAGGTGCTGGCCCGCTGGGCCGACCGCGACGTGTTCCGTCGCAGCCTCGAGCGCACCGCGGGCGGTGAGCCGTGGATCTTCTATGAGGGGCCGCCGACGGCGAACGGCCAGCCCGGGACCCACCACGTCGAGGCCCGGGCGTTCAAGGACCTCTTCCCGCGGTTCAAGACGATGCGCGGCTACAGCGTCCCGCGTCGCGCGGGCTGGGACTGCCACGGCCTGCCGGTCGAGCTCGCGGTGGAGAAGGAGCTCGGCTTCACGAGCAAGGGCGACATCGAGAACTACGGCATCGCGGAGTTCAACGCGGCCTGCAAGGAGTCCGCACTGCGCAACGTCTCGGCGTTCGCCGCGATGACCGAGCGCATGGGCTACTGGGTGGACCTCGACGAGGCCTACCTGACCATGGCCCCGCGCTACGTCGAGAGCGTCTGGTGGTCGCTCAAGACCATCTTCGACAAGGGCCTTCTCGTCGAGGACCATCGCGTCACGCCGTACTGCCCGCGCGACGAGACGCCGCTGTCCGACCACGAGGTCGCCCTCGGGTACGAGGACGACGTCGACCCCTCGGTCTACGTCCGTTTCCCGCTCACCGACGGTCCCTGGGCCGGCGCCGACCTGCTGGTCTGGACGACGACGCCCTGGACGCTGCCGTCGAACACCGCCGTCGCCGTCGCCCGCGACATCCCCTACGTGCGCGCCACCGTCGGCGAGGGTGACGACCTCGTCGTCGCCGAGGACCTGCTGGCGGTGCTGGGCGAGGACGCCCGGGTGACCGACCGCCTCGCGGGCTCCGACCTGCTCGGCAGCCACTACCGCAGGCCGCTCGACCTGATCTCCGACGAGCGTTTCGGCGACGCGCACCGCGTCGTCCACGGCGACCACGTGACGACCGACGCCGGCACCGGCCTCGTGCACATGGCGCCCGCGTTCGGCGCCGAGGACCACCTCGTGGCCAAGGCCGAGGGCCTCGAGATGGTCAACCCGATCGGCCCGGACGGGCACTTCTACGCCGACGTCCCGCTGGTCGGCGGCATGTTCTTCAAGGGCGCGGACCCGACGCTGGTCGACGAGCTCCGTGCGCGCGGCGTGCTGTGGCGCTCCGAGTCCTACGAGCACTCGTATCCGCACTGCTGGCGCTGCCACACGCCGCTGATCTACTACGCGCTGCCCTCGTGGTTCATCCGCACCACCGAGATCCGCGACCGCCTGGTCGAGGAGAACGAGCGGACGAACTGGTACCCGCCGCACATCAAGCACGGCCGCTACGGCGGGTGGCTCGAGAACAACGTCGACTGGGCGCTCTCGCGCAACCGGTACTGGGGCACGCCGCTGCCGATCTGGCGCAACGACGCCGACCCGTCGGAGATGGTCTGCGTCGGCTCGCTCGCGGAGCTGGGCCGGTGGGCCGGCGAGGACCTCTCCGAGCTCGACCCGCACCGTCCCTTCGTCGACGACGTGACGTTCCCGGCGCCGTCGGGCAGCGGCACGATGCGACGGGTCACCGACGTCATCGACGTCTGGTACGACTCGGGCGCGATGCCGTTCGCCCAGTGGGGCGCGCCGCACCACCACGAGGCCGACTTCGAGGCGGCCTACCCCGCGCAGTACATCTGCGAGGCCATCGACCAGACCCGCGGCTGGTTCTACTCGCTGATGGCCGTGGGCACGCTGGTGTTCGACCGGTCGTCGTACGAGAACGTCGTCTGCCTGGGCCTGCTGCTCGACGAGCAGGGCCGCAAGATGTCGAAGCACCTCGGCAACGTGCTCGACCCGTTCGAGCTGTTCGACTCCCACGGCGCCGACGCCGTGCGCTGGCTGATGCTGGCGCAGGGCTCGCCGTGGGTCGACCGCCGCGTCGGGCACGAGGCGCTGCGCGAGATCGTCCGCAAGGTCCTGCTGACCTACTGGAACACCGCGTCGTTCCTGGTCACGTACGCCAACGCCTCGGGCTGGCGGCCCACCGGGGAGCCGGTGGAGAGCACCCACCCGATGGACCGCTGGGTGCTCGGCGAGCTCGCGGGCTGCGTCCGCGAGGTCACCCGCGCGCTTGACGACTTCGACTCCTCGAGTGCCGGGCGCGCGATCACGTCGTTCGTCGACGGCCTGTCGAACTGGTACGTGCGCCGCTCGCGCCGCCGCTTCTGGGCGGGCGAGCCCGAGGCGCTGGCCACGCTGCACCACTGCGTCGAGACGCTCTCGCGGCTCATGGCACCGTTCACCCCGTTCACCACCGACCACCTCTGGACGCTGCTCCAGGGCGACGTGGTCGAGGGCGCGCCCGACTCGGTGCACCTCACCGACTGGCCCGAGGTCGACGAGGCCGCGATCGACCGCGGGCTGGCCGACCGGATGGCGCTCGTGCGCCGGATCGTGGAGCTCGGCCGCTCGACGCGCGCCGCCAGCGGCGTGCGCACCCGCCAGCCCCTGGCCCGCGCCGTCGTGGCCGCGAACGGTTTCGGCGCCCTCGAGGACGGTCTGCTCGCCGAGATCGCCGAGGAGCTCAACGTCGCGCGGGTCGAGGCGGCCGGCGCGGACCTCGTCGAGGTGACGGTCAAGCCGAACTTCCGGGCGCTGGGCAAGCGGTTCGCGAAGCGGACCCCGGTGGTCGCGGAGGCCGTCAAGGCCTCCACCGACACCCCGGTGGACGGCACGCTCACCGTCGTCGTCGACGGCGAGGAGATCACGCTCTCCGGTGACGAGATCCTCGTCGAGGAGAGCCCGCGCGAGGGCTGGGCGGTCCGGTCCGAGGGCGGCCTGTCGGTCGGCCTCGACACCGAGCTCACCGATGAGCTGCGCGCCGCCGGGCTCGCCCGCGACGTCGTGCGCGTGGTGCAGGAGGCCCGCAAGACCCACGGGCTCGAGGTGTCCGACCGGATCGCCCTCACCTGGACCGCCGGGCGCGCCGACGTGGCCGACGCGGTGCGCGCGCACGCGGGCACCATCGCGGAGGAGGTGCTGGCGGTGTCGATGACGGAGGGCACCGTGAACGGGGACGCCGCGGCACGCTCCGACGACCTCGCGCTCGCCGTGGCGATCACTCCGACGGAGGTCTGACCTCTACCGCACCGGGACCTGCTCGGCGGATCGCGCGGACCCCTCCCGCAGCCCGAAGACCGCGACGAGGCTCAGCAGCGAGAGGGCCGTGACGTAGAGCGCGATCGGCGTCGACGAGCCGGTGGCCCCGAACAGCGCGGTGGCGACGAGCGGGGTGATGGCCCCGCCGACCATCCCGCCGACCTGGTAGGCGATCGAGATGCCGCTGTACCGCACGCGGACGGGGAAGATCTCGCTGAACAGCCCGCCCTGGGCGCCGGCCATGATGCCCTGGACGACCGCGGCCACCGCGAAGGCGAGGCCCGCGAGCCCGGCCGACCCCGTGTTGACCAGCGCGAACATCGGGACCGGCCAGATCACGGCCGTCAGGGCACCGATCACGAACACACGCTTGGAGCCGAAGCGGTCGGACAACAGCGCCGCGACGACGATCGTCGCCACCCACACGACCGTCGAGAGCATGATCAGCGTGAGCAGGGTGGTGCGCTCGTAGTCCAGCGCGGTCGTGCCGTAGCTGAGCATGTAGACGATCACGGTGTAGCCGACGGCCGGCGGTGCGATCGAGGCGAGGCTCGCCAGGGCCAGCACCCGGGGGTGGCGGCGCAGGAGCTCGGTGAACGGCACCGTGCTCGTCTCCCGCTTCGCCTTGACCTGCTCGAACTCGGGCGCGTCCTGCAGGCGGCTGCGCACCACGAAGCCGACGACGACGAGCACGACGGACAGCAGGAACGGGATGCGCCAGCCCCACGACACGAACGACTCGTCGGGCAGGCCGGCCACGGCGAGGAAGGCGAGGTTGGACGTCAGGACGCCGATCGGCACACCGAACTGCGCGAAGCTGCCGTAGACCGCGCGCCGCCGCGGCGACGCGTGCTCGGTCGCGATGAGGACCGCGCCGCCCCACTCCCCGCCGACACCGAAGCCCTGCAGGAGACGGAGGAGCACGAGCAGCAGGGGGGCGGCGACGCCGATCGCCGCGTACGTCGGCAGCAGGCCGATGAGCGCCGTCGCCCCGCCCGTGAGCAGCAGGGTCAGGACGAGCATCGCCTTGCGGCCGATGCGATCCCCGTAGTGCCCGATCACCGCGGCGCCCAGCGGCCGCGCGATGAACCCGACCGCGAACGTGCCGAAGGCGGCGAGCGTGCCGGCCACGGAGGAGAACTGCGGGAAGAAGAGGGTCCCGAACACCAGCGCGGCGGCGGTGCCGAAGATGTAGTAGTCGTACCACTCGATCGACGTGCCGATGAAGCTCGCCGCGAAGATGCTCCGGCGGGACGGTGCGCTCGGCGAGCCGGCCACGGGTGTCCTCCTCGACTCCGGGTCCCAGGTTGGACGGGATGGAAGCGCACCCGGACGGGTGAGGGCAACCGTCTGTGCCGACTCGGATGCGCCGCGTCGGCACACACCGCGGGCTCGCCGATGAGGACACCGTCGTCGTCCTCCTGTTCCCCGGTGACGCCGACGTTGACTCCTCGTGTTCGGCGGCGGAATGATTACGCCGGATGCTCCCCCGGCGAGCACTCTCTGTCACGCAAGGTCACGAGGAGCCCCGATGCGCAGCAACCTGTTCGCCCCGGAGAACCAGGAGCAGGAGTCCGCGCAGCCGGGCCTGCGGCTCCAGAACGGGAAGATGCTGAAGGTCGAGCTCGACGGCGAGTGCCTCGCGCGCCAGGGCTCGATGGTGGCGTTCCAGGGACAGGTGCACTTCGAGGCCCTCGGCTCGGGCGGGATCGGCAACTTCCTCAAGCAGCAGTTCACAGGGGAGGGCGTGCCGCTGATGAAGATCAGCGGGCGCGGCGACGTCTTCCTGGCCGACGCGGCCTCGGACGTGCACCTCATCGACCTCGAGGGCCCGGACGACGCGCTGACGATCAACGGGAAGAACGTGCTGGCGTTCGAGCCGTCGCTCTCCTACGAGATCGCGATGGTGCAGGGCGCCGGGTCGATGTCCGGGGCCGGGCTCTTCAACTGCGTGTTCCGCGGACGCGGCCGGCTCGCGATCACGTGCAAGGGGTCGCCGGTGGTCCTCAACGTCGACCAGCCGACCTACGCCGACCCGCAGGCCGCCATCGCGTGGTCGGCCGGCCTGCAGGTCGGGGTGCACCGCGCCGACCAGCTCGGCCTCGGCACGCTGCTCGGCCGCACGACGGGCGAGGCCTTCACCATGGGCTTCGCCGGTCGCGGCTTCGTCATCGTCCAGCCCTCCGAGGAGGTGCCGGTGAGCGGTGTCGCCGGCCAGGGCAGCGGCCAGCAGGCCGGCCAGAGCGGCGTCGCCGGTGTGCTCGGGAGCTTCCTGCGGTAGGGATCAGCCGCCCAGCAGGTGCCGCACCCGCTCCGGGCCGGCGGCGAGGAGCAGGGTGGGCAGGCGCGGGCCGGTGTCGGCGCCGACCAGCAGCCGGTAGACCGTGACGAAGAAGCGGCGCTGGGCGGCCTTGAGCTCGTCGGTGGGCTTGACGTCGAGCGGGAGCCCCGCCTGCTTCTTGGGCACGCCGTAGACCAGTGTCGTCAGGCCGTCGAGCGACCAGTCGTCGGTGAGGTGGTCGCGCAGCATCGCAACGGCCTCGCGGTCCTGCTCGTCGAGCTCGGCGAGCAGAGCGGCGTCCGGCTCCTCGCGCAGGCGGGTGTGCGCGTCCTCGGGCATGTAGGACGCCACCCACGCGGCGGCCCGGTCGAGGCGCGGGCGCGCGCCGTCGGGCGTCGCATCCAGCCCGGCGAGGATGCGCTCGAGCTGGACGGGGTCGCCCGCAGTGATGTCGACGACCGACGCGAGCGTCCGGTAGGCCACCGGCTCCGGGGTCGTCGGCAGCGCGCGCTCGGCCGTCGTCACCGCACGGAGGTGCCCGGTGGTCTCGATGCCGCCTGCCGTCCCGGCGGTCACCTTCCGCCCGAGGGCGTCCCACTCGTCGTAGAGGCGATGGATCTCCTGGTCGAACGCGACCTTGATGGCCTGGTTGGGCCGGCGGCGGGCGAACAACCACCGCAGCACCGGCACCTCGAGGATCTCCAGGGCGTCGCCGGGCGTGGGCACCGACCCGCGCGAGCTCGACATCTTCGCCTGCCCGGTGATGCCGACGAACGCGTACATCGGGCCGATCGGGGCCTCGCCGCCGAAGACCTCGTCCACGATGAGGCCGCCGACCTGGAACGACGAGCCGGGCGAGGAGTGGTCGACGCCCGAGGGTTCGAAGTGCACGCCCTCGTAGGCCCAGCGCATCGGCCAGTCGACCTTCCACACGAGCTTGCCGCGCGTGAACTCGCGCAGCAGCACCGTCTCGGAGGACCCGCACGCGCACGTGTAGGTCATCTCCGTGGTCTCGTCGTCGTAGGCGGTGACCGTGGTGTCGTCGCGCCCGCAGGCCCCGCAGTAGGGCTTGAACGGGAAGTACTCGGTGCCGGTGACGACGTCGTCGTCGGGGTCGTCGTTCTCCGGGGTCGGCTTCTTCTTCGTGCGGAAGCGCCCGAGGATGCCGTCGATCCGGGCGCGCTCGCGCATCGCGAGCAGCACCTGGTCGCGGTAGGCGCCCGACGTGTACTGCTCGGTCTGGCTGATGCCGCGGTACGGGACGCCGAGCTCCTCCAGCGCGGCGATCATGGGCGCCTTGAAGTGGTCGGCCCAGGAGTCGAACGGGCTGCCGAACGGGGCCGGGACCGCCGACAGCGGCTTGCCGATGTGCTCGGACCACGCGTGGTCGATCCCGGCGGGGACGCGGCGGAAGCGGTCGTAGTCGTCCCACGAGATCAGGTGCTCGCAGTCGTACCCGCGGCGGCGGATCTCGTCGGCGACGAGGTGCGGGGTCATGACCTCGCGCAGGTTGCCCAGGTGGATCGGGCCCGAGGGGCTCAGGCCCGAGGCGCAGACGATCCTCTGGTGCGGATGGCGCCGCGTGGCGGCCTCGATCACCTCGTCGGCCATCGTCGACACCCAGTCCGGCTCCGGTGTCCCGGCCGTCTCCACCACCTGCGCGCGTCCCTTCGGTCCGACGAATCGATCCCGTCCAGGGTACGGGGCGCCCTATCTCGCCTGGACGGGGTTGGTCAGCGTGCCGATGCCCTCGACGGTGACGCTGACCTGCTGGCCCGGCGACATCGGCCCGACGCCCGCCGGGGTGCCGGTGAGGATCACGTCGCCCGGCAGCAGGGTCATGACCCGCGAGATGTAGGCGATGAGCTCCTCGACGGGGTGCAGCAGCAGGTGCGTGCGGGAGTCCTGGCGGACCTCGCCGTCGAGCTCCGTGCGGATCGCGAGGTCACCGGGGTCGATGGTCGTCTCGATCCAGGGCCCGAGGGGGCAGAACGAGTCGTAGCCCTTCGCCCGCGTCCACTGCCCGTCGGCCTGCTGGAGGTCCCGGGCGGTGACGTCGTTGGCCACCGTGTAGCCGAGGACGACGTCGCGGGCGCGGGCCTCCGGGACGTCGCGGCACGGCAGGCCGATGACGATCGCGAGCTCGCCCTCGTAGTCGACGCGCTGCGAGTCCGGCGGCATCTGGATCGCGACGCCCGGGCCGATGACCGTGGTCGAGGGCTTCATGAAGATCAGCGGCGCGGGCGGGGCCTCGCCGCCCATCTCGCTGACGTGGTCGGCGTAGTTCTTGCCGATGCACACGACCTTGGTGGGCAGGATCGGCGCGAGCAGCCGGACGTCGGCCAGCGGCCAGGTCCGTCCGGTGAAGGTCGGGTCGCCGAACGGGTGCTCGGCGATCTCGGCGCAGATGTCTCCGCCGTCGGGCTCACCGCCCGCGGTGGTGGGCGACTGCAGAGCGGCGAACGAGACACCGTCCGCGTGGGTGATCCGGGCGAGACGCACGGGCGCGGACCCTATCCCTACCGCCGTCTCACGGCTCGCCCGCGGCCGTCGGGGGCTGCTCGTCGGCCCACTCCCAGGGCTCGCTGCCGGCCGGCTCGGCGTTGAGCGCCTCGACCGTCGTCCCGCCGCGCAGCGCCGCGATCCAGACGCCCTGGTCGGCCCGGAGCCAGGCGAGGCGCCGCCCGTGCGCGTGGGCGGCGCGGGCCACGGCGACGTGGAGGACGGTGCTGAGGTACTTCCCTGCGCCGCGGTAGTCGAGGTCGTGGACCTCGTCGCCGAGGCGGAGGCCGAGGCGGTGGCGCTCGCCGATGTCGAGGTGCTCGAGGCGCATGCCCCCAGGCTGATACCCGGGGGCGCCTACGCCGGGGTGCGGGTGCCCGCGGCGGAGGAGACCAGGGCGGCCAGGCGGTCGCCGACCGCGTGGGTGCCGCCCGGGTTGGTGTGGTCGCGGGTGGCGAGGTCGAACGCCACCGCGGCCTCGACCCGGCGGGCCAGCTCGGGCTCGCCGAGGTGGTCGAGCAGCAGGGCCACGGAGAGGATCGCAGCCGTGGGGTCGGCGATGCCCTTGCCGGAGATGTCGGGCGCGGACCCGTGGACCGGCTCGAACATGCTCGGGTTGGCGCGCGAGACGTCGAGGTTGCCCGACGCCGCGATGCCGATACCGCCGGTGACCGCCGCCGCGAGGTCGGTGAGGATGTCGCCGAAGAGGTTGTCGGTGACGATCACGTCGTAGCGGCCCGGGTCGGTGACCATGTGGATCGTCGTCGCGTCCACGTGCTGGTAGTCGACGGCGACGTCCGGGTGCTCGAGCGAGACCTCCTCGACCACGCGCGACCACAGCGAGCCGGCGTGGGTGAGCACGTTGGTCTTGTGCACCAGCGTCAGCTTGCGGCGCGGCCGCAGCGAGGCCCGGGTGAAGGCGTCGCGCACGACGCGCTCGACACCGAACGCGGTGTTGATGCTGACCTCGGTGGCGATCTCCTGCGGGGTGTCCTTGCGCAGCAGGCCGCCGGTGCCCGCGTACGGACCCTCGGTGCCCTCGCGAACGACGACGAGGTCGATCTCCTGGGCCGCCGAGAGCGGCCCGCGCACCCCCGGGTACAGCCGCGCGGGGCGCAGGTTGACGTGGTGGTCGAGCTCGAAGCGCAGGCGCAGGAGCAGCCCGCGCTCGAGGATGCCGCTGGGCACCGACGGGTCGCCGACCGCGCCGAGCAGGATCGCGTCGTGCTCGCGCAGCTCGGAGAGCACCGACTCGGGCAGCAGCTCGCCCGTCGAGTGCCAGCGGGCCGCACCGAGGTCGTACTGCGTGGTCTCCACCGACGGGGCGACCTCGTCGAGCACCTTGAGCGCTTCGCCGACGACCTCGGGACCGATGCCGTCGCCGGGCACCACCGCGAGTCGCATCCGCAACAACCTCCACGAGCGGGTCGCCCCGCGACAGGGTGACCGGGGCTGACTCGCGGAGACTACTAGGCGTGTCGGCCGATCACGCAGCCGGATCGCCAGATCGTTGGAGTTCGTCGTGCGACCGGGTTGCTGCGCCCGGCGGGGTTTGGGCCACGGCCCTCACCCCGCCGGACGAAACGGTCACCCGAAGCTGATCAGCCGCGTCGTCCGCGCGCCGAGGGTCGCTCCGATGGGCTCGAGGACCTCCGTCGCGACGGGCTGGTCGACGCGCAGCAGCATGATCGACGACGACTTGTCCCGCGTCTGCGACAGCTGCGCGGCCTCGATGTTGACGTCGGACTCGCCGAGCATCGTGCCGACGACGCCCATGGCGCCGGGACGGTCCGAGTACTCGAAGAGCAGGACGTCGCCCTCGGCGCGCAGGTCGAAGCTGCGGCCGTTGATCTCGACGAGCTTCTCGACCTCGTCCTCGCCGGTCAGGGTGCCCGACACCGAGATCGCGTCGCCGTCCTCGCGCACTGCGCGCAGGGTGACCATGCTGCGGTGGTTGGGGCTCTCGCTCTCGGTCTCGACGGCGACGCTGACGCCGCGCTCCTCGGCGAGGGCCGGGGCGTTGACGAAGGTGACCGGCTCGTCGACGACCTCACCGAACACGCCGCGCAGGGCGGCGAGCGAGAGCACGGAGACGTCCTCGTGGGCGAGCTCGCCGCGCACCAGGACCTGCAGCTCACGCGGGGCGCCCACCAGGTCGGAGAGCAGCACGCCCAGCTTCTGGGTGATGCCCAGCCACGGCCGGACCTCCTCGCCCACGGCGCCGCCGGAGACGTTCACGGCGTCGGGCACGAAGTCGCCGCGCAGCCCGGCGAGCACCGAGTGCGCGACGTCCGTGCCGGCGCGGTCCTGGGCCTCCGCGGTCGAGGCGCCGAGGTGCGGGGTCACCGTGACCCGGGGAAGCTCGAAGAGCGGGCTCGAGGTGGTCGGCTCGGTGACGTAGACGTCGACGCCCGCGCCGGCGACGTGCCCGGAGCGCACGGCCTCGGCCAGCGCCTCCTCGTCGACGAGCCCACCGCGGGCGGCGTTGATGATGATGACGCCCGGCTTGGTCTTGGCCAGCGCCTCCTTGCCGATGAGGCCCTGCGTCTCGGGGGTCTTCGGCAGGTGGATCGTCATCATGTCCGCGCGGGCCAGGAGCTCGTCGAGCTCGACGAGCTCGATGCCGAGCTGGGTGGCGCGGCTCTGCGGCAGGTACGGGTCGTAGGCGATGACGTGGGTGCCGAACGACGCGATCCGGCTGGCGAACAGCTGCCCGATCTTGCCGAGGCCGATGACGCCGACGGTCTTGCCCTGGATCTCGACGCCGGAGAGCTTGCTGCGCTCCCACTTGCCGGCCCGCAGGCTCGCGTCGGCCTCGGGGATGCGCCGGGCGGTGGCCAGCAGCAGCGCGAGCGCGTGCTCGGCGGCGGAGACGATGTTCGAGGTCGGCGCGTTGACGACCATGACGCCGTGCGCCGTCGCGGCCGGGACCTCGACGTTGTCGAGCCCGACCCCGGCGCGGCCGACGATCTTCAGCTGCTTGGCGGCGTCGAAGACCTCGGCGTCGACCTGGGTGGCCGAGCGGACGAGCAGGGCGTCGGCGGTCGCCACGGCCTCGAGCAGAGCCGGGCGGTCGGTGCCGTCGACGGTGCGGATCTCGACCTCGTCGCCGAACACCTCCAGCGTCGACGGCGCGAGCTGCTCGGCCATCAGGACGACGGGCTTCGTGGCGGCGGTGGTCATCGGTGCGTTCGCTCCCGGGGGTCGGCGGTGGGTCGCTGATCGGCCACGCCGACGAGCCCTGCACCGACCGATGTCAACGCACGCCGACGTGCTGCGGGGCATCGTCCCGCACTCACGACGACCTTACCGATCGGTCGTGAACCGATTCACATGATCGGCAGGGAGCTCGCCGGGAACGAGCGAAGGGCACCATCGGCCGCGAGAACCGGCTGATGGTGCCCTTCGCGCGGAAGAACCGGGCGCGACTCAGGTGGTCGGGCGGGCCATCCAGGGCATGAGGCCGCGGAGCTTGGCGCCGACCTGCTCGATCTGGTGGGCCTTGCCCTCCTCCTCGAGCTTGGTGAAGTTCGGGCGGCCGTTGTCGTCCTCGGCCACCCACTCGCGGGCAAAGGTGCCGTCCTGGATCTCGCCCAGGATCTTGCGCATCTCCTCCTTGACCGCGTTGTTGACGATGCGCGGGCCGCGGGTGAGGTCGCCGTACTCGGCGGTGTCGCTGATCGAGTACCGCTGGCCGTAGATGCCGTTCTCGTACATGAGGTCCACGATCAGCTTGAGCTCGTGGAGGCACTCGAAGTAGGCGATCTCGGGCTGGTAACCGGCCTCGACGAGCGTCTCGAACCCGGCCTGGACCAGCGCCGACGTGCCGCCGCAGAGGACGGCCTGCTCGCCGAAGAGGTCGGTCTCGGTCTCCTCGGTGAACGTCGTCTTGATGACGCCTGCGCGGGCGCCGCCGATGGCCGCCGCGTAGGACAGCGCGAGCGCCTGCGCCCCGCCCGTCGCGTCCTGCTCGACGGCGATCAGGCACGGCACGCCCTTGCCATCGACGAACTGGCGGCGCACGAGGTGGCCGGGCCCCTTCGGGGCGACCATCGCGACGTCGATGTCCTTCGGCGGCTGGATGAGGTCGTAACGGATGTTGAAGCCGTGGCCGAAGAAGATCGCGTTGCCCGACTCGAGGTTCGGGGCGATGTCATCGGCGTAGATCGTGCGCTGCTTGGTGTCCGGCGCCAGGATCATGATCACGTCGGCCTCGGCGGAGGCCTCGGCCGGCGTGACGACGCGCAGCCCCTCCTCCTGGGCGGCCGCGCGGGACTTCGACGCCTCCGGCAGGCCGACCCGCACGTCGACACCCGAGTCGCGGAGGGACAGCGCGTGGGCGTGGCCCTGGCTGCCGTAGCCGATGACGGCGACCTTGCGTCCCTGGATGATCGAGAGGTCGGCGTCGGAGTCGTAGAAGACCTCGGCGTTGCCGGTGGTCGGGGCACTCATGAGCGGTACTACTTCCTTCCGGGGATGGAGCGATTCGAACCTAGCGGTGGTGTGCCGCGATGGAGCGCGGCCCACGGGACAGCGCGACCATCCCGGATTGCACGATCTCGCGGATGCCGTAGGGCTCGAGCATGCGACGCAGGGCGTTGAGCTTGTCCTCGGTGCCGGTGGCCTCGACGGTGACCGCCTCGGGGGCGACGTCGACGACCTTGGCCCGGAACATCTGCGTGACCTCGAGGACCTGCGAGCGCACGCTCGCGTCCGCGCGGATCTTCAGCATGACGAGCTCGCGCTGCACCGAGGTCGCCGGCTCCAGCTCCACGATCTTGATGACGTGGACGAGCTTGTTGAGCTGCTTCGTCACCTGCTCGAGGGGGAAGTCGTCGACGGTCACGCAGATCGTCATGCGCGAGATCCCCTCCTCCTCGGTGGGGCCCACGGCGAGCGACTGGATGTTGTAGCCGCGCCGCGAGAACAGCCCGGAGATGCGGGCGAGCACGCCGGGCTTGTCCTCGACGAGGACGGACAGGGTGTGTGTGGTGGTCATGCGGGCACCTCGTCCGCTCCGCCGGCCTCGGGGTCGTCGAACAGCGGCCGGATGTTGCGGGCCGCCATGATCTGGTCGTTGCCCGTCCCGGCCGCGACCATCGGCCAGACCTGCGCGTCGGCGCCGACGGTGAAGTCGACGACCACCGGGCGGTCGTCGATCGCCATGGCCTCCGCGATGACCCGGTCGACGTCGTCCTTGGACCCGCAGCGCAGGCCCACGCACCCGAGCGCCTCGGCGAGCATCACGAAGTCGGGCACACGGTGCTTGTGGGTGCCGAGCTCGGTGTTCGAGTAGCGCTCCTCGTAGAACAGGGTCTGCCACTGGCGGACCATGCCGAGGTTGCCGTTGTTGATGACCGCGACCTTGATCGGGATGCCCTCGATCGCGCAGGTCGCGAGCTCCTGGTTGGTCATCTGGAAGCAGCCGTCGCCGTCGATGCACCACACGGTGGTGTCCGGCTGGCCGACCTTCGCCCCCATGGCGGCGGGCACGCCGTAGCCCATGGTCCCGGCACCGCCGGAGTTGAGCCACGTGCGCGGCTTCTCGTAGCGGATGAACTGCGCCGCCCACATCTGGTGCTGCCCCACGCCCGCCGCGTAGATCGCGTCCGGGCCGGCGATCGCCCCGATCCGCTCGATGACGTACTCGGGCGAGAGGGTGCCGTCGGGCGGGTCGTCGTAGCCCAGGGGGAACGTCGACCGCCAGCGCTCGAGCTGGTCCCACCAGTCACGCTGCTGCTCGTGACGGCCGCTGCGGGCGTCCTCCCCCGCGGCCCGCAGGGCGCTCGTGAGCTCGATGATGACCTCGCGGGCGTCGCCGACGATCGGCACGTCCGCCGGCCGGTTCTTGCCGATCTCGGCGGGGTCGATGTCGGCGTGGACGATCTTCGCCTCGGGGGCGAAGGTCGAGAGGTCGCCGGTGACGCGGTCGTCGAACCGCGCCCCGAGGGCGATCAGCAGATCGGACTTCTGCATCGCCGCGACGGCGGCGACGGTGCCGTGCATGCCCGGCATCCCCAGGTTCTGGCGGTGGCCATCGGGGAACGCGCCACGGGCCATGAGGGTGGTGACCACGGGCGCGCCGGTCTCGTCGGCGAGGTCGAGGAGCTCGGTGGAGGCCTCGGCCTTGATCACACCGCCGCCGACGTAGAGCACCGGGCGACGCGCCTCGCCGATCAGGCGGGCGGCCTCCCGGATCTGCTTGGAGTGCGGCCGGGTGGTCGGCCGGTAGCCGGGCAGCCGGGTCTCGACCGGCCAGCTGAAGGTGGTCTGCGCCTGGAGGACGTCCTTGGGCAGGTCGACCAGGACCGGCCCGGGACGCCCGGTGGACGCGATGTGGAACGCCTCGGTGATCGCCCGGGGGATGTCCGCCGGGTCGGTGACCAGCATGTTGTGCTTGGTGATCGGCAGCGTGATGCCGCAGATGTCGGCTTCCTGGAAGGCGTCGGTGCCGATGAGCTTGCGGCCCACCTGCCCCGTGATCGCGACGATCGGCACCGAGTCGAGCATCGCGTCCGCGAGCGGCGTGACGAGGTTCGTCGCCCCCGGGCCGGAGGTCGCGATGCAGACGCCGACCCGGCCGGTGGCCTGCGCGTAGCCGGTGGCGGCGTGGCCCGCCCCCTGCTCGTGACGCACGAGGATGTGGCGCACGAGCGTGGAGTCGTAGAGCGGGTCGTAGGCCGGGAGGATCGCGCCGCCGGGAATGCCGAAGACGACGTCGCAGCCGACGGCCTCGAGCGAGCGCACGAGGGACTGGGCCCCCGTCGCCGGGGAGGGGTCGACGCGGGCCGGACGAGGAGCGGCCGGACGGGTCGCGGGTTGCGCGGCCTGGTCCTGCTGCTCGGTCGGCACGCCGGAGCGCGGCGCCGGGCGCGGTCTGGCTGTGGTCATCGGTGATCAGCCTCTGGGGGATCAGGTACGAGTGTGTGAACGAGCCCCGGACACGAAAAAGCCCTCGCCGCCAGGAGGCGGAGAGGGCCGGCGCGTCAGCGAACTAGGCAGCGAGCACGAGGCTCGTCAGGCGCTGACGCGCCCGGCGAGTACGAGAATTCGCTGCATGCAAGGACGGTAGCACGGCCCGTCCCCCACCCCGCCACCGCGCGGTGGTGATCCGTCCCGCTCCCCGGTGTCACGGCGGAGGCACCACGAATTGGCCCGTTCCGCCCTCGGCGACCCCGGTCCGCTCGTACAGTCGGACCCGCGCAGCACCGGGGCGAGGGAGGGCCGCATGACCGCGCCGGGCGGCGGGTTCCGGGTCGATCCCGCCGTCGTCGACGTCGCCGCCGTCGCGACGGCCGCGGCCGAGTCGACGATGCGGGCCTACGGCGAGGAGGTCGCCGCGGCGGCCGACACGGCCGGGGGTGCGGCAGGCGAGGGACCCCTCGCGGACGTCCTCGCCGCCTTCGGCGCGGGGGCACGCAGCCGCGCGGACGAGCGCGGCCGCGAGTGCCGCGAGCTGTCGCAGGACCTGGCCGACAGCGCCGAGGCCTACCGCGGGCGCGACGGCGAGGCCGGCGCGTCCCTCGACACGATTCCCTTCGGCTGAGGCGCCACCCCGATGCCCCGCACGCTCGCCGGCGATCCCGTGGCGCTGCGCGCCGCCGCCGCCCGGCTGCGGGGCGCGCGGCGGACCGCGGAGGAGGCGGCGCGCCAGGTGCAGGACGCGCCCGAGCGCACCACCGGCTCCTGGACGGGGCAGGCCGCCGAGGCGTTCGCGGTCGCCGCCCTCGCCACCGCGGCGCGACTCCGGGCCGTCGCCGTCCTCGCCGACGCGGCGGGACCGCTGGAGACGTACGCGGCCGAGCTCGAGGCGGCCCAGGGTCAGTGGAACGCGAACTTCGGTGCGGCGGCGTACGGCTACGGCACCTCCGGCTACGAGCCGGCCGCGCAGGCGCTGAGCGAGGCGCAGGACCGCGCACGAGCCGCGAACGAGCGCGCCGCCGCGGAGATCGAGCAGATCGGGTCGGCCGCCCGCGACGCCATGGCCGTCGAGCAGTCCCTGCGCACGATGACCAGTGTCGCCGTCGGCACCGGGCTGGGCGCCGTCGGCGCGCACCAGAACCTGCTGCGGGAGGCCGCGGCGGCGGCGCCAGACCCGGCGGCGAGGGCCGCGGCCGGCGCGCGCTACGCGGACGTGACGACGCTCGGCAACCGGCTGGCGTTCGTCGGCCCCGCCGCCGGGCAGCTGCTCTCGGACGCCGACAACCCCCGCTTCAGCGCGGCGGAGCGCGCCGGGCGCGCGGCGGCGCAGGGGGCGACGGTGGGCGTCGGGGCCCTCGGTGGAGCCGCCGCGGGCGCCGCGCTCGGCACGCTGCTGTTCCCCGGCGTGGGTACCGTCGCCGGGTTCGCCCTGGGTGCCCTCGGTGGCTGGGGCGGGGCGGTGCTGATGGACGAGGTCAACGACGACGCCGTCGACCGGGTCGGGGAGCAGGCCGATGACGTCGTCCCCTGGTGACACCCCGGCCGTCCAGGGCTGGGTGGCGCTCGCCCTCGGCCTCGGCGGCGTCGTGGTGTCGGTGCTGGTCTGGCGCGGGACGTGGCGGAGCTGGGTGGGCGGTCCGACGGGCTCGGCGCCGCTGTTCGTCTTCCCCGCCGGCGCCCTGCTCGCCTTCGACTATGCCGCGACGTTCGTCCTCCCGGAGGGCAGGACCGGGTCGCGGATCGCCGCGCCGTTGCTGCTCGCCGCGATCCTGGTGATCGTCCTCGGGCTCTGGGGCCCCTCGTGGTTCGGGCCGCGGTGGTACCGCGAACGCCACGCGCGGGGCACGGCGACGCCCGCCGCGGACCGGCAGCCGGCGCCCGCGCAGAACAGCGAGGCGCTGGCCCGCAGCGCGCGCGGTCCGGCGACGCCGGGCCGCAGGCGCCACGCGGCGCTGCTCGAGCCCGGGCTCGGCGCCCCGGAGGGCATCGGCGAGCCCGACCTGGTGCCCGGACACCTGCTCCTCTACCCGGACGAGATCGTGTTCTGCGCCGAGGCGGCCGACGACGCGGTCCGGCCCGGGCCCACCATCCGCGCGATCCCCGCCGGTTCGGTCGCGACGGTCGAGGTCACCCCGACCACGCGGACCCGGGCGCCCCAGGTCCGCTTCCCCACCGTCGCGATCCACACGGTCGACGGGACGACCCACCGCTTCGAGTGCGCCCGTGCCCGGGCCGTCGCCGACGACCTCGTCGGCCTCTACGGCGCCCGCCGGACCCCGGGCTGAGCGCGCCGGTGGACGTCCCGCCCGGGTGGCAGGAGATCCCCGACGGTCCCGAGGGCGCGATCAGGACGCTCGTGGCCGGCGACGGGACCGACCACTCCCTGCCCGTCACCGCCGTCCTCACCCGCGAGACCGCGCCGCTCACCCCCGCGGACCTGGACCGCTGGAGCGACGCGGTCCGCCGCGCCCTGCCCGAGCGCTTCCCTGCAGGTGCCCTGCTCACGCCGGCCGACGAGGACGGACGCCGCACGCTCCTCCGCGTCCACCCGACGCTCGTGCGCGGCGTCCTCGCGCGCGCCGCCGCCGTTCGGCCCCCGTCCGCCCTCGCGCCGTCGCCGCGCCGTCGCGGAGCTGACCCGCGAGCCCGGAGTGCTGCGGTGGTGGACCTTCGCCCACTCCGCCGCGGACGGACGCGCCGGGACGCTGCTCGAGGTCGTCGACACCGAGGCAGGCATGTACCTCGTCGCCGGCGACACCGCCTGCCCTGCCGGCCGGGACGCCGCTGCCCGTCGCCTGGTCCTCCGATGGCACATCGCGCCCGAGCACCGGCCTGCTGGCACCATCGCGGGAGTGAGCGACGAGCGGGGGACGACGGCAGGGACGACCGGGGCGACCGACGAGGGGCCGGCCGGCCCCGAGGCCCGCCCGGCCACGTTCCGGGCCGTCCCGATGTCGGCGCTGATCGCCGTCGGCTTCGTCGCGATCTGCGTCTCCCCGATCGCGTTCCTCGGCGGCGCCTGGTTCCTGGTGTTCCTCCTCCCCCTCGCCCTGGGCTGGTGGGTGGTGCGCACGCGCACGACCGTCGACGTCGAGGCCCTGCGGGTGCGCTCGGTGCGGGGCTCGCAACGGGTCGCGTGGGACGACGTCGCCACCCTGCGGGTCGTCGAGCGCGGGTGGGTGCGAGCGGTGCGTGGCGACGAGAGCGAGCTGGCGCTGGTCGGCGTCCGGACCCGCGACCTCGGGCGCGTCGCGCAGGCCAGCCGCGGGCGCATCACGATGCCGACGCCCGAGGAGGTCGAGGACGCCGCCGCGCACCAGCGCGAGCTCGAGGCCACCCGGATGCGGATCGCGAGGCTCCGCGAGGCCGAGCAGGAGACCGAGCAGGAGGCCGAGCAGGACACCGACCGGGACGCCGCGGACGCGACCCCGGGCGAGGGATCCGAGCGGGCGTAACCTCGGGCGGTCGCCCCCACCTGATCGTCCTGTGAGGTCACCTGTGCCGCCGCTCCGCTCGCGCGTCACCACCCAGGGCCGCAACGCCGCCGGGGCGCGCGCCCTCTGGCGCGCCACCGGTCTCACCGATGCCGACTTCGGCAAGCCGCTGGTCGCGATCGCCAACTCCTACACCCAGTTCGTGCCCGGGCACGTGCACCTCAAGGAGCTGGGCGAGCTGGTGGCGGGCGCGGTGCGCGAGGCCGGCGGCATCGCGCGCGAGTTCCACACGATCGCCGTGGACGACGGCATCGCCATGGGACACGGCGGGATGCTGCACTCGCTGCCGTCCCGCGAGGTGATCGCCGACGGCGTCGAGCACATGGTCCAGGGCCACGCCGTGGACGCGCTGGTGTGCATCTCGAACTGCGACAAGATCACTCCGGGCATGCTCAACGCCGCGCTGCGGCTCAACATCCCGACCGTGTTCGTGTCGGGGGGACCGATGGAGGCCGGCAAGGCCGTCGTCGTCGACGGCGTCGCCCAGGCCCCGACCGACCTCATCACCGCGATCTCCGCGTCCGCGTCCTCGCAGGTCAGCGACGACGGGCTCACCGAGATCGAGCGCTCCGCCTGCCCCACCTGCGGGTCATGCTCGGGGATGTTCACCGCGAACTCCATGAACTGCCTCACCGAGGCGCTCGGGCTCTCGCTGCCCGGCAACGGCTCCACGCTGGCGACGCACGCGGCCCGCCGCGAGCTGTTCCTCGACGCGGGCCGCACGGTGGTCGACCTGGCCCGGCGCTACTACGCCGAGGACGACGACTCGGTGCTGCCGCGGAACATCGCGTCGCGGCACGCGTTCGAGAACGCGATGGCCCTCGACGTCGCCATGGGCGGCTCGACGAACACCGTGCTGCACATCCTCGCCGCCGCCCACGAGGCCGACCTCGAGTTCTCGCTCGCCGACATCGACGCCGTCAGCCGTCGGGTGCCGTGCGTCTCGAAGGTCGCGCCGAACTCCTCGCACCATATGGAGGACGTGCACCGCGCCGGCGGCATCCCCGCGATCCTCGGTGAGCTCGACCGCGGCGGCCTGCTGCACCGCGACGTGCACACGGTCCACGCCCCCTCGCTCGACGCGTGGCTCGGCGCCTGGGACATCCGGGGCGGCTCGCCGTCCGAGGAGGCCGTCGAGCTGTTCCACGCCGCGCCCGGCGGTGTGCGCACCGTCGAGCCGTTCTCGACGACCAACCGCTGGTCGTCGCTCGATCAGGACGGCGTCAGCGGTGTGATCCACGACGTCGCGCACGCGTTCTCGGCCGACGGCGGGCTCGCCGTGCTCGCCGGCAACCTCTCCCCCGACGGCGCCGTCATCAAGAGCGCCGGACTACCCGAGGACGGGCGGTACTTCCGCGGCCCCGCGCGGGTGGTCGAGAGCCAGGAGGAGGCCGTCTCGATCATCCTCGGGAAGCAGGTGCAGCCCGGCGACGTGATCGTCGTGCGCTACGAGGGCCCGGCCGGCGGCCCCGGCATGCAGGAGATGCTGCACCCGACCGCATTCCTCAAGGGCGCGGGCCTCGGCGCCGTGTGCGCGCTCGTCACCGACGGCCGCTTCTCCGGCGGCTCGAGCGGCATCTCCGTCGGGCACGTCTCCCCCGAGGCGGCGGCCGGCGGCACGATCGGGCTCGTGCAGGACGGTGACGAGATCCTGCTCGACGTCGACGCCCGGCGCATCGAGCTGCTCGTCGACGACGACGTGCTCGCCGAGCGCCGCGCCAAGATGGAGGCCTCGGAGCGTCCGTGGCAGCCCGCCGTCGAGCGGAACCGCCAGCTCACCAGCGCCCTGCGCGCCTACGCGAAGCTCGTGACCTCGGGGGCGACGGGCGCGGTCCGCTCGGTCTAGGTCGTCCTCGGTGGCGCATCCCGCGTTCAGCGCGGGGTTCGGCACCGAGGTCGCGTCACCGCGGCGGAGACCGGCGCGACGCCGCGCGCAGCGCGTCGGCGATCCGGCGGCACTCGTCGCGCGTGAGCACGACGGTGTGCCGGCCCAGGGCCATCACCGCGAACGGGTCGCCGTCCTCGACGTCGACCCGCACGATCTCCTCGCCCGCCCCCGTGCTGACGCTCGTCCACGCTGTCATCGCCCGCTCCGCTCCGACGTCGTCCACGTCTCGGCGCGTGGGCGTGTCCCCTTTCTACATACTTGCGTGCTGCCTAGCAAGTAAGCATCGGAGCGCTCAGTACCCGTTGATCACCAGGTTCGGCGGATCCTCGCCGCGGGCGACGGCCTCGAGCTGGGTGTGCACGACGCGGTAGGCCCGCTCGAGGTGCCCCGGGACGCTGCCGCCGACGTGCGGGGTGATCAGCAGGTTCGGCGCGGACCACAGGGGGTGGTCGGCAGGCAGCGGCTCGGGGTCGACGACGTCGACCACGGCACGCAGGCGCTCGGCACGCAGCTCGGCGAGCAGGGCCTCGGTGTCGACCACCGGGCCCCGCGCGGCGTTCACCAGCAGCGCGCCGTCGGGCATCGCGGCGAGGAACGCGGCGTCCACGAGGCCGCGGGTCTCGTCGGTGAGCGGGACGAGGAGCACGACGACGTCGTGGTCGCCCAGCAGATCGGGTAGCTCGGAGGTGGCGTGCACGCCCTCGCGGGCCCGGCGCCCGACGCGGGTGATGGCGGCGACGTCGAAGGTCTCCATCCGGCGCGCGGTCTGGTCGGCAAGGTCGCCCGCGCCGACGAGCAGGACCCGCTTGCCGGTGAGCGTGTCGGTGATGTGCTGGTCCCAGCGGCCCCCGTCCTGGGCGCGCACGAACGGCGGGATCTCGCGCAGCACGGCGAGGGTCGCGGCGAGCACCCACTCGGCGGTGACCCCGCCGTGCGCACCCTGGCAGTCGGAGAGCTGCACGCCCTCGGGGAGCCGGCCCACCCACATCTCCGCGCCGGCCGAGAGCAGCTGCACCAGACGCAGGTTCGGGCACCGTCCGACCAGCTTCAACGCGTCGGTCGTCGCGAGGAAGCCGGGGATCAGCACCGCGGCCCGCTCCGCGGCGTCGGGCAGGGCGTCGGCCTGCTCGTCGTAGCGGACGAGCTCGAGGCCGTCGATGTCGGCGAGCGCGGCCTCCCCCTCGTCGTGGGGCACCAGCACGGTCACGGGTTCGGCGCTCACGGGGCGGGAGGGTAGTCGCCGGCGTCAGTCCTGCAGGCCGGACACCCGCAGCGTGATGTTTGATGCGACCCTCGGGCAGGCCGATGTCCTCGGCGGCATCCTCGGTACCCCGTGGTGGGCCAGCCGGTTCTCCCGGCCGAACACCACGAGATCCCCGGAGTCGAGCACCAGGTCGGCGTACGGGCGCCCGCGGTTCTCGGTGTTGCCGATGCGGAACACACAGGCCACCCCGAGGCTCAGCGACCTGGTCGTCGCGGGTGCGCGAGTAGCGGTAGGGGATCCGGTGCCGGCCCAGACACACGGTCTCGACGCTCATCGCCCGTCCGGGGGCAGCCGCGCCGCGCGTGCCCCCGGGGCCGTGGGTGGCTCGGCGGCAGCCCCCGTCTCACGGCCGGCACAGCAGGGGACGCCTAGTGTGTCGAGCCGTGTCCGGTCCGTCGCGGTACGTGCTGCTGCTCGCCGCACTGACCACGCTCGCGGCGCTGCTCGCCGGCTGCGCACAGTTCCCCGACGCCGGGCAGCAGCCCTGGCGCGAGCGCCCCGACCTCTCGGCCGAGCGGGCGCCGCAGCCGCAGCTGCCCGAGACCGGCGAGCCCACGCCCGCCCCGAACTCGGACGGGCCCTCGGTGCCCCCGCCGTGCGTCGACCCCGACCCGCAGGTCGTCGCCACCTGCCTCGCGCCGATGTCCGCGGTCGTGACGCTGCCGGGTGGAGCCGCCGCCCTGGTCGCCGAGCGCACGACCGGCCGCATCCTGCGCGTCGCCCCCGAGGAGACCCCGGAGACCGTGGCGACGGTGCCCGTCGACGCGGCGGGCGACGGAGGGCTCACCTCGCTGGCGCTCTCCCCCTCCTACGCGGAGGACCAGCTCCTCTACGCCTACGCCACCACCCCGAGCGGCAACGCCGTCCTGCGGATCGCGCCCGGGGACGTGCCCAAGACGGTGCTGGGCGGCATCCCGCGCGGGGCGTCGGGCAACAGCGGCGCGATCGGGGTCGAGCCCGACGGCACCCTGCTCGTGGCCACGGGCGACGGCGGCGACCGGGCGGCGGCGGCCTCGCCCACCTCGCTGGCCGGCAAGCTGCTGCGCATCGACCCGTTCGGGCGGCCCGCCCCCGGCACGCCCGACCCGGCGTCGCCGGTGGTGGGCAGCGGCCTGCACGCCCCCGGCGACGTGTGTGCGGACGCGGCGGCCGGCGTCAGCTGGGTCACCGACCGGGCCGGCCCGCGCGACGTCCTGCTGGCCGTGCGGCCCGGGGTCGCGCCGGGTCCGAACGCGGCCGCCGCCCCGGCCTGGACGTGGCCCGAGCGACCCGGGGTGGCCGGGTGCGTGGCGCTGCCGGGCACGCTCGTCGTCGGGCTCCGGGGCTCGAGCGCGATGTTCGTCCTGCGCCCCACACCCCAGGGTGGGTTCGTCGGCACGCCCCAGGCGGTACTGGCGGGCGCCTACGGGCGGATCACCGGCACCGACGTCGCCTCCGACGGCCTGATCTGGTTCACCACGGCCAACAAGGACGCCGGCGGCCCCGTCACGCCGACCGACGACCGCGTCGTGCGCATCCGTCCGCCGTCGGGTGGAGCCAGCGGGGCCGACTAGCGGCCCGAGGAGCCGACCTCCCGACGCACCACCTCCGGACGCACCACGGCCCCGGCCCTCCCCCGGGTGGGGAGGAGGACCGGGGCCGCGGGTCCGTCCTGATCTGGGGAGCGGATCAGGAGAACGAGAGCATGCTGGAGCCGCTCGAGATCGCGTCGTCGACCTGCTGGGCGCCCGACCCGGTGGCGTCGTGCACCTGACCGGAGACCTCGTTGACCGAGCCGGAGATCTCCTGCTCGGTGTCGGTGGCCTGGCTGCCCACGGGGACGCCGTTGGCGTTCGCGGCGGTCTGCAGGTCCGAGGTCAGCGCCGAGGTGATGCGGTTGACGTCGTGCTGGGCCGCGGAGGCGTGGCCGCCGACGAACTCCTCGCCGCCCTTGACGGTCGTGGGCACGTCCGTCTCGGGGAGCTCCTGCACGCCCTCGATGTTGCTGGACGCCACGTCCTCGAGGGTGGACGACGTGTTGTCGACGTTCGGCGCCTCGGCGGCGAACGCGAACGACGCAGTGCCGCCCGTCAGCGCGAGCGCGGCCGCGGCGGTCAGTGCGCCCCGGCCGGCGATCTTGCCGACCGTGCTCGCCTGGCGGGCACTGTGTGCACCCATTCGACCCTCCTGGGTAGTTCATCTGGCTTCGGGGGATGAACCGGACGGTCGTACACCACCGATCGACGGTGACGCCCGGTTCAGAAGCCGCTACAGGCTGCTTCCTGAATCACCCAACGGAGGGATCTCGTTCGAGTTACGGGGAGGTCTCGAAAAAAGATGCTGCCCGGACGAGTTCTGGTCACTGACAGCGCTCGAGCACCAGCTCCTGAACGCGGGCGGCGTCCGCCTGCCCCCGGGTGGCCTTCATCACCGCGCCGACGATCGCCCCGGCCGCCTTGGTCTTGCCCGCGCGGATCTTCTCGGCCACGGCCGGCTGGGCGGCGAGTGCCTCGTCCACCGCGGCGGTCAGCGCGCTCTCGTCGCTGACCACGGCCAGACCCCGCCCGGCGACCACGTCGTCGGGCTCGCCCTCGCCCGCGAGGACGCCGTCGACGACCTGGCGCGCCAGTTTGTTGGTCAACGTCCCGTCCTCGACCAGCGCGATGACCCGGGCGACCTGCGCCGGCGTGATCGGGAGCGCGGTCAGGGCGACCCCCGCCGTGTTGGCCTGCTGGGACAGGTACGAGACCCACCACGAACGGGCGGCCTCCGGCGGGGCGCCGGCGTCGACGGTGTCGGCGACGAGATCGAGCGCGTCGGCGTTGACCAGGTCGCGCAGCTCCTCGTCCGAGAGGTCCCACTCGGTCTGGATGCGCGCGCGGCGCTCCCAGGGGCGCTCGGGCAGGGCGGCGCGCAGCGTCTCGACCCAGTCGCGCGAGGGCTCCAGCGGCGGGAGGTCGGGCTCGGGGAAGAAGCGGTAGTCGGCGAAGGTCTCCTTCGGCCGGCCCGGCGAGGTGGTCCCCGACTGCTCGTCGAAGTGCCGGGTCTCCTGTCGGATGGTGCCGCCGGAGAGCAGCACGCCGGCGTGGCGGCCCATCTCGTAGCGCACCGCGCGCTCCACCGACCGCAGCGAGTTGACGTTCTTCGTCTCGGTGCGGGTGCCGAACCCCGTCGCGCCCTTCGGCATGAGGGACACGTTGGCGTCGCAGCGCATCGAGCCCTGGTCCATCCGGACGTCGGAGACCCCGAGGCCGCGCAGGACGTCGCGCAGTGCCGTGACGTAGGCGCGCGCCACCTCGGGGGCCCGGACGCCGGCCCCGATGATCGGCTTGGTGACGATCTCGATCAGCGGCACGCCGGAGCGGTTGTAGTCGAGCAGCGAGTAGTCCGCTCCGTGGATGCGCCCGGTGGCCCCGCCGACGTGCAGGGACTTGCCGGTGTCCTCCTCCATGTGCGCGCGCTCGATCTCCACGCGCCAGGTGGTGCCGTCGTCGAGCGGCACGTCGAGGTACCCGTCGAAGACGATCGGGTCCTCGTACTGGGAGATCTGGAAGTTCTTCGGCATGTCCGGGTAGAAGTAGTTCTTCCGGGCGAAGCCGGAGCGCTCCCGGACCCGGCAGTTGAGCGCCAGGCCGATCTTGATCGCGGACTCGACGGCGGTGCCGTTCAGCCGCGGCAGCGAGCCCGGCAGGCCCAGGCACACCGGGCAGACGTGGGTGTTGGGCTCCGCACCGAAGGCGTTCGCGCAGCCGCAGAACATCTTCGTCGCGGTGTTGAGCTCCACGTGCACCTCGAGCCCCATGACGGGGTCGAACTGCTCGCAGACCTCCTCGACGGTGTAGGGCGCGGACTCGACAGTGGCCGTCATCGGGACGTCTCCAGGGCACGCAGTTCCGGGATACGGGGGCCGGCGTCCGACGCCGACGCGCGCGCGGTCTCGTAGGCCGCCGCGACGCGGTAGGCACGGTCGTCGGCGAGGGCGGGGGCCATGATCTGCATGCCGACCGGTAGCTGGTCGTCGGCGGCGAGGCCGCAGGGCACCGAGAGCGCGGCGTTGCCGGCGAGGTTCGACGGGATCGTGCAGAGGTCGGCGAGGTACATCGCCAGCGGGTCGTCGGTGCGCTCGCCGATCGGGAACGCCGTGGTGGGCGTGGTCGGCGAGACCAGCACGTCGCAGGTCTCGAACGCGGCGGTGAAGTCGCGGACGATCAGCGTGCGGGCCTTGAGGGCCTTGCCGTAGAGCGCGTCGTACGAGCCGGCCGACAGGGCGTGCGTACCGATCATGATCCGGCGCTTGACCTCGGCGCCGAACCCCTTCTCGCGCGTCTGCGACATCACCTCGTCGGTGGACTGCGAGCCGTCGTCCCCGACCCGCAGCCCGTAGCGCATGGCGTCGAAGCGGGCCAGGTTGCTCGAGGCCTCGCTCGGCGCGATGAGGTAGTAGGCCGGCAAGGCGTAGGAGAACGACGGGCACGAGACCTCGACGACGTCCGCGCCCAGCTCACCGAGCACGCGCACGGCGTCGGTGAACGCGGCGAGCACGCCGGGCTGGTAGCCCTCGCCGGAGAACTCGCTGACGATGCCGACGCGCACCCCCGCGAGGTCGCCCCGGGCACCGGCCAGCGCGGCCTCGACCACCGGCGGCAGCGGGCCGTCGACCGAGGTCTGGTCGCGCGGGTCGTGCCCGCCGATCACCTCGTGGAGCAGCGCGGCGTCGAGCACCGACCGCGCGCACGGCCCGATCTGGTCCAGCGAGGACGAGAACGCGACGAGCCCGTAGCGCGAGACCGTGCCGTAGGTGGGCTTGACCCCGACGGTGCCGGTGACCGCCCCGGGCTGGCGGATCGAGCCGCCGGTGTCCGAACCGAGGGCCAGCGGCGCCTCGCCCGCGGCGACCGCCGCCGACGACCCGCCCCCGGAGCCGCCGGGGATGCGCGAGAGGTCCCAGGGGTTGCGGGTGGTGCCGAACGCCGAGTTCTCGGTCGAGCTGCCCATGGCGAACTCGTCGAGGTTGGTCTTGCCCAGCGGGATCAGTCCGGCCGCCCGCAGCCGGGCGACGACGGTGGCGTCGTAGGGCGGGCGCCAGCCGTCGAGGATCGCCGACGCGCAGGTGGTCGGCATGTCGGTGGTGGTCATGTTGTCCTTGACCGCCACCGGGACCCCGGCCAGGGGCGAGACGGGCCCGCCCTCGGCCACCGCGCGGTCGACCGCCTCGGCCGCCGCGAGGGCGCCCTCGGCGTCGACGTGCAGGAAGGCGTGCACGCCGTCGGGGCCGTCGACGGCCTCGATGCGCTCCAGGTGCGCCCGGGTGACCTCGACCGACGAGACCTCACGGGCGTGGATGCGCCGGGCCAGCTCACCGGCGTCGAGGGAGATCAGCTCGCTCTGTCCTCCCGTCGCTGTGCTCGCCCCGCTCACAGCTCCTCCCCCAGGATCCGCGGCACGCGGAAGCGGCCCTCCTCGGCGGCGGGCGCGCCCGCCAGGGCGGCCTCGCGCGGCAGCGAGGGCTCCGTGGTGTCGGGGCGCAGCACGTTCGTCTGCGGCACCACCTGCGCCGTCGGCGGGATGTCGTCCGGGATGTCGCCCACCGCCGAGACCGTGTCCACGATCGCGTCGATCTGGCGCGAGAACGTGTCCAGCTCGGCGTCGGTCACCGCGAGGCGGGCCAGGCGGGCGAGGTGGGCGACGTCGTCGCGGGTGATGTCGGACATGTCCCTCCGGGGTCGTGCACGATGGTCGGGTCGAGCTCCGCGCGGCGTCGGGTGAGAGGTCGTCTCCCGGGACGTCGGGCCGAGCTCCGTTGCATCACCCGCGCGCGAAACACCCAGTCTAGGACCGCGCCGACCCGGGCCTCGACGAGGTTTGCCGGGAGGCGCGTGTGATCGTCACTCGCCCCCGCGGGGGTCGGCCTGGGAGGATGCGCCGGGTCCGCGGCGGGTACCAGGCCGCACGCGGGGTCCACGTCGGTGTCGGGAGACTCGCCGGAGTCTCGGGGGGTCGAGGAGGGCCGTGACCTACTTGCTGCGCGTGGTGCTGCCCGACAGGCCCGGCACCCTCGGGGCCCTGGCCTCGGCGCTCGGTACCGAGGGCGCGGACATCCTCTCCGTCGACGTCGTCGAGCGCGGCGCCGGGACGGCCGTGGACGACCTCGTCGTGGACATGCCCAGCTCGCGGCCCCCCGACGTGCTCATCACCGCCGCGGAGTCGGTGCACGGCGTGGTGGTCGAGTCGGTGCGGCCGTTCGCGGGGGCTCTCGACACCACGCGCGAGCTGGAGCTGGTCGAGGCCGTCGCCGCCCGCCCCGAGATGGGCGTGACCCTGCTGGCCGAGGGCGTGCCGGGCCTCTTCCGCTCGGCCTGGGCCCTGGTCACCGAGGCCACGGGCTCCGGGGCCAGGGTGCGCCGCGTGGCCTCGAGCGCCGCCGCGCCGGAGACCGAGGCCGTCGAGCTCGCCTGGTTGCCGCTGGACAAGGCGACCGTGCTCGACCCCGCCGGCGGGCACCTCGTGCCCGAGGCCTGGACCGCCCTCGACACCGAGCTGGCCGCCGCGCCCGTCGGCCGCCCCGAGCGGGCGCTCGTGGTGGGCCGCCCCGGCGGGCCCGCGTTCCGGCCCTCCGAGCTCGCCCGCCTGTCCCACCTCGCCGGGATCGTGGCGACGATCGTGGGCTGACGGCCCTCAGGTCGCGGGCAGGATGTTGGCGTTGCGGTGGAAGACGTTCTCCGGGTCGTAGACGGCTTTGATGCGCTGTAGAGGCACGAGCTTGGCACCATAGGTGGCCGGCACGCGGTGGACGTCGTCGGTCATCAGCTCGTTGACATAGGCACCCGTGCCCATCGCGTGCGGCGCGAGCGCGTCGTAGAAGCCCCGCACCCACGCGCGTTCAACGGGCAGCGCCTCGGCCTGCGGTGTCATCCCGATGATGAAGACACACAGCCGCGGTGAGCGCCCTCCGCCGAAGGCCGTGCCTGCGTCGTCGGCGGTGCAGAAGGCCCCGGAGAGCACGTAGAAGTGCACGACGGACGTTGGCGAGACCATGCCGGCGACCTGTTCGACGATCACGTCGATGGCTCCGTCGGTGAATCGCTCGAGGTAGAGGGACTTCTCATAGGCGTGAACACCCCAGCCGTAGGGCTCGTCGAACATCTGCTGCAACGCGGTGAAGGGCATCGGTGTAACCATCTCGAAGAGCGGCGTCAGCGCTTTCCGAACGCGGTCCACGACGCCCCGATGGCTCTCCTCGCCACCGAAACCCACCGCGACGAGGGCGATCCCGAGGCGGAAGTGGTGCTCGGTGGGGACGAACGGTTCGGGCGGCGCGGGCATGGCCACCACCTGGAAGCTCACGTCGGGCGGGAGAACGGGGATGACCTCGCGCGCGACCCGCAGGGCGTCGGCCGCCTGATCCATGCCGTAGAAGAGCATGCCCAGCTCGATCTGCGGTCCCACCTCGTGCAGGGCGAACTCGAACTCGGTGACGATCCCGAAGTTCCCGCCCCCGCCACGGATGGCCCAGAAGAGATCGGGATTCTCGTCCGCCGCCGCGCGCACGACCCGTCCGTCGGCGAGGACGACGCGTGCCGAGACGAGGTTGTCGCTGGTGAGCCCGTGCTGTCGCGTCAGCCAACCCATCCCCCCGCCGAGGGTGATCCCGGCAAGGCCGGTGTGCCCGATCTCGCCACTCGGCACCGCCAGCGCATGGATCTGGGTCGCGGCGTCGAGGTCTCTGAGCAGCGCACCGCCCCCGGCCGTGGCCCGCCGGGCCTCCGGATCCACCTCGACGTCGTTCATCCTGCTCAGGTCGATGACGATCCCCGCGTCCCCCACAGACATCCCGGACGCGGAGTGGGCGCCGCCGCGCACCGAGATCTCGAGCGGCGCGTCGCGGGCGAAGGACACCGCGCGGGCGACGTCCTCGGTGGTGGCGCAGTAGACGACGGCGGCCGGTCTCCGGTCGATGTCCGCGTTCCACACCCGGCGGGCGTCGTCGTACCCCGGGTCCTCCGGGGTGACGACGGTGCCGGACAGCGAGGTGCGCAGATCGTCGAAGCGTGAAACGACGTGGGTCATGGCCGTGCTCCGTCCCCGTGGATCGCGTCGTCGGAGCGATCTGGGTCCGGGGCTCCTGGCGTCCCGACGGACTCCGCCCGCGCGACTCTCCGTATCGTCGCGCTGCGCCGGACGAGGCCACATACGTAGAAGTACGAAGAGCCTCCGTCCCGGCATCGTCACGGAGCGTGAGGGTCGGCGCGAGTTCAGCGGCGGTGCTCGGCCCGGGAGCCGGGCCAGAGCGGCGACGACCGCAGGCCGCCCGCACGGGTGCCGTTGCGGCGGCGCTCGTAGCGCCCGGCCACGTCCTTGCCCAGGGCGTAGCGCACGAGCTCCTCGTTGCCCGTGGCGAGCCAGGTGCCGTCGGGGCCCTTGAGGGTGTCCTCGAAGCCGATGCGGGTGTCGAGGTTGTTCCGCTTGGCGTACTCGAGCACCGGCCAGGCGCCGGCCTCCTCGCCGTGCAGGAGAATCGGCGCGGGGACGGGACCGAGGGCCTTGAGGATGCGCACGGCCTCGGCCACCGCGGTGTCGGGATCGGTGACCGTGACCTCCGCGAGGACGCGGGCGGTGCCCCGCGGGAGGCCGGCCTGCTTGAGCTGCACGGCGTCGCCGGTGGTCCAGACGCCCAGCTCGATGCCGATGTCGACGGCGTCGAGCGCCTCGCAGACCCGCTGCCAGCCGCGCTCGTGCACGTTGACGGCGGCGACGTCGGGGCGGGCCTGCTCCGGCAGGCGTCCCCACTGGGCGATGATCTCGGTGCGCCGCATGGGGTCGGGCTCGACCCATCGTGCGGTGGTGACCCCGATCTCGATCTCCGGGGCCTCCCGGCGGATGGCGTCGACGACCGTGCCGATGACCCGCGGGTCGAGGCTCTCCTGCCCGTCGCGGTCACGCGGGTGGACGTGCAGGCTCGTGACGCCCAGGGCGGCCACCGCGCGTGCGTCCCGGGCGAGGTGGCGCGGGCTCATCGGGACCGCGGGGTACACGTCGGCCGGTCGGGCACCGTTGAGGCAGCACTGCAGCACCGCGGCGACCCTCCCTCCACCTGCGACCCGGGGCCCTGAGTTCAGCTGGCGTCCAGCTTCGACGCTCCCGGCGACGAGGGCAACGCCGAGCTGCGAGCCGTCGCGCCGTCAGCGGCGAGAATCGCCACTGCCACCCAGACGGCCCCGTCACCCGTCACCCGTCGGTGCGAGTGTGCCGCACGCGGCCACGAATGCCTCGGCGCCCTCGGACCTCGGGTGATCTCCGAGCATCCTCAGGCGCCGGCGTCCTCCTCCGCCGGCGCCTCACCGTTCCCAGCGGTCCCGTCCGCCTCGCCCGCCCCGTCGGTCGCGGTGACCAACGCGACACCGGCGGCCGCCTCCGGCCCCTGCTCCAGGAGCACCCGGAAGCCGCCCTCGTCGAGGATCGGCACCTTGGCGGCGACGGCCTTGTCGTACTTCGAGCCCGGCTCGTCGCCGACCACCACGAACGCCGTCTTCTTCGACACCGAGCCGGCCGCGCGCCCGCCGCGAGCGAGGATCGCCTCCTTCGCCTCGTCGCGCGAGAGCGTGGGCAGCGACCCGGTGACCACGATCGAGAGACCCTCGAGGGTGCGGGGCATCGACTCGTCGGCCTCCTCCTCGAGCTCGACGCCCGCGGCGCGCCACTTCTCGACGACCTCGCGGTGCCAGTCGACCGAGAACCACTCGCGCACCGCGTGCGCGATGGTCGGACCGACCCCGTCGACCGCGGCCAGCTCCTCCTCGCTCGCGGCGTCGATGGCGTCGACCGACCGGAAGTGCCGGGCGAGGGCCTGCGCCGCGGTGGGACCGACGTGGCGGATCGACAGGCCCACGAGCACCTTCCACAGCGGGCGGTGCCGGGCCGTCTCGAGGTTGGTCAGCAGCTTGCGGCCGTTGGCGGAGACGTTGCCGGCCTTGGTGCGGAAGAGGTCGACCCGGCCGAGGTCGTCCTCGGTGAGCCGGAAGACGTCGCCCTCGTCCTGCACCACGCCGGCGTCGAGCAGCGCGGTGGCGGCCTCGTAACCGAGCACCTCGATGTCGAATGCGCCGCGGCCGGCGACGTGGAACAGCCGCTCCCGCAGCTGCGCGGGACAGGAGCGGGCGTTGGGGCAGCGCAGATCCTTGTCGCCCTCGCGCATCTGCCGCAGCTCGGTGCCGCACTCGGGGCAGTGCGTCGGCATGACGAACGCGTACTCGTTGCCGGTGCGCGCCTCGACGACCGGGCCGAGTACCTCGGGGATGACGTCGCCGGCCTTGCGGATGATCACGCGGTCGCCGATGAGGACGCCCTTGCGCTCGACCTCGCCCGCGTTGTGCAACGTCGCCAACGAGACCGTCGACCCGGCGACGAGCACCGGCTCCATCTCGGCGAACGGCGTCACGCGCCCGGTGCGCCCGACGTTGACGCTGATGCCCTTGAGCGTCGTCGTCGCCTGCTCCGGCGGGTACTTGTAGGCGATCGCCCAGCGCGGGGCCCGCGACGTCGACCCGAGCCGGCGCTGCAGGGCGACGTCGTCGACCTTGACGACCACCCCGTCGATCTCGTGCTCGGCGTCGTGGCGGTGCTCGCCCCAGTACCCGACGTGCTCGATGACCGCGTCGACGCCGTGCAGCACCCGGGTGTGCGTGGACACCGGCAGCCCCCACGCCGCCAGCGCGTCGTAGGCCTGTGACTGGCGCACCGGGGTGAAGCCGCGCCGCTTGCCCAGGCCGTGGCAGATCAGCCGCAGCGGGCGCGTCGCGGTGACCCGCGGGTCCTTCTGGCGCAGCGAGCCCGCCGCGGAGTTCCGCGGGTTGGCGAACGGCTGTTTCCCCGCCGCGACGAGGCCGGCGTTGAGCTCCTCGAAGTCGGCGAGACGGAAGAACACCTCGCCGCGGACCTCCATCAGCTCGGGCACGGGGAACTCGTCGGTGCCCGTCAGCTCGGTGGGCACGTCGGCCAGCGTGCGCATGTTGAGCGTGATGTCCTCGCCCGTCCGGCCGTCGCCGCGGGTGAGCGCGCGCGTGAGGTGGCCGTCCTCGTAGAGCAGGTTCACCGCGAGCCCGTCGATCTTGAGCTCGCAGAGGTAGAGCAGCTCCTCGGTCGGGTGGTCGAGCTCGCGCTGCACCCGCAGGACCCACTCGCGCAGCTCCTCGGGGGCGAAGGCGTTGTCGAGCGAGAGCATCCGCTCGAGGTGGTCCATCGCGACGAAGTCGGTGGAGAAGCCGCCGCCCACCCGCTGTGTGGGCGACGCGGGCGTGACCAGGGTCGGGTGCTGCTCCTCGAGGCCCTGCAGCTCGCCGAAGAGCTCGTCGAACTCGCCGTCGGAGACGATCGGGGCGTCGAGGACGTAGTAGCGGAACTGATGGTCGGCCACGACCTCGGACAGCTCGCGGTGGCGCTGCGCGGCCTCCGCGGGCACGTCGGTCTGCCCCATCCCGGCTGGCGCGATCGGTGCGGTCTCGCTGGTCACGGGGGCGAGATTAGCCGTCGACCCCGACAGTGGACCGCGTCTTCGCGTCGTCCCGGGCCGCGTCGCGGTAGGGGATCGAGCACGCGAGCGTCAGGACGGCGAGGCAGGAGAACAGCAGGACGGCGGCGACGACACCGGCGGGGGTGAGGAGGCGGGGGATGTCCCCGACCAGCGCCACGATGACCAGGAAGGCCGCGACCGGGACGATCATCGCCGACCAGGCCAGCCGTCGCCGGGCCCGCGTCCCGCTCCCGGCCAGGGCCCACCCGCCCGCCATGGCCGGCAGCACGAGGAGCAGAGCGGAGGGGTCGACCGCGAAGATCAGCGGCACGAGCGTCAGACGGCGGCGCGGGCGGCCGAGACGCCGCCGGTGCTCGGCGTACCCGAGCAGTCCGCCGACGACGGCGCTCGGCAGCAGGAGGAAGCCGAACGTCCCGAGCCAGCTGACCACGGACTCCCGTCCGGCCACCGTCGCCATGAACCCCCGCATCGCCGCGCCCCACGCGATCCCGCCCACGACACCGGCGACCACCAGCTGCCGCCCGGAGCGCGGCGGCGCGCCGGCGAGGCCGAGCACCGCGAGCCCGGCCACCGCCAGCAGGGACACGAACAGCACGGCGAGCCAGGCACCGCGCGGGCTGTCGAGGGCGAGCCCCTCGGGCGGGACGGCCGCGAGGGCGGTCAGCACGGCCGCCACCCACGCCAGGGCACAGACCGCGCCGCCGAGCACCACCGATCGGGCCATGATCGCCCCCAGCTTCCGCGATGCACACGAAGAGTACTCGCGTAGGGCCGAACGTGGCCCTGATCGTTCACGGTGGTGTGCGCCGATCCGCCGTCAGTGACGCGCCGTCATCGACCCAGGTGGCGTTCCACCGACGCCACGAAGCCGCGCGCGATCCCGGCGTAGGACGTCTCGGTGACGCCGCCGACGTGCGGGGTGACCGCGACGTTGCAGGCGAGCAGCTCCTCCTCGGGGTCGATCGGCTCCACCCAGGTGACGTCGAGGCCCGCGCCGGCCACCCGTCCCGCGCGCAGCGCGGCGAGCAGGGCGTCGCGGTCGATCACCGGACCGCGCGCCACGTTGACCACGTGCCCCCGGGGGCCGAGGGCCTCCAGCGCGTCGGCGCCGACGATCCCCCGCGTCTCGTCGGTGAGCGGGCAGGCCACGACGAGGTCGTCACAGCGGGCGAGGGCGGCGAGCAGGTCGTCGGTGCGGTGGTAGTGCTCCTCGTCGAGCAGGGCGACGGCCCGGGGCGTCTCGGTCCGCGGACGACGTCCGATGCCGACGGGCACGGCGCCGAACGCGCGCAGCCGCACGACCACCTCGGCGCCGATGTCGCCGACCCCCAGGACGCCGACCGTCCTGCCCGCCAGCGTGATGCCCGACGGCTCCCCGACGACCCGGCGCGCGACGTTCGCCTGCGCCTCGGTGAACCGGCGCAGCAGGGCGAGCAGGTGCAGCAGCGCGATCTCCGCGACCGCGACGGCGTTGCCCGACTCCGCGCCCGAGACGTTGTCGACGGGGATCCCGCGCTCGGCGGCCGCCGGCATGTCCACGCCCGACAGGCCCACCCCGAACTGCTGGATCATGCGCGGCGTCGTCGCGTCCATCAGCGCGCCGGAGATCGAGCTGCCCATCGGGCACAGGACGTCGACCCGCTCGAGCCCGCCCGGCGGCACGTCCACCGGGACGTCGACGATCTCGATCCCCGTCCACCCGGCCTCGTCGAAGGCCGTCCGGAGGGCTCCGCTCAGAGCGGCGAACCCGCCGCCCACCAGTCCGATCCGCACGCTCTCAGTGGATCACCGCTCAGCTGGTCACCAGCTCGCGGGTGGGTCGACGAACGCGCGGGCGAGCTCGACGGTCGTGCCCGTCGCCGTCCGGGCCCACCGCGGGCTCGCGCCGGCCAGCCCGCACGCCGGGGTGACGACGGCCCGGTCGGCGAGGCGCGCGCGGTCGAAGCCGAGGCGGTCGGCCAGCCCGAGCGCGGGCGCAGCGAGGTCGTGCAGGGCGGGCGGCGCGTCGGGGTCGGTCGACGGGACGATGCCCAGCCAGAGCTCGGTGCCGGCGTCCCAGAGCTCGCCCAGGGCGTCGAGGACGTCCTTCGGGGCGTCGGCGCCGCCGAGCGCCCCCAGGTCGACGGCCACGGCGTCGGCGCCGACCGCCCCGAGCAGCGCCAGCGGCGGCGTGGGGTGGCAGCAGTGCACGACCACCTGCGCCGCGCCCGCCTCCCGGGCCGCGGCGACCGCGCCGGCCAGCAGGGCGCGGACCTCGGCCCCCGGCACCGAGCCGACGGTGCCGTAGCCCGACGGGGTCCGCAGCGAGCCCGCGAGGACGGCGGGCAGCGTCGGCTCGTCGATCTGGACGACGACGGGGGCGTTCGCCCGCCGGCCGAGCTCCGCAACGTGGACCCGGAGGCCCTCGGCGAGGCTCGCGGCGAACTCGGTGACGGCGCCGCGGTCGGTGAGCACGCGGTGCCCGGAGTGCAGCTCGACGCCGGCGGTGAGCGTCCACGGGCCCGCGACCTGGCACTTCACGGCGGCCGGGGTGGCGCCCGCCTCGCCGAGCGCCTCGTCGAGGGCGTCGACGTCGCGGGCGAGCAGCTCGACCCCGCGCCGGTGGTCGCCGCCGGGCCGGCGCGCGACGCGGTAGCCCGACGGCCAGACCTCGGTGGCGATGTCGACCAGGAGCGCCGCGGTGCGCCCGATCATGTCGGCGCCGACGCCGCGGGCGGGCAGCTCGGGCACATAGGGCAGGCCGGGGAGCTCGCCGACCACCGTCCGCGCGACCTCCCGGGGGTCGGTGCCGGGCCAGGAGCCCAGCCCGGTGGCGCGGTCGCCGGGCTGCGGCTCGCGGGGGGGCGTGGTGACCACGGTGTCGGTCGGCTCGATCGTCTCGCTCACGTCCCCCAGCGTCCTCCCCGGCGGGAAACCGTGCGCCGCGCGGGCCGGGCTGGTTCCGCGCGAAGGGCACCTTCGGCCGACCAGAGGGGCGAGGGGCGCCCTTCGCCAGCGCCAGCAGCGCCACGGCCGGCGCCAGCGCCGACCCCGGCGAGGACCGCGGCCGGCGGCGGCCAGCCGACGCCGAGGCTCGCCGCCAGCCCGGCGACGCCGTCGTCGGTGACCCGCAGTGCCCGGTGGCCCGGGGTGGAGCGCAGCCAGCCGTCCGCGTCGAAGCGCGCCAGGAGCGCCTCGGCGAGCGGACCCGCGAGGTGGTGGCGCTGCTCGGTCCAGTCGACGCAGCAGCGCACGGCGGTCAGGCCGGCGGGCACCGGGACGCCGAGCCCCGCGAGCCCGTCGCGGCCGGCGTCGGTGAGCCGGTAGGCGCCGTCCTCGGGAAGGCGGCCGGGCAGCTGGTGCCCGTCCCGCTCGGTCGGGTCGACGGTGCCGTCGGAGCCCTCGATCCAGGCGCGGTCGCGCAGGGCGTCGGTGACGGCGACGCCGAGACGGCCGGCCAGGTGGTCGTAGCAGCGGCGCGCCATCCGCAGGGCGTGCGCGCGCGTGCCCTCCCGGAGCGACCGGACGGGGCCCGTCGGCGCGATCCGTCCCAGGACCTCCACGAGCCGGGCGACCTCGGGACCGGCGAGCCGGTAGTAGCGGTACTTCCCGGTGGCCACGACCTCGGTGAGCCCGCGCCCGGTCAGCCGCGCGAGGTGCCCGCTGGCGGTCGACGGGGCGACCCCCGCCTCGGACGCCAGGACGCTCGCGGGCAGGGCCCGGCCGTCCGCGAGCGCCAGCAGCATGCGGCAGCGGCTGCGGTCGGCGAGCAGTTCGCCCACCGCGGCCATGTCGACGTCTCCCCCGGCCTGGACGCCGGGAGCTGGCGATGTCATGCCGCCGACGGTAGGCCCAGCGCGTTTCGGTGTGCGCCGAAGCGAGCGCGTGGCGATACGGACACCGGACGTCAGCGACGCCGCGCCGCTGACATCCCGGCTGGCAGCATGGAGCGCGTGGCGGAGGTGCTGGCGGAGCGCGAGTGGCGGGCGCGAGCGGACGCGCACGCCGCCCGGGCCGACGACCTGACCGCCGGGCACCGCGCGCGGAAGGCCCTGGGCGAGAGCCACCCCGTCGAGGACTTCCTCTACACCTACTACCCCACCCGCCCGTCGCGGCTCCGCCGCTGGCACCCGGGTGCACGGCTTCTCCTCGTCGGCGCCGGCGAGCGCGCCGGCTGGCGGCACTACGTCGCGGAGGGCGAGGGCGTCCGCGTCGACCACGCGACCCTGCTCCGCGAGCGGACCGCCACGATCGACTTCGTCGCCGGTCTGCTGCGGGCCACCGCCGACCGGGCGCCCCAGCTCGGGTGCTTCGGCCTGCACGAGTGGGCGATGGTGCACCGCGACGACTCCACACGGCACCCGGTCCCGCTGCGGCTCGGCGCGGCGGGCACCGACGAGGTCGTCGAGACCCACCGGATCCGCTGCTCCCACTTCGACGCCTACCGCTTCTTCACGCCCACGGCCGCGCCGCGCAACACCCTGCACCCGACGCGGGAACGCCAGGTCGAGCTCGAGCAGCCGGGGTGCCTGCACGCCGGGATGGACCTCTACAAGTGGGCGGACAAGCTCGGCCCGCTCGTGCCCGGCGAGCTCCTGCTCGACGCGTTCACCCTCGCCCGCGACATCCGCGAGCTCGACATGCGCGCCTCGCCCTACGACCTCGCCGACCTCGGGTACGCCCCGGTGCGCATCGAGACGCCCGAGGGCAAGGCCGCCTACGTCGACGCCCAGCGTGTGTTCGCCGACCGGGGCGGTCAGCTGCGCAGGCGCCTGCTCGCTGTCCTCGATCCCCTCAGCGCCCCGGTGGGCTGACCGCGTCGAGGTGCGGCGGCAGCGGGTCGGCCGCGCCCGCGGCCAGCCAGGAGCACAGGTCGTCGACGTCGGCGGGCTCGTGCAGCGGACCGGCCATCACCGCGGGGCACGTGGGCGTGCGCTCGTGGTCGCAGGGTTGCACCAGGACGAGGGCGCCGGCACCCACGGGGGCGGTGCCGTGGCCGCACGCCGTGGCCGTGAGACAGGACGCGCGCACGAGCACCCCGTGCGGGCAGCGACGCACCGCACCACGGAGGGCGTCGCCGACGGCCTCGGCGTCCGGCGCGGGACGTTGATGATGGGGACAGCCCGCCGCTCCGCAGTGCACGGCGGTGAAGCCGACGGTGTCGCTCATCCCCACCCCTCACCACGACGGCTCTCGACGCCGGTGTCGAGGTCGGGGCACGGGTCGGTGTGCCGGTGCTCGAACGGGTCGGGGAGGCGACGCCAGGCGTCCTCGCCGAGGGCGAGCTCCTCGTCGGTCAGCAGCGCGGCGTCGAGGGCCTCGACGATCCCCGCCGGGTCGGCGTCGTGGACGAGGGCCACGAGCTGCTGCTCGCGGTCGCCCCAGCGCTCGTGCCAGGACAGGGACGCGGCGGCGCGACGTTCGTCGTCGGCGTCCTCCCACGCCGTCGGGTCGGCGGCGAACCAGGTGCCCGCGACGCCGATCTGCAAGGCGCCGCCGGCGGACTCGAGCCACAGCACGCGCTCGGGCTGCGAGGCCACCCACACCCGGCCTCGGACCCGGATCGTGCCGTGCAGGAGCACGTCGAACGCCGCGTGCAGGCGTTCGGGGTGGAACGGACGTCGGTGGCCGACGTGCAGCAACGAGACCCCGGCCTCCCGCGCCAGGGGCGGCTGCCCGCGCAGCAGCGACACGTGCGCGTCGTCGGGAACGCCCCGGCGGGCGTCGCCGGGCAGGTCGTTGACCAGGCCGTCGAGCATGGCGGCGATCTCGGTGTCGCGCCGCGCTCCCGGTCCGTCGGCCACCGTGACCTGACGGGCCCGCGGCGCGAGCCGGGCGAGGACGGCGTCGAGCCGCACGCGTTCCCAGGCGCCGGCGCACTGGCCGCCGACCACCAGGACGTCGGCGAACTCGGCCTGTCCCACCACGATCTGGGCGACCGTGCGCTCGTCGTCGGCGGTGAGGGCGAGCCCGCGCTCGACCAACGCGTCGTCGCTGCCCGCGTCGTCGAGCCAGGTCGCGGCGTCGAGCACGGCGACCACAGCACGCATCGCGAACAGGTCGGTGACCGGGCGGTCGAGCCCCTCGGGGACCAGGCCGTGCAGCGCCTCGCACGTCGCCTCGACCTCCACGCCCGGGTCGAGCAGCAGGACCACGTGCGCCACGTCCGGGTCGCGGGCGAGACGGACCAGCAACGGCAGCAGATCCTCGCGCAGCGTGCAGGACACGCAGGCGTGGGCCAGTTCGAGCACCGCGTCGTGCTCGCCGTCGTCCTCCACGACCCGTCGGCGCACCACGCCCTCGCCCAGCGCGCGCAGGTCATGGGTGACGAGCACAGCGGTCCTCGTGTGCCGGGCACGCAGCGCCGCCGCGACGCCGGCCGCCGCCGTTCCATCCACGCTGCACACCACGGTCAGCTCGGTCAGCTGGGCAAGCTCGGTCTCCGGACCCTCGGGCATAGAGCTCCCTCCCTCTGCGTTAACGTGAACGATAATCATTCTCAATTGGGAGGCAAGCGGTGGCCCGCAACGACATCCGTCCGATCGTCAAGCTCCGCTCGACGGCCGGGACGGGCACGACCTACGTGACCCGCAAGAACCGCCGGAACGACCCCGACCGCCTCGTGCTCAGCAAGTACGACCCGCGCGTGCGCCGGCACGTCGACTTCCGCGAGGAGCGATGAGCCTCACCTGCGCGCCTTCGGGCCCTCCCGGGTGCGGATGCGCGAGTACGCCCACGCCGGCTACCTGCCGGGCGTGATGAAGTCCAGCTGATCACCTGAGGAGGTCGCATGAAGGTCCGCGCGTCACTGAAGGCCCTCGAGCAGAAGCCGGGATCGAGCGTCGTGCGCCGTCACGGACGGGTCCTGGTGATCAACAAGAAGAACCCGCAGTGGAAGGCCCGTCAGGGCTGATCCGCTTCTCCGGTGTCGGTGACCCGCAGCAGCAGGGCGATCAGCGCGTCCGCGTGCAGGTGCCCGCCGCTGCGGGGCCGCACGCCCCGTCGCTCGTCCTCGGCGCGCAGCTCGTCGGCAACGGTCTCGAGCGCGCGGACGAGCGGGTCCGACAGCTCGGGCGGCACCTCGCCGACGAGCTCGAGCGACCCGTCGTCGTGGCGGTGCGTGCTCATGTGCGCCAGCGCCTCGCGCAGCACGGAACGTGGCTCGCCGGCTACCAGGTCGGCGTGGGGTGTCGTCATGGCGACCTCTCTCGATCTACAGGGGAACGCGGGGTCGTCCGCCGGGGCGGGGTTGCTGGTCGGGGTCGATCCAGGCCGGTGGGGTGAACCACGGCAGCCCGTTGTGGATCTCGGCGACCCAGTGCCCGGCGTGGAGGAGCTGGTGGTGGAACCGGCAGAGCAGCACCAGGTTGTCCAGGCAGGTCGGACCACCGTCGAACCACTGGCGGATGTGGTGGGCGTGGCAGCGCCGGGGTCGCCGTGAGCAGCTCGGGAACGCGCAACCGCCGTCGCGCAGGTTCAGCGCGCGGCGGATGGCATCGGTGACGCTGCGCGACAGGCGCCCCACATCCAGCGGCTCGGACTTCGATCCGAGCAGCATCGGGACGATCTCGGCGTCGCAGGCCCAGCGACGCACGGTGCGCGGGTCGACCAGCGCATCGGAGTCGAGGGTGGCGTGCCCGATCGCCTGCTGCAGCCACCGCAGGTCCATCGTGATCGTCAACAGGGGACGGCCCGGACGCTCCACCGGCACCGGGCGCGCAGAGGACGTCGGGCGCGGGGACGGCTCGGGGCGGCGAGGCTCGGGGATCAGGGCGTCCTCGAACTCGTCAGCGCCCTCGGTGCCGTCCGAGTCCGACTCGGTGTGCCCGGCGTCCGGCTCGCCGGCCTCCGCCTCGGTCGCGTCGCCGTCGCCGTCGCCGTCGGTGGTCCCGGTGTCGGAGTGTTCGTGGCGGGTGTCGTCGGCAAGGCCGCCGGGGCGACGCGCGTCGTGCACGAGGTCCTTGAGCCCATCGATCCGGCGGCGCTCGAGGCTGCGGGGATCATCGGGACCGAACGGCTCGGCCAGCCCGTCGATCACCACGAAGAACGCCTCGGCGTCGGTCGGATCGTGCAACCGGCCCGTGAACGCCAGCGACCCGTTCCGACGGCGCACCACCTGCAGCTCGTCGCAGGCATCCTCACCCTCGGGCGGGACATCCCCGTCGGGATCGAAGTGCTCGATCAACGCCTTCGCGTACCGGCGCAGCATCCGCGGCGGCAGCACCCGGGCGTGTTCCGCGAGCGTGCGCTCCGCCCCGAGCCAGTCGGCCACCGACACACCGTCGACCCGATCGAGACGGGTCATCGTCTCCCGGATCACCGCGATGTGCCCCGAGTGAATCTGCCCCGACCCAGCAAGGGTCGCGGTGACCGGCAACCGCGGCGGCAACAGCTCACCGCGCAGCGACACCCGAGCCGTCAGGTCGGCGGCCTCACTCACCAGCCGCTTCGCCTCCGGCGCATCGACATTGCCGCACTCCTGCAACAACCGCACCGAGCTGCGGTCCCCGGTCTGCTGAGCCACCCCGAGCCGCTCGAGCTCGGCGATGTCCTCGAGCAGCCGGTACTGCTCGGCGCGCAGCGCGATCATGCGCGTGCGGGCACGGTCGAGCGCCTCCCGCTCGACCGCACCCACGCCTTCGCTCATGTGTTCGAATCTAACCCACACCCCCGACAACGCCGGGGCACTTCCGCAACCCCGGGGCAGAAATCTCGCGAGCCTGAGGAAAGGGCCCTTCGCTCACGTCGCGCCGGGTCGTACCGTCCGTCGTGGGCTTCGGAGGGAGTGAGCGATGGGCGTCTGGGACATCGCGGCGCTGCCCGAGCGGGAGCAGTTCAGCTACTGGCACGAGGTCATCTGCCAGGCCTTCGTGCCGCTGACGCCCCACCGCACGCTGGACGAGGAGGGCTTCGCCGCGAAGGTCGAGACCCGTCGCCTCGCGGGGATGAACCGGGCCCGCCTGCGCTCCCGGCCGCAGCGCACCGACCACGGCCCGCGCGAGGTGGCACGGACCGACGGCGCCTACTACTTCGTCAACCTCCAGCTCGCGGGCCGCTGCATCACCACCGTCGAGGGCCGCACCACCGTCGTCCGGCGCGGCGAGCTCGTCGTCGTCGACACCAGCGAGCCCTACTTCTTCCACCTCGACCGGCCCTGGCAGATGCTCTCCTTCCGGGTGCCGCACGCCGCCCTCGACGCCGCCCTGCGCGGACGGCGTCCGGACCTCGGGCGACCCGTGCCCGCGGTCGGGGCCGGCGCGGCGGTGCGCGCGCTGATGCCCGCCCTCTGGTCGATCGACTCCGCCACCCCCGGCGCCGGCGAGCTCGTCGACTCCTTCGCCACCGCCGTGGCCGCCGCGACGAGCACCACGAGTGCCAAGACGAGGACCCACACCGGCGTCACCCGCGCCGCCGTCCTCGCCCACGTCGAGCGCCACCTCGGCGACCGCGACCTCACCGTCACGGGCGTGTGCCGCCGCTTCGCGATCTCCCCGCGGACGCTGCACAACCTGTTCGCCGACGCGGACACGTCGTTCGCCGCGACGGTGCGGAACCTCCGTCTCGAGCGGGCCGCGGCGGCGCTCGCGGAGCCGGGCACCGCGGCGACCGTGATCGAGATCGCCGCCGCGCACGGCTTCGACGACCCCACGGCGTTCAGCCGTGCGTTCCGCCGCCGCTTCGGGATCTCACCACGGGAAGTACGCCCCTGAACCACGGGAGCCCGTGCACGAACGGCACGGCACCGCTGCACGCACGGCCGAGACGGGCGACCTCCCGCGAGCCAGTCTGGGGACCCCGCACCCGAGGAGTCCCCATGGCCGTGTCGTTCCTGCTGAGCCCCGAGCAAGAGCAGCTCAAGGCCGCGGCGCGCGGCTTCGCCGAGGAGCACCTGCGCGACCTCGCCGCCGCCGTGCGGGCCGAGCCGGACCCGCTCACCCGGGCGCTGCTGGCCCGCCCGGTGATCGAGAAGGCGGTCGGGCTGGGCTTCCTCAAGGGCCTCGTCCCGGCACCGTTCGGCGGCTCGGCGTCCAGCGGCGTCGACGCGGCGATCTTCATCGAGGAGTGGGCGGTGCACAGCCCCGACCTCACGATCTCCCTGGCCGGCCCGCTCATCGCGCTCGCACCCGTCTACGAGGCCGGGACACCGGAGCAGATCCGGCGCTTCGTCGCGCCGTTCCTCGCCGACTCCGGAGCGCCGCTGGCGGCGATGGCCTTCAGCGAGCCCGAGGGCAGCGCCAACTTCGACGCGCCCACCGGGACGCGCACGACGGCGACGCCCGACGGGGACGACTACGTGATCAACGGACGCAAGGCCTGGGCGTCCCACCTGTCGGGCTGGGACGGCGACGGCCCCGACCTCATGACCATCGTCTGCCGCGCCCCCGGCGGCGTGTCGCTGATCGTGGCCGAGCGGGAGCACCTGGCCGGGCACGTCGAGGTCGAGGAGCACTACGACCTGCCGGGCCTACGGGGGTGCCTGACGTCCCGGGTCCGCCTGCACGACGTGCGGGTGCCGCGTGGCAACCTCCTCGGCGCCGAGGGGCAGGGCGTCGCCCTGACCCGCAACGCCTTCCTGCCCAGCGGCGCGTCCATCGGCATCTTCGCCGTCGCCGCCATGCGCGGGGCTTTCGACGTCGCCCTGCGCTTCGCGACCACCGAGACCCGCGGCGGCGCCGTCCCGATCATCGACCACCAGGCGGTGTCCGACGTCCTGGCCGACGCCAAGGGGAGGATCGAGGCCGTCCGCCTCCTGACCTGGCGCGCGCTCGACGCCGTCATGGCCCAGCACCCCGCGGCGCCCGAGCTGGCCCTGCACGCCAAGGTCTTCGGCTCCGAGACCGGCGTGGAGGTGCTCAACGACCTGGTCAAGCTGGTCGGGGTGACGGCGTACGACGAGGCGTTCCCGATCGTCGAGTACCTCCACGAGGCGCTCGCCTACCCGGTGATCGAGGGCAGCAACATCGGCGTGCGGCGTCGTCAGCTCCAGGACCTCCTGCGCACGCCGGGCTACGACCCGCTGGCCGCGTCCGGGATGAGCTAGCCGACCTCGTCGAGCAGCGCCGACCAGAAACGCAGGGCGGCGTGCTCCATCTCGAGCCCGAGACGCAGGGTGATCATGCGCTTGGCGACGGCGTCGAGGTCGGCGTAGCGCGCCTGCATGTCCTCGTAGACCGCGATCCGCTCGCGGTGCGCGGCCACCTGCTCGCGCGCGAGCCGGGCGACGTCGCCCGGCTCGCCGACCTCGTTGAAGAACAGCTTGAGCTCGGCGATGTCGCGCATCTGGAAGTGCTCGGGCGTCGGCTCGGCGAGCCACGCGCGCAGCTCGTCCAGCCCGGCGTCCGTGAGACGGAACGTGCGCCGGCGGCGTCCCTGCGCCTCGGTCTCGGCGTCGAGCAGACCGAGCTCCACCAGCCGCTGCGGCTCGGAGTAGAGCTGCGCGTGCGGGAAGTGCCAGAAGTAGCCGATGGACCGCCCGACGGCCCGCTTGAGGTCGTAGGAGGTCGACGGGCCGCGGAGCGCGATCGTGCCGAGCACGACGTACGAGGTCGGGGACAGCCGGTCGGCCACGAGCACGCAGCGTACCGATCCTTGCCCTCTCAGCATACGTGCCATACCGTCCGAAACGGATCGTATGCGCCGGAGCATGATCGGGAGGCGGGCTCCGATGGACCTCGCGACGGCCTGGGCCTGGGCGGTGGAGCGCCACCCGACGCGACGCGCCGTCGGCGGACCGCGACCGATGACCTACGCCGAGTGGGACGCCCGCACCGCCCGCCTGGCGCACGCCCTGACCGACCTCGGGGTGCGCCCCGGCGACCGGGTCGCCCTGGTGCTGATCGGCGGCGAGCCCGCGGCGTCGCTGCACCTCGCGCTCCAGCGGCTCGGGGCGATCGCGGCGCCCCTGTCCCACCGGTTCGGCCCTCCGGAGCTGGCGCACTGCCTGGCCGACGCCGCCCCCGCGCTCGTCGTCAGCGAATCCGCCACCGCCGAGGGGACGACGACCGCCCTCGCCGACGAGCGCATCCGCCCCGTGACACACCTCGACCTCGACGAGCTCGAGCGCCGGGCCGCCGACCGCTCCGACGCCGCCCCGCTCGCCGCGCCGGGCCCCGAGGACCTCAGCGTCATGCTCTTCACGTCCGGCACCACCGGCCGGCCGAAGGGCGTGCCGCGCACCCACCGGGCCGAGCACGCCGCGGCCGTCGCGCACCTCGTGCAGACCGGCCAGCGCTCCGGCGACGTGACGCTCGGCGTGATGCCGCTGTTCCACACCATGGGGCTGCGCACGCTGCTCGCCACCGTCCTGGCGGGCGGCACGTGGGTGCCCCAGGCCCGGTTCGACGCCGGCGAGGCCGCCGAGCTCATCGTCCGCGAGCGGATCAGCTCGCTCTACCTCGTCCCGACGATGTACTGGTCGCTGCTGCGCGACGCCGACCCGGCCCGGCTCGCGGGCGTCCGGCGGCTCGCCTACGCCGGTGCGGCGATGGCGCCGGCGCTGGCCGCGCAGCTCACCGAGGCGGTCGCCCCGGAGACCTTCGTCAACCACTTCGGCTCCACCGAGATCTACACGTTCACCATCGGCCCGGACGTCGCGGCGAAGCCGGGCTGCGCGGGCCGGCCGGGGATGTTCAGCCGGGTCCGTCTCGTCGACCCGTCGACCGGGGCCTCCCCCGACGACGAGGTCGCCGCGGGGGAGCCGGGGCAGGTGGCGGTGTCGATGGCGAGCCCGGAGGCCTTCGCCGGCTACTGGATGCGGCCGGACGCCACCGAGCGGGCGGTCCGCGACGGCTGGTACTTCACCGGCGATCTCGCCGTCGCCGACGAGGACGGCGACCTGTGGGTCTCCGGGCGCGTCGACGACATGATCAACACCGGTGGGGAGAACGTGTACCCCGACGAGATCGAGGCGGCGCTCGTGTGCTGCCCGGCGGTCGCCGACGTCGTCGTGGTCGGCCTCCCCGACGAGCGGTGGGGCCAGGCCGTCACGGCGTTCGTCGTCCCGGCCGCCGACGTCGCCCCGGGCGAGGCCGTCGCCGCGACCGACGCCTGGGCCCGCCGGGTCCTGCCCTCGCTGCGGCGCCCGAAGCGCGTGGTCGCCGTCGACGCCGTGCCCCGGTCCGCGGTCGGCAAGACGCTGCGCCGCGTGCTCGTCGACGGGGACTTCGTCGCCCTCGCGGACACCGCTGGAGCCGCGTGATGACCTGGACGCCCGCCCGCGACGAGGACGCCGCCCTGGTCAGCGGCGCCGGCCGTTTCGTCGACGACCTCGACCCGCTGCCCGGGACCCTGGTGGCGGCGATCGTGCGCAGCCCGCACCCGCACGCCCGCATCCGGGGCGTCGATCTCGCACGGGCCCGCGCTCATCCCGGGGTGGCCGCGGTGATCGGCCCCGAGGAGATCGGCGCGGCGGTGCGCCCGTTCCCGCTGTCCACCTCGACGCCCATGCCGTACCTGCCCAGCGCCGTCGACACCGCGCGCTACGTCGGCGAGCCCGTCGCGGTGGTCGTGGCGGGCGACCGCTACGTCGCCGAGGACGCCGCCGAGCTCGTCGAGGTCGACTACGAGCCGCTCGACGTCGTCGTCGACACCCGCGCCGCCCTCGAGCCCGGGGCGGTTCTGCTGCACCCGGAGGCGGGCACCAACGTCGCCACCGACCGCACGTTCTCGTTCGGGCCGATCGACGACGCCTTCGCGCGCGCCGACCACGTCGTGCACGGCGAGTACACGTTCCCGCGCTACTCCTCGGTGCCGATGGAGTGCTACGGCGTCGTGGCGCAGTGGCGCGACGAGTCCGAGGGCCCCGCCGTCGAGTGCTGGGCGAACTTCCACGGGCCGTTCACGATGGTGCCGGTCGCGGCGGGGTCCCTCGGCGTGCCGGTCTCGCGGTTCCGCCTGCACGTGCCGGCCGACATCGGCGGCAGCTTCGGCATCAAGTCGGGCATCTACCCCTACGTCGTGCTGATGGCTCTGGCGTCGAAGCACGCCGGGCGCCCCGTGCGCTGGACCGAGGACCGGACCGAGCACCTGCTGGCCAGCTCGTCGGGGGCGGGGCGAGCGATGGCGTTCTCCGCCGCCGTGTCCCGCGACGGGGCCGTCGAGGCGCTGCGCGTGGACCTCGTCGACGACGTCGGCGCCTACCTGCGCCCGCCCGAGCCGAGCACGCTCTACCGCTGCTTCGGCAACATCACCGGCGCGTACGACGTGCCGGCGGTGGCGATCCGGGCGCGCGCCGCCGTCACCAACCGGGCGCCCACCGGCCTCAACCGCGGCTTCGGCGGCCAGCAGCTCTACTTCGGGCTCGAGCGACTGATGGACGCGGTCGCCGCGCGGACCGGGCTCGACGTCGCCGAGGTCCGGCGCCGCAACCTCGTGCGCGCGTTCCCGCACCGCACCCCGACCGGCGGGCTCTACGACTCCGGCGACTACCCGGCCGCGCTGGACCTGCTGCTCGCCGAGGGCGGGTACGACGAGCTCCGCACACGGCAGGAGAGCGCTCGCACCGAAGGCGCGTACTACGGGGTCGGCCTGGCGCTGGTCGTCGACCCGTCGGGCACCAACATCGGCTACGTCGGGCTCGCGACACCGGCGTCCGAGCGGAAGCCGGGGCGGGACAAGTCCGGCTCGACCGAGATCGTGCGCGCCTCGGTGGACCTGCAGGGCGTCGTGACGGTGCTGCTCGGTTCGGTCCCGCAGGGCCAGGGGCACGCCACGGTGGCCCGCCGGGTAGCGGCGCGGCGGCTGGGCCTGCCGGTCGAGCAGGTGCGCGCGGTGGTCGACATGGACACCGCCTCCACGCCGTGGACGGTGACCTCGGGCAGCTACTCCTCGCGGTTCGCCCCGCTCGTGACCAGCGCCGTGGTCGCCGCGGTGGACCGGCTGGCGGAGACGGTGCGCGCCGGGGCCTCGGTCCTGCTCGGTGTCGACCCGGCCGGGCTGGAGCTGGCGGACGGGTCGGTGCGCGACCCGTCGTCCGGGGCGTCGTGCCTCTTCCGCCACGCGGCCGGGGTCGTGCACTGGGACCCGGGGTCGCTGCCGGAGGGTGCCCCCGCGCGGCTGGCGACCGAGGGCGAGTTCGTGCCGCCCGAGGCCGTCGCCGCCACCGCGGAGGACACGATCAACTCGTCGCTCTGCTACGGCTTCGTCGCGGAGATGGTCGGCGTGCGCATCGACCCCGACACCCTGCTCGTCACCCTGGACCGGGTCGCGACGGTACACGACGCGGGCACGGTGCTCGACCCGGTGCTCATCGAGGGCCAGGTCCTCGGCGCGCTCGTCCACGGGCTCGGCGGGGCGGCGTACGAGGAGTTCCGCTACTCCCCCGCCGGCCAGCCGACCTCGGCCACGTTCCTGGACTACCTCTGCCCGACCAGCGCCGAGACGGCGTTCGAGCTGGTCTCCGACCACGTCTCGTCCCCGTCCCCGCTCACGCCGCTCGGCGCCAAGGGGTGCGGCGAAGGGAGCTCGATGAGCCTGCCCGTGGCCTACGCCAACGCCGTCGCCGACGCCCTCGCGCCCGCCGGCGTCACGATCGACTCGCTGCCCCTGCACGGCGAGGTCGTCCACCAACTCCTGAGGGGAGACGTCTCATGGCGCTGACCGGTGGCGAGGTGCGGCTCGAGCGGTCGCACGACGGGCGGGTCGCGGAGGTGACCCTGTCCCACGGCCGCTACACGGTGATCACGTGGGAGATGCGCCAGCTGATGGCCGAGCGCTTCGCCGAGATCGACCGCGACCACGACGTGCGGGTGGTGGTCATCCGCTCCGACGGCGAGCACTTCTCGTCCGGCGGCGACATCGCCGGGTTCATGGAGGTCGACCCCGTCGACTTCACCGACCTCGGGCACAACGTGACGGCCCCGGCGCGCAGCACGAAGCCGGTGGTCGTCGCGGTCGACGGCTACTGCTTCGGCGTCGGTCTCGAGCTCGCGCTGTCCTGCGACATCCGCCTGGCGACCGAGCGCAGCCGCTTCGCCCTGCCCGAGATGAATCTCGGCATGATCCCCGGCTCCGGCGGCACGCAGCGCCTGTCCCGGCTGATCGGGCTCTCCCGGGCGAAGCACCACATCATGACCGCTCGACGCATGACGGGGCAGGAGGCCGCCGACTGGGGCGTCGTCGCCGAGCTCCACCCCGACCGCGAGGCGCTGGACGCGGCGACCGAGGCGCTGGTCACGACCCTGCTGGGCTTCTCCCCGATGGCGCTGCGCTCGGCCAAGGAGGTGCTCGACCGCGGGATCGACGCGCCGCTCTACTCGGGCATCGAGCTGGAGCGCAAGGCCTACGCGATGCTGCGCGCGAGCCACGACTTCGCCGAGGGCGTGGCGGCGTTCGGCGAGAAGCGCACGCCGTCGTTCACCGGGCGCTGAGATGAGGGCGCTGACATGAAGGCCGCACCCTTCGCCTACCACCGCCCGGACTCGGTGGACGAGGCCGTGGACGCCCTGGCCGGCGGGGACGCCAAGGTGCTCGCCGGCGGACAGTCGCTGGTCCCCGTGCTCGCGATGCGCCTCGGCCGGCCCGGGACGCTCGTCGACATCACCCGGCTGCCGGGGCTGGACGACCTGGAGGTCTATGGCGGGGTCCTGAGGATCGGCGCGGCCGTGCGCCAGCGCACGGTGGAGCGGTCCGAGGCCGTGCGGGCGGTCCCGCTGATCGGGCGTGCGATGCCCTTCGTCGGCCACCGCGAGCTGCGCAGCCGCGGCACCGTCTGCGGCAGCCTCGCCCACGCCGACCCGGCCGCCGAGCTCCCCGCCGTGGCCGCCTGCCTCGACGCGACCGTGGTGCTCCGCGGCCCGCGCGGCACGCGGCAGGTCCCGGCCCGCGAGCTCGTCGTCGGCGCGATGACCACCTCGGCAGGCCCGGACGAGCTGATCACCGAGGTGCGCTTCCCGGCGGCGGCGTCCGGGGACGGGTTCGGCTTCGCCGAGATCGCGCGTCGGCACGGCGACTACGCGCTGGCCGGGGTGGCCGTGCACGTGCGCCGCGGCGGCGGGGCGACGCTCGCGGCGTTCGGGGTCTCCGACCGCCCGGTGGTGCGCGACGTGACAGCGCTGCTCGAGGACGACCCGACCGAGGCCGGGCTGCGTCCGTCGACCGATGCCATGGCCGACGAGATCGTCGACACCGCCGGCGACGCCCACGGCTCGCGCGGCTACCGGGCCCGCCTGCTGGGTGTGCTCGCCGCCCGCGAACTCGTCCGAGCTCATCGGGAAGCCCACCAGGAGGCACACGCATGAGGGTCGAGGCGGACGGCACCGTCGACGTGACCGTGACCGTCAACGGGCGCGAGGTGACGCTCGCGGTGGCGCCGCGCACGACGCTCTCCGACGTCCTGCGCGACCGGCTCGGGCTCACCGGCACGCACGTCGGCTGCGAGCACGGGGTGTGCGGGATGTGCACGGTGCTGCTCGACGGGGAGGCGGTGCGCGCCTGCCTGCTGTTCGCCGTGCAGTGCGACGGCGCGTCGCTGACCACCGTCGAGGGCCTGGGCTCGGCCGACGATCAGCATCCCCTGCAGCGGGCGTTCTCCCACCACCACGCGCTGCAGTGCGGGTTCTGCACGCCCGGGATGCTCATGAGCTCCTACGACCTGCTCGCGGGCGGCACCTACTCCCCCGACACCCTGCCCGAGGACATGTCCGGCGTGCTCTGCCGCTGCACCGGCTACCGCGGCATCCTCGCCGCGATCGCCGACGTCGCGGCGACCCATCCCGACGGCGTCCCGCCACCCCGCGCCGCCGTGCCGCCGGCGCTCGTCGGGCGCTCGGGGAGTGCCAGCGTGGGGGCCACGCTGACGTCAGACGTGAGGAAATCCACCGGCTCGATTCCCCACGAGATCGCGATCCCGTCCGGCACGCCCACCGCCACCGTCGACGTCCGCAGCGAGCTCACCTCCGAGGTGGACGACGTGTGGGCCGTGCTCGCCGACTTCGACCGCCTCGCGGCCTGCCTCCCCGGCGCGGAGATGACCGCCGACCTCGGCGACGACCGCTACCGGGGCCGCGCCACCGTCGGCCTCGGACCGGTGTCCCTGCGCTTCGAGGGGCTTGCGCACGTCGTCGAGCACGACCCGTCCGCGCGCCGGATGCGGGTGCTCGCGCAGGGCACCGACCGCGGCGGCTCGAGCACGCAGGCCGTCATCCGGCTGGCCGCGGACCCGGCGGAGCACGGCGGGACGGTGCTGTGGGCCGACGCCGACGTGCACCTGTCCGGGCGGGTCGCGCAGTTCGGCCGCGCGCTCGCGGGCGACGTGTCCCGGCGCCTGTTCGAGCAGTTCGCCGAGGCCGTCGACGAGGCCGCCCGCACCGGCGAGGCCCCCACGACGAGGACGAGCCCGCTGCGTCTGGCCCTCGGCGCCCTGCTCGCCCGGCTCCGCCGTCTGGTTCAGCGCCCCCGGTAGCGCGGCGGGCGCTTCTCGGCGAAGGCGGCGGGGCCCTCGAGGGCGTCGTCGGTGCGCATGACCCGCAGGAATGCCTCGTGCTCGCGCGCCATCGCCTCCTCGTGCTCCAGACCCAGCCCGTCCAGCACCCGCTCGCGGGCCTCGCGCACGGCGAGCGGCCCGCGGTCGGCGATCGACCGCGCCAGGCCCAGCGCCGTGGGGAGCAGGTCCGGCAGCGGCACGACCCGGTTGACCAGCCCGACGCGGTGCGCCTCGGCGGCGTCGATCGGCTCGCCCGAGAGGATCATCTCCATCGCCAGGCCCAGCGGCACCGCGTGCGGCAGGCGCACGGTCCCGCCGGCGCCGGGGATGATCGCCCACTTCGTCTCGGCGAGCCCGAAGGTGGCGTTGTGCGAGCACACGCGGATGTCGCAGGCGAGCGCCATCTCCAGCCCGCCCGCGAGCGCGTGCCCGTTCACCGCCGCGATCAGGGGCTTGGCGCGCCGGGTGGCGGTGAACCCGCCGAAGTTCCAGGGCGGGTCCTCGCCGGCGCGCACGCGGTCGCGATAGGTCGGGATGAGGCGCTTGAGGTCCGCGCCCGCGGAGAACGTCGTGTCGCCCGCGCCCGTGAGCACGGCGACGAGCTTCTCGTCGTCCGCCTCGAACGCGGCCACGGCGTCGCCGAGCGCCTGCTGGTGCTCGGGGTCGAGCGCGTTGCGGGCGTCGGGACGGTCGATCGTCAGGACGCTGACCCGCGGGTCCTCGGCGTCGTCGTCGACGCGGATGGGCACGACGCGCCCTCAGCGCCGGGCGAGGCGGCGCGCGGCGCCGACCGAGGCGGCCGGCAGGCCGTAGTGCTCGAACACCGCCGGCTCGTCCTCGGCGGCGAGCTCGCCGTCGGTGTCGATCGACGGCGCGTGCTTGGCGAGGTCCTTGGCCACCGTCACGCGCACGTGGTCCGGCGCGACCGTCGCCCCGGTCAGCGGGACGAACGCCAGCCGGCGGCGACCGACCATGCCGACCACGACCGTCGCGAACACGGGCTCGTCGGACACCGTGTCGACGTAGATCGCCTCCAGGCTGCCGATCTTGCCGCCCGCGGGGTCGACGACGGACCTGCCCTGCCAGTCGCGGATGTTCTCCGCCTCGAAGCCCATGGCCGCGCAGCCTAGGGCGAGCGCCGCGCCGAGGAGAGGATCCGCACCGCGAGGGTCTCGGTGACGCCGAGCCGGGGCGTGTTCTGCCGGGCCCGCTCGACGATCTGCCGGGGCGAGAGACCCATGTCGGCGTAGAGCCGGACGATGTTCTCCTGGGCGGGGGTCCAGGACGGCTCCGCGGGCCGGACCGGTCGCGCCGGCCGGGGCCGGCGAGGGGCCGGGATGGGGGGAGTCGTCTCGTGCACGGTCCCCAGGCCGGTGTTCTTCGTGGCGAACTCGCCCGCGGCGGCCCGCGCGGCGATCTCGTCGGGCTCCGCGACGCGGAAGGCGTCGCCGCTCTTGTTGACGGCCACCGCGGTGACGGTCGGGCCCCGGCGGTACTCGGCCTGGCAGGCCGGGGCGGTGCAGTAGGTGTATCCGAGTTCGGCGCGCTCCGCCGCGATCTCGCGGCCGCACCCGATGCAGAAGGTGCTCATGCTGAGCCCGATTCTACTCCTGACGCCAGACGCCAGACGCCAGACGCCAGACGCCAGGGCGCGGCTCGCGCGGCTCAGCGCGTTGTCGCGGCGATCGTGGCGCTGCCGAGCACGACGTCCCCGTCGGGGTCCGGCCGGTAGAACACGGCCGCCTGACCGGGCGCGACCCCGCGCAGGGGCTGCTCGAGCACCACGTCGACGCCGTCGTCGCCCGCCCGCACCGTCGCGGCGACGAGCCCGCCGTGGGCGCGGACCTGGACGGCGCAGGCGAGCGGACCGACCGGCGGGTCGACGAGCCACACCGGGTCGGACGCGGTCAGCGCCGTGACGTCGAGCTCCTCGGCCGGGCCGACACGGACCGTCCGGCTGACCGGCTCGAGACCCAGGACGTAGCGCGGCCGCCCGTCCGGAGCGGGCCGGGGGATGCCGAGGCCGTGGCGCTGGCCGACGGTGAAGTCGTGGACGCCGCGGTGGTGCCCGACGACAGCTCCGGACGGGTCGACCATCTCCCCGGGCGCCTCGTCGATGCGCTCGGCCAGGAACGCCTGGGTGTCGCCGGAGGGGATGAAGCAGATGTCGTGGCTGTCGGGCTTCTCCGCGACGACGAGCCCGCGCATCGCCGCCTCCGCACGGACCTGCGCCTTCGGGCTGTCGCCGAGCGGGAAGAGCGCGCCCTCGAGCTGGTCGGGGCGCAGCACGCCGAGGACGTAGGACTGGTCCTTGTCGGGGTCGACGGCCCGGCGCAGGAGGCCGTCCTCGAGCCGCGCGTAGTGGCCCGTCCCCACCGCGTCGAAGCCCAGCGCCCGGGCCCGCTCCAGCACCGCCGAGAACTTGATCTTCTCGTTGCACCGCAGGCACGGGTTGGGCGTGCGCCCGGCCGCGTACTCCGCGACGAAGGGCTCGACGACGTCGTCGCGGAAGCGGGTCGCGAGGTCCCAGACGTAGAACGGGATGTCGAGGACGTCCGCGCAGCGCCGGGCGTCGCGGGAGTCCTCCACCGAGCAGCAGCCCCGGGCGCCCTCGCGCATCGTCGCGGGCTTCGCCGCGAGCGCGAGGTGGACGCCGGTGACCTCGTGGCCCGCGTCGCGCAGCCGCGCCGCGGCCACCGCCGAGTCGACCCCGCCGCTCATCGCGGCCAGGACCCTCACGGTGCGCTCCAGATCAACACAGCACGCCGATAGGACCTCATGACCGCGCCAGCGCGTCCCCGGCGCGCCGGGCGCGCTCGACGACGGGGCCGATCGCCTCGACGACGGCGTCGACGTCGGCGGCGGTGGAACTGTGGCCGAGGGAGAAGCGCAGCGAGCCGCGGGCGAGGTCGTCGTCGAGGCCCATGGCCAGCAGGACGTGGCTGGGGCGGGCGACGCCCGCGGTGCAGGCCGAGCCGGTGGAGCACTCGATGCCCCGGGCGTCGAGCAGCATGAGCAGGCTGTCGCCCTCGCAGCCGGGGAACGACAGGTGCGCGTTGCCGGGCAGGCGCTCGCCGGGCCGGTCGAGCGGGACGCCGTTGAGGCGCGCGTCGGGCACCTCGGCGATCACGCGTGCCACGAGGTCGTCGCGCAGGGCGGTGAGGGTCGCGGTGCGCCGCTCGATGTCGCCGACGGCGGCCCGCACGGCCGTCGCCAGGCTCATCACGCCGGGCACGTCGAGGGTGCCGGAGCGGACGTCGCGTTCCTGCCCGCCGCCGTGCAGCAGCGGGGTGCACGCGGCGTCACGGCGCAGCAGCAGGGCGCCGGCGCCGACGGGTCCGCCGAGCTTGTGGCCGGTCAGCGACAGCGCGTCGACGCCGCTGGCGGCGAAGTCGACGGGCACGGCCCCGACCGCCTGCACCGCGTCGGTGTGGAACGGGACGCCGTGCTCGTGCGCGACCTCGGCCAGCGCCCGGACGTCGTTGACGGTGCCGACCTCGTTGTTGGCCCACATGACGCTGACGACGGCGACCTCGCCGGGGTGGGCGGCGAGCGCCTCCCGCAGGGTCGCGACGTCGACCCGGCCCGTCGCGTCGACGGCCAGCACGTCGAGGGTGGCGCCCTCGTGCTCGGCGAGCCACTCCCCCGCGTCGAGCACCGCGTGGTGCTCCGCGGCCGAGACGAGCACGCGGGTGCGGCGGGGGTCGGCGGCGCGGCGGGCCCAGTAGAGGCCCTTGACGGCGAGGTTGTCGGCCTCCGTGCCCCCGGTGGCCAGCACGACCTCCGACGGCAGGGCCCCGACGGCCTCGGCGACCGACTCGCGCGACTCCTCGATCGCCCGCCGCGCCCGGCGGCCCGCCGAGTGCAGGGACGACGCATTGCCGACGCGCCCGAGCGCCTCGGTGAGGGTGGCCGCCGCCTCCGGCAGCATCGGCGTGGTCGCCGCGTGGTCGAGATAGGTCATCGACCGGCCAGCGTAATCCCCTCGTGCACGATCGGCTCCCCCGCTCCGGGGTCAGGTCCCGCTCGGGCCCGCCCCGGGACGAGCGAAGGGCACCTCCGCTCGATCTCTCCGAGCGAAGGTGCCCTTCGGTTCACCTGTCGGGCGCGCCTACGAGCTGCGCTTGCCGACCTCCTCGGTCAGCTGCGGGCTGATCGAGAAGAGGTCGCCCACGACGCCGAAGTCGGCGATCTCGAAGATCGGGGCCTCGGGGTCCTTGTTGACCGCGACGATCGTCTTCGAGGTCTGCATGCCGGCGCGGTGCTGGATCGCGCCGGAGATGCCGAGCGCGATGTAGAGCTGCGGCGAGACCGTCTTGCCGGTCTGCCCCACCTGGAACTGGTTGGGGTAGTAGCCGGAGTCGACGGCGGCGCGCGAGGCGCCGACCGCGGCGTGCAGCGAGTCCGCGAGGGTCTCGACGACGTTGAAGTTGTCCGCCGAGCCCACACCACGCCCGCCGGCCACGACGACGTTCGCCTCGGTGAGCTCGGGGCGGTCGCCGCCGACGATCGGCGCGCGGTTCGACACCCTGGCCGACTTCGCCTCGTCGATCGCCGGGAGCTCGACGTTCTCCTGCGTGCCCGCCCCGGCGTTCTCCTCGACCTCGATCGAGCCCGCGCGCCACGAGATCACCGCGGTGTCGGTGGTCGCGTGCGACTGCACGGTGAAGGCGCCACCGAAGATCGAGTGGGTGCCCTCGCGCTGGCCGTCGACCTCGACGAGGTCGTTGAGCCAGCCGGAGTTGGTGCGGACGGCCAGACGGCCGGCGACCTCGCGGCCGTCGGCGCCGGCGGCGATGAGCACGGCCGGCGGCGAGACCCGCTCGACCAGCGCCGCGAGGGCGTCGACCTGCGGGGTGGACAGGTAGTTCACCGCGTCGTCGGACTCGGCGACGTAGACCTTCTCGGCGCCGTGCGCCGCGAGGCCCTCGGCCAGCTTGGCCGCGGTGCCGGGGGTGCCGACGACGACGGCCGACGGCTCGCCCAGGCGGCGGGCCGCCGTGAGCATCTCGTACGTGTTCTTCTTGATCTCCCCGTCGACGTGGTCGACGAGGACCAGGACCTCAGCCATGGTTCTCCTCTGCGGTGTCGGTGGGGCGGATCAGATGAGCTTCTGGCCCACGAGGAACTCGGCGATCTTCTGGCCGCCGTCGCCCTCGTCCTCGACCTTCTGGCCACCGGACTTCGGCGGCCGCGGCGCGAACGAGTCGACCTGCACCAGCGAGCCGGCCAGGCCGACCTCGCCGGCCTCGAGCCCGAGGTCGGAGATGCCGAGCGCGCTCACCGGCTTCTTCTTCGCGGCCATGATCCCCTTGAAGGAGGGGTACCGCGGCTCGTTGATCTTCTCGCCGACGCTGACGACGGCGGGCAGCGACGCGGTGACGTCGCAGGTGCCCTCGTCGGTCTCGCGCTTCACGCTCGCGGTGCCGTTCTCGACGGTCAGTGCGTTGGCGTGGGTCAGCGACGGCCAGCCGAGGAGCTCCCCGAGCATCCCGGCCATCGCGCCGCTGCGGCCGTCGGTGGCCTCGTTGCCGGCCAGGACGAGGTCGACGTCGCCGACCGTGCCGACGGCCTTGGCCAGCACCTTGGCGGTGGTCACGGCGTCCGACCCGTGGAGGGCCTCGTCGTTGACGTGCACGGCCTTGTCCGCGCCCATCGAGAGGGCCTTGCGGATGGCGTCCGTGGCGCGGTCGGGGCCGACGGTGAGGATCGTGACCTCCGCGTCGCCGGCCTCCTTGATCTTGAGCGCCTCCTCGACGGCGCGCTCGTTGATCTCGTCGAGCACGGCGTCGGACGACGCGCGGTCGAGGGTCTTGTCGGAGTCGGAGAGGGTGCGCTCCGACCAGGTGTCGGGCACCTGCTTGATCAGCACGACGATGTTCATGGGCCTCCTGCGACCTCCTGTGCTCGCATCCGTCTCGCGACGAGTGGCTACCGACGGGTAGCTTACTTGTCGGTAACTTGCGTTCTGCCCCGACTCTCCCACGCCTGCGTGCGCAGAGCAGCGTGGCGTATCCCTCTCATGTTACTGACGAGTAGGGTGTAGGCACCTACTCGTGGGTAACTTGGTCCCGCCCACGATGGGGATATCCTGACCCCACGCCGGGGCGGACAGGACCGCCCCGACACCCCCAGGGAGTCGTCGTGCCCGGTCTGTTCTCGAAGGTCCAGGAGTTCCTGCGGAGCCCGCAGGGCCGCAAGTACACCGACCAGGCGAAGCGCTACGCGTCGGACCCCAAGAACCGCGAGAAGGCTCAGGGGATGCTCAACAAGTTCCGCGGCAAGGGCGGTCAGGGCGGCGGACACCGCTGACCGGCCCGCGCTGACGATCTCCGTGCCGCGGGTGCTCCTTCAGACCCGCGGCACGATCGTCTCGAGGTCGCTCTGCAGCGCGTCGAGCACCCGGTCGGTCGAGGTGACGACGCCGCAGCGCTGCGCGGTCCAGGTGATCGCCTGCTCGTGGTGGGCGCGGGAGAAGTCCGCCGTCGCGTCGGCGACCAGGAACGGCTGCACGTCGCGCATGAACGCCTCGACGGCGGTCACCATGCAGCCGATGTGCGCGTAGATGCCGGTGATCAGGAGCTGGTCGCGGCCCGCGTCGGCGAGCAGATCGTCGAGGTTGCTGCGCTGGAAGGCGCTGTAGCGCCACTTGGTCAGCACCTCGTCGCCGGGCTCGGGGGCGAGCTCGTCGAGGATCGCCACCACGCCGGGATCCTCGACGTAGGCGGCGGCCGGGCCGCGGCCCCAGAAGTCGTCGAGCAGACCGCGCTCCGCAGGGGGCTGCTCGCCGGGCTGCGCGGTGTAGACGACCGGGACGCCGAGGACCCGGGCGCGGGCCGCGAGCGCGGCGATGTTCTCGACGCAGCGGCTCACCGGCTCCTCGGTGCGCGAGAACGGGGCCACGAAGTAGCGCTGCATGTCGTGCACGAGCAGGACCGCCCGCGCGGGGTCGGGCGTCCAGTCCGGGCGGCTCGCCGGCAGCTCGTGGGCCCGCGGCAGGGTGTAGGGCGCGATGGTCGGCAGGCTCACGACGGGCTCTCCTCGTCGGCGTCAGGGTCGGGGTGTTGTCCTGGTGTCGGGCGGCGCGCGTGGTCGGCCAGCGCGGCCCGCAGTGCCCGGCGGCTGGTCTTGCCCACGCCGGTCGCGGGGAAGGCGTCGACCACCTCGACGGTGTCGGGCACCTTGTAGGCCGCGACCCCGCGGTCGCGAACGAAACGGCGCAGCGCCGCGGGGCGTGGGGGCTCCCGGCCGGGCACCGGGATGACGTAGGCGTGGGTGCGCTCGCCGAGGAAGTCGTCCGGGACACCGACGATCGCGGCGTCGACGACGTCGGGGTGGGCCAGCAGGTGGTTCTCCACCTCCTCGGCCGCGATCTTCTCGCCGCCGCGGTTGATCTGCTCCTTCACGCGGCCCGACACGATGATGTTCCCGGCCGGGTCGAGCCGGACCAGGTCGCCGGTGCGGTAGAAGCCGTCGGCGGTGAACGCCGTCGCGTTGTGCTCCTCGGCGCGGTAGTAGCCGCGGATCGTGTAGGGCCCGCGGGTCAGCAGCGCGCCCACCTCGCCCGGAGCGACGTCGCGCTCCTCGGGGTCGTCGGGCACGACCACGCGGATCTCGTCGTCCGGGGAGATGGGGCGGCCCTGGGTCTCGACGACGATGTCGTCCGGATCGTCGGCGCGGGTGTAGTTGACCAGCCCCTCGGCCATCCCGAAGACCTGCTGCAGGCGCGCCCCCAGCACGGGCCCGATCTTCCGCGCGAGCTCGGCGGCGCACTTGGCCCCGCCGACCTGCAGCTCCTGCAGGCTCGAGAGGTCCCGCGACGTCGAGGAGGTGGCCTGGACCCAGGCAGCCGCCAACGGCGGGACCACGGCCGCCAACGTGACGCCCTCGGCCTCGATCAGCCCGAAGCACGTGTCGGCGTCCGGCGAGGGCGCGAGCACCGAGGTGCCGCCGGCGTGGACCACGCCGAGCAGGCCCGGCGAGCTCATCGTGAAGTTGTGCGCGGCGGGCAGGGCCGCGAGGTACACCGTGTCCGGGCCCAGCCCGCAGATCTCCGCGCTGGCCCGGACGCTGTAGAGGTAGTCGTCGTGGGTGCGCGGGATCAGCTTGGGCAGGCCCGTCGTCCCACCCGAGAGCTGCAGGAACGCGATCGACGACGGGTCGGCGTCGTCCCCGGGCAGGGCACCGGCCGGGGTGCGGCGGAGCGAGCCGAGGGTGACGACGCCGGAGGGCACGTCACCGGCCGAGGGCGCGGCGACCACCACGTGGCGCACCGCGTCGACGGCCCCGGCCACCTCGAGCGCCGCCGCGGCGTGGTCGAAGCGGTCGCGCCGGCCCACGGTGACGATCGCCGTCGCCTCGGCGTGCTCGGCGAAGTAGCGGATCTCGCTGGCGCGGTGCGCGGGCAGCGCGAACACCGGCAGTGCGCCCAGGCGGAACAGCGCGAAGACGACCTCGAGGTACTCGGGCACGTTCGGCAGCCACACGACGACGCGGTCGCCCGGGGCCACGCCGAGCTCGCCCAGCCCGGCGGCGAGGCCTCGGGCGCGGGCGTCCAGCTCGTCGTAGGTCCAGCGCTGCGGGCCCGACGGGCCGGTGCCGACGACGGCCGTGCGCGTGCCGTGCGCGGCGACGGCGGCGTCGAGCAGGCCGGCGAAGGTCTGACCGGTCCAGTAGCCCGCGGCCCGGTAGCGCTCGGCGACCTCCGGGGGGTACGGGACGACGCCCTCCTCCGCGGGGCGTGCGGTGGTGGTCACGGCGTCGCCTCCAGCCCGAGCGCCGAGAGCAGTGTGCGGAACTTGGCACTCGTCTCCGCCAGCTCGGCCTCGGGGCGGGAGCCCTCGACGACCCCGGCCCCCGCGTAGACGCGCACCGCGCGTCCCGCGACCTCGGCGCACCGGATCGTGACCGCCCACTCGCCGTCGCCATCGGCGTCGCACCAGCCGACGAGGCCGGAGTAGAAGCCGCGCGGGAACTCCTCGAGCTCCTCGATGGCGGCGCGGGCCGCATCGGTCGGCTCCCCGCACACCGCGGGAGTGGGATGCAGCGCCTCGGCGAGCTGCAGCGAGGTCGGCGCGGGGTCGCGCAGCGTGCCCTCGATGCGGGTGCCGAGGTGCCACAGGGAGGCGGTCCGCGTGACGCTCGGTGCGGCGGGGACCTGCAGCGACGTGCAGTAGGGCGCCAGCCGCTCGGCGACCCGGTCGACGACGAGCGCGTGCTCGCGCAGGTCCTTGACCGACGACGCGAGCTCCTCCCCGCGGCGGGCGTCCTCGTCGGGGTCGGGACTGCGGGGGGCCGTCCCGGCGAGGGGGTGGGACACGACGAGGTCGCCGCGGCGGGCCGCGAGCAGCTCCGGGCTGTTGCCGACGAGGGTGCGGGCGCCGGAGTTGTCGGCAGCGTTCTCCGCCGGGTCGGTGACGTCCGCCGCGAACACGTACCCCGTGGGGTTGCGGGCGGCGAGGCGCTCGAGGACCACGGCGAGGTCGAGGGGCGCGGGCGCGGTCAGCGTCGCCGCGCGGGCGAGCACGACCTTCTCCAGGTCGCCCTCGGCGATCATCTCCAGCGCGCGGCGCACGGCGGCCGCGTACCGCGGCGGGGCCGGCTCGGCGCGGAAATCCCACCGGGTGCCCACCGACGCGGGCGCCGAGGGCGGCGCGGTCAGCGGCGGTGCGGGCGGGGCGTCGCCCTCGTCGCGCGCGAAGGTCGGCGTGCGGTGGACGTGCCCCGGGACCACGAGGCGGGCCTTGCCGGGCGCGAACCCGACCGCCCCCACCACCAGCGGGTCGGGGTTGCCGGCCGCCCGCTGGGCCGCGAGCGTCGCCGCGGCCATCGCACCCACCGAGCCCGGCGAGGCGTCCGGGACACGGGTCCGCACCCCGGTGGTCCGCAGCGTCACCTCCCGGGTGGAGAAGAGGAACGCCCCCGGACCGGAACCGGGGCCGGGCGGGACGTCGACCGACACGTCCTGCCCCACGGGCTCGAGCTCCGGGCCGGCGCTGGTCGGGGTGCTGGTCATCGGGGTCCTCTCACGGTGCGGGCCGAGGGCGGTGGTCGGACGTGCGGGGACGGCAGCGGTGGAGGTCGGGGGACGGTCGGCTCAGGGCCCGAGGGAGGCTCCGCCGTCGACGTAGACGGTCTGGAGGGTGACGTGACGGGCGGCGTCGGAGGCGAGGAACGCGACGACCTCGGCCACGTCCTGCGGCGCGGCGATCCGCCCGAGGGGGATGCCGAGCTTGAACGTCTCGGCCGAGCCGCGGACGAGGGCGGCGTGGTCGGCGGGCAGGTCGCCCATGGCGCTGAGCATCCCGGTGTCGGTCGACCCCGGGCAGACGACGTTGGCGCGCACGCCCCGCCCGGCGAGCTCGAGGCCCAGGACGCGTGTGAGCGCGACGGCGGCCGCCTTCGACGCGGCGTACGCGGCCATCCCCGTCCGCGGGACGCCCGCGGCGTTGGACGCGACGGTGACGACGGAGCCGCGCCCGCGGTCGGCGAGCCGGGCGCCGACGGCGCGGCAGGCGTGCATGACGCCGGTGGCGTTGACGTCGAGGCAGTGCCGCCAGTCGGCGTCGTCGAGCTCGGTGATCCGGCCGACGTGCAGCACGCCGGCGACGTTGACCAGCGTGTCCAGCGGCCCGAGCGCCTCCTCGGCGGCGTCCACCGCCTTCTCGACAGCGGCGGCGTCGGTGACGTCGGCGGGCACCGCGACCGCGGCGCCGCCGTGCTCGCGGACCGCTGCGGCGGCCGCCTCGACGGCCTCGGCGTCGCGGTCGAGCAGCGCGATCGGCGCGCCCGCGTCGGCCAGGCGCCGGCAGACCGCGAGCCCGATGCCGCCGGCGGCGCCTGTCACCAGGGCCGTCACGACGTCACCACCCCCGGGTCGCCCCACCGCGGCCCGACGGTGGCGGGCTCGCCGCTCTCGTGGGCGACCGGCAGGTCGGGCTCCGGACGCCGGTGCCCGAGCACCGAGTCGAGGATCTCGCCCGCCCGCACGGCCGTGGTCGAGAGCAGCGTCGAGCTGATGCCGTGGGTGTGCTCGGTGGGTCCCTGCAGGTAGACGCCGGCCGTGAGCGGTTCGACGGTGTGCAGCCGGTAGTCGCGGTCGACCAGCAGCTCGCCGTCCTCGGCCCGCCGGCACCAGGCCCCGATGTCGCCGAGCAGCCCGCTCGGGTCGATCGGCCGGTAGCCGGTGGCGTAGACGACGACGTCGGCGGCGATCGTGTGGTGGTGGCCGGTGGTCAGGACCTCGACGTCGACCTCGACGTCGGGACCGTCGGCCCCTGCTCCGGGTCCGTCGCCGTCGACGTCGGGATCCGGGGAGCGCACGCTCGACACCCGCGAGGCCCCGTGCACGTGCAGGCGCCGCGGCCCCCGGACCTGCTCCTGGTAGGCGCGCCGGTAGAGCTCGGCGATCAGGTCCGGGTCGACCACGGAGTAGTTCGTGTTGGCGTGGTAGTCGAGCAGCATCTGCTTGACCTCGCCGGAGGCCGCGAAGAAGTGGTCGACCGCCTCGGGATCGAAGATGCGGTTGGCGAACGACGTGTCGTCGGCCGGGCTGTAGCCGTAGCGGGAGAACACCGAGTGCACCTCGGACGCGTCCTCGCGGTCGTGCAGGTGTGCCGTCGTCTCCGCCGCGCTCTGGCCCGCGCCGATGACCACGTAGCGGCGGCGGCGCGGACCGGCGGGCGGGAGCTCGTCCAGGCGGGAGAGCAGCTCGCTGTTGTGCCAGATCCTCCTCCCGCGCGCGACCCCCTCGGGCAGCCACGGGACCAGGCCGGTGGCGAGCACGAGGTTGCGGGTGCGCACGACCCGGGACTCGGCGGCGCTGCCCTGGGCGTCGCGAAGGACGACGTCGATCTGGTCGATCTCGCCGTCCGGCCCGGTCACGGGGTGCACCGCGACAGCCCGCGTCCCGTACGCGACGAGGTGGCGGACGTCGGCGGCACACCACTCGAGGTAGTCGTGGAACTCGACCCGCGAGGGGAACAGCGACTTGTTGTTGATGAAGTCGGCCAACCGGCCCTGGCCCTGCAGGTAGTTCAGGTAGGACCGCGGGCTCGTCGGGTCCCGCATCGTCACGAGGTCCTTGAGGAAGGAGACCTGCATGGTGGCCCCGTCGAGGAGCATCCCGCGGTGCCAGCCGAAGGCGGCCTGCTGCTCGACGAACGACGCGCGGATCCGCGAGGAGTCCGGCACGCGCTCGTTGTGCTCCTGCACCGCCAGGGCCAGCGCGAGGTTCGAGGGCCCGAACCCCACCCCGAGGATGTCCACGACATCCCCAGGCGATCCCGGTTCGCGATTCATCGTTCTCCCCGGCGTCGGCGACCGTTAGGGAACCCTAACCTAACCAGACGAATGCGGCGATGACCATGTCGGCCCTCCCACATCGCGTGGTCGGGCGGTCACGGGGTGTTGCCGCCACGGGCCGGCTCCGGGGTCAGCACCGGCCGCGACGCGCGACGGGCCCGGCCCCCGATCGGTGGGGCCGGGCCCGTCGTGGACCTCGGGTGCGCTCGTCAGAGCACGCTGATCGCGATGGTGTTGCCGCTGAGGTTGTCGTTCAGGACGCGGTTGCAGACGATGTTGCCGACGTCGGCCCCGCCGACGGGCGCCTGCGCGAGGACGTTGCCCAGCGCCGCGTCGCCGTCGGTGCCGCCGTTGGCCGTGAACTTTCCGTCCTCGTCGGCGGTGTCGGCACACCCGTTCGCGGGGTGCCGCTGCGCGTGCCGGAGGAGCCGCGGTCAGCGGTGGCGCACACCCGGGAGTAGGCCACCGGCGTGCAGCGCCGTCGCCCACAGCGCCGGCTCGATGAGCAGGCGCACGAGCCGCTTGCCATCGGTGTCGAGCCCGAGGCCGTCCACCTGGTTGCGGTACTGCGCGATGTTGCCGGGGAAGACGGCGACGAGGAACGCGGTCGCGAGCGCCGACATCCGCCGGCGCTCCTTCGGCAGGGCCAGCAGCCCGAGACCGAGGGAGATCTCCACCGCGCCGCTCAGCAGCACGACGTCGTCGGCGTCGATCGGCACCCAGGGCGGGACCTGCGACCGGAACTCCTCGCGGACGAACGTGAGGTGGCCGGTGCCGGCGAGGATGAGGCCGGCGCCCCACCCCCACCGGCACAGCTGCTGGGTGAGCGGCGGCGTCGTGCTGGCGGTCATGGGTCTCGGACCTTCCTGACGGGGACGTCGCGGGGAGGTACCCCGTCAGCGCCGTCCGAGACCGCGAGCGCGCGGGACCCGGGGGCGGCTGCCGGTCGGCGCGTCGGACACTGTGACGCGATGAGCGACCTCGCGCGGGAGCCGGCGCTCCCCCTCACCGGCGAACGCACGGTGCCCGGGCTCGACGTCGAGAACTACTGGTTCCGCCGCCACGAGGCCGTCTACCTGGCGCTGGCGCCCGCGTGCGCGGGGGCGCTCGTTCTCGACGCCGGGGTCGGCGAGGGGTACGGGGCGGCGCTGCTGGCCTCGTCGGCCCGCCGGGTGGTCGGTGTCGAGCTGGACCCGGCCGTCGCCGCCCACGTCGCCGCGCGCTACCCGACCGTCGGCGTGACGCGCGCCGACCTGCAGGCCCTGCCGGTGGCCGACGGGACGGTCGACGCGCTGGTGACGCTGCAGGTGATCGAGCACCTGTGGGACCAGCCGGGCTTCCTCGCGGAGTGTGCGCGCGTCCTGCGCCCCGGCGGGCGGCTGTTCTGCGCGACCCCGAACCGGCTGACCTTCTCCCCCGGCGCCGGGCCCGACGACCGTCCGCTCAACCCGTTCCACACCCGCGAGCTGACCGGGCCCGAGCTCGCCGGGCTCGTCGCCGACGCCGGCCTTGCCGTGGAGTCGCTGACCGGCCTGCACCACGGCCCGGCGCTGCGGGCGCTCGACGCGCGCCACGGCGGCTCGCTCATCGACGCGCAGATCGCGCTCGCGCTGTCCGGGGCACCGTGGCCCGATCAGCTCGCCGCCGACGTGGCCGCGGTGTCGGCCGGGGACTTCGAGCTGCGCGCCGACGAGATCGACGCGTCGCTGGACCTGCTGGTCAGCGCCGTCCGACGGCCGTGAGGGCCGGGTCGGCGACCTCCTCGGGCAGCGCCTGACGCATCGCGCCCGCCGCGGCCTCGCCGACCACCACGTCGCCCGTGTCGCCGCCGCCGGTGCAGGTCAGGCCGCCCCCGGTGAGCTCCCCGCCGCCGCCCGTGCACTGCTCGGCGGTGGTCACCGGGACGCCCGGGACGGGCGAGGCGACGGCCGTGCCGGCGAGCCCGAGGAGGGCACCGCCCGCCGAGACGGTGGCGAGTGCTCCGGCGACGATCCGAGACGTGCTCCGAATGGGGTCCCTTCCGGGGTCGGGGGTGACGCTCACGGTCCAACGAGGCGCGCCCGCTCCCCGTGATGGCCCCGGCGGCCGCTCCGCCGTCCGGGGACGGTGGGAAACTCTCCCGTCGGGGTCGCACCGGGGTCGGACGACGGGAGGACGGACGTGTCGAGGGAACCGGTCGGCACGTTCTGCCTGGTCCTGCACTCCCACCTGCCGTGGCTGCTGCGCCACGGCGCCTGGCCCGTGGGCGAGGACTGGCTCTACCAGGCCTGGGCGCACGCGTACCTGCCCGTCGTCGAGACGCTCGAACGCCTGGCGGCCCGGGGCCGGCGTGACGTGCTGACCCTCGGCGTCACGCCCGTGCTGGCCGCCCAGCTCGACCACCCGGCGGCGCTGCGGTCGATGCACACATGGCTCGCGGACTGGCAACTGCGCGCGCACGAGGCGCGGGATCCCGCGCTCTCGACCCGCGAGCACCGCGCCGCCGCCCACGCCCTCGAGGTCTTCGAGCGCGACTGGCGCCACGGCGCCTCGCCGGTGCTGGGTCGCCTCGCCGACGCCGGGGTCGTCGAGCTGCTCGGCGGGCCCGCCACGCACCCGTTCGCGCCGCTGCTGCCGGGGCGCGTGCGCCGGTTCCTGCTCGACGCCGGCCTGCGCGACTCGGCCCTGCGCCTGGGCCGCCGGCCTGCGGGGATCTGGGCGCCCGAGTGCGGCTACACCCCTGGGCTCGAGCACGACTACGCGGCGGCGGGCGTCGAGCGCTTCCTCGTCGACGGCCCGGCGCTGCGCGGCGACACCGCGGCCGCGCACCCCGTCGACGGCACCGACGTCGTGGCCTTCGCGCGCGACCTCGAGGTCACCTACCGGGTGTGGTCGCCGCGCGCGGGATACCCGGGCGGCCCCGACTACCGCGACTTCCACACCTACGACCACGACACCGGCCTCAAGCCCGCGCGGGTCACCGGCCGGCGGGTGGCCACCGCGGACAAGAAGCCCTACGACCCCGCGCGCGCCGCCGCGGCGGTGGCGCGCGACGCGCAGGACTTCGTCGACGTGGTGCGGGCACGGCTCGAGGCGTTGCGCACGCAGCGGGGGCGGCCGGGCCTGGTCGTCAGCGCGTTCGACACCGAGCTGTTCGGCCACTGGTGGCACGAGGGCCCCGCGTGGCTCGAGGCGGTGCTCGCGGCGCTGCCGGCGACCGGGGTCCGCGTGACGACCCTGCGGGGCGCGGTCGAGGCCGGCCACGTCGAGGAGCCGGTGGTGCTGCCCGCGTCGTCCTGGGGGTCGGGCAAGGACTGGCGGGTGTGGGACGGGCTCGCCGTGCGCGACCTCGTGGCCGACAACGAGGACGTGGCGCGCCGCCTGCTCGCGGCGATCGACGGCGGCCCGCCGTCCGCCGGCCGCGACGCCACCCTCGACACCCTCGCGACCCAGGCCGCGCTGGCGCTCTCGAGCGACTGGGCGTTCATGGTCACCAAGGACTCCGCGGCGCACTACGCCCGTCGCCGCGCGGCGCAGCACCGCGACCGCGTCCGCGAGCTGACCGACCTGCTCCCCGCCGGCCGGCACGACCTCGCGGCCTCCCGGGCCGCCGAGTTCGCCGCCCAGGACGACGTCTTCGGGCGCCTCGACGCCCGCGCCCTGCGCCGTCGGCCCTCGGACGACCGGCGCGCCGCCCCTACCTACTCCGGAGTAGGCTCGCTCGCCTGAATGTCAGCGAAGTGCCGTCGCAGACGTTCAGTGTCCGTATCGGTACTTCGATCATGGGCGGGAGGGCCGGCGCGCGTGCGGGTGCTCATGCTGTCCTGGGAGTTCCCGCCGGTGGTGGTCGGCGGTCTCGGGCGCCACGTCCACGCGCTGGCGACGGCCCTGGGCGCCGCGGGGCACGACGTGGTGGTCGTCTCCCGCCACCCCGCAGGCACCGACGCCGAGACGCACCCGACGGCGATCGAGCGCGTCGACGGCGTGCGCGTCCTGCGCGTGGCCGAGGACCCGCCGCACCTGGAGTTCGTCCGCGACCTCGTCGCCTGGACCCTCGGGCTGGGCCACGCGATGCTGCGCGCGACGGCCGGCCTGCTGCGGGACTGGACGCCCGACGTCGTCCACGCCCACGACTGGCTCGTCGCCCACGCGGCGATCGCGCTCGCGGACCTCACCGGCGCGCCGCTGGTCGCCACGATCCACGCCACCGAGGCCGGCCGGCACGGCGGCTGGCTCTCGCAGCCGCTCAACCAGCAGGTGCACTCCGTGGAGTGGTGGCTCGCCCGGCGCGCCGACACCGTCGTCACCTGCTCGCAGGCCATGCGCGCCGAGGTCTCGGGGCTCTTCGACCTCGACCCGGACGACGTCGCCGTCGTGCACAACGGCATCGACCCCTCGGGGTGGGCGGGCCGTGCCGCGCCGGACCGCGACAGCCCGCCCCGCCTCGTCTACCTCGGGCGCCTCGAGTGGGAGAAGGGCGTGCACGACCTCGTCGCCGCCCTCCCTGCGATCCGCCGCGCCCACCCCGGCACGCAGCTGCTCGTCGCGGGCACCGGCTCGTGCTCGGACTGGCTCGCCGAAAGGGCCCGTGTCGCGCGGGTGCGGCGGGCGGTGCGACTGCTCGGCCACGTCGACGACGCCACGCTGCGCGATCTGCTCGCCGGCGCCGACGCGGCCGTGCTGCCCAGCCGCTACGAGCCCTTCGGCATCACCGCGCTCGAGGCCGCCGCGGCGGGCGCGCCGCTGGTCGCGTCCCGGGCGGGCGGGCTGGGCGAGGTGGTCGTCGACGGCGTCACCGGCCTGTCCTTCGCGCCCGGCGACGTGCCGGGGCTGGCGGCGGCGGTGACCCGGTGCCTGGACGACCCCGTGGCCGCCCGGGCGCGCGCCGACGCGGCCCGCCGACGCCTCGACACCGACTTCGCCTGGCCCTCCATCGCCGCCGAGACCGCAGGCCTCTACACCGCGGCCCGCCCCGGTCCTCCGCGCGTCCTCGGTCGCCCCAAGATCCCGACGGGCAACGTCTTCGGCACCTCGTGAGCAGTCTCCGGGACCATGGCTCAGAAGCTCACGCACGATCGGCGGCCGGCTCGCCCGCCGACGTGCCCGGTGCGCCGTCCGGGGAGGCCACCGCCTGCCCCGCGGCCAGGGCCGTCTTGCGCGCGATGTCCGCGAGGGCGGCGCGGTCGGCGGCCGCGGCCTCGTAGTCGGCCAGCCGGTCGCGGACCACGCGGGCCGGCGCGCCCACGGCGACGGAGTAGTCCGGCACCTCGCCCCGCACCACGGCGTGTGCGCCGAGCACACAGCCGCGGCCGACCCGCGCGCCGCGCAGCACCGTCACCTTGGTCCCGATCCACGTCTCCGGACCGATGCGCACCGGCGACTTCACGATGCCCTGGTCCTTGATCGGCGCGTGCACGTCGGCGTAGCGATGGTCGAAGTCGCAGACGTAGATCCAGTCGGAGAGCAGCGTCGCCTCGCCGAACTCGATGTCGAGGTAGCAGTTGATCGTGTTCTCGTTGCCGAACACCGACTTGTCCCCGATGCGCAGGGAGCCCTCGTGGCAGCGCACACGGGTGTTGTCGCCGATGTGCACGAACCGGCCGATCTCCAGCCGCCCGAAGCCCTCGCGGGCATCGAGCCGCACGCCCTTGCCCAGGAACACCAGCCCGTGCAGCACGATGTGCGGCTGCCGGACCCGCACCTTGATCATCCGCCAGTACCGGACGAGGTAGAACGGCGACCACGCGCGGTGGCGCACGATCCAGCGCAACGACGCCCAGGTGACCAGCCGCGGTTGGCGCGGATCCGACCTCACGGGCCTGACCCTACGATCGCGCCGTGGCGTCCCCCCGATCCGGCCCGACCGTCGCCGTGGTCGGCAGCGTCAACCTCGACCTGGTCGCCCGGGTCGAGCGGCTGCCGGCGCCCGGGGAGACCCTCACCGCGCGCAGCGTCACCCGCGTCCCGGGCGGGAAGGGCGCCAACCAGGCCCTCGCCGCGGCGCGGCTCGGCGCCCGCGTGCGGCTGTTCGCCGCCGTCGGCACCGATCCCCTCGCCGGGGAGGCGCTGACGCTGCTCCGCGACGGCGGGGTCGAGCTCGGGTCGGTCCGCCGGGTCCGGGACGCCCCCACGGGTACCGCGGTGATCCAGGTCGACGACGACGGCGAGACCACGATCGTCGTCGACCCCGGCGCCAACGCGACCCTGACCGTCGACCCCGCCGCCCTCGACGCCGACGTCGTGCTCACCGTGCTCGAAGTGCCCGACGAGCCCGTCGCGACGGCGATGGCGGCGTCCGGGTTCACCGTCCTCAACGCCGCCCCTGCACGGGCGGTCGCCGGCGACGTCCTCGCCGGGCTCGACCTGCTGTGCGTCAACGCCGGCGAGTACGGCGCCCTCGCCGCTCACGCCGACCTCGACGACGTCGTCGCCGTCGCGATCACCCACGGCGCCGCGGGGGCCGAGCTGCGCCGCCGCGGGCGGGTCGTCGCCCACGTCGCGTCGCCGCCGGTCGACGCCGTCGACGGCACCGCGGCCGGGGACGCGTTCACCGCCGCGCTCGCGATCGCGCTGGCGACCGGCGTCGACGACGAGAGCGCCCTGACGCGGGCCTGCCGGGCGGGCGCGCTGACCGCGACACGTCCCGGAGCCCAGCCGTCGCTGCCGACCTTCGAGGAGATCGACGTCCCGTGGCCCCGCTGATCGTCGACACCGACCCCGGCGTCGATGACGCCTACGCGCTCGCGCTCGCCGCGCACGCCCCCGAGGTCGACCTGCGCGCCGTCACCGCCGTCTTCGGCAACGTCGACCTGCCGACCACCACGACGAACGCGCGCCGCCTGCTCGGGATGCTCGGGCGCGGGGACGTGCCGCTCGGGGTGGGCGCCGACCGGCCGCTGATCCACCCGACGACCGGGCGCGCGGCCGACGTCCATGGCGACGACGGGCTGGGCGGGGTCGCCGAGCGCTTCGGGCCGCTCGGTCCCGAGCCGGCCGGACGGGCGCTCGACGTGATCGCCCGCGTGCTCGGGACCAGCACCGAACCCGTCGTCCTCGCCGCGATCGGCCCGCTGACCGACGTCGCCCTGCTGCTCGCGACCCGCCCCGACCTCGCCGAGCGGATCGGCCGGCTCGTCGTCATGGGCGGGTCGGTCGGGGTCGGCGGCAACGTCAGCCCGGCCGCGGAGTTCAACGTCTGGTCCGACCCCGAGGCCGCGCGTCGCGTCCTCGTCGAGGAACGGGTGCCGACGACGCTGGTGCCCCTGGACCTCACCCACGAGGTGACCGTCGACCGCGCCTGGCTCGACGCCCTCGCCGCGTCCGGGCCGGTCGGCGAGGCCCTGGCGGCGACCCGCACGGTCTACGCGCGCGGCGAGGGGCTGGGCGAGGACCGCGTCCCGATCCACGACGCGGTGGCGCTGCTCGAGGCGATCGTCCCCGGGACGCTCGCCACGGTGCCGCTGGAGGTCGAGGTCGACACGTCGCTCGGCCCCGGCCGCGGGACGGTGCACGCCGACCGCCGGGGCCGGGCTCCCGGCGGTCGGACGGTCGACGTCGCGCTGCCCGACGGCACCGACGTCGACGCGGTCCGCGCCGCCCTCCTGGAGCGCCTGGGCACTCACATGTGATCGCGGCAGGTCGTCGCCTCCGGGCGGGCCTCGAGACGCTCGTCGTCGATCGCCTTCCCGCAGACCTCGCAGACACCCCACGTGCCGTCGTCGGTCCGTGCGAGCGCGGCGTCGATCCCCGCGATCTGGCGCTCGACGTCGTCGGCGAGACCCTTGTCCTCCATGCGGGTCTCGACCTCGGTGGCGGCGTCGGCCGCGCGCTGGCCCAGCGCACCCTCGGTGTCGTCGGAGGGGTCCGGCGCCTCCTGCTCGACGGACCGCCCCATCTCAGCCAGCCGCTCCCGCTCCTCGGTCATCTGCGTCCGCGCCTGCTGTGCATCCATGGGCACGGGACTGCCCGCGGGTCACGGTCCGTACGCCTCGCACACGTAGGCCTCCGGCCCCGTCTCGAGGCGGGCCAGGACGACGGTGGCCTCCCGCGGGCCGGCGAGCTTGAGACGGGGCCGCAGGGCGTTCGGGTCGACGTCGAGCCCGCGCACGAGGATCTCGACGCGGCCCACCTCGCGCCGTCGCAGGGTCGTGCGCAGGGTCTTCTCGCTGTAGCGACCGTGCTCGAGCACCCGGAACGCCCGGACGCCCGCCGGCGGGGCGTCGCCGGTGAGGTAGGCGAGGTGCTCGTCGACCCGCCACAGCCCGTGGCGCGCACCGTACTGGCGCACCAGGCCGGCGCGGACGACGGCGCCGTCGGGGTCGACGATCCACTCGCCCGCCGGGCCCACCGGGCAGTCGTCCTCCTCGGCGTCGGTGACCTGCCAGCCCGGGCCGCGGGTCGACAGCACGGTCGCGCGCCGGCGGGTCGTCGCGAGCCCCCGGGACCACAGAGCCGCCTCGCGGACCCGGCCGTCGAGGCTGACCAGCTCGACCTCGGCCGCCCAGGGCACGAGCGCCGGATCGAGGCCGGGCGCGGTGGAGACGACGAGATCGTGGGTGTCAGCGAAGTGCCGTCGCAGACGTCGAGTGTCCGTATCGGTACTTCGATCACCGACGGCAGCGAGCTCATCGAGCGGCGGGACGAAGTCGGCGGGGCGCCAGGTGCGCCGGCCGGAGGCCGTGCGGCGCGCGGGGTCGGCGACGAGCACCGTGCCCCGGGTGACCGGGGCGAGGGCGTCGGCGCGCACCAGGGGCACGCCGGGCACGTTGACCCGCGCCATCGCCAGGCGCACCGGGTCGAGGTCGGAGCCCACCAGCCGCGAGGCCGTGTGCCGCAGGGCGTCCAGCTCGGCGCCCACCGAGCAGGTCACGTCGTGCACGTCGCGGCCCGCCAGCCGGGACGCCCGGTGCGCGGCGACCGGCGCCGCGGTCGCCTGCTCGGCGGCGTCGGCGGTCAGCAACCAGCCCTCGGGGACACGCCCGCGGACGCGCGCCTGCAGCAGTGCGGTCTCGAGCACGGGTGCGGCCCGGTCGCCGAGACGCTCGCGCAGCACCGTGACCGCCCGCAGACGGTCGTCGCCGACCAGCTCCGACGCCCGGAGAACGGCCTCACGCCCCGCCGACGACGCCAGGTACGCGACGTCGTCGAGGGTGAAGGCGTAGACCACTACACCCGGACGGGATCGGGCGGTCGCACCCCGGTGACCAGCGCGTTGTAGAACAGCGAGCGGGGCACGACCTTCGACAGCAGGTGCTCGTCGACCCACGACAGCCGCTGCCAGGTGCGGTAGGCGAACATCGCCCACCGCATGCCCAGCTTCTCGGGCGGCACCGCGGCCTCGAACGTGCGGACCGGCCAGCCGAACACCGCCGCCGAGAGCTCCTCGGTGACCACCCGGACGTCGACCGCACCCGCGGCGTGGGCGTAGCGCTCGAGGCGGTCGGGGTCGAAGACGTGCTGGTCGACCACCGACTCGAGCGCCGCCGCCCGCGACGACTCGTCGAGCTCGGACTGCGGCTTGAGCCACGAGGACGGGGCGAGGCGCGTCGTCGCCCACCACGTCGCCTGGCCGAGCTTGCGGGCGTAGAGGTCGCCGAGCCGCGTCGGCTCGCCCGCGAAGACGAACCGCCCGCCCGGCCGCAGCACCCGCAGGATCTCGCGGAACGCCGTGTCGAGGTCGGGGATGTGGTGCAGCACCGCGTGCCCGACGACGAGGTCGACGGACGCGTCGGGCACCGGGATCGTCTCGGCGTCGGCCACGCGGCCCTCGACATCCAGGCCCAGCGCCGACGCGTTGCGCGTCGCCACCTCGACCATCCCCGGCGAGAGGTCCGTGACCGTCCCCCGGCGCGCGATCCCGCCCTGCATCAGGTTGAGCAGGAAGAACCCGGTGCCGCAGCCCAGCTCGAGCGCGTGCTCGTACGTCTGGGAGCCAGGGACCACAGCCCTGAAGCGGTCCACCGCGAACGTCGTGCAGCGCTCGTCGAACGAGATCGACCACTTCTCGTCGTACGAGACCGACTCCCAGTCGTGGTACAGGACGTTGGCGAGCTTCGGGTCGTCGCGTGCGGCGTCGACCTCGGCCTGCGTCGGGTGGGAGACGCTCATCGGCCCAGGAACTGGGCCTTGCCGGGCCCGTTCTCGGCGAACGACCGCATGCCGATCGTCTGGTCCTCGGTGCCGAACAGCGCCGCGAACATCTCGCTCTCGAGGTTCAGGCCGGTGCGCAGGTCGGTGTCGAGCCCGCGGTCGATGGCGGCCTTGGCGGCCGCGATCGCGCGCGTCGGGCCGTTGACGAACTGCGAGGCCCACGCGTGGGCGCGGGTGTAGACGTCGTCGGGGGCGACGACCTCGTCGACCATCCCGAGGGCCAGCGCCTCCTCGGCCTTGTACATCCGGCCGGTGAAGATCACGTCCTTGGCCTTCGACGGGCCGATGAGCCGCGCGAGGCGCTGCGTCCCGCCGCCGCCGGGGATGATCCCGAGCAGGATCTCGGGCTGGCCGACCTTGGCGTTGTCGCCGGCGATCCGGCGGTCGCAGGAGAGCGCCAGCTCGAAGCCGCCGCCGAGGGCGTAGCCGGTGATCGCGGCGACGACCGGCTTGGGGATCGTCGAGACCGCGCCGAACCCGAACGACAGCTCGTGGGCGCGCTCGGCCATCTCGGAGTAGGTGAGGTCGGCCATCTCCTTGACGTCCGCCCCGGCGGCCAGCACCTTCTCGCCGCCGTAGACCACGACCGCCCGGACGTCGGTGCGTCCCGCCGCCTCGGCCGAGATCTCGGCGAGCTCCAGGTTCAGCTGCCGGTTCACCGCGTTCATCGGGGGGCGGTCCAGGCGGATGGTGCCCACCCCGCCCTCGACCTCGAGCCGCACGAACTCCGTCACCGGTGAGCCTCCTCGATCTTCTGCGCCGACGATCTAATCCGGACCGGCCGCGACCCTATCTGCGGATCGCGGTGAAGCGACCGCGGCGGCTCGCGAGCTCGAGCGGCTGGCCGAAGGTGGCCGACAGGTTCTCCGACGTCATCACGTCGTCGAGCAGGCCCTGGGCGACCACCCGGCCGTCGCGCAGGAGCAGCGCATGGCTGCAGCCGGGCGGGATCTCCTCGACGTGGTGGGTGACCATGACCGTCGCCGGGCCCTCGGGGTCCGCGGCCAGCCGCGTGAGACGTGCCACCAGGTCCTCGCGGCCGCCGAGGTCGAGGCCCGCGGCGGGCTCGTCGAGCAGCAGGAGCTCGGGGTCGGTCATGAGCGCGCGGGCCAGGAGCACGCGCTGGCGCTCGCCGGTCGAGAACGTCCCGTACGCCCGTCCGGACAGCGCGGCCGCGCCCATGACGTCGAGCAGGCCCGCGGCGCGCGCGTCGTCCTCGGGGTCGTACTGCTCACGCCAGCTGCCCAGGACGCCGTAGCCGGCGCTGCGGACGATGTCGTGGGCGGTCTCGTCGGCCGGGATGCGGCCGGCGAGGCTCGCGCTGGCGAGCCCGATCCGCGGCCGCAGCTCGAAGACGTCGACACGCCCGAGCCGCTCCCCGAGCAGCTCGACGGTGCCCGTCGTCGGGTGCATCTCGGCCGCCGCGAGCCGCAGGAGCGTCGTCTTGCCGGCCCCGTTGGGTCCCAGCACCACCCAGCGCTCGTCGAGCTCGACGGTCCAGTCGAGGTCGGCCAGCAGGTCGTTGCCGCTGCGCCGTACGCCCACGCCGGTCATGCGGATCACGGTGTCCGGATCGGGCACGTGCTCGGTCACTCGCTGGGTCACCCCGTGGATTCGCGCCGGTGTCCACCTCGGTCGCGGACCATCCTGTCGGATCACACTCCGCTTCGGGCGACGGCCCGCCCGCGATCGGGCACGATCCCCTCCGATGTCCACCACCCCGATCGACGCCGGCGCCCATCTCGACGGCGACGTGCTGCGTGCCTGCGTCCCCGCCGGGCCCAGCGTCGAGGCGGTGGAGCTCTGCCTCCCCGGCCCGGGCGGCGAGCGGCGCATCGAGCTGGGCCGTTCCGGCGACGGCTGGTGGCGCGGCACCGCGGACGGCGTCACCGCGGGCGACCCCTACGGCCTGCGCGTCCACGGCCCGTGGGAGCCGGGGCGCGGGGTGCGCACGAACCCCGCGAAGCTCCTCGTCGACCCCTGGACGCGTCGCGTCGAGGGCTCGATCACCTCCCTGGCGGCCGCGCGCGCCTTCGAGGGCACCGACCCGTTCTCCGCCCGCCCCGACGACCACGACTCGGCGGGCTCGGTGCCGTCCGGGGTCGTCACCGCGCCGCTGGGGCCGGTCGCGGGCGCGCGGCCGGAGGTGCCGTGGCCGGACACAGTGATCTACGAGACCCACGTCCGCGACCTCACGATGCGCCACCCGGCCGTCCCCGAGCACCTCCGCGGCACCTACGCCGGACTCGCCCACCCGGCGGTCATCGACCACCTCGTCCGGCTCGGGGTGACGACGCTCGAGCTGCTGCCGGTGTTCGCCCACGCCGACGAGCCGGGGCTGCTCTCCCGCGGGCGCACCAACCACTGGGGCTACTCGACGCTCGCCTACCTCGCCCCGCAGCCGCGCTACGCGTCGACGCCCGGCCGCGAGATCGAGGAGTTCCGGGCGATGGTCGCGACCCTGCACGCCGCGGGCCTCGAGGTCGTGCTCGACGTCGTGTTCAACCACACCTGCGAGGGCGGCGCCGACGGCCCGTCGCTGTCGTGGCGTGGCCTGGACGCCGCCGGCTGGTACGCCCTCGACGCGCGGGGCCGCGACATCGACCTCACCGGCTGCGGCAACACCCTCGACGCCGCCTCGCCGCTGGTCCGGAGCCTGGTCGTCGACTCCCTGCGCCACTGGGTGACGACGATGGGCGTGGACGGCTTCCGCTTCGACCTCGCGTCGACCCTGGGACGTCCCCGCGGCGGCGGCTTCGAGCCGGCCGCGCCGCTGCTCACCGACATCACCTCGGACCCGGTGCTCTCGGCCGTCAAGCTGATCGCCGAGCCCTGGGACGCCACCGGCGAGGGCTACCAGGTCGGCGGCTTCGGGCCCGCGTGGGCGGAGTGGAACGGGCGGTTCCGCGACGACGTGCGCGACTTCTGGCGGGGTCACGGACCGCTCTCGGGAGTCGTCACCCGCCTCGCCGGCTCCTCCGACCTCTACTGGCCCGCCCGCACCCCTGCCGCCTCGGTCAACTTCGTCACCGCGCACGACGGCTTCACCCTGGCCGACCTCGTGTCCTACGAGCGCAAGCACAACGAGGCCAACGGCGAGCAGGGTCGCGACGGCACCGACGACAACCGCAGCGCCAACCACGGCGTCGAGGGGCCGACGTCCGACCCCGCGATCCTGGCGCTGCGGGCCCGGCAGGCGCGCAACCTGCTCACCACGCTGCTGCTCTCGGCGGGCACCCCGATGCTCCTGGGTGGCGACGAGCTCGGCCACACCCAGCACGGCAACAACAACGCCTACTGCGCCGACGACGAGACGTCCTGGCGCGCGTGGGACTCCCCGGAGCTGGTCGACTTCATCGCCCGCGCGCTGTCCCTGCGGCGCGCCACCCCGGCGCTGCGGCGCACCGACTTCTTCTACGGCCGCGAGGACACCGACCCCGACGACGCCACCCCGGACATCGCCTGGCTGCACCCCGACGGCCGCGAGCTCGTCGAGCCCGACTTCCACGCCCACGGCCGGACGCTCGTGGTCCGCGTCGACGCGACGCCCTCGCTGCTGCTCGTGCTCCACGCCGGCGATGCCCCGGTCGACGTCCTCCTGCCCGGCGCCTTCGGCGACGCCGCCTGGACCCCGGTGCTCGACGCCGGCACGCCCGGCGGTGCCCCGCCCGCGACCGACCCCCTGCCCGCCGGCGAGCTCCTCGCCGTCCCGGCCCACACGGCCCTGGTGCTGCGGGCGGTGCCGGCGAGCTGACTCTGGTGGCGGAACCCGCGCTGAGCGCGGGTCTCGTCACCGAAGTCGCGTCACCCCTGCGCCGGCAGCACGACCCGGCCCAGCTCCGCGGGGGCGGCGAGGAGGTCGTGGCGGGGCAGCACGCGCACGGTGTAGCCCAAGACGCCGGCGTGGGGCAGGGCGACGACCGCCTCGAAGCGGTGGGAGCCGTCGTGGCCCGGGCCGATCGAGGTCATCGGCTGGACGGTCGCCTCCGAGAGCTCGTCGGCGTCGTCGGCACGGCCCACGACGGCCTGGACGAGCACCTCGGAGGGGTCGAGGCCCCCGAGGACGACCTCCGCGCGCACGGTCATCGGCGCCCCGAGCACCGGGGTGTCCGCGCCGCCCGAGGCGTCGACCTCGGCGACGGACACGGACGCCCAGGCGGCGTCGAGGCGCGCGCGGTAGGACGCGAGCTCCTTGGCACCGGCCCACCCGTCGGCCACGACGCGCGCGGCGGACCGGGCGGCGGGGGCGTACCACTGCTCGACGTAGTCGGTGACCATCCGCGTCGCCTGCACCTTCGGCGAGAGCGTCGCGAGGGTGTGGCGCACGAGCGCGGTCCAGCGGTCGGGCACGCCGTCGGCGCCACGGTCGTAGAACAGCGGGGCGACCTGGGTCGAGAGCAGGTCGTAGAGGGCGTTCGCCTCGATGTCGTCGCGGCGGTCGGGGTCGTCGACACCGTCGGCGGTCGGGATCGCCCAGCCGTTGCGGCCGTCGTAGAGCTCGTCCCACCAGCCGTCGCGCACCGACAGATTGAGCCCGCCGTTGAGCGCCGACTTCATCCCCGACGTGCCGCATGCCTCGAGCGGGCGCAGCGGGTTGTTCAGCCAGACGTCGCAGCCCCAGTACAGGTAGCGCGCCATCGACATGTCGTAGTCGGGCAGGAACGCGATCCGGTGGCGCACCCCGTTGTCGTCCGCGAAGTGGACCATCTGCTGGATCAGGGCCTTGCCCGACTCGTCGGCCGGGTGCGACTTGCCCGCGATCACGAGCTGCACGGGACGTTCGGGGTCGAGCAGGATCGACCTGAGCCGCTCGGGGTCGCGCAGCATGAGCGTCAGACGCTTGTAGGTCGGGACGCGGCGCGCGAAGCCGATGGTGAGGACGTCCGGATCGAAGATGCGCTCGGTCCACGCCAGCTCCGGCTCGGACGCCCCGCGCTGCAGCCACGACGCCCGCACCCGCCGGCGGACCTCCTCGACGAGGCGACGGCGCAGCGTCCCGCGCAGCTCCCAGAGCAGCGCGTCGGAGACGCCGAACAGCTCCGGGCTGCCCGAGGTCTCGGCCCCGGCAGTGAGCCCACCGATCTCGCGGGCGGTCCAGGTGGGGCCGTGGACGCCGTTGGTCACCGAGCCGATCGGCACCTCGGGGGCGTCGAACCCGCCCCAGAGGGACTGGAACATCCCGCGCGAGACCTCGCCGTGCAGCTGGGACACACCGTTCGAGCGCTGCGCGAGGCGCAGGCCCATGTGCGCCATGTTGAACATGTCGCCGGCCGGCTCCCGGCCCAGCGCAAGCACCCGCGACGGCTCGATGCCGGGGAGCATGTCGGCGGTGAAGTAGTGCTCGACGAGACCGACCGGGAAGCGGTCGATGCCCGCGGGCACCGGGGTGTGGGTGGTGAAGACGGTGCCGGCGCGGACGGTCGCGAGCGCCTGCTCGAAGTCGAGGCCCGCGTCGGCCACGAGCTCGCGGATCCGCTCGAGGCCGAGGAAGCCCGCGTGGCCCTCGTTGGTGTGGAACACCTCGGGCGCCGGGTGCCCGGTCAGCCCGCAGAACGCGCGGACCGCGCGCACGCCACCGATGCCGACGAGGATCTCCTGGCGGATGCGGTGCTCCGCGTCGCCGCCGTAGAGGCGGTCGGTGATCTGGCGAAGGTCGGGGTCGTTCTCCTCGATGTCCGCGTCGAGCAGCAGCAGCGGCACGCGGCCGACCGACGCGATCCACACCCGCGCGCGCAGCGTCCGGCCGCCGGGCATCGCGACGCCGACCAGGACCTGCTCGCCCGACGAGTCCGCGAGCAGGTGCAGCGGCAGCCCCTGGGGGTCGAGCGCCGGGTACTGCTCCTGCTGCCAGCCGTCGAGCGAGAGCGACTGGCGGAAGTAGCCGGAGCGGTAGAGCAGGCCGACCGCGACCAGCGGCACGCCGAGGTCGCTCGCCGCCTTGAGGTGGTCGCCCGCGAGGATGCCGAGCCCGCCCGAGTAGTTCGGCAGGACCTCGCTGACCCCGAACTCCATCGAGAAGTAGCCGATCGCCGACGGCAGGCCCTCCGAGGCGCGGCCCTGGTACCAGCGCGGCTCGCGGAGGTAGGCGCGCAGGTCCTCGGCGCGCTCCTGCACGCGGCCGACGAACCCGGCGTCCTCGGCCAGCTCGGCCAGGCGCTGGGGACGGACCTCGCCGAGCATCCGGACGGGGTCGCCGCCGCACGAGCGCCAGACCGCCTCGTCGACGCCCGCGAACAGGTCCTGCGTGGGGCCGTGCCACGTCCAGCGCAGGTTCATCGCGAGCTCCTGGAGGGGCGCGAGAGCGGCCGGGAGCTGGGCACGGACGGAGAAGCGACGCAGAGCCTTCACGCGGCCGAAGCCTACGGCTCGACCCGCGACGCGCCGTGCGGCCCCACCTTCCCTGGATCGATCCCATGACTACGCTGCGTGGCGTGAGCGCGTTGGGGAGATGGTGGCGGTCCGGGCGACGTTCCGAGCAGGCGCAGGGCCGGGACGAGGCCCCGCCCGAACCCTCGTCGGAGACGCCCCGCGACCTCACCGGCGAGCAGGCCACCGTCGGGTCCGACGGGGCCGCCAGCCCGCCCTTCCTCGGCGGTTTCGCGACGGACCGGGAGGCCGGCGAGGTCGGGACCGGCCGGACGACCGGCGAGGTCGAGACCGGCCCGCCGTCGGGATCCTGGCGCCGCAGGCGACGGGGCTGGGGGTCGGCCGAGGACGTCGAGGTCGGACCTCCCCCGCCGCCCGACGCCCGTCCGCACGGACCCACCACCGGCCCGTTCCCGGTGCCCGGGCGCACCACCGGCCCACCCTCCGGCGGCATCCCGATGTCCGGCCGCCCGGTCGGTCCCCCGTCGGGAGGACCGTCGCCGGTCGAGCGATCGGAGCGGCCCGCCGAGCGCCCCGTCGTCCCCCCGTTCGGGACGTACGGCCCGACCCGCACGACGTCGGACGACCCGGTGACGCCCGCCAACGGCTTCCACGCGGTCGGCGGCGACATGCCCGGCATGCCGACCGGGGCGGAGACCGGCGGCTCCCCCACCCCGACTCTGCCGCCGTGGCGCCGGCCGGCGACCCCGCCCTGGGGCGTCGCCACCGGACGGCCCGCCACGCGCCCCTCGTCGACGCCCGACCGGCCCTCCGCATCGATTCCGCCGGTTGCGGGTAGCGGGCCAGGCATGACTTCGTCGTCGGACCGCGATCCCGACCAGACGACCGGACGCGTGACCCCGCCGGTCGGGGACCGTTCTGCCCCGGAGCGTCCCGGTACGGACCGGCCCCAGGCGGATCGGCCCCAGGCGGATCGGCCCGGGCCCCCCGCCGCCGACGACGCGTCCTGGTTCATGCCCCGGACGCCCTACGCGCCCGTCGGCTCCGCGGCCCCCACGAACGACGAGCCCGAGACGCCGACCACGAACACCGGGAACGGCCCGCAGGACTCCCCGATCGACGCCCCGGCCCACGACGCGGCCGGCTCCGCCACGGGCTGGCGCACCGCCGCCGGGGGCGCCGCGGGCCTGGGCGTCGCCGGGCTCGCGGCCGGGGCGGCATCGAGGTCCGACGACCGCTCCGAGGAGCCGGCGAGCACCTCCGGGACCACCCCGGAGAGCACCACGTCACTCCGCCCCCGGCCGTGGCCGGACACCTCGGGACTCGGGTCACCCGCGCCGAGCACCCCGGACCCCGTCGACCCGCCGACGACGACCGTGTCCCCGGGACACGGTGCCGACACGACCCCCTCGGACAGCACGCCCGTGGCCGCCGACGAGCCCGTCGAGCGACAGCCGACGACCCCCTCGGCGAGCACCACCGCCCCGGACCCCGTCGACCCGCCGACGTCGACCGTGTCCTCGGGACACGGTCGTCACGTCGTCCCCGACGACGACGACCCCCTCGGCATCGGGCCGCTGCCGGTCGACCCCGTTGACGAGCGTGCCGACGAGGACCCCGCCGACCCCCCCGTCGACCACGCCCCCGACCGCCCGCGCGACGAGATCCCGGCCGCGGACAGCGCGGCGCCCGCCGACACCGACCTCCGCGGCGGCGACGCCCCCGGCGACCTGACCGTGACCGACCCCGACGGCGCGGACGTCCCCGCCGAGGAGCCGGCCGGCGCCCCCGCGACGGACGCCGCCGCGGTCTCGCCCACGGCCACCGCGCCCGCCACCGGCCCGGACACGACCAGCACCGACACGACCAGCACCGACACGACGGACGCCAGCACCCCCACCCCGGCACCGGCGCCCCGTGCCGGCATCCCCGCCGACGCGATCGACCGGCACGCCCTGCCGCAGGGACGGCTCGGGATCGACGAGGTCACCCCCGAGGTCTCCGGCGGGCGGTTCCCGTCGAAGGCCGTGGTCGGCGAGGTCGTCCCGGTCGAGGCGACGGTCTGGCGCGAGGGTCACGACGCCGTCGCGGCGACCGTGGTCTGGCAGCGCTGCGGCGCGCAGAGCCACGGGCAGAACCCCGACGCCACGATCCCCTGCGGCGACGAGGCCCCGCGGAGCACGCGCATGGTGCCGACGGGCGCCCTGACCGACCGGTTCGCCGGCCAGGTGGTCCCCGACGCCGAGGGCCTGTGGAGCTTCCGCGTCGACGCGTGGAGCGACCCGTGGGCGACCTGGCGCCACGCCGTCGACGTCAAGACGCGGGCCGGTCAGGGTGCCGCCGAGCTGTCCAACGACCTCGAGTCCGGTGCCCGCCTGCTCGAGCGGGCGGCCGACGGCATCGAGCAGCGCCTGCGCGAGACCCCCCGCGTCGCCGACGGTGGAGCGGACGACGACCCGGCGAGCGAGCGCACGGGCGGCATCGCGATGCCTCCGGTGCTCGACCTCGCCCGCACACTGACCAAGGCCGCCGCGGAACTGCGCGACACCGACCTCGAGCTGCCCCAGCGCGTCGGGCTCGCGCTGTCGGTGCCCGTGCACCGCACCATGACCGAGTACCCGGTGCGGGAGCTCGTGACCGAGGGCGAGACCCACCACGTCCAGGTCGAGCGCTCGCTCGCCCTGGCCGGCGCCTGGTACGAGTTCTTCCCGCGCTCCACCGGCGGCTGGGACGCCGAGGGCCGGCCGGTGCACGGCACGTTCGCCACCGCCACCCGCGAGCTGGACCGCGCGGCCGCGATGGGCTTCGACATCGCCTACCTGCCGCCGATCCACCCGGTCGGCACGGTCAACCGCAAGGGGCCGAACAACACCCTGACCCCGGGGCCCGAGGACGTCGGCTCCCCGTGGGCCATCGGCTCGGCCGCCGGCGGTCACGACGCGATCGACCCCGACCTCGGCACGATCGAGGACTTCGACGCCTTCGTGGCGCACGCGAACGAGCTGGGCCTCGAGGTGGCCCTGGACCTGGCGTTGCAGTGCGCGCCGGACCACCCCTGGGCCACCGAGCACCCGGAGTGGTTCACGATCCGCCCCGACGGGACGATCGCCTACGCCGAGAACCCGCCGAAGAAGTACCAGGACATCTACCCGGTCAACTTCGACACCGACCCCGAGGGCATCTACGCCGAGGTCCTGCGGATCGTCCTGTACTGGATGGAGCACGGCATCCGCGTGTTCCGGGTGGACAACCCGCACACGAAGCCGCCGAACTTCTGGAACTGGCTGATCGCCGAGGTCCACCGCCGGGACCCGGGCGTCATCTTCCTGGCCGAGGCGTTCACCCGTCCCGCGCGGCTGTTCGGGCTGGCCAAGGCCGGCTTCAGCCAGAGCTACACGTACTTCACGTGGCGCACGGGCCGCGACGAGCTGCGCGAGTTCTTCGAGCTGCACCGCGACCGGCTCGACGAGTGCCGACCGAACTGCTTCGTCAACACCCCGGACATCCTCCACGAGTCGCTGCAGGTCGGCGGCCCGGGCATGTTCGCGATCCGGGCGGCGCTGGCGGCCACGCTGAGCCCGAGCTGGGGCGTCTACGCGGGCTTCGAGCTCTTCGAGCACCAGCCGGTGCGCCCGGGCAGCGAGGAGTACCTGGACTCGGAGAAGTACCAGCTGCGCCCCCGCGACTTCGCCGGCGCGCTGGCCGAGGGCCGCAGCCTCGAGCCGTGGATCACGCGCCTGAACCAGCTGCGCCGCGACCACCCCGCGCTACGCCAGCTGCGCACGGTGCGGTTCCACGACACCGACAACGAGGCGCTGCTCGCCTACTCGAAGACCGACCCGCTCACCGGGGACACCGTGCTGTGCGTCGTGACGCTCAACCCGTTCGGCATCGAGGAGGGCAACCTGCACCTCGACATGTCGGCCCTGGGCCTCGAGCGCCACGACCGGTTCGGCGCGTACGACGAGGTCAGCGGGCAGACGTTCGAGTGGGGCGAGACGAACTACGTGCGCCTCGAGCCGTGGCGCGACGTCGCGCACGTCATCTCGGTGCTCCGCCGATAGACGAGCCGATGGACGAGCCGATGGACGAGCCGATGGACGAGCCGATGGACGAGCCGGTGGACGAGCCGATCGCCCCCCCACCCTGTGCGCCCGCTGAGAACCGGGCGCATCGGGCACGATCCTCCGACGTCGGGCGTTTAACCGGACGAGAGCCCTGGGAGGTCCCCGGGTAGGAGGTCAGAAGTGCGCGTACTCGTCGCCCTGGCGGTCGGTCTGGCCGTCGAGATCGCCGTCCTCGTCCTGGTCGGACAGGCCATCGGGTTCTGGGGGCTGCTCGGGGTCCTGGTGCTGTCGGCCGTCATCGGAGCCTGGGCGCTGCGTCACGAGGGCCGGCGCTCGCTGGTCGAGCTCGGCCGCGCCGCACGCTCCGGGCGGCCCGCCGAGGCCGAGGTCGCCGACGGCATGTACGTGGCGCTCGCGGGCGTGCTGCTGGTCGTGCCCGGCCTGCTCTCCACCCTCGCCGCGCTCGTCCTGCTGGTCCCGCCGGTGCGCCGGGCGCTCGCGCGCCGCGCCGCCGCCCGCGCGGTGCGGGCCGGCAGCGCGCGGATGGGCCCGACGGTCACCGTCGTCGGCGTCGGCGGCCCGGCCGGTGCGGGGGCGCCGACCTGGGGAGCGGGGCCGGACCCGGCGGGCACGCGCTCGTTCCGCGGCACGGTCATCGAGGCCCGACCCGCCGACGACCCCGACTCCTGACGGTCGTCGCGCCGCCGTCCGCCCGGTGCCGCGCCCTCCCAGTGCGGAACACGGCCGCGCGGGACCACTAGCGTGACGCCTGATGAACGAGGGAGTCAGCACCGAGGCGGGCACGGTGGCGCACGAGGACCCGGGCGTCCACGTCCGGGACCACACGGAGGACAAGGGCGCCCACGCCCTCGAGGAACCGAGCGCCGCGGCGTTCCGCCACGCGCGCACGTTGCCCGTCGACGAGGACTGGTACAAGCGCGCCGTCTTCTACGAGGTGCTGGTCCGGGCCTTCGCCGACTCCAACCGCGACGGGTTCGGCGACCTGCGCGGGCTGATCGACAAGCTCGACTACCTGGCCTGGCTCGGCGTCGACTGCCTGTGGCTGCCGCCGTTCTACGACTCGCCGCTGCGTGACGGCGGCTACGACATCCGCGACTTCCGCAAGGTGCTCGGCGAGTTCGGCACCGTCGAGGACTTCGTCGAGCTCCTCGACCAGGCGCACGCGCGGGGCATCCGCGTCATCACCGACCTCGTCATGAACCACACCTCGGACCAGCACCACTGGTTCCAGGAGTCCCGCCGCGACCCCGAGGGGCCCTACGGCGACTTCTACGTCTGGTCGGACGACGACACGCGCTGGTCCGAGGCCCGGATCATCTTCGTCGACACCGAGGCGTCGAACTGGACCTACGACTCCCGGCGCGGGCAGTTCTACTGGCACCGGTTCTTCTCCCACCAGCCCGACCTGAACTTCGACAACCCCGCGGTGTGCGAGGCGATGCTCGACACGCTGCGGTTCTGGCTGGACCTCGGGATCGACGGGTTCCGGCTCGACGCGGTGCCCTACCTCTTCGAGCGCGACGGCACCAACGGCGAGAACCTCCCCGAGACGCACGCGTTCCTGAAGCGGGTGCGCAAGGTGGTCGACGACGAGTACCCGGGCCGGGTCCTGCTGGCCGAGGCCAACCAGTGGCCGTCGGACGTCGTCGAGTACTTCGGCGACGCCGAGATCGGCGGCGACGAGTGCCACATGGCGTTCCACTTCCCGCTGATGCCGCGCATCTTCATGGCGGTGCGGCGGGAGTCGCGCTTCCCGATCTCGGAGATCCTGGCGCAGACGCCGGCGATCCCGTCGAACGCGCAGTGGGGCATCTTCCTGCGCAACCACGACGAGCTGACGCTCGAGATGGTCACCGACGACGAGCGCGACTACATGTACGCGGAGTACGCCAAGGACCCGCGCATGAAGGCCAACATCGGCATCCGCCGGCGCCTGGCCCCGCTGCTCGACAACGACCGCAACCAGCTCGAGCTCTTCACCGCCCTGCTCCTGAGTCTGCCCGGCAGCCCCGTCCTCTACTACGGCGACGAGATCGGGATGGGCGACAACATCTGGCTCGGCGACCGCGACGGGGTCCGCAGCCCGATGCAGTGGACGCCGGACCGCAACGCCGGCTTCTCCCGGTGCGACCCGGGCCGGCTCAACCTGCCGGTGATCATGGATCCGGTCTACGGCTACCAGGCGGTGAACGTCGAGGCGCAGTCCAACTCGACCGCGAGCCTCCTGCACTGGAACCGCCGCATGATCGACATCCGCAAGCAGCACCCGGCGTTCGCCCTCGGCTCGTTCCACGAGCTCGGCGGCACGAACCCGAGCGTCCTCGCCTACCTGCGTGAGTACACCGACGCAGAGGGCACCCGGGACGTCGTGCTGTGTGTGAACAACATGTCGCGCTTCCCGCAACCGGTGGAGCTCGACCTCATCGCCTGGAAGGGCATGGTCCCCACGGAACTCACCGGCGGGGTGCCCTTCCCGCCGATCGGTGAGCTCTCCTACCTGTTGACGCTGCCCGGCCACGGCTTCTACTGGTTCGCGATCCACCCGGCCGAGGAGCGCTGATGTCCGCACTGACGCCCGACGGGTCCCCCGACCCGCTCGCCGGACTCCACGACGCCCTCATCGCCTGGCTGCCCACGCAGCGCTGGTTCCCCGCGAAGGGCCGCCAGGTCGCCGGCGTGCGCACGGCCTCCCACTCCGTGATCTCCCGGCCCGGTGAGACGCCGACCGTGGAGCACGCGGTGATCACCGTGTCGTTCGCCGACGGGGCCGCCGAGGAGCGCTACCAGCTGGTCCTCGGGTCGCAGCGCCAGCCGCCCGGCGACCTCGAGCACGCCGTCATCGGCCGGCGCCCGACCGACCACGGCGACGACGTGGTCTACGACGGGCTCGCCGACGGGCGGATCAGCCGGCTGTTCCTCGCGCTCATCACGGAGAACGCGACGCGCGAGCCGCTGCGCTTCGTCGCCGAGCCCGACACCGAGCCGGTGATCGTGGGACCGGGGCGTCCGCTGCAGGGTGAGCAGTCGAACAGCTCGGTGATCTACGGCGAGCGCGCCATCCTCAAGCTCTTCCGCCGCGCCACGACCGGGCTCAACCCGGACCTCGAGCTGCACCGGGCCCTGCGGCGCGAGGGCAGCGCCGAGGTGGCGCCCCTGCTCGGGGCGGTCGAGGGCTCGATGGACGGCGAGCCCATGACCGTGGCGATGCTCCAGGAGTACGCGGCCAACTCGGCCGACGGCTGGTCGATGGCCCTGGCCAGCGTCCGCGACCTGCTCGCCGAGGCCGACCTGCGCGCCGACGAGGTCGGCGGCGACTTCGCCGGCGAGGCCCACCGCATCGGCAAGACCGTGGGGGCGGTGCACCGCGAGCTCGCTGCGGCGCTCGGCACCCGCCCGCTCGACGCCGAGGTGGCCACCGAGATCGAGGCCTGGATGCTCGAGCGGCTCGACCGCGCCGCGTCCGCCGTCGAGGGTGTCGCCGAGCAGCGCGACGCCATCGCCGCCGTGTTCCACGGGGTGAGCGACGCGGGTCCCACGACGATCCAGCGCATCCACGGCGACCTGCACCTCGGCCAGGAGCTGCGCACGCCCACCGGATGGCTCGTCATCGACTTCGAGGGCGAGCCGTCGAAGTCGCTGGCCGACCGGGTGCGCCCCGACTCCCCGCTGCGCGACGTCGCCGCGATGCTGCGCTCGTTCGACTATGCGGCGTTCCACCAGCTCTCCGAGCGGGAACAGGCCACCGACGACCCCGATCCGCAGCTGGAGCGCCGCGCGCAGGAGTGGGCCGACCGCAACCGGTCGGCGTTCTGCGACGGCTACGCCGAGGTCGCGGGGACCGATCCCCGGGACACGCCCGAGCTGCTGCGGGCCTACGAGCTGGACAAGGCGGTGTACGAGGTGCTGTACGAGACCCGGAACCGGCCGGGATGGGTGTCGATCCCGCTGCGGTCGATGCGCCGGCTGCTCACACCCGCGGGGCGGAGCGAGCGATGACCCGGTCCCGTCCGCTGACCCCCGCGCCCTCGGACCTCGACGTCCACCTGCTCATGGAGGGCTCGCACCGCGACCCCCACTCGGTGCTCGGGCCGCACCGTGACCCCGAGTCGCCGGGCACCGTGATCGTCCGTGCCCTGCGCCCCGGCGCCGACGCCGTCGACGTCGTGATCGACGACGGTCCGACCGCCGGGCGCTACCCGCTCGCCGCGGTGCACGCGGCCGGCGTGTTCGCCGCCGGCGTGCCCGGGCCGCTGCCGCGCTACCGCCTCGCGACCCGGCGCACGGACGAGACCACCGGCGAGACCGTCGAGACGGTCGCGGACGACCCGTACCGGTTCTCCCCGGTGCTCGGGCCCGTCGACCTGCACCTCATCGGCGAGGGGCGCCACGAGCGGCTCTGGGACGCGCTCGGGGCGCACTTCCGCCGGTGGCCCACGCCCGCGGGCCCCGTCGAGGGCACGTCGTTCGCGGTGTGGGCGCCCCACGCCCGCGGCGTGCGGGTGTGCGGCGACTGGGACGGCTGGGACGGCACGGCGACGCCGATGCGCGCGCTCGGCTCCGGCGTCTGGGAGCTGTTCGTCCCGGGCATCGGCGACGGCGCCCGCTACGGCTTCCGCATCCTCACCCCGGACGGCAACTGGCTCGACAAGGCCGACCCGATGGCCTACGCCGCCGACCTGCCGCCCACGCCGGCGTCGGTGGTCACCACGTCGACGCACGAGTGGACCGACCAGGCGTGGATGACCGCGCGGGACGCCTCGACCCCGCACAGCGAGCCGATGAGCATCTACGAGCTGCACCCGGGCTCCTGGCGCCAGGGGCTGGGCTACCGCGAGCTCGCCGAGGAGCTCGCCGAGTACCTCACCGAGACCGGCTTCACCCACGTCGAGCTGCTGCCCGTCGCCGAGCATCCGTTCGGCGGCTCGTGGGGATACCAGGTCAGCTCGTACTACGCGCCGACCTCGCGCTTCGGCACCCCGGACGACTTCCGGTACTTCGTCGACCGCCTGCACCGCGCGGGCATCGGCGTGATCGTCGACTGGGTGCCCGCCCACTTCCCCAAGGACGAGTGGGCGCTGGCGCGCTTCGACGGCACGCCCTGCTACGAGCACGGCGACCCGCGCCGCGGCGAGCAGCTCGACTGGGGCACGCTCGTGTTCGACTTCGGGCGCTCCCAGGTGCGGAACTTCCTGGTCGCGAACGCCCTGTACTGGCTCGACGAGTTCCACGTCGACGGCCTGCGCGTCGACGCCGTCGCCTCGATGCTCTACCTGGACTACTCACGCACCGAGTGGACCCCCAACCGCTACGGCGGTCGCGAGAACCTCGAGGCGGTGTCGTTCCTCCAGGAGGTCAACGCCACCGTCTACAAGCACCACCCGAGCGTCGTGACGATCGCCGAGGAGTCGACGGCGTGGCCGGGTGTCACGCGCCCGACCCACCTCGGCGGGCTCGGCTTCGGCTTCAAGTGGAACATGGGCTGGATGCACGACACGCTCGACTACGTCGGGCGCGACCCCGTGCACCGCGGCTTCCACCACAACCAGATGACGTTCTCGATGACGTACGCCTACAGCGAGAACTACGTGCTGCCGCTGTCGCACGACGAGGTCGTGCACGGCAAGGGCTCGCTGTGGACGCGCCAGCCCGGTGACGACGACCGCAAGGCCGCGGGTGTGCGCGCGCTGTTCGGCTACATGTGGGCGCACCCGGGCAAGCAGCTGGTGTTCATGGGCGGCGAGTTCGGCCAGGTCCGCGAGTGGTCCGAGGAGCGCTCGCTGGACTGGGAGCTGCTCGACGACCCCCGTCACGGGGGCCTGCGACGGCTGGTGGGCGACCTCAACGCCGCCTACCGGTCGCTGCCGGCGATGTACCAGCTCGACTCCGACCCCGCGGGCTTCTCGTGGATCGACGCCAACGACGCCACGGGCAACGTGCTGTCGTTCCTGCGCCACGACCGCGAGGGCAACGCGGTGGCGTGCCTGGTCAACTTCGCCGGCGTCGACCACCCGAACTACCGGGTGGGCCTGCCGCACGCGGGTCGCTGGCGAGAGGTCGTCAACACCGACGCCGACGTCTACGGCGGGCGCGGGGTCGGCAACTACGGGGCGGTCATCGCCTCGTCGAGCCCGTGGCACGGACGTCCGGCGTCCGCGGAGGTCACGCTCCCGGCGTCCGCGGTGATCTGGCTGGCCCTCGACCGCAGTTCCCCGGGCCTCTGACCCGGATCCGCCCGCGCGGCGCCGACGGGCCGGGCATGATGTCGGCCGTGGGGGGATCGCTCGGGCGAGCGCTGGTCGTGACGTTCTCGGTGCTGGCCGTGCTGCTGACGTCGGCGTGCGCGTTCCCCGTCGACGGGCGGGCGATCCCCAGTCGTGAGGTGACGGTCGGCGCCGATCCCTCGTTCATCTCGGGCACCAACGGCAGCGAGGAGGACCGCCTCGCGGCCGCGACGATGCGCGACCTCGAGGGCTTCTGGGGCCGGGAGTTCCCGTCGCTGGCCGGGGGGCGGGCGTTCGCGCCGCTGGCCGGCTACTTCTCGGTCGATCCTCAGGGCCGCGGCGAGCGCCCGGTGCCGTGCCTGCCCAACCCGCAGGAGATCGAGGGCACGGCGTTCTACTGCCCGCGCTCCGACGTCATCGCGTGGGACCGGACGAACCTGCTGCCTCAGCTGCGCCGCGAGTTCGGGGACGCCGCCGTGGTCGTCGTGCTCTCCCACGAGTTCGGGCACAGCGTGCAGGGCCGGCTCGACCAGGACGGCGCCCTCGCCGCCGCGCCGACGATCCTGCTCGAGGCGCAGGCCGACTGCTACGCGGGCGTGTTCCTGCGCCGCGTGCGCGACGGCGCGCTCCCCGACCTGCGCACGGGCGCGACCGGCATCGACGGGGCCATGGGCGCGCTGATCACCTTCCGCGACCCGGTGGGCACCTCCCCGCGCAACGCCGACGCCCACGGCAACGCCTTCGACCGGGTCTCGTCGTTCCAGGACGGCTTCGACGGCGATCCCGCCGCCTGCGCGTCGATGGGTCGCGAGCGGGTCTTCACGCAGCAGTCGTTCCGCTCCCCCGCCGACGAGAGCTCGGGGGGCAACCTCGGCGTCGAGGAGCTGATCCGGGCGATGGTCCCCGATCTCGACCGCTGGTTCGGCGACGAGGTCCGCCGCCGCGGTGGGCAGTGGACCGCTCCGGGCGCCGAGCGCGGCGATCCGACCTGCCCCGGGACGGACGGCGATGTCCAGGGGCCGGTGGCCTGGTGCGGCGGCGAGGGCGGCCCGTCGGCGGTGCGCATCGAGACCGGCGGCACGCTCGCGGCCGACCACGCCCGCATCGGCGACTTCTCGACGGGCACCCTGCTCGCCTCGCGCTACGGCTCGGCCGCGCTCGCCGCGCTCGGGCGGCCCACCACGGGCCCCGAGGGCGGGCGCGCCGCGCTCTGCCTCGCCGGCGCCTACAGCGCCGCCGTCGGCACCGGCGACAGCGCGTTCGGCCTGTCCCCCGGCGACCTCGACGAGTCGGTGACCCTGCTGCTCGGCGAGGACACCGCCTCCCGCGGCACCGACGGCGTCGCCGCCGCCGCCACGGGCTACGAGCGCATCCGCGTCTTCCGCGCCGGCGTCACCGGCGGCGCGGACGCGTGCCTGCGCGGGGTCTGAACGGCGGAGCCCAGGTGTCAGCGGCGTGCCGTCGCAGACGTCGACTGTCCGAATCAGGGGAACGCGCCGCCAGGGCCACGCACTCGACGGGGGCGAGGACCTAGTACAGCGCGCGCGCCAGGGCCCGGCGGGCGGTCGTGACGCGCTCGTCGTCGGTGCCGAACAGCTCGAACAGCTCGACGAGGTGGGTGCGGGCGCGGTCGCGGTCGTCGCCCGCGGTGCGCGCGACCGTCTGCACGAGCCGGTCGAACGCCCCGGTCACGTCCTGGGCGGCCACCTGGGCGTCCGCGGCGGCGATCTGGGCGTCGACGTCGTCGGGCGCGGCGTCCGCGCGGCCGATGGCCGACGGGTCCGCCGATTCGGCGCGCTCGAGGAACTTCACCTGCGCGAGCGCGGCCGCCGCCTCGGCGTGGGCCGGCTCGCTCGCGAGAATCTGCTCGTAGGCCTGGGCGGCCGCGGCGTAGTCGCCGCGCTCCAGGGCCTCCTCGGCCGCGACGATGCGCGGGTCCTCGGGCTCCTCGACGGGCCCGGCGTCGACCTCGCCGCCGGCGCGGGCCTCGGCCTCCGCGATGCCGGGCATCTGGTCGCGCAGCGCGTCGAGCAGCTGGGTGATCCACTGGCGCAGCTGCGGTTCGGGCTGGGCGCCGTTGAACGACGTCACCGGCTGGCCGCCGGCCACGACGACGACGTGCGGGATCGACTGCACCTGGAAGGCCTGCGAGATGCGCGGGTTCGCGTCGACGTCGATCTTCGCGAGGATCCACGCGCCGCGGCCCTCGGCGGCGAGCTTCTCCAGCACCGGCGAGAGCTGCTTGCAGGGCCCGCACCACTCGGCCCAGAGGTCGACGACGACCGGCACCTGCATGGAGCGCTCGATGACCTCGGCCTGGAACGTCTCCTCGGTGACGTCCAGGACGGTGGTCGTTGCGGCGCCGCCACCGGCGGCGGGCGGACCACCGCCGCCCGCGGGCTCGGCGGGACGCTGCGGGGCGCCGCTGGCGGGGGTGCGCTGCTCGGCGCGGGCCTTGAGGCCGGACAGATCGACGGCTCCGGCCATCGCGGACGAGAGCGCTGCGGCCTGGGCCGCCTGGCGGGAATCGGGACGTGCCACGACGTCGAGTCTGCCAGGTGCGGCGAGCCCTCGTGGTCAGCCCTGGAGGCGTTCCTCGACGCGCGCGATCTTCGCCTGCATCTGCCCGCTGTGGCCGGGGCGGATGTCCGCCTTGAGCACGAGCGAGACGCGCGACCCGTAGCGCCCGGCCGCCTCGGTCGCCCGGCGCACAACGTCCATCACCTCGTCCCACTCCCCCTCGATCGACGTGAACATCGACGATGTCTCGTGCGGGAGGCCCGACTCGCGCACGACGCGCACCGCCGCCGCGACGGCCTCGGAGACCGACCCGTCCGCACTCGGCGAGCCGTCGACGCCGACACCGGACGGGGAGACGCTGAACGCCACGATCACGCGTCCAGCCTGCCACGTACCCCCGAAATCTCATCGGGCGCTGATAAATTCGCCGACGCCATGACCGCGTCCGCACCACTGCCGTTCGACCCGATCGCGCGGGCCGCGTCCCTCTGGAACGAGCGGATCGGCGAACCGCGCGCGATGGCGGCGGTCACGAGCGTCATGCGGGTCCAGCAGATCCTCCAGCAGGCGGTCGACGCGGCCCTGCGCCCGCACGGCCTGACCTTCGCCCGCTACGAGGCGCTGGTGCTCCTGCGGTTCTCGCGGGCCGGGGCACTCCCGATGCGGATCATGGGCGAGCGGCTGCAGCTGCACCCCACGTCGATCACCAACATCGTCGACCGCCTCCAGGGCTCCGGCCTCGTGGTCCGCCGCCCGCACCCGACGGACGGGCGCACCACGCTCGTGGAGATCACCGACGCCGGGCGGGATCTGTGCGCCGCGGCGACGGCGTCGGTCACGGCCATCGACTTCGGGCTGGTCGGGCTCGACGAGGGCCAGACCGAGATGCTGACGAGCCTGCTCGCGAGCGTGCGTCACGCCGCGGGCGACTTCGCCTGAACGCTGCTTTGCACGGGCTGCAGCACCCCGTCCTCGAGATGGGCCACCTCGTCGACGAGATCGAGACCCTCGCCCCGGTGGGCGAGCAGGACGACCGTGCGGCCCGCCGCCCCGTCGACGAGGTCGGCGACGAGGGCGCGGGCGGTCGCCGGGTCGAGGCCCTCGGTGGGTTCGTCGAGCACGAGCACGGCGGGGTCGGCGAGCAGCGCCCGGGCGGCGGCCAGGCGGCGGCGCTCGCCCCCCGAGACCGAGCCGGTGTCCAGCCAGGTGTCGAGGCCCTCGGGCAGGCCGTCGAGCCAGGGCGCGAGGCGCACGCGGTGCAGCGCGGCGACGAGGTCGGCGTCGGTGGCCGTCGGGGCCGCGAAGCGGAGGTTCTCGCGCAGGGTGGTCGCGAAGACGTGGTCGTGCTCGCCGACGAGGGCGACCGCGCGGCGCCAGCCGTCGCCGGGCACGGCGGCGGCGTCGACCCCGCCGAGCGTCATGCTCCCGGCCGCCGGGTCGAGCAGGCGCGTCAGCACCGCGGCGAGCGTCGACTTGCCCGACCCCGAGGCACCCGTGACACCGAGATGGTGGCCGGCGGGGAGGTCGAGGTCGAGGTGGCGCAGGGCCGGCACGGGTCCCCAGCCGGCGGTGACGTCGTGGAGCACCAGGCGCCCCCGGCGCGGGGGATCCGCCGGGTGCTCGGGCTCCGCCGCCGGTGGGACGGGGGTCGCGAGCGCGGCGAGCCGGGCCCGGGCGCGGCGTCCGCGGACCACGGCGGCGGCCGCGGCGGGCAGCGCGAGGACGGTCTCGCCGAGAGCGAGCGGGGCGAGCACCGCGACCGCGGCGAGCTCCGGCGACACCGCCGCCGGGGCGGCGAGGGCCGCGCCGATCGCGGCGGCGCCGAGCCCGAGCTGCGCGAGCGCGGCGGCGACGGCCCCACCGGCGGCGTCGCCACGGCGGGCACGGGCGAGCGCGGCGGCCCGCGCGCGGGGCACGGCGCGCAGCGCCTCGGGTCCGCGGGCGGCGAGCTCGTCGCGGGCGGCGTGGGTCTCGACCACCGCGGCGCGCAGGTCGTCGGTGCCGCGCTCGACGGCGGGCCCGTGGCGGCGTGCCAGCACCGCGGCGACCAGGGGCGCGCCGACCACCGCGAGCGCCAGCCCCGGCAGGAGCGCACCGGCGACGCCGGGCCCGATCAGGGTCGCCGTGCCGAGGAGCGCGGGTAGGGCGAGGGCCGCCACGGCGAGCGGCAGCACGCCGCGCACGAGGCCGTCGAGGCGCACGTCGACGTCGTCGGTGACCCGGGCGAGCAGGTGGCCCCGACGGCCGGCGACCGCGCCGGGCACGCGCTCGGCGAGCGCCGCCACGACGTCCCGGCGCCAGCGCACCATCCGGCCGAGGCCGTCGGCGTGCGCCGCGACCCGCTCGAGGTGGCGCAGCAGCGGGCGCGCGATCGCGAAGCCCCGCACGGCGACGACCGCGATCGACAGCGTGAGGATCGGCGGCTGGTCCGCGGCGCGCGCGATCAGCCACGCCGCCGAGGCCGTCAGCGCCACCCCCGCCAGCGCCGCCCCGGTGCCGAGCACGACCGCGCGCGGGAGCCCGCCGGGCCCGGTCGTCGCAGCGAGGGACGCCTCACCTGCGTCCGAGGCAGCGAGGGCGTCCCTCGGTCCGACAGGGCCCGCGACACGCGCCGCACCGAGGGACGCCTCGCCTGCGTCGGAGGCAGCGAGGGCGTCCCTCGCTCCCGCACTCCCCGGACCCGCCAGGTCGACGACGCGGTCGGCGGCGTGGCGCAGGGCGTCGCGGTGGGCGACGGCGAGCACGAGCGCGCCCGCCCCCGCCAGGGCTCGGAGCTCGGCGACGACGGCCTGCTCGCTCGCGGCATCGAGGTGCGCCGTGGGCTCGTCGAGCAGGACGACGGTGCCGGCGGGGTCGGTGGCGGCGTTACCGAGCACCCGGGCGAGGGCGAGGCGGCGCCGCTGGCCCGAGGACAGCGAGCGCCCGGCCTCGGCGAGGGGTGCCACGGGGTCCAGGTCGAGGCCGAGGCGCCGCAGCAGGGCCGGTGACCCGTCGCCCAGCGCCTCGCCCACGGTCGCGGCGTGCGGGAGCCGGGGATGCTGGCCGAGCACGACGAGACGCCCGTGCACCTCGACCTCACCGGTGGCGTGAGCGGCGTCGTCGAGCGTGCCGGCGAGCGCGCGCAGCAGCGTCGTCTTGCCGACGCCCGAGGGCCCGGCGACGACGAGCAGCTCGCCGCCGGCGCCGTCGAGGGCGGCCAGGCGGGGCGTCGCCGCGCGCCGTCCCGGGTGCCGGACGACCAGGTCCCGCACGGACACGCGCGCACGACCCGCCGACACCGACCGCTCGAGCGCCGACCCTGCGGGCGCCGGCGAGGACGACGCGAGCACCGCGTCCCGCTCGTCGAGCACCGCTGTGGCCCGCGCGGTGTCGTGGAAGCGCGCCCCGGCCTCGCGCACGGGGCGGTGGGCCTCGCCCGCGAGCAGGATCGCGACGAGGGCGGGGTAGAGCGCCATCGTGCCCTCGACCAGGCGCACGCCGGCCCCGACCGCGACGAGCCCGACCGACAGCGTCCCGAGCAGCTCCAGGGCCGTCGACGACAGGAACGCCACCCGCAGCACGCGGACCGACGCCTCGCGGTGCCGCTCGCCGAGCGCGGCGACGGAATCGACGGCCCGCCGACCGCGCCCGAACAGGCGCAGCGTGGCGAGGCCGGAGACGGTGTCGAGGAAGTGCCCGGCCAGCCGCTCGCCGGCCTCCCACTCGCGGCGCGCCCGGGCCCGCGCGGCCCACCCCAGCAGCACCGCGAACACCGGCACCAGCGGCAGCGTCGCGGCCACGACCAGCGCCGACGGCCGGTCGGCGAGCGCGAGCACCACCAGCACCGCGGGCGGGAGCAGCACCGCGAGCACGAGCGCGGGCAGGGTCGTGGTGAACCACCCGCGCAGCGCGTCGACGCCGTGCCCGGCGAGCCCCACGACCGCGGGCGCGTCGTCGTGGCCGAGGCGGTCGAGCAACCGCTCACGCTCGCGCTCGACCACCTGCTCCCCGGTGCGCGCCGCGAGCCACGGCTCGAGCCACGCCAGCAGCGCCCGGGCGACCACCACGAGCGCGAGCACGGCCACCGCGCCGCGCGGCACGCCCTCGGTGCCCGTCACCAGGGCGGTGACCACCGACGCCGCCGCCAGCGCCGCCGCCACGGTGCCGGCGGCCTGCGCGATCCCCACGAGCACCAGCCCTGTGACGCCGGGCGACGCCCCGCGGGCGAGCGTCAGCAGCCGCGGGTCGACGGGGCCCCTCACGTCGCCACCCGCTCGCTGGCCACGCGCCGACGGAACACCCAGTACGAGAAGGCCTGGTACGCCACGACGCCGGGCAGCACGAGCACCGCGGCGATCGTGATCAGCCGCAGCGCGCCGGGGCTCGCGGCCGCGCCGGCGACGGTCAGCGAGAACGCCGGGTCCAGGGTGCTCGGCAGCACGACGGGCAGGTGCGCGGCGAGCACCGCGACGACGCCGCCGGCCACGGCCACCGAGGTCGCCGCGAACGCCAGCACCTCGCGCCGGTCCGCCACCAGGACGGCCACCACCCCGACGGCCACCAGCCCGAGCGGCGCGACCGCCACGGCCAGCACCGCCACCGGCACCAGCGCCCCGAGCGCCGCCACCCGCGCCCGGGCCCGCAGCGGGCCCGTCGTGCGCAGGCCCAGGAACGTCGCCCCCTGCACCAGCGCGACCCCGACGCCCAGCGCCGCCCCCACCAGCGCGGGCGTCGACACCAGCGGCGCCACCGAACGCCCGAGGCCCGACCCGACGACCTCCCCGTCCGCGCCCAGCGCGAGCCCGGTCGCGAGGACGCCGAGCACCGCGCCCCACAGGGCCGCGACGAGCAGCGACGAGCCCGCGAGGACCCCGTCGCACGCGGCGCGCCAGCGTGCGGTGCCGCCCTTGGACCGGAACTCCAGCGCCACCCCGCGTGCGGCCAGCGCGAGCAGGATCAGCACGAACGGCAGGTAGAGCCCGCTCATCAGCGCGGCGTACCAGTCGGGGAACGCGGCGAACGTGACGCCGACGGCGGCCACCAGCCACACCTCGTTGCCGTCCCACACCGGGCCGATCGTCGTCACCCCCGCGCCGCGCTCGTGGTCGTCGCGACCCAGCGCGCCCGCGAGCACCCCGACGCCGAAGTCGAAGCCCTCGAGCACGAAGAACAGCACCCAGCAGGTGACCGCCAGGGCGAACCACAGGGTGGGGAGGTCCATCGCGGGCTCCTAGTAGGACGGGACGAGGGGACGGTCGGGGGTCTCGGCGGCCTCGGGGACCGGGGCGTCGCCGCCGGTCCGGGCCACCCGCAGCACGAGCCGGACCCAGACCACCGCCAGCAGGCCGTAGACCGCGGCGAACCCGGCCAGCGAGGCGACGATCTCGACGGGTGTCAGCCCGGGCGAGACCCCGTCGGCGGTGCGGAACAGGCCGAAGACGAGCCAGGGCTGGCGGGCGGTCTCGGTGAACAGCCAGCCCGCGGTCGCGGCGAGGGCGGGCAGGACCGGGACCATCCACAGCCCGCGCAGCAGCCAGCGGTCCACCAGCGCGAACACCCCAGGCACGCCGGGCGAGAGGTCCCGGCCACGGCGCATCCGCCACAGCACCCAGGCCGCCACGATCGTCGCCATTACCCCGAACCCGATCATGAAGCGGAAGCTCCAGTAGGCCACCGGCACGACCGGGACGTAGTCGCCGGGCCCGAACTGCGCGACGTACTGGGCCTGCAGGTCGTCGATGCCGCGCACGGTGGCCGTCGGGTCACCCGTCGCGAGGAACGAGAGCAGCCACGGCACGTCGAGCGAGAAGAACGGCTCCCTGTCCCCCGGCGCGCCCACGGCGAAGAGCGAGAACGGGGCCCCCGCCTGCGTGGCGTAGAGCGCCTCGGCGGCCGCCATCTTCATCGGCTGCACGCTGGTCATGACCTTGCCCAGCAGGTCGCCGGTGAGCGCGACCGCCGTCCCCGAGACCAGCGTCGTCCAGGCCCCGACGCGCACGAGCAGGCGCCACTGCCCCGTGGCGTCGCCCCCGGCCGACTGCCAACGCCGGTACCCCCCGATCGCCAGCAGCAACGCCCCGCCGCCGAGGAAGGCGCCGGCGATCGTGTGCGGAAAGGCGGCGAGGACGACCTGGTTGGTCAGCAGGTCGGTGAAGTCGCCGAGGCGCGCCCGGCCGGTGACCGGGTCGAGCGTGTAGGCCACCGGGTTCTGCATGAACGCGTTGGCCGCGAGGATGACGTAGGCCGAGATCATCGTCCCGACGGCGACGATCCAGATCGTCGCCAGGTGCAGGGCGGGACGCAGCCGGTCGGCCCCGAACCACCACAGGCCCAGGAACGTGGCCTCGAGGAAGAACGCGAGCATCCCCTCGATCGCGAGCGTCGGGCCGAAGACGTCGCCGTAGAAGCGGGCGAAGTCCGACCACGAGAGCCCGAACTGGAACTCCTGCACGAGCCCGGTGACGATGCCGACCGCGAACGTGATCATGAGCAGCTTGCCCGCGACCAGCGTCAACCGCTGCCACCGCGGGTCGCCCGTGCGGTGGTGGAAGGTCTGCAACAGGGCCGTCAGCGTCGCCAGCGAGATCGACAACGGGACGAACAGATAGTGGTACACGGTCACGACCGCGAACTGCAGTCGGGACAGCTCCAGCGCGGTCATGGCGACCTCCCACCTACGACACGACGTCGTATCTACGACCGAGCGTAGTACGACGGGTTGCGTTGGCAAGGGGATCCACGGTTAGGATGCGTGGCGTGGCCCTCGGTGAGCTGGAGCGCGCGGTGATGGGGCAGTTGTGGGCCGCTCCCGGCCCCCTGACGGTGCGTGAGGTGCACGACAGGCTCGAACGGGAGCTCGCCTACACGACGGTGATGACGGTGCTCGGGCGCCTCGCGAAGAAGGGCGTCGTCCGGCAGGAGCGCGACGGCAAGGCCTACCGCTACGCCGCGGCCTCCACCCGTGAGCAGCTGACGGCCTCGCTGATGCTCGACGCCCTGGGCGACGTCGGCGACGACCGCACCGCCGCCCTCGTGGCCTTCGTCGACCGCGTGGGCCCCGAGGAGGCCGCCACGCTGCGCGCGGCCCTGCAGACCGGGCCGTCGACGGCCCCCGCCACCGAGATGCCGGAGATGCCGCAGGTGCCCCAGCCACGTGTCGACGGCGACGAGCGCGCCCCCGACTCGTGATCACCGCCCCTCCGGGCCCAGACTGACCCACCATGGCCTCGGTGTGGCTGGCCGTGCTGGCCCTCGTGCTGGCCGGCCCCGTCCCCTCCGCGCTCGCCCGCGCCCGCTGGCCCGCGCGCGTGCCGCGCGCCGCGATCGTGCTGTGGCAGGCCGTCGCACTCGCGGCCGTGCTCGCCGCCGTCGGCAGCGCGCTCGCCGCGCCCGAGGAGCTGCTGCGCGCCCTCGGGCCGGAGCAGCGCACCGGCACCCCGTTGCTGATCGCCGTCGCCGTCGCCGCGACGATCGCCGGGCTGATCGTCCTGCGCCTGGCCGCCGTCCTCGTCCTGCTGGGTGTGCGCACCCGCCGGCGTCGCGCCCGGCACCGGGACATGGTCGACCTGCTCGACCGCGCCGAGCGCAGCGCCACGGTCGGCAGCCCCGGGGCCCGCGCCGTGCTGCGCGTCCTCGACGGCGCGGTGCCCTTCGCCTACTGCGTGCCCGGGCGCGCCCCCCGCGTGGTGGTCACCGAGGCGGCGCTCGACACCCTCGCGCCCGAGGAGCTGCGCGCCGTCCTCGCCCACGAACAGGCCCACCTCGACGCCCGCCACGACCTCGTCCGCGAGAGCTTCGTGGCCCTCCACCAGGCGTTCCCCGTGCTGGTCCGCAGCCGGCAGGCCCGCGATGCCGTGGGCCTGCTGCTCGAGATGCTCGCCGACGACGCCGCCCGCACCAGGTCCTCGGACACCGCGATGGCCGGTGCGCTCGAGGCGTTCGTCGTCACCGGCGACACCGAGATCGCCGCCCGGCTCGAGCGCGTGCGGACCCTGCGCTGCGGCGACCGCCGCCTCGCCACCGGCATCTACCTCGCGGCGGCCGCGGTGGTCGTCGTGCCGACGGTCGCCGTCGTCATCCCCTGGCTCTCCGCGGCGCTGCCGGCCGCGGGCCTGCAGTGACAGGGCCAGAGCCGACGGACCCTCAGGTCCGCACCGAGGCGACGACCTCGTCGGCGGCGGCGTAGGGGTCGAGCTCGCCGGCGACCACACGCTCGGCGAGGGCCGGCAGCGTCGCCGAGCCCGACATGTCCCGGATACGGGCGCGCAGGTCGGCCAGGGCGATGGCCTCGATCTCGGCGCGGGCGCGGCGGCGGGGCCCCTCGGCGAGGAGGTCGTGGTCGGCCGCCCAGGTGCGGTGCCGGTCGAGCGCGGCGACGAGCTCGTCGATCCCCTGCCCCGTGGCGGCCACCGTCCGCACCACGGGCGGGCGCCAGGACGGGCCGTCGACCTCGCGGCGGTTGAGCGAGATCATGTGCTGGAGCTCCTGCACGGTGGCGTCCGCGCCGTCCCGGTCGGCCTTGTTGACCACGAAGACGTCGGCCACCTCGAGGATCCCGGCCTTGGCCGCCTGGACGGAGTCCCCCATCCCGGGAGCCAGGAGCACGACCGTCGTGTCGGCCAGGGCCACGACCTCCACCTCGGACTGGCCCACCCCCACCGTCTCGACCAGGATCACGTCGCACCCGGCGGCGTCGAGGACGCGCAGGGCCTGTGGCGTCGCCGCCGCGAGACCACCCAGATGGCCGCGGGTGGCCATCGATCGGATGAACACACCCGGGTCCGTCGCGTGGTCACCCATCCGGACCCGATCGCCGAGCAGCGCCCCGCCCGAGAACGGCGAGCTGGGGTCGACCGCGAGCACGCCGACGCGCCGGTCGTCGGCCCGCAGCGCGGAGACCAGCCTGGAGGTCGTCGTCGACTTCCCGACGCCCGGAGAGCCGGTGAGGCCCACCACACGGGCGCGCCCGGTGTGCGGGGCGAGAGCCGCGGCCAGCTCCCGGAGTCGGGGACTGCCGTCCTCGACCAGCGAGATCAGCCGCCCCACCGCCCGCGGGCTGCCCTCGCGTGCGTCGGCCACCAGACGGTCCAGATCCACGGCGCGCCACGTTACCCACCGCGACCGGGACCCATCGCCGGATGGAGCTTGGGAAATCAAGCGTGCGCTGCGTCACGGGGGTGGCAGTTCGATTCAGACGGTTAGGGTGCGCGCCATGCCATCCGACGACCTGAGCGCGAGCGGGATCACGACGATCGACCACGTGGGCATCGCCGTCGCCGACCTCGACACCGCGATCGCCTGGTACGCCGAGAACCTCGGCCTCGTCGCGACCCACCAGGAGGTCAACGAGGAACAGGGGGTGCGCGAGGCGATGCTCCACGCACCCGGCGACGACTCGGGCCCGGCGGTGCAGCTGCTGGCGCCGGCGAACGAGTCGTCGACGATCGCGAAGTTCCTGGACCGCAACGGCCCCGGACTCCAGCAGGTGGCCTACCGCGTCACCGACGTCGAGGCGAGCGCCGCGGCGCTGCGGGAGAAGGGGCTGCGCCTGCTCTACGACGCCCCGCGCCGGGGAACGGCAGGCTCCCGCGTCAACTTCGTCCACCCCAAGGACGCCGGTGGCGTCCTCGTCGAGCTCGTCGAGCCCGCGGCCGAGCACTGAGCCGCCGACCACCGAGCCGCAGTGCACTGAGCCGCGCCCACCGACCCGCTCACACCCCGGTCCCCAGAAACGTTACCCACCGGTAGCCTGCGGCGACCGCACACATCCGGAGGCAAGAACCGTGCAGGACATCCGCGACGCCATCCTCGCCGACGACACCGCCGCCCTCGCCGGTCTGTCGGTCCCCGAGTCCTACCGGGGCATCACCGTCCACGCCGACGAGGCCGACATGTTCGAGGGGATGGCCTCGCGCGAGAAGGACCCGCGCAAGTCGCTGCACCTCGACGAGGTGCCGACGCCCGAGGTCGCACCCGGTGAGGCCCTCGTCGCCGTGATGGCGAGCGCGATCAACTACAACACCGTGTGGACCTCGATCTTCGAGCCCGTGTCCACCTTCGGCTTCCTCCGGCGCTACGGCCGCATCTCCGAGCTCGCCAAGCGCCACGACCTGCCGTACCACGTCGTCGGCTCCGACCTCTCCGGCGTCGTCCTCAAGGTCGGCGCCGGCGTGCAGATGTGGAAGCCGGGCGACAAGGTCGTCGCGCACTGCCTCTCGGTGGAGCTGGAGAGCCCCGCGGGCCACGACGACACGATGATGGACCCGGAGCAGCGCATCTGGGGCTTCGAGACGAACTTCGGCGGCCTGGCCGACGTCGCGCTGGTGAAGACCAACCAGCTGATGCCGAAGCCCGAGCACCTCACCTGGGAGGAGTCCGCGTCCCCCGGCCTGGTCAACTCCACGGCGTACCGCCAGCTGGTCAGCCCCCACGGCGCCAACATGACCCAGGGCGACGTCGTCCTGATCTGGGGCGCGTCGGGCGGTCTCGGCTCCTACGCGACCCAGTTCGCGCTCAACGGCGGCGCGACCCCGGTCTGCGTCGTCTCCTCGCCCGAGAAGGCCGAGCTCTGCCGCAAGATGGGCGCCGAGCTGATCATCGACCGCTCCGCCGAGGGCTACAAGTTCTGGTCGGACCCCGAGACCCAGGACCCGCGCGAGTGGAAGCGGTTCGGCTCGAAGATCCGTGAGCTGACCGGCGGCGACGACCCCGACATCGTGTTCGAGCACCCGGGCCGCGAGACCTTCGGCGCCTCGGTCTACGTCGCCAAGCGCGGCGGCACGATCGTCACCTGCGCCTCCACGTCGGGCTTCATGCACCAGTACGACAACCGGTACCTGTGGATGAACCTCAAGCGGATCATCGGGTCGCACTTCGCGAACTACAAGGAGGCCTACCTGGCGAACCGCCTGGTGGCCCAGGGGAAGATCCACCCCACGGTGTCGAAGACCTACGCGCTGGAGGAGACCGGCGAGGCGGCCAACGACGTCCACCACAACAACCACCAGGGCAAGGTCGGCGTGCTCTGCCTCGCTCCCGAGGAGGGCCTCGGCGTCACGGACACCGAGAAGCGCGCGCAGCACGAGGCCTCGATCAACCGCTTCCGCGGGGTGTGAGGACCATCCGTTCGGCCTCACCCGTCCGTGGAGCGGCCCCCGCGCCGCCGGTACCGTGACCCGCATGCCGTCCGACGAGCACGAGCTGTTGCCGCTGGGGACCGGCTTCGACGTCGTGCGCCGCGGATACGACCGCGGCCAGGTCGAGGAGCACCTCGACCGCGTCGAGGCCGACCTGCGGATCCTCACCGCCGACCGCGACGCCGCGGTGGCCCAGGCCACCGAGCTCGCCCGCGCGCTGGACCACCACCGCGCCTACGTGGAGGACCTGCGGGCCCAGGTCGACCGGCTCTCCGCGCCGCCGGACACCATGGAGGGGCTCTCGGAGCGCCTCCAGCGCATGCTGCGCCTGGCCCAGGACGAGACCCGCGCGATGCGCGACGACGCCGCCGAGGCGGCTCGCAGCGTCCGCGCGGACGCCGACGAGTACGCCCGCCGCAAGACCGGCGAGGCGGACGAGCACGCGCGCACCGTCGTCGCCGGCGCCGAGGACCGCGCCCGCCGCACGGTCGAGCACGCCGAGGAGCAGGCCCGCTCCACGGTGCAGGAGGCCGAGGACCAGGCCCGCGGCACGCTCGACGAGGCCCGTCGGCAGGCCCGTGAGCTGCACGAGCGCGCCGAGGCGGACGCCGAGCGGGCGCGCACCCGCTACGACGAGGGCCTCGCCGACAACGACCGGCGCCGCCGGGCGATGGAGGACGAGCACCGCGCGCTCATGGACGGGGCGCGGGCCGAGGCCGCGCGCCTGCGCACCGAGTCCGAGCAGGAGCGCGACCGCCTCGACGCCGAGGGCCGGGCGACCCGCGAGCAGGTCGAGACCGACTTCTCGGTGGCCATGGCCGCCCGCCGCCGGGAGGCGATGCGCCAGCTGGAGGCCGACGAGCAGGCCTCGAAGGAGCGCGCCGAGAAGCACGTGCAGGACGCCGCCGAGGAGGCCCGCCGCCGGCTGCGCGAGGCCGACGCCGAGGTCGCCGAGATGCGGCGGCTGCGTGACCGCGTGGGTGGGCAGCTGAACATGCTGCGCGCGGCACTGGGCGCCCTGCCCGCCGTCGACGCGTTCCCCGACGAGGGCGGCACCGAGCAGCGCCCGGTCCTGCCCGACCCGCCGGCCTCCGCCCCGCGTCCCTCACCGACCCCGCACGGTGAGGCGGGCAACGGGCACGGCGGCGACCTCGGCGGGGCCCAGGCGCCCGAGCAGCGCACCGGCGCGCCCACGCGCTAGCGGCTCACCCGGACCGGGCGCGCTCCCGGCGCCAGCATCCGGTGTGCCAGTGCCGGCGCTCGCTGTTGGCGCTGTCGTCGTCCTCGACCTCGTCGGCAGGCCACGCGACCACGTGCGGCGTGCGCGGCGGGATCTCCTGGTGGCAGCCCGGACAGCGGTAGGTCTTCGTCGCGGCCGTCCCGCTGATCGATCGCACCGTCCAGCCGCCCTCCTCGCGCACCCAGCCGCCCCGCAGCGGCGGAGGGGCCGGTGCGGGGCGAACGGGGTGGCGACGCGAGCGGCGGGCCATCGGGCGCGGGAGACCTACTTCTTCTGGTAGTCCCGGAAGCCCTGGCCGGTCTTGCGGCCCAGGCGGCCGGCGGTGACGAGGTGCTCGAGCAGCGGCGCCGGGGCGAACCCGGGCACGCGGAACTCCAGGTAGAGCGACCGCTCGATCGCGAGCGACACGTCGAGACCCACGACGTCGAGCAGCGCGAACGGCCCCATGGGCAGGCCACAGCCGTTCTTCATGGCCGAGTCGATGTCGTCGGCGGTGGCATAGTTCGCCTCGAGCATCGCCGTCGCGTCGTTGAGGTACGGGAAGAGCAGGGCGTTGACGATGAAGCCGGCGCGGTCGCCGCAGAGGACCGGGTGCTTGCCGATCTTCGCCGTGACCGCCCGCACGGTCGACGTCACGTCCGGCGAGGTCGTGATCGGGCTGACGATCTCGACCAGCTTCATCACCGACGCCGGGTTGAAGAAGTGCATCCCGATGACGTCGTCGGGGCGATGGGTCGCCGCGGCGCACTCGACCACCGGCAGCGACGACGTGGTGGTGGCGAGGATCGCGCCGGGCTTGCAGACATCGTCGAGCGCCCCGAAGACGGCCTGCTTGACCTCGAGGTCCTCGGCGACGGCCTCCACGACGAGGTCGGCGCCCGCGAGGTCGTCGAACGTCGTCGTCGGGCGGACGCGGGCGAGGGTCTCGTCGCGGGCGGACTCGCTGAGCTTGCCCTTGACCACCGCCTTCTCCAGCGACTTCCGGATGCCGGCGACGACGCCCTCGCCCTTGGCCTCGGTGCGCGCGCGGACCACGACGTCGTACCCGGCCTTCGCGAACACCTCGGCGATGCCGGTGGCCATCGTCCCGGTGCCGACGACGCCGACCGTCGAGATCGCGCGCTGGTCGACGGCCTCCTGGCCGGGCGGCGGCGGGGTCAGCGAGTCCGCGACCACCTCGGGCGATCCGGGGGCGGCGTAGGTGTAGAAGCCGCGCCCGGACTTCCGGCCCAGCAGGCCGGCGGTGATCATCTGCTTGAGGATCGGGGCCGGCGCGTGCCGCTGGTTGCGCGACTGCTTGTACATCGTGTCGAGGATCTCGTAGGCCGTGTCGAGGCCGATGAGGTCCATCAGCGCGAGCGGGCCCATCGGGTAGCCGCAGCCGAAGCGCATGGCCGCGTCGAGGTCCTCGCGCCCGGCGTAGTGGGCCTCGAACATGCCCACGGCCTGGTTGAGGTAGGTGAAGAGCAGGTTGTTGGCGATGAACCCGGCGCGGTCGCCGCACACCACCGGGCTCTTGCCGAGCGTCACGGCCAGGGCGGTGACGTCGGAGAGCACCTCGGGGTCGGTGACGACGGTGCGCACGACCTCGACCAGCGCCTGGACGGGCGCGGGGTTGAAGAAGTGCATGCCGACGACCTGGTGCGGCCGCTCGGTGCGCACCGACAGCTCGGTGATCGACAGCGACGAGGTGTTGGACGCGAAGATCGTCTCCGGGCCGCACACCTTGTCCAGCGCGCCGAACACCTCGGCCTTGAGCTCGAGGCGCTCGGGGACGGCCTCGACCACGAGGTCGGCGTCGGCGAGGTCGTCGAGGTTGGTGGTGACGCGCACGCGGGACAGCAGCGCCTCGCGGTCCTCGGCGGCGAGCTTGGAGCGGTCCACGGCCCGCTGGGTCGAGGCCTCGAGGGTCTCGCGGCCGTGGTCCGCGGCGGCGGCCTCGACCTCGACGGCGACCACCTCGATCCCCGCGCGGGCGAACACCTCGACGATGCCCGCCCCCATGGTGCCGAGACCGACCACTCCCACCCGGGCGAATTCGCGCGCCACGTCCGACCTTCCTGCCGACGACGGTTGTCCGGGCGCGATCCTGCCATGCGCGGCGGCGTCTCACCCCGACCCGAGGGATGGGTCTCTACTCGCGGGTAGCTTGACCGTTCCGGTAGGCACGGGCGTGTCGCGCCGGGCCAGGAGGGTCGCGCCGACCAGCGCGGCGAGCGCGAACGCCACCGCCGCGACCCAGAACCCGGCGGCGATCCCGGACGGCGCGGCGGTCTGCCCCGGCGTCTCCCCGTCCGCCGCGATCACCACGGCACCGATGACCGCGACGCCGAGCGTGCCGCCGAGCTGGCGGACGGTCTGCACGACCCCCGAGGCCTGGGTGCGCTCCGAGACGCCGACACGGGCGAGCGCGTCGGTGTTGGTCGGCGACAGCGTCAGCCCGAGACCGATGCCGACCAGGGCCATCCCGGGCGTCTGGAGGGCGTACTCCAGGCCCGGCAGCGCGAGCAGCCAGAGGACGGTCCCGACCGCGCAGAGGACCAGGCCGGTGATCACCGGACCGCGGACGCCTGCTCGGTCGAACCAGCGTCCTCCGAGCTGGGCGGCCACGGTGAGCGGCAGGATCAGCGGCAGGACGGCGAGCCCGGCCGCCATGGGTCCGAAGCCGAGCAGTTCCTGCAGGTAGATCGAGCTGTAGAGCACCAGGCCGAGCAGCCCGAACTGCACGAACCCCATGACGGCGGCGTCACCGGTGAAGGCGCGGTCGGTGAACAGCCGGACGTGGATCAGCGGGTCGGCCGCCCGCACCTGGCGCACGACGAACCAGCCCGTCGCCGCGAGCCCGCCGACGAGCAGGGCCGGGACCAGCGGCGACGAGAGGCCGTCGGTGCCCGCGAGCTGGATCCCGAACGTCGTCGCGGCCAGACCCGCCACGACGAGCAGCACGTCGAGGGGCCGGACGGCGGCCCCGGGGACGCGCGCCGCGGGGACCGGGGCGATTGCGACGAGCACGAGCGTCGCGATGCCGACCGGGACGTTGAGGAAGAACACCGCGCGCCAGGACACGTACTCGGTGAGGAGCCCGCCGATGAGCGGCCCGAGCGCCACGAAGATCTGGCTGATGCCGGCGAAGATCGCCATGGCCCGCCCGCGCTCCCCCGGCCCGAACGAGGCGATGACGATCGCGCCCGACACCGGCACCATCAGCGCCGCTCCGGCCCCCTGCAGCGTCCGGCAGGCGAGGATCGTCGCCTCGCCGAACTCCCCCGCCGGGGCCAGCCCGCAGCCGACGGAGGCGAGGAAGAACAGGCTCACCCCGGACCGGAACGCCCGCCGCGGACCGAGCAGGTCCGCGGCCTTGCCCCCGAGGGCCACCAGGGCCGCGAGCGCCAGGACGTAGGCGTTGACCACCCACTGCTGCGCGCCCGGCGACAGCGACAGGTCGCGCCCCATCGTCGGCAGGGCGACCGACACCACCGTCTGGTCGAGCATGATCATCGACAGCGAGCCGGTCATCGCGACGAGGACCAGCCACCGCTGGGGCGACACCTCGCCCGCCGGTGCGCTCACCTGTCCCGTCCCCGCAGCTTCCAGCCGACCATCGCCGCGGCGGCCGGCAGGAGGGCGAGGCCGTGGGGCATCCCCGCGACCGGCTCCGGGTCGGTCGGCGCGGGGCGCGACCAGGACTGGTCGTCGCGACCGCGGTCGGGCCGCAGGCCGATCTCGGCGAGCACGTTCACCGCCATCATCCCGGTGAACACGGGGTTCGGGTTCGGCCCGCCGCCGACCTCGGAGATCTTCCGGGTGAAGTCGTCGAGGAACCGGTGCGGATCGACCGGCTCGTGGCCGGCGGTGACCTCCAGTGCCGCGTCCTGCAGGGCCACGCCCTGGTCGACGAGCTCGTCGAGATGGGCCACCGCGTCGTCACCGCGCCGGACGGCGGCGTCGTGCGCCTGCGTCACGGTCGCCACCGCGCCGTCGGCGACCGCGGTGGCGACGGCGCCCAGGACCGTGTGCAGCTTGAGCTGGTCGGCGTCGGGCATCGCCCCGCAGCCGCCGTTGGCCTCGTCGCCGAGGTGGACGAGGCCGGTATCGCGCAGGTGGACGACGACGTGCCCCGCGGTGTGCCCCTGGCTGCGCAGCACGCGGACGGCGCCGTCGGCGAAGGACCACCCGGTCATCCGCGCCGAGCCGAGCCGCAGGCGCTCGAGCGGGCGCTCCTCATAGGCCCGGGTCGTGGCGCCGAACGGGCGCAGCGGCTGGAACAGCGAGACGATCTTTCTCGCGGCCAGCGCCGGGGGCGCCGGCAGCGCGGCCACGCCGGCGATCCGCTCGAAGGCGTGCTCCCAGTAGGTGACCGGGTCGCGCATCTGCGCGAGGTCCCGCGCCGGGACCCAGTGCTCCGCCGGCAAGCCACGCTCGGCGGCGAGCTCGTCGACGAGGTCGTTGTTGCCGACGTGGTCGGTGTGGCCGTGCGTGGTGAGCAGCAGCAGCCGCGACCAGGGCCCGACCCGGTCGACCGCCGCCCGTAGGGCGGCGCGGAAGGCCTCCGTCACGCCCGTGTCGACGAGGACCAGGTACTCCCCCGCGCGGTGCACGAGCGCGTGGCCGACGTCCGGCTGCTCGTGGGCGACGTCGAGCTCCTGCCCGATCACCAGGACGGTGCGGTCGTCGATCTCGACGAGGTCGCCGAGGGTGTGCTCGCCGGGCATCGCGGTCCTCTCCGGGGCGGCCGTCCGACCGTCTCCGGACAAGCATCGCTACTCGGGCGCCCGGTGTTCCACTCCTGCGCCCGTTCGGGGAGCGCGAAGGATCCGCGCGACCTCCTCGGGTCTCGGGAAGCCGGACGAGGGGCTGGGCCCGGTGAGGACGTGCAGGCGGGAGCCTGTCCGTCAGCGCCGCCGCCCGTACAGCACGCTGACCAGTACGGCGAGGACCTTCACGACCCAGCCCGGACGGTCGAAGGTCATGACGTTGACGCTGCGGAAGCGGCGCTCGGAGATCGCCAGCGGCCGGGTGAACTCGCGCAGCCCGTCGACGCCGTGGATGCGCCCGAAGCCGGAGTCGCCGACGCCGCCGAAGGGCAGCGACGGGATGCCCGCGAAGGCGATGACCCCGTTCACCGACACCATGCCGGCGCGCAGCCGGCGGGCGACCTCGTGGCCGCGGGACTTGGCGAACACCGAGGCGCCCAGGCCGTAGCGCGAGGCGTTGGCGTGGTCGACGGCCTCGTCGATGTCGCGGACGCGGTTGACCACCACGGTGGGCCCGAAGGTCTCGTCGGTGACCGCGGAGCTGTCCTCGGGGACGTCGGCGAGCACCACGGGCTCGACGTAGGGCGCGCGCACGGAGTCCCGCCCGCCGACGACGGCCCGCCCGCCGCGGGACAGCGCGTCGTCGATCTGGCCGGAGATGACCCCGAGCTGCGAGGGCATGGTGATCGGCCCGTAGTGGGCGTCGGGTGCGCCCCCGGGCGCGATGGTGGCGGCGCGGGCGGCGACCCGGTCGAGGAGGTCCTCGGCCACCGCGTCGACGACGTAGACCCGCTCGACGCCGACGCAGGTCTGCCCGGCGTTGGACATCGCGCCCCACACGACAGCCGCCGCCGCGTCGTCGAGGTCGGCGTCGGCGTCCACCAACAGGGCGTCCTTGCCGCCGCACTCGACGAGCACCGGCGTCAGCGTCTCGGCGCAGGTGGCCATGACCTTCTTCGCGGTGGCCGTCGACCCGGTGAACGCGACCTTGTCGACGCCGGCGCGGCACAGCGCGGCCCCGGTCTCGCCCTCGCCGGTGATCAGCTGGAACACCGCGTCCTCACCGACGGCCTCGGCGAAGCTGTCGACCAGCCACTTCCCGACGCCCGGGGTGAGCTCGCTGGGCTTGAACACCACGGTGTTGCCCGCGGCCAGCGCGTAGACGATCGAGCCCATCGGGGTGAAGACGGGGTAGTTCCAGGGCCCGAGCACCCCGACGACGCCCATCGGCGGGTACTCGACGCTGGCCTTGTGGTTGACCATCAGCAGGCCGGCCGCCGCGTTGCGCGGGCCGAGCACCTTCGCGGCGTTCTTGGCCGCCCAGTGCAGGTGGTCGAGCGCGAGGATGCCCTCGATCCGGGCGTCGTCGAGCGGCTTGCCGGTCTCCCGGCTGACCACGGCGGCGAGCTCGTCGCGCCGGCGGTCGAGCAGCTGCCGCCAGGCCGCGAGCTTGCGGGCCCGGCCGTCGAACCCGAGGTCGTTCCACCACCGCGACGCCCGCCGCGCCCGCGCGACGACCTCGCCGACCTGCTCGGGCGTGTGGCGCGGGTAGCTGGCGATCACCTGGCCGTTGCGGGGATCCAGGGAGTCGAAGGTGTCCGGCTGCTCGCTCGCGGGGACCGACACCGCGTCGCGGGTGCTCGTCATGGCGCGAATCTACGCACCAGTAGCGGTCAGGCGCGACCGTTCGAGCCATGTCAGCGAAGTGCCGTCGCAGACATCCAGTGTCCGTATTCTTCCGTCGATCACTCGAGCGATGCGCGGATCTGCTCGGCCGTGGCGTCGAGGCGCGCCCGCTCCGGACGGGTCCAGGCGGCCAGGAGGCGCAGCCCGTCACCGCGCCGGCGCGGGATGACGTGCAGGTGGACGTGCCACACCGTCTGCCAGGCCACCGCACCGTCGGCGAGCAGGAGGTTGACGCCGTCGGCGAGGCCCGCCGCCCGCAGACCCGCGGCCACACGCGCCGCGAGCGACCACAGTGCGGCCCCGTCGACGTCCTCGACGTCGGCGAGGTGCGCGGCGTGCGCCCGCGGGACGACGAGCACGTGGCCCGGGACGAGAGGCTGCAGGTCCAGGAACGCGACGGCGCGGTCGGAGGAGGCCACGACACTCGCCTCGCCGCGCCCGTCGACGATGCGACAGAAGACGCACTCGCCGTCGACCTCGGCGGGCAGGTGCTCGCGCAGGCGACTCCGTCCGAGCCGTCGCGCGAGTGCGCGGGAGAGACGGCCGCCCACGGGCGTCAGAACAGCCGGAACTCGTCCACGACCGCGCCGCGCAGGGCGTCGTAGTCGAGCGTGACGCAGCGGATGCCGCGGTCGTTCGCGAGCACCTTGGCCTGGGGCTTGATCTGCTGCGCCGCGAAGATACCGGCCACCGGGGCGAGCAGCGGGTCGCGGTTGAGCAGCTCGAGGTAGCGGGTCAGCTGCTCGACGCCGTCGATCTCGCCGCGGCGCTTGATCTCCACGGCGACGGACCCTCCGTCGGCGTCGCGGCAGAGCAGGTCGACCGGCCCGATCGCGGTGGGGTACTCGCGGCGGACGAGCGTCCACCCCTCCCCCAGTGTCGTGACGTGCTGGGCGAGCAGCTGCTGGAGGTGCGCCTCGACGCCGTCCTTCACCAGCCCCGGGTCGACGCCGAGCTCGTGGGACGAGTCGTGCTGGATCTCCTCGAGGGTGATCGTCAGCGTCTCGTCGGCCTTGTTCTTCACGGTCCAGACGCCGGGGGCCTCTGTGAGCCAGCACGGCGGGCTCATCCAGTTCAGCGGCTTGTAGGCGCGGTCGTCGGCGTGGACGCTGACCGACCCGTCCGCCTTGACCAGCAGCAGCCGTAGCGCGCTCGGCAGGTGGGCGGTGAGGCGGCCGTCGTAGTCGACCGTGCATCGGGCGATGACGAGGCGCACGACCCGAACACTAGGAGACGGCCGACGTGGATCATCCCGGGGTGTGGAGCACCCCGTCACGACGAGCACCCGCGAGGTCTACGCCAACCCCTGGATGACCCTGCGCGAGGACACCTTCCGTCGCCCCGGCGGGGCCGAGGGCGTCTACGGGGTGGTCGACAAGCCCGACTACGCGCTGGTCGTGGCCCTCGACGGGGACCGGCTGGCCATGGTCGAGCAGTACCGCTACCCGCTGGGGCTGCGGCGCTGGGAGTTCCCGCAGGGCACCGCCCCCGACCGTGCGGAAATGGCCGCCCCGGAGCTCGCCGCCCAGGAGCTCCGCGAGGAGACCGGCCTGACCGCGGCCACCTGGACCTACCTGGGGCTGCTCGACGTCGCTCCCGGGCTGTCCTCCCAGCGCGGGCGGGCCTACCTCGCCACCGACCTCACCGCCGGCGAGCCGGCCCGCGAGGACACCGAGGCCGACATGCGCTTCGCCTGGGTCCCCCGCGCCGAGTTCGAGCGGCGAGTCCGTGACGGCGAGATCACCGACGCCCAGACCCTCGCCGCCTACGCGCTCCTGCTGCTCCGTTCGCTCTAGCGCCCTCAGACCAGCCTGGGGGCCACGCTGACGCTCAACGTCAGGAAATCCCCCATCTCGACACGGCGTGGGCGCGTGGCGCCGCGGGCTCGCGGGCAGAGTGGGGGCATGGCGTTGGTGCGGTTCGGTCCGCTGGCGGTGCCCTCCCCGGGCGAGGTGGTGGACACCGGGCGGTCGGTGCTCGGCTGGGTCGGCGAGCTCGTCGACGTCGGCGCGCGGCTGCCCGGGCGGGTGGACGCGCTGCTCGACGAGGTGACGCGGCTGGTGGGCGTGCTCGGCACGCTGGCCGACCGCGTCGACGGGCTGGTGGACCGCGCCGACGGCATCGTGGTCCGGGTCGACGGCGTCATGGAGCGCGTCGACGGCGTCCTCGGCGAGGCCCGGAGCATCACCGAGGGCGCGAACGAGGTGGTCGGGAGCGCCCGATCGATCACCTCCGGGGCCGAGGAGGTCGTCGGCTCCGCGCGCTCGATCACCGCGGGCGCCGAGGAGGTCGTGGGCAGCGCCCGGTCGATCACCTCCGGTGCCGAGGAGGTCGTCGGCTCCGCGCGGTCGATCACCGCGGGCGCCGAGGAGGTCGTGGGCAGCGCCCGCAAGATCACGCTGGGTGCCGACGACGTCGTCGAGTCGGCCCGTCGCATCACCGGCGGCGCGGAGGAGGTCGTCACCTCCGCCCGCTCGATCACCTCCGGGGCCGACGAGGTGGTCACCTCCGCCCGCTCGATCACCAGCGGCGCGAACGAGGTCGTCGAGTCCGCCCGATCCATCACGAGTGGCGCCGAGGGCGTCGTCGGCGACGCCAAGCAGATCACCGACGGCGCGCGGGGGATCGTCGAGGGCGCCGGGGAGACGAGCCGGTCGGCCCAGGAGCTCCTGGACCTCTACCAGCCGATGCTCCAGCGGGCCGCGCCGCTCGCCGGCCGGTTCGTCGACGAGCTCAGCCCGGAGGAGGTCGACGCGCTGATCAAGCTCGTCGACGAGATGCCCCAGTTCACCGAGCACATGGTCACCGACATCATGCCGATCCTCGCGACCCTCGATCGCGTCGGACCGGACCTCCACGAGCTGCTCGACGTCACCAAGGACCTGCGTCAGGCCATCGACGGCATCCCCGGCTTCGGCTTCCTCAAGAAGCGCGGCGCCGCCAAGGACGACGAGGAGGAGGTCTGACGACGGCTCACGACGCCGCCCCGCGTACCACCGACGCCACCTCCTGCGGCCGCGACATCGCCGCGGAGTGCCCGGCGTCGAGGTGCACGACGGTCCCGGCCCGCTGGGCCATCGCCTCCTGCGCGGACGAGGGGATCGCCGCGTCGCGGTCGCAGACGACGTAGGTGCTCGGGGTGTCGTGCCAGGCGGCCCGGGTGAGGGGCGTTTCGGTGGCGGCCCGGCTCAGCAGTCCGAGCCTGCCGGCCGCCGACGCCGCGGTGGCGGGGTCGAGGTCGTTGTAGAAGACGGCTTCGGGGGTCGTCGCGACGATGTGCCGCTCGTGCACCTCCCACCACGGCGGCGGGGTGCCGCCGGCCGCGGCGAGCAACGACTCCCCCGCCTCCAGCATGAAAGCGCAGAGATAGACCAGGTGCGTCACCCGCCCGCTGGCCGCCTCCGACACCGGCAGCCCGCCGTAGGAGTGCGCGACCACGACGACCGGGCCGTCGATCGCCGCGATCGCCTCCCGCACCGTCTGCGCGTCGTCCTCCAGGCCGCCCAGCTCGTCCGGGCCCCCGGTGCAGCTGGGCAGGTCGACGGTGCGCACGTCGAACTCCCCGAGCTCGTCGACGAGTGGCTCCCAGAACCAGGAGCCGTGCCAGGCGCCGTGGACGAGGAGCAGGGTGGGGCGCGGCATCGGGTCCTCCGAGATCGCCGGGATCGGTCGCCGCGGATCGTGGCGCGGGCCACACCCCGCGCAGGGCGTCGTTTCCGGTCCCCGGAAGGCCGAGGTCAGGCCGGCAGCACGGCCTGCGTCTGGGTCGTCCGGGCGACGAGGCGGCCCCGGTCGTCGGTGACGTCGGTCTGCACGACGATCTGGGTGCGCCCGGAGTGCACGGGACGGGCCGTCGCCCGGACCTCGGAGCCCGAGGAGCCCGAGGAGCCCGACACCGCGCGCAGCAGGTACGTGCCCGACTGCGTCGTCGCCGTCCGCGCCCCCGCCGGCAGCCCGAGGTACGCGCAGACGGCGCCCGCGGTGTCGGCCAGGGTCATCAGCGCGCCGCCGTGCAGCAGGCCGCCGGCCGTGGTGTGCGCGTCGGACCAGGGCAGGACGGCGACGGTCTCGTCGGGGCCGGCGGTCTCCAGCCGGATGCCGAGCCCGGCGGCGAAGGGCATGGACCCGATCAGGTCGTCGCTCATGGCGGAAGCCTCGCGGGACGGGGCGCTGATCGTCCATGACCCACGAGGTCATCGACCCGCCTACCGGCCCGCGGTGAGGGTTCTCCCCGTCAGCACGACGCACCGAGGAGGACCTCATGACCGACACCACCGACACCGCCGCCCTCGTCCAGCGCTACCTCGCCGCCTGGAACGCGACCGACCCCGCCGCACGGCGCGAGGCGATCGCCGCGGCGTTCACACCCGACGCCCGCTACGTCGACCCGCTGGCCGACGTCCGGGGTCACGACGGCGTCGACGCGCTGATCGCCGGCGCCCAGGAGCAGTTCGCCGGCCTGACCTTCTCCCCCGGCGAGGTGCTCGACGCCCACCACGACGTCGTCCGATTCACCTGGCACCTCGGCCCGGCAGGCGCCGAGCCCGTGGTGATCGGGTTCGACGTCGCCGAGGTGGCCGAGGACGGGCGGCTCGAGCGCGTCCACGGCTTCCTGGACCGCGTGCCCGGGTGACCGCGGGTGTGGACGCGCCGGCTCACACCGCCGCCGGCGCGTCCAGCCCGTGCGCCTCGCGGATCACGTCGACGAACTCGCCCATGATCCCGGTCAGCGAGTACGACTTCGGCGTCACGACGCGGTGCACGCCGAGGCGCTGGAGCTGCTCCGCGTCCTTCGGCGGGATGATGCCACCGACGACCACCGGGATGTCCTCGGCGCCCGCACGGGCCAGCCCGTCGAGCACGGCGGGGACGACCTCGAGGTGCGAGCCCGACAGCACCGACAGGCCCACGACGTGCACGCCCTCCTGCACGGCCGCCGCGACGATCTCGGCGGGCGTGAGCCGGATGCCCTGGTAGATCACCTCGAAGCCCGCGTCGCGGGCGCGTACGGCGATCTGCTCGGCGCCGTTGGAGTGCCCGTCGAGACCCGGCTTGCCGACGAGCATGCGCAGCGACGCCGTGCCCATCTCCTCGGCGGTCGCCTTGACGCGGGCGCGCACCGCGGTCAGGTCCTCGGGCGCCTCCCCGGCGCCCGAGGACGCCCCGGACACCCCGGTCGGCGCCCGGTACGAGCCGAAGACGTCGCGCAGCGCCCCCGCCCACTCGCCGGTGGTGACCCCGGCGCGGGCGCACGCGAGCGTCGCCTCCATGAGGTTCTCGTCGGTGGTCGCGGCCTCGCGCAGGCGGTCGAGCGCCGCGTCCGCGACGACCTGGTCGCGGCCCGAGCGCCACTCCTGCACGGCCTTGGCGGCCTCGTCCTCCACCGACCTGTCGACGGTGAAGATCGCGTCGGCGCCCTCGGCCTGCAGCGGGCTGGGCTCGGTGGAGGTGAACTTGTTGACGCCCACCACGACGTCCTCGCCGGACTCCAGGCGCATCCGCCGCTGCGCGAGCGACGAGACGAGCTGCGACTTCATGTAACCGGAGTCGACGGCGGGCACGGCGCCGCCCATCTCGGCGACCTTGGCCATCTCGGCGCGCGCCCCCTCGACGATGGCGGCCGTCTTGGCCTCCATGACGTGCGAGCCCGCGAAGATGTCGTCGTGGTCGAGCAGGTCGGTCTCGTAGGCCAGCACCTGCTGCATCCGCAGCGCCCATTGCTGGTCCCACGGCCGGGGCAGGCCGAGCGCCTCGTTCCACGCCGGCAGCTGCACCGCGCGGGCCCGGGCGTCCTTCGACAGCGTCACCGCGAGCATCTCCAGCACGATGCGCTGGACGTTGTTCTCCGGCTGGGCCTCGGTGAGCCCCAGGGAGTTGACCTGCACGCCGTAGCGGAAGCGCCGCATCTTGGCGTCGTCGACGCCGTAGCGCTCGCGGCACAGCTCGTCCCAGAGCTGCGAGAACGCCCGCAGCTTCGCGATCTCCTCGATGATGTGCAGGCCCGCGTTGACGAAGAACGAGATGCGCCCGACGACCTGGCCGAAGTCGTCCTCGGGCACCTGGCCCGAGTCGCGGACCGCGTCGAGCACCGCGATCGCCGTCGAGAGCGTGTAGGCGACCTCCTGCGTCGGCGTCGCCCCCGCCTCCTGCAGGTGGTAGCTGCAGATGTTGATCGGGTTCCACTTGGGGACGTTCGTGTAGGTCCAGGCGATCATGTCGGTGATCAGCCGGACGCTCGGCCCGGGCGGGAACGCGTAGGTCCCGCGGGAGAGGTACTCCTTGACGATGTCGTTCTGGGTGGTGCCCGCGAGCTTCGCCCGGTCGGCGCCCTGCTCGTCGGCGACGGTGACGTAGAGCGCGAGCATCCACATCGCCGTGGCGTTGATCGTCATCGAGGTGTTGGCCTCGTCGAGCGGGATCCGGTCGAACAGCGCCCGCATGTCCCCGATGTGCGACACGGGCACGCCGACCTTCCCGACCTCACCCTTGGCGAGCTCGGCGTCGGGGTCGTACCCGGTCTGCGTGGGCAGGTCGAACGCGACCGAGAGGCCGGTCTGCCCCTTCTCCAGGTTGCGCCGGTAGAGCTCGTTCGACGCGCGCGCCGACGAGTGGCCGGCGTAGGTGCGCATGACCCAGGGCCGGTCGCGGGCGTCGTCGCTGGGGTAGGGCACGTGGGACCTCCTCATCGTGTCACCTGGCAGCATCGCGTCACCTGCCGGATGACCCGCTGATGTTACCGACGGGTCCGGCCCGCGGGGCGGCCGACGGGATGCCGTCAGCCACAGGATCGGTCAGGATGGTCGGGTCCGGAGGAGACACACATGATCGGCTCGATCGGCGAGATCCTGATGGCGATCTCGCTCATGATCTTCATCGCCGGGCTGCTGCGGTGGACGTTCGGCCGTGGCCCGCAGGGCGCGCTGCCCGACGAGAACGGCGATCTCGGCCTGCTCGAGACCGTCGCCGTGGTGCCCACCCGCGAGGCCGCCGACGTGCTCGTCGGCAAGCTGGCCCGCGAGAAGGTGCGGGTGACGGTCAGCCACCGCGAGGACGGCTGGGCGCTGCTGGCCTTCCCCCGCGACGCGAACGACGCCCGCCTGGTGCTGCACGCACTGTGAGTGATCTTCGGGGCGATAGCCCCGAACTTCACTCACGAGGGAATCAGCGCACCGGCGGCGCGACCACCCGGTGGATGCCGCCGCCGAGGGCGGCGAGGTTCTCGACGAACAGCGGGTAGCCGCGGTCGATGTGGGCGACGTCCCAGACCTCGGTCTCCCCGTCGGCGCACAGCCCGGCGAGAACGAGCCCGGCGCCCGCGCGGATGTCGGACGCCCAGACCGGCGCCGACGAGAGCCGCCGCACGCCACGGACGACGGCGTGGTGGCCGTCGGTGCGGGCGTCGGCGCCCAGCCGGACCATCTCCTCGACGAACCGGAACCGGCCCTCGAACACGTTCTCGGTGATCATGGAGGTGCCCTCGGAGATGGCGGAGAGCGCGATCGCCATCGGCTGGAGGTCGGTGGCGAAGCCCGGGTAGGGCAGCGTCACCCAGTCGACGGAGCGCGGACGGCTCCCCATGACGACCCGGAAGCCCTCCTCCTGCGCGCTGACCTCGGCGCCCGCCTGCGCGAGCCGGTCGAGCACGAGGTCGAGGTGATGGGGGTCGACGCCGCGCACGGTGACGTCCCCGCCGGCCATGGCCGCGGCGAAGCCCCAGGTGGCGCCCACGATGCGGTCGCCGATCACCCGGTGGTTCGTGGGCGTGAGCGCCCCGCCGCCGTGCACGGTGAGCGTCGACGTACCGCCGCCCTCGATCTTGGCGCCCATCTGCTGGAGCATCGTCACGAGGTCGACGATCTCGGGCTCGCGCGCGGCGTTGTCGATCACGGTCGTGCCGTCGGCGAAGACGGCGGCCATGAGGATGTTCTCGGTGGCCCCGACGCTGGGGAAGTCGAGCCAGATCTGGGCGCCGCGCAGCGTCTCGGCGTCCGCGACCACGCACCCGTGGGAGATCTCGCTCGACGCCCCGAGCAGGCGCAGTCCCGCCTGGTGCATGTCGAGGGGCCGCGAGCCGATGGCGTCGCCACCCGGCAGGGGCACCACCGCGCGACGGCAGCGGGCGACGAGCGGCCCGAGCACGCACACCGAGGCCCGCAGCCGCGAGACCGAGCGGTAGTCGGCCTCGGAGGTGAGATCGGCCGGCACATCGATCGTCACCGTCGCGCCGGCGACGTCGACCGTGCAGCCGAGGCTGCGCAGGACGTCGGCCATCAGCGGGACGTCGAGGATCTCGGGGCAGTTCGTCAGGATCGTCCGGCCCTCGGCCAGCAACGCCGCCGCCATGAGCTTGAGCACGCTGTTCTTGGCGCCGACGACGTCGACGGCCCCGGACAGCGGGCCCGAGCCGCGCACCACGAAGTGCTCGTTCATCGCGACAGGACGCTACCCGTCGGCCCGGAGCGCACCGTCGGCGGCGCCGGTGCGGGCCCCCTTCTCCGACGCGGGGCCGCGCCGCGGCGCCGCGGGACGACCATCGAGGTCCCGGTCTCCGGTCCTCCGCGCACCTCGCCGCGTCCCTAGACTGACGCCGTGGCCGTACACCTGACCCGGATCTACACGCGCACCGGCGACGACGGGACGACGGGCCTGTCGGACTTCTCGCGCGTGCCCAAGACCGACCCGAGGCTCTCGGCCTACGCCGACTCCGAGGAGGCGAACGCCGCGATCGGCGTCGCGCTCTCCGTCGGGTCGCCGCCGGAGGCGATCGTCGCGCCGCTGCGCCAGATCCAGAACGACCTCTTCGACGTCGGCGCCGACCTCGCCACCCCGGTGATCGAGAACCCGGAGTACCCGCCGCTGCGCGTCACCGAGCGCCAGATCGAGCGGCTCGAGGGCTGGTGCGACGAGTTCAACGAGGATCTCCCCAAGCTCGACTCGTTCATCCTGCCCGGGGGCACCCCCGCGGCCGCGTACCTGAACATCGCGCGGGTGGTCACCCGTCGCGCCGAGCGCAGCACCTGGGCCGTCATCGCGGCCGACCCCGACCGGACGAGCACGCTTCCCGCGCACTACCTCAACCGGCTCTCGGACCTGCTGTTCATCCTCGGGCGCGTGGCCAACCCGGGCGGCGACGTGCTCTGGGTGCCGGGCGGGCCGGAGGAGCAGCGCTAGAGCTCCCCTCAACCGAACGCCTGCCCCTCACCGCGGTAGGTCGGGGTGGTGAGCACGATCCGGTCGCCCCGGATCCCGTGGTACTCGGTGACGTGCTCGGCGAGCTCGCCGGCCTTGGCGTGGCGCATCCACACGCGGTCGCCGAGCGCCGGGAGCCGGTGGCCCGTCACCGGCGTCTGCACCTCGCCGGCCCCCTCGGTGCCGGTCAGCACCAGATCGCCGGGGCCGAACGGGGTCGGCAGCCGCGATGCGGCCGCGGGACCCGAGGCCACCCAGCCCCCACCGGCCAGAGTGGCGTGGCGGCCGTCGGGGCGGCGCACCACCGGGAGCGCGTAGGCGACGGCGGGCCGCGGGTGCATGCGGGTGTAGCCGTCGAAGAGCGTCGAGCCGATCAACGCCGAGCCCGCCGCGATCTCGGTGACCGACGGGTCGGCGCGGGTGGTCTCGACGCTGCCGCTGCCGCCGCCGTTGACGAACTCCAGGTCGGCGACCTCCCGCACCGCGCGCACCACCGCGCCGCGGCGCTCCGCCAGCTCGGCGGCGGACCGTCGCTGCATCCACCGGACCGCCGCGTCGCGGGCCCGCGAGCCGGTGGCGTCCGGCACCCCGGCGATCTGCCCCTCGTAGGCCATGAGCCCGACGAGCCGGAAGGCCGGGCGCGCCGCGATCGCCCGGGCGAGCCGGGCGGCGTCGGCGGCCGTGTGCACCGGTGACCGGCGGGCGCCGACGTGCACGCCGGGCACGGGACGCCAGGCGGCGTCGAGGTCGAGGCACACGCGCAGCTCGGGGTGCCGGGCGCCGACGACGCCCTCGACCAGGTCGAGGTGCTCGACGGAGTCGACCATGATCGTCACCCGGGCCCGCGCGTGCTCGTCGCCGGCGAGCCGGCAGAGCGCCGCGCGGTCGACGGTCGGGTAGCCGACGAGGACGTCGCCGGCAGTGCTGTTCCCGACGTGCCAGAGCGCCTCGCGCAGCGCGTAGCACATCAGTCCCGTGACGCCCGGCCGCTCGACCGCGCGCTCGATGAGGGCGCGGCACCGCAGGGACTTGGTGGCCGGCCGGATCGGCAGCCCCGCCGCCCGCGCGACGAGGTCTTCGAGGTTGGCGTCGAAGGCGTCCAGATCGACGATCGCGAAGGGCGGGTCGAGGTCGGCGGTCGCGCGATCCCAGCGATCGATCACAGCGGCGACGCTACGGTGCCGAGGTGACTCGCGGTACGTGGCGGAACTGGGCCGGGACGGTGGTCGCCACCCCGTCCCAGGTGCACCTCCCCCGGTCCGTCGACGACGTCGTCGCCGCGGTGCACGCCGCCCGGGGCTCGCACCTGCGGCCCCGCGGCAGCGGCCACTCGTTCACCGCGCTCGCCGCCACCGACGACCACGCGATCGACCTGCGGCAGTGGACGGGCATCGACTCGCTGGACACCGCGAGCCGGCGCGTCCGGGTGCGCGCCGGCACCACCCTGCGCGCCCTCAACGCCGCGCTCGACGCGCACGGACTGGCGCTGGCGAACCTCGGGGACATCGACGCCCAGACCGTCGCCGGAGCCGTCGCCACCGGCACGCACGGCACCGGCGCCCGGCTCGGCGGGCTCGCCACGCAGATCACCGCGCTCGACCTCGTGCTCGCCGACGGCACACCCGTGCACGCCGACGCCGCCGAGCGCCCCGAGCTGTTCGCCGCCGCCCGCGTCGGGCTCGGCGCGCTGGGCGTCGTCACCCACGTGACCCTGCAGGCCGTGCCCGCCTTCACCCTGCGGGCGAGCGAGCGCCCGGAACCGCTGGACGAGGTGCTCGGCGACCTCGACGGCCTGCTCACCGGCGCCGACCACGTCGAGTTCTACTGGTTCCCGTACGGCGACCACGCCCTGGTCAAGCGCCACCACCGCGTGCCGGCCGACGAGGCGCCGCCGCCTCTGCACCCGGTGCGGCGTTTCGTGGAGTACGACCTCGTCGAGAACGCCGCCTTCGGGGCCCTGTGCCGGGTCGGTCGCGCGCTGCCCCGCACAGTCGTCCCGCTGGGTCGCGTCGCCGGCGCGGTGCTCTCGGCCCGCGAGTACGGCGACCGCTCGTACCGGGTGTTCACCACGACGCGCCGAGTCCGGTTCGTGGAGTCGGAGTGGGCGCTGCCTCGCGCGCGCCTCGGCGAGGTGCTCGCCGAGCTCCGCGCCCTCGTGTCCCGTCTCGAGCACCCCGTGCTCTTCCCCGTCGAGGTGCGCGTCGCCGCCGCCGACGACGTCTGGCTCTCGACCGCCCACGGCCGTGACACCGCCTACGTCGCGATCCACCAGTACGTCGGCGCGCCGTACCGGGCGTACTTCGCGGCGTTCGGCGACGTCGCCGCGGCCGCGGGCGGGCGTCCCCACTGGGGCAAGGAGCACCACCTCGACGCCACCGACCTGGCCCAGCGCTACCCACGCTTCGACGACTTCCGCCGCGTGCGCCGCGACGTCGACCCCATCGGCCTGTTCGCGAACGACCACCTCGACCGAATTCTGGGCCCGGTCTGAGCCTCGCCGCCGACGAGGGGCACGTCCGGCAGGTCCGCGCGCCCGACGATCATGCGAGACGTGCCTCTCGCGAAGGCGCGTTGCTCACGCCGGCGTCCGCGCCCGGGGACCTGTCCCGGTCCACGGGAATGCTTCGGTTTCCGAAGCATTGCTGCTCGGGCGGCACCGCCTCCGAGGCCCGACTCACCCCAGGCGGATCGCGTCCGCCATCCCGACGACCACCTCGCGGTCGCCCTGGTAGGGCTCGCGGCCGTGGGCCGTGCGGATGTTGTCGACGACCATGACGTCCCCCGCCTGCCACGGCTCGCTCACGGTGTGGGCGGCGTACGCATTGTTGATCAGGTTCACCACGTCCTCGCCGATCGGCTCGCCGTTGCCGAAGCGTGTGGTGAACGGCAGCCCGTCGGGTCCGTAGGACTCGACGAGGTACTCGCGGATGTCGGGGTCGAGCGTCCACTCGTTGAGGAAGGCGACCTGGTTGAACCAGCAGGGGCGTCCGTCGACGGGGTGACGCACCACGGCGCGGCGGCGCTGACGGGTGCTCAGGCTGTCGCCGTTCCAGCTGAACTCGATGCCCTGGCTCCGGCAGTAGTGCTCGACGGCGCCCCGGTCGCTGGTGCCGAAGGCCTCGGCCCACGACGCGCCGATCTCGTCGTTGTAGTTGCGGACCAGCAGCCAGCCCTCGTGCTCGAGCCGCGCCACCAGCGCCGGCGGCAGCGCCTGGAGGACCGCCGAGGCGTCGCCGACCGGGGTGGCACCGCCGGCGGCGGGCGGGATCAGGCAGGCGAAGAACATGAAGGCGGGCGGGTCGGGCAGGTAGCTCAGCTCGTTGTGCAGGCACATCTGCTGGGTTGCCGGCCACTGGGTGGACGAGTACAGCCCGTTCCCGAGCGGGGTGCGGGGCGCGAAGGCCTCGCGCTCGGGCAGCAGGCCGTTCGCCGAGAGACGGGCGAACACGGCGGCCGTCTGCGGGTGGTCACGGACGCCGAGACCGCGGATCATGACCACGCCGTGGCGGGCGACGATCTGTCGCACGTCGTTGCGGAAGTGCGCCGCCCAGCCGACCGGGTCGGGACCGGGGTTCACCCACAGGATCGGGGGACGGCCGGGACGGAGGTCGAGGTTGCCGGCGGCGGGCTGGTGCATCGTGGACGACATGGTGACTCCGGTCGGGATCGAGCTGTCTGGCTGGGGCTGGGCGGGCTGCGGTGGTGCTGGGCGGGATCAGGCGGTGGACGCCGGCGGGGCGGTGGGCAGGTTGTCGGGCAGGACGTGACGGCCGGTGAGACGGGCCCGGGCGCCGTAGTGCTCCTCGCGCCAGAGCGGGGCGTAGACGGTCTCGAGGTAGCGCTCGCCGGAGTCGGGCGCGAGGGTCACGGCGGTCATGCCGGGCCACCCGTTCCGGCCCATCCAGTCGGCGGCACCCGCGACGACCGTGCCGGTCGAACCGCCGAACAGGAACCCGCGCATCGCGAGGCGCTGGCACATCCGCAGGGTCTCGGTCTCGGGGACGATGACGACGTCGTCGATCATCGAGCGGTCGAGCGCCGGCGGGGTCATGCCCATGCCCAACCCCGGGATACGGCGGGACGCGGCCGGGCCGCCGAAGCTCACCGAGCCCTCGACGTCGATGGCGACGATCTTGACGTCGGGGCGGTGCTGCTTGAACCACCGGGCGGTGCCCATCAGCGTCCCGCAGGTGCCCGCGCCGACGAACACGACGTTGACGTGGGGGAACGTCCGGGCGATGGCGGGTCCGGTCTGGGCGTAGTGGGCGCCCGCGTTGGCCGGGTTCTCGTACTGGTTCAGCCACACCGCGTCGGGGTTCTCCGCGCAGATCGAGTCCAGGTGCTCGAGGCGGGCGCCGAGCAGGCCGGTCTCGGGGTGGGGCTTGTCGACGACGTGGACCTCGCCGCCGAACGCCTCGATGAGCTTGCGCGTCTGCATGTTGCAGCGGTCGTCGGTGACGCAGATGAAGCGGTAGCCGTAGTTCGCGCAGACCATCGCCAGCGCGACGCCGAGGTTGCCCGACGACGACTCGACGACGATCGACCAGGGGTTGAGCCGCCCTTCGGCCTGGGCCGCGCCGATCATCGAGGCCGCGGCCTTCAGTTTCACGGAGCCCGCGAAGTTCATGCCCTCGACCTTGAGGAACAGCGACTTCTCGACGATCGCGCGCAGGTCCACGAAGAGGTCGTCGGTGTTGTACTGCTGGGGCGCGGAGATGATGGTCATGGCGACCTCCTCGGTTTCGCTGTCGTCGTTCCGGAGTGGCTCCAAGGATGGGCCGGGCCGGGCCGCGTCGACATCGCCGCGCGGCCACCCTTGCCACTGCTCGGGGTCAGGGTTCTGTCACCGCGGAGCAAGGGTGGGCGTGGCATCGGGACGGCGTTCATCGTGAGCTCCCGTTCAGCCGGCGGCGGGCGTCAGGAGCACCGCGACGTACACGGCGGACGCGACGACCAGCGCCACGAGGAGGACGGACAGGACGATCCACAGCGCCTTCCGCAGGAGGCGTCGCCGGTCGGGCGACGCCGACGGGGCCGGGTCGGCGGAGGGCGCCGGATCGGGGGCCGGACCCGCCACCGTCACGGTCCGGGGCTGGTCGACCCGCAGGTCGGACGTGGGGTCCGCGGGGGCGGGCGTGCGCGCCGGTGGCGCGCCGGCCCCGGCCGGCCGGCCTCCTCCCGGCGACCCGCCCGTCGCGCGTCGGGCCCCGCTCCCCACCGGCGGTTGCCCCGGCGCCCAGCCCGGGCGCATCGCCGTCCGGGGCGGGCCACCGGGACCCCGGGGTGGGGCGGGGGTCGGGGCGGCGCCCGTCGCCGGCCGCGCCGTGGGCCGGAGAACCGCCGTGGCGTCGACCGGGACCGCGTGGCCCGCGCTCGTGGCCGGCACGACCGTGGTGGGCACCTCGATCGGCGCGGAGGCGGGCGACTGCTGGGTGCCGCCCCGGCGGGGCACGGCGCGCGCCTCGGGTTCCGTCTCGCTCCGGCGCCACTGCGCCGTGGTGGGGGTCGACGGCACCGCACGGCCGGCGCCGGCGTCGAGCGCCGCCCGGGCCGCGGCGGCGAGCTCACCCGCGCTGGCGGGCCGCTTCGCGGGGTCCTTGGCCAGACCCGCGGCGATCAGGGCGTCGAAGGCCGGGTCGAGGCCGGGAACCGAGCGCGACGGCGTGGGCGGGGTCCAGGTCAGGTGCGCCGTCATCAGCTCGACGGGCTCGTCGATCGGGAAGGGCCTGCTCCCGGTGAGGCACTCGAACAGGAGACACGCCAGCGCGTAGACGTCGATCCCGAGCCCGCCCTCGCCCGAGAAGCGCTCGGGGGCCATGTAGTCGAGGCTCCCGATCAGCACGCGGGTGCCGGTCAGCGGCGCGCTCTCGTCACCCCCCACCGAGCGGGTGATCCCGAAGTCGACGAGGTAGACGAAGTCGTGGGCGCCGACCCCGTCGTCGATGAGGACGTTCGACGGCTTCACGTCGCGGTGGATCAGGCCCGCGTGGTGGGCGGCGTCCAGCGCGGACGCGACCTGCTCCACGATCGCCACCGCGCGCGCGGGCGGGAGCCGACCCTCGGTCTCGAGGATCTTCTCGAGATCGGCGCCCCCGACGAGTCGCATGTCGAGGAACAGCCGCCCGTCGATCTCCCCGTACGAGTGGATCGGGATGACGTGCGGGCTGCGCAGGCGCGCGACCAGCTTGGCCTCCCGGCGGAAGCGACGCTGGTACTCGTCGTCGCCGGCCGCCTCGGCCACCAGACGCTTGAGGGCGACGACCCGGTCGTGGTCGGTGTCGTGGGCCTCGTACACCTCACCCATTCCGCCGCGGCCGACCACGCGGAGTAACTCATATGGCCCAAACCGCTCGGTCACCCGAGGTACCCCCCTCCGGTCAGTCGACGCTGATGACACTATGTCGCAACGACCCCCGAACGTGATAGACCGTCTGGCGTACTCTCACTCGAATGTGACGGTCGGTGACCGCCGCCGGAGGGTGCGGCGGCGTCTCGGGCCCGTGTCGAGGAGGAGAGGCATGACCGGCGACGGGGCGCGCGCGCCGAGCTTCCTCGAGGTGTGGCGGCCCGGCGGTGTCGAGGTGGTCCTGCTCGACGGGCCGACGATGACCATCGGGCGCGACGAGGGCAACGGGGTCGTGCTCGACCACGACCGCCAGGTGTCGTCCCTGCACGCCGTGCTGCAGTCCTACGGGGCGGGCTGGGCGATCCGCGACCTCGGCAGCACGAACGGCACCGTCGTGGCGGGCGAGCGGCTCATCGCCGAGCGCGCCCTGCGTCACGGTGACGCGATCCAGGTCGGGTCGACGCGGCTGGTGTTCCGTGGTCCGGCGGGCCGCGCGGCGCCCACGACCGCACCGCACCGGCCCCCGGAGCTCACCCGCCGCGAGCGGGACGTCCTCGTCGCCCTGTGCCGGCCACTGTTCTCGGGTGCGGTGTTCACCGAGCCCGCCACAGCCCGCGCCGTCGCCACGGAGCTCGTCGTCTCCGAGGCCGCGGTCAAGCAGCACCTGCTGCGCCTGTACGACAAGTTCGGCCTGGACCCCGCGAGCACCCGGCGCCGCGTCGAGCTCGCCAACGCGGCACTGGAGCGGGGTGCGGTCACCCCCGGCGAGCTCACCTGAGCCCACCCGGGCCGCCCTAGCCGTACCGCTTGAGCTCGTGGAAGAAGTCGTCGACCACGTGCAGGCCGCCGGTCTTCTGGACGTGGTCGTACACGTCCTTGCCCAGCGCGAGGTCGAGGATGCCGAGGCCGAACGGCGAGAACACGACGGTCCGGTCGGTCGGCAGCGTGATCCGTTCCTCCAGGACGTCACCCAGCGTCCCGTCGACGTGGTCGCGGTTGCCGGTCTCCTGCTCCACCAGGTGCACCGAGGTGTTGGCGCGCAGGCAGTGGTCGACGTCGTCGACGATGTTCGTCGACGCCTGGATGACCTCGGTGCCGAGGTCGCGCAGCGAGACGTGGAGCACCAGCGGGTGGTGGTCGAACCACGCCGGGTCGTGCACGTGGGGCGTCCCGGCCACCGTGGCGAAGACGACCAGGTCGCTGCCCCGGATCAGCGACTCGGCGTCGTCGTGGACGGTGATCGTGCCCGTGCCCTCCTGCGTCTCGAGGTAGCCGCGGAAGCCCTCGGCGCTCTCCGTCTTGAGGTCGAACACGCCGGTCTCGTCGAACGTCCAGCCGGTCGCCGCGAGGTAGGTGTGCAGGTACCGGGCGATGAGCCCCACGCCGAAGAAGCCGACGCGACGGGGCCGCTCCCGGCCGCGGGTCAGCCGGTCGGCGGCCAGCGCCGCCGACGCCGAGGTGCGGCTCGCGTTGATGATCGAGGCCTCGAGGCAGGCGAAGGGATAGCCCGTGTCGTGGTCGTTGAGGATCAGCACGGCCGAGGCGCGGGGCACCCCCGCCGCCACGTTCTCCGGGAAGCTCGAGACCCACTTGATCCCGTCGACGTTCACGTCGCCGCCGACGGACGCCGGGAGCGCGATGATGCGCGAGGTCGGGCGGTCGGAGAACGTCAGGAAGTACGACGGCGGGTTGTGGGTCCGGCCGGCGTCGTGGAGCCGGTAGGTCTCCTCCATGAGGGCGACGACGTCGGGTTCCCGTCCCCGCAGCGCCTCCCCCACCTGTGCGCCCGGGATCACCGCGAACGGCGGCACCGTCACCGACATGAGTGGCTCCTTCGCAGTCGTCTTCTCGGGGTCTTCTGGGGTGTCACGACGAGGGGGCGAGGCCGGACGGCTGCAGGCGGACGGTCGGCGCCTCGTCCTCGGCCACGGGGGCGGGCCCGGGGGTCGGTGCGGGTGCGGGTGCGGTCGTGCTGTCGATGAGCGCGGCGAGGTCGGCGAGCACGGGGTGCCGCACGATGTCCGGCAGGCTCACGGCCTTCTTCAGCCCGACGGCCATCTTCACCGCGAGCAGCGACGAGCCACCGCGGTCGAAGAAGTGGGTGTCACGGCCGATCGCCGACACGTCGACGCCCAGCAGCGGCGCCCAGACCGCGGCCACCCGCGCCTCGGTGGGCGTGAGGGGGGTCGCGTCGGCGTCGGCGTCGGGGGCCTCGGGCTCGTCGAGGGCGAGCGCGAGCGCCGTCAGTGCCTTGCGGTCGATCTTCCCGTTCGGGGTGAGCGGCAGGGTCTCCTGGTGGTGCAGCACCGGCGGGACCATGAAGGCGGGCAGCGCCGCGCCGAGGGTCGTGCGCAGCACCTCGGTCTCCACCGGCGCGGCGGCGCCGTAGAAGCCGACCAGCTGCTTGCCGCGCCCCGGCCGCTCGGCGACGACCACCGAGGCGTCGCGCACGCCGGGCGCGCGCAGCAGGGTGTTCTCCACCTCGCCGATCTCGATGCGGAAGCCGGAGATCTTCACCTGGTGGTCGCGGCGCCCGAGGAAGTCGAGCTTCCCGTCGGGCAGCCAGCGCCCGTGGTCGCCGCTGCGGTAGAGCCGCTCGCCGGGGCGCAGCGGGTCGGACACGAAGGCCTTCGCGGTCCGGTCGGGGTCGTTGACGTAGCCGCGGCCGACGCACACCCCGGAGAACACGATCTCCCCCGGCGCGCCGAGCGGGACCGGGTTCAGCGCCTCGTCGACGACGTAGACGCGGACGTTGGGGACGGCCGGTCCGAGCGGCACGCGCTCGCCGGCGGGCACCTCGGTGAGGATCTCGTGATTGGTGTCGTCGCAGGTCTCGGTCAGCCCGTAGGCGTTGACCACCGCGACGTCGGGACGCACGGAGAACCAGCGCGCCACCAGCTCCTTCTTGACGGCCTCGCCGGTGACCGCGATGCGCTTCAGCGCGGGCAGCACCTCGGCCGCCGGGACGTCCTGCTGCTCGAGGTAGGACACGACGACGTCGAGGTAGGACGGCACGAGCTGGGCGACCTCGACCCGCCGGCGGGCCAGGAGGTCGACGAAGGACGGGACGTCGAGGATCGTCTCCTGCTCGACGAGGACGGTGGTGCCGCCCACCAGCCACGGCGCCACGAGCTGCCAGAGCGAGATGTCGAAGCACTGCGGGGCGGTCTCGGTGACCACCGTGCCCTCGGTGATCCCGAGGTCCTCGATCTTCGCGTAGAGGTGGTTGACCATCCCCGCGTGCTCGCACATGGCGCCCTTCGGCTCGCCGGTGGAGCCGGAGGTGAAGTACAGGTAGGCGAGCCGGTCGCCGGCGATCTCGACCCGCGGGACCGCGTCCCCGTGCTCCTCCGCGACGGCGTCGTCGACGAGCAGGCGCTCGGGAGCCGCTGCGCCGAGGCTCGCCAGCGCCTCGTCGAGCGTCGTGGTGCTGCCCCGCTCGCCGAGCACCAGCCGGGCCTGGGCCCGCGTCAGCACGGTGGCGATGCGGTCGGGCGGGAAGTGGGGTTCCAGGGGCAGGTACGCGGCGCCGGCCTTGAGGATGCCGAGCACGCTCGCCGCCCAGTCGAGCGTCCGCTCGGCGACCACCGCGACGATGCCCTCGGGGGGCAGGCCGCGGGCCAGCAGTGCGCGCGCGATCCGGTCGGTGACCTCGTCGAGCTCGCGGTAGGTCCACGACCGGTCGCCGTGCCGCACGGCGACGCGGTCGGGGTCGGCAGCGGCCCGCGCCCGGATGATCTCGTGCGCGGGGAGATCGGGACGCTGGCGCTCCGGGCCGGCGAGGCCGTCGACCTGGTAGGCCAGCTCCTCGGGGCCGACGAGTCCCGCCGCCCCGGGCGCCGCGTCCGGGTCGGCGCACAGCTGCCCGAGGGCGGTGAGGTGGTAGCCCGCGATCCGCTCGGCGGCCTCGGCGTCCAGGTCGCCCGGGCGGTGGACGACCCGCAGCAGGTCGCCCGCGGGGCGGTCGACCCGGAACACGGTGTCGTCCGCGAGGAGGGCGTTCTCCCCCGAGCCCCCCGGAGCGGCCCCGAGCCCCAGGACGGTCTCGGGCCAGAGCCCCGCCAGGTCGCGTCGCGCCCGGGCCAGGGCGGCCGCCTCGTCGGCGTGGTCCGCGGCCGTCAGGGAGGTCACCGCCGCGGCCGCGTCCGCGACCAGGGCCCGCCACGACGCGACGTCGGTGTCGAGGCGGCACGGCAGGGTCCGGTCCGTGACCGCGACCCCGGCGAGGACCTCGGGCTCGGCGGTGAGCGCCGCGAGGACGCGGGCGTGCGCCGCGAGCAGCAGGGCCTCGGGGCCGACGCCGAGGGCCTCGGCCTGCGCGGAGACCGCGGCGGCCAGCTCGACCGGGACGGCGACGGCGGTCGCGACGGGTCCGTCGCCCGACGTCCCGGGGGTGCGGCTCCACCGCGGCACGGCGGTGGCCCCGCTCGCCAGGACGGCACGCCAGCGGGTGTCGTCGGTGACTGCGCACGTCGTGGCCTGGGTCATGGGTCCGTCCGTCCTCGGGGTTCGGGGTCAGTCGCTGCCGCGGGCGGGGTTGCCGCCCCAGGACTCCCCCGGCGGCACCTCCTCGCCCTTCATCAGGAAGGTGTCGGGGGCGAGGATCGCGTCGTCGCCGATCGTCGTGCCGTAGTGCACGAAGGAGGAGACGCCGAGCGTGACGCGGTTCCCGATCACCACGTGGTCGGACTTGAACCCGCCGTCCTCCTGCGAGTGGCACTGGACGACGCAGCCCTCGCCGAGCGTGACGTCGTCGCCGATCGTCGTGAACCCCTTCTCGGTGAGGTTGACGCCGTCGTCGAACACCCGTGCGCCGATGCGGACCCCGAGCAGGCGCCAGACCAGGGGCTTGAACGGCGTGCCGTTGAACAGCTGCACCCAGTCGGGCGCGGGGACCTTCCAGTAGCGCTCGTGGCGCAGGAACGCGGGGTCGTAGATCGAGCAGCCCTGCGGCGCGAGCGACTTCAGGGGCGAGAGGACGCGCTCCACCAGCGCGAACCAGCCGACCAGCAGGACGAGGCCGACCAGCTCGGCGAGGACGACCTCGCCCGGCCCCGCCTGGATCGGCAGCGAGGCGATCACCGCGACGCTCACGAGCGTCAGGTAGAGGAAGAACCACCGCACGAGCAGGTGCAGCGCCATCGAGACGCCGTTGTGCCGGTTCTTGCGGCGCAGCGAGGCGGCCAGCTCCTGCGGGTCGGCGACGTCGAGGGCGCTGTCGCGGGCGACGGTCCGCGGGATCTCGAAGCTCGGGGAGCCGAGCAGGCCCACCCCCTGGCGGACCGGTCCGTGCAGCGGGACCTGCACCTTCGTCGCGAGCAGGCAGTCGTCGCCGGTGCGGCCCTGGGGCGGGTAGGCGATCTTGTTGCCGAGGAAGTTGTTCGCCCCGATCGCCGTGCGCGAGACGCGGAACGACGTCGCCGAGTACTCGGCGTTCATCACCGACAGGCCGTCGGCGACCACGGTGCCGCGCCCCACGCTGGTGAGGAAGGGGTTCTCGTGCGCGACCGCCATCCCGAAGTTCGAGCCGGTCTGCTCGATGGGACGGAGCCGGTACCCGATGAGCACGAGGTAGTGGGCGATCGCGGAGCTGTCCCCGAACAGCTCGACGAAGGCCTTGACGTTGGTCAGGGTCCCGATGGATCGGTGCAGCCAGTAGCGGACCCCGTAGAGCGGGTAGACGACGTCGGGGCGGACCCCGAGCGCGAACAGCCGCGGCACCGTCGTGCTCACGACCAGACCGAGCACCAGCGCACCGAAGTAGAGCAGGCCGCTGAGCGCGAGGAGGTCCAGGTGGAATCCCACGGTGGCGAGCGCGCCGGGAGCGGGCGCGAGCAGGGCGGCGAACTGCGGCACGAGCGAGTACAGCGCGCCGGCGATCACGAGGGCGGCGGGCGAGGCCACGGCGAGGACGAACACGCCGAGCACGGTCGAGTACAGCACCCGGCGCGAGCGACTGCCGGGGGCGGGCGGCACCGCGGGCAGCGGGCCGTCGGCACGGCGTCCGGGCGAGCCGTGCCAGACCTCCCCCGCAGGGATCGCCTGCCCGGCGTGCAACGACGAGCTGTGGGCGAGCGACGCCCCGTCGCCGACGGCGGTGCGCACGTCGAGCACCGTCGCCTCGCCGACGAAGGCGCCCGCGCCGATGCTGACCCCGCCGATCTCGATCCGGCCGTCGTGCGCGCGGTAGCACGCGACGACGCTCTCCTTCCGGACGAGGCTGCCGTCGCCGATGCTGAACAGGTCGGTGCACACCGGCACCTGGCTCGAGAGGTAGACGACGTCGCGGCCGACCTTCGCCCCCAGCGCGCGGAGGTAGAGCGTGAACGCGGGCGTCCCGGCGAACAGCACCATCGGACTGGAGCGGACCAGCGTCTTGACCACCCAGAACCGGAGGTAGGCGGGGCTCCACACGCGGATCGAGCCGGGCTGCCAGCGCCCGATCAGCGCCCACTTCGCGGCGATCGGCACCACGGACAGCGTCACGAACCCGATGACCCCGGCGAGGAGGGCGGGGACGTACCCGGCCACGAGTCCGGTCGCCGCCGTCACCGCCTCGAAGCCCCAGGTGAGGATGACGGCGGCGATGTAGCTGTAGGCCAGCACGCAGGCCAGCTGCGCCGCGCCGCAGAGGACGAACGCGGCCGTGGTCGCGCGCGGACCGGTGGGCTCCTCGGTCTCGGTGGCCGGGGGGCCCGGGGGCCCGGAGCGGACACGGTCGGGGTCCGCGCCGCCGTCGAGCGCCGCGGTCAGGCTCGCGATGGTCGGGTTCCGGTACACGTCGGGCATCCCCACCGACGGGAGGTCGTCGCGCTTGCGCGTACGGGCGCAGAAGCGGGCCATCAGCAGCGAGTCCGCGCCGAGCTCTTCGAAGAAGTTCGCGTGGGGCGGCACGTCGGGGCGCTCGAGGATCTCGGCGAGCACCGCGCCGAGCCCGGAGGTCGTGCGCGCCGCGCCGGAGCCGTCGGACTTCTTCGGGGTGGGCGCGAGGGCCACGGAGAGCTTCGCCAGCGTCGGGTGCTGGTAGATGTCCTGCATCGCCGCCGACGGCAGGTCGGGGTGCTTGCGGATCCGGGCGCAGAAGCGCGCCATGAGCAGGGAGTCGGCACCCAGGTCGTCGAAGAAGTTGCCGTCCCTCGGCACGTCGGGGCGCCCCAGGATCTCGACGAGGATCTCCCGCAGGAGCGCCTCGGTGGCGCCGGCCGCCGGGGCCGCGGAGGACGGTGCGCTCGCCGCAGGCGTTGACGGTGCCGCCGGGCCACCGGGCCGGCCCGACGTCGGCGGTCGGACGCCCGGTCCGGCGGATCCCGGCCCGCTCGGACCCTGTCGCCCGGGCGCACCGGGGCGGGCGGGCGCGCCCGGTGGGACGGGGCCGCCCTGTCGCAGGGGCGGGCCCCAGCGCGGGGGCGCGGCCGATCCTCGGGCTCCGGGAAGCCCGGATCCGGGGGTCGCGGGCCCGGGAGTGCCGGGTCCCGGGGTCGCGGGCCCGGGAGGCGTGGGACGCCGCCCGGGCGGGGTCTGGGGCCGGAACGCCCGGGGGGCCGCCGGGGGCGGCGTCGCCCGGACCGCGGTCGTCGGCGCGTCGACCGCGTTCGGCGGAGCGGACGTGGGTGTGGGTGCCGGTGCGGCCCCGGGATGCCGGTGCGGGGTCGTCCCCTGGCCGGCGTCCTCGACCGCGTCCGGCGCGGGTGCGGGATGCGGCGCCGTCCCCTCGGGCGCGACGTCGTCGACCGACCCTGCCCGGGCCTCCTCCGCCGGGGCCTCCTCCGCCGGGGCCTCCTCCGGCGGGACCACCTCCGCCGGGGCGTCCGCCGCCGGCTCGGCCTCGTCGACGGACGGAGCCGGCAGGGTCATCACGGTCGTGCGGTTCGACCGGCGGGGCGCGGGCCGCGGCGGCGGTCGCACCCCGGACGGCGGGATCCGTTCCCCCCGTCCGCCGGCGCCGTCCAGCCGCGCGATGCGTTCGACGTCGCCCGCGGGCGTGATCCGGCCGAGGTCGCCGGTGCGGAACATCAGGCCCGCACCCCGGCCGGGGGTGGAGGGGCCGGGTGCCGGGACGAAGGCCTCCGCGGTGAGGTCCCGGCGCCCGACGTAGCCGCGCGCCACACCGGGACCGGTGATGGCGATCTCGCCGATCCCGCCGGCGGGCAGGACGCGCCGCGGGTCGGCGGGGTCGGCGATGACGACGCCGTAGCCGGGCAGCGGGCGCCCGAGGGTGGCCGGACGGTCGGGACGGAGCTCGGTGCCCAGGGAGGCGACCGTGGTCTCGGGGGCACCGTGCAGCCCGACGATCCGGCGGCCGCTCCGGTGCCACCGGGCGAGCAGCGCCTGCGGGCGGTCGGTGCCGGACAGCAGGAGCAGGCGCAGATCCGGCAGCGTCTCCTCCACGCCGTCGAGGTCCTCGGCGCTCGCGCGCAGGACCGTGACGCGCTGGTCGCGCAGGTGGCGCCCGAGCTCGGCGCCGCGCAGCCGCGGCCCCGCCGGCGCGGTGACGACGGTGGCCCCGCACGACCAGGCGAGCCACGTCTCGAGGACCGCGAGGTCGGAGCCCGCACGGGGGTCGTGGTGGACGCGGTCCTGGGACCCGATCTGGAGGAGCCCTGCCGCCCCGCGCAGGAAGGCGGCCGCCGCCTCGTGCCCGACGGCCGTGGCGCGCAGGCCGCCGTGGGCCCCGCCGGAGCGGTCGGCGGCGTGGACCACGACGTAGGCGGGCTTGTCGGCGACCGAGCCGCGCTCGGCCGCGGTCAGCCGCTGCGCGTCCTCCGTGTCGACCCGGGCGCGGACGCGGTCGAGATAGATGGCGTCGACATCGGACCTGTCGAGCCGTGACGCCTCGTCGGTCGTGGTGAGCACGACGCCGGCGCCGGCCGCCTCAAGCACGGCCGCCAGCGCCACGTCGGGGAGCCGGGCGTCGAGCGGGACCCAGACGGCACCGATCCGCGCGACCGCGAGCTGGGCGACGAGGGCGTCCTCGGGACGAGCGAGCAGGAGCGCCACCCGGTCGCCCGCGGCGATCCGGCGCCGCCGCAGGTAGCGCGCCAGCCGCACGGCGGCGGTCTCGAGCGCCACGTAGGACATCGGGCCGTCGGCCGTCTCGACGGCGTTGCTGGTCGCCCGGCCGTGGCGGCGGAGCTCATCGCAGGTCCGCTCGACGAGCCGGTCGATCCGCTCGTCGGCGGGCGCGGGCGCCGGACCGGCCCCGGACCCCGGACCGGGACCGGGACGACGTCGCGACCCCGTCCACCGGCGCCGCGTCGCCGGCGGCACGGGGGGCGCCGAGGCGACGCCGTGCGTTGCGCCGGCGACCATCGCGACCCCCACGTTCGTCCCGTGACCCTCTGCGCAGGCGCGCACCCGGACCCCGGCATCGTCACGTACAGGAGTCTCGTCGCACACCGTCATCACTCGAATGAAGTAATAGCCCGGCGAACATTCCGCGGACCGACCGCAGCGAGCGGTGAGTCGGACACCCTCGGTGATCCTTACCCGACGGTGACAAAGCTGTGGCCCCGAGCAGCGGGAAGGCTGACCGCCGGGCGATGGTCCCTGCTGTCCGACCGGCGAACGCTGGCCCTCACACGAAAGCTCGCCGAGTTCCGAGGAGTCACCCGATGGCCAGGACCGCCGCACTGCCCCGTGTCGAGGGCCTGGCGCCGCCGGCGGCGACACGAGGGACGACACCGGGCACGGTGCATCTCCACCGTCCCGTGGCCGACCCGCGGACGGGCCACGGCGACCGCAGGACGACGTTCCTCCCGGAGCAGCGGCACCCCGCCGCCGGGCCGCCCGACGCCCCGACCGTCCGTCTCCCCGTGGTCCGTGACGCCGGCGCGTCCGGGTCCCGGGTCCGGGGCATCGACGCCGCCCGCGGGCTGGCCCTCCTGGGCATGATCGCGGTCCACACCCTGCCCACGTCCGAGAACGGCGAGCTCACCACCGTCGGCCTCCTCGCCGGCGGGACCTCGGCGGCGCTGTTCGGTCTCCTCGTCGGGGTGTCGGTCGCCCTCCTGACCGGTCGCCGGCAGGTCACCGTCGACGCCGGGACGTTCGGGACCCACGCCGCGCGCCTGGCGGTGCGGGGCCTGACCGTCGGCGTGCTCGGCCTGGCGCTCGGCGAGGCGGCACTCGGCGACGTCGACATCATCCTGACCTACTACGGCGTGCTGTTCCTGCTCGCCATCCCGCTGATCCTGCTGCCGACGCGCGCCTTGTTCGCGCTCGGCGCCGTGCTCGCCGTGGTCGCCCCGATCACGAGCCATCTCCTGCGCACCGGCATGCCCCCCGCCGAACTGATCGATCCGTCGTTCACCGCGCTCGTCACCGACCCCGCCGGCCTCCTCACCACCCTGTTCCTCACCGGCGCGTACCCGATCTGGCCCTGGCTGACCTACCTCTGCGTCGGCATGGCGGTGGGACGCTGCTCGCTCGCCACCACGCGCACCGCCGCCGTGCTCGCGGCCTGCGGTGTGGCACTCGTCGCGGCCGCCGCGGCCGTGTCCCACCTGGCGCTGGTGACCGCCGGCGGCCTGGGCCGGATCCTCGCCGACCCGGGCCTGCCCGCCGAGGAGCTGCGGGCCGCGCTCACGGAGGGACCGAACGGCGTCACCCCGGCCACCACCTGGTGGTGGCTCGCGGTCGACACCGCGCACTCGTCGACCCCGCTCGACCTGGCGCGCACCGTGGGGACCTCGCTGGCGGTGCTCGGCGCCATGCTGCTCGTCGACCGCGCCCTCGCCCGGGGAGGCTCGTCCTCGTGGGCCCGGATCGCCGACGCGGCGCGGTCCCCGCTGGCCGCGGCCGGCTCGATGACGCTGACCTTCTACACCCTCCACGTCGTCGTCGCGGGACTCGCCGCCGAGGCCGCCGCGCCCTGGGCGCTCTACCTCGCCCAGGTCACGGTCGCGCTGGCCGTCGGCCTGCTCTGGCAGCGCTTCGTCGGGCGCGGTCCCCTCGAGGCCGGGGTCAGCACGCTCACCGACGTCGTCGCCCCCGCACCGTCGAGCCGGTCGACCGGTCGACCCGCACCGACCCGCCCGTGGCGGGCGGGCCTCGTCGCCGCGCTCGTGCTCGCGGCCATCGTGGGTGGCGCCTTCGCGGTCGCCGGGGACCCGACGGCCGAGACGTCCTCGTCATCGGCCACGAGCGAGCAGGTCGACGGCGCGGAGGTCGACGGTGCAGGGGTCGACGGTGCAGGGGTCGACGGCCCGGGGTCCGACGTCGCCGGGGACGCTCCCGAGGCCGACCAGCCGGTCCCGTCCGACGAGGACGCGACCGTCCCCCAGGACGAGGGACAGTCCGGGACCGAGGACGACTGAGGCTCACCCCGGCCGAGGCCGTGACGGAAGCCCTGACATCGGCCCGAGGTCGGCGTCAGGGCGTCCAGGTGCGCAGCCACACGGTGTGCGGCGAGCGGCGCAGCTCGGCGAGCGTGTCCTCGGGGACGGGGCTGTCGGTGTCGGTGAGCACGTAGCCACGCTCGCCGCGGGTGGAGAGCGCCTGGCTCACCACGTTCACCCCGCTGTCGAGCAGCACCTGGTTGATCCCGGCCAGCACTCCGGGGGTGTTGGTGTGCAGGTAACCCATCCGCGACGCCGTCGGCGCCGCGGGCAGCGCCACCTCCGGCAGGTTCACCGACAGCGCCGTCCGGCCCGTGCCCACGAACTGCAGCAACTTGGTGGAGACGAACCCGCCGATCTCCTCCTGCGCCTCCTGGGTCGACCCACCCACGTGCGGAGTCAGGATCACGTTGTCCAACCCCCGCAACGGTGATTCGAAGACGTCGCCCTGCGCCTTGGGCTCGATCGGGAACACGTCGATCGCCGCCCCGGCGATGTGCCCCGAGAGCAGATGCTCCCGCAACGACTCGTCATCGATCACCATCCCGCGCGAGGCATTGATGAAGATCGACCGCGGCTTCATCAACGCGAACTGCTCCGCCCCGAACAACCCCGCGTTCCCCGGCCGCCCGTCCACGTGCAGGCTCACCACATCGGCCTCGGCCAGCAACGCCTCCAACGACTCCACCTTGCGGGCGTTGCCGTGCGCGAGCCGGTCCGCGGTGTCGAAGAAGATCACCCGCAGCCCCACCGCCTCGGCGATGTTCGACAACTGGGTCCCGATGTTGCCGTACCCCACGATCCCCAACGTGCGGCCCCGGAACTCGTGGCTGCCGCGCGCGGACTTGTCCCACACCCCCTCGTGCATCCGCGCGTTCTTCTCCGGCAGCCGCCGCACCAGCGCGATGATCTCCCCGAGCACCAGCTCCACCACACTGCGAGTGTTCGAGAACGGCGCGTTGAACACCGCCACCCCACGCTCGGCCGCCGCGTTCAGATCCACCTGGTTGGTGCCGATGCAGAAGCACCCCACCGCCAGCAGATCCTTGCCCGCCTCGAGCACCTCGGGGGAGATCGTGGTGTTCGACCGGATCCCCAGCACCGACACCCCCGACAGGGCATCAGCCAGCTCGGGCCCGCTCATCGCGCCCGAACGCGCATCGACCTCGACACCCTGAGCACGGAACGCCTCCGCGGCCACAGGATGGATGTTCTCCAGGAGCAGCGCCTTCACGCCTTGAGACTAAGACAGCGGTGCGGCCTGTCACAGACGGCAGCCCGGTCCATCGCGTCCGGCAGAACGGTGACACGGCGCCGCCCGCTCGCGGACGGTCCGGCGTTGACCCCCGCCCCCGGCTGCACCACCGTGACGCCGTGGCCGCCCGCAACCTGACGCCCCGGCCCCTCACGGTCGAGGAGCTCCCGCCCGCCATGGCGGCGTTCATCCGCGCCCAGGCCGAGCTCCGGGGGCTGGACCGCGACCCGCTCCCCGAGACGACGCACGGGCTGCGCACCGACGAGGAGACGCTGGGCCCGCGCCCCGGTGGCCGGGGCCTGCAGACGGAGCGCCACACGGTCGAGATGCTCCTGACGCCCGAGCTGTTGATCATCTCCTACCGCGAGGGCGGCGACGACGGCGGCGAGAGGATCGGGCCCACGACGCGCGTCAGCTTCCACCGGCTCGCCGAGCTCGAGGTCGCCACCCCGCCGGCCGGGATGCAGCGGCGCACACACGGCAGCCCGCCGGGGCCGCCGAAGGACGCCCTGACGGTGACGAGCACGCCGCTGGGCGCCACCCGGCGCACGACCCGCCACGTCCCGACCGGCAGCGGCCCCGACGTCACGCGGTTCCGCGAGGCGGTGCTGGCGGCCCAGGAACGCGCCTGAGCCGAGCCCCCGGTGACGGACCCCGCGGGGGGCACGGAGTCCGCCACCGGAGTCCTAGCCGAGCAGGGGCTTCACGCGCGTGCCGAAGTCGTGCACGCCCTGCTCGAAGTCGTCGAAGGTGAACATCATCCCCTGGACGCCGGGCATCTTGGCGACCTCGTCGACCTGTCGCGCGACCGACTCGTACGAGCCGACGAGGGTGGCCATGTTGAAGTTGACCGCGCCCTCGGGGAGGTTGATCGTCCGCGCGGTGCCCGACCCGTCGGCGGTCGTGTCGGCGCTGCCCTCGTCGGCCATGTAGCCGAGCGCGCCGGCGTCGGCGCCCTCGTTGTAGGAGCGCCACTTCGCGTGGGCCTCCTCGTCGGTCTCGGCCATGATCGCCATGAACAGCGGCAGCGACCGGACGTCGCGGCCGGTCTCCTTGGCGAAGGAGGCCAGACGCTCGGTGGGCTCCCGGTAGACCTCCGGGTTGTTCACCCCGGGCGAGAGGATGAAGTTGTAGTCGCCGTACTCGGCGCAGAACCTCATCCCCCGCTCCGACTGCCCGGCGCAGACGATGTCGACCTTGCCCGAGGGCCTCGGGGAGAGCACGCAGTCGTCCATCTGGAAGTACTGACCGTCGAGGTCGCAGCGCCCGGTCTCCCACAGGTCGCGCAGGACCTTCACGTACTCGGTGGAGTAGTCGTAGCGGTAGCCGAAGTAGTCGTCGCCGGGCCAGAGCCCCATCTGCTCGTACTCGCCCTTGGCCCAGCCGGAGACGATGTTGACCCCGAAGCGGCCGGGCGCGATCTGGTCGATCGTCGAGGCCATCCGCGCCACGAGGGCCGGCGGCAGCGTCAGCACCGCGGTCGAGGCGTAGAGCTTGATCCGGTCGGTGACCGCCGCGAGACCCGCCATCAGCGTGAACGACTCGAGGTTGTGGTCCCAGAACTCGGTCTTCCCGCCGAAACCGCGCAACTTGATCATCGAGAGCGCGAACGCGAAGCCCTGGCGTTCGGCCTCCTGCACCACGTTCTTGTTGAGCTCCCAGGTCGGCATGTACTGCGGGGAGTTCTCCGAGATGAGCCAGCCGTTGTTGCCGATCGGGATGAAGACGCCGAAGTCCACGAGGAGCTCTCTTTCCTGCGGGGTCAGGGAACGGGGAGGGGGAGCGCGCGCAGCGCCGGGACCACCTCGCGGGCGAGGAGGTCGAGGGAGGTCCGCGCCGCCTCGACCGGCATGCCGGCCCAGTCGGTGCGGAACACGAAGTGGTCGACGCCGAGCTCGTCGCGCCACGGGAGGAGCGCCGCGGTGCAGTCCTCCGGAGACCCCACCACGAAACGGTCGCGGGAGAGGTCGTCGTAACCGACCCGGAACGACTCCGTCCCGGGCATGACACGGTCCTGGCCCCAGTCGGCGTAGACCTCGTACTTCCGCGCCAGGTACGGCATGGCCTGCTCGAGGGCCTGCTCGCGCGTGGGGGCGCAGAACACCTCCCGGATCAGCGGGAGCTCGCCGACCGGGCCGCGTCCGGCGGCCTGCCGCTCGGCCCGGAACAGCTCCAGCTGCCGGGCGACGGTGGCCCGGGTGGCGTGCGGATTGATCATCCAGGTGTCGGCGAGACGGGCCGCCCGCCGTACCGCGCCGTCGGAGTTGGCCGCCATCCAGATCGGCGGCCTCATCGGTGGGGACGACCGGGCCACGGGACGGAACGTGGTGCGTACGCCGTCGAGGCGCGTCCAGGGCAGATCGGCCGACACGGCCTCGCCGCGCCAGAGCGCCTCGACGATCCGGAGGTTCTCGGTGAACCGCCGGACCTTCTGGTCGGGCGGGATGCCGAAGGCGTCGTACTCGACCTGCCGGTAGCCGAGCCCGACCCCGAGCACCGACCGGCCGCCGCACACGACGTCGAGGCCCGCGTAGGCCTCGGCGGTGTCGACGGGGTTGTGCAGGGCGAGCAGGTGGATCCCGGTGCCGACGGTCATGTCGCCCGCCTCGGCGGCCAGCCGCGCGAGCCACGGCAGCGGCTGGATGTGCGCCATCGACTCCGCGAGGTGGTGCTGGCCGGCGAAGACCGAGTCCATGCCCGCGTCGCGGGCGGTGCGCACCAGGCTCAGCTGCTCGTCGAGGGCGACGAGGGGGTCGCGGCCCGGCGGCTGCTGGTGGGTGAGGAAGACCCCCGCCCGCACACGCCGCTCGCCCGGGAGGTCAGCCACGGCACGCCTCGGCGAACTCGGCGGCGGGACGGTCGTCGCCGAGCGCCAGCACCGCGGCGCGCACGCGCTCGGCCGTCGCGGCGTCGGCGACCCGCCCGATCGTCCCCTCGAACTTCTCGACGATCTCGGCGTTGGTCAGCGGGCGCTGGTCGTGGCCCCGGTTCACCTGCTCGCGGTGCGCGACGACGCGCCCGTCGGCGAGCTCGATCTCCACGCGCCCGGAGTAGGCGTCGGGGAACAGGCCCTCGTGGTCGTCGACGACCTCGACCTTCCGCGCCAGCGCGAGGATCCCGGGGTCGGCGAGGGCCTCGTCCTCCAGCTCGGCGAGCGTGAACCGCCCGCGCGCGAGCGCCGCCGACACGACGAACGGCAGGCTGAACTTGGCGTCGTACTCGTCGCGCGGCACCCACTTGTTCTCCGGGGGCTGGCAGACGACCTTGCCCGGCACGGGGTGGATCGCGCAGCGGATCGCGCGGACGTCGGCGGCGTCGATGCCGTGCTCGGAGCGCAGCACCAGCGCCGCGTCGGCGAACGCGTGGTTGAAGTGGCAGATCGGGTACGGCTTCACCGCGGTGCGCATCAGCTCCCAGCGGGTGCCGAGGTCCTCCCCCACCGCCTCCGGGCGGTGCGACCGGCCGGCGAGGTGCGTGGCGTAGAGCCCGAAGCGGCCCTCGTACACGGCGGCCGGGCCGGTCCAGCCCGCGCGGGCGAACGCCGCGGCGGTCAGACCGCACATCGCCGCCCACCCCGGATGCAGGCGCTTGGTCCACGACCCGTCCTCGAGGAACTCCAGCAGGCCCGCCGACATCGACCCGACGACGCCCTGCGCGGCGACGAGGCCGTCGGCGTCCAGCCCGGTCAGCCGGCCCGCCGCGACCGCGGCCCCGAACGCCCCGGCGACGGCCGTGGGGTGGAAGCCCACGTCGTGGAAGCCGCCGGCGCCGCCGAGCCCGACACGCGCCGAGACCTCGACGCCCAGGACGTAGGCCAGCAGCATCTCGCGCGTGCTCGCCCCGGCGACCGTGGCCGCGGAGAGCGCGGCCGGGAGCGCGGCGGCGGAGACGTGGGTGACGGCGGGGATGTGGGTGTCGTCGAAGTCCATCCCGTGCACGAGCACGCCGTTGAGCACGGCGGCGTCGCGCGGGGAGAGCCGGTCGGGCATGCCGAGCACCGGGTGGTCACCGCCGCCGAACGTGGCCAGCGCGTCGCGGGCCACGCCGGAGAAGCGATAGGCGGTGGAGGCGTACGCCAGGCCGACCGCGTCGAGCACCAGGTGACGGGCGCGCTCGAGGACCTCGTCCGGGACGTCGGCCGGGTCGAGCGCGGCGGCGAACTCCGCGACACGACCGGCGAGCGCGGTCCGGGTGGGGCTCTCCAACGACACGAGCCGCTCCAGGGGGTGCGGTGACCGGGACCACAGCAACATACGTCAGACGTTTAGGTGGCGGAAGGGGGTGCCACGAGGTGGTGGCCCGTGCGCTCCTGGAACACGCGCCCCGCCCACAGCGCCGTGGCCTCCCGGTGCGGAGCGGCCACGAGCTGGGCGGAGACCGGGCAGCCGTCGGGCGCGAGCCCGGTCGGCACGGCGAGCCCGGGGGCGCCGGTGAGGTTGCCGAGCATCGTCGAGCGCGACTGGGCGGCGTAGAGCGGGAACTCCTCGCCGTCGACGACGACGGTGCCGTCGGGCAGCCGGGGCGCGGTGGACGGGCAGGTGGGCACCACGAGGAGCTCGGCGCCGGCGAACACCGCGTCGAGCTCGCGCTGCAGCTCGACGCGGAACTGCAGGGCACGCAGGTAGTCGACCGCCGGCGTGACGATCCCCTGGCTGATCCGCCGCACCACGACCGGGTCGTAGCGGTCCCAGCGGTCGGCGTCGACGCGGTGCAGCGTCGCCGCCTCGGTGAACACGACCTGGTAGCCGATCGGCAGGGCCTCGGCCGCCGACGGGACCTCGCCCGGCACGACCTCGGCACCGGCCGCGACGAGCACGTCGACGAGGTGCGCGACCCCGGCCCGCACGGCGGCGTCGCAGAGCTCGGTGAACGCGCCCCCGGGCACGGCGATCCGCAGGCCGGTGAGATGGCCACCCTCCGGGACGTCGAACGACGGCAGCGGCCCGCTGCGCGGGTCGGCGCCGTCGGGTCCGCGCAGCACCGCGAACAGCCGCTCCGCATCGCGGGCGCTGCGGGCGATCGGGCCGACCGTCTCCGTGGTCCACGACAGCGGGAAGACCCCCGTGCGCGGGATCGCGCCCGCGGTGGGCTTGAGCCCGGTCAGGCCGCACCACGCCGAGGGCAGGCGCACCGACCCGCCGACGTCCGTGCCGAGCGCGCACGGGACGGCGCGCGCCGCGACCGCGGCCGCCGAGCCGGTCGACGACCCGCCCGCCCAGCGCTCGTGGTCCCACGGGTTGCGCACGGCGCCGAAGCGCGGCGGGTGCGGGCCGCCGACGGCGAACTCGGTGGTCGCGTCCTTGCTGACCGCGATGGCCCCGGCCTCCTCGAGGCGCCGGACGACGGTTGCCGACGTCGCCGCGGGCGCATCTCCGTCGAGGCCGTGGCACCAGGAGCCGGCCGTGGTCGGCACACCCGCCACGTCGATGACGTCCTTGACCCCGAACGGCACACCCTCCAGGGGCCGCGGGGTGCCGGACGCCCAGCGGCGCACGGACTCCTCCGCCGCGGCGCGGGCGCGGTCGTCGAGGACCCGGATGGTGCAGTTCAGCGCCTCGTGCGCCGCCGCGAGACGCGCGAGTGCGTCGTCCACGGCGTCGACCGGATCGAGAGTGCCCGCGGCGTACGCATCGAGCAATCCGACGGCGTCGAGATCGCTCACCGGCGCAACCACGCGTCGCCGTGCGCCGGATCCGCCGCCCCGTCGGCCGGCAGCGGCCGGGCCCGCAGCCTCGCGACGGCGTCCTCGGTCCCGACCACCGCGGCGCGCAGCGCGAGGACGACCTCGTCGTCGATCCGGTACCCGAGGCGGGCCGCGAGGGCGGCCAGCTCGGCCGGATCGGGAACGCTCACCGGATCGTCGCCTTCCCCGCCAGCAGGGACCTCGCGACGACGGTGCCCAGCATGTCGTTCGTGCCCTCGCCGATCGACATCAGCGGGGCGTCGCGGTAGAGCCGCTCCACCTCGAACTCCGTCGAGTAGCCGTAGCCGCCGTGGATGCGCATGGCGTCGGTGGCGCACTCCAGCGCCGCGTCCGAGGCGAAGATCTTCGCCATGCCCGACTCGGTGTCCATCCGCACGCCCTCGTCCATGCGCGACGCCGCCCAGTAGGTCATCAGGCGGGCGGCCTGCAGGCGCACCGCGATGGCCGAGAGGCGCAGCTGCACGGCCTGGAAGTCGCCGATCGCGTGCCCGAACGCCTGGCGCTCGCGGGCGTAGGACAGCGACTCGTCGTAGGCGCGCTGGGCGATGCCCACCGAGCGTGCGGCGATGTTGATGCGCCCGGTCTCCAGGGACGACAGCGCCTGCTGGAGCCCGCGGCCCTCGACCCCGCCGAGCAGCTGCGTGGCCGGCACCCGCACGTCGTCGAGCACGACCTCGCAGGACTCGGTGCCCTTGTAGCCGAGCTTGCCCATGTCCTTGGTGATCTCGAGCCCGGGCGCGCCCGCGTCGACGAGCAGCATGCTCATGCCACGGTGGGCCGGCTCGGCACCGGGATCGGTCTTCACCAGCACCGGCAGCGGATCGGCGTGGCGGGCGTTCGTGATCCACATCTTCGTGCCGCGGACGACGTAGTCGTCACCGTCGCGCCGGGCCGTGGTGGTGATGCTCTGCAGGTCGGTGCCCGCGCCCGGCTCGGTGAGCGCGATCGCGGTGCGCCGCTCCCCCGTCGCGAGCTCCGGGAGGTAGCGCTGCTTCTGCTCCTCGGTGCCGTGGCGGGCGATCATCCAGCAGGACACCGAGTGGCTCCCGAGGATGCCGGCGATGCCCATCCAGCCGCGAGAGATCTCCTCGAACGTCAGCGCGAACGACACGGTGTCCGCCTCGAGCCCGCCGTAGGCCTCGGGCACCGCGAGCCCGAAGAGCCCGAGTCCGCGCATGCCCTCGACGATCTCGGTGGGGTAGCGGCCCTCGTGCTCCCAGTCGCGCGCGACCGGCACGATCTCGCGGTCCACGAACGTGCGCAGGGTCTCGCGGAAGAGGCGCTGCTCGTCGCTCAGCCGGAAGTCCATCAGCGGTCCTCCCCGAACCCGATGTCGTGGGTGCCGAACGCGCCCGCGTCGCGCAGCGCGGCCAGCTGCTCGTCGTCGTAGCCGATCCCGCGCAGCACCGACCGGGTGTGCTCGCCCATCGCGGGGCCGCCGCGGGCCGGCCGCGTGTCGTCGCCGGGCGGACCGACGCGCACCGGCGAGCGCAGCGACCGCACGGTCCCCCAGTGGGCGTGCCCGGTCTCGGCCACGAGCCCGCGCGCGGCGGTGTGGGGGTCGGTGAGGGCCTCGCCGACGTCGTGGATCGGCGCGCACGGGATGCCCGCCGCGCCCATCGCCGCGATCCAGACCCCCACGTCGCGCGCCGCGAACAGCTCCTCGAGCACCGGGACGAGGACGTCGCGGTGCACGTCGCGGTCGCGGAACGTCGCGAAGCGGGGGTCCTCGGCGAGGTCGGGGCGCTCGAGCACGACGGTGAGCCGCTGCCAGAACTTCTCCTTGGCGCACCCCACGACGAGCCAGCCGTCGGCCGCCTCGAACGCCTGGAACGGCACGAGCGACGGATGGGCCGAGTGGTGCGTGCGCGCCGGCGTGTAGCCCTCGGTGAGATGCCACGTCGCGGGGTAGGTCAGCAGGCTCACCGCGGTGTCGTAGAGGGACAGGTCGCAGTCGGTGCCGACGCCGTCGCGGCGCGCGGCGTGGATGCCGGCGAGCAGGGCGATCGCGGCGACGAACCCGCCGCTGTAGTCCACGAGCGACAGGCCCGCCTTCTGCGGCGCGCCGCCGGGCTCCCCGGTGAGCGACATCCAGCCGCCGAGCGCCTGCAGCACGTAGTCGTAGCCGGGCTCGCCGGAGCGGGGTCCGGTCATGCCGAACCCGGTCAGCGAGCAGCACACGATCCGCGGGTTGACGTCGGCCAGGTCGGCGTACCGGATGCCGAGCTTCGCCGGGACGTCGCCGCGCAGGTTGGAGTACACGGCGTCGGCGCTGCGGACCAGGTCGTGGAACACCTCGCGCCCGGCGTCGGCGCGGATGTCGAGCAGCACCGACGACTTGTTCTTGTTGAACGACTCGAAGAACAGCGAGTCGCCGTCCTGGGCGTACGGCGGCACGTAGCGCCCGACGTCGCCGCCCGACGACGGGTCCTCGATCTTGATGACCTCGGCGCCGAGCTCGGCGAGGTGCATCGACCCGAACGGCCCGGCGCCGTACTGCTCGAGCGAGACGATCCGGATGTCCTCGAGGGGCTTCACTGCTCGTTCTCCAGCGCCTCGTTCTCCAGGGACAGGGGCGTCGCGGCCTGCGGGAACGGCGCCGCCGCGCGCGGGGCGTCGCGCCGGTGCACGTAGAAGGCGCGCTTGAACGTCAGGACCTCGACGCCGTCCTGGTTGAGCCCGCGGGTGCGCACGCCGACGATGCCGGCGTCCGGGCGGCTGCCCGAGCCGCGCGCGGACAGCACGAGCGACTCGGCGTAGAGCGTGTCGCCCGCGAAGACCGGCGCGGTGAGGCGCAGTTCGTCGATCCCGAGGTTCGCGAACGCGTTCTGGCTGGTGTCCGACACCGACTGCCCCATCACGATCGAGATCGTCAGGGGCGACGCGACGAGCATTCGACCGAACTCGGACTCCGCGCCGACCTGGGCGTTGAAGTGCGCCTGGTTCGTGTTCATCGTCAGCAACGTGAACCAGGTGTTGTCGGTCTCGGTGATCGTGCGTCCCAGCGGGTGCTGGTAGACGTCACCCACCACGAAGTCCTCGAAGAACCGGCCCTGCCACCCCGCCACGACGGACATGCCCGGGGACGCTAAACGTCTGACGTATCTGCCACAAGCACCGGCGAGCGACTACCCTCGGACCGTGCCCAGGACCTCGAGTACCGCTCCGGTCGCACACCTGCGCGTGCAGCGCGTGCGGCCCGCGTACCGGCAGGTCGCCGACGAGCTGCGCACCCAGATCCTCGCCGGCACCCTGCCGTCGGGCACCCGGCTGCCGAACGAGGCTGAACTCGGCCGGGCGTTCGGGGTCAGCCGCAGCACGGCGCGCGAGGCGCTGCGGGTGCTGTCCAGCCAGCATCTCGTCGAGACCCACCGCGGCGTCCAGGGCGGCACGTTCGTCAGCGAGCCCGATCCCGCGCGTGTCGTCGAGGACGTCGGCAGCGCGCTCGGTGTGCTCGTGATGACCCCGCAGCTGCACGTCAGCGACCTGCTCGAGGCCCGCCTGCTGCTGGAGCCCGCGGCCGCGCGGCTGGCCGCCCAGCGGGCCGACGCCGAGACCGTCGAGGCCGTGCGGACCGCGGCCGCGGCCCGGCGCGACGACCGCGACCCGAGCGGTTTCGTCGGGCACCTCGACTTCCACACGACGCTGCTCATGGCCACGGGCAACCTGATGCTGACGCTCATGGGCCAGCCGGTGAACGACGTGCTGCGCACGCGCCTGCGCCGCGCCGGCGTCGAGCCGGGCGAGTGGGACAAGGTCGACGCCTGCCACCGCGAGATCGCGGATCACATCGCGCAGGGCCGGGCGGGCGAGGCCGAGGAGGCGATGCGGGACCACATCGTCGAGCTCCGGCGGCTCTACGAGCGCGACGGCTTCTGGACGTGAGTCGCTAGCTCGCCTGCCGGTAGCCCGTGGAGCGTCCCGGCGGGGTGGACTCGAGCCACGACGAGAAGCCGGTGAGCGCGTCGGCGCTGATCGCCAGCTCCCACACGTCGGCACCGTTGCGGCAGGTCAGCACCGTCGAGCCGGCGGGGTGCATCTCGCCGTCGATCGGGGCGCGCCGGTCGGTGATCTCGAGGCGCGTGCGGTCGAGGACCACGTTCGGTCCGGAGCTCAGGCCGCTGATGCGGTACCAGCGGAACTCGTTGCCCCGGTAGCGCCCGAGCCCCGAGTGCCACCCGCGGAGGTCCTCGGTGTCCCGCGCCCCGCGCAGGGCGACGTCGACGCCGCCCCGGCGCAGGAGCCGGATGCGGCGCAGCACCAGCAGGGCGACGACGAGCAGCACCGCGAGCACGACGATGGCCGCCAACTCGGCGATCATCGTCACGCCCACGGGTGCTGCTCGCCGTCCCTCAGCGGTCCGGGGACTCGCCGGCGGCCCGGAGACGCGCTCGCGCCCTGGCCGCGGCGGCTGCCGCGTCGTCGAAGTCGTCCCCGCCGCCCTCGGCGCGCTGGAGCTCGTCCCGCGCCGCCGCGACGTCGACCTCCTCGGCCATCTCGGCCAGCTCGGCGAGGATGGTCACCGACTCCGCGGTGACCGAGAGGAACCCGCCGAACACCGCGGCGTGGAACGACTCGCCCTCGCTGGGGTCGATCCGCACCACGCCTGCCTCGTCGAGGGCGGCGATCATCGGCTGGTGCCCGGGCAGCAGACCGATGTCGCCGTCGACCGTGCGGGCGGAGACGAAGCTCGCCTCCCCCGACCACAACCGCTTCTCGACGCCGACGATGGCGACCTCCATGGTCGCCATCAGGAGGAGTACTTCTTCGCGTTGGCCTCGACGTCGTCGAGACCGCCGGACATCGCGAAGGCCTGCTCCGGGTAGTTGTCGTACTCGCCCTTGGCGATCTTGTCGAACGCCTCGACGGTGTCCTTGACGTCGACGAACGAGCCCGGCTCGCCGGTGAACTGCTCGGCGGCGTACATGTTCTGACCGAGGAAGCGCTCGATGCGCCGCGCGCGGGCGACGGTGAGGCGGTCCTCCTCGGAGAGCTCGTCGATGCCGAGGATGGCGATGATGTCCTGCAGGTCGTTGTAGCGCTGCAGGATCCGGATGACCTCGCGGGCGACCCGGTAGTGGTCCTCGCCGACGTACTGCGCGTCGAGGATCGTCGAGGTCGAGGTCAGCGGGTCCACCGCCGGGAAGATGCCCTTGGCGAACACGCCACGGGAGAGCTCCGTGGTCGCGTCGAGGTGGGCGAACGTGGTGGCCGGCGCCGGGTCGGTGTAGTCGTCGGCGGGCACGTAGATCGCCTGCATCGAGGTGATCGAGCGGCCGCGGGTCGAGGTGATCCGCTCCTGCAGCTCGCCCATCTCGTCGGCCAGCGTCGGCTGGTAACCGACGGCCGAGGGCATGCGGCCCAGCAGGGTCGAGACCTCCTGGCCGGCCTGCGTGAACCGGAAGATGTTGTCGATGAACAGGAGGACGTCCTGCTCCTGCACGTCGCGGAAGTACTCGGCCATCGTCAGGGCCGAGAGGGCGACGCGCATGCGGGTGCCCGGCGGCTCGTCCATCTGACCGAAGACGAGCGCGGTGTCCTTGAGGACGTCGGCCTCGCCGAGCTCGACCCACAGGTCGTTGCCCTCACGGGTCCGCTCGCCCACGCCGGCGAACACCGAGGTGCCACCGAAGTTGCGGGCGATGCGCTGGATCATCTCCTGGATGAGCACCGTCTTGCCGACGCCCGCACCGCCGAAGAGGCCGATCTTGCCGCCCTCGACGTACGGGGTGAGCAGGTCGACGACCTTGAGGCCGGTCCAGAGCACCGAGGTCTTGCCCTCGAGCTGGTCGAACGCCGGCGGGTCGCGGTGGATGCTCCAGCGCTCGGCGTCCGAGGCGTAGCCCGGGTCGTCGAGGCAGTCGCCCAGGGTGTTGAACAGGTGGCCCTTGACGACGTCGCCGACGGGCACCGTGATCGGGCGGCCGAGGTCCTGCACGTCGTGGCCACGCACGACACCGTCGGTCGGCTGCATGGAGATCGTGCGGACCTGGTTGTCGCCGAGGTGCTGGGCCACCTCCAGGGTCAGCGTCTTGGTGTTCTCGCCGAGCGTGACCTCGGTGGTCAGCGCGTTGAAGAGCTCGGGCACCTCGCCGCGCGGGAACTCCACGTCGACGACGGGCCCGAGGATGCGGGTGATGCGGCCGACGGCACCCTGCGAGCCGTTCTGCTCGGTGCCCTCGGCCGGGGCGGTGGACTGGGTCATCGTCAGCTCCCCTACTCGGCGAGGGCGTTGGCGCCGCCAACGATCTCGCTGATCTCCTGCGTGATCTGGGCCTGGCGGGCCTGGTTCGCCTCCCGGGTCAGGTTGTCGACCAGGTCGTTGGCGTTGTCCGTCGCCGCCTTCATGGCGCGCTGCCGGGCCGCCGACTCGGACGCCGCGGCGTCGAGCAGGGCCGCGAACACACGCGCGCGGAGGTACTTGGGCATGAGCCGGTCGAAGAGCACCTCGGGCTCCGGCTCGAACTCGTACTCGGCCTGCCGCTCCTGCGAGTCCCCCGAACCGGACCCGTCGGACTCGCCGTCGGAGGACTCGTCGTCCTCCTCCAGCTCCAGCGGGGCGATCTGCGAGGAGGTGACCCGCTGGCTCGCGAGGGAGTTGAACGCGGTGTAGACCACGTGCAGCTCGTCGACCCCGTCGAGGCCCTCGGCCTCCTCCGGCGGGACGAACGAGGAGGACCGCGAGGAACCGCCCTCACCGGAGCCCTCGCCCGAGCCACTGCTCGAGCCCTGCTGCTCGTCCTCGGACTCGCCCTGGACCGTCTCGGCGCTCCCGGCGAGGAAGCAGGCGGTCATGGTGTCCGCGGCCCGGGTGGCGTTCGGGTAGTCGGGGACCTCGGAGAAGCCCGTCCACTGCCCGGCCATGTCCCGCTTGCGGAAGCGGAAGTAGGCGGTGCCCTTGCCGCCGATGACGAACAGCTGGGGCTCCTTGCCCGCGCTGTCCAGCTCGCGCATGAGCCGCTCGGCCTCGCGCAGCACATTGGCGTTGTAGCCGCCGCACAGGCCGCGGTCGCTCGTGACGACCAGGACGCCCGTCCGGCCCGGCTCCTCGCGCGCCACCAGCAGGGGGTGGTCGCTGGCGCCGGCCTTCGCTGCCGTCTTCAGGACGTGGGTGAACTCGTCGGAGTACGGCCGCGCGGCGTGGACGCGGGCCTGCGCCTTCACGATGCGCGAAGCCGCGACCATCTCCATCGCCTTGGTGATCTGGGCGATGTTCTTGGTCGACCGGATGCGCCGTCGCAGGACGCGGAGGGATGCGGCCATGCCGTCTAGCTCCTCGCGCCCGAGTCGGCGTTCTCGTCCGAGCTCTCGTCCGAGGTCCCGTCCGAGCTCTCGTCCGAGCTCTGCGACGAGCTCTCGGACGACTCCTCGGAGGAACCCTCCGACGACTCGTCGGACGACCCGTCGCCGGTGGCGAGCTCGCCGGTGCCGCCGTCGTCCTCGACGGCCTCGCCGGACTCCGTGGCGAACTGCTGCTTGAACTCGGAGACGGTCTTGTTCAGCCGCTCCTCATCCTCGTCGGAGAGCTTGCCGGTGTCGCGGATCGCGGCGAGCACGCTGCCGTCGCGACGCACGTGCTCGAGGAACTCGGTCTCGAAGCGGCTGACGTCCTCGACCGGCACCGAGTCGAGGTGACCACGGGTGCCGAGGAAGATGCCGACGACCTCCTCCTCGACCGGGTACGGCTCGCCCTGGCCCTGCTTGAGCAGCTCCATGAGGCGGGCACCGCGGTCGAGCTGCGCCTGCGAGGTGGCGTCGAGGTCGGAGCCGAAGGCTGCGAAGGACTCCAGCTCGCGGTACTGCGCCAGCTCCACGCGCAGACGGCCGGCGACGGACTTCATCGCCTTGATCTGGGCGTCACCGCCGACGCGCGACACCGAGTTCCCGACGTTCAGCGCGGGCCGCTGGCCCTGGTTGAACAGGTCGGCCTCGAGGAAGCACTGGCCGTCGGTGATCGAGATGACGTTCGTCGGGATGTAGGCCGCGATGTCGCCGCCCTTGGTCTCGACGATCGGCAAGCCGGTCAGCGAGCCGGCGCCGAGCTCGTCGTTGAGCTTCGCGCACCGCTCGAGCAGCCGGGAGTGCAGGTAGAAGACGTCGCCCGGGTAGGCCTCGCGGCCCGGCGGGCGACGCAGCAGCAGCGAGATCGCGCGGTAGGCCTCGGCCTGCTTCGACAGGTCGTCGAAGACGATCAGGCAGTGCTTGCCCTGGAACATCCAGTGCTGGGCGATCGCCGAGCCGGCGTACGGGGCGATGTACTTGAAGCCGGCCGGGTCGGAGGCCGGGGCGGCGACGATGGTCGTGTACTCCATCGCGCCGGCGTCCTCGAGGGCCTGGCGGACACCGGCGATCGTGGTGCCCTTCTGGCCGACGGCGACGTAGACGCAGCGGACCTGCTGCTCCGGGTCGCCGGTCTCCCAGGCCTCGCGCTGGTTGATGATCGTGTCGGTGCAGACCGCGGTCTTGCCGGTCTTGCGGTCGCCGATGATCAGCTGGCGCTGGCCGCGGCCGACCGGGGTCATGGCGTCGATCGCCTTGATGCCGGTCTGCAGGGGCTCGGTGACGCCCTGGCGCTGGACGACCGTGGCCGCCTGCAGCTCCATCTCCCGCTCGCCCTCGGACTCGATGTCGCCGAGCCCGTCCAAGGGCTGGCCGAGGGGGTTGACCACCCGGCCGAGGAAGTTGTCGCCGACCGGCACCGACAGCACGCGGCCGGTGCGGGTGACCTGCTGGCCCTGCTCGATGGTCTCGTACTCACCGAGGATGACGACGCCGATCTCGCGCTCCTCGAGGTTCTGGGCCAGGCCCAGCACGCCTCCGGGGAACTCGAGGAGCTCGTTGGTCATGGTCGAGGGAAGGCCCTCGACGTATGCGATGCCGTCGCCCGTCGAGGCGACGATGCCGACCTCCTGACGGGTCGAGTCCGCGGAGTACGAGGACACGTAGTCCTCGATCGCGCTACGGACCTCGTCGGAGGAGATGGTCAACTCGGCCATGGCTTCCGCTCTCGCTAGTCGTTAGGGGGGTTCGTTGGTCGACGTCAGGCGAGCCGACAGTTCAGCCCAGTCTTCGGCCGAGCTCGTCGAGCCGTCCGGCAACGCTGCCGTCGATGACCTCGTCCCCCACCTGGATCACGAGACCGCCGACGATGCCGGGGTCGACCTCGAGGTGCAGGGTGATGTCCCGACGGTAGATGCGCGTCAGGGCGTCGGCCAGCCGCTGCTGCTGCTGGTCCGAGAGGGCGATGGGCGAGCGCACCGTGGCGACCGACCGCTCGCGGCGCTCGGCCGCGAGCTCGGCCAGGCGCTCGAGGCCCTGGGCGATGCCGCGAGCCACCGGGTGGGCGACGAGCTGGGCGGCGAGCTTGCGGGTGACGGGCTCGGCCCGGTCGGCGAGCAGCTGGTCGAGGACCCGCTGCTTGCCCTCGGCGTCGGCGGCCGGGTCGGCCAGCAGCCGCTCGAGGTCGGGCGAGCCGCCGACGATGCGACCGAGCCGGAACAGCTCGTCCTCGACGGCGTCGAGCCGGCCGTCACGCTCGGCCGAGACGAGGAGGGCCTCACGGGCGACGGTGCGCAGACCCGTGACGAGGTCCTCGGGCCGCGACCACGACGACGACACCGCGGTCTTCACGATGTCCCCGGTGGTCGAGGTGACCTGACGACCGATCAGCCGGTCGGCGAGGCCCTCACGGTCCTCCGCGGTGCGCGACGCGTCGGCGAGCGTGCGTCGCAGCTCGCCCTCGCGACCGAGGAGGTCGGCCAGGGAGTCGAGCTGCTCGGCGACGGTGTCGAGGTCGCCCGCCGTCGCCTGCGCCGTGACCTCGGAGAGGCGACGGCGCGTGGCCTCGAGCGCGTCACGGCTCGCGGCGTGGAAGTCGGCGAGGACGCCGGCGGTGGAGGCACTCATGCCTGGCCCCCGTTCCCGCGGGCACCGTTGCCGGTCCCGCCTGCTGGTCCACCTGTCGAGCCGCCCATGGCCTCGAGCTCGGCGAGGAAGCGGTCGACGCTCTCCCCGCGGCTCCGGTCGTCGGACAGCGAGGACTCGACGATGCGCCGGGCCAGCTCCACCGAGCGGTGCCCGGTCTCGGCACGCAGGTCCGAGATCGTGCGTGAGCGCGAGGCGTCCAGGGACTGCTGGCCCTGGGCCTTGATGCGCTCGGCCTCGTCGCGCGCCTTGGCGTCCATGTCCTGGCCGATGCGCTCGGCATCGGCCCGTGCGTCGTCACGGATGCGCGCGGTCTCGTCGTCGACACCGGCGAGCCGCTGACGGCTGCGTGCGAGCTCCGCCTTGGCGTCGGCCTCCATGGCCTCGGCCCGGGCCATGCCGCCCTCGATCTGCTTCTTCGTGTCCTCGTGCGAGGTCACGACGTTCGGCCACGCGAACTTCCCGATCACGTAGACGAGCAGCGAGAAGGCGATCAGGCCGACGATGATCTCCGCGACGTGCGGGAACGCGGCGTACGGCTCGCCCGCCGGCTGCTCGGCGAGCACCTCGATGGCACTCATGTGTTCACCTCCCGCCCCTCCGGCGACCGGTCAGGGGGAATCAGATGGCGAACGCGAGGACCAGACCGATGATCGCCAGCGCCTCGGAGAGGGCGAAGCCGATGAACGCGATGGTCTGCAGCTGGCCGCGGGCCTCGGGCTGACGCGCCACGCCGTTGATGAACGCGGCGAAGACGATGCCGACGCCGATACCGGGGCCGACGGCGGAGAGGCCGTAGCCGACCATGTTGAGGCTGCCCTGAACCATGAGGGGTTCCTTTCCGGTGTTCGTTCGCTGAATCGGGGAGGGACGGCGCCGGTGGTTTCGGCGACCCGGTGGATCGGTGTGGAGCTCAGTGCTCGTCGGCCAGCGACGCACCGATGTACGACGCCGTGAGGACCGTGAAGATGTAGGCCTGCACCACCTGGATGAAGGCCTCGAAGAACGTCATGACGATCGCGAAGAGGAACGCGAACGGCGAGAGCACGTTGAGGATGAGGTCGTCCGCGACGGTCAGCATGTACTCGCCGCCGAAGATGAAGACCAGCAGCAGCAGGTGGCCCGCCAGCATGTTGCCGAAGAGCCGCAGGGAGAGCGTGACCGGCCGCAGGATGAAGTTGGAGAGGAACTCGATCGGGGTCAGGATGACCCGAACCCAGGCCGGTACCCCGGGCGGCCAGGTCATGAGCCGGACGTAGCCGCCGAAGCCCTGCTTCTTGATGCCGACGTAGTTGTAGATCAGCCACGTGATGGCGGCGAGGGCGTACGCCATGCCCGGGTGCGAGAACGACGGGAACTGCACGAAGGGCAGGATCCCGAAGACGTTGTTCACGAGGATGAACGCGAAGAGCGCGACCAGGTAGGGCACGTACTTGCGGAACTCGGGACCGATGTTGTCCCGGGCGATCTGGTCCCGGACGATCCCCTGGAACTTCTCCGCGAGGAACTGCAGCCGCCCGGGGACCACCTTCGGGTCCTTCGTCGCGAGCGCGAAGAAGGCCCACACGAAGAGGGCGGCGACGATGAACTGGATCGAGACCTTGTCGAACCACTCGAGGACCGGGATGCCCTCGAAGATCGGGGGGAGGTTGAAGTCCTCGACGCCGGGGGCCTTGAAGCCCTCGGCAGGCATCGGAGGCGGGACCGGTGGCGCCGGTACCTGCGTCAACGACGAGATCACCCGTGCTGCTCCTTCCGGTCCTCCGGGCCGGCGGGTTCACCGGGTCCACCGAGGGGCTCAGGGGGGATGTAAAGGTAGCGGATGTAGATCAAGCTGAAGGACGCGGCCCCGCCGAGCAGGAGCCCGACCAGCAGGAACCAGCGCGTCGAGAGCAGGGTGTCGATTCCCCATCCGGCCAGTCCGAACACCAGGATTCCGGTGATCAGATGGGAGAGCACCGTCCAGGCCTCCGACGGTGACTGGTCCGCGGACCCCTTCGGAGGGGTGCGTCCCGCATCACCGCGGAGGCTGTCCTGCGCCATCGGGCGCACCATATCAGCAGGTTCGTCCCCGTCCACTACGGGCCGTCGGAGGCCACACCGCCGAGTAGGGGACGGCCGTTCGGGCGACGATCACACCGCGATCGTGGGTGTCTTCAGCCGTGCGAAGGCGATCACCTCGCCGACGATGAACGCCAGCGCCGTCGGGCCGAGCGCGAGCGCGGCGATGCGCGTGTCGACGACGCCGAGGGCCTGGAGCACGAGGAAGACGACCAGCAGCAGGCCGAGCTTGCCCATCATCGAGACGAGCGCGGCGGCCATGACGACCATCGGGTCGGCGGCGGCGGTCCAGCGCATCACGAGCGGTCCGAGCGAGCAGACCGCGATGACGACGACGGCGCCGACGATCGCCGCGACGACCCCGGTCGTGCCCGCGAGCAGCCCGGCGACCACCGCGGCGAGCACCGCGACGGCGATCGCCGGCCACAGGCCGCCGAACAGCATCGCCCGGCTGGCCTCGAGGACCTGGGCGGTGTTCGCGGGCGTCGCCGACGGGTTGAGCGGGGACGGGTTGAGCGGGTTGGCCGTGGTGCCGTCGGGTGTGGCGGACGGCGGGGTCACGGGGGGCGTGGGGTCCGGCTCGGGGCTGGTCATCGGGTCTGTCATCGGTTCCTCGGGGGAGGTGTCGGGGAGTCAGGCGCGGGGGCGCAGGCGGGGGACGGCGGAGGCCAGCACGGCGACCAGCACGCCCACGGTGACGATCCAGACCACCACGAACGCGTTGTCGATCAGTGCCAGGGCGACGGCCCCGAACGCGAGCACCCCGGCCCACAGGTAGATCAGGAGCACGGCGCGGCGCTGGGAGTGGCCGATCTCCAGCAGCCGGTGGTGCAGGTGCATCTTGTCCGGCGCGAACGGGCTGGTGCCCGCCCGGGTGCGCCGCACCACGGCCATGAGCAGGTCGAGCAGCGGCACGAAGACGACCGCGGCGACGACGATCAGGGGCGTGACCAGGGCGAGCGCGCCGGTGGCACCGGTGGTCGAGTAGTTGGTGCGCCCCGACGCGGTGGTGGTGGCCGCCGCGAGCGTCAGCCCGATGAACATCGAGCCGGAGTCGCCCATGAACAGCCGGGCGGGCTGGAAGTTGTGCGGCAGGAAGCCGGCGCACGCCCCGGCGAGCACCGCCGCGATGAGGGCCGGCGGGTACGCGTTGACGTCGCCGTTCTGCTGGCCGAGCAGCCCGAGCGCGAATGCGCAGGTGGCGGTGGCCGCGATCGTGCCGATGCCCGCGGCCAGGCCGTCGAGGCCGTCGACGAAGTTCATCGCGTTGACCAGCAGCACGCACAGGAACACGGTGATGAGCACGCCCTGGTCCTGCCCGAGCAGCAGCACCGAACCGGTGCTCCCGCCGGTGCCGCCCCAGGGCAGGTACACCGCCGTCCACTGCACGCCCATGAGCACGAGGACGCCCGCGGCGGTGGCCTGACCCGCGAGCTTGGTCAGCGCGTCGAGGCCGTAGCGGTCGTCGAGGGCCCCGACGGTGACGATGAGCCCGCCGGCGACGAGCACCGCGACCGTCTCGTTCGAGTAGTCGAAGGCGCGCCGCAGGACCGGGAGCTGGCTGGCCACGAACACCCCGGCCACCACACCGAGGTAGATCGCGATGCCGCCGAGGCGCGGGATCGGCACCGTGTGGACGTCCCGCCCGCGCGGCACCGCGATCGCGCCGGCCCGGATGGCGAGGCGGCGGACCAGCCCTGTGAGCAGGTAGGTGACGACCGCCGCGCAGAGCCCGACCAGGAGGTACTCCCGGATCGGGAGCCCCATCGGGGCGAAATCCGCTGACGGGCCCACGGAGCCCGAGGGTAGACCCGCTCTCGTCTAGCGGGGGTACGCGGGGAAGCGCGACACGAGGGCCGTCACCTCGTCGCGCACGTCGGCGAGGGCCTTCTTGCCCACCTCGCTGGTCTCGTCGGCCGTCACGGCCGAGGCGATCAGCCGCGCGACGTCGCCCATCTCGGACTCCGTCATGCCCTGCGTGGTGATGGACGGCGACCCGACGCGGATGCCCGAGGCCGTCATCGGCGGCTGCGGGTCGTACGGGATCGCGTTCTTGTTCAGCGTGATGCCGGCGAGCCCGCTGCGGGCCTCGGCCTCCTTGCCCGTGACCCCGAGCGGCTGCAGGTCGAGCAGCGCGAGGTGGGTGTCGGTGCCGCCGGAGATCGCGCGCATGCCCTGGGTCTCGAGGCCCGAGGTCAGGGCCTGGGCGTTGGCGATGACCTGGCGGGCGTAGCGCTGGTAGTCCGGCGTCGCCGCCTCGGCCAGGGCGACGGCCTTGCCGGCCACGGCGTGCATGAGCGGCCCGCCCTGCAGGAACGGGAAGACAGCCTTGTCCAGCGCCTTCGCGTGCTCGGCCTTCGAGACGAGCATGCCGCCGCGCGGGCCGCGCAGGACCTTGTGCGTCGTGAAGGTGACGACGTCGGCGTACGGCACCGGGCTGGGGATGGCCTGGCCGGCGACGAGGCCGATGAAGTGGGCGGCGTCGACCCAGAGCTTCGCGCCGACCTCGTCGGCGATCTGGCGGAACGTCGCGAAGTCGATGAGGCGCGGGTAGGCGGTGGCGCCGGCGACGATCATCTTCGGCTTGTGCTCGAGCGCGAGGTCGCGCACCTGGTCGTAGTCGATGCGCCCGTCGTCCTCGCGGACGGTGTAGGGCACCGGCTCGAACCACTTGCCCGAGAAGCTGACCTTCGCGCCGTGCGTGAGGTGCCCGCCGTGCGGCAGGGACATCGCCAGCACCTTGTCGCCGGGCTGGCAGAACGCCGCGTAGACCGCGAGGTTGGCGTTGGCGCCGGAGTGCGGCTGGAGGTTGGCGTGCTCGGCGCCGAAGAGCTCCTTGGCGCGCTCGATGCCGATCTCCTCGGCGCGGTCGACGACCTCGCAGCCGCCGTAATAGCGGCGGCCGGGGTAGCCCTCGGCGTACTTGTTCGACAGCGTCGAGCCCAGCGCCGCGAGGACGGCCGGGCTGGTGAGGTTCTCGCTGGCGATGAGCTGCAGTCCGCCGCGCAGCCGGGTGAGCTCGTCGTCGACGACCTGGGCGATCTCGGGGTCGACGGCCCGCAGAGCGTCGTAGTCCGGTCCCCAGAAGTGCTGCGAGTCGGCTGCCATGACGCCTCACGTTACCGGCCATTCACCGCAGCGCGCCCCGCCCCTGGAACCTGGGTCACATCCCCACGTGGGCATCCGCCCCGATGGGGGCGGATGCTCACAGGGAGACGGGGGAGCCGATGACCTCGGAGACCTGGTCGGCGGTGACGGCGCCCTCGCGGCGCAGGCGCGGGACGTCGCCGGTGAGGTCGACGATCGTCGAGGCCACGCCCGTCGCGCACACCCCGCCGTCGAGGTAGACCTCGACGCTCTCGCCCAGCTGCTCGCGGGCGTCGGTCACCGTGGTCGCCGGCTCGCGCCCGGAGACGTTCGCGCTGCTCACGGCCATGGGGCCGACCTCGCGCAGCAGCTCGAGGGCCACCGGGTGCAGGGGCATGCGCAGCATCACGGTGCCGCGGGTGCGCCCGAGGTCCCAGGCCAGGCTCGGGGCGTGCGGCAGGACGATCGAGAGCCCGCCGGGCCAGAACGCCTCGACGAGGTCGCGGGCGACGCGCGGCACGGCGCCGACCAGCCCGTCGATCGTCGACCAGCTGCCCACCAGCACCGGGACGGGCATGTCCGGTCCGCGCTGCTTGGCGGCCAGCAGGTCGGCCACCGCGCGCGCCGAGAAGGCGTCCGCGCCGATCCCGTAGAGGGTGTCGGTGGGGACGACGACCAGCCGTCCCGCCCGCACCGCCGCGGCCGCCGCCGCCAGACCGGTGGGTCGGGTCGCGGGGTCCTCGCAGTCGTACGTCGTGCTCACGGCGGGCCAGCCTAGGACCGGCGCGCCGTCGTCACGCGGGGGCGCCCCGTGAGGTCGTCGTGCGTGGTCACGTCGGCGAACCCGGCGCCGGCGAGCACCTCGCGCCCCGCGAGGGGGTGGGAGTCGTCGTGCTCGAGCGCCACCGCTCCCCCGGGCCGCAGCAGCCGGTGGGCCAGCGCGGCGACGGGACGGATCACCTCCAGGCCGTCGGGGCCGGCGAACACCGCGCCGTGCGGGTCGGCGTGCACCTCGGGCGGCACGGCCAGCCCCTCGGGCACGTAGGGCGGGTTGCAGGTCACGAGGTCGACGGTGCCGTCCAGCGTTGGGAGGACACCGGGCCGCGTCACGTCGGCGTCGTGCAGCGTGACGCCCGAGCCGGCGAGGTTGCGCGCGGCCCAGGTCAGGGCCTCGGGCGCGGTCTCGACGGCGTGGACCACGGCGTCCGGGCGGGCGCGGGCCAGCGCGAGGGCGAGCGCGCCGGTGCCCGTGCAGAGGTCGACGACGATCGGTGGGTCGGCATCGAGCATCCGGAGTGCGCGCTCCAGCAGCACCTCGGTCTCGGGGCGCGGCACGAAGACGCCCGGACCCACGGCCACCTCGACCGGACCGAGCACCGCGGTGCCGAGCAGGTGCTGCAGCGGCTCACGGGCGGCGCGGCGGACGACGAGGGCCTCGAGCACCGCGCGCTGCGCCTCGTCCGGCGGGTCCGCGAGCAGCAGACGGCCGCGCGGGACGCCCAGGACGTGGGCGACGAGCAGCTCGGCGTCGACGCGCGGGGAGGCGACGCCCGCCGTGACGAGCCGGGCGGCCGCCCGGGCGACGGCATCCACGGGGCTCAGGAGCCCGGCTCGTCCGCCGACGGCCCGGTCTGTGCCATCCGCTCGGCGCGGTCCGCGGCGCGCAGGGCGTCGAGCACCGCGTCGAGGTCGCCGTCGAGCACCCGGTCGAGGTCGTGCGACTTGTAGCCGACGCGGTGGTCGGAGATCCGGTTCTCCGGGTAGTTGTAGGTGCGCACGCGCTCGGAGCGGTCGACGGTGCGGACCTGGCTGCGGCGGTCGGCCGACGCCTGGGCCGCCTCGGCCTCGTCGGCGATCGCCTGCAGGCGGCTGCGGAGCACGTCCATCGCGCGGGCCTTGTTCTGCAGCTGCGAGCGCTCGTTCTGGCAGGAGACGACCACGCCGGTGGGCAGGTGGGTGATCCGGACCGCGGAGTCGGTGGTGTTGACGCCCTGCCCACCCTTGCCCGACGACCGGAAGACGTCGACGCGCAGGTCCTTCTCGTCGATCTCCACGTCGGCGGCGGCGTCCACCTCGGGGTAGACGAGCACGCCGGCCGCCGAGGTGTGGATGCGGCCCTGGGACTCGGTGACCGGGACGCGCTGCACCCGGTGCACCCCGCCCTCGTACTTCAGCCAGGCCCAGACGCCCTCGCGGCCAGGATCGTCGAAAGCACTGTTGCCCGGCGCGGTGACGGCGACGGTGACGTCCTTGTAGCCGCCGAGGTCGGACTCCGTCGCCGAGAGCACCTCGACCTTCCAGCCCCGGCGCTCGGCGTAGCGGGAGTACATGCGCAGCAGGTCGCCGGCGAACAACGCCGACTCCTCGCCGCCCTCCCCCGACTTCACCTCGACCACCACGTCGTTCGCGTCCGCCGCGTCGCGGGGCACCAGCTGCTCGGACAGGCGGTCGCGCAGCGTCCCGACCTGCGCCTCGAGCTCGGTGGCCTCGGCGGCGAACGCGGCGTCCTCCCGGGCGAGCTCGCGCGCGTCGGCGAGGTCGGCCTCGGCCGCGCGCAGCTCCGCCACGGTGGCGACGACCGGGGCGAGCGCGGCGTAGCGGCGGCCCAGCGAGCGCGCGAGCGCCTGGTCGGCGTGCACGTCGGGGTCGGCGAGGCGCGCCTCGAGCCCCGCGTGCTCCTCGAGCAGGGCCGTGACGCCGGGCGACGACGTCATCGAGTCCGCCGGTGCCTGCGATGCCATCGCGCGCCTCCTCTCGTGAGGTGAAACTGCCCCATAACACGCAGAACGCCCGCCGCCCCGCGCGTGGCGCAGGGGCGACGGGCGTCGCGGGAGCTACTTCTTGGTCGGGGTGCGCTTGCCGTAGCGCGCCTCGAAGCGGGCCACACGACCGCCGGTGTCCATGATCCGCTGCTTGCCCGTGTAGAACGGGTGGCACGCGGCGCAGATCTCGACGGTGATGTTCCCACCGGGCTTCGTGCTCCGGGTGGTGAACGAGTTCCCGCAGCTGCAGAGCACCGAGGTCTCGTGGTAATCGGGGTGGATGCCGCTCTTCACGGTCTGGTCCTCTCGCGTCGTGGTCGCCGGGTCCCCGTGCGTGCTGGGGTGAACCGGTACCTGATGTGCGGGCCATTCTCGCAGGACCGCCCGCTGAGCTGCACAACCACCTCGGGGGTCGTGTTGTTCCCGCGTCGTCACCCCGTCCGGGCGGCCACGACCTGCTCGTCGAGACCCGCCGCCTCGGCCCCCGGGGCGTCGAGGATCCACACGTACTCGTTCTTGAGCCGGCCCCCGTCACCGGCGAAGACGCCGGTCCGGAAGGGGTAGACCCCGACCGTGGGCTCGGTGCCCGGCGAGCTCGTCCGGATCGCGTTGTCCAGGTCGCGGTTGGCGCGCCGCATCGCCGCGAGCAGCCGGCGGGCGGCCGCCGCGGGGTCGACCAGCGCACGGCCGTCGGCGAGCTGGAGGGCCAGGTGCAGACGCCGGTCGCCGGCGCGGTCCTCGAACGAGACGACCCGGTGGTTCTCGACGGCCTCCACCAGCTCGGCGTCGGCGGCCACGGCGTCGCGGACCCCGTCGGGTGGCACGACCGCGCCGTTGTAGTCCACCGAGTGGTCGCTGCGCCCGTACTGCAGCAGCAGGGGCAGATCGAGCACCCGCTCGTCCAGCACGTCGGTGAGCCCGAAGCGGCGCAGCACCGGCAGCACGTCACGCATCCGCAGCACGTGCCCGCGGTCGTGGATGTTGTAGCGGATCCGGGGGTCGACGTTCTGCGGACGGGTGATGGTGACGACCAGCTCGCCCTCGTCGTTCTCCTCGACGAGGTAGGCGTACGGGTTGAACTGGAAGATGTTCGGGAGCACGCCGTACTCGTCCTGCCTGGTCAGAGCGGTGGCGAGGGCCGGGTCGGCGGCGACGGCCCGGCGCAGCGCGATCGTGAACTCGGTCTCGACGGCGATGCTGATCTCGAGGTCGCTGGCCCCGTAGGCGCCCACGACCTTCCGGGCGCGGCGCAGGATGTGGTCGCGCATGCCCTCGCTGATCCCCTCGCCCCCGAAGGCGCAGACCACGTCGTAGGCCGCCCAGTCGAGCCGGTCGTCCTCGAGCAGGCCCTTGAGGAACGGCGGGTAGCTCGTGATGACGTACGTGTAGCGGGTGCCGAACTCCCGCATCGTGTTGATGATCTTGTCGCGGTCCGGCCCGCAGGACTTGATCGTCGAGACCCGGGTCAGCGCGGCGGTCACGTTCATCCCCGTCGCCCACGCCCCGAGCGAGAAGGCGTTGATGACGAACACCGGGCGGTCCGGGGTGGCATCGGGGGAGGCATGGCGCAGAAAGCCGACGCGCAGGACCTCGCGCGACGCCCGTCGCTCCACCGGCCCCCGCACCCAGCTGGTCGGGGTGCCCGTCGAGCCCGAGGACTCGTCGACGACGACCCCGCGCCGCGGGAGCCGCCCGCCCACGCACCGCTCGGGGATGGGATACCGGGTGATGTAGCTGCTCTTGTCGGTCTCGGGCAGGGCCGAGAGGGAACGCGGGAGGGCGCGGGACGAGACACCCCGCTCGGCCAGGAACGCCCGGTAGGCCGGCACCCGGCGGACGGCGCGGGCGACGGTGCGCTGGGCACGGCGGCGGCCGAGCCACCAGCGCAGACGCTCGAACCCGGGGGCGAGCAGCAGGGCGTGGGTCCTCGGAAACCGCCCGAGCAGGTCGATGACCATCTCCTGGCACCACCACAGGAGCCTCATGACGCCACCGCCGTCGTCTCGCGGTCCAGCAGCATCGCGTCGAGCGTCCGTCGCCGGGCCCGGGGTGGCGGCTTCCCGGTGCCGTAGCGGAAGAGCATCCAGGCCATCCGGCCGCCGGACTCGTCGATCCCGGTCCGCTCGACGAACGCGGCGTGCGAGCGCGGGTTGGTGATGACGGTGCCGAAGGGGTGCAGGTCGACGCCGTGGCGGGTGAAGGCGAGCCAGAGGCGCAGGAAGCAGCGGCCGGCCTCGACGTGGTCGGCCGGGGTCTCGAAGGGGCCGGTGAGCCAGCCCAGCTCGCGGACCCCGCGCATCGTCGCGAGGTAGACCCGGCGGAAGAGGCCGCCGACCAGGGGCAGGTCCCACAGCCACCGGTGGCGCATCGCGATCCGGAGCAGGGGGCCGGGGATCAGCATGGTCTCGGCGGAGAGCCCGTCGCGGGTGGCGGCCGCCTGCCGCTTCGACGTGCGGATCCAGGTGAGGATCTCCTCGTGGACCGCGTCGTCGCGCAGGTCGTCGAAGAGCGTCTCCTGGTTGATCCGGATGAGGTCGTCGACGAGGACCTGCTCGTCGGTGCACCCGAACCGCTGGCCCATCCCGCCCGCGAGCGCCGGGACCTCCTCCAGGACGGCCCGGTCGACCAGACGGCGGTCGTAGGGGCGACGCGAGGTCCGGCGCCTGCGGAACGCCGCCATCTGCTCGCGGGCCGCGTCGGTGACCGGGGCGGGCGTGAGCTCCAGGCCGCCGAGCAGGTGCTGGCGCTGCGGGGACGAGAAGTCCATCCCGGCGAGGCGCAGGGTCTCGCGGACCGCCCAACCGTGCGCCGCCGCCACCGTCGCGAGGGACTCGAGGAACACCCCGGCGCAGACGTGCGCGAACGGGATGCCGAAGTTCTCGGCGGGCAGGCCGCGGTCGAGGTCGTAGAAGAACTCCGCTCGGCGGTCGTCGTGCACCCGCACGGTGATCGGCTGGGAGTTGTGCGGCGAGGGGTAGCGGCGCGCCTCGTCGAGGATCGCCGTCCAGGGACCGGGGAGGCCGGCGCCGGGCTGCTCTGTCATGCCGTGGAGCCTCGCCGCCGACCCCGCCCCGGGTCTCCGGTGGAACTACTCAACCCTCGCCGCGAGCCGTTCGAGCGACGCCGCCAACCGGTCGGACGTCGTGGCGCGCGCCCGGGCGAAGCGGCCCTCGTCGGTGAGCTGCGTCCAGTCGTAGGTGTGGGTGACCGCGGTGCGGCCCGGGCCGAGGGGCTCGAGCTCCCACCGCCACCGGTGACCGGCCGGCGGCGAACCCTGGTCCGACGGCTGCCACGCCAGGACCCGGCCCTCCTCGAACTCCACCACGTGGTTGTCGCGGAGGCCGCCGTTGGTCAGCCGCATGGTGAAGACGTCGCCGACGGCGCGCACACGCTGCCCCGGCGCCGCCTCGGCGAGGTTGTCGTTGCCGTCCCACTCCGGCTGACGCGCCGGGTCGGCGATGAACTCGAAGATCACCTCGGCCCCGGCGTCGATCTCGCGGCGGGCGCTCACCACCTGGTCGGTGTCCATGGTGGCCATCATCGCGCGCCGGCCCCCGGACGAACGAACGGCGCTTTCGCTGCTTCGGAAGCAGCGAAAGCGCCGTTCGTTCTCGGGAGGCGTGCGCAGACGGTTCAGCGCCTGGGGCCGGTCGTCCTACTCGTCGTCCTTGCCGGGCGTCGTCTTGGCGACCTGCATGAGGAACTCGATGTTCGTCCGCGACTTGCGCAGACGGTCGAGGACCAGCTCGATGGCCTGCTGGGAGTCCAGCGCGGCCAGGACGCGCCGCAGCCGGTGCGTCACCGCCATCTCGTCCGGCGAGAGCAGCAGCTCCTCCTTGCGCGTGCCCGACGGGTCGGGGTCGATCGCGGGGAAGATGCGCTTGTCGGCGAGCTTGCGGTCGAGCTTGAGCTCGGCGTTGCCGGTGCCCTTGAACTCCTCGAAGATCACCGTGTCCATCGTCGACCCGGTCTCGACCAGGGCCGTCGCGAAGATGGTCAGCGAGCCGCCGTCCTCGATGTTGCGCGCCGCCCCCAGGAACCGCTTGGGCGGGTAGAGCGCCGTCGAGTCGACACCGCCGGACAGGATGCGCCCGGACGCCGGGGCCGCCAGGTTGTAGGCGCGGCCCAGGCGGGTGATGGAGTCGAGCAGGACGACGACGTCGTGACCCATCTCGACCAGGCGCTTCGCCCGCTCGATGGCCAGCTCCGAGAGCGAGGTGTGGTCCGACGGCGGCCGGTCGAAGGTCGAGGCGATGACCTCGCCCTTCACCGAGCGCTGCATGTCGGTGACCTCCTCCGGCCGCTCGTCGACGAGCACGACCATGAGGTGGACCTCGGGGTTGTTCGTGGTGATCGCGTTGGCGATCGCCTGCAGCACCATCGTCTTGCCGGCCTTGGGCGGCGAGACGATCAGCGCGCGCTGGCCCTTGCCGACGGGCATGACCAGGTCGATCACACGGGTGGTCAGCAGGTGCGACTCGGTCTCGAGGCGCAACCGCTCGTTCGGGTAGAGCGGGGTGAGCTTGGTGAACTCGGGGCGCTTGCGCGCCGCCTCCGGGTCCAGCCCGTTGATCGAGTCGATGCGGACCAGCGGGTTGAACTTCTGCCGGTTCTGCTCGCCCTCGCGCTGCTGGCGGACCTGGCCGGTGACGGCATCACCGCGGCGCAGGCCGTGCTTGCGCACCAGCGACATCGAGACGTAGACGTCGTTCGGCCCCGACGCGTAGCCCGAGGTGCGGACGAACGCGTAGTTGTCGAGCACGTCGAGGATGCCGGCGACCGGGATGAGGACGTCGTCGTCGCGGACCTCCGGCTCGCCCCCGCCGCCGCCCTGACCGCGGTCGTTGCGCTCCGGGCGGTCCCCGCGGTCATTGCGGTTGCGGCGACGGTCGCGGAAGCGACGGCCGCGGCGACGGCCACCACCGTCCTCGTCCTCGTCGTCGTCGTCGCGCTGGTTCGTCTGCTGCTGGCCGCCACCCTGCTGGTTGCCGCCGCCCTGCTGGCCGCCGCCCTGCTGGCCGCCGCCCTGCTGGTTGCCGCCGCCCTGCTGGCCGCCACCCTGTTGCTGGCCGCGGCCGCCGCCCTGCTGGCCGTTCTGCTCGGGCCGACCGCCCTGCTGGCGGTCTCGCTCGCGCTGACGACGGGACTGGCCGCCGCCCTGCTCGCCGCCCTGCTGCCCGCCACGCCCGTCACCGTCGGTGTCGGGGGTGGTGGTCGGCGCGGGGGCCGGCTCGGTGGAGGTCGCCGCGGCGGCCTCGACGTCCGTAGTGCCGGCGGGGCTCTCGGTGGGGTTCTCCGCGGGGGTCTCGGCAGCCGCTGCGGGAGCGCTGCCGGACTCGGCGTCGCCGACCCCCGGACCCGCCTCGCGGCGCGCGCCGCGACGGCCGCGCCGGGACGAGCCGGAGCTCTCCGACGAGCTGGACGAGCCGTTCGGGGACGGCGCCTCGGTGGCCGCGGCCGCCGCGGCCTCGGCGCCGGGCAGCGCGTCGGAGGCGGCGGTCACCGTGCTGGCCTCGCGGGCATCGCCGCTGGTCGCGGGCGCCTCGTCGCCGGCCGGCGGGGGGCCGGAGGCGGCGGTGGCGCGACGGCGGGTGCCGCGGCGGCGTGTGGGGGCGCCCTCGGCGGCCGGCTCGTCGGCCGGGGTCGGGCTCTCGGCGGGGCTCTCGGTGGGAGCGCTCGAGCCCGTCGATCCCTCGGAGGCGCCCTCGGCGAGCGGGAGCTGGTCCCCGCTGCCGGACTGCCGCCGCTTGATCTCGGAGATGAGGTCGTTGCGTCGCATCCCGGTGGTGTCGGAGACGCCGAGCGAGGTCGCGAGCTCGCGCAGTTCGGCCAGCACCATGCCGGAGACACCTCCCCGACGGCGCCGCTCGGGCGCGGAGGCCGAGGATCCCTCGGCGTCGGTGGAGATGACGTCGGTTTCGGTCACGCAGGTCCTTCCTGACCGGCCCGGGGACCACCCTGACCAGCGGATGTGTCCGTCCCGCACGGGGCGGGGCGTCTCGCGGGTCCGGGCCGGTCCGGCGGTCCGATGAGGATCACCGGCCCCGGGCGGGAGGACCCGCGGAGTTGTCGTACAGCGATCATGAGTGTCCGGCCGCCAGGCATCCCGGCGACTGAAGGAGAGATTGGCCCCGAACGATGACGGAACCAGGGCACCGACGCGCCACACGCGTGGTCGCTGTGACCGTCAATGTAGACCCCGTCGTGGGCACCGGCAACAACCACCCCCCGCGCGGCGGTGTCGGACGGCGACGCCCGGTCAGCGCGTCTCGACCCGCGCGCCCTCGGTGTCCACCGCGAGCGGGCGGACGGCGAAGCCGGTGGTGTCGAGGTCGTCGGGAAGCCGTCCGTCGAGGGTCAGCGCGAGCACCGTCGGCCCCGCCCCGGAGACCACCGCGGGGATGCCGGCCGCCCGCAGATGATCGACCGCCGACGCGGTCTCGGGGTACGCGGGGCGTCGGTAGGGCTGGTGCAGCCGGTCCTCGGTGGCGGCGAGCAGCAGCTCGGGCTCGCAGGTCAGGGCGTGGACCATCAGCGCCGACCGGGCCGCGGTGAACGCCGCGTCCGCGTGCGGGACACGGTCGGGCAGCAGTCCGCGCGTGGCCTCGGTGGAGCTCGAGCGGTCGGCGACCAGCGCCACCGGTCGCAGCGCCGGGTGCGGCGTCAGGTGGGCGGCGTGCCACGAACCCTCGTGGCCCCAGCTGACGACGAGGCCCCCGAACAGGCAGGCCGCGACGTTGTCGGCGTGCCCGTCGAACCCGGCCGCGAGGTCGAGCACCGCGGCGTCGTCGAGCGGGTGGGTGTCGGCGAGCAGCGCGCGCGCCGCGACGATCCCCGCCACGGCCGCGGCCGCCGACGAACCGAGACCCCGGCTGTGCGGGATCGCGTTACGACATCGCAGGTGCAGCGAGGCCCGCGGCGCGCCGGCCCGGTCGAAGGTGGCGTGCGCGGCCCGCAGCACGAGATGCCGGCCGTCGCGCGGCACCCGGCCCGCGCCCTCGCCCTCGACGTCGACCGTGCAGGACGGGGCGTCGACGACGCCGAGCTCGACCTCGTCCCACAGACCCAGGGCCAGCCCGAGCGTGTCGAAGCCGGGACCGAGGTTGGCCGACGTCGCCGGCACCCGGACGCGCGCGGTGGCGCGGGCCGGCACGGCCGGCTCCTGCGCGACCTGCGCCCCGGCGCTCAGCGCAGGCCCAGGGCGTCGGCCACCGCGTCCACGTGCGGGGGGAGCACGACGGGCTCGGCGGCGTCCGCGAGCGCGGTGGCGGGGTCCTTCAGCCCGTGCCCGGTCACCGTCGCGACGATCAGCTGCCCCGTGTCGAGGCGCCCGGCCCGGGACTTCGCGAGCAGCCCCGCCACCGAGGCGGCCGAGGCCGGCTCGACGAACACGCCCTCGCGGGCCGCCAGCAGACGGTAGGCCTCGAGGATGGCGTCGTCGTCCACCGCGATGATCTCGCCGGCGGACTCGTCCCGCGCCGCGATCGCCCCGTCCCAGGACGCGGGCGAGCCGATCCGGATGGCGGTGGCGAGGGTCTCCGGGTCGGTCACGGGCGCACCGTGCACGAGCGGTGCGGCGCCCGCGGCCTGCACGCCCAGCATGCGGGGGGTGCCGGCCACGACGCCGTCACCGGCGTACTCGGTGTAGCCGCGCCAGTAGGCCGTGATGTTGCCGGCGTTGCCGACGGGCAGCGCGTGGATGTCCGGCGCGCGACCCATCTGGTCGCAGATCTCGAACGACGCGGTCTTCTGCCCCTCGATGCGCGCCGGGTTCACCGAGTTGACCAGCGCGATCGGGTACTGCTCGGCGGCGCGGCGGGCGAGCTCCAGGCACGTGTCGAAGTTGCCCTCGAGCTGCAGGATCCGCGCCCCGTGCACCGTCGCCTGGGCGAGTTTGCCGAGCGCGATCTTGCCTTGGGGCACGAGGACGGCGCACGTCATCCCGGCGCGCGTCGCGTAGGCGGCCGCCGACGCCGAGGTGTTGCCCGTCGACGCGCAGATCACGGCCTTCGCGCCGCCCGCGAGGGCCTCGGTCATGGCCACGGTCATGCCGCGGTCCTTGAACGAGCCCGTGGGGTTCGCGCCCTCGATCTTGAGGTGGACCTCGCACCCGGTCAGCTCGGAGAGGTGCGGCGCCGGCAGCAGCGGTGTCCCGCCCTCGCGCAGCGTCACGACCTCCCAGCCGTCCTGGACCCGGGGCATGCGGTCCCGGTAGGCGGGGATGATCCCGGGCCACTCGACGCGGGCGCCGAGTGCCACCCCCGGACCCCCGGCGAAAGCCCCACCGACCACACCGGTCACGACGCACCTCCCAGCTCGGTCACGGGACGTCCCAGGCCCTCGACGCGCAGCACTCCCGCGACCCCTTGCACGGCGTCGAGGCCGGTGAGCGCCTCGACGGTGCTCGCGAGGGCCGCGTCCGTCGCCGAGTGGGTCACGATCACCAGTGTGGCGTCCCGGGTGTTCGGGACGCCATCACCCGCGTCACCCCCGTTCTGGCCCCGTCCCTCCTGGCGCACGGTCGCGATGCTCACGTCGTGGTCGGCGAACACGCCCGCGACCTGGGCCAGGACGCCCGCGCGGTCGGTGACGTCGAGCGCGACGTGGTAGCGGGTGCGGGTCTCGCCCATGGTCAGCACGGGCAGGTGCGCGTGGGCGGAGTCGCGCGGCCCGCGCCCGCCGATGACACGGTTGCGCGCCGCCGCGACGAGGTCGCCCAGCACGGCGCTCGCGGTCTCCGGTCCGCCGGCGCCCTGGCCGTAGAACATGAGCTGGCCCGCGGCGGCGGCCTCGATGAACACCGCGTTGTAGGCCCCGGACACCGAGGCCAACGGGTGCGACCGCGGGATCATGGCCGGGTGCACGCGGGCCGTCACGGCGCCGTCGGACTGCTCGCAGATCGCGAGGAGCTTCACCGTGCAGCCCAGCGCCTTCGCCGCGGCCATGTCGGCGGCGGAGACGTCGCGGATGCCCTCGCGGTAGACGTCGTCGGCGGTCACCCGGGTGTGGAAGGCGAGGCTGGCGAGGATCGCGGCCTTCGACGCCGCGTCGTAGCCGTCGACGTCGGCGGTCGGGTCGGCCTCGGCGTAGCCCAGCCGGCCGGCCTCCTCGAGCGCCTCGGTGTAGTTCGCGCCCGAGGTCGCCATGGCCGAGAGGATGAAGTTGGTGGTGCCGTTGACGATGCCGGCGATGCGCCGGATGCGGTCGCCGGCCAACGACTGCTGGATCGGCCGCAGCAGTGGGATCGCGCCGGCGACGGAGGCCTCGTAGTAGAGGTCGGCGCCGGACTCGTCCGCGGCCGCCGCGAGGGCCGCGCCGTCCTCGGCCAGCAGCGCCTTGTTCGCCGAGACCACCGACTTGCCGTTCTTCAGCGCCGTGAGCAGCAGCCCGCGCACGGGCTCGATGCCACCGACCAGCTCGACCACGATGTCGACGTCGTCGCGGGCGACCAGCCCGGCCGCGTCGGTGGTCAGCAGGTCCGCGGGCACGTCGGCGTGCCGCTGGGGTCGGCGGACCGCGATGCCCACGAGGTGCAGCGGCGCCCCGATGCGGGCGGCCAGCTCGTCGGCCTGCTCGGTGAGCAGGCGGACCACCTGCGACCCGACGACGCCACAGCCCAGGAGTGCGACGTTGATCGCTCGCCCCTCGTTGCCGACCATTCATCCCACCTCCAGTCGCGCCAGGTCGTCGAGGGTCTCGCGCCGCAGCAGCGTGCGCGACGTGCCGTCCGCCACCGCGACGACCGCGGGGCGCGGGACCTTGTTGTACGCGCTCGACATCGCGTAGCAGTAGGCCCCGGTCGCGGCCACCGCGACGAGGTCGCCGGGCGCGACGTCGGCGGGCAGCCAGCAGTCGCGCACGACGACGTCGCCGGACTCGCAGTGCTTGCCGACCACCCGGGAGCGCACCGGCGGCGCCCCGGTGGCGTGCCGGGAGACCAGCCGGCAGTCGTAGTGGGCGTCGTAGAGCGCGGTGCGGATGTTGTCGCTCATCCCGCCGTCGACGCTGACGTACCGGCGGCGCGCACCTCCGCCGAGCTCGACGTCCTTGACGGTGCCGACCTCGTAGAGCGTCACCGTGCCCGGGCCGGCGATCGCGCGGCCGGGCTCGACCGCGATCCGCGGCGGCACCAGGTCCACCCGCGCGGACTCGCGCTCGACGATCGCCCGCAGCTCCCCGGCCAGCCAGGCGGGCGAGCGGGGCTTGTCGGCGACCGTGTACGCGATGCCCATGCCGCCGCCGAGGTCGACCGTGGTCAGCGCGTCGGCGACGGCGGGGTTGTCGGAGCCGTGCTCGTCGCGCATCTCGGCGAGCAGGCCGATCACCCGGCGGGCGGCGAGCTCGAAGCCGTCGGCGTCGAAGATCTGCGAGCCGATGTGGCTGTGGAGGCCCACGAGGTGCAGCCCCGGCGACTTCAGCACCCGGCGCACGGCCTCGGCGGCGTCGCCCGCGGCCAGCGAGAACCCGAACTTCTGGTCCTCGTGCGCGGTGGCGATGAACTCGTGGGTGTGGGCCTCGACGCCGACCGTCACCCGCACCATGACCTGAGCGCGGACGTCGCGGTCGCGGGCGATCTCGTCGAGGCGGGCGATCTCGACGTAGGAGTCGAGCACGATCGCGCCGACGCCGGCGTCCAGCGCGGCGGTGAGCTCGTGGCGGCTCTTGTTGTTGCCGTGCACCGTGATGCGCTCGGGCGGGAAGTCCGCGCGCAGCGCCGTGCGCAGCTCGCCCTCGGTGCACACGTCGAGCCCGAGACCCTCGTCCGCCACCCAGCGCGCGATCTCCGTGGTCAGGAACGCCTTGCTCGCGTAGTGCACGAGCGCGGGGTCGCCGTAGGCGGCGGCGTGCTCGGTGCACCGTGAGCGGAAGTCGGCCTCGTCGACGACGAACAGCGGGGTGCCGTGCTCGCGGGCGAGGGTAACGACGTCGACGCCGGCGAGGCGGACGACGCCGTCGGCCTCGCGGGCGGCGTTCCGGGGCCACACGGCGGCCGGCAGGGCGTCGAGGGCGGCCTCGGGCGGCGGCCCACCGGCGTCCTCGTGCTGCGGGATCACGTCGGCGTGGCGGGGCCCGGCAGGGTGGGCGCGGGTCATCGTGGGTTCAACCAGACCTGGTGGGTGGACGGGTGGGTCACATGCGCTCGGGCGCGCTCACACCGAGCAGGCCGAGACCGTTGGCGAGCACCTGGCGCGCGGCGGAGCAGAGCGCAAGGCGGGCCGTGTGGAGGGCTCCCGGGACTTCGTCGCCCTGCGGCAGGACGCGGCAGGTGTCGTAGAACCGGTGGTAGGCGCCCGCCAGCTCCTCGAGGTAGCGCGCGACGCGGTGGGGTTCGCGCAGGTTCGCGGCCGAGGACAGCACGCGCGGGAACTCCCCCAGCGTGCGGATGAGGTCGCCCTCGCGCGGGTGGGTCAGCAGCGCGAGGTCCGGGCTCTCCGCGGAGACACCCAGGTCGGCGGCGTTGCGGGCCAGCGACGCGAGCCGGGCGTGCGCGTACTGCACGTAGAACACGGGGTTCTCGTTCGTGCGACTCGAGATCAGGTCGAGGTCGATCTCGAGCACCTGGTCGACCGACGAGCGCGCCAGCGTGTAGCGCGCCGCGTCCACGCCGACGGCGTCGACGAGGTCCTCCAGCGTGATGATCGTGCCGGCGCGCTTGGACATCTTCACCGGCTGGCCGTCGCGCACGAGGCTCACGAGCTGGCCGATCAGCACCTCGACGCGCGCCGGGTCGTCGCCGAACGCCGCGGCCACGGCCTTGAGGCGGTGGATGTAGCCGTGGTGGTCGGCGCCCAGCATGTAGATCGCGAGGTCGGCGCCGCGGGCGCGCTTGTCGCGGTAGTAGGCGATGTCGCCCGCGATGTACGCCGGACTCCCGTCGCTCTTGATGACGACGCGGTCCTTGTCGTCGCCGTGGTCCGAGGAGCGCAGCCACCATGCGCCGTCGGCGAAGTACAGGGCGTCGCCGTCCTTGAGCTCCTGCACCGACCGCTCGACCGCGCCCGAGCTGTGCAGCGCCTGCTCGGAGGACCAGACGTCGAAGTGGGTGCCGAACGACTCCAGGCTCGCGCGCATCTCCTCGAGCATCGCCTCGACGCCGAGGCGCTTGAACGCGGCGAGCTTCTCGGCCTCGGGCTGGTCGAGCAGGCCCTCGGAAGCCGTCACGACCTTCTGCGCGACCTCGGCGATGTAGGCCCCGCCGTAGCCGTTCTCGGGCACGGGACGTCCCTCGGCCGCCGCGAGCAGGGACTCGGCGAACCGGTCGATCTGCGCGCCGGCGTCGTTGACGTAGTACTCGCGGGTGACCGCGGCGCCCTGCGACGCGAGGACCCGGCCCAGCGCGTCGCCGACCGCGGCCCAGCGCGTGCCCCCGAGGTGGATGGGACCGGTGGGGTTCGCCGAGACGAACTCGAGGTTGATCGCCCAGCCGGTGAGCGCGTCGGTGTGACCGTAGGCCTCGCCGGCAGTGAGCACGGCGTCGACGATCCCGGCCTGGGCGTCGGCGGCGAGGCGCAGGTTGAGGAAGCCGGGGCCCGCGACCTCGGCGGTGGCGATCGCGTCGGTGTCCTCGAGGCGCGTCGCCAGCCAGCCCGCCAGCTCGGCGGGCGCCACCCCGGCCTTCTTCGCCGAGCGCAGCGCGAGGTTGGTGGCGTAGTCGCCGTGCTCGGGGTTGCGCGGGCGCTCCACCGTGACCGTGTCCGGCAGCACCGCCGTGTCGAGGCCGCGCTCGGTGAGCACGTCCACGGCGACGGCGTGCAGCAGGTCGGCCAGGGCAGCGGGGGTCACCCCGCTGATTCTAGGGACCGGGGCGCGGCCGACCTCCGGGCCAGGGCAGCGCACTGGTCACACGCTGCGGTGATGGCCGCGTGAAGGACGAGCGGTGATCACCGCGGGTGTGTACCCGTCCCTCGAGCGTCACCGCGTGCTCCGTAGACTCGGTGCCATGGCGAGTGGTGGTTCCGGTCGTCGATCCGGGTCGGCCGGGTCGGGAACGCCGTCCTCGGGGCGGTCGTCCTCGGGCGGTCAGCGCAGACAGAACGGCCAGGGCGGCGCTCGGGGCGGCGCTCGGGGCGGCGCGAAGAACGGCCAGCGCCCGGGCGCGAAGCGGGGACCCAACCCCGTCACCCGCGGCAAGCGCCCCGCCCCCGGGACCCGTCGGCAGGTGCCGTGGCTGCTCCTCGGCGCGATCACCGTCGTCGTGCTGCTCGCCGTCGGCGTCATCGGCTTCGCGCTGATGCGCGAGGGCGAGGTCAGCGCCTGGCGCCCGAGCGACAGCAACCGCGACCCGTCTCTGGCCATCCCGGGCATCGTCACCGGCCAGTACGCCGGCCAGCAGCACGTCACCGCACAACAGCGCGTGGCCTACGACCGCTCGCCCCCGTTCGGCGGCCCGCACGACGCCTACTGGGCGGCCTGCACCGGCGTGGTCTACCCGACCCCGGTGCGCACCGAGAACATGGTCCACTCCCTCGAGCACGGCGCGGTGTGGATCGCCTACGACCCGGCGCGCGTGCAGGGCCCGGGGGTGCAGGCGCTGGCCGGCCGGGTCCAGGGCCAGGACTACACGATGATGTCGCCGTACCCCGGCCTCGACCAGCCGATCGCATTGCAGTCGTGGGGCCACGAGCTCAAGGTCTCCGACCCCAACGACCCGCGGATCGACCAGTTCATCCAGTCGCTGCGCCAGAACCAGTACCAGTACCCCGAGGTCGGGGCGAGCTGCGACGCTCTCGGCCCGGGCTACTTCGACCCGGACAACCCGCCCCCGTTCGACCCCTCGCCCCCGCCGCCGGACGCGGTGACGATGGACGGTCGCGGCGCGGCCGCGGGCAACGGCGGATGAGCGCCACCCGCATCGACATGACCGACACCCCGGCGAGCGTGAGCGACCGCACCGACCCGCCGCCGCCTCCGGTCGACGACGACGGTGCGGACGACGGCGGCTCCGGCGGAGGCTGGTGGTCGGCCAGCCCGACCTGGGCCAAGGCGTTCGTCGCCGGCGGCCTCGCGCTGGTGCTGGTGCTCGCCGGCGTCATCGGCGGCATCGCCCTGGGGCGCTCCACCGCGACGACCTACGGGCCCGCCGAGGGCTCGATCGACGTCGGGTTCCTGCAGGACATGAACGCCCACCACGGCCAGGGCGTGGAGATGGCCGTGTGGGCGCGGAACAACACCGCGAACCCCGAGATCCGCCAGCTCGCGTTCGACATCGAGTCGACGCAGACCGCCCAGGTGGGCCGCATGCAGGGCTGGCTGACGCTCTGGGGCCAGCCGTTGACCCCGCCTTCGGGCCAGTACATGGGCTGGATGGGCATGGCGACGCCGGCGATGCCCGGGATGGCCTCGCCCGAGGACCTCGCGCGGCTGCGCGCGTCCACCGGATCCGCGCTCGACGTCGTGTTCCTCCAACTCATGCTGCGTCACCACCAGGGCGGCCTGCCGATGATGCAGGCGGCCGCCGACGAGGCCTCGGTGCCCGCGGTCCGGGCGCTCGCCCAGAGCATGGTGGCGTCCCAGACCTCCGAGGCGGCGGTGATGACGCAGATGCTCGCCCAGCGCGGCGCCGCTCCCCTGCCCGCCCCGGTCGACGCGCACGCGGGCATGCACGGCATGAACTAGGAGTCCAGGCGGGCGCGGACCTCGGCCTCGGCGGTGGCGAGCCGCGTGGCCCCGACCTCGTCGCGCATCGCGTCGAGCCGCTCCCCCGCCTCGGGACGGCTCCACTCCTGCGCGAAGGCCCCGGACAGGATGTCGTCGTGCATCACGTGCCGGAAGCGATCGGCCAGCTCGCCGCCCTCGTCGAGCGCCGACAGCGACCGCAGCTGCCCGTACTGCGAGGTCCGCGAGTGCAGCCCGAGCTGGCCGAACACCCCCTCGCGGGCGATACGGGCGAACACCTCGGCGGGCTCGGCGGAGAGGTAGAGCTCGTTGAGCACGGCCTCCTCGGTGAACCCCGCCTCCACGGCGACCCGGTGGGCGGTGCGCATCACGTCGAGGATCGCGGGCCAGATCGCCTGCTCGCTGAACAGATCCAGCGCCGCCTCCTCGCGGGCGCTCGAGACGATCGCGCCGCCGAGCGTCCCGCCGATGGCGCGCGCGATCGCCATCGTCGTCTCCCACGCGTGCCCGCTCGCGTCGCGCTCGACGGAGACGAAGCACGGGAACCCGTGCCGGTCGACGTAGCGGTCGCGCACCGCCGCGCCGATCATGCGTGGCGCGACCATGACGACATCGACGCCCTCGGGCACCTCGAGCTGGCCGAAGTGCCAGTTGTAGCCGCTGGCGACGACGAGCGTGTCGCCCGCGCGCAGGCCGGGCGCGACCTCGCTACGCACGAGCTCGGGCTGCTCCTCGTCGGGGACCAGCAGCAGCACGATGTCGGCGGCCGCCGCGGCGTCGGCGATCGGGCGCAGGTCGAAGCCCTCCTCCGCGGCCGAGGTCGCGTACTCGTCGTCCCGGTTGCCGACCAGCGGCGCGAACCCCGAGTCGCGCAGGTTCGCCGCCTGAGCCGCGCCCTGGTTGCCGAAACCGATCACCGCGATCGTGCGTCCGGACAGGACGGCGAGGTCCGCCGAGTCGATGCGACGGTCCCGATGGATCTCTGCGTGTGCCATCACCCGAGCGTCGGTCCTCGGCGGCCCGTGCGCTAGGCTCAGCCCCGGTCCGCCCCCGTAGCTCAGGGGATAGAGCACCGCCCTCCGGAGGCGGTGGCGCAGGTTCGAATCCTGCCGGGGGCACCATAGGCTGACCAGCGAAAACGTCCTCGGGTCGTGACCGGCCCGAGTCCGCGTGGGACGAGTCGTGGGACGAACGTTCCTACTCTCGCCCCATGCCACCTCGCACGCGCCGTCGGCGCGGCTGGATCGAGCAACTTCCGAGCGGCTCCCATCGCGCCTGGGTCTATGCCGGCACCGACCCACTCACCGGTCGTCCGCGACGTCTGCGCGAGACGGTGGGCACCTACGCCGAGGCAGAGAAGGCGCTGACGCGGCTGCAGCGTCAGGTCGACGACGATCAGCACCCCAAGTCCGAGATCACGGTGCGACGGGCTGTGGAGCAGTGGCTCGAGGTCGTCGTGCTCGAAGACACCACCCGCGAGCGCTACGACGACCTGATCCGTCTCTACGTGCTCCCGACCGTCGGCGCGATCTGCCGGCGGGAAGGTTGGACGCAGAGCTCCTCGAGCGCTTCTACGCGCGGCTCCACCGCTGCCGTGATCTGGCGTGCAACGGCAAGCCGCGTGGGGGCCACATCTGCCAACCGCTCAGCACGAGCACTACGCGCAAGGTGCACTGCATCATCCGCGGCGCGCTCGACCGAGCCGTGCGCTGGCGGCACCTCGCGGTCAACAAGGCAGCCATGGCGGAAGCAGCGGCTCCACGCCGCACCGAGCCCGACCCGCCCAGCGCCGACGAGGCGGCCCGGCTCATGAACGCCGCCTGGAGCGACCCGGAGTGGGGAGTGCTGCTCTGGTTGACCATGCTGACTGGCCCGCGCCGTAGCGAGGTCTCGGCGCTGCGCTGGCGTCACATCGACTTCGACCGTGGGCTGCTGTGGGTGCACCAGGCGAACGCGCAGACGAAGGCGGGGCTCAAGGAGAAGAGGTCCAAGACCAATCAACGACGCAAGGTCGCCCTCGACGAGCACACGGTCGAGCTCCTCAAGGCGCACCGCGAGCCGCAACGGCAGGGCCCCGCTCACGGGTGCCCGCCGTCCTCCTCGAAGAAGCGGCGAATCTCGGCGGTGAACTGGTCCGGGGCGGTGAACAGGGCGGTGTGGCCGGCGGTCAGTGGCCGCACGGTCGCCTCCGGGTAGGCCAGCCGCAGCTCTTCGCGCTGCTCGGCGGAGAAGGCCTGGTCCTGGGTCGCCTCCAGGATGAGCACCCGACCGTGCCAGGGCTGCAGCCAGCCGGGCGCCGGTGTGCAGGTGGCCATGAAGTCGACGATGTTGCGCACGCCGGCGACGTGCTGGGGGCGGGACATCTCCATCAGCTCGGTCCGCAGCCGAGCTCGCCAGAACGCCTCGGACTGCGCCGGAGCGGTGAACCAGCGGGTCCACAGCCGCCAGGTGAACGCCCGGATCATCGACAGCGGCATCGCCGCGAACAGCGGGAGGAAGACGCGCATCGTGCCCGGCCCGGCGAAGTGGCGGGTGCCGGTCTGGGCGAGCACCAGCTCGCGCACGCGCTCGGGCATGGCCTGGGCCATGGCCTGGGCCACGTAGCCGCCGTAGGAGCACCCGAACACCGTCACCGCGTCCAGCCCAGCGTCGTCCAGCACCCCGGCCACCCCGTCCAGCACGCGCCGCAGCGGATACACCGGTGGATAGGCCGGGGAGATGATCCGGAAGTCGTCGGCCAGAGCGTCGATCAGCTGGAAGTAGTTGTCCGGTCGGTAGCTGCCGCCGGGCAGCATAAGGATCGGCGGGGCGTCGCCGCCTGTGTCCACGTAGTGCCATTCCACGCCGTCGACCGGCACCTGCCGGTAGGGGAACCGCTGCCAGAACGCCTCGAATCGAGCCCCCAGCTGCTCGCTGGTCGCGGCTGTCTGTGAGATCACCGTGCTCACCCGCCTCGCCGGAACGGTCGTCGTGGGGACCGAGGCTCGTCGGACCGACGCTCGACGGACACCGCCCGAGGGCTCGCCCGGCGGGTCCAAACGACTCTCCTCAGGCCGGGTTAGTCCGTGCCGAAGGCCCCCTCTGCCGGGCGATCCGGCCCTGCCCCGGGAGATGCTCCACGCGCAGCCTCGACCGTATGACCGAGCCGGATCGAGTGCATGCCGTTCCTCCTGCCCGCCGCGCCGTGGCGCAGCGGCCCCCCGTGTTGTTCGGCGTGATCGCGCGCGGTGCGCTCGGGAGGTTGCTGGGAAGGGACGGTGCCGCCGATGTCGTGGCGCTGACCGCCGAGCGCTACCAGCTGCCGCCGGCCCTGGCCGGCACCCGCGCCGGACGCGTCGATCTCCGCATCGCGTCCTACCTGCTGGCGCTTCGAGATGCCCTGGTGCACTCGGGGATGCCGATGGATCAGGCGGAGAAGCTGCTGGCCGACACGATGTACCGGCTGATGCGCTGGCTGCAGCAGCCGCTGAACCTGGTGGCCGCGACGGTGCACCCCGGAAGTCGGCTGGCGCGGACCCGGCTGCGCGAGCAGCTGGCTCGGCGGGCGTTCTACCGCCGCCCCGACTGGGTGATGACCGACGTCGACGCCCCTGGCTGCTACGCCTTCGACGTGCGCCGCTGCCTGTACGCCGACTACCTGGGCGGCCGCGGCGAGGGGACGTTCTGTGAGCGGGTCCTGTGCGACCAGGACCTGCGGATGGCCGAGGGGCACGGGGAGGTGCTCCTGCGCACCGGCACCCTGGCCGGAGGTGCCGACCGGTGCGACTTCCGGTACGTCGTCGGCGATCGCGACGTCGGGCAGGTCCAACCGGTCCAGAAGCGGTCCCCACGGCTCCCCCGCTGAGCGCCGTGGGGCGGTGGCTCTGGTTTGCCGGCGGTTGGCGCGAAGCGGCGCGCGCCCGCCACCGGCCGATGGCGGCGTGGTGCCGCTGCACCAGCGTGGTGGCGATGACGTTGTGCAGCTGATCGGGCTATACGGGAGTGCGGTCAGAAACCGTGGGCGGCCCCTCCTCCTGCGTAGATCGCCGCGTCCTCGCTGTTGATCGCCGACCGGACGGCCTTCCCCACCCAGTCGTCCCCGGCGATCCGCTTGGCGCGCTCGTTAAGCTCCCGCCTGGAGAGCCCGACGGACTCCGAAGCCACCGCCTTGTGCACGGCCTTGAGCGCGCACAGGAGAGAGATGAGCGCTCGGGTCCTGGCATCCGTGGTCACGCCGTGGCGCAGGGCGGTGAGGACGTCGGCTCGGAGGGCCGTCTCGTGGTCGGCGTGCTCCGCGGGCCACCGGTGTACCGGGAAGATCCCGAGGATCCGGCCCTGCTCCGCTCGGACCAGGCCGCCCTCGGCGAGCCGCTCGTAGAGCCGTGGCCGGACTCGCTTGCCCAGCGTGGCCACGACGCTCTGCGGTTTCTCGCCTTCCTTGTGGCCGACGGTGGCCAGGGCCTCGTCGAGCACGCCGTCCCCGGTGGGACTGGAATCCCGGACTGCCAGTCGGCCTTCGCGTACCTGCTCGTCGGAGCCTGCGACGTCGACGCGCATGAGGAGTGAGAGCTCGGCCAGCAACGCCCCACCGAGTGCGATGTTCACGTTCGTGCCGTCGGCAGCCAGCTTCCCGCTGTCGTCGGCGGTCAGGAGCAGCAGGAGGTCCTCGGCGATGAGCATGCCTCGACCGTGGGGTCTTCCCGCGCGTGGCCGACACGGTCCTACGACCACGTCAGGACGAGTCCATCGGCCCGGGTGCACGCCGAGCCTCCCGGTTCGGAACCAGCCCGTGGACGAGGACGGCCCGGCCGGTGCAGGACGAGACCGCAGAACGGGCCGGGGGACGCGGGACACCTGCCGTGAGATCTCCGTTCGACCGTCTCGGCGGGAGGCGCCGACCGGTGCTGCCGTTCGACGGGAGCGTCGACACCTGGTCGGCACCGGGGGCGCCGCCGCGACCTCCTCCACTCCGAGCCCGCAAGACCTTCGTGAGAACGGAATAGATCTCTTCACAGGGCCGTGAGCGCGCCTCCCGTCGAGTCGACGGCGGCGCGGGAGCGGAGGTTCGCGCGGAGAAACGCCAGTTGTAGGTCGCTGATCTGCTCGAAGGCCGGGTTCCGGTAGACGTCGAAATGACCCAGTGGGTAGTGCCGGATGTCGACACACGCCGCCGTCGCTGCGATCCGCGCGGCGAACGCGCTGGACGCCTGCAGGTCGTGGTCCGCCAGACACACGAGGAGCGGCATGTGCAGTCGCTCGGCGGTGCCGGGCTCGTATCGGGGAAGTGCGAAGAAGAACCGCGGGGCGAGTTCGTTGCGCCACCCCGTGGCTTCTCCGCCGAGGGCTTCGAACGTCCTTCTCGCGTCGGGTTCGGTGAACACCGCCACCTGCCCGGGGGGAGCTACGACCGGGACCAGCAACGGCGGTTCCCCGCGGCGAGCACGCCGGCGATCACGGATCGCGGCGAGGGTGAACTGCAGAGTGCGGGCGAGGTAGTCGGCGCGTTGGGCGGCGACGTCGATGACCTGGCGTGGCTGTCCCTCGCTGGCGCCGAATCCGCGGTAGTCGAAGACGAGCGCCGCGATCCCGCCGGCGGCAAACTTCTCGGCGTAGGCGGGAAGACCCAGTCGCTTGGTGCCGCTGCCGCCGTGTGCGAGAACGACGCAGGGCACCGGACGGATGCGCTCATCGGGGAGGTAGAGGTCGGCGGCACATCGGGAGCCGTGGGAATCGAAGAATTCCTCGCGAACGGACATGTGCTCCACCTCGTGCGGGTGTGGGTGCCGTCGAACCGACGGGTCGAGGACAGGGCACGCTCACCTCGTGGCGGACGACAGGGCGCAAGGTCCTGGTCCGCGGAGTCATCCGGCTCCGTGTCGGCTCGCCTCGCGGGTGCTCCTGGGGTGCGACGAGTACGGCCGGCGACTGTGAGCGCGCCGTCAGCGTCGGCCGGTGATGTCCCGCAGCGCGGTCGCGGCGGATGAGGGCTCCCCGTCGAGCTCGCGCTGAAGGTCGTGCGCCACGAAGCGCACGCCGATCCGCCGGGCCCGCAGTCGTCGACGCACCTGCTCGGTGAACATCCCCTCCCCGGGGACCGACGTGGCGCGCAGGATGGCGTTGACCCGGTCGGTCGTGAGCGACTCGCGATCGGCCTCAGCCAGACGTTCCAGTGCCACCCGGATGTCGAGGCTCCGGCGCACTCCGCATGAGGGTGAGCCGTCGACACCGACGAGGGCCACGACCTCGTGCCCGGTGCGCCGGTAGTCGGCGATCTGTCGTACGGCGTCTCGCGCCAATCGCTTGTAGACCCAGCGCGTGTAGGCCAACAGCACCGGCAGCGCGGCACGGCGCAGCGGGCGCGGCAGCCAGCGGGCCGAGCCGTAGAGCCGCAGGAGCCGGCGCTTGTGCACTCCACCCCAGGCCTGCTCCTCCGGGCAGGGCAGCTGCACCATCCCCAGGCCGGCTTCGGCGCAGGCGTCGACGATCTCCCGCACGCAGCCGGGCCGGGCGGCGCCGCCGAGGTACCGGGTGTTCTCGTTGAGCAGACAGTGGGACAGGAAGACGACCCGGCGGCCGCGCGCGTCGCCCAGCCGCGTCTCCCAGGCCACCTCGCTCCTGCGTCGCTCAGCCATGGAGTCGCTCTGCCCGTGCCTCGGGCGCGGCGCAGGCCGGCTCGGTGCTCGACCGAGAACGCCCGGTCCTGGCGGCCCACGAACGGCGGATCCTCGTCTGCGCCAGGACGACGACCCCGATACGGGCCAGCATCGGCCCGGGGACCAACCCGACGAGTGGCAGCTGGCGATCGTTGCCACGGGTCCGCCCAACAGCCATGCGCCGGATGCGGACCGAGTGCGGGTCCACGACCTTCTCGCTGCGGGCCACGAGACTGACCCGAGAAGATGTCTTCCGCTTGCGGCCGCCCATCGGAAAACTCCTTCGTCGGTACCGCCATCGGGCGCCGTTCACACCCTGGGAGGCGGCGGACGGTCGGTCACGGTAGGACGTCCCGCCGGCACCCGGAGGACGGTGTTCGTGGGGCGCGATGTGTGGAGCGTTCGAGCACTGGCGCGAGGTCGTCGAGCCCCAAGGCACCTCGGAACGAGGCGGCTCACGACGGTGACGGCGCCGATCCCTCGCGGCCCGATCTCGCATCACCACGGCCGGGTTCGCACAGGGAACGTCGGGCGCACTCGGGCGGACCAAGGGCCGTCAGGGACGGGACCGTCGACCCCTCGCCGAATCGCTTCCGGAGGTCACAGAGTCGGCGGCGGAGGTGGGTACGGTGTTCACGATCCGCTCTGTTGGTGGGGTCGCGTTGTTCCTTTTCGGTACCACGTTCTTGTGGTTGACCCCGATGTTCGCGAGCCCGGGTATCCCGACGCGGGGAGCCTGGTGGGCGGTGACGCAGGTCCTCGCGCTCGCCGTGCTCGCCGGCTTCACCTTGGCCACCTACGGGTTGTTCACCAGGATGCCTTGGTGGGAGAACGTCGCGCTCGCTTCAGCGGTCCTCGGCTTGATCGTGCTGATCCCCTATTGGGTTGCCGCCCAGCAGGCCGATGAGATCACCCCATGGTTCAACGTGCTGATCCACGCACTCGGTAGCGCAGGCGTTCTGGTCCTGCTCGGGGTGCCCGCCCTGGAACGATGGGTCAACGGGCACGTCATGGCGGGAGCGTGATGGCGCCACTCGATCAGCGCTCTTTCGCTGCGGCGGGTCAGGTGGATCAGCCGCAGCCCGGCACGTCGTTGCCGAGGCAAGGAGGTGAGCAGGATGCCCCCGCACTGCGATTCCTTGGATGGGCCGGTGGTCACCGCCGCTCGGGAGGCGGTGACGTCCGGAGAGGTGCAGCGCGTTGCGCCGTATGTCCCGGCGGAGGATGAAGCGGAGCTGCGTCGGGCCTTCGATCTCGCCGTCGCTGCGCGTGCGCTCGGGCCGGCGGCCCGCGAGGTGGCCGACCGCTGGTTCTTTGAGACGGCCGTGCGCCTGCACCGGGCTGGTGAGGGGGCACCGTTCACCGGGCTCAAGCCGGCGGGTGGGGACGTCGGCCCGGTGATTCCCGCCGCGGAGCACGCTCTCGAGTCGGGCAGGCCCGATCAGCTCGGCGAGGTGTTGTGCGGGATCGTGCGCGACCAGCTCCAACGTCGACACACGCACGCGATGGCGCTCAAGGAGCGCTCCGGCGAGAGCGTTCCTCGGGCCCGGGAGTACGTCGAGGCCGCGCTCGGCCTGCAGGTGTGGGCGCACGGTCTGTACCGGCAGGCGCTCAGCGAGGCGCACGCACGGGCGGATGAGGGACGCCACGAGGCCTGAACACAGCTCGGATCTGTGCCTCGAGGTCGCCGGGGAGGGCGCTCCTCACAGCTTCGCTCTGCCCCCGGAGCCGATGTCCCTCTCGGCCATGCGAACGACGGAGGTGAGGAGATGAAAAGCGCAATCCGGACGTCGAAGATCGTCGGCGGCACGCTCTCGCTCTCGGCGCTGGCGCTGGGCAGCAGCCAGTTCTACCGGGTTTCGAGCTCGAGGCTCGGGCCCGGTGCGTTCCTGCTGTCGATACCCAAGCTGCTCTGCGCCGCGCTGGCGCCTTTCCTGGCTGCGGCGGGAGCGATCGGAGCGGCCTGCGGCCTGTCCGCACTCTGGCTGGAGGGCGGGACGCACCGCGTCGCGACGAAGCGGACCGGCCCTGGCGCTCCCCTGGTTGTCGTGGCAGGCCTCAGCGCCGCTGCGGTGAACGCGATGTACACCCGCCAGGTGGTGACGGCAGAGGGTGACTTCGGTGCCGCGTTCGGCACGAAGTGGCGCGACCGGATTCCCGCCCGGATCCAGGGCGCGATGCTGGCTCGGCGCTGGACCTGGAAGGTCCCGGTCCCGTCGGGGGCGCGCGTCGTGCGAGACGTCGCCTTCGCGACCCTGCCGGGCACCCACCGGAGCCTGCTCGCTGACCTCTGGTCGCCTCCGGACGGGGTTCCGCCCTCCGGTCTCGGCTTCATCTACACCCACGGCGGTGGCTACACGGCGTTCGACAAGGGCGGGCCGACCGAACCCTGGTTCCGGCATCTGGCCGTCCAGGGACACGTGGTGATGGATGTTTCGTACCGATTGATACCCGAGACCAACGTGCCCGGCATGCAGGGTGACGTGAAGCGAGCGGTGGCCTGGCTCAAGCGCCACGCCGACCAGTACGGCGTCGACCCTCGGCACATCGTCCTCGGGGGCGGATCGGGAGGCTCGCACCTGGCGCTGCTCGCCGCCTATACGCCCGAGCATCCGCTGCTGACCCCGGAAGACGTCCGCGGGATGGACCTCACCGTGCGGGGTGTGGTCGGTTACTACCTCGCTGGCGACTACCGGCCGGAGAGCAAGGTCGCCGTCAACCGGACCGCGGTGGAGAAGCGTGTCGCCAGGCTGCTCACCAAGCTCCTGGAACGCTTTTCCGGGTCCGAGCTCGCCGTGGACGACACCGGGGACTGGGCCCCTCAGGTGTTGCTCGGCGGTCAGCCCGAGGACTGGTCCGAGCTCTACCGACGGGTGTCGCCGATCACTCATGTCGGTCCGGGCACGCCCCCCACCCTCCAATTCGTCGGCGAGCACGACGTCTACCTCTCGAGGCACGGTCGAGAGGTCGCGCTGCATCGCAAGCTCCAGGAGGCCCGAGTCCCGTCGGTGTACGTGGAGTTCCCCCGCACCGACCACGCCTTCGACATGTTCCTGCCAACGTTCTCACCGGCCGCCCAAGCCGCGATGTACGACGTCGACCGCTTCCTGGGGCTGCTGGCCTCGCCCCATGACTGGAAAGCCACCGCACCGACGACGGGGTCGCCCGGATGACGAATGATGGAAAGGGCCGACTTGCCCCGGGCGTGTGCCCGTCCTGGAGTCCCCGGGTCGAGGGGTATCGGCGAGGGGCCGTGGGAGGAGGGCAGGCCGCAACATGAAGACAGGCAACACATGCCCCCTCGTGCTTTCCCCGCGAGGCACGCGGTGCGGGTCTTCTATGTTCTGGTACTGGCGTTCGGACTCGGCCCCACCCTCATCGTCGTCGGCCCCGGTGCCTTTCTGGGCACCACCAACCTCATCGGCACCGACGCCGAGCTGGGCGACCTGGATCCGCTCATGGTGGTGGCCATGATGGCGGATAATCCCATCTTCGCTCTGCTGGCCATCCTGGTGATCGCCCTCGCCTATGGCAGCGCGGGGCTTCGTGACCTGCGACGAGACCGAGCAGCAGCGCCGTGCTCACGCCGACCCACCCTGCTCTACGGCGCGGCCGGGACGACCGGCTACGACGGCTTGCCCGAGGGGCTCGCCACGGGGGGAGCAGCGGGACCCGCGGCCGTCGCTCTGGTCGCCGTGGCCCTAGAGAACGGCTCATTGACCACGGCTCGTCGATTCAGCGGTTATTGGGGTTCGCGCCGGAGGCCCCCTGGCGAGGAGCGGTACCCGGCGGCGTCGTGTCGTGCATCCGGCCACGCGCCGAGCCGATCGTGTTTTCGGCGGGTTCCGACGCGCACGAGCCACGCGCCGGCACGGCGCCGACGGTGAAGGCCCGAGCGCTCAACTCCGCGGCGCGCGTCCTCGCCCTCGCCGGTATGGCCATGACGACCATTTCGATGTCCTACGTGCTGCTGTTCCTGGCGCCTCCGCGGCCGCCCCGCCGGCGACGTCGCGCCCGACGGGCGAGGACCGCGACGGGCTCGCCCTGAGGAGGCACGCTCACGCTTCCTCGACCTCGACCTCGACCTCGACCTCGACCTCGACCTCGACCTCGACCTCGATGTCACCGAGCGCCTGCCCGCCCTCGCCGTGATTCTGATCGGGGTGAGCTGACGTGCTCTCCGTCCTCGTGTTGCCCGCGCTCGGGATCCACGCGGCGCCGTCCGCGCCGCCGACATGGTCGACTCCCCGAGCACCACGACCACGCCGGCGAACTGCCGCCACGACGCCGGCAGCAGCGGCATCGCGATGCGGACGAAGCCGTAGGCCACCATCGCGTCGTGCTCGGAGCGCGATCGTGCTGGTGTCGGTCGCCGTCATGTGGCTGCAGCTGCCCACCAGCGGCTAACGGGCCCCAGAACGCCATGGCCGCCCACTTCTGGGTTCCGGACGTCACCGACGGCACGCCCCCACCGGTGGCCGCCGTCCTGACCACGATTCCGAAGATCGGGGCACTGGCGGCGATGTGGCGGCTCCTCCTGGACGTGCCGGAGGACATCGTGCCCTGGCCGCTGCTCGTTGCGGTGATCGCCGCGGTCAGCATGAGCCTGGGGAACCTCGCCGCGTTCAGCCAGTCGTCCGTCCTGCGACTGCTCGCCTACTCCACGGTCTCGCAGGTCGGCTACGTGCTGATCATCATCGCCGTGGGTGCCCGCACCCCTGAGGCCCAGCCGGCCCTGCTCTTCTATCTCGCCGCGTACGCGCTCACGAACATCGGGGCCTTCGCCGCGGTGGCCGCACACCCTGCTCGCACCGTCGACGAGTTCCGCGGGCTCGGCCGGCGTCGACCACTCCTCGCGATCGCCCTCGTCGTGAGCCTGCTCGGGCTGGTCGGGACCCCGCCCACGGCCGTGTTCGTCGGCAAGCTCACCGCCTTCACCGCGGCCTTCGACGGCGGCATGGCCTGGCTCGCCGTACTCGCCGCGGTCAACACCGTCGCCTCACTCTTCTACTACCTGCGCTGGATCGCCCCGCTGTTCCGCGACGAGTCGCCGGAGTCCACGGATGAGACCGGCGAATCCCCTGCGGCGCGCCACGGCGCGGTCACGGCCGCAACTCTCTCGCTGGTCCTCGGCGTCGCCGCCGGTCTGATCCTTCCCCTGTTCGCCGCGTCGTGACCGGCACCTACGCGGGGGTGATGGTGAGGCTGTGAAGCGCGGCTCACAGGCCGGTGCCGGCATCGCACGCCGTCCGACGCAGCTCGACGTCGGCCCTGTGGCGACACCGAGCAGCGGCCGTCCCGAGACGGGTGTCAGCGACTTGCCACACGTGGGGACGAGCTGGCCACTCGTCGGACCGAGCCGTGCCGCTCGAGCTCCGCCCCCGTCTCGACGATCGGTTCGACGACGCCGACCGGCGCGTTGGCCAGGGGCGTGGCGTGGTGCCGGCGCAGCCGGTTGGCGTTGCCGACCACGGACAGCGAGCTCAGGGCCATGGCGGCGGCGGCGAGCATGGGGCTGAGCCGCAGGCCGAGCAGGGGGTAGAGGACGCCGGCGGCGACGGGGATGCCGATCGCGTTGTAGACCAGGGCGAAGAACAGGTTCTGCCGGATGTTACGCATGGTGGCTCGGGAGAGCCGGATGGTGGTGACGACGCCGGCCAGCGAGCCGGAGATCAGGGTGACGTCGGCGGCCTCGATCGCGATGTCCGTGCCGGTGCCGATGGCCAGGCCGACGTCGGCCTGCGCGAGGGCGGGCGCGTCGTTGATCCCGTCCCCGACCATGCCGACGCGCCGGCCCTCTGCCTGCAATCGGCGGATCTCGTCGGCCTTGTGCTCGGGGAGGACCTCGGCGAGCACCCGCCGGATACCGACTCGGCGGGCGATCGCCGCAGCGGTCCGTGCGTTGTCCCCGGTGATCATGACGACGTCGAGCCTGAGGTGGTGCAGGGCGGCGACGGCGGCGGCGGAGTCGTCCTTGACGGTGTCGGCCACGGCGACCACACCTGCGGGTTGCCCGTCGACCGCGGCCATGATCGGCGTCTTGCCCTCTGCGGAGAGCTCGGCGGCGATCGGGTCGAGCAAGGCGGTGTCGACGCCGTTGTCGGTCAGGAGCCGGGTGCCGACCAGGACGTCGTGACCCTCGACGGTGGCGTGGACACCCTTACCGGTGATCGAGGTGAACCGGTCCGCGGTGGCGTCGCTGAGCCCGCGGATATGGGCGGCGGTGACGATGGCAGTGGCCAGTGGGTGCTCGCTGTCGGCCTCGGCGGCGGCGACGAGGCGCAGCAGGTCATCTTCGGCGACGGTGCCGATGGCTCGGATGTCGGTCAGGGCCGGTCGGCCGGCGGTGATGGTGCCGGTCTTGTCCAGCACGACGGTGTCGAGCTCTTGTGCGGTCTCCAGGGCTTCGGCGGAGCGGATGAGGATGCCGGCCCGGGCGCCCTTCCCGGTACCTACCATGATCGAAAGTGGTGTCGCCAGGCCGAGGGCGCACGGACACGCGATGATCAGCACGGCGACCGCGGACACCAGCGCGAGGGTGAGCGCCGGTGGTGGTCCGGCGAGGTACCAGACGGCGAACGTGACGACGGCGACGGCGATGACGACGGGCACGAAGTAGGCAGACGTCGCGTCGGCGAGGCGCTGGATGGGTGCCTTGGACGCCTGCGCCTGCTGCACCATCCGCACGATCTGGGCCAGCATCGTGTCGGCGCCCACCTTGGCAGCCTGCACGCGAAGGGAGCCGGTGGTGTTGATGGTGGCGCCGACGACCAGGTCGCCGGCGTGCTTGGTGACCGGGATCGGTTCGCCGGTGACCATGGACTCGTCCACCGCGGAGCTCCCCGAGACCACGGTGGCGTCGACGGGAATCTTCTCCCCGGGGCGGATGAGGACCTCGTCCCCGACGACGACCTCGTCGACGCCGACCTCGGTCTCGATCCCCCCGCGGACGACGCGGGCGGTTCGTGCCTGCAAGCCGAGCAGGGCGCGGATGGCCTCGCCGGTGCCGGCCTTCGCGCGGGCCTCGAGCAACCGACCCAGCACGATGAGGGTGAGGATCACCCCGACGGCCTCGAAGTAGACCTCGCGGACGTCCTCGGGCAGCAGGCCCGGGGCGACGGTGACGAGCAGGCTGTAGCCGTAGGCCGCGAGCGTGCCCAGGGTGATGAGGCTGTTCATGTCGGCGTTGCGGTGGGCCAGGCTGAGCCACCCGGTCCGGTGGATCGGCCAGCCGGTGTAGAGCATCACCGGAGTGATCAGCGCCAGCTGCACCCAACGGTCGAGTAGCACGCCCGGCACCCAGTCGGCACCGAACAGGTCATGAGCCATGACCGCGACGAGAACGGGGAGAGTGAGGACGGTCCCGACGATCAGCCGTCGGGTCAGATCAGTGATCTCCGCGCGCCGTTCCCGCGCCTGTGCGGCTTCGTCCTCGGTCGCATCGCGCGAGGCCGGCGCCGTGGTCGAGCGTGGTCCCGACGTCTCCTCGTCCGCCGAGGTCGGGGCCGCGGGCTCGGGCGTCTCGGCGGTCTCGGCGGTCTCGGCGGTCTCGGCGGTCTCGACGACGAGCGACCCGTGAATCATGTTCATGCCGCAGGCGAACGGGAACGTCCCGGGCTGCGCCGGATCCAACGCCACGGTGGTGCGGGAGTACGCCGGCAACGCCGCGCTGATTCCGAAGTCGGGGAACACGACGCGCGAGGTGCAGTCGCCGCTCTCCTGCCGATCGAACACCAACTCCACGGGTAGCCCCTGCCGCACCTGGATCACTTCGGGCTGATAGCCACCGTGCACCGTCACCTCGACGCGTTGCACGCCACCGCTGAGGGTGGCGGCGAGAGCGCGGCGGGGTCCGAAGAAGAACCAGCCCAGCCCGAGGATCACCACGACCGCAGCGAGCAGCACCGCGACCTCGATCGTGCTCATCGACGGCTCCCTCAGCAACACAGTGCGCCTCGCAGATGCTGTCGATCGTCACCACCGACGAGTTCGTCCGGACAGGGACTGACGGCGGTACGGACGAGGGCCTTTTGACTCGCCGTGCTGCCGACGCCGGGCCCTGCCCGATCCCTCGAGCCCCACGAAAGCTCAGCATCGTTCGAAGGAGGCTGGGCCGTCCGCGGCAGCGTCGGCTACGACCAGCAGAACCGGCGGGACGCGGGAGGAAGGTCGAGGGACATGATGTGGTGGTACGGCCCAGGCATGAACGGCTGGGGTTACGGGCTCATGACCGTCAGCGTGGTGCTGTTCTGGGCGTTGATCATCTTCGGGATCGTCGCACTCGTCCGCTACATCGGGCGGGCTGGTCAGGTCACTACCGAGCGACCGACGCCCCAGCAACTCCTCGACGAGCGCTTCGCGCGCGGAGAGATCGACGACGAGGAATACCGACGTCGTGTGGACATCATGACCTCCGGTACACGTTCACGCGCCAAGCCCTAGGTTCCTCGCACGATCAGGGGCGCCTTTCCCAGAGCGGTGTGCGGAATGGTCTCCACGGCTCGAACCGTCACGGGAGGCGCGACGACACCTTGGGCTTCCAGGGCTGAGCTCAGCGACGCCGCCAGGACCGCGGTGTCGACATCGCCGGGTCGGGCGAGCACGACCTCGAGCCCGGCCGACCGTTGGACGATCTGCCAGCCCGCGACCGTGACGGTGTCCATCACGTGGTGGAACGTCACGGGCTGGACGTCACGGGTGCCGCCGCCGGGCGTGGGGAAACGCAGTGTCTCCTGGACGCGGCCCTGGATGCCCTTGAGCAGCATGTACGGCCGTCCGCATCCACAGTCGCCCTCGGCGGCCAGCTGCACGCTATCGCTCATCTCGTAACGGATCAGGGGCATCGTGCGCGAGAACAAGACGCTGACCAGCACTTTCGCCCCGTACTGGCCGGCGGGAACGGGCCGGTTCTCGTGGTCGACGACCTCGAGCACCACGAGGTCATCGAACACGTGCATGCCCTGGTGCTCGCCGCACTCCGCGGCGATGCCGGAGGTCTCGGTAGCTCCGTAGACATCGTGGGGCGGGGGACCCCAAGCGCGTTCGACCAGCGCGCGGGTCGACGCGGTGAGCACCTCGGACGCGGAGAACACGAACCTGGGGGCGAGGGAGAGACGGCCGGCGAGTTGCTCCACAGCCAGTGAGCGCAGGATCGAGGCGTAACCGATCAGCATCTCCGGCTGCCAGCTGTTGAGCCGCTCGACGAGGGTCGGCAGCGCGTCGCCGGCGTCCAGGCGCAGGGTCGGCAACCAGCGGCTGTGCACCGAGGCGCCCACCCGCGCCGACTGGTGCGAGGGGTTCGTCGAGCTCACCACCGCGGTTCTCACTCGACGCATCAGCCCGGCGGTGGAGCCGGCCCAGTCGAACGCCCGGTTGTAGGACGCGACGACGTCCACCCACTCCGCGGGACTCCACACGAACACGCCCCGTCGACCGGTCGTGCCGGCTGTGGCCGCGACGTAGTAGCGACCACCCAGGAGCTCGTCGACCGATGCGACCTGGAGGTAGCGCTCCACGTCGGCGATGCGGACCTCGGGCCGCGTACACACCTCGTCGAAGTGCTCCATGACGAGCGCCTTGGTCAACACCGGCAGTTCCCCCAGCGGCGCATCGCCTATGCCTCGGTGGAACCGCCGGTAGAACGCGGACCGGTCACACGCGAACGCCCGCAGCTCGGAGAGTGCGCGAGATTGGTGGGCGAGCAATGCAGCCCGGCTCCAGTGATCCCGACGCCGAAGCCGCTGCCGACGAGCCAGGACCCGCAGCACCAGCGTGGAGTTGCGGAATCGGTGTGGGACGGCTGCTTGGACCATCGATATCTCCCTCGACTGACGACTTGGCCGAGCCTGGCCGTCCAATCGACGGGCAACAGGGCCGTCAGGACCCATTCTTCGGCACCCAGCGGCCCGATCCGCTCCGGTAGACGCGCGAGCATCTCGAGCCGAACCAGCGCGTCCGCTGAGGCGATGTGCACGAGAGGCGGGTCCATGGCACGCGGCTGGCCGCCGCGGGGGGACCAACTGCCGGGGCCGGGTGCCGGCGTCGGAGACCTAGAGTCTCCTCCGCCGTCGCGACGCCGATTCCCTGTTGCCCGAGACGTCGCTACACGTGTCGGCCCTTGTCGACGCAGGGGTGGTCAACATGTCGGACATCAGGCCGACTCACATAGGCCGTTGCGCCTCTGGAGGATTCCGAACCGGCACTGTCCGGTCTCAACGCCGCCAGAGTGAGCTCGAGGAGACGATCGACGCCCTCCGCCGACAGCTCCGCCGCCGCTCCCAGCGCATGCCGGCAGTAAGTGATTAGGACATCCACATCCACATCCGCCCGCACCCGGCGTGACTCGACGGCGGAGGTCAGCGCTCGTCGAAGAAGCCCGTCCACCAACTCCTCGCTGTTAGGTGCTCGCCCGCACGATGGAGCAACGCGCCGAGTTCGGCACCGTGCTCGCCCCGTTGGGCGACGATCCCGGCGTAGGCGCCGAGAACCGATCGAAGGACGCGTCCCGGTTCTTCGGCTACTATCTGGATATCTCCTTTTGAGGAACCCCGGTCTGCAACCAGTTAAGAATGGCCGGGCGGGCCGGTTCTTGCTTCAGGTGCGTGTAGTTCGCGTCTACTAGGCTCGACGACGCTGCCTCCGCAAAAACAGCTCCACCAGTCGGGCCAAGGTTGTCGGGTCATACTCCTCGATGGCCGAAGGCGAGTAGGGGTCGGGGACTCTTCGTTGAAGAAGCCGGACCGTCCCGCGGCAGCGCTCCGGATGCGATTCGATCTCAGGCGTGCCCGGGGTGGTACGAGTAAACGCGACCCGGGATGCACGCGCGGATCGGGCCCCTCCACGCTCCCGGGGATACTAGTTCGGCAGAAGGGTGCGGACTGTTGGACCCAGCAACGTTGAGCGCGATTATTGCAGCTAGCTCCGGACTTGCGGGGACGATAGTCGGAGGGGTCTCGACTTACGTCTCAACAACGCGCCAGCATCGCAGGACCCTCGCCGCGGACTCGGCCAAAGATTCTCGACTTCGACAAGTTCGAGCGGCGGGTACGTGTTTCACTCTCATCGACACTTTGGAGCCTGACGCTCGAGGCGAGGACGGCGCTCGATGCCGAGCCTCACCTTGACGGAGGCGATTCCAATACGAACCTCTGGCTGACTCTCGAGAGTAAACGGGAAGAAGTAGGAAACGAGCTGGTCGTTGCAGGCCTCTTTCTTTCTGATGAACTGAAGAGCAAGCTGACTCTAGCAGTGAGGATCATTGAAGATTCCGATAGGCTTAGCCAGAGCTCGATAATCGGCTATATCGCACGGGAGCTCAGGACTGCATTCGCGAACTACGAAGTGGGAGAGCCTGTCCCTCGGCCCAGCCGAGTCTTCCGTGAGCTTCAAGTCTGCCTCGGAGAGTACGAGCAGGATCAGGCAGGACTATACGAAGAGGTCAACGTGTCGTTTATCGAGCGGAAAGCGATGATACAGAAGCGGCTAGCTTGGGGATGACCAGGCCGACCGCGGCGAGGGGTAGGGCGGCGACGTTGTAGGCGAAGGTGCAGACCAGACCGCGGCGCGGACGTCACGTGGACAAGCGCGAGGTCGCCGGCCTCAATGGCCATGTGGAGCCGAGCGACCGACGATGGTCTTGTCGGCGAGCATGCCCTCGGCGATGACGTTCTCGGCCCGAGGGCAGTCGACCCATGGGACGGCTCGTGGGACGAACGAAGGGCTGTCAGAGGCCACCAGAGGCCTCCGGCGCGACTCGGCGCCGCCTTGAGGACGAGGCAGGACGCTCACGACCACCCGGTCGCCCGGCCTCCGGAGGCGGTGGCGCAGGTTCGAATCCTGCCGGGGGCACCACGTTCTGACCAGCGAAAGGTCCTCGGGATCGTTACCGGCCCGAGTCCGCGTGGGACGAATCGTAGGACGAATCCTCCTACTCGCGGTGCGCGCGGGTTCCGCGGCCGCTACCCGCGGGCTACGAGAGCCCGGTCAGCCGCCGCGATGTCACCGACCACCCGCCCTAGCGTCGACCGTTGTGCCAGCGGTGTCCTCGAGGAGCGGCTTCCCCCGATGAGCCGTCGGGAGACCAGCGCCCAGGTCGTCGGGGTGTCGGTCGGAGCGCAGCCCTCGCCAGGAGCAGTGCCGCAGGACCCGTCGTCGGACCAGGACCGGAAGCGGGCCTCGGCCACCAGCGTCGGCCGCGTCCATCGAGCGGCTCGTTGCTCAGGAACGGGACCGTCGAAGGGCTGTCGGCGATCTCGGCCTCCGCGATCGACTGTGTAGTCGCCCTGCAACGGGCTGCTTCTGTGCCGGTGCTGCGTCCTTTCGACGGGTCTGTCGTCTGTGGGACTGTCCATCTCTATCCCGCACCCATGTACGGGGGTCGGCATGACGGCATCAACCCACGAGACGGTGGCCGGTTCGGGCAGCCGGACGACCGAGGACGTCTGGCGGGAGTTCGGGGCGCAGCTGCGCGCGTTCGTGCATCGACGGGTCGCTGATCCGCAGCGCGCGGAGGACGTTCTCGGGGAGATCGTGCTGCGCATCCACCGCAACCTCGGTCGGGTCGAGGACCGAGAGCACCTGACCCGGTGGGTCTGGCGGATCACTCGCAACGCGATCGTCGACGAGTACCGGCGGGCCGAGCGAGAGCGTGCCCGGGAGCGCGCGCTGCCCGACGACGCTGCCGAGCTCGCCGGCGAGGTCGACGACGAGGACGACCCGACGGTTCTGCGGGAGCTGGCACTGTGCATGCGGCCGTTGCTCGAGGGGTTGCCACCCGAGCAGCGCCGGGCGCTGGAGCTGACCGATCTGGAGGGGCTGACCCAGGTCGAGGCCGCCGGACGCGAGGGCGTGTCGGTCTCGGGGATGAAGTCGAGGGTGCAGCGTGGCCGGCGTCGACTGGCCGAGCTGCTCGGTCGGTGCTGCGAGCTGACTCTCGACGCGCAGGGCACCCCGATGGACTACACCCGACCGGCCGGCTGTCCGTGTGGCTGAGCCCGGGTCGGGGTCCCGTTGACGGCGGGACCCCGACCCGCTGCGGTCAGCTACAGCACGTCCCGCCGGCAGCGGCGGCCTTCGCCTCGCACGCGGCGGCGCACACCGATGTCGATTCCCCGTCGGGGTTGGCGGGCGCATCGTCGGTGACGGCGTAGTACTCCCACCAGCCGGTGGGTGTGTCCGGAGCGGTGACGAACACCTTGTCCTGGGCCGCGTGGCAGCACACGTCGTGCTCGGCCAGCGTCGCCTCGAGACCGGCGTCGCGGAAGCGGGTCAGCGCCGCGGTCACCTCGTCGGGGGACTCGGCCTCGACCCCGAGGTGGTTGAGGTGCCCGCCCTCCTCCGGCTTCTCGATCAGCACCAGCTTCAGGGGCGGGTCCTCGACGGCGAAGTTCGCGTAGCCCTCGCGCTGCTTGTGCGGCGGCACGCCGAACAGCGCGGTGTAGAAGGACGTCGCGGCCGCGAGGTCGGTGACGTTGAGCGCGAGCTGGACGCGGGTGGTGGTCATGTCGGGTCTCCCTGATCTCCGGCACCCGGCCGGGTCACCCCCGTCGGGTCCCCGGTCACCGTGGTGTCACCGCCACTGACGGCAGCAGAGCGCGAGGGACGCAGCCGCGTCCTTCGCGGGTGGTCGTCGTCGGTACCGGCATCACACAGGACGTCCTCGGAGGTGCGTAATGAACGGTCAGCTGCAGGTCGTGCCGGAGGACTGGAGTCGGGCGATGGCCATCGTCGCCCACCCCGACGACCTGGAGTACGGCGCGGCCAGCGCGATCGCGCGCTGGACCCGGGCCGGCCGGTCGGTCGCCTACGTCATCGTCACCGACGGCGAGGCAGGCATCGACGGTCTCCACCCGGCCGAGGCTGGGCCGGTGCGGCAGAAGGAGCAGGTCGCGAGTGCCGCACTCGTCGGGGTGGGCGACGTGGCCTTCCTCGGACACCGCGATGGCGTCGTCGAGGGTGGCCTGGACCTGCGCCGCGACATGGCCCGCGAGATTCGTCGGTTCCGCCCGGAGGTGCTGGTCACCGCGACCTTCGAGTTGACCTACGGCATGGGCGCCGGGCAGCACATCCTGAACCAGGCCGACCACCGGGCCGTCGGCGTCGCGGTGCTCGATGCCGCGCGCGACGCCGGAAACCGGTGGATCTTCTCGGAGCTGCTCGACGACGGCTACGCGCCGTGGGACGGAGTACGCCACGTCTACGTGATGGGCGCGAACGAGCCCACCCACGCGGTCGACGTCACCGACGCCCTCGAGCCCGGGGTTGCTTCGCTCCGTGCGCACGAGGCATACCTGCGTGGGCTGGGCCGCGACTTCGACCCCGAGACGTTCGTGCGTGGCATGACCGCAATGGCCGGGCCGGCCCTCGGCGTTCCGCACGCCGTCGCGTTCGGCCAGATACAGCTCCAGGGCCTGTAACGACTGCCAGGGCCGTCCTTCCGACTCTGGGTAGCGTCACGCAATCTGGCCGCGGCGACGGCGCTCGAGGAAGACGGTGGGCGCCACCGTGCTCGACCGGCTGGTGGCCGCGGGCCTCTCCGAGGACCGAGCTCGCACGTGGGTGACAACCGGCGGCATCCGGTCGATGGGGAGATAGCTCCGCGAGCAGCTCGTCCGAGCTGAGGGTCGTGTACTGGTCGACTCCGACCTGGTTGGCCTGATCGGGGTTGAACCGCCCGGCCGCCAAGCGCCCGACGAGCCCGACCGGTCCGAGGTCGTCGTAGCTGATGATGTGGGCGACGAGTCGCGCACGCTGCGCTTGCGGCACAGCGTGGGCGCGTCCCACTGCTCAGGCTCAGTTCGGCGCGAGCAGCAGATGGCGACCCGGCAGACGGGTCGGCGTGTCCGACCTCGTGGCCGACGACCAGGCCGACGCAGCCACCGTCGCGGAGTGGGCCACATCGGTCAGGGCCACACCGGAGTGACGGCCCGCAGCGCTATCGCGCCGAGCTCGAGAAGGCAGGGCTCACGGAGATCGGCCACCCCCACCCAGGAGGTCGCCAACGGCTTCGGCGCCGCCGTCATCCAGTCCTCGCGTCACTGTCTCGATGAAGCGCAAACTGCACCGATGGACCGACAGGCGGTTCACCACGAGCTCGAACACGCGCGATCGACGTTCCACGATCTGCACGCGCGTGCGTCACGTGCCGACTTGAAGCGCCGCTCCGACGGCACGAGGTGGAACAACCAACAACTGCTATTCCACATGCTGCTGGGCTACCTGATCATTCGCGCCCTGGGGAATCTCGTCCGGCTGTTCGGGCGGCTGCCACCTGGCGTCAGCCGCGGCTTCGCGGCCGTCCTCGACGCCGGTACCCGCCCGTTCGACCTCGCCAACTACCTCGGCTCCTGGGCCGGCGGGACCGCTCTGGGCCGGACCGGGCAGACCATGCTGTTCGACCGGGTCATCGCCGCTCTGCGCCGCCGCCTCGACACCGAGACCGACGCCGATCTCGCCCGCGGGATGCACTACCCCACACGATGGGACCCGTTCTTCACGCCCTACATGACCCTCGCCGACGTCTACCGCTTCCCGACTCAGCACTTCGACTTCCACCGCCAACAGCTCACCCTCGAGACGACCGAGACGACCTGAGGTGGAGGGCGTCCAACGCGTGCCAGGAGGTCGGACCAGAATTCGCGGACGTGGTCGTTACTGCGGCCATGACGACCACGAGAAGCCCGCAGGTCGCGACGGGCAGCAGGCGCAGGAACCCCACCCCCGGCGGCAGGCGCCGCGGTCCCTCGCCCATCGGGAGCCGGAGCAAGCCGCCGCTAAGGAACGGTGACTACGAGCAAGCTCACACCACTGCGCTCGAGCTCAGCCGTGTAGACGCCCGACCGATCCGCCGTGAATTCGAGGACAGCTCGCTCTCCCGGCTTGGTCGGGGCAACGCGTTCGTAGCCATGCAGGTGAATCTCGTCAGCGACATCGGTCGACACCGCGAGCAACACCGTGCTGCCCCTTCCGACTTCGACCTGGTCCGACTTCCGAGCGAGTCGACCCCGCTCGAAGAGGATCGAGACGACCGTGCCGTTCGGCGGTGTCACGATCGGCGGAGCATCGTCGTCGTTCGCTCCGTCGGAAGGCGCGGCCGGCGTCGCACTGGGGGGCACGGCAGCAGCTGGGGTGACCGTGTTGCCGCATCCCGTCACGAGACCGATCACCACGGCGCCCATGAGCAGCGCCGCGGCTCTACGCCTTACTCGTCCCCCATGCGGTGCTCGGCTGCGTCCCGCGCCCCCGCGGCCCGACACACCCTGTGGCGCACGGACAACCTCGTCGCGCGTCATCGACGTTCCTCGTCGAGGTAGTCCTCGACCCCGGAGCTGATGGCACCCGCGAGGATGTCGACGCCCCGCGGAGTCGCCACCGCCGTCAGATCGGCCGGGTTGGTCAGGAACAGGGGCTCGACGAGCGCCCCCGGCATCGCGCTCGGCTCGTCGTTCGAGCCGGGGACGCCAGGCCCGAGGAGGACGAGATCGCCGCCCCCGGCCTCGCTACCCGACGAGTCGTCGATGACGCCGCGGTCGGGCGAGGGCTCGCCGAGTGCCGCCAAGCCGGCGCGAATGTTGGTCTGCAGGGACTGAGCGAGCGCGCGGCTGCGGGGCGCGAGCGGGCGGTCGACGTCGTACAGGGTCTCCGAGCCCGTCACCGCGGGATCGTCGAAGGAGTTGAAGTGCACCGAGACGAGCGCGTCGGCGCGCGCGACGTTGGCACACCGCACGCGGGCGACGAGGTCCTCCTGGCTCGCGGCAGTCGTCAGTGATCCGTTCTGCACGTCGTCGGATTCGATCGTGCTGCCGAGCTCGTCCGTCGAACGCGACAGCACCGCGGAGAATCCGGCTGTTCGTAGGCGGGAGGCCACGGCGAGGGCCACCGGCAGGGTCAGATCTTTCTCGGCGACGGTTCGGCCGTCGAGCGTGGTACCGACGGAACCGGGGTCAGGCCCACCATGCCCTGCGTCCACCAGGACCGTGCCCCGCGATGCAGGGCCGGACGGAAAGGCGATGCATCCTCCCGGAGCGAAGGACCGAGCATCGAGGACGATCGACGACGGCGTCACCGGCATCGCTACCGGTCGTTCCTCCGGCCGAGGAGTCTCGCTCACGAACTGCGCACTCAGGACCGACCATGCAGCGAGGGTGGCCCCCACGAGCGCCGCAAGGAGCCCGCGCCGTGCACCGTGCTGCCGACGGGCCATCCGATGGCCAGACCGACCACGTCGCCGAGCCCGACTCTTGTCCTCGCGGAGACCAGGTGTCCCGGCGGCACTCCGCGCTCCATGCGTCGTTCTCGGGCGGCAGATCGGCTCCGTCGGGGTGCGGTCGTCACGACGAGACGTCACGTCGGCCTCACCGAGGCCGGTCTGTTCCGATCAGAGGCGGTCACGTGCGGCCCTGCACATGGAGGCGGAACAGGCTTCGGACCTCGGCCTGAGACTTCCCAGGCACACCGGCCCGTTCATGATGAGCGTCGTGGCGCGTGAGATGCCAGTGCACCGTCTGGGTCAAGCCGTGCGTGAGAGACGTGGTGGAGCGCCAGCCCAGTCCGTCGAGAGCCGGTAACGGGTCGGCGAGGTGGGCGACGTCGTTCGCCCGGTCCGCGAGCTCGCCGAACCCGAAGGCGCCCTCGTAACCGATGAGCGTGGCGACCATCCGCACCGTGTCCGCAATGGTGGTCGAGGTGCCCGATCCGATGTCGGCCACGAGCCCCGGCGCCGAGGGGTGGACGGCGGCGAGCAGGAACGCGTCACAAACGTCGTCGACGTAGACCCAGTCGATGGGTCGCGTACCGCTGCTCAAGCGCGGTGCACGACCCTCGAGCAGGCTTCCGATGACGTAGGGGAGCAGCTTCGTCTCGTCGGGCTGGCTCGGCCCGTAGACCATGGCGGGGCGCAGGACGGTCACCGGAAGGTCCCACTGCTGATGGAACAGCTGAGCGCAGGCGGTCGCCGCGACCTTCGCCGCGGCGTAGGGCGAGCACGGCGCTTCACCCGCGTGCGGTTCCTCCACCGAGCCGGCGAGGACGACCCTCCTGGTGCCCGAGCGGTGCGCCGCGGTCATCACGTTCACCGCGGCCCGCGTGTTGTTCTCGAGCATGGTGCCCAGGACCTCGGCACTGCGGTGGCCGGCGACGGTGCTGGCCAGGTGGAGAACGACCTCCGGGTTGCTCTTCCGAACGATGCGGTCAGCGGCTTCGGCGTCGGCGAGGTCTCCCTCGTGCCACGTCACACGGCGATGCCCGGGAAGGCCGGGGCGCGGGGTACCGGTCGGAGCGCGACCCGCGCGGACGACAGCGTGCACGTCTGCGCCGACGTCCAGGAGCCGCGCGAGGAGATGCCCGCCGATGAAGCCACGGGCTCCGGTCACCAGGACTCGACGAGAGGCCAGGCTCGGGATGTCGGACAAGGTCGTGGCGGGCCGGGGACGGGGAAGGTCCGCAGCGAGAGCGCCGGTCATGAGTGAGGTCCTCACAGGGGTGGCGGGTGCGTGTGTGCACCCGGCGCCGACGGTTTCCTGTGAAGCTCGCGTCGATGATCAATACGGAGTTGCGCGGCGCGCGGGACGTCCTCGGGGCGCACACGCAGTCCTCACGAAGCGGGAACCTCGGAGGTGGTGGAGTCAGCCGTCGATCAGGAAGCGAGCACGGAAAGCATCGGAGGCCCGCGTCGGTGAACCTGTCGGGAGAAGAGCAGATGGTGCTCGCGTGCTCGGGGTCCGGCACCGCGCTCGGTCGTGATGACGCACGTCGAGATCGGCGTGGCAGGGAGGTGCCGGACCCGGGCGAGCACGAGCACGACGGTGGAGACGACGTAGCAGCATGCGGGTTCGCTCGCGGCGACGGCAACGACGAGGAGCGCGACGACGACGTGGAGCGCGACGGTGGAGAAGCTCTGGGGCCATCCGTGCGAGTGCGGCAGCCACTCGGTGCCGGCCTGGGTCACCTTGCCCAGGGCGTGCACCGCAGGTTGTCCAACGACCGCGAGGTTGGCCGCCGCGAATGCGCCCCGGAATCGGCCCGGCAACCAGAGCCGTCCGATGCCGACGACCAACGCGACCAAGCCGACCGCAAGGGCATGGGTCGGGGGTTCATCGGCGAGCAGGTCGAAGCCGACAGCAACGACGAGCACGAGCACGGACGACGCGGCCAGCAGAGCGGCGCGTACGCGCGAGTGGTCACGCTGAGTCGCAACCGAACCGGACACGGCGCGACGCTAGCACTCGATGGTGATGGCCAGACGAGCTACTCGCGGCCCATGGTCACGGGTGTCCTCCACCCGTGACGCCGACCGGCGCAGGAGTGCCCTTGGCGCGCCGGTCGTCTTCGGTATCGTCGACGGCGTGATCCGCTGGCACGGCAGCTCGCGGCTCCGCTCGAACGCGGCGTCGGGGCGAGTGTCGACCAGTTGGTCCGGCCGGCTCGCTCTCCTGGTGATCGCACTCGGGCTGGTCCTCATGCACCACGTCGTGGGGGCCCATCAGCACGCGAGCCCGAGCCCACCGCAGGCTGGGCCCGCCGCTCATTCGATGGCCGGACCCACCGCGGCGCCGCCGACCGCACACCATGATCACGACCTTGCCCCGGTCCCGGCGGCTGCCTTCGACAGCGAGCAGGCGAGGGGCCCCGACACCCCGGCGGGCATGCTCGTCAGGAGCAGCGCCGCCGTCCTGCACCACCACCCCGGCGGAAGCGGCCACGACCACTCAGGGTCGCTGCTCCACATGTGCCTCGTGGCACTGCTCGGCGCCGCGATCCTGCTCCTCGTGCTCGTCCTCGTCGCGTCGTGGTGGCGACTACCGCGTCGCAGTACCGCGCAGACCGGTCACATGGCATCCGCGGAGCCGCGCGCTCCACCAACCTCGTCGAGGCTCGCGGAGCTCCAACTCCTTCGGCTGTAGGCCGGCCCACCGCCTGCACGCGTGTCCACGAGATCACGGACCCGTGCAGCGGCGCCGAGCCCTGTCTTCAGGCACCGACCAGTGCGCATCGGCCGGTGCTCAGCCGAAGGAGAATCGTCGTGCATGCACGTCTCATCGGCGGCGTCATCGCCGCCGCCACCGCCACGGCCCTGACTGCGGGTTGTTCCGGCTCGTCGACAGCCCCGGCGGACGGTCCCGCCGCCTCGCCGTCAGTCTCGTCCCAGTCGGCCGTTGCGCCGATCTCGCCCGAGCACAACGAGGCGGACATGATGTTCGCCCAGGGCATGATCCCCCACCACACGCAGGCCATCGCCATGTCCGCGCAGGCTTCGGAGCGCGCAGCCTCTCAAGAGATCAAGGACCTGGCCGCCCGAATCGAACAGGCCCAGGGCCCCGAGATCGAGCAGATGAACCAGATGCTCGCCGCGTGGGGGGCACCGCTGCCGCAGCCGGGCAGCACGGCGATGCCTGGTATGCCGGGGATGCCCGGGATGCCGATGGGAGGCATGCCCATGCCGGGGATGATGAGTGAGGCCCAGATGCAGCAGCTGGCCGCGCAGTCCGGCCCGGCGTTCGACCGGATGTTCCTGCAGATGATGGTCGAGCACCACAACGGTGCTGTCCAGATGGCCCAGACCGAGCAGGCCCAGGGATTGAACCCGCAGGCCAAGCAGCTCGCCGGCGCCATCGTCGCCGATCAACAGCAGGAGATCTCCGAGATGCAGGCCCTGCTCAGCAGGGTCTGACCGGTCGGGGACGGGCGGCCGCGGCCGTCCGTCTCCCCCCACGGCCCGGCACGTGGGCGCCCGTCCCCGAACCCGGATCCGTCGTCCACCGCGTGCTCGCGCAGAGCGACACGCGGCGGCCTCCGTTGCCTTGAGAGGAGGCGAATGTGACCAGGACTCCTCGGCGCTACCGTCGAGCGATCGTGTCGGCCGGCGGACGGCGAGTTGTTCGGGCTGACTCCCGATGCCCGCCTACTCGCGAGCCCCGACGGGGGAGCCACCTGGCTCCCGCGCGCCACCGTCCCGGGAGGTCGGGCGCAGTCGCTGACCGCCGTCGGGCAGGGGCGTGTGCTGGCCGCGACCGCCGGAGGCATCCACGAGAGCCGTGACGGCGGGAGGGCGTTCTCCACCATCGCGGCGTTGGCCACCTGACCCGCCGCCGACGTCGGCGAACACACGCGAGGACGCCCGCACGGAACGTCTCCGGGAGCGCGTCCCGGGTGTGTCACGCGATGCCGCGAGCGCGGAAACGCCGTAGACGGAGGCTGTTGGCCACGACGAAGACCGAGGAGAAGGCCATCGCCGCACCGGCGAGCATGGGGTTGAGCAGCCCGGCCGCGGCCAGCGGCAGCGCCGCGGTGTTGTAGGCGAACGCCCAGAACAGGTTGCCCTTGATGGTCGCCAGCGTGCGGCGGGAGAGCCGGATGGCGTCGACCCCGACCCGCAGGTCTCCGCGCACCAGGGTGAGGTCGCTGGCCTCGATCGCGACATCGGTGCCGGTGCCCATGGCCAGCCCCAGGTCGGCCCGCGCGAGCGCTGCGGCGTCGTTGACACCGTCGCCGATCATGGCCACAACCCTTCCCTCCTCCTGGAGGCGGGCGATCACCTCGTCCTTGTCGGCGGGCATGACCTCGGCGATGACCCGCCCCGGGTCGATACCGACCTCCGACGCGACGGCACGGGCGGCCGGCTCCGCGTCGCCGGTCAGCAGGACCGGGGTCAGACCAAGAGCACGCAACCCGCGCACAGCGTCGGCACTGCCCTCCTTCACCGTGTCGGCGACCGACAGCAGCCCGCGCGCCTCGCCGTCCCACGCCACAGCCACGACCGTGTGTCCGCGGGCCTCGGCGTCCGACTTCACCGCGGCGAGGTCGGCCGGCACGTCCACCGACCAGTCCTCGAGCAGCCGTGGCCGCCCGACGAGGACCGCGTGGCCGCCGACGGTGCCGTGCACCCCGAGGCCCTCGTCGTTGGCGAACTCCTCGACGGCGGAGAGGGGCCGGTCCGAGCGGCCGCGGGCCGCGGCGGTGATGGCTCGGGCGACCGGGTGTTCCGAGGCGTCCTCGAGGGCTCCGGCGAGGCGGAGGACCTCGGCGGCGTCCTCTCCGGTGACGGGGTGGACGTCGACCAGGGACATGCGGCCTTCGGTGATCGTGCCGGTCTTGTCGAGGACCACGGTGTCGACGCGGCGGGTCGACTCGAGCACCTCGGGGCCCTTGATGAGGATGCCCAAGGCAGCACCTCGACCGGTGCCGACCATCAGCGCCATCGGTGTGGCCAGGCCCAGGGCGCAAGGACAGGCGATGATCAGGACCGCGACGGCCGCGGTGAAGGCGCCCGCGGCCCCGATCCCGGCGGCCAGCCAGAAGCCGAGGGTGGCGGCCGCGAGCAGGATGACGATCGGGACGAAGACGCCCGAGACGCGGTCGGCGAGGCGCTGGACGGCGGCCTTGCCCGTCTGGGCGTCCTCGACCAGGCGCGCCATCTGCGCCAGCTGGGTGTCCGCGCCGACCCGCGTAGCTCGGACGACGAGGCGGCCGCCGGCGTTCACGGTGGCGCCGATGACGGTGTCGCCGATGCCGACGTCGACCGGCACCGACTCGCCGGTGACCATGGAGGCGTCGATTGCAGAGCTGCCGTCCTCGACCTCGCCGTCGGTGGCGATCTTCTCCCCGGGCCGGACGACGAAGCGGTCGCCGACGGCCAGCCGCTCGACGGGAATCCGGTGCTCGACGCCGTCGCGAAGCACGGCGACGTCCTTGGCGCCGAGCTCGAGCAGTGCGCGTAGCGCGGCCCCCGCGCGGCGCTTGGCCCTCGCCTCGAACCAGCGGCCGGCGAGGATGAACGTGGTGACCCCGGCCGCGACCTCGAGGTAGATGTTGCCGGCGCCGTCGGTCGGCTCGATGGACAGCTCGAACGGGTGCACCATCCCGGGCACTCCGGCGGTGCCGAGGAAGAGCGCATACAGCGACCAGCCGAAGGCAGCGAGGGTGCCGAGCGAGATGAGGGTGTCCATGGTCGCGGTGCCGTGGCGCAGGTTCGCCCAGGCGGCGCGGTGGAACGGCAGAGCGCCCCACACGACCACTGGGGCGGCGAGCGCGAGAGACGCCCACTGCCAGTAGGTGAACTGCACCGCCGACACCATCGCGAGGACGACCACGGGGATCGAGAGGACGAGGGAGACGACCAGCCGGGTCCGCAGGCTGTCCGCCTCACCTCCGCGGTCCCCGTCGGCCTCGGTGTCGTTGTCCTCACCCCCCGACGGCGGCGCCGGAACGGATGCCGTGTATCCGGCCGCCTCCACCGCGCCGATGAGGTCGTAGGTGGTGATGTCGGACGTCACGGAGACGCGTGCCTTCTCGGTGGCGAAATTGACCGACGCCTGGACTCCGTCGAGCTTGTTGAGCTTGCGCTCGATGCGGTTCGCGCACGAGGCGCACGTCATGCCGCCGAGGACGAGCTCGACCTGCTGGATCGGGGTGTCTCGCTGGTCGGGCGAGGCGCCGGCGGCGTCCGCGCCGGTGTTCTCGGTGACGGTGCTCATCCCGCGTGTCCTTCCTCGGCAGCCTCGGAGAGCCCGCCCTCGACGGTCGACGGTGGGCGATCAATGGCCATGGGGTGCACCCGAGTCGCCGTGGCCGCCCGGGGCGCTGACCGGCGTCCCGGGGCCGGTCGCCGCAACGACCGTGAACTCCGCGCTGCGGACGACACCCTGGTGGGCGAAGTCGAGGTAGAGCCGGTACGGACCGGCCGAGGGCACCTCGGCGAGGAACTGGATGGCCGGCCCCGCCGGAGTGCGGCTGTCGCCGGGGCTCCCGGTGGGGTGCACGTGCAGGTAGGCGAGGTCACCGGTCCGAAGGGCGACGAGGTGGCCGTAGGCGGCAAGGTAGGGCTGCAGATCCGTCACGGGTGCTCCGTCACGCGAGACCGACAGCGTCAGCGGGCTCTGGGTCCCGGGGACGAGGGCGCCCGTCAGGGTCACCGTATAGCCGTCCGGGGTGGTGGCGGTGGTGGACGGGGGCGGCAGGGGCACCGGGCGGTAGGTACCGGCGACCGCGATGTCGCGGCCGAGGGTCAGCGCCTCGCTGCGCCCGTCCGGCGCGAAGTCCGCGAACACCCGGTGGTCCCTGGCGGCGAAGGTCGTCGTGGTGCGCCAGGTGCCGTTCGCGTCCATGACCGGGTGGAGGTGCTGGAAACCGCTCTGATCGCGTCCCACCACGATCAGGTGCAGTGGCTTGTCGTGGGTGGGGGTGAAGGCCGTCACGGGTGCACCGGTCGGACCCAGGACCCGGAACGTGAGCTCGCCGGGGCTGTCGGCCTGCTCGGGCGCGGCGAGGACGTCGAGGGTGTAGCCGTCCTTGGCGACGGCGAGGCCGCTGACGTCGGTTCCCGCGGTGGTGGGGGCGCCCGGCCCGGCTTCCCCCTGCACGGGTGCGGGAGTGGGTGGCAGGGCTGGCGCGGGAGCCGGGGTGGGTGCTGCGACCGCGGCGACTCCTCCACCCACGGCGAGGGCGAGCACGAGCGCGAGGGCGAACCCGAGAAGACGGACAGCGGGGCGATCGAGCCGCGACCACCACGAGGGAGGCCCCATCGCCGGCGCATCGGGAGGATCGACGGAACGGGTCGTCGATTGCTCCGACCTCTCCGGGCTCGTCGTGCTCACGACGTCCTCCCCGAACCTTCGAGCTGGTAGCCGGCCTCCTCCACCGCGGCGCGGACAGCGTCGTCGTCGACCGAGATCGCCGCGGTCACGACCACGCGACCGGTGGGGAGATCGACATCGACGTCCGACACGCCCGGAACTCCCCCGACCTCCTCCCGGACCGAGGCCACGCAGTGGTCGCAGGTCATTCCGGTCACGGAGTAGGTGCTGGTCTCGCTCACGGGGTCGTCTCCGTTCTCGTCGACCGCCCGAGGACGGTCAGAGGGGGGATGGGCGTGCGCGTCCGCCCGAGGCGGGCGAGCGCAGGGCTGGCGTGGAAGACGGACTACGCCGTCTCCCCGAGAGCGATCAGGACTTGACCAGTCGCGCGATCGCTGCGCTGGCCTCGGAGATCTTCTCGTTCGCCACGTCGCCACCCTGCGCGGCTGCCTCGGCCACGCAGTGGCTGAGGTGGTCGTCGAGCAGGCCGAGCGCGACGTTCTCGAGGGCGCTGGTCGCGGCTGAGACCTGGGTCAGGATGTCGATGCAGTACTTGTCCTCGTCGACCATCTTGGCGATGCCGCGCACCTGTCCTTCGATGCGGCGCAACCGCTTCAGATACGCGTCCTTCTCCGCGGCGTAACCGTTCATCACCGGTCCTCTCGTCGCGGTCGACGATACCCCCCGGGGGTAGCTTGTCAAGCGCGATCGGGTGTCGCGATGCGCGGACCCGTGCGGCCGACCCGGAACTTCCTGGCAGACGGGCTCAACTGCCGCCGCACGGACGACTCCCCGAGAGAAGGCGGCCCTCGACGCCCTTGTGTCTTATACCCCTACCCCCTATCGTCGCTTCACATGCCCGTACCCCCCTGGGGTATTAGTGCAGCGAGAGGGAGCCACGGTGGACACACTGACGCCGGCCCTGGTGATGCTGGCCTTCGGGGTCCTACTGGTCACCGGAGTGCGAATTCTGGCGCGTGCCGTCAGCGTCGCGGCGCCGCTGACCGACGTTCTGCCGCACGCCGGCGGCCTGCCGCCGGTCGAGCACCCCGTCTCCCGGTTCCACGTCCGTTGGTACGTCGTGACCATGGTCTTCCTGGCCTTCGACATGGAGATGATCTTCATGTACCCCTGGACCCTGGTCGTCGCGCAGAAGGGCCCGGCGGCGGTGGTCGAGATGTTCGGCTTCCTCGCGCTCCTCATGGCCGGCGTGCTCTACGCCTGGCGCGAAGGGGCGCTCCGATGGACCTGAGGCGAGCCCTCCTGCGTGCAGCCGCCGCGCGGCCCCACGTCCTGATCATCGGCGGACTCGGTACCGACCGGCTCCGCGCGCGGGTCGAGCAGGAAGTGGCTCGGCGCGGGTGGCCCGTGGCGTCCGCGCCGGCCGACGCGGATGTCGTGGTGGTCATCGGACGGCCCGGCCCGGAGCTCCGAGCCGTCATCGACGGCGTCTGGACCGGAGTGCCCGCCCCTCGCAGTCAGATATGGATCACAGACGAGGACGAGGTCTCCTCGGCGCTCGACGACTCCGTCCAGGAGCTGGCGGACCTCGCCGCGCAACGGGCCCACGCACCCCGCTCCGGGCTGCCGGCGATACACACCGGCGTTTTCCCCCCGGAGCAGGGCCATGACATTAGCGAGCAGAGCGGCCACGACGAGCCCGGCGAGCACGGCCATCACCATCACGACGGCGGCATGGAGCTGCCCGGCGGGCTGGCGATGGCCGACCTCGGTGAGGACCGTGACGGGCTCGCCCTCGATCAGCTGCACGTCCCGCTCGGTCCCGTGCTGCCCGAGTGGCCGAGCGGGCTGGTCGTCGACATCGTCCTGCAGGGCGACGTCATCCAGGAGGCACGCTCGCGGTTCCTCGACGACGTCGCTGCCGTCGAGCGCCAGCCCGACGCGGCCCGAGCGCTCGACTCCGCGGCGCGCGTCCTCGCCCTCAGCGGCTGGGAAGGCCCGGCCGCACGGGCCCGCGGGCTACGGGACGTATTGCTCTTCGGCGGGGGCGAGACCGTGCGCATCCTCGAGGAGCTCGACGACCTGCGCCGCCGGGTCCGGCGGTCGCGGCTCCTGCGATGGGTGCTCCGGTCCGCCGGCGCCGGACGCAGCGAGGTCCTCGAGGCCCTCGACGACAAGCTGCTCTCGGCCAGGGCGGCCGTCGCAGGGGCCGGCGCCGAGGCGCCGGTCGCGACCGACCTCCCCTCGCTCGACGCCCGACTGGTGGGCGTCGAGTTCGCCGCGGCGAGATTGATCGTCGCCGTCGCGGACCCGCTCCCCCAACCCGCTCTGGCGCGGCCGACGGATCAGGGCGGTGCGTCGTGAACGTCGCACTGCCACTCGGCTGGGCGGTCCTCCTGCCGGTCCTCCTGCTCGCCGTCGCGTGGGCAGCGGTCGCCGCGGACGTCGTTGTCGCCGGGCGGGCGGCGGGTCGCCCCGTACCCTGGACCACCGCCGCCGCCCTCCCCGGGCGCGAGGCCCTGCGACTGCTCGTGGGGCAGCGCCGACGCGCCGTGGCCGGTGACGAGCTGCTGCGCGGGGTCGGGGGCGCGGTCCTCCCGATCGCGGCACTGTTGGCCGCCGCGGTTCTCCCGCTCGGGCTACGCCCCGTGGCTGATCTCGGGGTGGGGATCGTGTGGTTCAACGCGATGGAGGTGTTCGCGTGGGCCGCGGTGTGGCTGGTCGGCTGGGGCGCCAACAGCACGATGTCGCTGATCGGTGGCTACCGCTTCGTGGCTCAGGGCCTGGGCTGGGAGCTCCCGCACATGTTCGCCCTCATCACGGCCGCGATCGGGGCGCAGAGCCTGCGTGTCAGCGACGTGGTCGCCGCTCAGCAGGGACTGTGGTTCGTCGTGATCATGCCGGTGGCGTTCGTGGCCTTCCTGCTCAGCGTGGCGGCCATGGCGTTCTGGGGCCCGTTCGGCGCGCCCGTCGGGCGCGACCTCGCCGGCGGGGCGGCGGCGGAGCTCGGAGGCGTCGACCGGCTCGTCGTCCTGACCGGGCGGTGGCTCCTGCTGGTCGCGGCAGCGGCCATGGCGGTGCCGCTGTTCCTCGGCGGGGGGCACGGCCCGTGGCTGCCGGCGTGGGCCTGGGTGCTGGTGAAGACCCTGGCTGTGCTGGCGGCGCTGGTCGGGCTGCGCCACCGGATTCCGACCATCCGCATGGAGCGCTGGACGGAGTTCTCCCTGGTGGTCCTCACGCCGGCCACCATCGCCCAGGCGCTCGTCGTGACCCTCGTCGTGCTCGGCGAAGGAGGAGTCTGACGATGATCACTCTTGCCCTGTTCGTGGTCCTCGCGGCCACGGCGATCGTGGCGGGCGCGCTGGTCTTCCGCGTCGACTCGATGGCGCGCGCGACGTTCCTGCTGCTGCTCTCGTTCCTCGCGGTCGCCGGCCTCGTGCTCATGACCGGACTTCAGTACCTCGGCGTGGTCATCGTGCTGATGATGGTCATCGAGATGGTCGTCATGGCTGTTTTCATGATCATGTACATGATGAACCCGGCCGGGCTCATGACCATGACGATGTTCCACAACACACGCGGTGCCGTGGCCATCGCAGCAACCGTGTTCGTCGCACTCGCGGCGGGTGCGTTGGTGGTGGACTGGCCAGTTCGTGGTGGCGTGCCGGCTCCAGACCTCACGATGGCCCTCGGCGAGAGCCTCATGAGCGGCCAGATGCTGACGATGATGACGCTCGGCGTGACGCTGTTCGCCACGATCGTGGGCAGTGTCGTGCTGGCGACTGGCCGAGGTCGGTACGACCGGCTGGGCGATGACCTCGGCGCGGCGGAGTCCGACGACCGGGACCGGGGCGGTGTCGGGCGATGAACCTGCAGGCCTACCTCGTCGTCGCCGCGGCGCTGGTCTCCGTCGGGCTCTTCGGAGCGCTGACCCAGCAGTCGATCGTCATGCTCATGATGGGCCTCGAGCTCCTGCTCAACGGGGTCATCCTGGGCGCGGCGGCGTTCTGGTACTTCCTGGCGCCCGCGGGCACCGAAGGTCAGGTGCTGATCGTCATCGTTGTGACGGCGATGGCCATCGAGATGGCGGCCGGGTTCGCGGTCACGACCGCGATCTACCGCGCGAAGCGCATCGACATGACCGACGACGCCGCTGAGCTGCGGGGCTGACCATGGACGTCCTCCTCGTGGCCCTGCTTCTCGTTCCCCTCATCGGCGGCGTCACGCTGGTGGTGGTGCGCCCACCTCGCGCTGCGGTCCCGGTGGGGCTCGCGGTCGCCGCCGCGACCGTGGGCCTGGCCGTGGTCGCGGCGTTGCAGCGTCCACACATCGGCCTGCCGCTGTTCGACGGCGTCGCGGCCGGCTTCGCCGTGGACGAGCTGTCGGCGGTCATGGTCGTGCTGGTCGCGGTCGCCCTGCTCGCGGTGCTGGCCTTCGCCGCGGGCGAGCCAGCGCTGGGATCGGGCCGGTTCGTCGGCCTCATGCTCGTCTTCGCCGGGGCGATGCTCGCCACCGTCACCGCGACCACTCTCCCGCCGTTGCTCGCCGCGTGGGAGGTCATGGGCGCCGTCAGCTGGGCCCTCATCGCCCACCACACCAGCGACCCTGAAGCGGCCCGTGGTGCGAGGACCGCGTTCCTGACCACGCGCACCGCCGACCTCGGGCTGTACCTCGCCGCAGGTGCGCTCCTCGCCGGCGGTGTGCCGACCCTCGCGATCGACGCGCTGCCCCTCGTGGCCGGCGGATGGCGGGACCTCGCGGTCGCCGGCATCGTGGTCGCCGCGCTCGGCAAGTCCGCGCAGCTGCCGTTCAGCTTCTGGCTCTCGGGGGCCATGCACGGCCCGAGCCCGGTGTCGGCGCTGCTGCACTCGGCGACGATGGTCGCCGCCGGCGCCTACCTGCTCCTCCGGACCACGGCCGGCCTGCAGGCCACTGGGTGGGCCGCGCCGCTGGTGGCGTGGGTCGGCGTGAGCACGGCGCTGCTGCTCGGTCTCGTCGCCCTCGCGCAGGACGACCTCAAGCAGCTGCTCGCCGCCTCGACCTCGGCCCAGATCGGGTTCATGGTGCTCGCCGCCGGCGTCGGAGCCGTGCCCGCCGGCGTGCTCCAGACCGTCGCACACGCGGCGACCAAGAGCCTGCTCTTCCTGGTGGCCGGCGCGTGGCTCGTGCGCGTCGGCAGCCGCCGACTCGACGACCTCCGAGGGGCCGCGCGCCGCCACCCCGTCCTCGGCGCGGCCTTCACCGTCGGCTCGGTGACCCTCGCCGGAGTGCCACCGACCGGGCTGTGGGTGAGCAAGGACGCCGTCCTGGCGGGCGCGATGGCGACTGGCCCCTCGCTCTACGCCGTCGGTCTGGCCGCAGGCCTGGTCTCGGCCGGCTACGCGGCCAAAGCTCTGTGGTTCGTCTGGCACCCTTCGCCCAACCCCGTCGAGGACATGGCCGTCGCACCCGCCGGCGAGCGGGTCCAGGCCGTCGTGGCTGTGGCGCTCGCGGTGGCCGCGGCGGCCGCGGGGCTGCTCGCCCTGGGCCCTGCCGTCTTCCGGCCGGACCCGGCGCCGAGCGGCCTCGAGCTGCTCGTCTCCGGTGCGGTCGCCGTCGTCGGCATCGGGGTGACGTGGCGGGTCGCAGGGCGGCTCCCGGAACCCGCTCTGCTCCTCTCGTGGCTGCGGCTCGAGCGGCTGGCCGTCGTGCTCCTCGTCCGGCCGACGCGGCAACTGGCTGCCGCGCTCGCCCGCGGCGACGACGCGCTCCACCACCGCGTCGTGCTCGGGACGGGACGCGACGCGGTCCGTGTCGCGGCCCTGATCGACCGGCACGTCGAGCGGGGGCTGGACCGGGGCGTCGACGGCGTGGCGGCGGGTGCCCGAGCTCTCGGCCGCACCGCTCGCCGGCCCCAGACGGGCCAGTTGCACCAGTACTACGCCCAGGCCGCCGTCGGTTTCGGCGTGCTGGCCGCCCTCGCCGTGCTCCTGATCGGGGTGAGCTGACCGTGCTCTCCATCGTCGTGTTCCTGCCCGCCGTCGTGGCGCTCGCTCTCGCCGCGCTCCCCGACACGAGCACACCGCGCCGCTACACCGTGCCGTGGGTGGTCACCGGCCTGGTGCAGCTCGTGCTCGTCGCCGTGATGTGGCTGCAGCTCCCCCCCAGCGGCTACGGGTTCGTCGAGCAGGTCGCCTGGATCCCCAGCGCGGGCATCTCGTACCACCTCGGGGTCGACGGGCTCTCGCTCCCACTCGTGGCGATGACCGTCGTCGTGTTCACGGCGGCCGCGATCTACTCGCTTCGCGAGCACCAACGGCCGAAGTCCTACGTGCTGCTGTTCCTGGCGCTGCAGACCGTGAGCGTGGGTGTCTTCGTCGCCCTCGATCTCATCCTGTTCTTCCTGTTCTTCGACCTGTCGATCGTGTTCATGTACTTCGTCATCGCCGGATGGGGCCAGGGCTCCCGGGCGCGCTCGGCGGCGCTGACGTTCTTCCTCTACACGTTCCTGGGCTCGCTCGCGCTGCTGCTCGGGTTCATCCTGATCTATCTCGCGGCGACGCCCCACACCTTCGACATCCCCGCGCTCGCCGCGCAGAACCCGCTGACCGCCGGAGGTCCCGTCGCCGGGGCCGCGCTCCTGGCGATCGGTATGGGGCTCGCGGTGAAGACCCCGCTCGTCCCGTTCCACACCTGGCTGCCGCCGGCACACACCGAGGCCCCGGCCGCGGGCTCCGCGGTGCTGGCCGGCGTGCTGCTGAAGATGGGGACCTACGGTTTCGTCCGCATCGCGATGCCACTGTTGCCAGCCTCGTGGCGGCAGTTCGCCGGCGTCGTGGTGGTGCTCGGCGTGGTCTCGGTCATCTATGGCGCGCTGGTCGCGCTCGCCCAGACCGACCTGAAGCGCATGATCGCCTACACCTCGGTGAACCACATGGGCTACGTGCTGCTCGGCGTCGGCGCCGCGGGCCTGGTCGCCGAAACCGATGCGCAGGCTCGGCAGCTCGCCACCACGGGCGCGGTGACCCAGATGGTGTCGCACGGGCTGATCACCGGGGCGCTGTTCCTGCTCGCGGGCGCGCTGCACGAACGTGGCCGCACCTACGACATGGGTGCCTACGGCGGCCTGGCGGCGCGCACGCCGCGGTTCGCCGGCCTGTTCGCGGTGGCTGCCTTCGCCTCGCTCGGGCTCCCCGGCTTCTCCGGGTTCATCGCCGAGTTCCAGATCTTCACCGGCGCGCTGGGTGCGACGCCGGTGGCGACCGCGATCGCCGTCGTCGGCATCCTCCTCACCGCCGGACTGTTCCTGGTGGCTCTCTCCCGGATGCTGCTCGGCGGGCTGCGCTACCCCGACGCGCCCGGCACGCCGCGTCCCTTCCCCGACCTCCGGGCCCGCGAGCTCGCGGCGATCGTCCCGCTGCTTCTGCTGGCCACGCTGATCGGGCTGGTGCCGCGGACGCTGCTCGACACGATCGATCCGGCGTCGCGAGTGCTCAACGAGCTGGTCGCGCGATGAACGGCCCGACGGCGGCGTCACCCGTCGGTCGCCGGGAGGGGCCATGGTCATGATGAACGAGGACCCCGCCACCCTGATCCCGGAGCTGGCGCTGCTCGCCGGAGCCGTCCTCGCCGTGCTCGTCGGTGCGTGGACACCGCGCCGCCGGCAAGGACGCGTGCGCGTCCTCGCCCTGGTCGCCGTCGGGGTGGGCCTGATCGGGACGATCACCGCCGCCACGAAGCCGCCGAGCACGACCTTCGACACCTACGTCCTCGACACGACGACCCACGCCGTCCGCGCGATCGTGCTGGTCTCGGTCGCCCTGATCCTGTGGTGGTCCCGCGACGCCGTGGCCGCGCACCCGCGCGAGAGCGAGTTCACCGCGCTCGTCCTGCTCGGTGGTCTCGGAGCGGTCCTGATGGCGGGCGCCGCGGACCTCCTGCTGCTCTTCGCCGCCTTCCTGCTCGCGAGCGTCCCGCTGTACGCCCTCGCGGGTTGGGCCAAGTCGGGCGCGACCACCGAGGCCGCGCTGAAGTACTACCTCTCGGGCGCCTTCGCCGGGGTCACCATGCTCGCCGGCACCACGCTGCTCTACGGGGCGGCGGGGACGACCGGCTACGACACCCTGCCCGAGGGGCTCGCGACAGGAGCAGCGGGACCCGCGGCCGTCGGTCTGGTCGCCGTGCTCGCGGGCCTGGCGTTCAAGGCCGGGGCCGTCCCCGCCCACTTCTGGGTTCCGGACGTCACCGACGGCACGCCCCCACCGGTGGCCGCCGTCCTGACCACGATTCCGAAGATCGGGGCACTGGCGGCGATGTGGCGGCTCCTCCTGGACGTGCCGGAGGACATCGTGCCCTGGCCGCTGCTCATTGCGGTGATCGCCGCGGTCAGCATGAGCCTGGGGAACCTCGCCGCGTTCAGCCAGTCGTCCGTCCTGCGACTGCTCGCCTACTCCACGGTCTCGCAGGTCGGCTACGTGCTGATCATCATCGCCGTGGGTGCCCGCACCCCCGAGGCCCAGCCGGCCCTGCTCTTCTATCTCGCCGCGTACGCGCTCACGAACATCGGGGCCTTCGCCGCGGTGGCCGCACACCCTGCTCGCACCGTCGACGAGTTCCGCGGGCTCGGCCGGCGTCGACCACTCCTCGCGATCGCCCTCGTCGTGAGCCTGCTCGGGCTGGTCGGGACCCCGCCCACGGCCGTGTTCGTCGGCAAGCTCACCGCCTTCACCGCGGCCTTCGACGGCGGCATGGCCTGGCTCGCCGTACTCGCCGCGGTCAACACCGTCGCCTCACTCTTCTACTACCTGCGCTGGATCGCCCCGCTGTTCCGCGACGAGTCGCCGGAGCCCGCCGACGAGAGCAGCGAATCCCGCACGGCGCGCCACGGCGCAGTCACCGCCGCGACTCTCTCGCTGGTCCTCGGCGTCGCCGCCGGTCTGATCCTGCCTCTGTTCGCCGCGTCGTGACCCGGTCGTCGGCGACGTCGGCCCACGTGGGGCATGGTGCGGAGCCCACCGCCATCGAGACGCTCGACCGCGTGGCGTGCAGGACCCCGGAGCGCTGAGCGATGCTCGGGCTCGCCGTTCCGGCGACCGGTGAAGGCGGCGACGCAGTGCCCTGGCGGCCGGAGGGGACACCGGCGGCACCGATGGTTCCGGCCAGGCGGCAGTTGACGTCCCGGCGGCTCGGGGTGCGACCGCGACCGCGGCGGCCGGTCCGATGACCACGGGCGATGCGGCGCCACCTACCCCGCGTGACCGCGCCTTCGAAGCGGCCCCAGTCGGCCGAGCCTGGCCCTTCCAGACGCGTGAGCACCTCGTCATCGCGGTGCTCAACGTCGGGAGGCGATGCGCTACGAGCGGAAACGCAGCGAGGGTGTCGGGAGTGCCCCGCGTCCGACACGTGGTCGTCGGGGGCTTGGTGGTCCCGGGGTCCCGCGCGCGGTTCGGGTGATCGGCGGCGGGTACCCGTGTGGTCGGTGTCGTCCCAGCCCCGAGGACTCCGTGTCGTTGCCGTCCGGATTCCAGGGAGTCCCGTGTCGATCGTGGCCACCGGTACCTCGCGCCTGCCCGTTCCGTCCGGAGCGGGCGACGACCTCGCCGTGCGGGAGCGCCGAGTCGTCGTCCGCGGTGTCGACACCCGCTATCTCGAGGCCGGCAGCGGCCCGGTGCTGGTGATGCTGCACGGTCACGAGCAGAACGCCGCCAGCTGGCGGCACGTGATGCCGGCCCTGGCCGGCCACCGGCGGGTGATCGCGGTGAGCCTGCCCGGGCACGGGGAGAGCGCTCCGCCGCTGGACGGCTACGCCCCCAACCGTGACCTCGCCGCGTCGGTGGCCGAGTTCCTCGACGCCCTCGGGATCGACGGTGTCGACCTGGTCGGGCACTCCGTCGGCGGCGCCGTGGCCCTGCACCTGGCCCTGGCCGACCCCGACCGGGTGCGGACGCTGACGCTGGTGGCCAGCGCGGGGCTCGGGCGCGCGGTGAACCCGCTCATCGCCCTGGACACGCTCCCGGGCCTCGGCGAATGGGCGATCATGCTCAGCCGCCTCCCCGGAGGGCACCTGCAGCGCACGATGATGTCGGCGGCGATGCTGTTCGCCCAGCCCTGGCGGGTGCCCGCCGACTTCTTCACCGAGGCGCACGCCCTCGGCCGGCGCCCCGGACAGCTCGAGGCCTCCACCGCCCTGGCCCGCGCCCTGTTCAGCGCCTTCGGGCAGCGCGACGTCCTGCTCGACGAGCTCGACACCCTGACGATGCCGACCCTGGTCATGTGGGGGACGTGGGACCTCGTCCTGCCCGCCCACCACGCCCGGGTCGCGGTGAACCGCCTGCCCCGGGGTCGGCTGGCACTGTTCCGCGCCTGCGGGCACCTGCCCCACGTCGAGCAGCCCGGGCGATTCGTCGCCGAGCTGGAGGCGCTGCTCGCGGCGCGCCCCGCCGGCCGCCGCGGACGCGCCGGCAGGGAGCCCTCGGCCGCCGGGCCCTAGGGCGTGTCTGATGAATCGTCGGGTAGGGCTCTGACAAGATCTTGGTGTGCG
>NZ_JAQZAM010000007.1 GCF_028737215.1 Actinomycetospora chibensis | reverse complement strand
CGCCACATGCTCCGGGGAGATCTCCCCCGAGGCCAGCACCGTCGCGGTGCACGGCGACCGCGGCGGAAGCGGCTGACCGTGCAGCGACAACCGCGGAGCCAGGTCCTCGGCCTCGGCCACCAGCCGCCCGGCCTTGCTGGGGTCCAGCCGCCAGCTCTCCTGCAGCAACCGCTCGGTACTGCGATCCCCCGTCACCGCGGCGAGCCCGAGACGATCCATCTCCGCGATCCGCTCCAGGCGCCGATAGTAGGCCTGGTCACCGGCGATCTCCTCGGCGCGCGCAGCCGCGAGCGCCTCACGCTCCACGACACCCACGCCTTCGCTCATGTGTTCGATTCTAGAGCCGACCCCCGACAGCGAGGGGCCGGTTCAGGAACCCCGCTCCACCCGCCGCTGAGCCCGCCGCCGCTCGACGAAGGCGCGCTGCTCGGCCGCCGCGCCGCAGGCGCTCATCGAGCACCAGACACCGGCATGTCGACCTGCCCGGCACCCTCGCGCGCCTGCTCGCGCTCGGGGCCACCGAGTACCAGCCGCTCACCGGGCACGGCGGCGGGTTCGTCACCGCGTCGGTGGTCGACCCGTTCGGCAACGTCCTCGGCGTCACGCACAACCCGGACTTCCTCGAGATCGCCGGGGCTCGCACGGCCGCGGTCGCGGCCTGACGACGTCACTCGAACGGCAGCAGGTGACGCCACGACGGGCCCCGCTCCGTGCCCTCAGCCGGACACGCCGCAGGACACGCCGAGGATCACGCCACCATCAGGGTGAACTAGAGGCTGAGGGATCGCGGCCTGTGGATCACGGGGTAGAGCCTGGGCAGCGACCTGCCCAGGGGGGATCGATGGCGTACGCCGCGCCGCTCGGCGAGCGGACTTCCGAGCTCCGTGGCTCGCGCCTGCGCCGACTCGCCGGGGGCCTCGCCACGGTGCTCGGCATGGGCGTGTGCGTCGGGACGCTGCTCGTCCTCCTCGCGGCCGCGGTCACCGACGACACGCCGCGAGGAACGACCGTCGGCGCGGAGCCCGCGACGATCTCCCTGCCCTACGGCGGCCAGCTCGAACGACCCGACCCGGGCGACCTCATCGAGCCGGGCGGCCTCATGGGTCTCGGGCTCCTCGGTCTGGGGCTGGCCAACGGACTGGTCTTCGCGTTCGCGGCAGCGCTCGACGGCACGCGGGGCCCCTCGGCCGCCGAGACCCGCCGTCGCCTGCGCAACCGCCGCGGTCGCGGTGCCGTCCCGGGCGGTCGGCGCGAGGTCGCCCGCACCGTGTTCGTGCCGGCCGCGGCGCCCGCGGCCTCCGCCGGCCCGCTCGGCGTGGTCGAGGCCGAGGACCTCCCGGCCCGCCGGAGCGTCCCCGGCCGTGCGGCCCCGGGCACGACCTACGCCCCGATCCCGGCGCCCCGCCGACCCGAGCCCGAGCGCCACCCCGAGCCCAAACGCCTCCAGGCCCGGTTGCCGATGCCGGCGCCCGCACCGGAGCCCACGCCCGCCGCGGAGGCCACGCCCGAGCCCGCCCCGGCGGAGGAGCTCGCCGAGGAGCTCGTCCCGGAACCCGTCGAGGAGCCCGTCGAGGAGCCCGACCCCGTCCCCGCACCCCGGGCACCGCGCCGCCCCTCCCCCGTTCCGCGGGACGGCGGCGACGGGCGACCCTCGCCGGCGACCCGTCGGGGCACGGGTCCCTGGGGCTGGCGTCCCGCGCGCCCGGACCCGGTGCCGTGGCGCAACCCGCGGCCGTGGCCGGCCCTCGTCGGCGCGTGCTGACCCCGCACCCGACCTACCGCACCAGCCCGTCCTCGATCGTCCGGGTGAAGGCCTCGAACACCGGGCCCGCGGGCGGGAGGACCTGGGTCAGGAGCACCGCGGCCAGGTCGTGGCGCGGCCAGGAGTACCATAGCGTCCCGAGTCCCCCGGCCCAGCCGTAGCGGGGCCCGGCGGGCGAGTCGACCACCCCGATTCCGAGACCCCACCCGCCGCCGTCGAGGAACGGGGCGGCCGCGGGCGCGGCCCGCTGTGCGGGCGTGAGGCGGTCGGTCGTCATCGCCGCGACGGCGGCGGGGTCGAGGATCCCGGCACCGCCGTCGAGGAGCATGCCCGCGAAGCGCAACAGATCCTCGGCCGTACCGACGAGCCCGGCCCGGCCGTCGGGGAACGCCGGCGGGGTGAGCCAACGGCTGTCGGTCACGCCGTCGACGTCGACGAGCGCCCCGTCCTGGTCGCGCCCGAACGCCGGGACGAGTCGGGCGGGGTCGGCGACGAACCCGGTCGCGTCGGTCCCGAGCGGAGCAAGGAGACGCTCGGCGAGCAGGTCGCCGAGCGGACGACCATCGGCGCGGGCCACGAGGACGCCGAGCACCGCGGCGGACAGCTCGTAGCGCCAGGCACGGCCGGGCTGGTCGAGCAGCGGGAGCGTCGCGAGCCGCGCGATCCACTCGTCGGGAGCGGGCGGACCGTGCGGGTCGGGCGGGCCGAAGCCGAGCCCCAGGGCCGCCGCCCGGTCGAGGGTGGGACACGGGCCCTCGGTGACGACGCCGAACCCCATGCGCATCGTGAGCAGGTCCTCGACGGTGATCGGGCGCTCCGCGGGCACGGTGTCGCGGGCGGGATCGCCGAGCGAGACGTCGAGACGCCGCAGCACCCGGCGTTCCGCGAGCTCGGGCAGCAGGCGGTCGACGGGCTCGTCGAGCGCGAACGCACCGTCGGCGACGAGTCGCATCGCCAACGCGGCGATCAGGGGCTTCGTGTTCGAGCTGAGCCGGACCACCGCGTCGGGGCGCAGTGGGGTGTCCCCATCGGGGCGGGTGGTGCCGACCGCCGCGAGGCTCGTCGCGCCGCGGTGGCGGACCCCGACGACCGCGCCGGGCACGAGGCCCGCCTCGACGGACCCGCGCACGCCCTCGATCACGTCGTCGGCGTGCACGGGCGCCCCCGGGAGCTCGGTCCCCGATCGGCTCCGCACGGGCGGAGCCTCGCGGTCATTCAGAAGTACACGATCCGATCGCAGGCCACGGAGCCCCGTGGCCTCGGTCAGCCGTTGAATCCGCCTCCGGCGGGTCCGACGGGGCTCGGCTCGGGGCGGACACCGCCGCCACCGCCACCGCCCTCGGGGCCGTCGTCCGGGTCGGGACCCGTGGCGGGCCGTGCGGCGCCGCCCGCGATCCAGATGCCGACCTCGGCGCCGCGCTCGAGCTCCTCGCCCGCCGCCGGCTCCTGATCGGCCACGTGGGCGCGCCCGGCGCCCGTGTGCACCGCGTTGCGGCCGACGGCGAGCACGCCGGCGTCCAGGGCGCGGTCGTGGGCCTCGGCGGCCGGCAGTCCCACGAGCTCGGGCATCGTGGCGGTGGTCGTCCCGCCGTCGGTCGCGTCGTGGCCCATCGTGGTCCCACCCTCGGCGTCGGTACGCGTCTCGTCGGTGTGCATCGTCGCCTCCTCCGGCATGCCGGTCATGGCATATCGGTACCCATCCTGCCGTGCCCCTGACGCCGAGTCGGGCATCACCCGCCCCCGGTGGCGGCGGCACCCCGCGTGAGCTGGGAGAACGCCGACCGGCGGGATCACGCTCCGCGCCCGCCCGCCGCGACGGCCGTCAGCCACGTCCGGACGAGGTCGCACGCGCCGTCCACGTCCCCGGCGACACCGAGGGTGTGCGCCGGGCCCTCGAGGTCGTCGGTGGCGGTGAGGCGCACCCGCAGGTCGCCCTCGTCGAACCAGACCCGCACCATCAGCACGGCGCCCGGCGGAACGGCCGGGGACACGCCCGGCGACTCCCCCGACGTCGCGGGGGTCACGAGAACCCCGAGACGAGCACGAGGCCGGTGGCCGCGCCGGCGGTCGGGGTCCCGACGTCCGGGGCGGGCGTCACGTGCGGTGTGGCGACGGTCATCGACCTCTCCGGGCAGGGCGGCCGGTCCGCTGCTGATCAGCTGCCGGTCGGCCCGTACTGGCCGGCGGGGGTGAACATCTCCATGTCCGCGGTGGCCTGGACGAGCTCCATGAGCTCGCTGTCCAGCCCGGGCCCGAACTCCTCCGGACGCTCGACCGCGATCTCCATGGGCGCGCCCTCCGGGGCCTGCTCGGTGGAGAGCTCCGTGCCGTCCTTCGACGGCGAGGGGCCGTTGAAGACCTTGGCCGCCTCGTTGAGCTGGTCGATGTTGAACGTGTACTGCTTGGACTGCAGGCCCTGGTCCAGCAGCGTCTTGACCTCGGGGAAGCGCTCCGCGCTGGTCTTCGGGATCGGCAGGAGCTTGTTCCACTCCACGCCGAGCGCCTCGAGGGCCTTCGCGTAGGCGTTCTCGTGGGCCTGGTCGCGCACGATCAGGTACGCGATCGTCGACCGCGCGGTCTTGTTGGCGGTCATCTCGTAGAGCCGGCACTTCTGCAGGCGCCCGGTCGACTCGAGCATGAGGTTGTAGAGAAGGTTCAGCGGCAGGTTGCCGCTGTCGTAGACGTACTTGCCCGTCCACGGGTCGCCCTGCGCGTCCACCGGCAGCGCGCCCTGGGCGCCGACCAGCCAGTGGTGGATGTTGCCGCCACCGAGCGCCACCGACAGCGGCGTCGCGCCGCCCTCGCCCGGCTCGTCGAGGTGGGTGGGGTTGCCCTGGTAGCGGGGCGAGCCGTCGACGAGACGCGCGATCGTCGTGGCGATGAGCTCGACGTGACCGATCTCCTCGGTGCCCACGCCGTAGAGCAGGTCGCGGAACGGCTTGCCCGTCGGCCCGCGGAAATTGAAGCTCTGGAACAGGTACTGCATCATCGTGCGCATCTCGCCGAACTGACCGCCCAGCCCTTCCTGCAGGGCGTTCGCGGCCGCCGGGTCCGGCTCGTCCGGGACGATCTCGTTGATCAGGCGCTGCACATGGAAGAACACGTGGATCCTCTCGAGGGTCGATCGGTGCGTGCCCCACCCTCGCCAGACCCCCGTCCCCCGGTCGTGACCCTCGCCGTCGCCGGGACCGTCCCCGCCGCGTGCCCGCCGCGTCGGTCCGCCGTCTCTCCGGTGTCTCGATCGCGTCTCCGGTGGGCACCCGATCTCTGCCCGCCCCGGGACGTCCGTCCGAGTCGCCGGTCGGGTGCGGTGTCCCTACCGTGAGCCGAGCGCGTTGAGGCCGTCAGTCGCGCCGCCCTCCCCGGTCCCGTGCGGGCCGGCCATTTCCTCGAACAGCCGGACCCGACGTGGAAGGTCCGACGGGAACGGCGGCGAATGACGCTCGACGTGCCGATACCGCATCGGACGGCACACCTGTACCTCGTCGGCCGCTTCGCGTGCCGGGTCGATGACGAGGACGTGCGGTTGACCCCCACCGCCGAGCGGGTCCTGGCGTTCCTGGCCCTCGCCCGCCGTCCCGTCCGCCGGCACCAGCTCGCCGGCACCCTGTGGCCGGACGTCACCGACCGGCAGGCCCTGACCCGGCTGCGCTCGACGCTGTGGAAGGTCCCCGCCCCCCAGCGCGCCGCGCTCGTCGAGGCCGACGCGACGAACGTGTCGCTGCACCGGGACGCCGGCGTGGACCTCTACGCCCTCGACGACGACGTCCCGGCCGACGACGACGGCATGGTCGACGCCCCGATGCCGCGCGGCGAGCTCCTGCCCGGGTGGTGCGACGACTGGGTGCTGGTCGAGCGGGAGCGTCACCGCCAGCTGCGCCTGCACGCGCTCGAGGACCGCTGCGCGCGGGCGTGCGGCGCCGGCCGGTTCGCCGACGCCCTGCGCGCCGGGCTCGAGGCGGTGGCGCAGGAGCCGCTGCGCGAGAGCGCCCACCGCCGTGTCATCGAGGTGCACCTCGCCGAGGGCAACAGCGCGGAGGCCCTCACCCAGTACCAGACCTTCCGGGGGCTGCTGCGCGCCGAGCTCGGTCTGCCGCCCTCCCCCGCGATCCGCGCGCTCGTCCGCCCGCTGCTGGGGCGTCCGGCGGATTGACCGAGGACGGGGCCGAGCGCCAGGGAAATTGACGTGATCTCGCTCACACCATAGCGTCGGGTCCCGGGTGTTCGCCCGATTCACCCGAGATTCGGAGCCAGTCACCATGGCCACCTACGACCCCCGCACCGCCACCGGCATCCCCACCGAACCCGTGGGCTCGATGCCCCGGCCGCAGAAGCTCCAGGACGCCTACGCCGCGTACGACGAGGGGAAGATCGACAAGTCGGCCCTCGAGAGCGAGCAGGAGGCCGCGGTCCAGGACACCATCGACCGCTTCGAGGCGACCGGCGCGCCGATCATCTCCGACGGCGAGCAGCGCTGGTCCTCGTTCGCCACCTACCCGATCACCGACACGCTGGCGGGCACCGGCCTGGCGCCGTCCCTCGCACCGGGCGGCCAGTTCTTCGCGATCTTCGCCGACGGCCACGGCCGGCAGCTGCCCAAGCTGGTGAAGGGCCCGTTCGAGTACCAGAACTACGCGGCGGACTCGCTGAAGAAGTCGATCGGCAAGACGAGGACGCCGATGAAGCAGGCGGTGATCGCGCCGTCGATGCTCGCGCTGCTCTACCCGCTCACGGAGCCGGTGGAGGGCTACAGCCGCGAGGACTTCGAGGCCAAGCTCATCGACGAGTGCGAGAAGGACATCCGCCAGGCCTTCGCCGCCGGCGCGGCCCGCGTGTCGGTCGACTTCACCGAGGGCCGGCTCGCCACCCGCGAGGACCCGCGCAACCCCTGGACCGGGGCCGGGCTGCTCCCGCACTTCATCGAGCTGAACAACCGCGTCATGGCGCGGTTCAGCGCCGAGGAGCGGAAGTCCATCGGCATCCACACCTGCCCCGGCGGCGACCGCGACTCGGTGCACTCCGCCGACGTGCCCTACAACAACCTGCTGCCCGAGATGTTCACGATCAACGCCGGCTACTTCCTCATCCAGCTCGCGAGCGAGCGGGAGAAGGACCCGGTGTACTCCTCGATCGGGAAGAACCTGCGCACCGACGCCGACGGCGTGACGCAGATGGCGTACATCGGGGTGATCAACCCGGGCAACCCGCGGGTGGAGAGCGCCGACGAGGTGGCCGGCCGGCTCGTCCGGGCCGCGGACTTCATCCCCGCCGAGCAGCTCGGGTCCACCGACGACTGCGGCTTCTCGCCGTTCTCGATCGACGAGAAGCCGAACCACGGGTCGCCGGACTACGCCCGGGACGTGGCGTTCCAGAAGATCACCAATCGCGTGGAGGGCACGCGGAGGGCCGCCGAGAAGCTCGGGGTCTCCTGAGCCGTGTCCCTGGAGTTCCGGGCCGGGCGCTCGGACCGCTCCCCGGGACGTGAGCTGCTCGCCGAGCTCAACGCCCTGCTCGACACCCAGTACCCCGGGCGCTCCGCGCGCCCGGGGTCGGTGACGACGCCGGAGGAGATGGCGCCGCCCCGGGGCCGCTTCCTCGTCGGGTACGACGACGGGGAGCCCGTCGCGATCGGCGGGGTGCGCGCGCTGGGGCCGGACGTCGCCGAGATCAAGCGGATGTACGTCGCGCCCGGCGCCCGGTCGCGCGGGGTGGGCCGGGAGCTGCTGGCGGCGCTGGAGGACGCGGCGCGGGAGCTCGGCTACGCCCGCGTACGGCTCGACGCCGGCCCGGAGCAACGGCACAGCCGCGCGCTCTTCGCCGCCGCCGGGTACCACGCCATCCCGGCGTACAACGGCAACCACATCGCGGTGTTCTTCGGCGAGAAGATCCTCTGACGGCGCGGCTATGGTGTGGATCACATCAGGGTGCGACGATCGTCGCGACGGCGAGATCGACACCGAGTACCGGGAGCGACGGATGGCGGATTCCGGTGCGGCGACGGCGTGGCACCAGCGCGCCCTGGCCGAGATCACCCGGTGGCCGTGGCTGCAGAAGGTCAACGACCGCGCCACCGCCGTCGTCGACCCCGTCTACGACCGCTTCCGCAGCAACCCCGTCCTCGAGCTGATGCACGGCGGGCGCTGGCTCGGGCACTCGCTGCACCCCGCGCTCAGCGACCTCCCGATCGGCTTCTGGTCCGCCTCCGTGCTGCTCGACACGGCAGGCCAGGACGTGGCGCCGGGTGGTCGCCGGCTCGACCCGTCGTCGACGCTCAGCGCCGCCGGGCTCGCGGCCGCCGCCGCGACCGCCGCCACCGGGTGGGTCGACTGGAGCGTCAGCGACGGCGAGGACCGTCGCGTCGGGCTGTTCCACGGCCTCCTCAACGTGGCGGGCGTCAGCCTGCAGGGCGCGTCGCTCGCCGCCCGGCTCTCCGGCCGCCGGCCGACCGGCCGCGCCCTCGGCGCCGCCAGCCTCGGCGTCACGGTGGTGGCCGCCTACATCGGGGGCCACCTCGTCCAGGGCCGGGCCGTGATGGTCAACCGCGTCGCCACGACGACCGGACCGACCCGCTGGGTCAGGGCGGTCGCCGAGGAGGACCTGCCCGCGGGCGGCGTGACCGGCGTCGAGGTCGAGGGCCGGCACGTGCTCCTCGCGCGGCGCGACGGCGAGGTGCACGCGATCGACGACGTGTGCAGCCACGCGGGTGCGCTGCTGCACCGCGGCGAGACCGACGACTGCACCGTCACCTGCCCGCTGCACTTCTCGGTGTTCGACCTCCGCGACGGCCGGATCGTGCGCGGACCGGCCCACCACCCCCAGCCCGTCCTGCCCGCGCGCGTGCGCAAGGGCTGGATCGAGGTCCGCGGCTCCGCCCCGGCGCCGCGTTCCCGGCGTCCGGCGAACTGAGAGGAACCACCATGGCCTGGGAAGCAGTAGCGGACGACGACCAGCTCGACGAGGGCGACATGATGGTCGTCCAGATGGGCGGCCAGCCCATCTGCGTCGTCCGGCTCTACGAGGACGAAGCGGTGGCCGTGCACAACACCTGCACCCACCAGCAGCAGCCGCTCAACGAGGGCTACCTGCAGGAGGACGACTCCCTCATCTGCCCCGCCCACAACTCCCGGTTCGACCTGCACACCGGCGTCCCCACGGGCGTCCCGGCCGTCGACCCGATCCCGACCTACGCGTGCAAGATCGAGGACGGGGCGATCTGGGTCGACTTCGAGCAGCAGACCAACGACGCGGCCATCCCGCACAAGCCGTACTACACGTGAAGACCGCGCCCGCCGCTCAGAGCGAGGACGCGGGCCGCCGGGCGTAGCGCACGCGCAGCGCGCGACCCACCACGGCGCCGGCGGCCCCGACCAGGCCCAGCCCGCTCAGGACGAGCAGGTACGCCGCGAGCCAGACGTGCTTGAACACCTCGAAGTACCCGTCCCCGAGCACCGCCGCCGCGACGAGGCCCAGCGCGGTGACCGCGGCGAGGCCGGCGGCCAGGCACCAGCGCGCAGCCGCGGGTTCACGGTGTCGCCAGCGGACCGAGCTGCCGGCCGCGGCGACGGCGAGCAGCACGAGCGCCGTCGGGAGCCACGCCGGCCACGAGGTGTCGTCGAGGACCTCGCGCAGGGCGGGCCCGCGGGACCCGGACCAGCCGGCGTCGCCGCCGGCGCCGGTGGGCCGCGCGAGATCGCCGGGGCCCGCGGCGAGGTAGGGCAGGTCCGCGCGGGTCGTGGCCTGCAGCCCCACCCCGAGCCCCCGCAGCAGCGCGCCCGGGTGACGGACGAGCGCCCCGTGGGCGGCGGCGCGGGTGGCGTCGGCGTCCTCGCCGATCGCCCGGACCCACCAGTCCGCGGTCGGGAGCGGCGGCCCGTTGAAGAACCCGTCGCCTGTCACGTCCGCGGCCTCCGGCGGCAGATCGAGCGCGGCGGGGCCGTCGGGACCGAGCTCGGGCAGCACGAATGTGAACACCACGTCGTGGACGTTCGCGCCGCCGTAGACGCGGTCCTGGAAGTGGACGGCGGCGCCCACCGGCACGGCGACCGCGAGGATCGTGGCCACCGCGAGCGCGGGGCCGAGCCGCCGTCGGTGCCCCACGGTCACCACCGCGCACGCGACCACCGCCGCGACGAGGACCGGGAGGTAGCCCACCTTCGCTGTGGCGGCGACCGCGCCGCCGAGGGCGGTCAGGGTCAGCGCGACGGCGCGGGACGCCCGCTGCCCGGGGCGGGTGACCAGCAGCGCGGCGATCCCGCACGCCACCGCGAGGGCACCGAGCAGCCCGGCGGGCTCGCCGTAGGTGGAGACGAAGAACCGCGTGAACGCCGGGAGGGCCAGCGGGGCGACGGGGACGATCAGCACCGCCGCGCGCCCCGGACCCGATGCCGAGGCCGCCCAGGCCGCCGTCGCCACGACCATCCCGACGAGCGCCGCGTACCACCAGCCCACGGTCGACAGCGCCACCGAGCCGTCGCCGCCGAGCATCGCGGCGCGGAGCACGAGCGCGGCCGACGACGGCGTCGACATGCCGCACGTCGGGCTCGCCACCACGGCGAAGTCGGTGACGACACCGCCCTTCCAGGCCGCGATCCGGTCCACGGTGCGCGGGACCATCCCGAGGCCGCAGAAGAGCCGGAAGCCGTCGCCGTTGTCCTCCACGCCGAACGTCCGGCCCGCCGGGAGCCCGAGGGTCAGGACGACCAGCGACGCCGCGGCGACACCCGCACCGAGGCCGAGCGCGATCCGCCGCGTCCCGTAACGCAGGACCCCGCCCCTCATGACGTCGCGACGAGGGGCCGGACCGCCGACGGGTCGGGCGCGGTGTCCGGGGCCGGTCGACGGGCGCTCACCGCCCACAGGGCGAACGGCACCGCCGCGGCCCCCAGCGTCAGGTCGAGCTCCGCGGCCGGTCCGCCCGCGAGCCGCCGGGCCAGCGACAGCACCGACGGGGCGACCAGCACGGCGGCGCAGAACCAGCCCACGGCGCTCGGCGAGGACGGCCGGACCAGCAGGAGGGCGGCCACCAGCAGCGCCGCCGCCACCAGCCCGACGACGACGATCCCGGCGGTGAGCCCGCGGTCCCCGGTGACCTTCGCCGCGACATGCCACGGCGAGAACCGCGCCGACCCGCCGGCCAGGAACGGGAGGATCAGCAGCGCCCACACCGCGCTCGCCGTCGTGCCCACGAGCACGGCCCGGCGCCACCCCACGACCGCCCCCACCGCCCCGGCCACCACCATGACGACCAGGGCCAGGTGCGGGCGGGTGCAGGTCGCGATCCCCAGCGCCGTCCCCGCCGCCACCAGTGCCCCGATCGACGTGCCCCGGGCGAGGGCGAGGGTCCACGCGGCCGCCGCGACCGCGGGCACCGCGCCGGTCACGAGATCGTCGCCGACCACGAACTCCCGCACGACCTCCAGCCCGCCGAGGGCCGCGCACGCCCACAGCAGGGTCGGCTCGGCGCGGCGCCACGAGCCACGGTGGAGCAGGGGCAGCAGGAGCAACAGCCCGGCGACGTTCTGCCACGCCGCGTCGCCGGTGAGCCACGCGAACGGGGCGGCCATGAGCAGCGCCCCGGGCAGCGGGGTGATCGGGTTGCCGAGGTAGGTCACCCCCTCGTAGGGGTACCGGCCGTCGGCGAGCCGGGCCAGCGCGACGTCGAGGGCGTCGGAACGGTCGCTGCCCACCCCCATCGCGTGCCCGTACGCCGCGGGGAAGCCGAGGACGAAGAGCGCGACGAGGACGGCGACGACGACCGCCACCAGGGTCGGCAGCACCCACGCGGGGCCCCGCGAGACGGCCCGCGTCGCGACGGGCAGGACCACGACGAGCACGACGACGCACCCGGTGGCGTAGACGACGCCGCCCGCGATCCCGCCCAGGTTCGTCGCGGTGTGCCACGAGACCACGGCCAGGATCAGCGCCAGGAGCAGGGACGGGGCCGTCGCGCGGGCCAGGTGCCCCACCCGCCGACGGACGGGGACCCTGGCCTGGAGCACCTCGCCGTCACCGCCCCTCGACGGTCCACGCCGGTCGCGCCCGCCCCGCTGGAGCCGTCCGTGGGGCTCGCGGCACGGTACCGGCGGCCCGGAGCGACCCGTCGGACCACCCCGTCAGACCGTCTTGCCGGTCGTGTCGGCGCGCGACTTGCTGGGCTGCACCCGCTTCGGCTCGCCCGGCATCTTGGGGTACTCCGGTGGGTACGGCAGGTCACCCAGGTCCTGGTCGCGCTGGTCGCGCTCGACCCACTCGAGCACGGTTTCCAGGCCCCGCGGGTCGTCGTGCATCCCGGCGTGGGCGTCGCCGCGCTCGGCGAGCACGCCGGCGGCGGTGAGGACGTCGAAGTCGTCGGGGTCGACGTCGGCGAGGTCGTCCCAGCGCAGCGGCATCGACACCGTCGCCCGGGGGGTGCCGCGCACCGACCAGGCCGAGGCGATCGTGCGGTCGCGGGCGGCCTGGTTGTAGTCGAGGAAGACGCGCTCGCCGCGCTCCTCCTTCCACCAGTCCACGGTGGCCTCGGTGGGGATGCGCCGGCACACCTCGCGGGCCAGGGCGATCACGGCGCGCCGGACGCCGACGAAGTCCCACTCGGGGCGCACCGGCACCATCACGTGGATGCCGCGCCCGCCCGAGGTCTTCGGGTGGCCCCGCAGGCCGGCGTCGTCGAGCACCTCGCGCAGCACCCCGGCCACGCGCACCGCGTCGGCGAAGTCGGTGCCGGGCTGGGGGTCGAGGTCGATGCGCAGCTCGTCGGGCTCGTCGACCCGGCCGCGGCGCACGGGCCAGGGGTGGAAGTCGAAGGTGCCGAGGTTGGCCGCCCACACGGGCGCGGCGGTGACCGTCGGGCAGATCTCCTCGGCGGGACGCCCGCTGGGGAAGCGCACCTCCACCGTCTCGAGCCACGCCGGGGCGCCCTTGGGCACGCGCTTCTGGTAGAAGAACTCGCCGGTGACGCCGTCGACGAAGCGCTTCAGGTGGGTCGGCCGCTCGTAGAGCACGGCGAGCAGGGGCTCGCGGACCGCGACGTAGTGCTCCACGACCTGGCGCTTGGTGATGCCCCGGTCCGGGAAATAGATCTTGTCGGGATTGCTGACGCGCACGGCGAGGCCGTCGACGTCGATCTCCTCCGCCGGGGACTTCGCCACCCGCGGAAGGTTAGGGGACTACTCCCCGCCGGTCACGCCGCTCTCGTCGGCGGTACGCAGCCGGTCGGCCAGGGCCTGCAGCTCCCCGCGCAGCCGGACGAGGTCCTCGATCGGGAGCCCGGTCTCGGCCTGCACGCGCCGCTGGACGGCCATCACCGGCTCGCGGAGGGCCTGGCCGTCGGGGGTGCAGGACACCTCCACGGTGCGCTCGTCCTCGGGGCGGCGGCGGCGCACGACGCGCCCGCGCTCCTCGAGGCGCTGCAGCAGCGGTGAGAGCGTGCCACTGTCGAGGTGCAGCTCGCGGCAGAGCGTCCCCATCGTCACCGGCCCGTGCTCCCAGAGCACCAGCAGCACGACGTACTGGCTGTAGGTCAGGCCGAGTGGTGCGAGGCCCTTACGGTAGGACGCCGAGATCGCACGCGAGGCGTCGTGCAACGCGAAGCAGAGCTGCGCGTCGAGCGTCGTGCACGCCGAGGTGTCCGTGGTCATGCCTGACAGGGTAGGCCTGATCGGCCGGGTCGGGGGGTACCGTAGCCAGGTGAGCCTGTCCGAAGGTCCCTCCGGGGATCGTTTCCGGGGTCGCGGCGCCGGCGAGACGGCCGGGCCGCCCGGCCGGTTCGCCGACGATCTGATCGGACTGGACCCCGACGATCCCGAGGCGCGCGCCTTCGCCGCGCACCTCGACCGCATGGAGAAGGCCAGCCCGTCGACCTTCACCGTCGAGGGCCAGCTGGCCGGGGTTCGCGACTTCGCCGAGTCGGCCAACCGCGCGGACGGCGCCCGCCGATTGGCCGCGGTGGTCCTCGTCACCCTGGTCCTGCTGGGCACCGGGTACGTCATCTTCGAGGCGCTCGAGGTCGTCCTCAGCACGTACTCCTGACGCTCTCCCGACGCTCTCCCGACGCTCTCCTGACTCCGCGGCACGCCCCGCCGCGAGCGCTTAGCCTGGACGCATGAGCAGTGACGCATCGATCGGCACGCCCAAGGTCAGCAAGTCGGACGCCGAGTGGCGCGAGCAGCTCAGCCCGGAGGAGTACGCGGTGCTGCGCCAGGCCGGCACCGAGCGGCCCTTCACCGGCGAGTACGACGAGGTCTTCACCGAGGGCGTCTACTCGTGCCGGGCCTGCGGGGCCGAGCTCTTCCGCTCCGAGACCAAGTTCGCCTCCCACTGCGGGTGGCCGTCGTTCTACGCCCCCTCGGCGGACGACAACGTCATCCTGCGCGAGGACCGCGCGATGGGCATGACCCGCGTCGAGGTCCTGTGCGCGACCTGCCACTCGCACCTGGGCCACGTGTTCAGCGGCGAGGGCTACGGCACCCCCACCGACCAGCGCTACTGCATGAACTCGGTGAGCCTGCGCCTCGAGCCCCTGGAGTCGACGGCCTGACCCGGTCGGGTCGGGGCACGTTACGGTCGTCTCCCGATGTCCGTTGCTCTGACCACGCGTGACCGCCCCCGCCGGGTGCTCCGGGCCCTCGCCCGCCACCTGGCCCCGATCCAGCCCCGCCGGCTGCTCGTCACCGCCGGCCGCCGGCTCACCCCGCGGCACCTCGCCGGCCTGCGGACCGCGCTCGGCGCCCTCGAGCAGGGCAGCTGGATGCGGGAGCTCGAGGTCGACGTCCCCAACCGCGGAGACCGGTTCGACGTGTTCACCGAGATCGTCGGGCGTCTGCGCTCCCCGCGGCCGCTCTATCTGGAGTTCGGCGTCCACGAGGGCCGCACCCTGCAGTGGTGGAGCGAGCACGTCGACGCGCCCGGTGCCCGCTTCGTCGGGTTCGACAGCTTCGACGGTCTCCCCCACGACTGGCACGCCGACGCCCCCGCCGGCAGCTTCGCCACCGGACGCGTGCCCGAGATCGCCGACCCGCGGGTCGAGGTCGTGGCGGGCTGGTTCTCCGAGACCCTCCCGGGCCGCGAGCTGCCCCCGCACGACGAGCTGGTGGTCAACGTCGACTGCGACCTGTACTCGAGCAGCCGTGAGGTGCTCGACTGGCTGGAGGCGCACCTGCGCCCCGGCACGCTGGTCTACTTCGACGACCTGTTCGACCACGACGCCGAGCTGCGGGCGGTGTGGGAGTGGGTGGACGAGCACCAGGACGCCGTTCGGCCGCTGTCGATGGCACGGTGGGGACAGCACCTCCTGCTGGAGTACCGCTGACGGCTGGTCCGACCGGACCAGGCGACGCCCCCGGAACGAGGCAATCCGCCTCCGCGCCGGTGGCTGACACCACCCGCGCAGCGGTGTGCGCGCTCCCGACGATTAGCGTCGGGAGACGGCCCACCGCCTCCGCGTCCAGGAGAGGACCATTGCCGTCGATGACCCGCCCCGTTCGTCCGGGCTCCTCGCCCGACCACCCGCGCCGGCCGCACCCCCTCTCGGCGCGGTTGCCACGCTTCGACGAGACGGTCCAGTACGACGTCATCCGCGACAGCCTGATGCCCGAGGAGCACATCGACGGCGTCTACGCCAGTGAGAGCGCCGGCATCGCGCTGTGCGGGATCACCAACCGCCGCGTCATCCTGCTCGACACCGCGTTCCCCGGTGGCCGCGCGGCGCTCATCACGGCGCCGTACAGCCGCATCACGACGGTCGCGTACGTGTCGAACGAGGACGAGAACATCTTCTCGCGGACGGTCGCGATCCAGATCGGCCGGACCTTCTACGAGGTGACCTGCCGGGGCGAGCAGCAGGCCGCGGAGATCCACGACCTGATCACCTGGCACCTCATCGACTGAGGGCGGGCATCCCGCCCGGGATGCCGGCCCCGCCGGTCACCCCCGCGAACTCCTCGACGCCGATGGCGGCGATGCCGCGATCACGTGCCGCGCGGGCGACGTCACCGAGCAGGGCCGGCCAGGTGCACACGACGGCGTCCACGTCGCGCCCGACGAGCTCGCCGACGCGGGCGGCGATGCGCTTGCACGGGTCGATCGTCGGATCGAGCAGGTGGCGGTCGACGAGGTGGACGTCGACGACACCGGGCGCGTGCTCGGCGAGGAGCCGGCGTGCGGCGTGGACGTGTGCGGCCGCCACATGGAGGAAGCCCACCGTCGCCACGTGCAGAATATGTCACGTCGCGGAGCGTGAGGACAGATTGTGATCGCCGTGCGGCATTCCCGACGAGTCGGACGGCCGTCCCGATCAGGACCCGACGATCAGGACCCGACGCTCAGGGAAGGGACGCTCAGGGAAGGGACGTCACCAACTGCTCCGGGGAGACCCGCGGACCGGTGAAGAACGGGACCTCCTCGCGCACGTGACGCCGGGCCTCGGTGGCCCGCAGGTCGCGCATGAGGTCGACGATGCGGTCGAGCTGGTCGGACTCGAACGCGAGGATCCACTCGTAGTCGCCGAGGGCGAACGCGGGCACGGTGTTCGCGCGGACGTCGGCGTAGCCGCGGGCGGCCTTGCCGTGGTCGGCGAGCATCTGGCGACGCTCCTCGTCGGGGAGCAGGTACCAGTCCAGCGAGCGGACGAACGGGTAGAGGCAGAGGTAGCCCTTGGGCTCCTCCCCCGCGATGAACGCCGGGAGGTGGCTCTTGTTGAACTCCGCCGGGCGGTGCAGCGCCGTCGACGACCAGACCGGGGTCGACGCGCGGCCCAGCGCGGTGCGCCGCAGCGCGGAGTAGGCGGCCTGCAGCGACTCGATCTCGGGCGCGTGCGTCCAGACCATCCAGTCGGCGTCCGCGCGCATGCCCGCGAGGTCGTAGACGCCGCGCACGGCGACGCCCTTGCCCTCCTGCTGCTCGAGCACGCCCGCGAGCTCCTCGCCGAGGGCCGCGCGGTCCTCGGGCAGGCGCGCCGGGTCGGTGCGGAACACCGACCACATGGCGTACCGCACGGTCGAGTTCAGCTCGTCGTAGTTCAGCCGTGCCACGCCCTCCATCGTGCCACCCCCTAGAGCGACTCCTCCGCGCTGGAGACGCCGGGCACACGGTCGGCGCGGAACGCCTCGACGAAGCGGCGGTGGTCCTCGCGCACCACGGCGGCGTACGCGCGGCCGAAGTCGACGAGGTCGGCAACGAACGCGTCCTCCTCCCCGTCCACCACGGCGAGGATCGCGTCCTCGACCTGGCCCTCCACGAGCCCCTGCTCGGCGTCGGTGTCCGACACGCAGTGCGCCCGCGCGGTGGCGCGGCCGAGGTGGTGAAGGACGTCGCGCAGCTCGCGGGGCTCGGTGAGGTCGTCCCAGTCGAGGTCGTCCTCGTAGGGCGAGAGCTCAGCGACGACGTAGCCGACCCCGTCCAGCTCGGTCCAGCCGAGCAGGCGGTCGGCGTGAGCCTGCAGGGCCCGGCGCGACAGCGCGGTCCGGTGGCCGTGGTGCAGGAACCAGGACGCGACCTCGCCGTCGTCCACCACCCGGCTCGGGGCCGCCCGCACCGCCTGCTTCATCGACAGCACGACGTCGTAGTCCAGGGCTTCGTTCGGCCCCTCGATCAGGATGTTGTAGGCCGGGAGACCGGCGCTGCCGATCCCGAAGCCGCTGCGGCCGACGACGTCGTGGACGACGTAGGCCGAGTCCGCCCACCTCTTGGCGGGCGGGATGGTCTCCAGGTAGTCGGCGTAGGCGGCGAGGACCTCGTCGCGCTCGGCGTCGTCGAGCCGCCGCACGCCCGGGCCGTCGCGGAAGATCCGGTCCTCGCCCTCGATCTCGGTGATCGCGTCCAGCAGGCCGCGACGGCTGCTCTCCCGCGCCTGCTGCAGCGCCGCGCGGATCGGGCCGTCGGTGGTGCGGCGCGTGAGGGCGAACTCGCGCTCCCCCGAGCCGCCGGAGAAGGAGCGCACCGCCTCCAGGTAGGCCCGCAGGTAGGCCGTGTTCAGCGCGTCGATGTCGGCGTCGGAGAACGCCTTGGACCAGCCCAGGAGCGCGACGCTGGCCACGAGCCGGCGCAGGTCCCAGGTCCAGGGCGCGACGTAGGCCTCGTCGAAGTCGTTGACGTCGAACACGAGCACGCCGTCGCCGTCGAGGTAGGTGCCGAAGTTCTCGGCGTGCAGATCGCCCTGGATCCAGACGCGCCGGGTGCGCTCGTCGACCCACCGGTCGTCGAGCCGGGCGACGTCGGCGTAGTACAGGCAGGCGCTGCCCCGGTAGAAGGCGAACGGCTCGGCCGCCATCTTGCGGAACTTGTTGCGGAAGGCCGCCGGCGAAGCCGCCATGAGGTCGGAGAACGCCTCCGCGAGCGTGTCGACGATGAACGTCGTCCGCTCCTCGTCGTCCAGGGTGCCGTCATCCCGGGCCCCGAGGGCACCGACGAGATCGTCCATGGGCGCAGTGTGGCCCGGGCGACCTACTCGCGGGCGACCGAGGCGGCCAGGTGGGCGGCGATGCGCCGGGCGGCGGCGTCCGCGGTGGCGAGGCAGGCCGGCACGCCGACGCCGTGCAGGGCCGCGCCGGCGATCGCGAGCCCCGGTAGCGCGGCGACGCCGTCCTCGAGCGTCGCGACCCGCTCGACGTGCCCGACGCCGTACTGGGGCAGGCCGCCCGGCCAGCGCACGACCGCGGTCTCGACCGGCACCTCCTCGATACCGGTGAGCGCGCCGAGGTCGCTGCGGGCGACGCTCACCAGGTCGTCGTCGTCGCGGCGCAGGGCGGCCACCGAGGCCGAATCGCCGTGGCGGCCGATCGACAGGCGCAGCACGGAGGTGTCGTCGGGGTCCTCCCCGGGTGCCAGATGAGGCCACTTCTGCGCGCTGAAGGTGGCCGCCTTGATCGTCCAGAGCAGGCCGTCGGGCCGCCGCTCCCCCGCCCCGACGAGGACCCCGGAGCGTCCGGCGAGCGGGGCCGCGGCCGCCGCGGGCAGGGCGAGCAGCACGAGCGCCGACGACCCGACCTCGATCTCGCCGGCCGCCCGGGCGGCGGCCGGGGCGTGGTCGGCGAGCAGGCGGCGCACGGCCGGGGCCGGGACGGCGAGCACCACGGCATCGGCCTCGACCGGGGGCCCGTCCTCGCCGAGCTCGGCGCGCCAGCCCGTGGCGGTCCGGGCCAGCGCCGTGACCGTGCGCCCCAGGCGGAGCTCGGCGCGGGCGGCGAGGGCGAGGGTGGCGGGCAGGTCGGCGAGGCCGCCGCGGAGGGTGCCGAACACCGGGAGGGGTGGCGCGCCCTCGATCGGTGGCGCGGGCAGGCAGGAGCGCGCCGCGGCGAGCAGCGAGCGGGGGTCGGCGTCGAGCGCGGCGGCCAGCGCCGGCACGGTCGCGCGCACCCCGAGCGCGTCGGCGCGCCCGGCGTAGACGCCGCCGAGCAGCGGGTCGACGAGACGGTCCGCCACCTCGTCCCCGAGCCGGGCCCGCACCAGCTCGCCGACGGTGACGTCGCCGCCCGGCTCCCACGCGCCGGGACGGTCGGCGCGCAGCGCGGCGAGCCCGTCGGGCGACAGCGCCCCCGCCGCGACGTCCGGGTCGCCGGGCACGCCCATGACCGTGCGCGGCGGGAGCCCGACGGTGCGGCCGCCGACGCGCAGCGCGGAGGTCGCGGACCCCGGGTGCACGAGCTGGTCGTCGAGGCCGAGCTCGGCGATCCGCGCCGCCGCCTCGGGACGCCGCGCCAGGAAGGCCTCGGCGCCCGCGTCGACGCGACGGCCGCCGATCTCCAGCGCCGAGAGCTTGCCGCCCAGCGACCGCGCGGCCTCGACGACGACGATCTCGGCGTCGGCGCCCAGGAGGGTGCGCAGGCGGTGCGCCGCGGCCAGGCCCGAGACCCCGCCGCCGACGACGAGGACGCGGCTCACGGACCGGCTGGCACGGGTGTCTCGTGCACCAGATCGACGACCCGGGCGAGCACGTCCGGATCGGTCTCGGGGAGCACCCCGTGGCCGAGGTTGAACACGTGACCCTCGGCGGTGGCGCCCTCGGCGAGGATCCGGCGGACCTCGCGGTCGACGACGTCCTGGCCGGCGAACAGCAGCGCCGGGTCGAGGTTGCCCTGCAGGGCCCGGCCCGGCCCCACGCGGGCGGCGGCGACGTCGAGCGGCAGCCGCCAGTCGACCCCGACGACGTCCGCGCCCGCCTCGCCCATCGCCCCCAGCAGCTCGCCGGTGCCGACCCCGAAGTGGATGCGCGGCAGGTCGGTGTCGGCCAGCCCCTGCAGCACGCGGGTGGAGTGCGGGAGCACCAGCTCGCGGTAGTCGCGCTCCGAGAGCGCGCCGGCCCAGGAGTCGAAGAGCTGCACGGCGTCGACGCCGGCGTCGACCTGGGCGCGCAGGAACGTCAGCGTCGTGTCGGCGAGGGTGGAGCACAGCGCGTGCCAGGTGTCCGGCTCGGCGTGCATCAGCGCCTTGGTGCGCTCGTGGTTGCGGCTCGGGCCGCCCTCGACGAGGTAGGACGCGAGGGTGAAGGGCGCGCCGGCGAAGCCGATGAGCGGGGTGTCGCCGAGCTCCCGGACGAGGAGCCGCACCGCGTCGGCCACCGGCGCGACGCCCTCGGCGTCCAGCGCCGGCAGGGCGGCGACGTCGGCCGCCGTGCGCACCGGCTGCTCCACGACGGGCCCGGTGCCCGCGACGATGTCCACCCCGACCCCAGCGGCCTTGAGCGGCACGACGATGTCGGAGAACAGGATCGCGGCGTCGACGCCGTAGCGGCGGACGGGCTGCAGCGTGATCTCGCAGGCGAGGTCGGGGGTCAGGCAGGCCTCGAGCATGCCGGTGCCCTTGCGGAGCTCGCGGTACTCGGGCAGCGAGCGGCCCGCCTGGCGCATGAACCACACGGGGCGGCGCGAGGGGCGCCCGCGGTTCGCCGCCACGAGGAACGGCGCCTCGGGCAGATGGCGTCGCCCCGAGGTGACCGCCGTGCTCGCCGTGCCCGTCCCGGTCGTGCTCCCTGCCGTGCCCATGGTGCCCTCATCGTCCCACGCCCGCGGTGTCCTCCGCCGCCGGGAGCGAGGGACGCCCGGACTGCGCAGGAGGAGCTGGAGGACGCCCTCGCTGCCCGCCGGGTGGGACGCGCGGGTCGGGTGGTGGACGAGGGACGCCCGGGACCTCTCGGCGTGGGAGGTGCCGGAAAGAACCCGTTCGGCCTACTGTCGTCGAGGTGACGGCGCCCACCACCCACCCCGAGACGTTCCGGCGCGCGGTGGAGTCCCTCGCCGATCTCCGGACACGTCCCGAGATCGAGCTGCGGACGATGCGCCCCCCGCAGCGCCTGGCGCCGTACTCGGCGGCCTGGAGCGCCGAGGTCCTCGCGGGCCCGCCCGCCCCGGCCGCGAGCGAGGTGGACGACGCCGAGGTCGTCGTCACGGGGCGTCTCGTGCTGCTGCACGACCCCGAGGGCCAGGACGCCTGGGACGGCACGCTGCGCGTGGTGACCTTCGTGCGCGCCGAGCTCGACCCCGAGCACGCGGGCGACCCGTTGCTGCCCGAGGTGGCGTGGTCCTGGCTCACGGGCGCCCTCGAGGACTCCGGGGCGGCCTGGACCGCGCTCGGCGGCACGGTGACCCAGACGGCCTCGGTGCGCTTCGGCGACATCAGTGGCCCGAGTCACGCCACCGACCTCGAGCTGCGGGCCTCCTGGACGCCCACCGAGGACGTCCTCACGGCGCACGGCCATGCGTTCGCGGGTGTCCTCGCCATCGCCGCGGGACTTCCGCCGGAGGGCGTGACGACACTCGGTGCGCGTCGCGCCGGACGATCCGGCTGAACATTTTTTCCGGTACTACCGGTATCGCTCCCGCAATTTCAGCAACCCCTTGCAGGTCATCGCGCCTTTGCGATGGGATGCACAGGGAGGCGTCCGATCAGCCCGACCCGGCTCCACCCGTCACGCGTCCACGTTGGGTCGTTGGTTGCAGCCAGGCTGTGCCGGTCGGCGCTACACAGCACTCTCTGTAGCGTCAGTTACACGCAGTGTCACCGAGAGACGATTCCGCGTCGTCTGTCCACTCCAAAGGGTGACCGCAGCCCCGTAACGCACGAAACTCCACCGAGCGAAGTTGGCCCTGATGCTCTCGTTAACTCGCCCGGGGGGATATCTTCTCTCGCACGCACTTCCTCGTCCGATCGGCGGCGCGGTCGATGGTTCGAGGGCCCGGTGCGGAATGTCGGGGGGCAAGACCGACTTCTAGGAGGTACTCGACGTGGCAACCGTGGGCCCAGGCATGGCCCTTCGCGGCGTCGCAAGCGGCTTGTTGCCGCCGGCCATGGTCCCGCATCCGCGGGAAGAGATGTTCTCTGTCCTGGTGGTCGACGACCACCCGTTGCTGCGCGAGGCGATCGCGCAGCGGCTCTCCTCGATGGGCGCGGGCACCGTCCACGAGGCGGCCTCGATCTCCGAGGCCCGCACCCGAGCGCTGGCCAGCGGGCCGTGCGATCTCGCGATCCTGGATCTCGGTCTGCCGGACGGCAGTGGCCTGGACCTGATCGCCGAGCTCCGCGCGCAGGGCTGGAACCGTGTCGTGGTGCTTGCGGCCTCCGACGACCCGTCGGCGGTGCGTGCGGCCTTCCAGGCCGGCGCCCAGGCCTACCTGCTCAAGTCGGCGTCTCCCGGCGTCGTCACCGATGGCGTGCGGCGTGTGCTCGAGGGCGGCCTCTACGCCGACCCCTCGGTCGCCCCGCTGCTCGCGGCGGGCACCCGGGTGCCGGCCACGGACAACACCCCGCGGGAGCTGTCGGCCCGTGAGGTCGAGGTGCTCCAGCTGGTCGCCGACGGGCGGTCCAACAAGGAGATCGGCGACGCGCTGAGCCTCTCGGCGCTGACGGTCAAGAGCCACCTCTCCCGCATCGGGCGCAAGCTCGGGACGGGCGACCGGGCACAGATGGTCGCGCTGGCCATGCGGGCCGGCGTCATCCGCTGAGCGCGAGGGCACGGGGGTCGGCCCGCTCCTCCCCGGAGCGGCCGACCCCGGCCAGCCGGTCCACGGACCCCGCCGGGAACGCCGGTGGGGTCCGTGGCCGCGCTCCGGGGGCCCCGAGGGGACCCGACACACCGTCGAGATCCACTCCTGTCCCTGCGCCGGACGCCGCGAGCGGGCAGACTCCACCGTCCGTGACGGCCAACACTTCGCAGAGCGACCAGGCCGGGGCTCCGGATCGGGCAGGGACGCAGACCGGGGACCGGCCCGAGCCCGCCGAGGACGCAGCCGTCGACCTGCTCGAACCGGCCGAGGGCGTACCCCCGCTCGTCGAGGACGCCGCGGCGCTCTCGGACGTCGCCGCTCGTCTGGCCGACGGCAGCGGTCCCGTCGCGGTGGACGCCGAGCGGGCCTCGGGCTACCGCTACTCGGCCCGCGCCTACCTGGTGCAGCTGCGCCGCGAGGGCGCCGGCTCCTTTCTCGTCGACCCCATCGCGTGCGGCGGCGACCTCTCCGTGCTCGGCGACGCCCTGCGCGGCGTCGAGTGGGTGCTGCACGCCGCCTCCCAGGACCTCGCGTGCCTGGCCGAGGTCGGCATGCGCCCCGACTCCCTCTTCGACACCGAGCTCGCCGGGCGCCTCGTGGGCTATCCCCGCGTCGGGCTCGGCCCACTCACCGAGCACCTGCTGGGTGTGCGGCTGCAGAAGGGCCACGGCGCCGCCGACTGGTCGCGCCGCCCGCTGCCCGACGACTGGCTGACCTACGCCGCCCTCGACGTCGAGCTGCTGATCGAGCTCCGCGACGCGGTGGCCGCCGACCTCGAGCGCCAGGAGAAGACCGCCTGGGCCGAGCAGGAGTTCGAGGCCGTGCGCCTCGCCCCTCCCCCGCCACCGCGTGCCGAGCCGTGGCGTCGCACCTCGGGGATGCACAAGGTGCGCCGGCCCGCGCAGCTCGCCGTCGTCCGCGAGCTCTGGGAGTCCCGCGACGAGCTCGCGGCCGTCCGCGACGTCGCCCCCGGCCGTCTGCTGCCGGACGCCGCGATCGTCGACGCCGCCCTGCGCGAGCCCGCGGGGCGCGAGGAGCTCGTCGCGATGCCGGTGTTCCGCGGGCGCGCGCAACGCCGGCTCGGCGATCGCTGGTGGTCGGCGATCGCCCGCGCCCGCGCGCTGGACCGCACGCAGTGGCCCGCCGCCGCCGCGCAACCCGACGGCCCGCCGCCCGCGCACCGCTGGAGCGACAAGGACCCGGCCGCCGCCGCACGTCTCGCCGCCGCGCGGGCCGCCCTCGCCGGGCTGTCGGAGCGCACCGGCACCCCGGTGGAGAACCTCGTGACGCCGGACCTCGTGCGCCGTCTGTGCTGGTCGCCCCCCGAGCCCGCCGACACCGAGGCGGTGGCCGCGGCCCTCGCGGACCTCGGCGCCCGGCCCTGGCAGGCGGAGCTCGCCGCTCCCCTGCTCGCCGAGGCGCTGACGGCCCGGCCCGCGCCCGAGCAGACCCCGGGTGACCAGCCGTCCTAGATCAGGAGGGCTGGTACGGCGGCGCCACGCCCCATCCCCACTGCGGGACGGGCGCCTGCTCGACGACCTCGGCGCCGGTCTGCGAGTTGGCCAGCGCGAGCCGGGTGCCCCACTCGACGTAGCCGACGAAGGCGGCGCGGAACTCGGGATCGTCGGGCAGGCCGGCGTCGTCGGCGGCCCGGCTCATGGTCTCGGCGAACCGCCGACGCTGGTCGGGGGTGATGTTGAGGTCCCGGTGGTGGGCGAGCATCCGCTCGTACCCGCCGAGCGACGCCGTGTAGTCCGCCGGGCCGCCGAACACCTCGGCCCACCAGCGGGTCACGTGCGCCCGGTGCTCCTCGGTGACCCCGCCCGGGAAGAGCGGGCTCAGGAGGTCGTCGCGCTCGACCCGGTCGTAGAACGCGTCGATGAGACGGCGGAACGCCTCGGTCCCGCCGGCCCACTCGTACAGCGTCGGTGTCACTGCAACACCGTAATCAGTCGCTCCGTCGGGAATCCAGCGGCAGCGTCACGGTCACCGCGAGCCCGCCCCCCTCGACGGGCTCGGCGGACGCGCGTCCCCCGTGCGCGTGGGCCACGGCGCGCACGATCGACAGGCCGAGACCGGTGCCGGTGCCGGTGCGGCCGGCGCCACGACGGAAGGGCTCGAACAGCTCCGCGACGGTCTCCGGCGAGACCACGGGTCCCGACGACGCCACGGCCAGCACCGCGTGCCCGTCCTCGACCCCGGTGCGCAGGGTCAGCCAGCCACCGTCGACGTTGTGGCGCACCCCGTTCTCGACGAGGTTGCCGGTGATGCGCCCGAGCAGGGCGGCGTCACCGGCGACCCGGGCGGAGGCGAGATCGGTCCGTATCTTCAGGCCCCGGTCGCGGGCCTCCGCGCGCACGGCGTCGAGCGCGATGGGGACGGTCTCGGCGAGGTCGACGGGCTCGGTGGGCACGGCGTCGGCGGCCTCGGTACGCGCGAGCAGCAGGAGGCCGGCGACGAGGTGCTCGGCGCGGCGGGTGGCCTCGCGGATCACCTCGGCCATGCGCCGCAGCTCGGCGACGTCGGCCCCGGGGTCGGCGAGGGTCACGTCGACCTCGGTGCGCAGCACGGCGAGCGGGGTGCGCAGTTCGTGGCTCGCGTTGGCCACGAAGCGGCGCTGCGCGTCGAACGCCGCCTGCAGGCGGTCGAGCATGGCGTCGAAGGTGGCGGCCAGCTCGGCGACCTCGTCGCGGGGGCCGGTCAGCCCGATGCGGGCGTCGAGCGACTCCGCCGAGAGCCTGCGCGCGGCGGCGGTCACCTCGTGCAGCGGGCGCAGGACCCGGCGGACCAGGACCCAGGACACCAGGGCCGCCGCGATCACGACCATCGCGAACGCGATCGACCCGACGCGCAGCACCTCGGTGCGGGCGGACTTCCCGAGCGCGTCGGCGAGCTCCCCGGCCGGCACGCGCACGCCGTCGACGGTGACGGGTGTGTCGGGCGGGAGCTGGGGAACACCCGCGGCGACCTCGCCGACGAGCATCCAGCCGAGCCACACCATCACCACGGCCACGACGGCGACGAGGCCCGTCGCGACCAGCGTCAGCCGGACCCGGAGCCCGGGTCCCCGGCGCAGGGCGGGCGAGGCGGCGGACACGGCCGTGACGCTACGGGGCGCCCGGAGGCGGCCCCGTGAAGGGCTCGAGCAGCCCTAGACCACCGCGGGCGACCCCGCCGGAACCCGGTAGCCCGAGCCCACGACGGTGTCGATGATGCCCGGCTCGCCGAGCTTCTTGCGCAGGGTCATCACCGTGACCCGCACCGTGGTGGTGAACGGGTCGGCGTTCTCGTCCCAGACCCGCTCGAGCAGCTCCTCGGAGCTGACCACCGCGCCACCCGCGGCCATGAGCACCTCGAGCACCCCGAACTCCTTGCGGGTGAGCTCGAGCGCCGAGCCGCGGCGGGTCACGGTGCGCTTCGCCGGGTCGAGCACGATGTCCGCGGAGCGCAGCACGGGCGGCACTGCGGGGGTGGCGCGCCGGCCGAGGGCACGGACACGCGCCACGAGCTCCGGGAAGTCGAACGGCTTGGCGAGGTAGTCGTCCGCGCCGAGCGCGAGACCCTCCACCTTGTCGCGCAGCGCGCCGCTCGCCGTCAGCATGATGACCCGCGTGACGTCGCCGACGATCTCGGCGCACAGCTCGTCACCGGAGCGTCCCGGCAGGTCGCGGTCGAGCACGACGACGTCGTAGCGCGTCACGCCGACCTTCTCGCTGCCCTCGTCGCCGTCGTACGCGACGTCGACCGCCATCCCCTCGCGGCGCAGGCCACGGGCCAGCGCGTCGGCCAGGGCCTGCTCGTCCTCCACGATCAGTACTCGCACATCTCCACGGTGCCACAGGTCTCCTGAGCAGCCGCTGAGAATGAAGGCTGAGAAACGAACGCCGCCCTCAGCGCGCGACGGTGTCCGCGTCCGGCACGAGCGTCGTGTCGCGCCCCGAGACCCACTCGGTGACGCGCCGGGCGACGTCGGCGTCGGTGAGACCCGCCTCGGCGAGCACCTGGCCGCGCGAGGCGTGGGCGAGGAACTCCTGCTCGAGGGCGAGCCGGCGCACGGGGACGTCGACCTCGGCCGACGCGAGGGCGTCGGCGAGCGCCGAGCCGACGCCGCCGTGGCGCCCGCCGTCCTCGACGGTGACCACGAGCCGGTGCTCGCCGGCCAGCGTCACGAGCGCCTCGGGCACGGGCTGCACCCAGCGCGGGTCGACGACGGTGACGCCGATCCCCTGGGCGGTCAGCCGCTCGGCCGCCTGCACCCCGAGCTCGCCGAACGCGCCGACGCACACGAGCAGGACGTCCGGGACGTCGGGCACGGCGCTGTCGGGCAGGCGGTCCACCGCGGTGGGCCGCGGCGCGGCGCGCGACGGACGGCCGGGCTCGGCGAGGACGTCGACGCGCCCGGGTCCCTCGGCCGGGCCGAGCGTGCGCACCGCGGGCACCGCGGCGGGGACCGCGCCCTTGGACCAGCGCAGGGCGGTCGGCCCGTCGTCGATGCCGACGGCCTCGCGCAGCTCCTCGCGCAAGGTCACCGCGTCCCGGGGCGCGGCGACCCGCAGGCCGGGCACGATCCCCAGGATCGAGAGGTCCCACATGCCGTTGTGGCTCGCGCCGTCGCTGCCGGTGACCCCGGCGCGGTCGAGCGTGACGGTCACGGGCGCGCCGTGCAGCGCGACGTCCATGAGCAGCTGGTCGAACGCCCGGTTGAGGAACGTCGAGTAGATCGCGACCACGGGGTGCAGGCCGCCCGCGGCGAGCCCGGCCGCCGAGGTCATCGCGTGCTGCTCGGCGATGCCGACGTCGAACAGGCGCTCGGGGAAGGCCTCGCCGAAGGGCGTCAGGCCGGTGGGCCCCTGCATCGCCGCGGTGATCGCGACGACGTCGGAGCGCTCGCGCCCGAGCTCGAGCATCGACTCGGTGAAGACGGCGGTCCAGTCGCGGGGCTTGGGCCCGACCGGCAGCCCGGTCTCGGGGTCGAGCGGCCCCGGGGAGTGCATGAGGTCGGCCTCGTCGGCCTCGGCGGGCGCGAACCCCCGGCCCTTCGCGGTCACCGCGTGCACGACGACCGGGCCCCCGAAGTCGCGGGCGACCCGCAGGGCGTGCTCCATGGCCTCGACGTCGTGCCCGTCGACGGGGCCGAGGTACTTCAGGCCGAGGTCGGCGAACAGCGGCTGCGGGCTCAGGGCGTCCTTCATCCCGGCCTTCGCGGCGTGGAGCGCCGAGTACAGCGTCGGCCCGACCAGCGGCAGGCCCTGCACGGCGCGCTTGCCGTGCTCGAGGGCCTGCTCGTAGCGCGGCAGCAACCGCAGCGCCGTCAGCTTGCGCGACAGCCCGCCGATCGTCGGCGAGTACGAACGCCCGTTGTCGTTGACGACGATCACCACGGGCCGGTCGGGGGCCGCGGCGATGTTGTTCAGCGCCTCCCAGCACATCCCGCCGGTGAGGGCCCCGTCCCCGACGACGGCCACCACCGAGCGGTCGCGCCCGGTGAGCGCGTCGGCCTTCGCGAGGCCGTCCGCCCACGACAGCGCGGTGGAGGCGTGGGAGTTCTCCACCAGGTCGTGCTCGCTCTCGGTCCGGCTCGGGTAGCCCGAGAGCCCGCCGACCTGCCGGAGCCCGCCGAAGTCGCCCGCGCGGCCCGTGAGGATCTTGTGGACGTAGCTCTGGTGGCCCGTGTCGAAGATCAGCGCGTCCCGCGGGGAGTCGAAGACCCGGTGCAGGGCGAGCGTCAGCTCCACCACACCCAGGTTCGGCCCGAGGTGCCCGCCGGTGCGGCACACCCGGTCGACGAGGAACGCGCGGATCTCGGAGGCGAGGGCGACGACCTCGTCCGTGTCGAGACCGCGCAGGTCCGCGGGGGTGCGGACACGGTCCATCAACGTCACGGGGTCACCTCTGCTCCGCCGGGGGTCAACGGCCCGCCCAGTCTACGGACGCGCGGACGGGGCGCAGTTCGCCCGAATCGTCGTCGACGGCGCGACCATCAGGTTCGCGGGCGGCGGGCGACGTAGACCACAGCCGGGGGGATGTTCGCCATCACCGTGCGCGTGACGACGACCTCCTCGAAGTGCGTCTCGAGGTTGCGCTGCACCTGCTTCGCGGCCGGGAAGAAGCGGATCCAGGCGTGGGCGAGCTGGGTCACCGCACCCCCCGGGGCCGCGAGCCGGGCCAGCGGGCGGAAGATCGTGCGGTCCTTCGGCGACGTGACCAGCCAGGGCAGGCCGGAGACGGTGAGGTCGGTGCGCACCCCCTCGGCGAGCAGGCGCTCGACGACGGCGTTCGCGTCGTCGCAGATCACCTCGACCTTCGGGTGGCGCTCCTGGAGGACGGCGGCCATGCGGGGGTTGAACTCCACCGCGATGTGCCGGCCCCGTCCGCCCAGGCGCTCCTGGATCACGTCGGTGACCTGGCCGGTGCCGGCACCGAGGTCGAGCACCACCGGGTCGCCCGTCTCGGGCAGCGGCGCCGCGGCCTGGCGGCAGAGGGGCGCGAAGCTGGGGAACAGGGCGGCGACGTGGAGCGGGTCGCGCAGGAACTCGCGGGCGAACGCCTGGATCTCGGTCACGCCTGGATCTCCTTCACGAGGGCTCGCCGGCCCCGGGTTCTGAGGGGTGGTGACGAGCGGGGGGTGGTGACGAGCTGGGGCCGGCCTCGGGTTAGACCAGCGGGTCCGCGGGCTCCGCGGTGGTGGCCACGAGCGCCGCGCCCGCGGCGACGACCGAGGCGAGGAGCGCGCGGGCCACCTCGCCGACCATCGCGTCGTCGGGCGAGAACTCGGGGTGGTGCAGGCCGGGGCCCTCGCCCGGGGTGGACCCGGCCGGGGTCGTGCCCACGAACAGCATCAACGACGGCAGCACGTCACCGTAGTGCGAGAAGTCGTCCGCGCCGCAGGATCGGAACGTGGTGTCGAGCACCAGGCCGGTCGGCTCCCCCGCGCCGTCCGCGTCCCCGCTGCGGCCGCCGTGACCGTTGGCGTTGCCGCCGGCCCGGTCATCGCGGCGGCGCCCGCCGAGCGAGGCCGCGACCGTGCGGGCCAGCGCGTCGTCGTTGACCACGGCCGGCTCGTTCGGCACCACGGTGAGCGTGGCGGTGCACCCGTAGGCCGTGGCCGTGCCCTCCACGACGTCGCGAACCGCGGCGAGCATCTCGTCCCGGTCGGCGTCGAGAGCCCGGACGGTGCCGCGCGCCGACGCGGTCTCGGGGACGACGTTGGGCGCCGACCCCGCGGTCATCTGCCCGATGGTGATCACACCGGCGGCCATCGGGTCGACCCGCCGGGACACGATGTGGTGCACGCCGGAGACGATCTCGGCGAGGGCGAGCACGGCGTCGCGCGTGCGGTGGGGGTAGCCGCCGTGCCCGCCGCGCCCGTGCACCTCGATCTCGATCTCGTCGGCCGAGGCGTTCACCGGGCCACCGCGCACCGAGACCGTGCCGCGCGGCAGCTCGGGCTGGACGTGCACGCCGAGCATCGCCCCCACCCGGTGGGCGACGAAGGCGGGGTCGGCGGCCACGTCCGCGGCGCCGGAGGGGGCCTTCTCCTCGCGCGGCTGGAAGACCGCGAGCAGCGGCGCGGGCAGCGCGTCGGCGCCGGCCCGTCCGATCGCCCGCACCACGGCGACCAGCGCCGCGACGTGCACGTCGTGCCCGCACACGTGCGCGGCGGCGCCGGTGGCGCTGAACGGCAGACCGGTGCGCTCCACGACGGGCAGGGCGTCGAGCTCGGCGCGCACCGCCACCGCCGGCGTCCCCTCCTCGGCGGGGGCGCCGAGCCGCACCATCGCCCCGGTGTCGGCCACCGGGTCGGGGGTCCGCCCGTCCGGCACCACATCCGCGAGCGCGCCGAGCACGAGGTCGCGGCTGTCGGCCTCGTCCCCGGACAGGCGGGGGTCGCGGTGCAGCGCGTGTCGGAGCGCCACGGCCGCGTCGAGCTCCTCCTCGAGCGCGGCGTGCAGCGCCGGGGCGACACGGGGCGGGGTCGCGGGCTGTGGGGTCGCAGGCTGGGGCCGACTCACGCCGGCATCCGCCCGTAGACCCGGCGCGCGTTGTCGGTCCCGATCATGGTGGCCACCCGTTCGGCGTCAGCGGGCGCGAGCTCGTCCGTCGCGCAGAGGTGCTCCAATAGACCACCCAGCGCCGAACGGAAGCGCAGCGCCCCCAGCAGGTGCAGCTCGGGCAGCCCGAACGCGTCCGAGGAGTAGAGGACCTTCCCGAAGGGCGCGAGCTCGAGCAGCTCGCCGACCACGGTGGCGGCGCGGGGGCCGACGTAGGGCACGGCCAGGCCGACGTCGACGTGCACGCCGGCGAACACCTGCGCGAGCCACGCCGCCTCCCGGTGGTACGGGTAGCAGTGCAGCAGCATCAGCGGCACTCCCAGCGGCTCGACCAGGCGGGCCAGGCCGACGAGCAGGGCCGGGTTGGCGCGGTGCAGGTCCTCGTCCCGGTCGCCGAACCCCGTGTGCATCTGCAGCGGCAGCCCGGTGTCCAGGCCGGCCCAGAGGCCGTGGCGCAGGAGCACGGGGTCGCGCAGCGGCTCGCCGGTCTCCGCGCGGCGCCGCAGCCACCCGTCGGCCGCCTTCGTGACCTCCGCGGCCTCCGGGCGGGTCGGGTCGACGTCGAGGCCCGCCCGGTAGGCCAGGACGCTCTTGGTGGCGACGGGCGTCGGGACGGCCCCGGGGTCGGTGCGCGCGACGACGGCGTCGCGGACGGCGTCGCCGTAGCCGGCGGCGTCGACGCCCGCGTCCGCGACGGCCTCGCCCACCGCCTCGAGCCGGACGACCTCGCCCACCGCCGCGCCCGCCGCCACCCCGAGGGCGGACGGGGCGAGCAGGCCGCCGGCCGCGAAGCCGTGGTCGACGAACACCGCGCCCACCCCGGCCCCGCCGAGGAACCGGCGGGTCACCTCGTCGGGCCCGAGCTCGGCGCGGCGGGCCAGGTAGTCGTCGGGGTCCGCGTGGGCGGGCAGGTCGAGCGCCGGCGCGCACCACCGGCGCACCGAGAACCCCAGCGCCGAGTCGAAGCCGCTCGTGCCCGGCGCGGGCGCGGCACCCTCGGTGAGCAACGCCTCGAAGCCCGCCCGGTCGAGCGGACCCGCGACGACGCTGTGGCAGTGGTGGTCGATCAGCCGGACCCCGTCCAGGAAGCTGATCGGCCCCGCCGGCACCAGCCCGGCGCTGACCAGGCTTCCGCTCAGGCTCCCGCTCACCGGTGACTCCCTCGACGCCGCCGGTCCCTGTCTACCGGAGTAGCTCACTTCCGGCGCACGGTTGCGACGCACTCGACGTGATGGGTCATCGGGAACGCGTCGAACGCACGCAGCGCGTCCAGCCGGTAGCCGTGCTCGGCCATCGCGGCGACGTCGCGGGCGAGCGCCGCCGGGTCGCAGGCGACGAGGACGATCCGCTCGGCACCCTGCTCGGCGAGCCGGCCGGCCAGGCCGCGGCCCAGTCCCTTGCGCGGCGGGTCGGCGACGACCACCGCGGGCGGCCCGGGCAGCCCGTTGAGGACCTTCTCCACCCGACCCCGCACCACCTGCACCGCCGGCAGGTCGGCGAGGCAACGCCCCGCCGCCGCGGTGGCCGCGGGGTCGCTCTCGACGAGCACCACGCGACCCTCCGGTCCGACGCGCTCGGCCAGCGGGGCCGCGATGAGCCCGGCGCCGCCGTAGAGGTCCCAGGCGCACGCGCCCGGCGCGAGATCGCCAACACCCTCGAGCACCGCGGCGACCACCGCGTCCGCGGCGTGCGGGTGGACCTGCCAGAACGCCTCCGCGGGCAGGTCCCACTCGCGGCCGGCGGCCTGCTCGTGGGCGGTGCCGCTGCCCAGGGCGGGGTGCCGGACGCCCTCGAACAGCTCCGTGGCGTGCACCTCGCCCGCGGCGTCCCGGACGATCTCGACCTCCGCGGTCGGCGTCCACTCCCGCTCCAGCACGGGCAGCAGCGCCCCCGGCGCGGCGATCGGGCAGTCGCCGACCGGGAGCACCTCGTGGCTGCGGTGCGCCCGCAGGCCCGCCCGCCCGTCGTCGGTGACCGCCATCCGCATCCGGGTGCGCCAGTCCAGGGACCCGCCGGGCAGCTCCTCGACGGTGACCTCGCGCTCGATCCCGGCCAGTCGCGAGAGCTGCTCGGCGATGACGACCGCCTTGAGGTCGCGCTGCAGGGCCGGCTCGGCGTGCTGCCAGTCGCAGCCGCCGCAGCCGCCGGGCCCCGCCCACGGGCAGGGCGGCTCGACGCGCTGCGGCGACGCGACGAGCACGGCGACCGCGTCGGCGCGGCAGAACGAGCCGCCGGCGTCCTCGGTGACCGCGGCCCGCACCCGCTCGCCGGGCAGTGCGTGGCGCACGAAGACCACCCGGCCCTCGTGCCGCGCGACGCAGTGACCCCCGTGCGCGACCGCCCCGACGTCGAGCTCGAGCAGCTGGTCGGTCCAGTCGGTGACGGCGGGCTCCACGGCGGGCTCCGCGGTCCCCTCGACGGGCGCGCTCATCGCGGCCGCGCCGGCGTCTCGTCGCGCCCGCCCCCGGTGCGCGGGCGGGACGGCGAGCGTCCCTCCGTCGCGGGGCTCGGCGTCGGTGTCGGGGCGGGGTCGACCGGTACCGCGGGCCCGCCGGCACCGGGCGGGGGCTCGTAGCCGCGGCGCGCCGATCCCGGGGCGCCGGGGGGACGGCGGGCCGCCGCCCGCTTCGAGGACTCGAGCTGCCACGGCACGCTGACCACCATCACCCCGGGTTGGAAGAGCAGGCGGCCCTTGAGCCGCAGGGCGCTCTGGTTGTGGAGCAGCTGCTCCCACCAGCGCCCGAGCACGTACTCGGGGATGAAGACGGTGACCACGTCCCGTGGGTTGTCGGTCCGGATGCGCTTGACGTACTGCAGGATGGGCTTGGTGATCTCGCGGTAGGGCGACTCGACGACCTTGAGCGGCACCGGGATGTCACGGTGCTCCCACTGCGCCACCAGCGCCCGGGTGTCGGCGTCGTCGACGTTGACCGTCAGCGCCTCCAGCACGTCCGGGCGGGTCGCGCGGGCGTAGGCCACCGCCCGCAGCGTCGGCATGTGCAGCTGCGAGACGAGCACGATCGCGTGGTTGCGGCTGGGCAGCGTGCTGGTCATGACCTCCGGGGCGGCGATCTCCTCCGCGACCCGGTCGTAGTGGCGCCGGATCGAGAGCATCAGGAGGAACGCGAGGACCCCGGCGACGATGGCGATCCACGCGCCGACCAGGAACTTCGTCACCAGTACGACGAGCAGCACCGTGCCCGTCATCGCCGTGCCGAAGCCCGAGACCCAGCGGGAGCGCCGCAGCCGGGTGCGCTCGGTCGCGTCCCTCTCGGTGCCCAGCAGGCGCGTCCAGTGCCGCACCATGCCGGTCTGGCTCAGGGTGAACGAGACGAAGACGCCGACGGTGTAGAGCGGGATCAGCGCGGTGACCTCGGCGCCGAAGCCCACCACCAGCACGACGGCGAAGAACGCCAGGAACAGGATGCCGTTCGAGAACGCCAGCCGGTCGCCCCGCGTGTGCAGCTGGCGGGGCAGGTAGCGGTCCTGCGCGAGGATCGAGCCGAGCACGGGGAAGCCGTTGAACGCGGTGTTGGCGGCGAGCACGAGGATCAGCGCCGTGAAGATCGTCACCGCCCAGAAGCCGGGCGGGAAGCCGTCGAAGACCGTCCGCGCGAGCTGCGCGACCAGCGTCTCCTGCCGGTAGTCGGCCGGTGCACCGACGAGCTGGTCGCCCGGCCGCTCGGCCATGACCACGCCCGACGCGCGGGCCAGGGCGATCATTCCGGAGAACAGGAACACCGAGATCAGCCCGAGCATGGCCAGGGTGGTCGCAGCGTTGCGCGACTTGGGCTTGCGGAACGCCGGCACCCCGTTGCTGATGGCCTCGACGCCGGTCAGAGCCGCGCAGCCCTGGGTGAACGAACGCAGGACGAGGAAGACGAGCGCCAGCTGGGTGAGGTCGTCGGTGGAGTCACCGCCGCCCTCGGGCAGCACCCCGAACCCGGCGCTCGGGGCGACCAGGGTGTCGCCGGAGGCGAGCCGGACGACGCCGACGACGATCATCCCGACCATGCAGACGATGAAGCAGTAGGTCGGGATCGCGAACGTCGCGCCCGACTCCCGGACGCCGCGCAGATTGATGGCGGTGAGGACGACGATGGCCGCCACCGCGAAGAGCACCTTGTGGTCGCCGACGAACGGCACGAGCGCGCCGAGGTTGTCCGCGGCCGACGACACCGACACGGCCACCGTGAGCGTGTAGTCGACGAGCAGGGCGCTGGCCACGGTCAGCCCGGCGTACTTGCCGAGGTTCACCGTCGCGATCTCGTAGTCCCCGCCGCCGGACGGATAGGCGTGCACGTTCTGGCGGTAGCTCACGATGACCGTGCCGAGCACGAGGATCACCGCCGCGCCCACCCAGGGCGAGAGCGCGTAGGCCCCCAGCCCGGCCAGCGACAGGGTGATCAGCACCTCCTGCGGCGCGTAGGCCACCGACGACAGGGCGTCGGAGGCGAACACGGGCAGGGCGATCCGCTTGCGCAACAGCGTGCCCTGCAGCTCGTCGCTGCGGAACGGCAGGCCGAGCAGCAGGCGCTTGGTCGCCGTGGCGAGCTTGGACACGTGAGGAGCGTAGGCGCGTACACACCCACCAGCGCATCGGTGGGTACGCCGTCGGGGGAGATACGGTGCGCACCGCCCGTCCGGGGAGGTACCGGCGCGGCCGAGCGAAGATCGGGAGGCGGCGTGCACATCGTCGTGATGGGCTGCGGGCGCGTGGGGTCCTCCCTCGCGCTGGCCCTGGAGCGGCTGGGCCACGGCGTGGCCGTGGTCGACCGCGACGCCCAGGCGTTCCGCCGCCTCGGCAGCGACTTCCACGGCCAGGAGGTGGTGGGGACCGGCTTCGACCGCGAGACGCTGACGGCCGCGGGCATCCACCGCGCCGAGGCGTTCGCGGCGGTCTCCTCCGGGGACAACTCGAACATCATCGCCGCGCGCGTGGCCCGCGAGACCTTCGGCGTCTCCCACGTCGTCGCCCGCATCTACGACGCCAAGCGCGCCGCGGTCTACGAGCGCCTCGGCATCCCCACCGTGGCCACCGTGCCGTGGACCACCGACCGCTTCCTGCGGATGCTGCTGCCCGACGGCGTGGCGACGGCCTGGCGCGACCCGTCGGGCACCGTCGCGATCATGCAGGTGCACTTCCACGAGGACTGGGCCGGCCGGCCGGTCACCGAGCTCGAGGAGGCCACGGGCAGCCGCGTCGCCTTCATCGTCCGGTTCGGCACCGGCGTGCTCACCACGCCGGAGACGGTCCTGCAGGCGGAGGATGTCGTGTACACGGCCGCGGTCAGCGGCACGGTCGCCGCGGTCACCGCCGCCGCGGCGGCGTCGCCGGAGAGGGGCGAGCAGTGAGGGGCGTCCCCGGGAGGTACGACCGATGCGCGTGACCGTGGCCGGCGCCGGGGCGGTGGGCCGCTCGATCGCCGCCGAGCTCGTCGAGGCCGAGCACGAGGTGATGCTCATCGAGCGCGACCTCACCCACGTGGAGCCCGAGGCCGTCCCGCAGGCCGAGTGGGTGCACGCCGACGCCTGCGAGCTCGCCTCTCTCGAGGAGGCCCGCATGCAGGGCTGCGACGTCGTCATCGCGGCGACCGGCGACGACAAGGTCAACCTCGTCGTCTCGCTGCTCGCGAAGACCGAGTTCGCCGTGCGCCGCGTCGTCGCCCGCGTGAACGACCCGCGCAACGAGTGGCTGTTCACCGACGCCTGGGGCGTCGACGTGGCCGTGTCCACCCCGCGCATGCTCGCGGCGATGGTCGAGGAGGCCGTCTCGGTCGGCGACCTCGTGCGCCTGATGACGCTGCGCCAGGGCACGGCGAACCTCGTCGAGGTCACCCTGCCGCCCAACACCCCGCTGGCCGGGCGCGCCGTGCGCGAGGTGCCCCTGCCCCGCGAGGCCGCCCTCGTCGCCATCCTGCGCGGCGGCCGCGTGATCGTCCCCCAGCCGGACGACCCGATCGAGCCGGGCGATGAACTGATGTTCGTCGCCGCCGAGGACCTCGAGGACGAGATCCAGCGGGTCCTCAAGGGCGAGCCGGAAGCGAGTTAGCGGGCCCGTCGGGAGTGGGGCCGGTCCTGGGGCTCGACCTCCTGGGGCCGTGCCTCCGACCGGCGGCTGCGCCGGACCGCCCACACCGTGACCGCGGCCGCGACGGCGGCCAGCGGCACGCCCATCGCGATGCGGACCCAGCCCAGCCAGGTGTCGGCGTAGACCGAGTCGTAGAGCCAGCGCTGGACGACGAAGCGCGCGCCGAACACGACGACCCAGGCCAGCGACGCGATGTCGAACGCACGGCGCACCGCGACGTCCCGGCGCCACGCCTGGCCCTCGCCGTTGACGAGGTGCCAGATGACCCCGACCAGGGGCCGCCGGACGATCACCGACAGCAGGAAGACGCCGCCGTAGATCAGGCTCGTCCAGATGCCGAGCAGGAAGAAGCCCTTGGCCTCGCCCGTGCGCCAGGCGATGAACGCGCAGACCGCGACCCCGAGCAGGCCCGACAGGGCGGGCTGGACCGCCTCGCCACGCGCGAGCCGCCAGCCGGCCACCAGGAGCGCGGACGCGACCGCCGCGACGATCGATGCGACGAGGTTGCCGGCGACGGCCTGGGCCACGACGAACACGACCACCGGCACGCCGGAGGCCACGATCCCCGGGATCCCGCCCATCTGGTCGAGGAGCGTGGGGTTGCGGGGCTCGGGGGCGTCGTCGGGATCGGGGTCGGGATCGAGGTCCGGCTCGTGGGCGACCTCGTCCCGGACCACCGGCGTGCCCAGCGCCTCGGTCTCCGGCTCCCGGCGGCGCGGGGCGCCCACGCCGCGGACGGGCCCCGTCGGGGCGTCGAGCGGGTCGGATTCTGAGGAGCGCGTCTCGGGTCGGATGGCGGTCTCCCGGAGGACGGCGGACGGCCCGGGCGGGGCGGCCCGCACCGGCCGGCGGCCGGTGGGACCACGGTACTCAGTGCGTCCGCTGGAGCTCGTAGTACGGGTTGTAGATGACCTTCCGGCCGTCACGCACGGCCACCCGCCCGCTGGCGCGCACGGTGCGGCCCGGCTCGATGCCCGGGATCCGCCGGCGTCCCAGCCACACGAGGGTCACGCCGTCGGTGCCGTCGAAGAGCTCGGCCTCCAGCGTGGCCACCGAGCCGCGTGGACAGATCTCCACCGAGCGCAGGCGGCCCTTGACGGTCACCGCCTCGCCCGTGCTCGAGTCGCAGGCCCGGTTGCACCCTGACCGGACGGCCTCGGCGGACAGGTCGTCCGCATCGAGGTCGCCGACGTCGGAGGTGAGCCGACGGACCATGCGTCGCAGGAATCCGCTCTCGGCGCTCATGACCGCTCCTGTGCCGTCACCGCGGACGTCGCCTCGATCGGGCGCCGTCGGCCGCGGACTGATCCCGAGAATAGTCCTGTCGTGTGCGATCGGTCGCCCTTGTCCGGCAGGTCACGACCTGCTCAGCTGCGACCCGGTGAGGTGCCCGCCCCGGCCCGCTGCGGCAGCATCATCGGGATCACCGGGCCCTCGGGCCGGGTGATCTGCCGGGGCTTCGTGGGCATCGACTCGACCAGCGAGTCGGCGAACTCCTCCGGCACGTCCTCGGGCACGTCGAGCGGCAGCAGCGAGCGCACCGGCAACGCGTCCGACGAGCGGACGACCACCGTGCCGCGGAGCATCTCGCGCAGGAGTCCGTGCAGCTTGAGGGCGTGCTGGACCGGCCCGGTGCCGACACCGCGCAGCATCCACCGGGGTCCCTCGACGCCGATGACGCGCGCCACGGTGGTGCCGTTGCGGGCCACGAGCTCGCGGCCCCACTCCCCGCGGTCGCGCCGGATCGTCGCGCCCTCGGACTGGAGCTGGGCGGCGAGCTCCTCGACCAGCTCGGGCCAGAGGCCCCCGGTGCGCGGCGCGGCGAAGGCGCTGACCGTCAGCCGGCCCTCGGGGACCATCGCGTGCACCGCCCGCAGCGGGCCGGAGGGGTCGGGCTCGGCCTTGAGGCGGGCCCCCCGCGGCACGGGCAGCTGCACCGAGCCGAGGTCCAGGCGCAGGCGGCCGTCGCGCGGCGCCTCCTCGGCGTCCCACGGGCCCTGTCGCTGGTGGTGACGGCGCCCCGCGGGATCGGCGGCGACGCCGACCTGGGCCACCCGCCCCGCGCGCTGCCGGTGACGCCCGCCCCGCACGTCCTCGCTCACCGCTGGTCTCCTTCCGTACGACGTCCCCCGCCGGCGACCCCGGTCGATCCGAAGCCGCCCTCCCCCCGGGCCGACGGCGCGTGCGCGGCCAGGGCCTCGACGTCGTCGACGCCCTCGAGGACCCGGAACACCGTCTCCTCCACCCGCTGGACGACGAGCTGGGCGACGCGGTCGCCGCGTCGCAGGCTCACCGTGCGGGCCGGGTCGTGGTTGACCAGGCACACCTTGACCTCGCCGCGGTACCCGGCGTCGATCGTCCCGGGCGCGTTGAGCAGCCCGATGCCCTCGCGGACGGCGAGCCCCGAGCGGGGCATCACGAACGCCGCGTAGCCCTCGGGGAGCACCAGCGCGAGCCCGGTGCCCACGAGGGCGCGCTCGCCGGGGGCGAGGGTCACGTCGTGGGCGGCTGCCAGATCCATGCCGGCGTCGCCGGGACGGGCCTGCGCCGGCACGGGGAGCCCGGGATCGAGGCGGACGAGGTCGACCTGCACCACGGCGCGCGAGACTACTCTGGGTGTCGTGAGCTCCCCACGGCCCTCACCGGGATCCGACGCGGGCCCCGGAGACGGGGCCGACCACGACGAGCGCCTCACGGTGCCGTGGTGGTGGTGGCCGCCGGCGCTGCTGATCGCGGTGCTCCTGGCGGCCGAGCTGCACATGGGCTACCCCGGCGTCCGCTCCTGGCTGCCCTACGTGCTCCTGCTGCCGCTGGCCGTGGCCGTGCTGATCTGGTTGGGCCGCGTGCGTGTCGGGGTCGGCACGCCGTCGGGAGGGGCCGATCGGGCGGCGCGCGAGCTGCGCGCCGGCGTGGCCCATCTCCCGGTGTCGCTGGTCGGACGGGTCGACGTGGTCACCGGCGAGGCCAAGCGGGAGGCACTCGGCCCCCAGCTCGACCCGCAGGCGTTCGTCCTGCACCGTCCCTGGGTGGGGCCCGTCGTCCGGATCGAGGTGCTCGACCCGGACGACCCCACCCCCTACTGGGTCATCTCCACCCGTCGTCCGGAGCACCTGATCGCGGCGCTCCGGTGATCACGCCGCCACCGCGACGGCGCGGGGCGTCAGCGCGACGTAGGAGCGCTGACGACCCGGACCGTGGAGCGGTTAGGCCGCGCAGTCGCGGCAGATGAAGAGGCCTCCTCGCTGGTCGGCGAGGCGGCTGCGGTGATGGACGAGGAAACAGCTTCCACAGGTGAACTCGTCAGCCTGCTTGGGCAGTACGCGGACCGTCAGTTCCTCGCCGGAGAGGTCGGCCCCGGGGAGCTCGAAGCTCTCTGCGGTGTCGGTCTCGTCGACGTCGACGGCGGCGGACTGCGCTTCGTTGCGCCGGGCCTTGAGCTCCTCGAGGGAGTCCTCACCCATCTCGTCGGTCTCGTTGCGGCGCGGGGCGTCGTAGTCGGTCGCCATGCGGTTCCCACCCTCGGTCTTGCCCGGTTGCTGCCCGGAGATATCTCTGTCGTGCGGCAGCACAACGCGGGAGGACGGCCGTTTGTGCCGGACCGGGAAAGTGACCCGGGTCTCACCGGGTGACCCGGCGCGGACGAACGCGACGTCCGCGCAGAGGCTGCGGAGCGGCGGGAGGGTAACCCACGGGACCCCACCCGGTCAGCCGACCCCGGTGTCAGCGGCGCGGCGGAACGGACACGACCCGGCAACCCGCGGGTCACGGCCCCTCGCCACCGGCCAACCACCGGCCCCGCCACGCCGGGCCGCGGCCGGGGTCCCGCGCGGATGGGGACCACTACTCTGATCCCGACGCGACGGGCCGAGGTCTCCCGCCGCGGTCGGGCGGGAAGGGGCGTCGGTGGTCAGCACGTTCAAGGAGGGCGCGTCCCGCGTCCGCGACGTCTACCGGCGGCGCAACATGGTGCCGGCCACGGTGCTGGTGGCCGTGCTCGCGGTGGCGAGCATCGTCACCTGGACCATCGTGTTCACCAACTCGACGGCGGGCTCGGTGACGTCGTGCAACGCCTCGCCGGTGGCGGGGGCGGGCGCGCCGCAGGCGTCCGACGCGCTGGACGACCAGCAGGCCGCCGCGCCCGGGGACGTGCGCGTGAAGGTCCTCAACGGTGCCGGCCAGCGCGGGCAGGCCCAGCTGGCGGCCGCCGAGCTCGGCGAGCTCGGCATCGCCGAGGCGGCCCCGCCCGACAACGACCCCTTCTACCCCGCGCAGGACCTCTCGTGCGTCGGCCAGATCCGCTACGGGCCCGAGGGCGCCTCCGCGGCGCGCACGCTGAGCCTCGTGGTGCCGTGCGCCGAGCTCGTGTCCGACCGGCGCGCCGGCGGCGAGGTGGACCTGGCGCTGGGCGACGACTTCCGCGACATCTCGCCCGGCCAGCCCGTCACCGAGGCCCTGCGGGCGCTGGGCCGCCAGACGGCCACCGACGGCTCGGGCGCCCCGGCCCCGATGCCCGACGACGCCACGTTGACCGCGCTGCGCTCGGTCGACTGCAGCTCCTAGATCCCCGCTCGATCCCCGCTAGATCCCGCCGGCGCCCTCGGCGGCGAGCAGCGCGACGAGCGCGGCCACGATCCCGGGTGTGGCGGCGACCGTCGCCTCGTCCCCCAGACCGTCGTGGCCCGGACCGTCGTGGCCCAGACCGTCCTCGCTGCGGCCCGGCAGGCGCACGACCGCCCCGGCCTCCTCGGCGATCAGCGACCCGGCCGCGACGTCCCAGCGCTGCAGACCGTGCTCGTAGAAGCCGTCGAGCCACCCCGCGGCCACGGCGCAGAGGTCGAGCGAGGCACACCCGGTGCGGCGCACGTCCCCGATCGACGTCGCGATCCGGGCGAGCACCGCCGCCTGGCGCCCGCGGCGGGCCGGGTCGTAGTTCAGCCCCGTCCCGACGACGCCGAGACGCAGGTCCTCCAGCGCCGAGGCCCGCAGCGGCGCGTCGTCGCGGAACGCGCCGTGGCCCCGCGCCGCGCGCCACACGCGCCCCGAGACCGGTTCCACGACGGCGCCGGCGACGACGACACCGTCCACCTCGGCGCCGATCGAGACCGAGAACCAGGGCAGGCCGTGGGTGTAGTTCACGGTGCCGTCGATGGGGTCGACGATCCACCGGACCTGGCCCGGGGCCGGCGTGCCGCTGGTGCCGCCCTCCTCGCCCAGCACGAGGTCATCGGGACGGGCGGCGGCCAGGCGCTCGCGGACCAGGGCCTCGCAGGCCCGGTCGCCCTCGGTGACGACGTCGGTGGCCGAGCTCTTCGTGTCCAGCCGGCCGGGGTCGGCGACCGCCCGCTCGCGCACCGTGAGGGCCAGGGCGGCCGTCTCGCGGGCGATCGTCACGGCGAGGTCCTCGAGCACCTCCGCGCGCACCGGGGAGTCCATGAGGAGCATCCGACCACACGCAGGTGGCCGTCCGGCGACGCCCGGACCACGGGCCGGGGGCCCTCGCGGACGCCCCGAATCGATCCCGTGACCGGCCGCCACGAGGACTCGTCCGCCGCCGGACCTGTGAGGTGCGACGGACTCGCCGGACGCTCGTTACAATGGATGGTGAGCCGAGGCGGTACACCCGGGGGACGGGAACCTTGGCGTGCCCTCCCCCATCTCCGGGTGGCCCTCCGGCGGCCCGGCCCGTCGATCCCACCGCCGTGCAGCCGTTCGTCACGAAAGGTCGTCTGTGGCAGCCGCAAAGTCCGCAACCCGACGCCGCGTCTCCGACGCCGCCGACCCCGCCGAGGCCCCTGCGGGCCCGGTCGGTGTGGTCGCGGCTCCGGAGGGTGCGGAGGCGCCCGCGACGGCCCCTGCGAAGAAGGCCACCCGCTCCGCCAAGGGCGCCAAGAAGGCCGCCCCGGCCAAGGGCAAGGGCGCGGCGAAGGCCGACGCACCCGAGGGTGCGGAGGACGCCGACGGCGCCGCCGACGAGCCCGAGGGCGCCGACCTCGAGGGCCTCGAGGGCACCGAGCTCGAGGCCGCCGCCTCGGAGCTCACCGAGGACGTCGTCGTGCTCGGGGCCGAGGTCGTCGAGGCCACCGAGGTCGAGACCGAGGAGCCCTCGGAGGAGGACAAGAAGTCCGGCGACTTCGTCTGGGACGAGGAGGAGTCCGAGGCGCTGCGCCAGGCGCGCAAGGACGCCGAGCTCACCGCCTCGGCCGACTCGGTCCGCGCCTACCTCAAGCAGATCGGCAAGGTCGCCCTCCTCAACGCCGAGGAGGAGGTCGAGCTGGCCAAGCGCATCGAGGCCGGCCTCTACGCCTCCGAGCGGCTGCGCAAGGTCGCCGAGGCCCAGCAGGAGCTCGCGACGCAGATGCGGCGCGACCTGCGGTGGATCGTCCGTGACGGCGAGCGCGCCAAGTCCCACCTGCTCGAGGCGAACCTCCGCCTCGTCGTCTCGCTCGCCAAGCGCTACACCGGCCGCGGTATGGCGTTCCTGGACCTGATCCAGGAGGGCAACCTCGGTCTCATCCGTGCGGTCGAGAAGTTCGACTACACCAAGGGCTACAAGTTCTCCACCTACGCGACGTGGTGGATCCGCCAGGCCATCACCCGCGCGATGGCCGACCAGGCCCGCACCATCCGCATCCCGGTGCACATGGTCGAGGTCATCAACAAGCTCGGCCGCATCCAGCGTGAGCTGCTCCAGGACCTGGGCCGCGAGCCCACCCCGGAAGAGCTGGCCAAGGAAATGGACATCACCCCGGACAAGGTGCTGGAGATCCAGCAGTACGCCCGGGAGCCCATCTCGCTCGACCAGACGATCGGCGACGAGGGCGACTCGCAGCTCGGTGACTTCATCGAGGACTCCGAGGCCGTGGTGGCCGTCGACGCGGTGTCCTTCACGCTGCTCCAGGACCAGCTGCAGTCGGTCCTCGCGACGCTCTCCGAGCGCGAGGCCGGCGTGGTCCGCCTGCGCTTCGGCCTCACCGACGGCCAGCCGCGCACCCTCGACGAGATCGGCCAGGTCTACGGCGTGACGCGCGAGCGCATCCGCCAGATCGAGTCGAAGACGATGTCGAAGCTGCGTCACCCGTCGCGCTCGCAGGTCCTGCGCGACTACCTGGACTGAGTCCCACCGCGCCCGACCTCGTCGTCCGCACCGACGAGGTCGAGGGCTCGGGGGCCTCAGATGTCGGGGCCTCAGACGTCGTTCCGGGGCTCCGCCGGGTCGGCGAGCCCCCGCCGCGCGGCGCGCACGGTGCGCGTGCCACCGTTGACGAGCGCGCGGCGCCACGGGGGAACCCCCTCGATCTCGACCTCCAGCGAGAAGCTCAGGAAGGTCCGGATCACCACGATCAGCCCGAGGACGGCCACGTTCTCGAGGCTGGGCTCGATCGCGATCGTCCGGACGAGGTCGGCGGCGACGAGCACCTCGACGCCGAGCAGCAGCGTGCCGCCGAAGGTCTCCCGCAGGGCGAGGAACGCACGGTGACCGGCGCGGCGGCGGACCCAGATCCACCCGGCCAGCACGAGCGACCACGCGAGACCGGCGAGCAGCAGCGCCACGGCGACGACCTCGAACACCTGGGCGACCCGTTCCATGACGTGGACGAACGTCGTGCCTGTCGTCACTGCTCCCCCCACCACCGACATGCCGCCAGCGAACCCGGTCGAGAGGGCCGGTGTCCCGGGCCGGGCGGCGCCGGCGGACCCGGGCCGGTGGGGGCCTCCCTGAGGTCCGATGGTCCCTTCCGGGTCCCCGGGCCGCCCCCGACCGTCGGGTCCGCGGAGCACGGCGCCCGGGAAAGCACGGTGGCACGGCCCCATGGTCACCGCGACCCTCCCACAGGACGACACCGGCGCGACCCTGACCCGGTTCGACCACATCCGCGGAGATCGCTACGCCGAGATCTTCCTCGTCGGCGGTGACCCCGCCGCCGAGCTCGTCGCCGCGATCCAGCACACCCAGGGGCGCAACAGCCCCACGGGGACCGGGGACACCGGCCCGCAGGCGCTGCTGGAACGGCTCGACCTCGACGCGCTGGCGCGCGAGCACGGCGCGCTCCCCGCCGTCCTCAACGGGCCGCGCCTGTGGTGCCTGGACCGGATCGGACGTCATGGTCGGGGCGGAACGGGACTTCCAAGGTCTGCGGGCGAGAGCGCGGCCGATCCGGGCTCGCGCCCTGGAGTCCCCGCGGAGCCGGAGGTTCCGCAGCGTCGTGCTCGACGAGAACCTGGTCCTGACCCCGCACGACGGCCTCGCCCGGATCACCCAGGACGAGCTCGGCAACACCGACGACCGCGTCGGCGGCCCCTTCAGCAACGTCGTGCCCTGACGCGCGACGCACCGCCCGGCGCCCGGCCGGCGCGCGTCCGGCCCTGATCATGGGACCGTCCGGTCGATGGTCGTCGGCGGTGCCGCGTTCCTACACTCCGGCGGTGACCTCCGCCGGTGTCAGTCGCTCGCCCCAGGGCGGGCTCGCCGAGGTCCTGGACCTGATCCTGGACAAGGGGCTGGTCATCGACGCCTTCGCCAAGGTGTCGTTGATCGGCATCGAGATCGTCACCATCGACGCGCGCATCGTCGTGGCCAGCGTCGACACCTACCTGCGCTTCGCCGAGGCCACCAACCGTCTCGACCTGCACGCGAAGGGCGGCATGGGCCTCGACGAGCTGCCCAAGAAGATGACCGAGGGCGTCACCCACGGCGCCGCGAAGGGGATCACCAAGGGCGTCCTCGACGCCGGCCAGGAGAAGTGGCGGGAGTTCCGCGGGAAGCGCTGAGCCCCCGACGAGCTCCCGTGCCCGGCTGGGATGCTGGCGGCGTGCAACCCGATCCCGCCGCCGACGGCCTGCCCGCCCCCGATCCCGCCGAGGTCCACCGCCGCTCGGTGGCCCTGATCCAGGGCATGGACTCGGGCGACCTCCAGGCCGTCGGCGCCCTCCTCGGCGAGCTGGCCGGGCCCGAGGAGTTCGCCGCGCAGGTCATCAGCCTCGCGAGCCTCGCCCGCCTCCTACTCGACCAGCGCGACGACACGGCCCCGGGGTCCGACGACGCGCGGGCCGCGGTGCTGCACGAGCTGGCCGGCGTGCTCACCGCCGCCGAGGGCGGCTGATCCCCATCGGGTGACGCCGCGCGGCGTCGTGCAGGATCGGGGGGTGAGTGCCGCGAGGGATCTGCCGCCGGAACCGGAGACGCAGCATCCAGGGGAGCACGCCGAGAGGGGCGCTCGTCCCTCAGGACCGGATGACGAGCCCACCGTCGCCGAGGACGCCGCGCTGGCACGGGAGCTCGCCGAGGCCACCGGCGAGCTGCTGATGACGTTGCGCGACGACACGTCGACGGGCCGCGAGCGGGAGTACCGCGGCGACGCCGAGGCGCACGACTACCTGATCGGCGCGCTCGCCCGCCATCGGCCCGCGGACGCGGTGCTCTCCGAGGAGGGCACCCAGGACCCGGCCCCACGCCGCGGGGCGCACCGGCTCTGGATCATCGACCCGCTGGACGGCTCGAGCGGCTACGGCCGCGGCGGGGACGAGTGGGGGGTGCACGTCGCGCTCGTGGTCGACGGCACGCTGGTCGCCGGCGCGGTCGCCCTGCCCGCCCGTGGCGAGCTCGTCGACTCCGCCACCGTCCGGCCGCTGCCCGACACCCCCGTCGATCCCGAGGCCGGGCTGTCGGTCACCGTCAGCCGCTCACGGCCCCCGATGGAGCTCCGCCGGCTCGCGGCCGCGTTCCCGGTGCGCACGGTCGCGATGTCCGCGGCGGGCGTGAAGACCCTCGCTGTCGTCGACGGCCTCGTCGACGCCTACCTGCACTCGGGCGGGCAGTACGAGTGGGACAACGCGGCGCCGGCCGCGGTCGCCGAGGGCGCGGGCGTGCGCGTCACCCGCCTCGACGGGTCCCCGCTGCCCTTCGGCGCCGACGACCCCTACTCCCCCGACCTGCTCATCGCCCGCCCGGCCGCGCACGAGGCGATCCTGGACGTCCTACTCGGCCGCTAGTAGCGCCAGCGCCAGGCCGCGAGGACGTCCTCGGGCTCGCGCTCGGCCGCCCACGCGGCGTCCGCGCGCCGGACCGCGAGGAACGCCCCGAGCCGCTCGGCGCCCAGCGCCTCGGTGACCCGGGGACACGCGAGCAGCGCGGCCTCCTGGTCGGCCTGGGTGGTGGGCAGCTTCTCGACGCCCGCGGCGGCCCGCTCCTTCTTCTTCCAGGTGCCGGGGTCCGCGGCGATCGGGGACGGCGGGACGAGGTTCTCCTCGACGCCGGCCACGCCGGAGGTCAGCAGCGCGGTGAGGGCGAGGTAGGGGTTGGCCGAGGCGTCGGAGACCTTGAGCTCGACGTTGGCGTGGTCGGCCCCGAGCAGCGGCGAGCCCACGACGTAGCGGACGGGGGCCTCGCGATTCTCGATGCCCCAGAAGCCGAAGGCGCCCGCGAAGAAGCCCGGCCGCAGCCGCGCCATGGAGCCGATCGAGGGCGCGGTGACGGCCGCGAGCGCGGGCAGGTCGCGCAGGAGGCCCGCGATGTAGCCGCTGCCGGCCGTGCCGGGTCCCTCGGGACCTCCGGCGAGCAGGTTGACGCCGTCGCGCCACAGCGAGCTGTGGACGTGCCAGCCGTTGCCCGCGAGCTGCAGCGACGGCAGCGGCGCGAAGCTGATGCGCAGTCCGTGGCGTGCGGCGGCGGCCAGGACGGTCTGGCGGGCCAGGAGCTGCTCGTCGGCGGCCCGGACCGGGTCGGTGGCGCCGAGCGACAGCTCGACCTGCCCCGGCCCGTACTCGGCGTGGAACTGCCCGATGCGCAGCCCGTTGGCCTCGGCGTCACGCAGGAGGTCCGTGGCGAACGCGTCGATCTCGAGCAGGCCGTGGGGGCTGTACGCCGGACCGCGGTAGGCGGGCACCACGGCGCCGTCCGGGCTCGGCGCCGAGACCGCGAACTCCATCTCGTAGCCGACCAGGGCGGTGTAACCGCGCTCGGCGAGCCCGTCGACCGTCGCCGCCAGCAGGGAGCGCTGGTCCCACGGCCACGGCGCGCCGTCCACGTCGACCTGGGTGCCCGGGGCCCACGCCATGCCCGGCTGGCCCGCGAGCGGCGTCAGGCGGTCGAGGTCGGGCACGAGGCGCACGTCGCCCGAGGGGGTCTCGCGGCCCGGCGCGCCGTATTGGATGCCGTCGTTCGTGTCGAAGACCGCGAACACGGTGCTCACGCCGATGCCGGTGTCGGCGACCTGGGGCAGTGACGCCACAGGCACCGTCCGGGACCGCGGGATGCCGTTGTTGTCGCACCAGACGACGGTGACGCCCGCGACGCCCACGCCCCGCAGCTGTTCGACGAGCTCGCTCGCCCGCTCCGCCGTGTCGCCCACCGCAGTCTCCTGTCACCGTCCCGGTGTGGTGGCCACAGGCTAGTGGGCGACCCCGACAGCCCCGCCGTGACCGGCGGGGGCGGCGGCCCCCGTCACCACTCGTCGCTCGAGATCGACTCACCAACGGGTGGTTGTCGCCCCTACCCCGGAACGAACGGTTCTCCACCTCCGATGAGCGGTTCGTGACGGATGACAAAGCGGCGCGTGAACACGAGCGGTCGCGGGCAGCGTCTGACACAGTGGAGGGACGGTCGCACGACCGGATCTCGCGGGCCCGGGACGAGAGTCTCGGACCCCGACGGAGGGAGATGACGATGCCCGGCACCCTGACCCGGCCAGAACTCACCGCCTCGGACCGCTGCGACCGCTGCGGTGCAGCGGCCAAGGTCCGCGCCGTACTGCCCTCCGGTGGAGAACTCCTCTTCTGCGGGCACCACGCCCGGGCCCACGAGGCCAAGTTGAAGGAGCTGTCGGTGGACGTCCAGGCCGGTGAGAGCGCATGACGGCCCGCTGACCAGCGACTTCGTCGCAGAAGACCACAGCCGCAGATCGAAACCACGACGGGCGAGGACCTCAGGGTCCTCGCCCGTCGTCGTGTGCGGGGTGGGACCTCGTGCGCCGACTGCCGTCGGCGGCTCCCCGACCGGCACGGGCGGCCGCCCCCGCACCGCGATCATGCTGTCCGATCCGTCGTCGGAGGAACCGGGCGACCGGTCCGCGTTCCCGGTCCAGCCACTTCGCTCCGCGCCCGCTCCGTCCGGCGCCGCCAGGTTCGTCGGCATCGTGACGCTCCGGTGAACACCGTGACGCGGGGATGTCGGACCGCGACGGCCGCGACAGCGCTTGCTCACCACAGAGTGTGATGTGTACCACAGGTTAAGGATCAGACACTCTGCGTAGAGATCAGCGCCAGGATCGCAGGGTCGCGATGCGCTCCTCGATCTGCTCGAGCGACGCCATGGGCGTCGCGGGCCCCCCGCAGTACTTCCGCAGATCGCCGTGGATGGCCCCGTGCGGCTTGCCGGTGCGGTGGTGGTGCGCGGCGACGAGGGCGTTGAGCTCGCGCCGGAGCTCCTTGAGCCGCTCGGCCACACCGACGTCGCGGCGGAACTCGCGGACCGGCGACGGGGACGGCTCCGGGGCCGACGTCGCGGGTGCGGCCGACTCCTCCTCCCGGTCGAGCTGCTCGCTCTGGCGACGCCGCAGGAGCGCCCGCACCTGGTCGGGCTCGAGGAGCCCGGGCAGCCCGAGGTAGTCCTGCTCCTCGGCCGAGCCCACGCCGGCCGCCGTGCCGAAGGACGACCCGTCGTAGATCAGCTGGTCGAGCTCGGCCTCGGCGGACAGGGACTCGAACGCCTTCTCCTGCTCGCCCGGCTCGTCCTCGGTGCGGTTGGCCGCCTCGAGGAGGTCGTCCTCCCAGCCCTCCTTCGGCCGGTGGGGCTGGCCGAGGACGTGGTCGCGCTGCACCTCGAGCTCGCTGGCCAGCGTGAGCAACGACGGCACGCTCGGGAGGAAGACGCTCGCGGTCTCCCCGGGCCGCCGCGACCGGACGAAGCGGCCGACGGCCTGGGCGAAGAACAACGGCGTCGAGGCGCTGGTGGCGTAGACGCCGACGGCCAGCCGCGGGACGTCGACGCCCTCGGACACCATGCGGACGGCGACGAGCCAGCGCTCGTTCGTGCGCCCGAACTCCGCGATGCGCCCGGAGGCCTTCGGGTCGTCCGAGAGCACGACGACGGGCTCCTCGCCCGCGATGCGGCGCAGCAGCGCCGCGTAGGCCTTGGCCGTGGTGTGGTCGGTGGCGATGACGAGCCCGCCGGCGTCGGGGACGCCCCCGCCGCGCAGCTGCGTCAGGCGGGTGTCGGCGGCCTGCAGGACGGCCGGCATCCACTCGCCCTTGGGGTCCAGCGCGGTCTTCCAGGCGCGGGCGTTCTGCTCGGCGGTGAGGGGCTCGCCGAGCCGGGCGGTCATCTCCTCGCCCGCGCTGGTGCGCCAGCTCGCCTGGCCCGAGTACGCGAGGAAGACGACCGGTCGGACGACCCCGTCGGCCAGCGCGTCGGCGTAGCCGTAGGAGTGGTCGGCGCGCGAGCGCAGCACGCCCACGCTGTCGGGCTCGTAGGCGATGAACGGGATCGGGTTGTCGTCGGACCGGAAGGGCGTCCCGGTCAGCGCCAGGCGGCGCGTCGCGCCCGCGAACGCCTCGCGCGTCGCCTCGCCCCAGGACTTGGCGTCGCCCGCGTGGTGGATCTCGTCGAAGATCACCAGGGTGCGCCGGCCCTCGGTGCGGTTCATGTGCAGCACGGGGTGGGCGGCGACCTGCGCGTAGGTCACGGCGACACCGCGGAAGTCGGTCGACGTGCGCCCGACGGCGTTGGAGAACTCGGGGTCGATCGCGAGGCCCGCGGCACCGGCGGCCTCGGCCCACTGGTGCTTGAGGTGCTCGGTGGGACAGACGATCGTGACCGTGTCGACCGAGCGGTCGCCCAGCAGCTCGGCCGCCACCTTCAGGGCGAACGTGGTCTTGCCCGCGCCGGGCGTCGCGACCGCCAGGAAGTCCTTGGGGCGGTCGGTGAGGTACCGGGTCAGCGCACGGCGCTGCCAGGTGCGCAGCGGCCGTGCCGCCGCCGTCTCCGTACTGGTCGGGCTACCGGTCGTACGGGTGGTCAAGGGCCCTCCGGGCAGACGTCGGACGGGGACGGCGGCGGCCCGGTGATCGGGCGGCCGTCGGAGAGGTCCGCAGGGACCTACTCGCCGTCGTCGCCGGGCCGCATCTTGCTGAAGATCTCCTTGCACGCCGGGCAGACGGGCGAGCCCGGCTTGGGCGAGCGCGTGACCGGGAAGGTCTCGCCACAGAGGGCCACCACCATCGACCCGGTGACCGCCGACTCGGCGACCTTGTTCTTCCGGACGTAGTGGAACATCTTCGGGTCGTCGTCACCCGTGCGGTCGGTCCCCTGGGGCCGGGTGTCGGGAAGCACGGTGGTCTGGCTCATGGGCTCCATGATGCCCCACGACCCCGACGGTGGGGGCACGCCGGGAGGCCCGTTGCCCACAGTCCCCGGCCGCCCGGGGGCGGATCGCACCAAACGGCACCCACACCGCCGACGGTGCTGTCACGGTGAGCGCACCCGTCCCCGTCGAGGAGGAGCGCTCATGGCCGCACCGGCCCGGTCGGCCCATCCCGTCGGTCGTCCCGGCGTGGCGCCCCGGTTCGCGCGGGCGCCCGTCCCCTGGCCGTCCGCGGTGCTGCCCGACGAGCTGCCCGACGAGCTGCCCGGCCACCCGGGGTCGCGGTTCGAGGTCGTCCGCGTCTTCGTCGGCGAGCACCGTGCGCGCCTTCTCCGGCTGGGCCTGCACCTCCTCGTGGCCGCGCTGCCGCTGCTCGCGATCCTCGCGCACGTGTTCGGGATCGCCCCGATGAACGTGACGGCCGGCCTGCTCGTGGTGCCGCTGACGCTGGTCACCCTGCTGCTCGGCGTGTTCTCCCCCGCCGGCGAGGAGCGGCTGCTGCTCGCCGGGGCGATGTGGGGGGTGCTGGCGACGCTGGTCTACGACGCGGTGCGCCTGGACACCGTCTACCTGCTGGGCTGGTGGGGCGACTTCATCCCGCGCGTGGGCACCTGGATCCTCGGCTCCGGTCCCGCCGCCGACGCCGGGTCCTCGGTGGTCGGCGCGGTCGTGGGCTACCTGTGGCGCTACGTCGGGGACGGCGGCGGCATCGGCGTCGCGTTCTTCGTGCTCGTCGCCGCCACCGGGCTGCGCCGGTGGGGCGAGCGCGCCACCGTCGCGGCCTCGGTGACGTTCGCGGTGTTCCCCGTGTGGACGGGCCTCGTCGCCACGGTGGCCCTGGCCCCGCGGGGGCAGCAGCAGATGTTCCCGCTGACGCCGGCCACGGTGCTCCTCTCGCTCGTGGGACATCTCGTGTTCGGCCTCGTGCTGGGGCTGGGGTGCGCCCGTTGCCGACGCCTCGAGGAGTACTGGCCCTGGACGCCCCTGCTCGACCTGCGGCGGGGCGCCGCGGCGGGGCCGGCGCCGGCCCGGCCCGCCCGTTCCGGCGACGGCTGGGGGCCGCCGGCCCTCGTCACCACCGGCGGGGACGACCCGGAACGCACCGAGATCCGCCCGCTGGCGCCGCCGCGGCCCGCCCGCACCCACCGGGAGGGAGCACGTCCGCGCCCGCTCGGCCCGGTGTCGGGCCCGGTGCGCGTGCTCGACATGCCGCCGGGGCCGGGGCCCGTGGTCCGTGCCGGGCCGGGGCCCGTCCCGATCGCCCGCCCGGTCCGGCCGGCCACGGGGCCGTGGCCGCACCCCGCGCCCCTGCGCACCGACCCCTGGTCGGGCCCGGTCCGGTCTCGCGCCACGAGTTCCGCGAAAGCGCCACCGGGCCGCGCGGGCCGCGGCTAGCGTCCGCGGCGCGGAGGCCGGGGTGTCGGACGGAGGGTCATGAGCGGGTCGCGGTGGGGGCGCTCGCCCCGGGTGCGGCGGGGCGCGCAGGCGCGGGCTGACGCGGACGCGGAGACGCCCGCGAGCCCGTGGGACGCGCTGGAGCGCCGCGCCCGCGGTCCGCGCCGTGTCCCCCTGCTCCTGCTCGCCGTGCTCGCCGTGGCCGGCCTGGTCATCGGTGTCGCGGTCGGTGCCGGGACGCCGCTCGTCTCCCACGGGGGTCTCGTCGCGATCGCGGAGGACGACGAGGGCTCCGGGTCGGACTCGGATTCGGAGGGCTCGGAGGAGTCGGGGAACTCGGAGTCGGACTCAGGAGAGTCGGCCGCCGGTGGCTCCGACTCCGAGGACTCCGATTCCGGGTCGGACTCCGAAGGCTCCGGGGAGGACTCCGGCTCCGGCTCCGGTTCCGGCGATGGCTCCGGGCAGGAGGGCGGGCAGGACGAGGAGCAGGGCGGCGGGGGCCGGGCGGGCGGTCAGGGCGGCGGCGGCGCCGGGGGCGAGGACGCCGAGCAGTTCCCCAACCGCGACAAGGCGGGCCGCCCCAGCGCCGAGGAGTTCGTGAACATCCAGAACGTCCGCTCGGTGGGGCGACGCGGCGAGGGCGGCGTGTTCTCCGGCGGCAGCTACAGCATCCGGTGCGCGATGAGCGCGCATCACAACTCCGACAACTTCATCATCGCCCCGGGCAAGCGCAACGGCGCGCAGCACACCCACGACTACGCCGGCAACGAGGGCACCAACTTCGCCTCGGAGGACCAGACGCTCGAGGAATCGTCGACGACGTGCACGAACGGCGACCGCTCCCCCATCTTCTGGCCGGTGCTTCGGGATCTCCGCGGCGTCGGGCCGGACGTCGGGGCCGACGGGGGCAGCCTCGACGGCAACGTCGGGTCGTTCATCGAGCCGTCGTCGGTCGACTTCACGTTCCATGGGCACGGCACCCGGCGCACCGAGGCCATGCCCCTCAACATCGCGCTGGTCACGGGGTCGGCCAAGGCGGCCACCACCGGCGGCGAGGGCAGCAACGCCAAGTTCACCTGCACCGGGTCGGGCCAGCGCATGACCGACCTCTACCCGATGTGCCCCGACGGGTCGTCGCTGCAGCGCGTCTACGACTTCCCGAGCTGCTGGAACGGGCAGGACCTCGACTCGGAGGACCACGCCACCCACATCCGGTACCCCGACGAGAACGGCGAGTGCGACGAGGACCTCATCCCGGTGCCGGCGCTACGGATCACGGTGACCTACGAGGACCCGCCGCCCGGGCGTCAGTTCGCCATCGACAGCTTCCCCGAGCAGCGCCACAACCCGATCACCGACCACGCGCTGCTGGAGTACCTGTCCTCCGAGCGCCGCGCCGAGGAGGGCGCGGACTGCATCAACGCCGCGCGGCGCTGCGTGCAGGGTCCCGCCCAGGACGCCGCGGCCGCGGGGTCCACCGACATCGCCGACCGGGTCCCGGGTTCACGGACGTTCGTGCACGCCCTCGCCACCCACGCCAACGCCCACCAACCGCGGACGGCGGTCCCGGCACACGACGGCACGGCGCACGACGGCCCGGTCTCCGGACCCCGGCACGCCGCGCCGGAGCAGCGCCCGTCCGCGCCGCGCCTCCCGGCTCCCGCACGCGGGCTGGGGCCGCTGCCGGGCGTCACGCCCCTGCCGCGGAGCGCCCCCCAGATCGCGCCCCTGCGCACCCCGTTCCTGCGGGGCGCCTGAAGCGGGTGACGGCAGCACCGTCCGTCCGGTCCGCGCGGGGCGAGATCAGCCCTCGGTGCCCGTGCGCGGCGCCTCGTGGGCCCGGCCGTCCTGCGGGGACCGACGGGGCCACTCGGTGCGCTGGTCGAGCACCTCGGCGGCCTCGATGATCTGCGCGTCGGGCACGCTGTCGAGCTCGCGGTGGTTCCTGCGGTAGCGGTTGGCCTTCTCGGCCTTCTTCGGCGGGCGGTCGTTCGCGATGAGCACCGCGACCCACGGCAGCGGCACCGACAGCACGATGAACGCGACCGCGACCCACGGCCACTGGAAGGCGATGCCGAAGACCCCGGCGAGGATGAGGCACGGGATGCGGCACGCCATGATCAGCGAATAGCGCTTCTTGCGCGCCGCGAACTCCTCGTCGTACGAGACCTGGGCCTGAGTGATCAGGATCGGCCCGTCGTCGTCGTGACGTCGGTTCACGTTCGTCGCCTCCTCGGCACCTCTCCTGCGCGGGTGCCCGCACCTCTCAGACTCAACCCTGGGCGCCCCGAGCGCCACCTGGGGGTGGGTCAGGAGGGCGCGTCGGCCTTCGCGGCCTTGGCCGCCTTCTTCTGCGCCTGCTTGAACTCGCGCACCTCGGCGAGCGTGACGGGGTCGACGACGTCGGCGATCGAGCGGCGCGAGCCGTCGTCCCCGTAGGAGCCCGCGGCCTCGCGCCAGCCCTCGGGGCGCACGCCGCACTGCTTGCCGAGCAGGGCCGTGAAGATCTGCGCCTTCTGCTTGCCGAAGCCGGGCAGCGACTGCAGGTTCGCCAGCACCGTGCGGCCGTCGGCGGCGTCGCTCCAGAGGCGCTCGACCTCGCCACCCCAGTCGGCGACGATCGTCCGGCAGAGCGCCTGCACCCGCTCGGCCATCGAGCGCGGGTAGCGGTGCAGCGCCGGCGGGCCGGTGAACGCCGCGACCAGGGCCTCGGTGTCGTACTCGGCGATCCCGGCGGCCGTGAGCGGGCCACCGAGGCGCTCGGTGAGCAGGGCGGGCGAGGCGAACGCGCGCTCCATCGGGAACTGCTGGTCGAGCAGCATGCCGATGAGCAGCGCGAGCGGGTTCGAGCTCAGGACCGCGTCGGCATCGGCGTCCTGCGCGAGGGTCAGGTCGGGCACCGGGTCAGCGTCCCAGATTCTTCGCGAGCACGGCGAACCTGAAGTCGTCGTCCCGCGGCTCGCCCACGCCCTCGGCGCCGTAGGGGAACGGGCGGCTCTCCCCCGTCCGGGCGTAGCCCCGGCGCTCGTACCAGGCGATGAGCTCCTCGCGGCGGTCGATGACGAGCATCTCCATGACCGTCGCGCCCCGCTCGCGCGCGTGGTCCTCGGCCGCGGCGAGGAGCGCAGACCCGACGCCCCCGCCCTGGAGCCCGGGCCGCACCGCGAACAGGCCGAACGACGCCGTCGACGCGCCCGCCTCGTGCGTGACGGCGGCGCAGCCGAGCAGGTCGCCGGCGACGAGCACGGAGATCGACGGATCGGCGACGTCGGCGGCGAGCAGCTCGCGGGTGGTGCGCGGGCCGTCGATGAGGTCGGCCTCCGACGTCCAGCCCTCGCGGCCCGACGGACCCCGGTAGGCGCTGTGGACGAGGGCGAGCAGGGAGTCCACGTCGGCGGCTCCGGCGACGCGGATGGTGAGCGGAGCGGTCACGGCGAGGCAGTGTGCCTGGTTACTGGCTGGTATCGCTCGCTGAGCGAGCGATACCAGCCAGGAACCGCCTCAGGACCGGGGCGCCGCGGCGAGCTGATCGAGCCCGCGGCCGGTGTCGACGGGACGGCGGGCGATCACCGGCAGGCCGCGGGCCCACAACCGGATGCCCCGGTGCCGGATGGCCGCCGACACGCGCAGCGTCACCGCCGGGTGTCGCAGGACGGCGGCGAGCACCGTGCGCGCCGTGGCGGGCCGTCGCCGACCGCGCAGCGTAGCGACGAACGCCGTCCCGCCCTCGCGGCGCAGCACGATCGTCGCCGAGAGCGTCTCCCCCGGCTCCGGCACGCGCATCCGGTACTCGCCGTCGACGGGGAAGAACGGCGAGACGTAGAAGTCCTTGTCGACGCGGGCGCGGCCGGCCTCGTCCACCTCGAGCAGGTAGTGGTGGCGCCCGCCGTAGGTGTTGTGCACCTCAGCGACGACGGCCACGAGCGCGCCGTCGGCGTCGCGGCACCAGTAGAGCGTGATCGGGTTGAACACCCACCCGAGCACGCGGGCGTGGGCGAGCATGAGGACCCGCGGGGGCCGCGCGATCCCCCGCGCGGCCAGGAACGCGTCGAGGTTCTCGCGGATCGTGCGGTCGGGGTGGCCGATGTGGTCGGCGGCCCGGAACCGCGCGAACGGCCGGAGCGGCGCGGGCAGGCGGGGCAGGTCGTCGAGGTCGACGAGCCACAGGTAGAGCCGGTGGGTGAAGGCGTCGTCGAGGCTCTCGAGGCGCCGGTGGCCGACCTCGGCCTCGTAGAGCCAGCTCACCACGTCGCGCCGAGGGCGGCGGCGGCGCGCACACCCGAGGCGCAACCGTCCTCGTGGAAGCCCCACCCGTGGTAGGCGCCGGCGAAGGCGAGCCGGTCGTCGTTCAGTTCCGGCAGCCGGTGCTGGGCCGCGACCGACTCCGGGGTGTAGGCGGGGTGCTCGTAGTCCATGCGCGCGATGACCGTGCTCGGGTCGATGCGGTCGGTCGCATTGAGCGTGACGACGTAGGTCTCCGGGCTGTGGGGATCCTGGGGCAACCGCATCAGCCGCGTCATGTCGTAGCTGACCAGCACCTTGGACTCCCCCGGCACGCGCAGCAGGTTCCACGACGCCCGGGCCCCCTCGGCGCGCGGGAGCACCGAGGTGTCGGTGTGCAGGACGGTCTCGTTGGGCGAGTAGCGGAAGGCCCCGAGCACCGACACCTGCTCGGCGGTCGGCGCGAAGAGCAGGCGCAGCGCGTCCGGGGCGTGGGTGGCGACGACGACGCGGTCGAAGCGGCGCTCGACGTCGGCGTCGTCGCGGACACGCACCTCGTCCCCGCTGCGCACGACGGCCCGGACCGGCGTCGACACCTCCACCGCCGACAGCCCCTTCGCGGCGCGCTCGACGTAGGTGCGCGAGCCGCCGACGACGGTGCGCCAGCGGTGCGAGCCGCCGATCGAGAGCATCCCGTGGTTCGCGAGGAACGTGAACAGGTAGCGCGCCGGGTACTGCCGCGAGAGCTCCGGCCCCGACGACCAGACCGCGGACACCACGGGCACCGCGAAGGTCTCGACGAAGTACGGCGAGTAGCCGCCGGCGTCGAGGAACTCGCCGAACGTGACGTCCTCGGCGAGCGGCGACGTCCCGTCCACCACGGCGCGGGCCTGGCGGTGGAAGCGTAGGACCTCGCCGAGCATCCGCAGGTAGCGCGGGTTCGCGACGTTGCGCGGCTGGGCGAACAGGCCCCTGAGCCCGCGGGCGCCGGCGTACTCGAGGCCGGTGGCCTCGTCGCGGACGCTCATGCTCATCTCGGAGTCCTGCGTCGCGACCCCGAGCTCGGCGAACAGCCTCAGCAGGTTCGGGTACGTGACGTCGTTGTGGACGATGAACCCGGAGTCGACCGCGACGGTGTCGAGCTCGTGGGTGTGCGCGTGCCCGCCGAGACGGCCCTCCGCCTCGAACAGGGTGACGTCGTACCGCCGCTGGAGCAGGTAGGCCGCGGTGAGTCCCGAGACCCCCGCACCGACGACCGCGACCCGCTCCCGCATGCCACCACTCCTCACCCGAATCCCTACGGATTCTCCAGGGGGACCTCCAGTCCGTCCGGATCCCCTGCCGCCATCGCTTTCGCGACGGGCTCGGTGAACGGTTCGAGTCCGAGGGCCCCGAGAGCGAAGTGTGTGACGAGGTCGTGCCAGTCGGACGCCCGCCGCAGCATCGTGTGGCCGTCGCCGAGGACGTCGAAGCGCGCGACGCGGTCGGAGATCGTCGCCACACGGCCGGCGAACCACCGGGAGGCCTGCGGGGAGGTCATCCGCTCGCGGTCGCCGTGGGCGATCAGCACCGTCTGGCCCGTGAGGTGCTCCCAGGGCTCGCCGCGCTCGATCCACGGCGCCAGCCCGGCGACGCCGACCACGCCCTCGTCGCCGCCGACGCGCAGCGCGGTCCGCCCGCCCATCGAGTGCCCGACCAGCACGACCGGGACGTCGCCGTGGCGCTGTCGCAGGTCGCGCAGCGCCCAGCGGGCGTCCTGCACCGGGTCGAGGTCGGGCGCGTTCCAGCCGCGGTAGCGGTAGCGCAACAGGCCGACGTCCACCCCGCGGCGGGCTCCGGCCGACGCTAGGCTGCGCGCGAACGGCACCATCCGCAGGTAGGGCAGCCGCAGCCCGTCGGCGGCCTCCCGGTTGTTCGGGCTCCCGCCGTGCAGCACGACCACGGCCCCGGTGACGGGACGCCGGGTGGCGGGACGGACGCGGTCGAGGCGCGGGAGCGTCACGTCTCCATCCTGCGGCCTGCGGCGTGGGGACGCGGTCCGGGAGGCGCCTCAGCGGACGAGGCGCGCGCCACCCTCCCGGCCGGCGAGCGCGAGGATCATGGGTCGCGGACACGCCCCCGTCACGGCCGCCGAACCCCTCACGCGCCCGGGACGTACGCGTCCCGAGACATCCCCGCCCGCGGAAGGAACCCCCCATGAAGGCCGGAGACATCGCCCCCGACTTCGAGCTCGCCGACGACACCGGCGCCCGCCGGACGCTGTCCGGGCTGCTCGCCGACGGACCGGTGGTGCTGTTCTTCTACCCCCTGGCCTCCTCGGGCGGCTGCACCCAGGAGAGCTGCCACTTCCGCGACCTCGCGTCCGAGTTCGCCGCGGTGGGGGCCCAGCGCGTCGGCATCAGCGCCGACTCGGTGGAGAGGCAGCACACGTTCTCGACCACGCACTCCTTCGACTACCCCCTTCTCTCGGACCCCGACGGTGCCGTCGCCAAGCAGTTCGGCGCGAAGCGGTCGTGGCTGCCGGCGCTGCCGGTGAAGCGCAAGACCTTCGTCATCGACACCGACCGCACGGTGCTCGAGGTGATCGGCAGCGAGATGAAGTTCGACCTGCACGCCGACGACGCCCTCAAGACCCTCCGCGAGCGTCAGGGCGCCTGAGCCCGTCCCGACCGGCGCGCGCCCGTCTCACGTGGCGCGGGCCGGGCGGGAGCCCGGGGGCAGCGGCAGGAAGCCCGACGTGCGACGGACGTACTCGTCGTACCCCGGGCGCTGCGACATCGACTTCTCGGTGAGCTCCTTGCCCGTCACGGACGTGAGCAGGTACGTCATCAGCAGCGGCCCGACGACCGTGACCAGGGCGAGCGGGTGGCCCGCGGCGACGACGAAGACGCCCCACCAGACGCAGGCGTCGCCGAAGTAGTTCGGGTGGCGGGTGTAGCGCCAGAGTCCCGAGTCCATGACCTTGCCCTTGTTGTCCGGGTCGGACTTGAACGACGCGAGCTGGGCGTCGCCGACCGACTCGAAGGCGAACCCGACCAGCCACACCACCGCCCCGACGATCACCACGGGCAGCACCGTCGACGCCCGCACCATCGCGGCCAGCACCGGCAGTGACACGACGAGCATGACGCCGGCCTGCGGCAGATAGACCTTGCGGAGCACGTACGCGGTCACCGCGCCCGGCGGGTGGTCGTCGCCGAGCATCTCCGCGTAGCGCGGGTCCTCGCCCTTCCCGTGGTTGCGCCAGCCGATGTAGATCGCCAGGCGCAGGCCCCAGACCGCCACGAGCGCGAGCACGACGGTGCGCACCACGGTGTTGCCGACGCCGAGGACACCCGAGGTCACGTAGGCGCTCACGGCGACGACCACGAAGCCCAGGCCCCACGTCACGTCGACGACGCTGTGCCGCCCGGCCAGGAGCGCGACGACCAGCGTCGCCGCGAACACCACGACGACGCCGGCCACCGCGGCCGCGAGCAGGAGGCCGAAGGCGGCAAGGTCGAAGGTGTCAATCGCGAAGGCAGGACTCACGAGCCCGGCGTACCCGCGTCCGAACGCGCTCGCACGGACCAGTCGTCGCGCGTGGCGGGCATGCCGCTGCGGCCGCGGTCGGTGGGGCGGGCGAGGAGGATCTGGTCGACGCCCATGCGGTTCTCCTCGAACGCCAGCGCGCCCCCGGCCAGGTAGAGCCGCCACATCCGCGCGCCGCGCTCGCCGAGGAGCCCGACGGCCTCGTCGAAGCGCTCCTCGAGGGTGGCGAGCCAGGCCCGGATCGTCGGGACGTAGTGCTCCCGCATGACGTGCACGTCGCGGACCTCGAGGCCCGAGCGCTGCAGGAACGTCAGGGTGTCGCCGACGGGGCGCATCACCATGTCCGGCGTCACGTAGGTCTCGATGAACGCGCCGCCGCCGGGCGCGTTCGCCCCGCGCGACATCTGCTGGACCAGGGCCCGCCCGCCCGGCCGGAGCGCGCCGTGGAGGGTCGCGGCGAAGACCGGGTAGTGCGCGTCGCCGACGTGCTCACCCATCTCGATCGCGCTCACGGCGTCGAAGGGGCCGTCGACCGCGGTGATCTTCTCGGCGACATCGCGGTAGTCGAGCAGGTCGACCTGCACCTGGCCGGCGAGCCCCTCGGCACGGATCCGGGCGTTGACCTGGTCGCGCTGCTCGCGGGAGATCGTCACCGCACGCACCTGGGCGCCGAACTCGCGCGCGGCGTGCACGGCGAGCGAGCCCCAGCCGCAGCCGATGTCGAGCAGCCTGCGCCCGGGCGCGAGGTCGAGCTTGCGGCAGATCAGGTCGAGCTTGTCGCGCTGCGCCTGCTCGAGGGTGCTGTCCTCCGACGTCCAGTAGCCCGACGAGTAGGCCATCGAGTCGTCGAGCAGCAGGCTGTAGAACGCGTTGCCGGCGTCGTAGTGGTGGGCGATGACCGCCCTGTCCCGGCGCTTGCTGTGCAGCCGCCCCTTGATCCTGATGGCCTCGGGCGGCGGCGCCGGCTTGGTGCCGAGGAGCCCGAGACGCACGGCCTGCGCGGCGAGCCCCGGGAGCTCGCGGGCCCCGGGGCGGCGCTTCGTGATCGTTCCCGAGTTCACCAGCGCCCACATCGCCGAGAGCCCCTCGGCGAGGTCGCCGTCGACGTCGAGGTCACCCGAGACGTAGGCGTGCGCCAGGCCCATCTCGCCCGGCTCCCACAGCAGCCGGCGCAGCGCCCGCCGCGAGCGCAGCACCACCGTCGGCACGCCGGGACCCGGCGCCGCCCCGGCCTCGCTGCCGTCCCACGCCCGGATGCGCACCGGCACCGGGCCCTCGAGGAACGCCCCGACCGCGTCCGCCACCCGCTGTGCTGCCCCTGCGCCCACCGTGTTCTCCCTCCGTCGCGACGTCCCATGGATCGGACCGCACCGGCGATCGGTTCGCCCGGTTCGCATCCGTCACAGTTGCCTCGTCGCGATCGGGCGTAGACGGCGTGTCATCCGGGTGATCCGGATACGGAACGTGCTGCGATTCACCTCATGGTGGGGGTGGACCTGGGGGTCAATGACGTCCCGATCGTGGGAGAACCGATCGCGTTCGGTACGGGGTTCATCGTGCTGTTGTTCGTGTTGTTCTCCCCGATCCTCGCCCGGTACCCCGTCACGCTTGCGCACGAGGGCGGCCACATGCTCGCCAACCTTCTGACGCTGCGGGGCACCCGCTACTGGAACCTGAAGGACAATGCCGACGGCGAGACCGTGGCGGCGGGCCCCGGAATCTGGCTCACCAGGATCTTCAGCAGCTTCGTCGCCTACATCGTGCCGTCGTTCCTGGGCCTGGCGGCGGCCGCACTCATCGCCGCGGGCAACCCGTGGGCCGTCCTGTTGGTCTCGATCGTTCTGTCTGTGCTGGCCGTGGCCCGGTCCCGCAACGCTCTCGCGTTCCTGATCCCGGGCTTGATCACCCTCGGTCTCGGCTGGTTGCTCATCGCGGGAACGCCGTCGCTCCAGGCCGCCTTCGCGGTCGCCATCGCGTGGCTGCTCCTTCTCGGTGGCCTCCTGCGCATCGTCCGTGTCCTGGGCGGTTCCGGGGACTCCGAGGACCTGAGAAAGATGACTCTCATCCCGGAGTTCGTGTGGTCGTTGACCTGGCTCTTCATCGGCCTGGTCTCCCTCGTCGTCGGGGCCCAGCTCCTCCTCCGACCCGGCTACGCCATCGTCTGAGGGCATCCACCCATGCGACCGCGTGCGGCGGAAGACATGATCTGCGGCATGGCGCGTCAGGACCGGCTCCGCCGGATCTCCCAGGCCCACGACCGACGTCGTCCGGGGCGGCCGATGCGGCTGTGGCGCAAGCTCGCGATCCTGGCGCTCTACCCCCGCACCGACCGCGGCTTCTGGTACGGCTTCGCGATCGACCTGCTCTGGCCGGTGCTCATGGCCGTGGCGCGCTGGGACTTCCGCGGCGGGCGCCAGGTGCCGGCTTCCGGCGGGGCGCTGCTCGCGGTGAACCACCTCTCGCACGTCGACCCGATCGTCCTGGTCTCCTACTGCGTGGCCCAGGGCCGCGTGCCCCGCTTCCTCGCGATGAAGGAGCTGTGGGGCCAGACGGTGGTCGGCGCGCCGCTGCGCGGGGGCCGACACATCCCTGTCGACCGGAGCGCCTCCGGCATCGAGGCCTTCCGCGCGGCGGTCGAGGCGGTGCGGCAGGGCGAGGTGGTCGTCGTCTACCCGGAGGGCGGTTTCGCCGAGCACTCCGACGGCTGGCCCCGCCCGGCGCGCACCGGCGTCGCACGCATGGCCCTGGAGACCGGGGCGCCGGTGATCCCGGTGGCCCAGTGGGGCTCCAACCACCTGCTCCCGCCGACCGCGAGGGTCGGCACGCTCTACCCGCGCGCGACCCTGAGCGTGCTCGCGGGTCCGCCCGTCACCCTCGACGACCTGCGCGAGGGACGGATCGGGCGCACCGCCCTGCAGGAGGCCACCGACCGGATCATGGGCCGGATCACCGAGCAGCTCGTGGTGCTGCGTCGCGAGGAGCCGCCGCAGCCCGAGGTCCACGAGCGCGCCGATCACGCCACCGAGCTCCAGCCGCCCGCCGTCAGCTGAGCCGTCCCCCGGCGGCCCGGGAGATCACGGGCGCGCCGTCCACCTCACGAACGCGGGCGAGGTGCTTCGCGCGCCCGTGATCTTCGGTGCCGACCCTGGGCGCCGGCCCCCGAACGAACGAACGGCGCTTTCGCTGCATCGAATGCAACGAAAGCGCCGTTCGTTCCCGTGGCTGCGTCATGTGACCACGTCGAGGTGCCGGAGCACCTCGACGTGCTCACATGCGCGAAGCGCACCTAGCTGTTCATCTGCTTCTGCATCTCCTCCACGACGGTCGGGTCGACGAGCGTGGACGTGTCGCCCAGCTCCTCGCCCTCCGCGAGGTTCTTGAGGAGCCGCCGCATGATCTTCCCCGACCGCGTCTTCGGAAGGTCGCTGGCGAAGATCACCGTCGCGGGACGGGCGAGCTTGCCGATCGACTGAGCGACCTGCTCGCGCAGCGCCTGCTCCAGCTCCTCGGTGCCCTCCTTGTCGCCCTTGAGCGACACGAAGGCGACGATCGCCTGCCCGGTGTCGTCGTCCTTGCGCGCCGCGACGGCGGCCTCGGCGACGTCGGCGTGCTCGACCAGGGCGCTCTCGACCTCGAAGGTCGAGAGACGGTGGCCGGACACGTTGACGACGTCGTCGATGCGACCCATGAGCTGGATGTCGCCGTCGGCGTCGTACTTGGCGCCGTCACCGGCGAAGTACGCGTCGGAGTACTTCGACCAGTAGGTGTCCTTGAAGCGCTGGTCGTCGTTGTAGAGCGTGCGCATCATGCCCGGCCAGGGCTGGGTGAGCACGAGGTTGCCGGTCTGCTCGACGCCGAGCTGGTTGCCCTCGTCGTCGCGGATCTCCGGACGCACGCCGGGGAACGGCTGCTGCGCCATGCCCGGCTTCATCGTGGTGATCCCGGGCAGCGGCGTGATCAGGATGTGCCCGGTCTCGGTCTGCCACCAGGTGTCCATGATCGGCGCCTTGCCGCCGCCGACGTGCTCGCGGTACCACTCCCAGACGTCCGGGTTGATCGGCTCACCGACGCTCCCGAGGATCTTGATCGAGCTCAGGTCGTGGCCCTCGATGTGCTGCTCGCCGGCCTTCATGTGCGACTTGATCGCCGTCGGCGAGGTGTAGAGGATCGTCACCCCGTACTTGTCGATGGTCCTCCACCACACGTCCTTGTCCGGGTAGCCGGGAACGCCCTCGAAGAGCACCGAGGTGCACCCGTTGGCCAGCGGCCCGTAGACGATGTAGCTGTGGCCGGTGATCCAGCCGATGTCGGCCGCGCACCAGTAGACCGAGTCGTCCTTGACGTCGAAGACCAGGTTGTGGGTCGTCGCCGTGCCGACGAGGTAGCCGCCGGTGGTGTGGACGACGCCCTTCGGCTTCCCGGTGGAGCCCGACGTGTAGAGCAGGAAGAGCAGGTCCTCGGACTCCATCGGCTCGCACGGGCAGTCCGACGCGTCGCCGGAGACGTCCGAGGTGAGGTCGTCGAGGTAGACGTCGCGGTCGCCCATCGGGATGTCCGCCCCGGAGCGCTTGACGACGACGACCTTCTCGACGGTGGTCGGGCCGGCGTCGAGACCCTCGTCGGCGTTGGTCTTCTGCGCGCCGGCCTTGCCGCCGCGCATCGACTCGTCCTGGGTGATGAGGACCTTGCACTCGAGGTCGTTGCAGCGCTCGGCCACGGCCTTGCCGCTGAACCCGCCGAACACCACGGTGTGCGGCGCACCCAGACGGGCGCACGCCAGCATCGCCACGACGGCCTCGGGGATCATCTGCATGTAGATCCCGACAGGGACGCCCTTGCCGACGCCGAGCTTCTTGAGCCCGTTGGCGAATTTGACCACCTGCTCCTGCAGCTGCGAGAAGGTGATGTCCCGCGCCTCGGACGAGTCCGGGCCGTCGTCGGGCACGACGTGCAGGGCCACCTTGTCGCCCTTGCCGTTCTCGACGTGCCGGTCGACGCAGTTGTAGCAGGCGTTGAGCTTCCCGCCGACGAACCACTTCGCGTAGGGCAGGTTCCAGTCGAGAACCGTGTCGAAGGGCTCGAACCAGCTGATCTTGTCCTTGGCCTGCTCGCTCCAGAACTCCTGGAGGTCCTGCTCCAGCATCTCCGGCCGCACGTTGGCCGTCTTCGACAGCTCCGAGTCCGGCGGGTAGGTCTTCCCCTCCTGGCTGGTGGTCGCTTCCGACATCCGCGTGTGCCTCCCGGTCGTCGTCACGGGCACCGGTCGGCGCCGTCGACGCCTGGTGCCCCTTGCTGTGTGCGTACCGTCACGCACATCCCTGCCCGAGGCAACGGTGCGATCGGAGAGGTCGCGGCCAGGGTGGCGATGATCGACTGCGGCTGCAGTGTGACGATCACGTGCGTGCCCCGACACGACCTCCCCGAATCGGACATCGCTGTCACGGAGGGTGTCGTCGTTCCTGATGCCCGAATGTGGCGTGGCTTACGCACGGCTTTGGGGCGAATGGGGTTCACGGTGGACCGGGTGGCCGCGCTCCTCGGACCGGCGGCGCGTGCCGCGCTCGACCGCGGCGAGACCACACCGGCCCGCCGCGCGGTCCGGGACGCCGGCGACGCGGGAACGCTGATCCGGCTGTTCCTGCTGGGCGACGCCGTGCCGCGGGACGAGGCAGCGGAGGCGCTGGAGCCCGTGGACGTCGGCGAGGCCGTCTCCGCCGGGCTGCTCAGCGACCGGGACGGGCAGGTCTCCGCTGCGCTGGACCTGCGCCCGCACGGCGACGCGGCCGTTCCGGATGCCGGAACGTGGTGGGTGCTCTCGGACCTCGAGGTCGATCCCGCCGGCCGGACCGCCGACCGCGAACACGTCCTGGGCACCGGCGCGGCGTCGCTGTCACTGGCGCGGGCGACGGTCCGCCGCCCGGTCGACACGCTCCTGGACGTGGGCACGGGGTGCGGGGTGCAGGTGCTGCACTGCTCCGGACACGCGCGCCGGATGACGGGCACGGACGTCTCGGACCGCGCGCTGGACATGGCGCGGGTGACGCTCGCGCTCTCCGGCGTCGACGCCGAGCTCCTCGCCGGCCCGTGGCTCGAGCCGGTGGCCGGGCGCCGGTTCGACCAGATCGTCAGCAACCCGCCGTTCGTACCCGGGCCGCCGCAGGTGGACCACGTCTACCGCGACTCCGGGCTCGGCGGCGACGGGGCGAGCGCCCTGCTGGTGGGCCGGCTGCCCGGCTTCCTGACCGAGGGCGGCGTCGCCCAGCTGCTCGCCTCCTGGCTGATCACCTCCGACGACTGGACCGAGCGCCCGCGCACCTGGCTCGCGGAGGCGGCGGAGGCCGCCGCGCCGGGCGGGCTGGACGCGTGGGTGGTGCAGCGCGACGTCGCGGATCCCGCGCTGCACGTCGGGACCTGGCTGCGCGACGCGGGCGTCGACCCGGCCTCGCCCGAGGGCACGGCGCTCTCGGAGCGGTGGCTGGACTTCCTGGCCGGCGAGGGCGTTCACGCGATCGGGTTCGGGTTCGTGACCCTGCGCCGCACCGCCCCGGACGTCGCGGGCACGGTCGTCTGCGAGGACCTCCGCCAGTCCCACGACGACCCGCTGGGCCCCGAGATCGAGGCGTGGCTCGACCGCACGGCCTGGCTCGCCCGGCACCCCGGCGACACGCTGCTCGACACGCGGCCCCGGGTGCCGGACACCGTCGCCCTCGAGCGCGGGCTCGTCCCCACCGACGAGGGCTGGTCGGAGGTGGCGGCGACGCTGGTGCGCCTCGACGGTCCGCAGTGGCGCCACGACGTCGACGAGCTGGGCGTCGCCCTGCTGGCCGGGTGTCGCGGGTACCTGCCGCTACGCGACCTCCTCGATCTGCTCGCGCTGGCCCACGGCCGTGATGCCGACGAGCTCGCCGAGGCCGCCCTTCCCGTCGTCCGGGACCTGGTCCGGCACGGGATGCTGGTGTGGGAGTGAGGGTGACGTGCGGGCCGTCGTGAGCCGCGTGGCCTGGGCGCGCGTGACCGTCGAGGGCCCCGAGGGCGACGAGGTCGTCGGCGAGCTGGACGCCCCCGGGCTGCTCGTGCTGCTCGGGGTCCACCGCGACGACGGTCCCGACGCCCCGGAGACCATGGCGCGCAAGCTCCACGAGCTGCGCCTGCTCAGGGGCGAGCGCAGCGACGGGGAAAGGAGAGGCGACGAGCGCTCCTGCGCCGAGACCGGGGCCGGCCTGCTCGTCGTCAGCCAGTTCACCCTCTACGGCGACACCCGCAAGGGCCGGCGCCCCTCGTGGTCCGCGGCCGCACCTCCGGCAGTGGCGCGCGCGGCGGTCGAGGGGGTGGTCGAGGCGCTACGCCGGCGCGGGGCGCCCGTCGCGGAGGGGAAGTTCGGGGCCGACATGCGCGTTGTGTCCAGCAACGACGGCCCCTTCACGGTGCTCGTGGAGACGTAGCGCAGCCGCGCTCGGGCCGTCGGGTGGAGATCCGGAAGTCGTTGCCCGCAGGTGGCGCGCGCCATGCGTCGGGCACGCCACAGCGGGCACCCCACTGTTGTATCCCACGACGGGAACGAACGCCGTCCCCGACGCGTTCGACCAGATGTAGCGGCGCCACAGCACCTTCGCGCCGCGCAGGGAGGAAGCAATGACGGCGACACTCGCACCGCAGACCGGCCCCGAGGCGGCCACGCCGACCGGGTCTGCCGAGAGCGACCTCGACGCCCAGGGCCCTGCGGCGGACCTCGTCCGCGTCTACCTCAACGGTATCGGAAAAACCGCGCTGCTGACGGCCGCCGACGAGGTGGACCTGGCACGCCGCATCGAGGCGGGCGTCTACGCGGCGCACCTGCTCGAGCAGTCCGAGGACCTCGACCCCCAGCGCGCCTCCGACCTCCGGGCCGTGGCCCGCGACGGTCGGCGGGCCCGCGCGCACCTGCTCGAGGCGAACCTGCGCCTGGTCGTCTCGCTGGCCAAGCGCTACACGGGACGCGGCATGCCGCTGCTGGACCTGATCCAGGAGGGCAACCTCGGCCTGATCCGCGCCGTGGAGAAGTTCGACTACGCCAAGGGCTTCAAGTTCTCGACGTACGCGACGTGGTGGATCCGCCAGGCCATCACCCGTGGCATGGCCGACCAGGCCCGCACCATCCGTCTGCCCGTCCACCTGGTCGAGCAGGTCAACAAGCTCGCCCGGATCAAGCGCGACCTCCACCAGACCCTCGGCCGCGAGGCCACCCACGAGGAGCTGGCCGAGGAGTCGGGCATCGCGGTGGAGAAGGTCGCGGACCTCCTCGACCACAGCCGCGACCCGGTGAGCCTGGACATGCCGGTCGGCTCCGAGGAGGAGGCCCCGCTCGGGGACTTCATCGAGGACGCCGAGGCCACCGACGCCGAGTCGACGGTCATCTCCGGCCTGCTCCACGACGACATGCGCCGCGTCATCGCGACGCTCGACGAGCGGGAGCAGAACGTCATCCGGCTGCGCTACGGCCTGGACGACGGCCAGCCGCGCACGCTCGACCAGATCGGCCGGCAGTTCGGGCTCTCCCGCGAGCGGGTGCGCCAGATCGAGCGCGAGGTCATGGTCAAGCTCCGCGACGGCGACCGTGCCAGCCGGCTCAAGGCCTACGCCGCGAGCTGACCGCGCGACCCCGGTTCGGCGACGCACCGTGTCGGGATCGTTCCGGTCGGTGGCCCGAACTGCGCATTGACGGTGACTGGCCGGTAACGGCAGTCTGAGGCGCACGGGCCGGGTGTGATCCCACTCACGTGGGGTCCACCGGCTCGGCCACAATCCACGACGGCAGGTCGCAACCCGACCTCGCCTCGCGACGGGAGACCGGGACGGTCGGGGGCCGGCCCGGTCTTCCGGCTTTCCGGGGTCCGGGCTCCCACCGCCCTCAGGGCACCTGCCCGGTGAGCACCACCGGACGCCGGTCCAACGGGGCGTCGAGGGTCACTTCGAGCGGCGGGTAGAGCAGCTCGCGCGTGCACGGCCCGGGGCCGGTCGTGAACTGGACGACCCGCAGGACGACGCGCTCCGCGCCCTGCTCGACGACCTCCAGCCGCGCGTCCGTGCACCCACCCGCGCGTCCGTAGACGCCGAGGGTGCGGTCCCCTCGGGTCCAGACGAGCGTCGGCAGCCCCGCCGGCAGCGCCCCGGCGTCGACCCGCTCGACGGGGAGCACCGTCGTGCCCGCGGGCGGTGTCGCCACCAGCGGGTCCGGGGTCGCCGGGACGGGGCGGTTCGCCGGCGGCGCGCCGGTGGGGATCGTGGCCGCGGTCGGGGGGGCCGGCGTCTCCCCCGCCTCACCGCAGCCGGCGGCGAGCAGGACGACGGCCGCGAGCAGACCGAGGCGCAGGACCGGCGGGATCGCGAATGCGTGGCGCATGGTGCGTCCGACGGTAGGGCGCCGTCGTCCGCGGTGTGCTGCGCTCCCGTGAGCACTTTCGGGTGCTCTGGCTCGGAGGACGCGCTAGCGCAACCGGCGCGGCCCGGCGTCGCTGGGACCCGGCGGAGGGCCGAGCACCACGGTGACGCCGGTGGCGTGCGCCCCGCGCTCGGCGGCGAGCACCGGGTCGAGCACGAGCGAGCGGATCTCGGGAACGGCGTCGGCGAGCACGCCGATCCGGAGCACGAGGTCCTCGAGGGCGGGCAGGTCCGCCCGGCGGGCGCCCCGGTAGCCGTCGAGCAGCGGGGCGGCCCGGGGGGCGCGCACGAGCGTCGCCGCGTCCATCGTCGACAGCGGCGTGGCGCGGTAGGCGCGGTCGCCGAGCAGCTCCCCCACCACCCCGGCGAGCCCGAACGACACGAGCGAGCCGAACGACGGGTCGTCGCGCACCTCCACCACGCACGGGATCCCCGGCGGGGCCTGCACCTGGACGTACACCTCGTCGGAGCCCGAGAGCTCGACGAGCTGCTCGTAGGCGCTCGCGATGGCGGTGGACTCGGTGAGCCCCACGTGCACCCCGCGCAGGTCGGTGCGGTGTCGCCAGCTGCGATCGGCGGTCTTGAGCACCACCGCGCCGCCCAGCTCCCGCGCCACGGCGACCGCGTCGTCGGCCGAGCGCACCCGGCGGAACGGCGCCACGATCACCCCGACGCAGCGCAGCAGCGCGTCGGCCTGCTCGTCGGTGAGCAACGTGCGCGGGCCGGGCTCGATCGCCGCGACGAGCGTCTGCGCCGCCTCGAGGTCGACTCCGGACGGGACGACGAAGTCGCCGACCGGCCGCGAGCGCCACTGCGTGTAGCGCACCGCGCGGGCCAGCGCGAGCACCGCGCGCTCGGGGCTCGGGTACGACGGGATGCTGCCGCGCTGCGGTCCGCCGCCCTCGCCGTCGGAGACCGTGAGCACCTCGGGGACACCCTCGGAGGCCAGGAACGTCGAGACCACGGGCTTCTCGGCGCCGCGGACCGCGTCGGCGAGGGCCCGGGCGTGGTCGGTGGGGTCGGTGGTGATCGCCGGCACGAAGACGACGACCAGGGCGTCGCACTGGTCGTCGGCGAGGAGGTCGGCCACCGCCGCGCGCAGCTCCTCGGCGCCGCTGGACGTCCCCAGGTCGACCGGGTCCCGGGCGAGGAACAGGCCCTGGGCGAGCACGACGTCCGCGGCCAGCACGCCCAGCGCCGTGGAGTTGCCGACGATCCCGATCCGCGGGCCGGGCGGCAGGGGTTGGTGGGCGAGCAGCTGGGCGGCGTCGAAGAGCTCGTCGACCGAGTCGACACGGATCACCCCGGACTGGTCGAACACCGCGCCCACGGCGGCCTCGTCGATGGGCTGCGCGCTGCCCGCGAGGCCCGGCGCGGCGGCGACGTGGCGCCCGCTCTTCACCGCGATCACGGGCTTCGTCCGGGCGAGCCGGCGCGCGACCCGGGCGAACTTGCGCGGATTGCCGAACGTCTCGAGGTAGAGCAGGACGACGTCGGTGTCGGGATCGGTGTCCCAGTACTGCATGAGGTCGTTGCCCGAGAGGTCGGCGCGGTTGCCCGCCGAGACGAACGACGACAGCCCGAGGCGACGCTCGGCCGCGGCGGCGAGGATCTGGATGCCGAGCGCACCGGACTGACAGAAGAAGCCCACCCGGCCCGGCGGGGGCAGCCGCGGCGCGAGCGAGGCGTTGAGCGACACGTCCGCGGCGAGGTTGACGACGCCGAGCGCGCTCGGGCCCACCACCCGCATGCCGTTCGCGCGGGCGGCGGTGACCAGCTCGCGCTGCGCGGCGAGCCCCGTCGGGCCGGTCTCGCCGAAGCCCGAGGTGATGACGACGAGCCCCCGCACCCCCTTCTCGAGGCACGCGTCGAAGACGCCCGGAACCTCGTCCGGAGGGACCGCCAGGACCGCGAGGTCCACGTCGTCGGGGATGTCGGTGACGCTCGGGTACGCGCGCACCCCGCGCACCGACCGCGCCTCCGGGTGCACCGGGTAGACGGGGCCGGTGAAGCCGCCGCGCAGCAGGTTCGCGAGGACGACGTGGCCGATCTTCGTCTCGTCGGGCGAGGCGCCCACGACGGCCACCGAGCGCGGCGAGAGCACGTTGGCGACGCTGCGGGCCTCGGCGCGCTGCTCCCGCGCGAGCTGCACCTCGCGGGCCCGCGAGGTGGACGCGACGTCGAACTCCAGGTGCAGGGTCGACCCCTCGAGCGCGCGGCTGACCTCGAACCCGGCATCGCGGAAGACGCGGACCATCTGGTGGTTCTCGGTGAGCACCTCGGCGACGAAACGCGTGAGGCCGCACTCGCGGGCGGCCGCGGCGAGGTGCTCGAGCAGGATCGATCCGAGACCCCGGCCCTGGTGGTCGTCGCGCACGACGAACGCGACCTCGGCCGCCGTGGTCTGCGCGAGCCGCACGTAGCGCCCGATGGCGATGATCTCGCGACCGAGCCAGAGCACGAGGGCCACGCGGTCGTGGTGGTCGACCTCGACGAAGTTCTTGAGGTCGCGCTCGGGGATGTGCGGGTAGGGGCTGAAGTACCGGAAGTAGCGGGTGCGGTCCGACAGCCGGCCGTGGAACGCGACCACGTCGTCCGCGTCATCGGCCGAGATCGGGCGCAGGTGTGCCGTCGCGCCGTCGGAGGCCACGACGTCGGCCTCCCAGTGCGCGGGGTAGGGCGCGTCGGGCACCGCCCGGACCTCTGCGGTCGTGGCGTCGGGGTCGGCGATCTCGGTCATCCTCGCCCTCGTCGGGGTGTCAGTCGCGGGTGTCCGCCGGGTCCAGGCCGTGCAGGGGGAACACCGCGCGGCGGGTCTCGAGCAGGAACGGGTCGACCTCGACCTCGGTGAAGCCGCCCCAGCGCTCGAAGTCGGTGGGCGCTTCCTCGGTCATCGACGTCGGCAGCGGGCGCCGGGTCTTCTCGGTGGCGTACGACGTCCAGTCCGCAGGGATCGGGCGGTGCGGCTCGACGTCGCGGTCGAGGACGGTGGCCAGCAGGTGGGTCCAGGACCGGGGCACGGCGCGGAAGAGCCCGTACCCGCCCCCGCCGAGGGCGAGCCACTTGCCGTCGGAGTACTCGGCCGCGAGCTCCCGCAGCCGGCTGTAGATCGCGCGGTGGCCGTCGACGGTGAGCGACAGCTCGGCCAGTGGGTCCTCGTGGTGGGTGTCCACCCCGCACTGGGTGACGAGGATCTGCGGCCGGAAGGCGCCCAGCAGCGACGGGACGACGGCGCTGAACGCCCGCAGCCAGCCCTGGTCGCGGGTGCCGGGCGGCAGTGCGAGGTTGACCGCGGTGCCCGACGCCCGGCCGCTGCCGAGCTCGGAGGCGAACCCGGTGCCGGGCCACAACGTCCGCGGGTGCTGGTGCATCGAGATCGTCAGCACGCGGTCGTCGTCGTAGAACGCGGCCTGGACGCCGTCGCCGTGGTGGACGTCGGTGTCCAGGTAGCAGATGCGCTCGTAGCCGTGGTCGAGCAGCCACGAGATCGCGACCGCGCAGTCGTTGTAGACGCAGAAACCCCACGCGTGGTCGGCCATGGCGTGGTGCAGGCCGCCGGCGATGTTGATCGCGCGGTCGGCGCGGCCCTCGGCGATCTCCCGGGCCGCGGCGATCGAGGCCCCGGTGGCCAGGGCGCTCGCCTCGTGCATGCCCTCGAAGATCGGGTTGTCGGACGTCCCGAGCTGGTGGGCCATGTCCTCGCCGCGCTCCGGGGCGACCCGCACCGCGTCGAGGTAGCTGGCCACGTGGATGCGGCGCAGCTCCTCGTCGGGTGCCATCGTCGGGGCCAGCAGGTCGATGCCGTCGAGCACGCCCAGCGAACGCGCGAGACGCATCGTGAGGTCGAGGCGGACCGGGTGCAGCGGGTGCGACTCCGAGAGCTTGTAGCCCAGGAGGCTCTCGTCCCAGACCACGGCCACGCGGGCCGGGTCCACCGTCGGCGCTCCGGAGCTGGTCACGTGGCGACGGTACCGGGGCCGGTCTCGACGGGCCGTCCCGTCCCGCACCAGTGTGACCAGCTCCCGACGTAGAGCCCGGCGGGATCCGCGGGTGTCCGCAGGCCGGCGTGCTCGAGACCGAGCACGAGCATCGCCGCGCTGACCCCGGAGCCGCAGTAGGCGCCGACCGTCCCCGCGTCCTCGACCAGCGGGCGCAGCACCGACGCCGCGTCGTCGGCCGCGCGCCAGTGGCCGTCGTCGCCGATGAGCGCGGCGGCCGGCAGGTTCTCGGCGCCGGGCACGTGGCCCGCGACCGGGTCGATCGGCTCGGTCTCGCCCCGGAATCGCTCGGCGGAGCGCCCGTCGAGCAGGACGGCGTCGCGCGCCGCGGCGACGTCGGCCGCGCCGGAGGCGGTGAGCACCGGCATTGCGCCGGCGTCGACGCGCAGCGTGCCGGGGCGGCGCACGCCCCCGCCGACCGTCGAGACCTCACCGCCCGCGGCCACCCACGCCGGCCATCCGCCGTCGAGCACCGCGACCCGGTCGGGCCGGATGCCCGCCCAGCGAAGCACCCACCAGGCCCGCGACGACGCCATCCCGTCGCCGCCGTCGTAGACGACGATCTCGGAGTCGTCCACGGCGCCGGCGCGCTGCAGGGTCTCCTCGAGCACGTCGGGGTCGGGCAGCGGGTGGCGCCCCGCGGGGCCCGGCGGGCCGGCGAGCTCGGTGTCGAGGTCGACGTAGACGGCGCCGGGGATGTGCCCGGCGTCGTGCTCGACGAGGCCCGGCGGGTCCTCGCGGGCGGCGGCCTTGCGCTCCTTGGCGTTGCGGGGTGGCGGCCGCAGCGTCCACCGCACGTCGAGCACGACCGGGCGCCCCGCAGGGCGCTCGAGGGCGTCCCGGAGCCAGCCGACTCCGACGACGGGGGTGGGCAGGGGACCCGACTCGGTGTCCATGCGTCGATCGTGCCCTGTGGCACCACCTCGCCGCCGTATCGGTGTCGGACACCGTCGGTACTATTGGTGAGCGGAAAGGGGTGTGCATGAACGACCTCATCGACACCACCGAGATGTATCTCCGGACGATCTACGAGCTCGAGGAGGAAGGGGTCGTCCCCCTCCGAGCCCGCATCGCCGAGCGCCTGGAGCAGAGCGGTCCCACCGTCAGCCAGACCGTCGCCCGCATGGAGCGCGACGGTCTGGTCCACGTCGCGGGCGATCGTCATCTCGAGCTCACCCCCGGCGGCCGCGCCAAGGCGGTGGCCGTCATGCGGAAGCACCGCCTCGCCGAGCTGCTGCTCGTCAACGTCATCGGGCTCGAGTGGGAGCACGTGCACGTCGAGGCGTGCCGCTGGGAGCACGTCATGAGCGACGCCGTCGAGCGCAAGCTCTTCACGCTGCTCGGCGAGCCCTCGGTGTCGCCGTACGGCAACCCGATCCCCGGTCTCGAGACCCTCCGCACCAGCGACGGCGAGGAGCCCGCGGCCCCGACGCGCACCCCCACCCCCGACGAGGCGGGTCTCGTGCGGCTCGACGAGTTCGCCCGCGGCGGCGGCGGCAAGGTCGAGGTGCGCCGCATCGCCGAGCACATCCAGCTCAACGAGCAGCTCATGGCCGAGCTCAAGAGCGCAGGCGTCCTGCCGGGCAGCGACGTCGACGTCGTGGCCATCCCCCGCTTCGGCGACGCCGTGGGCGTCGGCCACAAGGGCTCGAGCGCGCAGGTCGACCCGCTGGTGGCCCACGCCGTGCTGGTGCGCGCCCAGTAGCTCCTCCCCCCGCCGGGCCCACGCCGGGGGCCCGGCACACTGGCCGTCATGACGCTGGTGGTCACGGGGGGCGCGGGGTACGTGGGCAGCGTGTGCGCCCGGTACCTGCTGGACGCGGGCAACGACGTGGTGGTGGTCGACGACCTGTCGACGGGGCACCGGGACGCGGTGCCCGAGGGCGCGCGCCTCGTGGTGGGCGACGTCGCGGAGGTCGCCGACGAGGTGCTCGGCGGGGGTGACGTCGACGGCGTCGTGCACTGCGCGGCGCGCTCGCTGGTGGGCGAGTCGGCCGAGAAGCCCGCGAAGTACTGGCACGGCAACGTCGTGACCACCGTCGCGCTGCTCGACGCCCTGCGGCGCCACGACGTGCCGCGGCTGGTGTTCTCCTCGACCGCGGCCACCTACGGCGAGCCCGAGGGCTCCCCGATCACCGAGGACGCGCCGACGCGCCCGACCAACACCTACGGCGCGACGAAGCTCGCCGTCGACCTCGCGATCGGCAACTACGCCGCGGCCTCGGGCGGCGCGCTCCGCGCGGTGAGCCTGCGCTACTTCAACGTCGCCGGGGCCCACGGCACCGACGGCGGCGCCGACGGTGGCGGCAGCACCGCCGCGCTGGGCGAGCGGCACACCGTCGAGACCCACCTCATCCCCCTCGTCCTCCAGGTCGCCCTCGGGCAGCGCGACGAGATCGCGATCTACGGCGACGACTGGCCCACCCCCGACGGCACCTGCGTGCGCGACTACATCCACGTCGACGACCTCGCCGAGGCCCACGTGCTCGCACTGGACCTGCTGGCCCGCGGCGACGGCGGGACGGGCGGGCACCTCGTGTGCAACCTGGGCAACGGGCAGGGCTTCTCCGTGCTCGAGGTGATCGAGGCCTGCCGCCGGGTGACCGGCCACGCCATCCCGGCGCGCGTGGCGCCGCGGCGCGCCGGCGATCCGGGCGTGCTCGTGGCGTCCTCGGCCCGGGCCCGCGCCGAGCTGGGCTGGAAGCCCACCCACACCGACCTCGACGGCATCGTCGCCGACGCCTGGGCCTTCGCCCGGGCGCGGGCCTGAGACGGCCTCACTCCGTCCGACCTCTCAGCCGCGCTCCCGACTCGGCGCTGGCCTCGCGGATGATCGTGCGCACCGCGTCCGGCCCCGCGCCCGACGCGAGCAGGGCCTCGACGAGCCCGGTGAGCCGGTGGCCCGGGTCGGCGCGGCGCGCGCGCTCGAGCGCCACCCCCACGAGCGCCGAGCCGCCGCGCGCGAGCAGCCCGCAGGCCAGCAGGATCGCGGGCTCGGCGACCTCGGGCGCCGGGACGGCGCGCACGAGCAGCGTCCAGAGCTGCTCGGCGGCCGCGGCGATCGCCTCGTCGGGGTCGAGCGCCCAGCCCATCACGGTGTCCCGGACGTCCGGGTCGGTGAGGGCCACCGCGGCGCGCGCCATCTCCGCGTCGCCGAGCACCCGGCCGGCGGCCACCTCGTCGCGTGCGGCGACGACCGCGTCGAGATCCCGGCGTGCGGCCGCCGGGCCGCCGAGCTCCCGGTCGAGCGCGGCGGCCTCGAACTCCGCGGCGAGCAGCTCGGGCATCCGGTGGTGCGATCCCGCCGGCGCCAGCGACGCCTCGAGCTCGTCGCGCGACGCGTAGGTGACCTGCCCGAGCCAGGCCGCCGCGGCCGCGAGCGGGGAGTCCTCGGTGGGCGCGACGGCCCCCCGGCAGTCGCACGGCGTGTAGCACCGCCACGGCGCCCCGGCGGCGATCTGCGGCACCCACAGCCGTGAGGGCACGGCGACCCCGCGCCGGGTGAAGGCCTCCCGGACGGCGTCGGCGACGTCGAGCCGGGGTGGCTCGCCGTCGCCCGGGCCGGAGGCGACGACGATCACCGCGATCTCGACGGGCCCGGTGGGCACCACCCGGGCCGCGCACCCCTCGACGACGACCTCCACGTCGTCGGGAGCGGGCAGGTCGGCCCGGGCGACGACGCCGAGCCGTCGCCGCCGTCCGCCCCCGTGGACGGCGACGATCACCACGGACTCCACGGGGCGGAAGCCGAGCAGGTGCGGGACGGCGGCGATGAGCTCGCCGGGTTCGTGCAGGCGGAGTCGGAGGGGGCCCGGGGCGTCGGGCGGGGCGTCGGATCGAGGGCGGCCGGGGCGGTGGTCGGTGCTCACAAGGGTTCGGACGCAGCGGCGGTTCCGCCGGATCCATCGGGTTCCCGGGGCCTGTGGACAACTGCTCTTCTCCGGACCGTCACGCGATCCGCTTGCCGGGGCCCCGGGCGGCGGCGAGGGTGGGGCCGTGCACCCCGTGGATCCCCCGACGGACGTCTCGCCCGACGTGACCGCGGGGCCCGACACCTCCCACGACTACGACCTGCTCGTGATCGGCTCCGGTCCTGGCGGGCAGAAGGCGGCGATCGCGGCCGCCAAGCTCGGCAAGCGGGTCGCGGTCGTCGAACGGCGCGGCATGATCGGCGGCGTCTGCACGCAGACCGGCACGATCCCGTCGAAGACCCTCCGTGAGGCGGTCCTCTACCTCACCGGCTACGCGATGCGCGGGCTCTACGGGGAGAGCTACCGGGTCAAGCAGGACATCACCGTCCAGGACCTGCTCGCGCGCACCAACTTCGTCATCGGCCGCGAGGAGGAGGTGATCCGCGCGCAGCTGCAGCGCAACCGGGTCGACCTGCTCAGCGGCGCCGCCCGGTTCGTCGACGAGCACGCCGTCGAGGTCGTCGGGGACCCGCGGGGCGAGCGCAGCGACGGGAGGAGATTCCGCGGGGAGCACCAGACGGTCACCGCCGCGAAGATCGTCGTCGCCACCGGCACCCGGCCCGCGCGACCCCCGCAGGTCGAGTTCGACGAGCGCCGCGTCGTCGACTCCGACGGCATCCTCGCGATGGAGCAGATCCCGGCCAGCATGGTCGTCGTCGGCGCCGGGGTGATCGGCATCGAGTACGCCTCGATGTTCGCCGCGCTCGGGACCCGCGTGACCGTCGTCGAACGCCGGCCCCAGATGCTCGACTTCTGCGACGCCGAGGTCGTCGAGTCGCTGAAGTTCCACCTGCGCGACCTCGCGGTGACCTTCCGGTTCGGCGAGGAGGTCTCCGGGGTCTCGGTGTCCGAGCGCGGCACCGTGACGACACTCGCGAGCGGCAAGAAGATCCCGGCCGAGACGGTCATGTACTCGGCGGGCCGGCAGGGCGTCACCGATCAGCTCGCGGTGGAGCGCGCCGGGCTCGAGGTGGACGACCGCGGCCGGCTCAAGGTCGACGAGCACTTCCGCACCGCGGCGCCACACATCTACGCCGTCGGCGACGTCATCGGCTTCCCCGCGCTCGCCGCGACGTCGATGGAGCAGGGCCGGCAGGCCGCGTACCACGCGTTCGGCGAGCCCGTGCCGTCGACGAGCGCGGTCTCGCCGTTCGGGATCTACACGATCCCGGAGGTCAGCTACTGCGGGGCCACCGAGGCCGAGCTCACCGAGCAGTCCGTCCCCTACGAGGTGGGCATCTCGCGCTACCGCGAGCTCGCGCGCGGCCAGATCGTGGGCGACGACTACGGCATGCTCAAGCTGCTGGTCTCCCCCGACACCCACGCGCTGCTCGGCGTGCACGTGTTCGGTACCTCGGCCACCGAGCTCGTCCACATCGGCCAGGCGATCATGGGCTGTGGCGGCACGGTCGACTACCTCGTCGACGCGGTCCTGAACTTCCCGACGCTCTCGGAGGCCTACAAGGTCGCCGCCCTCGACGCCACGAACAAGATCCGTGCCCTCGAACAGTTCGCCTGAGCCCGGCTTCGCGCGCCACGCCTTCGTCCTCCCCCGCGCCCCCGACGGCGGCGACGCGGTCTACCTCGCCGGCAACTCCCTCGGTGCCCAGCCGCGCGCGGCGCGGGACGCGGTGCTCGCGGCGGTGGACGAGCAGTGGGCGCGGGTCGGGGTCGCGGGCTGGGAGGACAGCGGCTGGTGGGCGACGCCGCAGCGCCTCGGCGACCGGGTGGGCGCGCTGGTCGGCGCCGCACCCGGGCAGACGGTGGTCGGCGACTCGACGTCGGTGCAGCTCTTCGGGGCGCTGATCGCCGCGGCCCGGCTCCGGCCGGGACGCTCGGTGCTGCTCTCCGACGCCGGCCACTTCCCCACCGACCGCTACCTCGCGACGTCGGTGGCGCGACTGACGGGGCTGACGCTCGTCACCGCGTCGCCGGACGCGATGGCCCCGGACGCCGACACCGCCGTCGTGGCCGTGCCCGCCGTCGACTTCCGGACCGGTGAACGGTGGGACCTCGCCGCGATCGTCGACCGTGCGCACGCGGCCGGCGCGGTGGTGGTGGCCGACCTGTCGCACGCCGTCGGCGTCCTGCCCGTGGACCTCGACGGCCTCGGCGTCGACCTGGCCGTCGGCTGCACCTACAAGTACCTCAACGGCGGCCCGGGCGCGCCTGCCTTCGCCTACGTGGCCGCCCGGCACCACGACGTCCTCGACCCGCCGCTGACGGGCTGGACCGGGCACGCCGAGCCGTTCGCGATGACCGAGGCGTGGACCCCGGCACCCGGGGTCGGGCGCCTGCGCGTGGGCACGCCGCCGATGCTCTCGATGCTCGCCCTCGACGGCGCGCTGTCGGTCTTCGACGGCTCCGACAGCCCTGCCCTCCCGGGCGTCCACGCCGCGTCCCTGGCGCTCGGCGACGCCTTCCTCGAAGCGCTGCCGGCCGGGGTCGACGTGGTGACCCCGCGGGAGCACGGGCGCCGGGGCGGGCACGTCGCCGTGCGCGTCCCCGACGCCGAGGGCCGGTGCGCGGCGCTGGCCCGGCGGGGGGTCGTCGTCGACGCCCGCCCGCCGGACCTGCTGCGCTTCGGCTTCGCCGCCCCCTACGTCACGCTCGACGACGCCCGCGTCGCGGCGCGGGAGCTCGCGGCGCTGCTGTGAGGCGGGGCCGTCAGCTCCCGGTCGGGAACCGCAGGATCGCGCCGACGCCGTCCTGCAGCGACGTGCCGCCGCCGAGGACCTGCACCTGGCCGCCGAGGGCGCCGACGGCGCGCAGCAGGACCTGCTCCGCGGGCCGGGCGACGGGCTCGGTGTCCGAGATCTCGGCAAGGTTCGCCGGATCGGTGGAGATGGCCTCCGGCGACGACCCCGCGTAGAGCTCGCCGGGCACCTCCTGACCGTCGACCAGCAGGAGCGTGTCCACCGCGCCGGTCCGCGCGGCCTCGAGCACCGGCTCGAGGCCCTCGACCGCGTTGGCGTGGCCCTTGCCCTCCTCGAAGCGCTGACGCACGCCGGACTCGCGCTCGGTGGCGATCTCCCCGGTGACGGTCAGCAGGGCGTCCTCGAGCGCGTCCTCGGAGGCGCCGGCGGCACGGCTGCCGGCCTCGATCTCGCGGGTGATGCCCGCGAGGTCGCCGGTCAGCTCCTGGCGCACCGACGAGCGCCCCTGGATCTCGCCCGCGATGACGATGACCTCGGGCCGGAACTGCGAGGCGGCGCTGCGCAGCCCCTTCACGACCGCATCCGCGTTCTCGTAGGACGCCATCTCGTGGCGGTTCTGGCGGGTCCGGTTGCCGGGGCCGCCGCCGCGGGCCTTGTGGACGGTCTCGATCGCCTGACCCTGGACGGTCTCCTCGGAGAGCTCGCGCGCGCCCTCGCTGTTGTCGGCGATCACCTGGTAGATGTCGCCGCCGGTCTGGTCGACCACGGCGAGCAGCACGCGCACCGAACCGGTCTGGCTGCGGTAGTACCGGCCGAGCTCGGGCAGCGGCGACCACACGGCGATGTCGCCGGCGGCGTCGACGGCCTCGACCTCGTCGTCGAAGAGGATGCCGTCCGCCGAGGCCACGAGGACGCGGCCGACCTCGGTGATCGAGCCGGCGCGCTCGCCGCCGAGCTCGTCGTCCAGCGCGGCGAGGGTCTTGTCGTCGGCGCCGGCCTGCTGGAGCTGCTTCGACAGGTCGCGCCAGCGCAGCTCGACCTGCTTGGCCGAGTTCTCGCCGGCCTGCACGGCCTCCAGGTAGACCGTCGCGAACGGCCCCGGCCGCTCGAAGATGTCTCGAGTACGCGACAGGTCCATCCGGTGTTCCTCCTGCTCCACCCCGCCCTGTCAGGGGTCGGGGACATCGATTGCGTTACCTCCCGACCTACCCTCTCGACCCTTCCGCCATGCGTGCTCGCGGGCCGTGCGGTAAGCCCTGCGGCGTGCGGGAGATTCCGGTCGACGAGGTGGCCGACATCGTCCGGCGATTGTGCATCGAGGCCAACCACGAGCTGCGCGGCGACCAGGTCGATGCGCTGCGGCGGGCGCGGTCGCGGGAGGAGTCGCCGATCGGGAAGGAGGTCCTCGACCGGCTGCTCGCCAACGCCGAGGTGTCCGCCCGCGAGCGGATCGCGTTCTGCCAGGACACCGGCTATGCGGTCTGCTTCCTCGAGATCGGGCAGGACGTGCACTTCACCGGCGGCTCCCTGGCCGCGGCGCTCGATCGCGGCGTCGCCGAGGGCTACCGCGACGGCTACCTGCGCGCCTCGCTCGTCCGCTCGCCGGTCGACCGCACCAACACCGGCGACAACACCCCGGCGATGGTCCACTACGACCTCGTGCCCGGTGCCGACGTGCGCCTGACCCTGCTGGTCAAGGGCGCGGGCTGCGACAACATGTCGGCGCTGCGGATGCTCACCCCCGCCGCCGGGGTCGAGGGCATGAAGCGCTTCGTCGTCGAGACGATCGAGGCAGCGGGCCCGAGTGCGTCGCCGCCGGTGACCGTCGGGATCGGGATGGGCGGCACGTTCGACCGCGCCGCGGTGCTGGCGAAGAAGGCGCTCACCCGTGAGCCCACCGGCTCCCCCTCCCCCGACCCGCGCCTGGCCGAGCTGGAGGCCGAGCTCGTCGACGCGATCGACGCCACCGGGATCGGACCGGCCGGTTTCGGGGGCACGGTGACGACCCTCGCCGTGCACGTCGAGGCCTACCCCACCCACATCGCCGCCTTCCCCGTCGCGATCAACCTCGACTGCCACTCCCACCGCGTACGGACGGTGACCCTGTGACGGACGCCGACGGTGCCGGCGTGGGGGCCACGCCGACGTCAGACGCCAGGAGATCCCCCACCTCGATCTCCCTGCCCCTCGCCGCCGACACGGTCCGTGAGCTGCGCAGCGGGGACTCGGTGCTCCTCTCGGGCCCGCTGGTGACCGGCCGGGACGCCGCGCACGCCCGGTTCGCCGCCGCGATCGAGGCGGGCGAGGACCTCCCGTTCGACCCGGCCGGCGAGACCCTCTACTTCGTCGGCCCCACCCCGGCCCGTCCCGGCCACGCGATCGGCGCCGCCGGGCCGACGACCGCGTCGCGGATGGACGCCTGGTCGCCGCTGCTCGTCGAGCGCGGGCTGCGCGCGATGATCGGGAAGGGCCGGCGCTCCGACGCGGTCAAGGTCGCGATGCGCGAGCACGGCTGCGTCTACCTCGGCGCGATCGAGGGCACCGCGGCCCTGCTCTCGCAGTGCGTCACGTCGTCGGAGGTGATCGCGTACTCCGACCTCGGCGCCGAGGCGGTGCACCGGCTCGAGGTTCGCGACTTCCCCGCGCTCGTCGTCAACGACCTCCACGACGGCGACCTGTACGTCGACGGACCCGCCCGGTGGCGCCGCGCGAGCTCATGATCGTGGGGGCTTTCCTGACGTCGAACGCCAGCATGGCCCCCAGGCTGACAACGACGAGAGAGGTGGCGCAGCATGCAGTACGACGCGGTCCTGGCCGAGACGATCGGCATCCGGGGGCACGCCGACGACGAGATCGAGGCCTACACGGCGCGGCCGATGGACGGCAGGCCCCGCGGCGGCATGATCGTCATCCACCACATGCCCGGGTACGACGCCGCCACCAAGGAGATCACGCGGCGGTTCGCGACCATGGGCTACCACGCGATCTGCCCGAACCTCTACACGCGCGAGGCCCCGGGCGCCGCTCCCGACGACGCCGCCGCCACCGCGCGCGCCCAGGGCGGGGTGCCCGACGAGCGCTTCGTCGGTGACGCCGCCGGCGCCGCGCGCTGGCTGCGCTCGCTGCCCACGAGCAACGGAAGGGTCGGCGCGATCGGGTTCTGCTCCGGCGGGCGCCAGGCCGTCCTCGCCGGTATCGAGGTCGACCTCCAGGCCGCGATCGACTGCTACGGCGCCTTCGTCGTCGGCGCGCCCCCCGAGGGGTTCCCGTTGCAGGTCAGCCCGTTCGGCCACCGCATCCCCGAGCTGCGCGCGCCGCTGCTCGGCCTGTTCGGCAACGAGGACGCGCACCCCTCCCCCGACCAGGTCGACGAGCTCGAGAAGCTGCTCCAGGAGGCCGGCAGGACCTACGAGTTCCACCGCTACGACGACGCCGGGCACGCGTTCTTCTCCGTCGACCGCCCCAGCTACCGGGTCGCCGCCGCCGTCGACGGCTGGGAGCGCATCCGCGACTTCCTCGCACGACACCTCACCCCTGCGGGGGCGTGAGCCGCATGTGCACCTACAGCACCGAGAAGCTCGCGCTGGCGAAGTCCAGCGGCAAGGGGCCCGACGGCTGGTTCCCGCTCGAGACCGCCACCGTCTACTACGACCATCCCGTCCACGCGCCCGACGAGCACACCGTGAACATCGACTTCCTCAACCCCGGCCGTGGTCCGGGAGCGCGGGTCGCGGTGGAGCTGAGCCTGGACTCGGCGAAGGAGCTGCTCGCCGCCCTCGCGGTCACGGTGGAGCGCGCCGCCGAGCACTAGGACCCTTCCGTCCCTTCTCGAGCGCCTTGCGCTGCCGACAGTCGCGATATATCGTTAGTGTGTCGCGATCGAACACTGAAGGAGGAGCGACACGATGACCCACGAGACGCCCGGCGACAGCTGGAACGAGGGAGAACGCGGGCACGGCCCGCACGGACACCGGAGCCATGGTGGGCACGGTCCCCACGGCCGCGAGCGGCGTCGCCACGGCGGGTTCGCCCGTGCGGCGATGTTCGGTGGAGACGCGGGCGACCCCCGCGAGCGGTTCCGCCGCGGGAAGCGCGGAGGCCCCTTCGGTCGGCCGGGCTTCGGCCCCGGGGGCTTCGGAGGCCCCGGGGGCGGACCGGGTGGTGGCTTCGGCGGCCCCGGCGGCTTCGGCGGCCCGCGCGGCGGCGGCCGTGGACGACGAGCGCGCGGTGACGTGCGCACGGCGGTCCTCGCACTGCTCGCCGAGGAGTCGATGCACGGCTACCAGATCATCCAGGAGATCGCCGAGCGCTCCGGCGGGGCATGGCGCCCCAGCCCGGGCTCGGTGTACCCGACGGTGTCGCAGCTGGCCGACGAGGGCCTGGTGCGCACCGAGAAGGCCGAGGGCCGGTCGGTGATCCACCTGACCGACGCGGGCCGCACCTACGTCGACGAGCACCGCGAGGAGCTCGACGCCGTGTGGAACACCGCCGCGGCCGAGGACGGCTTCGGCGCACTGCGCGAGTCGGTCGGCCTCGTCATGGGCGCCGTCTCGCAGGTCGCCCAGGTCGGCCGTGAGGAGCAGGTGACCGAGGCGGTCCGCCTGCTCGACGACACCCGTCGCCGGCTCTACCTGCTCCTCGCCGGTGAACCAGCCGGCGAACCCGCGGGCGAGCCGACCACTCCGGGCGGCGACGCCGACCCGAGCGGGAGCGAGACGGGCACGGCCGGGTGACCGTCACACGGCCGCAACACGGGGGTGACGTCGCGTCACACCGCGGCCCTAGGCTTCCGGTCCCGCTGACGACGAGACCGAGGAGGTCGGAGGACCGGCCGTGTTGCTCCGCCGCCCACCGTCCGGCCCCCCCCTCGCCCGGCCCCGTCCTGCGGGACGTGCCGGGCGAGCGATGGGCCCTGCAGTACCGGACCGTGCACGGGTACCGCCGTGCGTTCCGGATGGCCGGCTCCGGTCCGGTGCTGCTGCTCATCCACGGGATCGGCGACGACTCGTCGACGTGGGGTCCCCTGCTCGACGACCTCGCCCGCGACCACACCGTCCTCGCCCCGGACCTGCTCGGGCACGGCGGCTCGGACAAGCCGCGCGGCGACTACTCGGTCGCGGCGTACGCGAACGGGATGCGCGACCTGCTCGGCGTCCTCGACGTCGACCGCGCCACCCTCGTCGGGCACTCGCTCGGCGGCGGGGTGGCCATGCAGTTCGCCTACCAGTACCCCGAGCGCACCGAACGGATCGTGCTCATCGGCGCCGGCGGGGTCTCCCAGTCCGTGAGCCCGGCCCTGCGCGCGGCCTCGTTGCCCGGCGCGCAGCTCGTGCTCGGGATGCTCGGGCTGCCCGGCATGCGCACCCAGACCGAGGCGGTGATGTGGGCGCTCGCCCGCCTCCACCATCCGCTGGGCCACGACGCCGAGGACCTCGTCCGGCTCGTCGACGCCCTCCCCGACGCCACCAGCCGCAGCGCGTTCCTGCGCACCCTGCGGGCCGTCGTCGACTGGCGAGGCCAGGTGGTCACCATGCTCGACCGGTGCTACCTCACCGCGGGGATGCCGACGCTCCTGCTGTGGGGTTCCGACGACATGGTCGTCCCGGTCGAGCACGCGCAGCTCGCGCACGACGCCATGCCCGGCAGCGAGCTGCAGGTGTTCGAGGGCGCCGGGCACTTCCCGTTCCACACCCACCCGGGCGAGGTCCTGCGCGCGATGCGCACGTTCCTCGACGGCACCGCCCCCGCCCACTGGAGCGCCGCCGAGTGGCGCGAGCTCCTGCGCCACGGCCGGAACGACTGACCCTCGGGCTCCTCCCCCGTCCTCTCTCGGAGAACATCAGATCACCCACGAGCGTCGGGGTCCGGCGATGGGTGAGGATGGTCGCGTGAGCTCCCCCGCGACCACGGCCAGCCCGGACGGGACCCCCGACGACCCCTACCTGTGGCTCGAGGATGTCACCGGCGACGAGGCCCTGACCTGGGTGAAGGAGCGCAACGCCGAGTCGTTGGACGTCCTCACCGGGGGCGAGCGCTTCGCCGAGCTGCGCGACGGTCTGCGCGCGGTGCTCGACGCCGACGACCGCATCCCCTACGTGCGACGCCGAGGCGCGCTGCTCTACAACTTCTGGCAGGACGCCGACCACTCCCGCGGGCTCTGGCGGCGCACCACGCTCGAGAGCTACCGCAGCGGCGACCCCGATTGGGAGCTGCTGCTCGACCTCGACGCCCTCGGGGCGGACGAGGACGAGAACTGGGTCTGGGCGGGCGCCGCCGTCCGCTACCCGGACTACGACCGCGCCCTCGTCCAGCTCTCCCGCGGCGGCGCCGACGCCACGGTGGTGCGCGAGTTCGACCTCGCCTCGAAGACCTGGGTCCCCGACGGGTTCACGCTGCCCGAGGCGAAGAGCCGCGTGGGGTGGATCGACGCCGACACCGTCTTCGTCGGCACCGACCTCGGACCCGGTTCGCAGACGACGTCGGGCTATCCGCGGGTGATGCGCCGGTGGCGACGCGGTCAGCCCGTCGCCGAGGCCGAGATCGTGTTCACCGCCGACGAGACCGACGTGTCGGCCTTCGCCTCGCACGACCACACCCCGGGCTTCGAGCGCGACTTCGTCGGGCGCAGCCCCGACTTCCACACCACCGAGGAGTTCCTGCTGCGCCCCGACGGGTCGCGGGAGCTCATCGATGTGCCGCCGGACGCCGACACCGACATCGAGCGCGAATGGCTGGTGGTGCGGACGCGCTCGCCGTGGGAGGTGGGGGGCGTCGAGCACGCGGCGGGCTCGCTGCTGTGCTTCGACTTCGAGGGCTACCTCGCCGGCGACCGGTCGGCGCGGGTGCTCTTCGCCCCCACCCCCAGCCGCTCGCTGAGCTACCACGCCTGGACGAAGAACCACCTCGTCCTCGCCGTCCTCACCGACGTCGTCACGCGTCTCGAGGTGCTCACCCCCGACCAGGACTGGGCGCGCCGCGAGCTGCCCGCCGGGCCCGCTCTCGGCTCGGTCGACCTCATCGGTGTCGACCCCGACCAGAGCGACGAGTACTTCCTCGACACCGACGGCTACACGCAGCCCTCGACGTTCCTGCGCGGCGAGCTGGGGCGCGACACCGACCCGGAGCCCGAGGTCCTGCGCACGGCGCCCGCGCGCTTCGACGCGAGCGGGCTCGAGGTCCGGCAGTTCTTCGCGACCTCGGACGACGGCACCCAGGTGCCGTACTTCGTGGTCGGCCGGGTCGCCGACACCCCCGGCCCCGCGCTGATGACCGGCTACGGCGGCTTCGAGATCGCCCTGACGCCGGGCTACAGCGGGATCATCGGACGGGGCTGGCTCTCCCGCGGCGGCACGTACGTCGTCGCGAACATCCGCGGCGGCGGCGAGTACGGGCCGACGTGGCACACCTCGGCGCTCGGCGAGCACCGCCACCGGGCGTACGAGGACTTCGCGGCGGTCGCCCGCGACCTCGTCGAGCGCGGGATCACGACCGCGTCGCAGCTGGCGATCCACGGCGGCAGCAACGGCGGCCTGCTCATGGGCGTGATGCTGACCCGCTACCCGGAGCTGTTCGGGGCGATCGTGGTGATGGTGCCGCTGTTCGACATGCGCCGGTTCCACCTGCTGCTGGCCGGGGCGTCGTGGATGGCCGAGTACGGCGACCCGGACAAGCCCGAGGAATGGGCGTGGATCGCGCGGTACTCGCCGTACCAGAACCTGCGCGCCGACGAGGCCTACCCGCCGGTGCTCGTCACGACCTCGACCCGCGACGACCGCGTCCACCCCGCCCACGCGCGCAAGGCCGTGGCCCGGATGCGCGAGCAGGGCCACGACGTCGAGTACTACGAGAACATCGAGGGCGGCCACGGCGGCGCGGCCGACAACGCCCAGCGCGCGTTCCAGTGGGCGCTCGTCTTCGAGTTCTGCTGGCGGCAGGTGGGGTGAGGGTCCCGATCCTCAGCGGTCCCGCTCACCAGAGGTCGCGCGTGTACCAGTGGGCGGCGTAGGGGTTGGCGTTGTAGGGCTCGGTCTCGACGAAGCCCTCACGGGCGTAGAGCGCGCGGGCCTCGAGGAGGTCGTCGGCGGTGTCGAGGACCAGCCGGCGCAGCCCGGCCTCCCGCGCGAGTTCGGTGAGGTGGTGCAGCAGGCGCGTGGCCAGGCCCTGGCCGCGCACCTCGGGGTCGACCCACATGCGCTTGATCTCGCCCGCGCCCGGCGGGACGTCGGCCCCCTCGAACCGCAGGCCGGCGCAGCCGACGACCCGCTCGCCCTGCTTCGCGACGACGAGGACGCCCGACGGCGGGGCCAGCACCAGGGGGTCGTCGGCGAGGAACTGCTGCGACCACGACGGCTCGGGCGCCTTCTCCGGCCAGCGGCGGGCGAGCTCGTCGGCGTAGGCGCGCAGGGCGATCAGCCCGTCGGGCGAGTCGGGGCGCACGGCCGTCAGGACGATCTCCACGTCCCCATGCTGGCGCACGTGAGTGATCCGGGTCGTCGGGGCGGCCCGGATCACTCACGTGGCGTCAGCCCTCCCAGTCGACCAGCTGCACGATCACGCGGTTGGGGTCGCGCACCTGGAAGGCGCGCTCGCCCCACGGCTCGACGGTCAGGGGCATCGTGATCGTCACGCCCTCGGACTCGAGCCGGGCCAGCTCGCCCTCGAGGTCGTCGACGACGAACGCGAGGATGAGCCCCGCGGCGTGCTCGTCGCGCTGATCGGTGGGCAGGGACTCCAGCCCGGTGCGCAGGAAGACGACGGACATGCCGGCGTCCTCCCGGGCCAGCGACACGAAGCCGTCGGCGGTCATGACCTGCTCGAAACCGAAGTGCTCGACGAGGAAGGCCCCCGAGGCCTCGGGATCGGCGACGTTGAGGGAGACGGCGGACGCACTGATCTTCATGGACCCTCTTTCTCCGTACGCTGTACACCGTACGTTGTACACGAAGAAGTGAGAGGGTGTCGCCGATGAGCGCCGACCCCGCCCGCACGCTCGCGCTGCTGTGGCGCACCGAGCCCCCGGCCACCCGCGGTCCCCGGCGCGGCCTGGATCTCGACGCGGTCGTGCGCGCCGCCACGGCGCTCGCCGACGCCGGCGGCGCGGACGGGCTGGCGCGCCTGACGATCCGCGCCCTGGCCACCGAGCTCGGCGTCGCCCCGATGACGATCTACACCTACGTCCCCGGGCGCGACGAGCTCGCCGACCTCGTCGTCGACGCCGCCTACGCCGCCATGCCGCGCGAGGACACCGCCGGCCGCCCCTGGCGCGCGCGCCTCACGGCGGTGGCCGAGGAGAACCGTGCGCTCTACCGCGCGCACCCGTGGGCGGCGCGTGTCGACCCCCGTCGTCCCGTGCTCGGGCCCGGCGAGACCGCGAAGTACGAGCACGAGCTGGCGGCCTTCGACGGCCTGGAGGACCTCGACGACGTCGACCGCGACGCCGCGCTGACCTTCCTGCTCGACGTCACCCGCGCCGCGGCACTCCCGGACGACGGAACCTCCGACGACGCCGCCTGGTGGGCCGCGCGGGCCCCGGTGCTCGCCGAGGTGCTCGACCCCGAGCGCTACCCCCGCGCCACCCGGGTCGGCACCGCCGCCGGCGCCGCGCAGGGCTCGGCCCGCGATCCCGACCGCGCCTGGCGGTTCGGGCTCGCCCGCGCGCTCGACGGGCTGGCCGCCGTGATCGAGTGACGGGGCTCAGGGCGTGAGCACGTGCCGGTCCCGGCCGGCGCCGATGCCCATGAGGACCGTCGGCACCACGAGCACCGCCATCACCACGAGCGGGACCGTCCACCCGTCGGTGAGGTCGTGCAGCGCGCCCAGACCGAAGGGGCCGACGGCCGCGAGCGTGTACCCGATGCCCTGCGCCATGGCCGAGAGCTCGGCGGTGTGTGCGGTGTCCGGCGAGCGCAGGGTGATCAGGAGCAGCCCGAGGGCGATGTTCGAGCCCTGCGCCACCCCGAGCAGCACCATCCAGAGCGCAGCGAGCGTGCCAGGCGCGAGGATCAGCCCCGCGTAGCCGGCGACGTAGAACAGGCAGGTCGCCGTGACGAGCGCACTCTGGCTGGGGCGGCGCATCGCCAGCGAGGGCATCGTCGCCGAGAAGACGAGGCCCACGATCCCGGCCAGCGAGAGCAGCAGGCCGGCCTCGGCCGGACTCCGCCCGGCGTCGACGTAGATCGTCGGGATCCATGCCGACGTCGCGTAGAACTGCAGCGACTGCAGACCCATGAACAGCGTGACCTGCCACGCCAGCGGGTCGCGCAGCAGCCCGCGACGCATCGCCGCGGCCTCCCCCAGCGGGCTCGACGGCACCGTGCGACGGCGAGCGCGGGGGACCCAGACCGCCAGCGTCACCAGCGCGAGCAGGCCCCACAGCCCGAGCGTGTACCGCCAGTCGAGGCCGGTGACCCGCTGCAGGGGGACGGTGACGGCCGCGGCCAGCGCGCCGCCGCCGGTCAGGACCATCGAGTACGCGCCGGTCATCGCGCCGGTGCGGTGCGGGAAGTCGCGCTTGACCAGCGTCGGCAACGACACGTTGCCCACCGCGATGGCCGTCCCGACGAGCACGCTCCCGACGAGGATGACGGCGAGCACGTCCACCAGGCGCAGCGCGATGCCCGCGGTGAGCACGAGCAGCGCCGCCACCATCAGGCGCTCGAGTCCCCAGCGACGCGCGAGGCGCGGCGCGATCGGCGCGAGCAGACCGAAGCAGAGGACCGGGAGGCTGGTCAGGAGCCCCGCGACGCCGCTCGAGACGCCGAGATCGTCGCGCGCCTGGTCCACCAGCGGCGCCACCCCGACCACGGGCGGCCGCAGGTTCGCCGCGAGCAGGAGGACGGCGAAGGCGGCGAAGGCGCCGCCGCGCCGTGCCGTCGTCGCGGTCGCGACGGGCGCGCTCACGACCAGCGCCGGGCGACCTCGTCGGCCCACGCCTGCCCCTGCGCCCGTCCGGCCCGCGCCGAGGCCGGCATGGCGGACGGGTCGAGGACGTTGGTGCCGAACGCCGCCAGGGACGTCTCGTCGGCGAGGATCGCGAGCGCGTCGGTGTCGGGGTGGCTCTCCTGCCGGCGCTCGACCTCCTGGGTCACCGAGGGGAACGGGCCACCCGCCGGCGGGTCGAGCGGGGCGACGACGAGGACGCGGTCGGCGGCGCCCTGGATCTCGAAGCCGTCGTCGTCGGCCCGGGCCACGTGCACGATCGACGCGATACCACCGTCGATGTAGCGCCGCTTCGCCGCCGTCATCGGCGGCCACACGCCGGGCACGGCGCAGCTCGCCGCGACGGCGTCGACCAGCTCGACACGGGCGTCGCAGGTGAAGACGGCCAGCTCACCGGTCTCCGCGTCGACCGCGGAGATCCGCAGGTCCGTCTTCGGCCACTTCTTCACCGGCAGGCGGGCGTCGATGATCGCGCGCCGCTCGGACTCGGGCGGGGTGTCCGCCGCGAGCGCCCAGGCGCCCATCCGCGCCCGCATCTCCCCCGCGTCGCGGGCGCCGTCCATCGCGGCGACGAGCTGGGCGCCGAGGGCCTCCATGTCCAGCGTCGCGGGCGGGCCGGAGGTGCCTGACGCCTCTCCGGCGAGGTGCTCCTCGTGCACGGCTGCGAGGTCCACGCCCGTGGTGAGGAGGGTCCCGACGATGGAGCCGGCGGAGGTGCCGACGACCCGGTCGGCCAGCGACAGGTCGACACCGCCCTCGGCGAGGCCGACGAGGACGCCCACCTCCCAGGCGATCCCGGCGAGTCCCCCTCCCCCGAGGACGAGGGCGCGGATGGGGCCGGGGTGAGCGTCGTCGGTCACGGCGACACCCTCCACCGCGTAGCGCCGACGCGCACGAGAGGGTTCCGGAGATCACGCCGGCGGCAGCTGCACCTCGAGGTCGTAGAGCCGGGTCGTCTGGTCGGTGTTCTGGTTGTCGTCGCTGACCAGGAGCACCCGCAGGGCCCCGTCGAGCGTGCGCCCGAGCACCGTCATCCCCTCGACGTTGTCGAGCAGCGGGTTCGCCTGGGCCTGCTGTGCCGGCGCACCGAGGGTCGGGCAAGCGCCGAGGTCGGCGAGCGGCGTCCGGACGAGGGTGTCGCCGCGCGGGGTGGCGAGGGCGAGGTGCACGGTGTTGCCGACCCCCGGGGTGAAGGACCGTTCGACGACGAGCAGCCGGCCGTCGCCGGTGGCCGCGAGCTCGGCGCCGACGTGACGAGACGCGTGCCGTCGGCGTCGACGGCGAGGGCCTCGGCGTCGAGCGGGCGCCCGTCCTCGTCGAAGAGCGGCACGGCGCCCGTCGGCTCGCGGCTCCGCGGGTCGAGCGTGAACAGCACCGATCGGTCGCTCAGCACGAGCAGGTCGCCGTCCCGGTCGACGGCCAGCCCGGACAGCCCGGTGGGCGGGTAGGTCCGCCGCGTGCCGTAGGACGCGCCGTCGAGGGCGTCCGAGAAGCCGGTGATCGCGACGGCGGGCGAGCAGGGCTGCGGCGCGACCTGAGCGGCGGGCGCCCCGGGCGCACCCCGCGAGCAGGAACAGCAGGACCGCGAGTGCCGCCGCTCTGGCCATGCGTGCACCGTGCTGCACCGGCGTGAGCGCCGCGTGGCCGCCGGTGATCGAAGAACCGATACGGACACTCAACGTCTGCGACGGCACTTCGCTGACATTCCTCAGCCCCCGTCGCGCTTCGACTCCGCCTCCGCGACGCGCTCGATCACCGTCAGGACGCTGTCGGGGTTGAGCGACATCGAGTCGATGCCCTGCTCGACGAGGAACTCGGCGAGGTCGGGGTGGTCGCTCGGGCCCTGGCCGCAGATGCCGACGTAGCGGTCCTTGACGTGGGCGGCCTCGATCAGCATCGTGATCATCTTCTTGACCGCGGGGCTGCGCTCGTCGAACAGGTGCGTGAGCCGGTCGTCGTCACGGCCGATCCCGAGGGTGAGCTGGGTGAGGTCGTTCGACCCGATGGAGAAGCCGTCGAAGCGGTCGGCGAACTCGTCGGCCTGCAGGATGTTCGACGGGATCTCCGCCATCACGTACACCTGCAGGTCGTCGCGGCCCCGCTCGAGCCCGAACTCCGCCATGGTCTCCAGGACCCGGTCGGCCTCCTCCGGCGTGCGGCAGAACGGGACCATGACGATGACGTTGGTGAAGCCCATGGACGTGCGGACGCGGTCCAGGGCGCGGCACTCCAGCGCGAAAGCCTCGCGGTAGTCGTCGCTGTAGTAGCGCGAGGCCCCGCGCCACCCGAGCATCGGGTTCTCCTCCTCGGGCTCGAACTGCGTCCCGCCGAGGAGCCCCGCGTACTCGTTGGTCTTGAAGTCCGAGAGGCGCACGACCACCGGCTCGGGGTACTGCGACGCGGCGATCGTCGCGATCCCGCGGGCGAGGTGGTCGACGAAGTACTCGGCCTTGTCCGGCCAGCCCGCGGTCAGCTCCTCGATCTGCTGCCGCGCGTCGTCGTCCTCCACCTGGTCGAGGTGCAGCAGGGCCAGCGGGTGGGCCTGGATGACGTTGTTGACCAGGTACTCCATGCGCGCGAGGCCGATGCCGTGCGCGGGCAGGCGCCACCACTGCATCGCCGCGGCGGGGCTGCCGATGTTCATCATCACGCGCGTGCTCGTCTCCGGCACGGCCTCGAGGTCCAGCTCGCGCTCGGAGAACGCGAGGATCCCGTCGTAGACGTGCCCCTCGTCGCCCTCGACGCACGACAGCGTGACCTCGCGGCCCGCGGCGAGCCGCTCGGTGGCGTCCTGGGTCCCGACAATGGCGGGCACTCCGAGCTCGCGGCTGACGATGGCGGCGTGCGAGGTGCGGCCACCGCGATCGGTGACGATCCCGGCGGCTCGCTTCATGATCGGCACCCAGTCCGGGTCGGTCATCTCGGTGACCAGCACCTTGCCGTCCTCGAACGAGTCCACGTCATCGGCCGACGCGATCACCTGGACCTCGCCCGCGGCGATCGCCTGGCCGATCGCGAGCCCGGAGACGAGCACCTCGCCGGTCTCGTCGAGGTGGAACGTCGACAGCGTCCCGGCGCCGGCGCGCGACTGCACGGTCTCGGGGCGGGCCTGGACGACGTACAGCTCGCCGGTGCGCCCGTCCTTCGCCCACTCGACGTCCATCGGGCGCTCGTAGTGCTTCTCGATCGTCACGCCCCAGCGGGCCAGCGTGAGCACCTCGTCGTCGTCGAGGACGAGCGCACGGCGCTCCTCGTCGTCGGTGTCGACGTTGGTGGTGGGCTCGTCCCCCGAGTCGGTGTAGACGAGCTTGCGCTCCTTGGCCCCGACGGTCCGGGCGAGGATCGGCGTCAGCTCCTCGCGGTCGAGGAACGGCTTGTAGACCGTCCACTGGTCCGGGGTGACCTCGCCGCCGACGACGTTCTCGCCGAGGCCCCAGGCGCCGTTGATGATCGCGGTGTCGGGGAAGCCGGTGTCGGAGTCGATCGTGAACATGACCCCGGCGGACCCGAGGTCGGAGCGCACCATCTTCTGCACGCCGATGGACAGCGCGACGTCGGTGTGCTCGAAGCCCTGCTCGACGCGGTAGCTGATGGCGCGGTCGGTGAACAGCGACGCGTAGCAGTCCTTGCAGGCCGCGAGCAGCGCGTCCGCCCCGGTGATGTTGAGGTAGGTGTCCTGCTGGCCGGCGAAGCTGGCGTCGGGCAGGTCCTCGGCGGTGGCGCTCGAGCGCACGGCCACGTCGACGTCGTCGGTCTCGTGGCGCGTGCCCAGCTCGGCGTAGGCCGACCGGATCGCCTCGGCCGTGGCGTCGGGGAACTCGGCGGCGTCGAAGAGCCCGCGGATCGCCGCCCCGGCGTCCGCGAGCTCGCGCTTGCCCTCCGAGAGCTCGCCGAGGACGGTCGCGATCTGCTCGTCCAGGCCGTTGGCCTCGAGGAACGCGCGATAGGCCGACGCCGTCGTCGCGAAGCCACCGGGCACGCGGATGCCCACCTCGGCGAGGTTGCCGATGAGCTCACCGAGCGAGGCGTTCTTGCCCCCGACCTCCTCGACGTCGCCGGACCCCACCGTCTCCAGCCACCGGACCTCGTCCGCCACCGTGTCCTCCTCCGTCGCGGCCGGGCGCGCCGCCGCTCCCATAACGGCAGCGCACGACCGATCGACCGGAGTAGTCCCCCCTCGGGGCACCCGCAGAAACCACGGAGCGATTCAGGACGGTGCGCGAACCAGCCGGGCGACGAGGCGCTCGATCTCCGCGTCGGGGTCCGCGGTCAGCCCCGTGTGCACCGGGCCCGGTTGCAAGACCGTGCTGCGCGGGGCGATCAGCCAGCGGAAGCGCTCCCCCGGCGACAGCACGCCGGCCGGACCCTCGCCGCGCACCGCGCCCTCCCAGGCGGCCACCGCGTCGCGCACCGCCTCCAGGTCGGCCGACGGGGCGAGGGCGTGCAGGCGGTCGGCGTCGAGGTGTGTCCGGACGGCGAGGTGCTCGCGGTGCCGGCAGTAGAGCAGCACGCCGACGTTGACCAGCTCGCCGCGCTCGATGTCGGGCACTACGCGCAACAGGGCGTACTCGAAGGTGTCGCGCTCGCTCATCGCGGCACCCACGCCTCGCGCGCCGCGAGCCGGGCGAGCAGGTGCTCTGCGTAGGCCTCCCGCGGGACGTCGTCGACCCACTCGTCCGGGACGCGGGCGACGGCCTCGTCGAGCAGCGCCCGGTCCACGCGCTCGGCCAGCTCGGCGTCGGCCTCGGCTCGCGCCGTTGCGGCGGGGGCGAGGACGTGGTCGGACAGGTCGTACGGGCGGGCGACGACGGCCGCGGCCCGGGTCCAGGAGTGGTGGAAGTACAGGCAGGCGCCGTGGTCGATCAGCCACAGCTCGCGGTGCCAGCGCAGCAGGTTCGGGTTGCGCCACGACCGGTCGACGTTCTCGACGAACGCGTCGAACCACAGCACCCGCGACGCCTCGAGCGGGTCGACCCGGTGCGCGACGGGATCGAACCCGAGGGCACCGGGCAGGAAATCCATGCCGAGGTTTCCCCCGCCGCTGCGAGCGAGCAGCTCCTGGACCTCCCAGTCGGGCTCCGCACGGGCGATGACGGGGTCGACGCCGAGGACGACGAGCTCGGGCACCCGCAGCCCGAGGCGCCGCGCGATCTCGCCGGCCACGACCTCGGCGACGAGCGCCTTCGGGCCCTGGCCCGCCCCGGTGAACTTCGCGACGTAGGTGCCGAGATCGTCGGCCTCCACCAGCCCGGGCAGCGACCCGCCCTCGCGCAGCGGGGTCACGTACCGGGTGGCTGTGACCCGGCGCAGGTCGGACACCCGCTCATCCTTCATGGGCTGCCGCTGGAGGGGCCACCCCGATCCGACGCAGGAGGAACAGGCAGGCGACGGCGATGTCGTTCCACGCCGTCTCGTCCGCGGCGCGCTCCCAGTCGATCTTCTCGCGCAGGGCGCGCGCGGTCGGCAGCACCTTGGACAGGTCGGAGGCGTGCTCGTTGAGCGCGGCGAGCTTGCCGATGAGCAGGTCGGTCGCGTCGACCACCGGCATCGACACCGAGAGGACCTCCTGCTCCACGGCCCGCCCGAGCATCGCGTCGCCGACCGGCACCCCGGCGATGCGGAAGAGGACGTCGACGAGGGCGCCATCGCTGACGACCTTGAACAGCCAGTCCTCCGGCGGCCGGCACACCTCGAGCCCGGCCTCGGCGAGCGCCGTCATCGCGTCCTCGGCGTCGGTCTCCGCGACGACGAAGTCGACGTCGTTGGACGGCTCGGGCCCGCCGAGCGCCCACGCGGCGTATCCGCCGGCGAGCGCGAACCGCAGTCCGCCCGCGCGCAGCGAGACGGCGACGCGCTTGAGGGCCTCGCGGCGCGCCACACCGTCCGGATCGGTCACTCGGGACCCCTACCCGAGATGATGTTGCCCGAACCAGGGAACCTGGGACCCGTGCGACTGGGGAGCTGGAACGTGCTGCACGGCGCTGCGACCGCCGAGGGGCCGGTCGACCTCGACCGCTTCGCCTCCGCGGTCGCCGGCCTCGACGTCGACGTGCTGGGGCTGCAGGAGGTCGATCGCGCCCAGCCGCGCTCGGGCGGCGCGGACCTCACGACCGTGGCGGCGGAGGCCATGGGCGCGGTCGAGCACCGCTTCGCGCCGACCCTGCACGGCGTCCCGGGCGCGTGGGGCCCGGACGGCACCGCCGACTCCCCCGCCTACGGGATCGCGCTGCTCTCCCGCCTGCCGGTGGTCGACTGGCGGGTGGTGCCCCTGCCGCGCCTGTCCCACCGCGTGCCGCTGGTGGTCGGGCACCCGCGTCACGTCGTCGTCGTCCGCGACGAGACGCGCGTCGCCGTCGCCGCCCGTGTCGTCGGGCCGCACGGGCCGGTGACGGTCGTGACGACGCACCTGACGTTCATCCCGGGCTGGAACCTCGTGCAGCTGCGCCACCTCGTGCGCGCCCTGCGTGACGAGGAGCCGCTGGTGGTGACCGGCGACCTCAACCTCGGCGTGCGGCGGGCCCGCCTCGGCAGCGGGCTCGAGGGCCTGGTCCGCGGGGAGACGTTCCCCGCCGACCTCCCCCGCCGCCAGATCGACCACCTGCTCGGCCGGGGCGTCGTCGCCTCCGCCCCGCGCGTCCACCACCCGCCGCTCTCCGACCACCGCGCCGTGTGCGCGACCGTGGTGCCCGCGGGCTGAGGGTCGCACCGCGAGGGGCGCCCGGCAGATGTTCTGCCGGGCGCCCCTGGCGGAGCCGGGGAGCGGGCTGGTGGGGACGGGCGTCAGCTGCAGCCGCTGGTGGAGCCGCAGCCCTCGCAGACGTAGCAGGAGCCGGCAGGCCGCATCTTCGTGCCGCAGGTGAGGCAGAGCGGTGCGTCGGCCGCCTTGCCCTGCTGCAGCTCGAGCAGCTCGGTGGAGCTGCCGACGGAGACGTCGGCCCGGCGGCGGTCCGGGGCCTCGGTCTTCTCCGTCGAGATGTCCAGCGACGTCCGCAGCGCCTCGACGTCCACCGGGTCCGCCGCCGGGGCCGCGGGGGCACCGGTGCCGTACTCGGTGGCCGCCACCTGGGCCGAGCGCTCGTCCGCCGAGAAGATGCCCAGCTGGGCGCGCTTCTCGTAGGGCAGGTGGTCGAGCGCGACGCGGCGGAACAGGTAGTCGACGACGCTGGTGGCGATGCGAACGTCCGGGTCGTCGGTCATGCCCGCCGGCTCGAAGCGCATGTTGACGAACTTGGAGACGTAGGTCTCCAGCGGGACGCCGTACTGCAGCGCGATCGAGATGGCCATCGAGAACGCGTCCATGACGCCGGCCAACGTCGAGCCCTGCTTGGACATCTTGACGAAGATCTCGCCGAGGCCGTCGTCGGGGTAGCTGCCGGCGGTCATGTAGCCCTCGGCGCCGGCGACGGTGAACGACACCGTCTGGCTCGGCCGCTTCTTGGGCAGCCGCCTGCGGACCGGACGGTGGTCGGCGGCCGCGACCTCCTTGCCGGTGGTCGCCTCCTTCGTGCTCCCGCTCGTCTTGCCCGTCGAGAGCGGCTGGCCGACCTTGCAGTTGTCGCGGTAGATCGCGAGCGCCTTGAGCCCCAGCTTCCAGGACTCGAAGTAGATCTCCTCGATGTCCGCCACCGTCGCCTGCTCGGGCATGTTGACGGTCTTCGAGATCGCGCCGGAGATAAACGGCTGGACCGCGGCCATCATCCGCACGTGGCCCATCGGGGCGATCGAGCGCGTGCCCATCGCGCAGTCGAACACCTCGTAGTGCTCCGGGCGCAGGCCCGGGGCGTCGATCACGTGGCCGTGCTCGGCGATGTACTCGACGATCGCCTCGCTCTGCTCCGGCTGGTAGCCCAGCAGGTCGAGCGCGCGCGGGATGGTCTGGTTGACGATCTGCATCGAGCCGCCGCCGACCAGCTTCTTGAACTTGACCAGCGAGAAGTCCGGCTCCACCCCGGTGGTGTCGCAGTCCATCATGAAGCCGATGGTGCCGGTGGGGGCGAGCACGCTGGCCTGGGCGTTGCGCCAGCCGTCGCGCGCCCCGACCTCGAGACCGTGCTGCCACTCACGGGTGGCCGCGTCGCGGACGCGGGCGTCCTCGCGATGCACCGTGCGGATCGTGTCGTTGGCCGCGGCGTGCTTGCGCATGACCCTGCGGTGGGCGTCGGCGTTGCGGGCGTAGCCCTCGTAGGGGCCGACCGCGCCGGCGAGCTCGGCCGAGCGCCGGTAGGCGGTGCCGGTCATCAGCGAGGTGATCGACGCCGCGAGCGCGCGGCCGCCCTCGGAGTCGTAGGCCCGGCCGGTGGCCATCAGCAGCGCGCCGAGGTTGGCGTAGCCGATGCCGAGCTGGCGGAACGCGCGCGTGGTGTCGCCGATCGCCTCGGTGGGGAAGTCGGCGAAGCAGATCGAGATGTCCATCGCGGTGATGACCAGCTCGACCGAGCGCACGAAGTCGTCCACGCGGAACGTGTTGTCGTCGCCGAGGAACTTCATGAGGTTCAGCGACGCGAGGTTGCAGCTGGAGTTGTCCAGATGCAGGTACTCCGAGCACGGGTTGGACGCGGTGATGCGGCCCGACTCCGGCGAGGTGTGCCAGTCGTTGATCGTGTCGTCGTACTGCAGGCCCGGGTCGGCACACTCCCACGCGGCCTCGGCCATGCTGCGGAACAGCGACTTGGCGTCGACGGTGTCGATCACCTCGTTGGTCATCCGCGCCCGCAGGCCGAACTCCGAGCCGGACTGCACCGCGCGCATGAACTCGTCGGAGACGCGCACCGAGTTGTTCGCGTTCTGGTACTGCACCGAGGCGATGTCGGACCCGCCGAGGTCCATGTCGAACCCGGCGTCGCGCAGCACGCGGATCTTGCGCTCCTCGTCGCGCTTGGTGGCGACGAACTCGGCGACGTCGGGGTGGTCGACGTCGAGGACGACCATCTTCGCCGCGCGGCGGGTGGCGCCGCCGGACTTGATGGTGCCGGCCGAAGCGTCGGCACCCCGCATGAACGAGACCGGGCCCGACGCGGTGCCGCCCGAGGAGAGCAGCTCCTTCGACGAGCGGATGCGGGAGAGGTTCAGGCCGGCGCCGGAGCCGCCCTTGAAGATCAGCCCCTCCTCGCGGTACCAGTTGAGGATCGACTCCATGGTGTCGTCGACCGAGAGGATGAAGCAGGCGCTGACCTGCTGCGGCGAGCTGGTGCCGACGTTGAACCACACCGGCGAGTTGAAGCTGAAGTACTGGTGCAGCAGCATCCAGGTGAGCTCGTGGGAGAACACCTCGGCGTCGGCGGGGGTGGCGAAGTACCCGTGCCGGGTGCCGGCCTCGGTGTAGGTGCCCACCACGCGGTCGATCAGCTGCCGCAGGCTCGACTCGCGCGCCTCGGTGCCCATCGCGCCGCGGAAGTACTTGCTGGTGACGATGTTGACCGCGTTGAGCGACCAGGACTGCGGGAACTCGACGCCGCGCTGCTCGAAGTTGACCGAGCCGTCGCGCCAGTTCGTCATCACCACGTCACGGCGTTCCCAGACCACGTCGTCGTAGGGATGGACCCCCGCAGTGGTGTGGACACGCTCGATCGTCAGGCCGCGCCGGGGCGCAGCTGTGCCCGACTCCTCGGACGTGGTGCCGACGGTCTCGGTCATCGATGTCATCCCTCTGTTCGTCGTTCCGCGACGGTCCGGGGACGCTTCCCCACGTTCCGACCCCGCCACGATGCTTCCCCGACCGCTAGTCCCCGGCTCGTGCGCCGGCCCCTGCTCCCGCCCCGTCCTCCGTCGTCCCCGGTGCTCCCGCATCCTCGCCCCGACCCCCGACAGCGCCGGCCCGCGTGGCGCGCAGGTCCGCGATCTCGGCCTCGAAGTCGGCCGCCGACGAGAAGTTCCGGTAGACGCTGGCGAACCGCAGGTAGGCCACCTCGTCGAGCTCGCGCAACGGGCCCAGGATCGCCATGCCGACCTCCTGGCTGGGCACCTCCGCGGTGCCCGACGCGCGGACCGACTCCTCGACCCGGTGCGCCAGCTGCGCGAGGGCGTCGGTGTCGACCGGGCGCCCCTGGCAGGCGCGGGCCACGCCGCGCACGACCTTCTCCCGGCTGAAGGGCTCGGTGACCCCGCTGCGCTTGACCACCGCGAGCACCGGCTCCTCGACCGTGGTGAAGCGCTTCCCGCACGTCGAGCACGACCGGCGGCGCCGGATCGCCTGACCCTCGTCCGCCTCACGCGAGTCGACGACGCGGGAATCGGTGTTCCGGCAGAACGGACACCGCATGCCGACACCCCCTCCCTCGTCGCGCGCGGCCACCGGCGGAGTTGTCCCCAACCCCCGCACCGGGACCCGGCCCCCACCCCCGTCCCTGGGGACGGAACTGGGGATTACCGGGCCCGATCCGTGGATCGAAGGCCCTCACCCGTGGATCGACCACCGTCGTGCGGTGGATGACCCTGTGGAGAGTCTGACCACCGTGTGCACAAGCTGTGGACTAACTACACCAGTGTAACCACTAGATGTTGGGGTGGGACGGTAGCGACGCGCGGACGCGCCCCGCAACTCCCCGGACGGCCCACGCGCCCCCGGGCGCCGAGCGGACGTCGGGTCCGGACGGGCGGACGGAGGCGGGGCGGCCGGTGCCCGAGTGGGTGATGACGGGGGCGCGGCACCCCCCGGACGTGATCCGGTCGCGCGATCAGGCCACGCTGACGGCCGTCGGAGTGACCGACGACGACCGCGAGGACGGCCTGATCACACGGATGCCCGGGCACGCCCGAGGGCGACGTGGCACGTCGACGCAGGTCGCCGGGCGCGCAAGGGGCCCCGGCGGCGACCGGCCTCACCCCGCGGCCGCGGGGACCGGCACGACGAGGGGGCGCCCGGGGGTGAGGGCGGAGCCGTCGGGGCCGCCGAGCTCGTTGAGCTCGCGGATCCGGCCGGCGACCGCGTCCGCGTCGGACCCGGGCGCGACGCGACCGGCGACGTCGGACAGCGACTCGCCGGCGCCGACGACCGTCACGGTGGTGCCGGCCGGGGCGGGAGCGGCGGCGGCCCCGCCGAGCGGCATCGCGAACCCGGCGAGCACGCCGAGCAGCACCCCCAGCACGACACCGAGGACCGCGACGGCCACGATCCGCCGGCGCCGCAGCACCGCCGGGGCGACGGGGGCGTCGACCGCACGCGCGGTACGGGCGGGCGTGGCCCCGCCTCCGGCGACCCGCGGACGGGTGGGCGGCAGCACGGCCGGGCCGCGCCGACCGGCCGGGCGCACCGGGCCCCGGGCGTCCTCGGGGCGCGCCGGCCGCGTGCCCGCGGGCTGCGGCCGCGCCACGGACCTCCCGACGGAGCCGGCGGACGCGGCGGACCCCGTCCCCCGACCCGACACCTCGACGTCGCAACGGTCCCGCGCACCGGTGGTCCCCACGGACATGTCGACCTCCTCGCCTCGCACACGCGTTCGATCGAACGCCTGTGCGATGTCTAGCATCGACCCCCGACAACGTCGACGGATCGCCCGGCGTGTCGTTCGAACACGTGTTTGATCCTGTCGGTGCTCGGCGCTAACTTCGCAGCGCAACCCCGCCACGCGGGCGCGGCGTCCCCTCGACGCCGGACACGACATCGGAAAGGACACGGTCATGGCACGTACGCCCCAGGGCCCACGCGGGCCCGAGGAGTCGGGGGCCACGGCCGACGCCGTCGTCGCCGCGCGGGTGCACCCGTTCCCCGAGCCCGCCGACGCCGACGCGTCGCCCGGCCTGACGCCGCGGCAGCGCAAGGTCCTCGAGGTCATCCGCGACCACGTCGAGCGCCAGGGCTACCCGCCGAGCGTGCGTGAGATCGGCGACGCGGTCGGGCTGACCTCCACGTCGTCGGTCGCCCACCAGATGCGCACCCTGGAGAAGAAGGGCTACCTCCGGCGCGACCCCAACCGCCCGCGTGCGCTCGACGTGCGCCTGCCCGAGGAGCTCGAGGGCGCCGACACGGCCGATCACACCGAGGAGATCCGCGCGGACCGGCCCGCGCCGACGTTCGTGCCCGTCGTCGGTCGCATCGCCGCCGGTGGGCCGATCCTCGCCGAGCAGGCCGTCGAGGACGTCTTCCCCCTGCCGCGCGAGCTGGTCGGCGAGGGGTCGTTGTTCCTCCTGCGCGTCGCCGGCGACTCGATGGTCGACGCCGCGATCACCGATGGCGACTGGGTGGTCGTCCGCCAGCAGCCGGTGGCCGACAACGGCGAGATCGTCGCCGCGATGATCGACGGCGAGGCCACGGTGAAGACCTTCAAGCGCAAGGACGGCCGGGTCTGGCTGCTCCCCCACAACGTCGACTACGAGCCCATCCCCGGCGAGGACGCCACCGTGCTCGGCAAGGTCGTGGCGGTCCTGCGGCGACTCTGAGCGGTGTCGCCGGTGATGGCGTCGACGAGGGACCCGGCGCGCGATGCGGACATGACCGTCATCCTCGCCGGAGGCACCGACGTCGCTGCTACCGGGAAGAGCGCCGGCGCACCACGGCCACGACGGCGACGAGCGCGAACACCCCGAGGGCGACGGCGACGACCACGCCGATGCTGGTGAGCGGCTCCGGGAGGCCGGCGCGCTCCGGGGCCGGCCTGCCGGCGGACGTGGCCGGCGTGCCCTCGGTCGCCAGCGTCGTCGCGCCGGGCACGGCGAGCAGGGGCGCCGGCCGCTCGCCCGACGGCGTCTCCCCCGTCGCCAGCAACGTCCCGTCCGGGGTGAAGGCCAGCGCCTCGCCCTGGACCTCGCCGGACAGCGGGACGCGCACCGGCGGCGACGCCAGCGCGGTGACGACGTCCTCGGCGGTCGCGGTGCCGCCCGGCGCCGGGTAGAGCCAGGCGTCGGTGTAGGTGCGCAGCGCGACGACCCGGCCGTCGGCGGAGATCGCGCCACCGGTGTAGGTGCCCGAGCCGACGCTGGTGATCGCCTCGCCGGGCACCACGACCTCGCCGGCCCGCCGCAGCGGCCCGGGTTCATCGGAACCGTCCGGGTGCCGCTCGGCCACGTACACCCCGCTGCGCCCGCTGAGGTCCTTGGTGACGATCACCGGGCGGTCGTCGCCGGGCACCAGCAGCGACTCGGCGTCGTGGACGCCGTCCGGGTAGGCGAACCGCGCGACGGTCTCCTCCCCACCGGGCGCCAGCCGCAGCACGGCCACCGAGCTGCGCCGACGACCGTTGTCGCCGATGTCGGCGATCCAGAGGGTGCCGTCCGCGCCGCGGGCCAGGTCCTCGACGTCGCGGCCCTGCTCGGGCACCTCACGCTCGCCGACCACGGCGCAACGGTCGTCGAGCACGTAGACGGTGCTCGCGTTACCGCTGTCGTTGACGACCGCGTAGGTGCCCCCGGGCTCGGCGACGAGCCCGGACGCCTCGGCCAGCCGCTCGTCGTCCAGCGTGCAGCGGACCTGGGGCTCCGCCAGCGCCACCCCGGGCACGAGGAGGCCGGCGGCCGCCAGCAGGACGAGCAGGACCCGCCTCAGGGCACGTGTGCCGGGTCGACCGCCGAGCGCCGCAGCGACGACGCGAGCTCCTCGGAGACCCGCGCGTGCAGCACCGTGCCGTCGGCGGTGTGGCGCTCCGCGAGCACCTCACCCTCGCCGTGGGCCCGCGCGACCAGCGCGCCCTCGGTGTACGGGAGCACGACCTCGAGCTCGACGTCCGGGTGCGGCAGCTCCTCGGTGAGGCGGGCGCGCAGCCGGTCGAGGCCCTCGCCGGTGGTCGCCGAGACGAACACCGCTCCGGGCAGCGCCGCGCGCAGCTGCGCGAGCGCCATCGGCTCGGCGGCGTCGACCTTGTTCACCACGAGCAGCTCGGGCGGCTTCGGGCCCTCGAGCTCCCCGATCACCTCGCGCACGGCCGCGATCTGGTCCTGGGCCGAGGGGTCGGACCCGTCGACCACGTGCAGGAGCAGGTCCGCCCCGCCGACCTCCTCCAGCGTCGAGCGGAAGGCGTCGACGAGCTGGTGGGGCAGGTGGCGCACGAAGCCGACGGTGTCGGTGAGCGTGACCTCGCGGCCGTCCGCGGTCTCCCAGCGCCGGGTGGTGGGGTCGAGGGTCGCGAACAGCGCGTCCTCGACCAGCACACCCGCGTCGGTGATCGCGTTGAGCAGGCTGGACTTGCCGGCGTTGGTGTAGCCGGCGATGGCGACGGCGGGCACGGCGCGCGCCTGCCGGCGTCCGCGCTTCGTCTCGCGGACCGTGGACATGTCCTCGATCTCGCGGCGCAGCTTGGAGATCCGGCGGTGGATGCGCCGGCGGTCGGTCTCGAGCTTGGTCTCACCGGGACCACGGGTGCCGACGCCGCCACCACCCGCGCCGCCGCCACCACCGGCGCCACCGCCCTGGCGGGACAGCGACTCGCCCCAGCCCCGCAGACGGGGCAGGAAGTAGCGCAGCTGGGCCAGCTCGACCTGCGCCTTGCCCTCCTTGGAGCGGGCGTGCTGGGCGAAGATGTCGAGGATCAGCGCGGTCCGGTCGACGACCTTGACCTTGAGCTTCTCCTCGAGCTGGCGCAGCTGCCCGGGCGAGAGCTCGCCGTCGGCGATGACGGTGTCGGCGCCGGTGGCCTGCACCGCCTCGCGGAGCTCGGCGACCTTGCCGGAGCCCACGAACGTGCCCGGGTCGGGATTCTTGCGGCGCTGGATGAGGCCGTCGAGGACCTCGGAGCCGGCGGTCTCGGCCAGGCGGGCCAGCTCCACGAGCGAGGCCTCGGCCTCCCGCGAGGTGCCCTCGGTCCACACGCCGATGAGCACGACGCGCTCGAGGCGCAGCTGCCGGTACTCGACCTCGGTGACGTCGGTGAGCTCGGTGGACGAACCGGTGAGCCCCGGGACACGCCGGAGGGACGAGCGCTCCTCGAGGTCGAGCGCACCCCCGGTGGGCTCCTCGGGAGACCCGTCGGGGCCCGGATCCGGAGCCAGGGGGTCGAGCCGGATGTCGCTGGCGCGGTCGCGACGGGCGCCCCGGACGAGGGGCGACGTCGATGCGCGGGGGTCCTGCGGTGCGGGTTCTGTCATGTTGCGACCCATGGTTCCACGACCGGCAACGCGAAAACCACCGCGCGCTCAGGTCGCCGCGGGCACGGGAGCACCCCAGGTGCCGTGAGCGACGAGCTCGGCGGGGCCGGTGAGGGTCGTGGTGGCCCCGTCGACGCCGACGACGAGCGTGCCGCCCGGGGTGTGGACGGTGACCGCTCCGGTGCCCCGACCCGCCGCGTGCAGTGCGGCGACGGCCCCCGCGACGGTGCCGGTGCCACACGACCGGGTCTCGCCCGAACCGCGCTCGTGCACCCGCAGACGCACCGCCCCCTGCGTCAGCGGGGTGAGCACCTCGACGTTCACGCCGTGTGGAAAGAGCGAGGCGTCGAACCGCGGCGGTCGGGCCAGGTCGAGGGCGTCGAGGTCGACGCGGTCGGCGGGGGCCACGCAGGCCAGGTGCGGGTTGCCGACGTCCACCGCGACGCCGGTGAGCTCGACCCCGTCGACGACCGTCGAGGACCCGGGCCCGATGAGGGCCGGTCCCATGTCGACGGTGACGGGGCCGGTGTGGTCCACGGTCACCCACCGGGTGCCGGCGCGGGTCGCGACGGGGTGCGTGCCGGGGGCGACGAGGCCCGCGTCGACGAGGTGGCGGGCGAACACCCGCACCCCGTTGCCGCACATCTCGGCGAGCGAGCCGTCACCGTTGCGGTAGTCCATGAACCACGTCGCCGCGCCGGCGTCGATCCCGGCCAGGGCCGCGGCGGACGAGTCGGTGCGCGCGACGCGCAGGACCCCGTCGGCGCCGATGCCCCGCCGGCGGTGGCACAGGGCGCGCACCAGCGCGCCACCGCCCGCGTCCAGGTCGATCGCGCCGTCGGGGTCGGGGAGCACGATGAAGTCGTTCTCGGTGCCGTGCCCTTTGACGAACTCCACGCTCCCCAGGATATCGACACGCCAAGCCTTGCGTGACGTGCAAAACAGCCTGCTCTGCAAATCTACACATACTGCAAGTTCAGCGTAGTGTCGTCCCCGTGACCACGGGACTGCGCGAGCGCAAGAAGCTCCGGACCCGGCGCGAGCTCGGCACGGCCGCGCTGGATCTCGCGGTCCGGCACGGGCTCGCCGAGGTCACCGTCGAGCAGATCGCCGAGGCTGCCGAGGTCTCGCCGCGGACGTTCTTCAACTACTTCTCCTCCAAGGAGGAGGCGGTCGTCGCCGCCGGCGTCGAGCGCGCCCGGGACCTGGCCGACCGCCTCGCCGCGCGCCCGGCCGACGAGCCGGTGATGACCTCGCTGCGGGTCGTCGTGCGCGAGTCGCTCGGCGAGACCGCCCCGCCCAAGGAGTGGGTCGCCCAGGTCCGGCTCGTGCGCGCCAACCCCGCGCTGCTTCCCCACCAGCTCGCGGCCCACGCCCAGATCGAGCACAGCCTGCGGGTCGTGCTGGCCGAGCGCACCGGCCTCGCCCCGGACGACCTCCACCCGGCGCTGACGGCCGCCGCGGTGATGGCGGCCATCCGGGTCGCGACCGACCGCTGGCTCGGTTCCGACGAGCACGACGACCTCGGCGACGTCATCGACGAGGCCCTCGACCTGCTGACGACCGGTCTGCGCCACCCCTCCCGGGCGCCCTGACGCGGCCCGTCCACCCGCGCCGCGTCCACCACCCCCGCTCCCCGTCCGGAGAACTCTGATGTCCGCACCCACGACGGCACCGGCCGCCGCGCCGGAGACCCGTCACGTGCTCGTGGCGCTGTCGGGCCTGCTCATGGCCCTGTTCGTCGCGATCCTGTCCTCGACGATCGTGTCCAATGCGCTGCCCCGGATCCTCGCGGACCTCGGCGGGTCGCAGGCGCAGTACACGTGGGTGGTCACCGCCTCGCTGCTGGCGATGACCGCCTCGACGCCGATCTGGGGCAAGCTCGCCGACCTCTTCTCGAAGAAGCTGCTCGTCCAGATCGCGATCACGGTCTTCATCGTCGGCTCGATGCTCTGCGGCCTCACCACGAACACCGAGGCGCTCATCGGCTTCCGCGTCCTGCAGGGCCTCGGCATGGGCGGGCTCATGGCCCTGGCCCAGGTCGTGATCGCGGCGATCATCCCGCCCCGCGAGCGGGGCCGGTACTCCGGCTACCTCGGCGCGATCATGGCCGTGGCGACGGTCGGTGGCCCGCTCATCGGCGGCGTCATCGTCGACAGCATCGGCTGGCGCTGGTGCTTCTACGTCACCGTCCCGATCGCCGTGGTGGCCCTCGTCGTCCTGCAGCGCACGCTGACGGTGCCGACGGTGCGGCGCGAGGTCCACATCGACTACCTCGGCGCCGTCCTCATCGCCGCCGGCGTCTCGGCCCTGCTCGTCTGGACCTCGCTCGCCGGCAAGCAGTTCGCGTGGGGCTCGTGGGCGTCGGTGGCCTGGGTCGGCGGCGGCGTCCTCGCCCTCGTGCTCGCCGTGGTCGTCGAGTCGCGGGTCCGCGAGCCGATCGTCCCGCTGCACCTGTTCCGCAACCCGACGGTCACGCTGGCCACCGTCGCCGGCCTGTGCGTCGGCGTCGCGATGTTCGGCTCGACGGTCTACCTCAGCCAGTTCTTCCAGCTCGCCCGCGGCGCGTCGGCCACCGAGGCCGGCCTGTTGACCCTGCCCATGATCGGCGGGCTGTTCCTGGCCTCGACGATCGTCGGGCAGCTGATCACCCGCTACGGGCGCTGGAAGCCCTACCTCGTCGGCGGTGGCGTCCTGCTCACCGTGGGACTCCTCGGCGAGGGACTCCTCGTCAGCGCGACGGTGTCCTACCCGGTGCTCGCTGTGTTCATGGCGATGGTCGGCATCGGCGTCGGCGCCACCCAGCAGAACCTCGTGCTCGCCGTGCAGAACCAGGTCGCCATGAGCGAGATGGGCGCCGCCAGCTCCACCGTCGCGTTCTTCCGCTCGCTCGGCGGTGCCGCCGGCGTGGCCGCGCTCGGCGCGCTGCTGAGCACCCAGGTGACGACCTCGATCACCCAGGGGCTCGGCGCCCTCGGCCTGCCCGCCTCGGCCACCGGCCAGATCCCGAACCTCGCGACCCTGCCCGAGCCGGTCCGAGGCGTGATCGAGAACGCCTACGGCGACGCCATCGCGAGCGTGTTCCTGGCGGCCGCCCCGCTGGCGCTCGTCGCCCTCGTCGCGGTGCTCCTCCTGCGCGAGGTCCCGCTGCGCACCACGATCGACGTCGAGGAGGTGCCGGCGGCCGGGCCCGCCGTCCACGACCCGGACACCGCCCCCGCCCCGCTGCACCGCCCGACACTCGCCGGCGTGGTCCGTCGGGGCGAGCACCCGGCGCCGGGAGCCGTCCTCACCGTCGTCGACGCCGACGGGCAGCAGCTCGGGCGGGCGGTCGCCGGCGGCGACGGGTCCTACACGGTCGACACCCAGGACGCCGGACGCCCGCACCTGCTCGTCGTCCAGTGGCACGGCGCCCCGCACGTCGAGGCCCTCGGCGGCGCCACCGGGCCCCAGTACCGCGACGTCGCGCTCCCCCGCGCCGCGTCCGGGCGCCACGCCCTCAGCCGCACCTGACGACGTACCCCGTGCTCTACGGGTGGCTCCCGGTGGCCCGGTGGAGGGCCAGGACCGCCTCGGCGTCCGCCACGCCGGCGTCGAGCCAGGTGATCCGCTCGTCGCGCCGGAACCACGACCGCTGGCGCCGCACCAGCCGGCGGGTGGCGACGATCGTGCGGCGCCGGGCCTCGTCGAGATCGATCGTCCCGTCGAGGTGCTCGAGCACCTCGCGGTAGCCGACGGCCCGCGAGGCCGTCGGCCCGTCGCGCAGCCCGCGCGCGGCGAGCGCGCGGACCTCGTCGACGAGTCCGGCCGCGAGCATGCCGTCGACGCGGACCTCGATCCGCTCGTCCAGGACGGCGGTCTCGCGGTCGAGCCCGACGAGCAGGGCGTCGTGGCGGGGGGCGCCCGGCCGGGGCAGGCTCGCCGCGAACGGGAGGCCGGTGAGCTCGACGACCTCGAGGGCGCGGACGATCCGCCGGCCGTTGCTCGCGAGGATGCCGCGGGCGGCGTCGGGGTCGCGGTCGGCGAGCCGGGCGTGCATCGCCGCCGGCCCGACCGTCGCGAGCTCGGCGTCCAGCCGCGCGCGCAGCGCAGGGTCGGTGCCCGGGAAGCGCAGGTCGTCGAGCACCGCCTGGACGTAGAGACCCGACCCGCCCACGACCAGCGGGATCCGGCCCCGCTCCCGGACCGCGTCGACGGCCGCCCGGGCGTCGCGCTGGTACGCGGCGACCGTGGCGGTGTCGGTGACGTCGAGGACGTCGAGCAGGTGGTGGGGCACACCGCGGCGCTGCGCGGGCGGCAGCTTGGCGGTGCCGACGTCCATGCCGCGGTAGAGCTGCATCGCGTCGGCGTTGACGACCTCCGCCCCGGCACCCCGGCGGTCGAGGGCGGCGGCGAGATCCAGCGCGAGGTCGGACTTGCCGGTCGCCGTGGGGCCGACCAGGGCGATCGGGCGGATCATCCCGCGGATGATCCCAGACGGGGGATCACAGACGAGGGATCACAGACGAGGGATCCCGGACGGGGGATCACAGACGAGGGATCCCGGACGGGGGATCACAGACAGGCCCCGGACCCGCGGCACCCCGCCGGGCCGAAGGGAGTTCCTGCGCGGCCTCCGGACCTGCTTGAATGCCCGGACGCCGAGGAGCGGGAGGTGTCGGCGGGAGATGACCGACGAGCAGGCCCGGGGCGCCGTGGACACCGCGGCTCCCGGCGGCGCGGCCCAGCCCACGATGACGCCGCCCACGGTGACGCCCCCGGCGGCCCCTGCGGCCACCACCCCGCCGGCCACCCCCGCACCCACCCCGGACGGGGCACCGCCCACGTTCCCGTCCGTCCCGGCGGCGGCCGGCGATCCGGGTCGATGGGGGCGCGTGGACGACGAGGGCACGGTCTGGCTGCGGGTCGAGGGCCCCGACGGCGCGGTGACCGAGCGGGCCGTCGGCTCGTGGCAGGCAGGCGACGCCACGGAGGGCCTGGCCCACTTCGCGCTGCGCTTCGACGACCTGCGCACCGAGGCCGACCTGCTCGTCCGCCGCCTGACCTCCGGGCGTGGCGAGGCGCGCGCGACGCTGCGCAGCGCCACCACCCTGCGCGAGCGCCTCACCGACGCGGCGGTGGTCGGTGACGTCGCGGGGCTCGCCGCCCGGCTCGACGCCGTCGTGGCCGCCGCGGAGCAGGCCGACGAGGTCGAGCGCGCGGCCCGCGCCGGGGCCCGCGAGGAGGCGGTGGCCCACAAGGAGGCGCTGATCGCCGAGGCGGAGGCGCTGGCCGAGGAGACCACGCGCTGGAAGCACGCCGGCGACCGCTTCGCGGCCATGGTCGAGGAGTGGAAGGCCGTCACGGGCATCGACCGGCGCACCGACGACGCGCTCTGGAAGCGCTTCTCCCGGGCCCGCGAGACGTTCGCCCGCCGCCGCGGCGCGCACTTCGCCGAGCTGGACCGCGCGCGCACCGCGGCGAAGGCCCGCAAGGAGGAGCTGGTCGCCGAGGCGGAGGCGCTCACCGACTCCGAGGACTGGGGCCCCACCGCCGGGCGCTACAAGGAGCTCATGGCGGAGTGGAAGGCCGCCGGGCGCACCAGCAAGGACGCCGACGACGCGCTGTGGGCGCGGTTCCGCGGCGCCCAGGACACGTTCTTCGCCCGCCGCTCCGAGACGTTCTCCGCCCGCGACGCCGAGTTCATCGGCAACGCGACGGCCAAGGAGGCGCTGCTCGCCGAGGCCGCGAAGATCGACCTCTCCGACGTCGACGCGGCCCGCGCGGCGCTGCGCGACGTCCAGGAGCGGTGGGACGCGATCGGCAAGGTCCCCCGCGAGCGGGTGCGCGAGTTCGCCGCACGTCTCAAGGAGGTCGAGGACCGGGTGCGTGCCGCGGTCGACCGCCGCTGGCAGGCGGCCGACCCGGAGACCGAGGCCCGGGTCGCGCAGTTCCGCTCGCGCGTCGAGGGGTACGAGGCGCAGGCTGCCAAGGCCACGGCCGCGGGCGACCACCGTCGGGCGAAGGAGGCGGAGCGCCAGGCCGCCCAGTGGCGCGAGTGGCTCGCCGCCGCGGAGCAGGCGACCCGGTAGGGCTACCGCCGCGAGAAGGCGTACCCCGCCCAGCGGCCGGTGAGGACGATCATCGCCAGGAGGGCGAGCCAGAGCCCACCGCCCGGCCCCGAGCCGGCCGAGGTGTTCTGCGACCAGATCGCCCACAGGCCGGTGACCGAGGTGATCGCGCACCCGGCGGCGGTGACGAAGACCAGCGGCCAGCGGGCGGTCAGCAACGTGACCGCGGTGCCGACCACCCCGAACACCACGGCGAGCGTGCCGAAGAGCCGGGGCAGGACGGTGACGCCCGGGCGGCCGAGCACGACCTCCCAGCCCGAGGCGCCCAGACCGGTCCACGGCAGCACGGCGGCGAGCAGCAGGACGAGCACGGCGACGGCGGCGACAAGGGCGCCGGCGCCGAAGTCGACCCGCGCGTCCCGCGGCGGCGGGCCGTCGGTGCGAGGCGGGCCGGTGTGGGGATCGGTGGTGCGGGGATCGGTCACCGTCAGACCTCCGTGAGGGTGGCCGGGTGCCCCGGCGCCGCAGAGCCCGGCCCGTCCGGACCCGCCCCGCAGCCGGTGGCGGGCGTGGCCGGAGAGGGGGGTGGCCCGAGCGTGGGCAGGCCGAGACCCGTGGTGCGCGGGGTCGTCGGCCGCTGCCCGGCGGCGTGGGCGTCGCCGGCACGCGTGCGCCGGTGGGTGAGGACGTCACCGTCGGCGACGATGTGGTGCGGCGCGCCGTAGGTGGCCCGCACGGTGACGACGTCGCCGGGGCGCACCGCTCCCTCGACGGTCGGGCTCCGCTGCGCTCCGTCTCCGAGGGCGACGGCGGGTCCGACCGGGGTGAAGTGCACGAGCCGCCCGTCGCGGGCGCGTCCGCTCATGCGGCGGGTTACCCCGTCCTTGCGGCCCTCACCGGTCGAGACGACGAGCTCGAGCTCCCGGCCGACCTGCTCGCGGTGCAGCTCAAGGGAGATCCGCTCCTGGAGGTCGACGAGGCGGTCGTACCGCTCCTGGACGACGGCCTTGGGCACCTGGTCGGGCAACGTCGCCGCGGGCGTGCCGGGGCGCGGCGAGTACTGGAACGTGAAGGCCTGCGAGAACCGCGACTCCTCCACCACGCGCAGCGTCCCGGCGAAGTCCTCCTCGGTCTCGCCCGGGAAGCCGACGATGATGTCGGTGGTCAGGGCCGCGTCGGGCATCGCCTCGCGGACCTCGGCGACGATGTCGAGGTAGCGCTTCGCCCGGTAGGAGCGGCGCATCGCCTTGAGCACGCGGTCCGAGCCGGACTGCAGCGGCATGTGCAGCTGCGGGCAGACGTTCGGCGTCTCGGCCATCGCCGCGATGACGTCGGAGGTGAAGTCGCGGGGGTGCGGGCTGGTGAAGCGCACCCGCTCGAGACCCTCGATCTCCCCGCATGCCCGCAGCAGGTCGGCGAACGCCGTCCGTCCCGTCGCCCTGTCGGAGAACCCGACCCCGTAGGCGTTGACGTTCTGACCGAGCAGCGTCACCTCGAGCACGCCCTCGGCGACCAGCGCCTCGACCTCGGCGAGGATCTCGCCCGGTCGGCGGTCGACCTCCTTGCCGCGCAGCGAGGGCACGATGCAGAACGTGCAGGTGTTGTTGCAGCCCACCGAGATCGAGACCCAGCCCGCGTAGGCGGAGTCGCGGCGCGCCGGCAGGTGCGACGGGAAGGTCTCGAGCGCCTCGAGGATCTCCACTTGCGCCTCGCCGTTGTGGCGGGCCCTCTCGAGCAGGGCGGGCAGGGACCCGGTGTTGTGCGTGCCGAACACGACGTCGACCCAGGGGGCCTTGCGGACCACGGTGTCGCGGTCCTTCTGCGCCAGGCAGCCACCCACGGCGATCTGCATCCCGGGCCGGCGGGCCTTCTCGGGCGCGAGGTTACCGAGCTGGCCGTAGAGCTTGTTGTCGGCGTTCTCGCGCACCGCGCAGGTGTTGAACACGACGAGGTCCGCGCCGTCGGCGTCGGGCGTGTGCTCGTAGCCCGCCTCCTCGAGCACCCCGGCCAGGCGCTCGGAGTCGTGCACATTCATCTGACATCCGTGGGTGCGGATGTGGAAGCGGGGCCGGGTTCCGGCGCTCATCCCTGCGGTCATCACCGCCCAGGGTAGGCGCCCGTCACTTGCCGAGCCGCTCCGCGTCGAACTCGTCGACCCTGCCCACCGTCGCGCGGTTGACTCCCCACAGCACGACGCCGAGGAGGATCAGGATGCCGCCGAACAGGTACTCCTTCGGCGGGCGCCCGGAGAAGGGGCTGGCGAGGAACGCGCACAGCACGGCGGCGACCACGGGGACCGCCGTCGGCGTCCGGAAGTGCTGGTGGTCCACGGGGTCGCGACGCAGCACGAGGACCGCGATGTTGACGATGGTGAACACGACGAGCAGGAGAAGGGACGTCATGCTGCCCAGCTCGGAGATGTCGAGCAGCAGGACCAGGATGATCGCGAGGCCGCTGGTGACGACGATGGCGAACCACGGGGTGCGACGTCCCGGGTGCACCTTGGCGAACGCGTTGGGGATGATCCGCTCGTTCGCCATGCCGTAGAGCAGCCGGCTGGCCATCATCATGTTGATCAGCGCCGTGTTCGTCACCGCGAACAGCGTGATGGCGGCGAACACGATCGCCGGGAAGGCCGGCGAGGCGGTCTGCACCACCGTCAGCAGGGCCCCGCTCTCGGCCTCCGCGAGCTGGTCGGTGGGCACGAGCGTCGAGGCGATCACCGCCACGACCAGGTAGATCGTCGCGGTGAACCCCATCGCCAGCAGCATCGCGCGGGGGAACGTCTTCGGCGGGTCGACGGTCTCCTCGGCCATGTTCACCGAGTCCTCGAAGCCGACCATGGCGAAGAACGCCAGCGCGGTGGCCGAGGAGATCGCCAGCAGGACGGCGGGCTCGGAGAAGATCGAGCTCTCCGGGGCCGACGCCGCGAACTCGGTGAGCCGCGAGGGGTCACCCAGCCCGTTGAGCACCGCGTAGCCACCGAGCACGATCACGATGAGCAGGCCGAGCAGCTCGATCGTGGTGAGCACGACGTTGACCTTCACCGACTCGCCCACGCCGCGGAAGTTGATCGTCGCGAGCATCAGGAGGAAGGCGACGACCACCAGCGGGGTGACCCAGCTCGGCAGCTCGCCGACGATCGTCTCGAGGTTCCGCCCGCCGAAGGCCTGGGCGGCCGAGGCCGCGGAGGTGATCCCGAGCACATCACCGTGAAGGCGACGAGGAACGTGAGGAAGGGCCGCCGGAAGGCCTGGTGGGTGTAGAGAGCGGCGCCCGCGGCGCGGGGGTACTTGCCCACCAGCTCGAGATAGCTGAACGCCGTCATGAAGGCCACGACGAAGGCCAGCAGGAACGGCAGCCACAACGCCCCGCCGACCCGTTCCGACACGGTGCCGGTGAGGGCGTAGATCGTCGTGCCGAGGATGTCGCCGATGATGAAGAAGACGAGCAGCTTGGGGCCGATCGCGCGGGCCAGGCTCGTACCGCCGCCCGATCCACCCCCGGATCCGTCGGTCGTCGTGGCGTTCACGGTGTCGTCGGTCACGGGGGCATGCTGCACCATGACGCGATGACCCGGGCCCTGCGACGCCGCACGGTCCTCGGCGCTGGTCTGGGTGCGGCGGCGCTGCTCGGCGTCGGGTGCGCCCCGCCCGACAGGACGCCCGTCGTCGTCGCCACCGGCGGGCCGCAGGGTGTCTACCGGCGCCTCGGCGAGGCGATGGCCGAGCTCTGGCGGGTCGACCCCGGGGTGCCGACGGGGGTCCTCGGCAGTGAGGGCTCGGTCGACAACGTCGGCATGCTCGTCTCCGGCCGGGCGCGGGTCGCGTTCTGCGCCGCCGACGTCGCGGTCGACGGCGCGGTCGACGGCGCCCGTCCCCGCCACCCGCTGCAGGCGCTGGCCCGGGTGCACGACGACGCGATCCACGTCGTCGTCCCGGCGGAGTCGCCGATCCGCCGGCTCGCCGACCTCGCGGGACGCCGGGTCTCGGTGGGCGCCCGCAACTCCGGCGTGCTCGTCGTCGCCCCGCGCCTGCTCTCGTCGGTGGGCCTGACCGCCGAGCGGGACATGCGGGCGGTGATGCTCGGGCTCGACGAGTCGGCGGCAGCGCTCGCGCGCGGCGAGATCGACGCCTTCTTCTGGTCGGGCGGAGTGCCCACCGCCGGCGTCGACCGGCTCGCCGCCGTGCGCCCGGTCCGCCTGCTCGACCTCGGTGAGGAGACCGTGCGGCTGCGCACCCGGTACCCCGTCTACGACGTCACCACGGTCCCGGCGGGCACCTACGGGCTCGTCGACCCGGTCAGCGCGGCCTCGGTCCGCAACGTCCTGCTCGTCACCGGCGACATGGCCCCGGACCTCGCCGAGTCGCTGACCCGCGCGCTCCTCGAGGGGCGCGAGGCCCTCGCTGTCGCCGATCCGGCCGGTCGCAGCATCGACCCCCGCTCGGCGATCGGCACCCAGCCGGTCGCGCTGCACCCCGGGGCCGTTGCCGCCTACCGGGCGGTCAAGGGGCTCTGATCCACGGCCGGCCGGGACGCGGCGGCCCCGGAGGCGGCGACCCCGGAGACGGGGATACCGGGGACGGGGGCATCGGAGACGGGGGCATCGGAGACGGGGGCATCGGAGACGGGGGCATCGGCCGAGCCGGCCGCCGCGTCGGCCCGCTCGTCATCCGCCGCGGGCGCCGCCGCCGGCGGCAGGCGCAGCACGACGCGCAGGCCCCCGTCCTCGGGCAGCTGCAGCAGCAGCTCGCCCCCGACCCGCTCGGCCGAACGGGCGGCGATGGCGAGCCCGAGGCCGGTGCCGGTGCTGCCGTCCTGGGCCGGTGAGCGCCAGAACCGGTCGGTAGCGCGGGCGAGCTCGCCCGGGTCGATCCCGTCGCCGTGGTCGCGCACGCCGATCTCGACCCAGCCGTCGACCCGCGCCGTGGAGAGCTCGACGTCGGTGCCCGGCGGGGCGTACTTGAGCGCGTTGTCGAGTACCGCGTCGAGGACCGCGACCACCGAGTCCACGTCGGAGCGCGCCACCAGCCCGCCGGGGCCGAGGCGGCGCAGGGACAGGCTCTCGTGCTCCGCGAGCACGCTCCAGGTGTCCGCCCGCTCGTCGAGCACCGGGTCGATCGGCATCGGCACCGGCTGCGGCGGACGGCCCTCGGCGCGCGCGAGCGCCAGCAGCGCGTCGAGCACCGCGGCCAGGCGATCGGTCTCCTCCAGCGCCGCGCCGTGTTCGTCGCGCAGGGCAGCCAGCGCGTCGGGGTCGACGCGGACGTCCGGTGCGGCGAGGGCGGCGCCGACGTTCTGCAGCCGCAGCCGCAGGGCGGTCAGCGGGTTGCGCAACTGGTGGCCGGCGTCGGCCACGAACGCGCGCTGCGACTCGAGCGCGTGCGTCACGCCCACGGCCATCTGGTCGAAGTGCCGGGAGAGCCGCCGCAGCTCGGGCGGGCCGTGGTCATCGCCGACCGGGCGGGGCGCCCGGCCCGCCCGCACGGCCGCGGCGACCTGGGCCGTGCCCGCGTCGAGGCTCTCGACGGGGGCGAGGATCCAGCGCACGAGCGGGAGCGCGAGCCCGGCGGCGACGGCGAGCGCCACGAGCGCCGCCCCGGCCAGCGCCGCCCAGGCGCGCAGCGTCTCCCACCGCGCAGGCGCCGTGGGCGAGACCGTGACCGCGGCACCCCGCACCTCGCCGCCGACCAGCACGGGCTCGGCGAGCAGCATCGGCGCGGTGTCCCAGGGCCACACGGTGTCCGGGGGCTCGGAGCGCTGCCCCACCAGGGCGAGCTGCACGCGCGCCACGGTCGCGTCGGACACCTCCGGTCGCGACGCCGTGAGCACCCGGCCCTCGCGGTCGAGCACCACCGCGGCGACCCCGTACAGCTCGTCGTAGCGGGCGAGCTCCCCCGCCAGCGCCCCCGGCTCGTCGTCGGTGACCGCGCGCTGGGCCAGGGCCGCGAACCGGGTGGTGTCGCCCAGCCGGTCGGCGAACAGCCGCGACGTGGCCGCCGACGCCGCGGCGCCCGCCAGCGGCGCGCCGAGGCCCACGACCAGCAGCCCCACGAGGACCCCGAAGACGACGAGCAGCCGCGTGCGCACCCCTCAGACCCCGCTCCGGCGGTCGGCCCCCGCGGTCAGCCGGTACCCGACCCCGCGCACCGTCGCCACCATGCCGGGGCGGGCGAGCTTGGTGCGCAGGGTGGCGACGTGAACGTCGAGCGTCCGGTCGGCGCCCGGCCAGCGGCGGCCCCACACCTCGGCGACCAGCCGGTCACGGGTGCACACCGCGCCGTCGGCCTCGGCGAGCAGGGCGAGGACGGCGAATTCCTTGCGGGAGAGCGCGACCTCCTCCCCGTCGACGGTCAGCGCGTGCCGGGCCCGGTCCAGCACGACGCCGTCGCCGAGCTCCGCCACGGTGGCGGGGGTCCCACCGGTGGGGGGCACGACGCCGCGACGGCGGCGCACGGCGTGGATGCGGGCGACGAGCTCCCCGACGTCGTAGGGCTTGACCAGGTAGTCGTCGGCGCCGTGGTGCAGCCCGAGGATGCGCTCGTCGACCCGGCCGCGGGCGCTGACCACGATCACGGGTACGTCGCCGGCCTCCCGGATGCGCCGGCACACCTCGAGGCCGTCGACGTCGGGCAGACCGAGGTCGAGGAGCACGACGTCGGTGCCGGCGAGGTGCGGCAGCACGGCGAGCCCGCGCGAGACCCGCTCCACCTGCATCTCGTGGCGCTCGAGGGCGGCGCGCAGGGCCGCGGCGACGCGGTCGTCGTCCTCCACCACGAGCACTCGCACTGCCGCGCTCCTCCCGGCCCACCTCCCCCGGTGTCACCGACGTTACGGGGTGGCCCGGTAACCCTAAGTCTTCCTCAAGAGCGTGGACGCCCGGTTCGGCGCCCTGGCACGTTCCGCACCACCGGGTCGGTGGCACAGCGAGGAGGACCGGTGGCGATGAGTGACCAGAGCGCTCCGGGCGCAGCGAGCTCCAGCCCCCCGATGGTCCGCATGGCCGGGGTCAACAAGCACTTCGGCGACCTGCACGTCCTCAAGGACATCGACCTCGAGGTCGCGCGCGGCGAGGTCGTCGTCGTGCTCGGCCCGTCCGGGTCGGGCAAGTCGACGCTGTGCCGGGCGATCAACCGGCTCGAGCCGATCGACGGCGGCACCGTGGAGATCGACGGCACCCTGCTGCCCGAGGAGGGCAAGGACCTCGCCAGGCTGCGGTCCGACGTCGGCATGGTGTTCCAGCAGTTCAACCTGTTCGCCCACCTGACGATCCTCGACAACGTCGTGCTGGCCCCGACGCGCGTCCGCGGCGTGTCCAAGGCCGAGGCACAGGAGCGCGCCCGCGCGCTGCTCGACCGCGTCGGCATCGCCGAGCAGTCGAACAAGTACCCCGCCCAGCTCTCCGGCGGGCAGCAGCAGCGGGTGGCCATCGCCCGGGCGCTGGCCATGGAGCCCAAGGTGATGCTCTTCGACGAGCCCACCTCCGCGCTCGACCCGGAGATGGTCGGCGAGGTCGTCGAGGTCATGGCGGGCCTCGCCAAGGACGGCATGACGATGGTCGTGGTGACCCACGAGATGGGCTTCGCCCGCCGGGCCGCCCACCGCGTGGTGTTCATGGACGACGGCGAGATCGTCGAGGACACCACCCCCGACAGCTTCTTCTCCCGGCCCGCCACCGAACGCGCCCGCGACTTCCTCGGGAAGATCCTCACCCACTAGAACGGAGCCGTCATGAGACGCCTCGTCTCCCTTCGGACCCTCGGCGTGCTCCTCGCGGTCGTCGCGCTCGCCTTCGGCGCGGCGTGCGGCCGCGAGGGCAGCCCCGGCGGCCAGCCCGTGGCGGGCTCGCCGGTGGCCCAGAACGTCCAGGTGCCCGGATCGCCGGTGTTCGCGACGATGCAGCAGCGCGGCCGCCTGGTGCTGGGCGTCAAGAACGACCAGCCCGGGCTCGGCATCCAGGACCCGACGACCGGCCAGTACACCGGCTTCGACATCGAGATCGGCCGGATGGTCGCCGCGGGCCTCGGCTTCGGCCCCGACCAGATCGACTACCGGGTCATCCCGTCGGCCGCTCGCGAGGACGCGATCTCGCGCGGCGACGTCGATCTCTACGTCGGTACCTACACGATCAACGACAGCCGCAAGCAGCGCGTGGGCTTCGCCGGGCCGTACTTCGTCGCCGGGCAGGACCTGCTCGTCCGCGCCGACGACCAGTCGATCACCGGCCCGCAGACCCTCCAGGGCAAGCGGGTCTGTTCGGCGACCGGCTCGACGCCGATCCAGCGAGTGCGCCAGCAGAACCTGACCCAGAACGTGGTCGAGTTCCAGAACTACTCGCAGTGCGTCGACGCCCTGCGCGGCGGCCAGGTCGACGCCGTCACCACGGACAACGCGATCCTGCAGGGCTACGCCGCACAGTCGCCCGACCAGCTGCGTGTCGTCGGGGTGACGTTCTCCGAGGAGCCGTACGGCATCGGCATGAACCGTGACGACGCGGCCCTGCGCAACAAGGTCAACGACCTGCTGGCGGCCGCCGAGGCCGACGGCACGTGGACCCGTCTCTACAACGAGACGCTGGGCCGTTCCGGCATCCCGGCGCCCCAGCCCCCGCCCATCGAGCGCTACTGAGGGCTCCGCACTCGTGAGTGATCCGGGTCGTCATGGCGACCCGGATCACTCACGTGGCGAAGCCATGGAGGCCACACGTGGACGTCCTGTTCGGCAACCTCGGCGAGTACCTCGGCCGCTTCGGCGGCACGATCGGGCTGTTCGTCATCTCGGCGATCGTGTCGCTGATCCTCGGCGTCGTCCTCGCGGCGATGCGGGTCAGCCCGGTCCCCGCGATGCGCGCGACCGGCACGGTCTACGTGACGCTGCTGCGGAACACGCCGCTGACCCTCGTGCTGTTCTTCTTCGCGCTCGGCTTCACCAAGCTGTTCTTCTACCTACCGTTCTTCCTGCTCGCGGTCATCGGGCTCTCGCTCTACACGGCCGCGTTCGTGTGTGAGGTCGTCCGCGGCGGGATCAGCACCGTGCCCGAGGGCCAGGCCGAGGCGGGGCGCGCCCTGGGGCTCGGGTTCACCCAGATCCTCGGGCTCATCGTGCTCCCGCAGGCGGTGCGCTCGGTCATGCCGCCGCTGACCAGCGTGCAGATCGCCCTGCTGAAGAACACCACGGTCGCGGCCGGCTTCTCGGTGTTCGAGGCCGGCGGGTTCTACCGCGCGATCAACGAGCGGGGTGGCTCGACGCTGGTGGCCCTGCTGTGGGTCGCGCTGGGCTTCATCGTCCTCGTCCTCCCCCTGACGGTGCTGCAGCGCCGGCTCGAGATGCGCTGGAGCGTCAGCCGATGAGCGCACCCACCGCCGTCCTCTTCGACGCTCCCGGTCCCCGGGCACGGGCCCGCAACACCGTCGCCGGCATCGTCACGCTCGCCGTCGTCGCGGCGATGATCGGCGTGATCGTCTGGCGGATGGCCGCCACCGGGCAGCTCGACGCCCGCGTGTGGGAGTGGCTCCTCTACGAGAACGTCCAGCTCGCCCTGCTCGACGGCCTGGTCAACACCCTGCGGGCCTTCGCGTCCGGAGCGGTGCTCGCCATGCTCCTGGGCGGGCTCCTGGCGCTGGGCCGGCTCTCGGACCAGCGCTGGCTGAAGTCCGTCTCCGGTGGGGTGGTGGAGCTCTTCCGCGCCGTCCCCCTGGTCGTGCTGATGTTCCTCTTCTACTACGGCATGCCGTCGATCGGGATCACCGTCTCGACCTACGCGGCCGTGGTGCTGGGCCTGACGCTCTACAACGGGGCGGTCCTCGCCGAGGTGTTCCGCGCCGGTGTCCTGGCGGTCCCGCGCGGGCAGTCCGAGGCCGCCTACGCCCTGGGGATGCGCAAGTCGGGCGTCATGCGGTTCATCCTGCTCCCGCAGGCCGTGCGCTCCATGCTGCCCGCGATCGTCAGCCAGCTCGTGGTGCTGCTCAAGGACTCCGCCCTCGGGTTCCTCATCACCTACCCCGAGCTCCTCTTCCAGGCGCAGTTCCTCGGCTCGAACGCCACGCTCGGCTCCCCGCTGATCCCTGTGGCCCTCGTCGTCGCGGTCATCTACATCACCCTGTGCCTGCTGCTGTCGGCCTTCGCGACCTGGCTCGAGCGACGGTCCCGGCGCAGCCCGGCCGCGCTGGCCGTGGCTCCCGTGGGCCGCCTCGACGACGCGTGACCGGACCGGGGCGGGTCCGCCCGGCCCGCGGCGACGAGCTGGAGGACCTGCGAGCGATCGAGGTCGCCGCCGGCGCGGTCTTCCGCGAGATCGGGATGGATCCCGTCGCCGACGACGCCCCGCCCTCGACGGTCGTGCTGCGCGGGGCGCTCGACCGCGGCGGGCTCCGGGTGATCGAGGACGACGGCGTCGTGGCCGGTTATCTGATGGACGACGTCGTCGACGGCGCGCCCCACCTCGAGCAGGTCTCGGTGCACCCGGACCACGCCCGCCGGGGCCTCGGGGCGCGACTCGTCGAGGATCTCGTGTCCCGCGCGCGGGCCGCGGGCCACCGGACGATCACGCTCACGACCTTCGTCGACGTGCCGTGGAACGGGCCGTACTACGCGCGGCTGGGCTTCCGGCCCCTCGCCGACGACGAGCTCGGGCCGGGCCTGCGGGCCGTGCGCCGCGCCGAGGTCGCCCGCGGGCTGGACCGCTGGCCCCGGACCGCGATGCGCCGCGAGCTCTGAGCCTGGCCCACGGCCCGACCGTGTCCTGAGGACACGGTCTCGTCGTGGAGATTCGTCCGTTCGGTCACTACTCTGGGTGACCCCTGTCGTCGAGGAGGCAGCGTGGACCCCGAACCGGCCGCCCCGCCCCGCGTCTCGCGCCTCCACCGGCTCACCGACCTCGTCGTGGGGCTCCTGCTCCTCGTCGGGGCCGTGTGGGCCGGGGTGAACGCCGGGACGGCGACGTGGGACGCCGCCGTGCTGCTCGTCCGTGGCGAGTCCGTGCCGGCGACCGTCGTGGCCGCCGACCACGATTCCCGGCTCGGTCGCATGGACGACCTCGTCGTGGCGCTCCCCGCTCCGTACGACGTCCGGGCCGAGGTCGCGACGCCGCGCGAGGACCTCGAGCCCGGCGACGTCGTCGCGACGGTGGTGGATCCCGACGCGCCGGCGCGCGCCGCACTCGTCGAGGACGGCTGGCCGTGGCGAACGACGTTGCCGCTGCTCCTCGTCCCCGTGCTGGCACTCCCCGCCCTGTTGGCCCTCGGCCTGGCTGCGTTCGGGCGTTCGTCCGGGACGGGGCGGGAGACGGCGGAGCAGGAGCCCTGACACACCGCGGCCCGGGCCTGCCGCAGCGGACCCGGGCCGACGGGCGACCGGAAGGGCGTCAGGCCTGAGCGCCCCCGCGCTGTTCGATGTGCGCGATGTGGTCGGCGTCGAGCGCGGAGCCGTTGTCGGGCCCCGGGGCGTCCAGCGAGCGGGCGCCGGTGGCGCCGCGCTGCTCGAGCTCCTGGCGCTTGAAGATCTTCTTACCGAGCCACACCAGCGGGTCGTACTTGCGGTCGACCACGCGCTCCTTCATGGGGATCAGCGCGTTGTCGGTGATCTTGATGTGCTCGGGGCAGACCTCGGTGCAGCACTTGGTGATGTTGCAGTACCCGAGGCCGTGCTCCTCCTGCGCGTCCTCCTTGCGGTTGCGCACGTCGAGCGGATGCATGTCCAGCTCGGCGATCCGCATGAGGTAGCGCGGGCCGGAGAACTCCTGCTTGTTCTCCTCGTGATCGCGCACCACGTGACAGACGTTCTGGCACAGGTAGCACTCGATGCACTTGCGGAACTCCTGCGACCGCTCGACGTCGGCCTGCGCCATCCGGTACTCGCCCGGCGCGAGCCCCTCGGGCGGCGCGAATGCCGGCACCTCGCGGGCCTTGGCGTAGTTGAAGTCGACGTCGGTGACGAGGTCGCGGATCACCGGGAAGGTCCGGATCGGCGCGACGCTGATCTCCTCGTTCTCCTCGAACGTCGACATCCGCGTCATGCACATCAGCCGCGGGCGGCCGTTGACCTCGGCGCTGCAGGAGCCGCACTTGCCGGCCTTGCAGTTCCAGCGCACCGCCATGTCCCCGGCCTGGGTGGCCTGGATGCGGTGCATGATGTCGAGGACGACCTCGCCCTCCTCGACGTCCACGGCGTAATCGACGAAGTCGCCGCCCTCGGCGTCGCCCCGCCAGACCTTGAACTGTGCCTGGTAGCCCATGCCTACGCTCCCCCTCCGGTGAGCTCGCCGCCCGGGTCGCCGCCGGTCTCGACGGTGGTCGAGCTCCGCTCCGCGTCGTCTCCGGCGTCCTCGGTGCCCCGCGACTGCCGCGGCGGCGCGTCCGAGCGGTGTCCACCCAGCTCGTCACCGGTGTAGTACTTCTTCAGCTCGTCGAGCTCGAAGAGGTCGAACAGGTCGTGGCGCATGGCCGGCTGGCCCTGGTGCTCGAGGTGCACCTCCGGGCCGTCCGGGCTGTCGCGCAGCGAGCAGACCAGCAGCTCCTGGCGCCAGTTCTCGTCCATCGTCGGGTAGTCGTCGCGGGTGTGCCCGCCACGGCTCTCCTGCCGCTCGAGCGCGGCCATCGCGATGCACTCGCTGACCATGAGCATGTTGCGCAGGTCGAGCGCGAGGTGCCATCCCGGGTTGTAGGCCCGGCGGCCGTCGACCGCGACGCGCGGGATCCGGTCCTTGAGCTCGTGGAGCTTCTTGAGCGCCAGCTCCATCTCGTCGGCCTTGCGGATGATGCCGACGAGGTCGTTCATCGTCTGCTGCAGTTCCTGGTGGACCGTGTAGGCGTTCTCGCCACCCGAGTTGTGGATCGGGCGCTCGACGTCCTCCCGGGCCGTGGCGATCGACTGCTCGCTGACCGACGGCACCTCGGCGAGCCCGTCGAGGTAGGCCGCGGCACCGGCACCGGCGCGGCAGCCGAACACGAGCAGGTCGGACAGCGAGTTGCCGCCGAGGCGGTTCGAGCCGTGCATCCCGCCCGCGACCTCGCCTGCGGCGAAGAGCCCCGGCACCGCCGAGGCGGCCGTGTCGGGGTCGACCTCGACGCCACCCATGACGTAGTGGCAGGTCGGCCCGACCTCCATCGGCCCCGCGGTGATGTCGACGTCCGCCAGCTCCTTGAACTGGTGGTACATCGACGGCAGGCGCCGGGTGATCTCCGCGGCCGGCATGCGGCTCGAGACGTCGAGGTAGACGCCGCCGGCCGGGGAGCCGCGGCCCTCCTTGACCTCGTTGTTGATCGCGCGGGCGACCTCGTCACGCGGGAGCAGCTCCGGCGGCCGACGGTTGTTGTCCGCGTCGGTGTACCAGCGGTCGCCCTCGTCCTCGCTCGTGGCGTACTGCTCGCGGAACACCTCGGGGATGTAGTTGAACATGAAGCGCTCGCCCTCGGAGTTCTTGAGGACGCCGCCGTCTCCCCGCACCGACTCGGTGACGAGGATGCCCTTGACGCTGGGCGGCCAGACCATCCCCGTGGGGTGGAACTGGACGAACTCCATGTTCAGCAGCTTCGCGCCGGCGCGCATCGCGAGCGCGTGCCCGTCGCCGGTGTACTCCCAGGAGTTGCTCGTGACCTTGAACGACTTGCCGACGCCGCCGGTGGCGAGCACCACCGCGGCGGAGTGGAAGCAGACCAGCTCGCCGGTGGGACGCCGGTAGCCGAAGGCGCCGGCGATCCGGTCGCCGTCCTTGAGCAGCTCGGTGACCGTGTACTCGTGGTAGACCGCGAGGTCGGACTCGTAGTCGCCGGTCCGCGCGAAGTCCTCCTGCTGCAGCGAGACGATCTTCTGCTGCAGGGTGCGGATCAGCTCGAGCCCGGTGCGGTCGCCGACGTGGGCGAGCCGCGGGAACTGGTGCCCGCCGAAGTTCCGCTGGCTGATCTTGCCCTCGGGCGTGCGGTCGAACAGGGCCCCGTAGGTCTCGAGCTCCCACACCCGCTGCGGCGCCTCCTTGGCGTGCAGCTCGGCCATGCGCCAGTTGTTGAGGAACTTGCCCCCGCGCATGGTGTCGCGGAAGTGGACCTCCCAGTTGTCGCGGGGGTTCGCGTTGCCCATCGACGCCGCGATCCCGCCCTCGGCCATGACCGTGTGGGCCTTGCCGAACAGCGACTTGGAGATGATCGCGACCCGCTTGCCGCGCAGGCGGGCCTCGATCGCGGCCCGCAGGCCGGCCCCGCCGGCGCCGATGACGACGACGTCGTAGGTGTGGTGGGTGACGGGGGCTTGGCCGTCGGGGCCCGTGGTGGGCGCGCCGGCCGCCTCGAACGCGGTGGTGGTTCCCGGGTCGGTCATCAGTTCACGATCCGCAGGTCGGAGATGGTCTCGCTCGCCACGAGCATCACGTAGAAGTCGGTCAGGATCAGTGTCCCGATCGTCAGCCAGGCGAACAGCATGTGGCGGGTGTTGAGCTTCGAGAGCGTGGTCCAGAGCTTGTAGCGCACAGGGTGCTTCGAGAAGTGCTTGAGCCGTCCGCCGGTGATGTGGCGGCAGGAGTGGCACGAGAGCGTGTAGAGCCAGAGGCCGATCACGTTGATCAGCAGGAGCAGCGTCCCCAGCCCCAGCCCGAACGACGTCTCCCCGGTGACCGGGTCGGTGCTCTGGAACGCGAGCACCATGTCGTAGGTGTTGAGGATCGAGATCGCGAACGCGACGTAGAAGAAGTAGCGGTGCGCGTTCTGCAGGATCAGCGGGAACCGCGTCTCACCCGAGTACTTCGCGTGCGGCTCGGCGACCGCGCACGCCGGCGGCGACGACCAGAACGCCCGGTAGTACGACTTCCGGTAGTAGTAGCAGGTCAACCGGAAGCCGAGCAGGAACGGCAGCGACACGAGCGCGTAGGGCAGGAACCACGGCATCTCGCCGAACCACTGGCCCAGGTGGCTCGCCTCGGGGATGCACGAGGCGCTCACGCACGGCGAGTAGAACGGTGAGAGATAGTGGTACTCCTCCACGTAGTACGCGGAGCCCCACAGCGAGCGGATCGTCGCGTAGACGACGAACGTGGCCAGGCCCAGCGCATTCGCCAGCGGCGGCAGCCACCAGCGGTCGGTGCGCAGGGTTCGCTGTCGGATGTCGGGTCGTCCCGGCGCCGGCGGCCGGTACGTCCCGGAGTCGTGTGTGGTGGTCACGGCACCCCGGTCCTCGTCTTCGATGACGTTCCGCGTCGCCGGGACCGCCGCGGTGGGGGGCGGTGGACCGCTGGTGAACCAGGGCGCGGCGACGCTCTGTGGTGGGCCGCACACTACGACGCGTCAAACCCCGGTGTCGCCCGGGTCACCCCCGTCTGGAGGCGTGACGATGGCCACGTCGGGTGATCGGGATCGTCGGCGGGCGTCAGCGGTGGTCGGCGTCCGGATCGGAGAGCAGGTCGTCGAGCGCCTCGTCGGCCTCGTCCGGCGACGGCCGCTCCGCCAGCGCCTCGCGGACGACCCCGTACGCGACGCCTGCGTCGTAGCCCTTGCGTGCGAGCATCCCGACCAGCCGGCGGGCCGCCACCGCGTGCTCGTACCGGGCGAGCGAGGGCAGCCGCCGGTCGACCAGCGCCCGGGCGCGGGCACGCTCGTCGTCACGGCCGATCTCCTCGACCGCCGTCGCGGCCGTCTCGCGGTCGACGCCCTTGCGGTGCAGCTCCCCGGCCAGCGCCCGCTTGCCGAGGCCCTGGTGCCGGTGCCGCGAGGACACCCACTGCTCGGCGAACGCGGCGTCGTCGACCAGGCCGGCGGCGCCCAGGCGGTCGAGCACCCGCCGGGCGACGTCGTCGTCGACGTCCTTGCGGGCGAGGGCGTCGGCCAGCTCGGCGCGTGAGCGGGCCCGGGTGGTGAGGAGGTTCAGGCAGATCGTGCGCGCCACCGACTCGGGGTCGGCGGGCGGATCGGCCGCGTGATCGGGACGGTCGGCGTCGGGTGGTTCCGGCGCACGTCCCCGCGACGACCCCCGCCGCCCGACCCCCTGGCCGAGACCCATCCGACTCAGAAGTCGACGGGCGCCGCGGCGGGCGCCTCGGCGTCGAGCTTCGCCCCGATGCCGAGCTTCTCCTTGATGCGCTTCTCGATCTCGTCGGCGACGTCGGGGTTGTCGCGCAGGAACTTGCGGGCGTTCTCCTTGCCCTGCCCCAGCTGGTCGCCCTCGTAGGTGTACCAGGCGCCCGACTTGCGGACGATCGCCTGCTCGACGCCCATGTCGATCAGCGAGCCCTCCTTGGAGATGCCGCTGCCGTAGATCATGTCGAACTCGGCCTGCTTGAACGGCGGGGCGACCTTGTTCTTCACGACCTTGACCCGCGTGCGGTTGCCGACCGCGTCGGCACCGTCCTTGAGCGTCTCGATGCGGCGGATGTCGAGCCGGACCGAGGCGTAGAACTTCAGCGCCTTGCCACCCGTGGTGGTCTCCGGCGAGCCGAACATGACGCCGACCTTCTCGCGCAGCTGGTTGATGAAGATCGCCGTGGTGCCCGAGGCGTGCAGCGCACCGGTGATCTTGCGCAGCGCCTGGCTCATGAGGCGGGCCTGGAGGCCGACGTGGCTGTCGCCCATGTCGCCCTCGATCTCGGCGCGCGGCACGAGCGCGGCCACCGAGTCGACGACGATGACGTCCAGCGCGTTCGACCGGATCAGCATGTCCATGATCTCGAGCGCCTGCTCACCGGTGTCGGGCTGCGAGACCAGCAGCGCGTCGGTGTCGACCCCGAGGGCCTTGGCGTACTCCGGGTCGAGCGCGTGCTCGGCGTCGATGAACGCCGCGATGCCGCCCTGGGCCTGCGCGTTGGCCACCGCGTGCAGCGTGACCGTCGTCTTGCCCGAGGACTCCGGGCCGTAGATCTCCACCACGCGCCCGCGGGGCAGCCCGCCGACGCCGAGCGCCACGTCGAGGGCGATCGATCCTGTCGGGATGACGTTGACCGGCGCCCGGCCGTCGTCGCCCAGACGCATGATCGAGCCCTTGCCGAACTGCTTGTCGATCTGGGCGAGGGCGAGCTCGAGCGCCTTGTCGCGATCCGGTGCCTGTGCCATGGAATGCCACCTTGCGTCGAAGGTCGGGGGTGTCAGGGGTCGACTCTCTGGCGCCGACGCTAGGCGGGGGGTCCGACAACGGTGGTGCCGGACCGGCCGCCCTGTGGAGAAACGGAACGGTTGTGGACGGACGGCGGCGACGCTGACGCCGCACGGCGACCGTAAGGAGCAGGGTAGACGAACACCTGTTCGATACCGAGCCCCGGTCGCCGACCGGCGTGTCGGGCCCGGCCCGGGTCCGCCCCGGATCCGGTCAGCGCCTCTCGGCCGGCACCTCGAACTCGGCGCACACCGCCCGCCACACGTCGCGGGGCTCGTCGCCGTCCTCGAGGGCCTGCTCGACGGTGCGCCCGCGGAGCGCGCCGAAGACGTGGTCGCGGGCGATCGAGCCGGCACGCACGGCCCCGAACTCGTCGTCCATGAGCCGGCGGAAATGGGTCAGCCGCACGGGCCCACGATAACCTCGGGGGCGTGGACCCCCTGCTCACCACCACGGCGTTCGACTCCCTCGGAGGCACCGTCGGCGCGGTGGTGGCGCTGCTCGGGATGCTCGCGGCGCTGGTCGTCCTGCTGCGCTGGTGGTTCCAGAACCGCGGGCGCTGACCCGTACCTCCTCACGGGCACGTCGAGATGGCGCAGGCTCGGCCAGACGGCGTCCCACGGGGCGAGCCGGCCGGTGGCCAGCCACACCTGCGCCCCCGGGTCGGTGGGGCTCCCGACCTCCCCGACCGGGCGAACCTCGGCGAACCACGGCCGCAGCTCGCCGGCGGTCGACCCGACGTAGAGGACCGAGTCGACGTCGTCCCCGGGCGGCGGGAACCACCCGTAGCTGCGGTTGCTGCTCATCGCGGGCGGGAGCGTCCCCTCCGGGGCCCGGGCATCGATCAGGGCGGCGTAGATGTAGGACTCGGCCATCACCCCGGTGTGCGCGCGCCGTTCGGGCGGGAGCGCGTCGTACGCGCGCGTCGTCGCCTGCGTGACCTGCTCGCCGACCGTGGGCGCGGCCGCCGCCACCGACCCCGGCAGCACCGCGCCCGCCGCCGCGACGCTCAGGACGGTCGCCGGCCAGGCCACCCAGCGCAGGCGACGGTGACCGGCCTCGCGGCGGCGCTGCAGGCCGACCGCACCCACTGCCGCGAGCAGCCCGTAGAGCCCGGCGAGGTAGTACGGGCGGCCGAGGGTGACCGAGAAGAACACGTAGAGGACCAGGGTCGTGAGCGCGAGGTGACGCAGGTCGTGCAGCGCCGGGTCGCGGGCGAGGAGCCACAGCCCGAACAGCACCAGCGGCACGCCCATCACCCCGGCCGCCGCGAGCAGGAAGATCATGATCCCGGGGCGTCCCTGGTAGAGGGATGCGGCCTCCGAGGCCACGATCGGGCCCATCCGCAGCTGCGGCCACCCGTGCAGGGCCTGCCAGACCAGCGTGGGCGTGGCGATCGCCGCCGCGATCCCGGCGCCGGCCCAGAGCCTCGGGCGGCGCAGCAACGCCCGCGGTCCGAGCACCGCGACCGACACCAGCATCACGGCGGCCAGGAGCAGCACCTGGAACTTCGTCTGGGCCGCCACGCCGACGGCGACGCCGAGCGCGAGCAGCAGGCGGTCGTCCCGCACCCGCCACCACCGCACGAGCAGCCACCCGATCACCAGCCAGGTCAGCGGCTCCAGCGTGTAGGGCGTGAGCCAGTGCCCGCTGAGCGTGAGCCAGAGCCCCGTGCCCTGGGCGATCGCGGTGAGCGTCTGCGCCCGCGTGTCCCCGCCGAGCTCACGCGCGATCATCGCGGCGAGCACCGCGGTCGCGGCCGTGGCGGCCACGGCCGGCAGCCGCAGCACGAGCACGTTGCCGGGGGCGATCAGGTCCATCAGGGCCGCGATCAGCGGGGCCATCGGCGGCTGGTCGACCGAGCCCCAGTCGAGGTGGTGGCGCCCGATCGCCAGCATGAGGGCCTCGTCGAACCACCAGCCGGGGATCCACGCGACGGCCAGGTGCGCGGCGGCGACCACGGCGGCGACGGCGCCGACGGGCCACCGCGCGAGACGCGGCACCGTGGCGGGCGGGCCGGCGGGCACGGACGGGCCTGCGGTCGTGGGCGGAGCCGTGAGCATCATGCCGACGAGCGTCGCGACGGGGCCGGGCCGGCGACCACGGCGCACCGGCCGGAGATCACCGTCGAAGGGACCGCTCCCGGTCGACCTTCGGCCGGGGCGGCGTGTCGGACGGCGGCGCTAGCGTGATCGCCGTGCCGCCCACCGCGCTCGTCGCGCGCCTCTACGACGCCGGCGCGCTCGCCGTCGCCCTGCTCGGGGTCTACCTCGCGCAGTGGCCCGAGCGCCCGGTGCAGGCCGGCGAGGCGCCGGCGTGGTGGTGGATCGACCTGGTCGGCGGCGTCCTGTCCGCCCTCGTGCTGCTCGCCCGCCGCCGCGCCCCGGTCGGCTCGGCGCTGATCGTCTTCGGCCTCACGGTGCTGTGCACGTCGGCCTGGCTCGCGGGTGCGGTGGCGACGTTCTCCCTCGCCGTGCGCCGCCCGTGGCCGACGGCCGTGGCGCTCGCGGCCCTCTCGCTGGCCATCGGTCCCCTGCAGGGCCTGTTCCGCGCGCAGACCGAGGAGTCCGCGTCCTGGGAGACCGTCGGGTACGCCGTCGTCATCACCGCCGCCGTCGTGGCCGTCGGCGCCGCCGTCCGCGCGCGCCACGAGCTGCTCGACTCGCTGGTCGAGCGGGCCGAACGCGCCGAGACCGAGGCGGCGCTACGGGCGGAGGCGGCCCGGACGGCCGAGCGCACCCGCATCGCCCGCGAGATGCACGACGTCCTCGCCCACCGCCTGTCGATGGTCTCCCTGCACGCCGGGGCGCTGGCCCACCGTCGCTCCGCCCCGCCCGAGGAGGTCCGCGACGCCCTCGAGGTCATCCGGACGGGGGCCCGCGACGCGCTGGTCGACCTGCGGGCGATCCTCGGCGTCCTGCGCGACCCGGACACCGACGACGAGGCCGACACCGGGGTCGATCCCGCCCAGCGGCCGCCGCAGCCGACCCTGGCCGACCTGGAGCGCCTCCTCGAGGGCGTGCGCGCCGCGGGCACCCCGGTGACCCTGCGCGACGAGCTGGCCGAGGGTGCACTGCCCGACGAGTGCGGGCGCACGCTCTACCGCATCACCCAGGAGGCGCTCACCAACGCCGCCCGCCACGCCCCGGGGCAGCCCGTCGAGGTCGTGCTGCGGGGCGCGCCGGGCGGCGAGGCCGAGCTCGAGGTCTCCAACCCGCTGCCCGCCCTCGGCCCCGTCCGGCCGCCCGGCAACGGGCTGCTCGGCATCACCGAGCGCGTCGACCTCGCGGGCGGCCACGTGCTCTCCCGCGGCCCCGATCACGGCCGCTTCCGTGTCGCGGTGCGGGTGCCCTGGCCGGTGATGGAGCCGCGATGACCGACCCGACCACGGTCCGCGTGCTCCTCGTCGACGACGACGCGCTCGTGCGCTCCGGCCTGCGGCTGATGCTCGGCGAGGCCGACGACATCGCGATCGTCGGCGAGGCCGCCGACGGCGACGAGGTGCCCGCCGCGGTCGCCGAGCACCGTCCCGACGTCGTCCTGATGGATCTCCGCATGCCGCGGGTCGACGGCGTCCGGGCGACCACCGAGCTCCTCGCGCACCCCGAGGCGCCCGCCGTCCTCGTCCTCACCACTTTCGACTCCGACCAGGACGTCCTCGCCGCCCTGCGCGCGGGCGCCACGGGCTACCTGGTCAAGGACACCCCGCCCGCCGACATCGAGGACGCCATCCGCCGGGTCGCGGCCGGCGGCACGTCGCTCTCGCCGTCGGTGACCCGCCGCCTGATCGCAGCGGCCACCGGTCGGGGCACGGGACGCCCGGACGCCGGGGCCCGCCTGGCCGCCCTCTCCGACCAGGAGCGCTCGGTCGCGGCGGCCGTCGGGCGGGGCTGGAGCAACGCGCGCATCAGCCGCGAGCTGCTGCTCTCGCTCTCGACGGTCAAGACCTACCTGTCGAGCGCGCTGTCCAAGCTCGACCTGGACAACCGCACCCAGCTGGCCCTGCTCGCCCACGACGCCGGGCTGTCGGCGCAGGACTAGCCGAGCAGCCCCAGGACGCCCTTGCCGGTCAGGTAGATACCGACCCCGCCGACGGCGAGCACCAGCAGGACCGTGGCGTGGCGGCGTCCCCAGGCGTGCACCGCGCGCACGAGCTCGAGGGTCCGGTCCGGGCGCACGATCACCAGCACGAGCACCGCGGCCGGCACCGCGAAGCGCAGGAGGTTGTAGACGAGCACCTGCGCGATCCCGCCGACGGCGCTCGGGTGGGTCTGGAGCACCGCCACCAGCGCCGCGATGTAGTAGAGCCCGGGGAGGTTGGTCACGAGGCCCGCCCCGGCCATCGCGGTCGGCGTGGGGGACTTCAGGCGTGTCGCGAGCGCGTCGGGGAGCACCGACGAGCGCTCCCTCTCGGGGCGCCGGCGCGGTCGCGGGAGGCGTCCCGTCGCGCGGGCGGCGGCCCAGACGATCGCGAGGACGCCGAGGACGAGGTCGACGATCAGGCGCCCGGCGGTGTTCTCCGAGCTCCGGGTGCTCGCGCCGAAGGCCGTGACGACCAGGACGCCGACCACGACGCTGAGGGCCGCGCCGGCCAGCAGGTACGCGGTCAGCAGGCGCCGGGGGCTCTCGGTGAGCAGCACCGCGTAGACGATCGCCAGGGGCACGGCGCGCACGGCGCTGAGGAGACCGAGGATCAGGGCCTCGGGGCTCACCGGGCACTCACCGCTCGTCCTCCGGCACGGGGCCGAGGTGCAGCGAGACGAGCCGCCCGGCGTCGAAGGTCACGGAGAGCACGCCGGGCGTCCCGGAGGCCGCCACCCGCCACACGACCTCCTCGCCGACGAGCTCCTTGCGCGTGACGTCGCGGACGACGGCGGTGGCGAGCACGACCGCGACGTCGTCGGTGGCGCGCCCGAACGGGGGCTCGAGGACGAGGCGCGCGCCGGCCAGCAGGGTCCGGAGGCGCTCGACGTCGCCCCCGTTCCAGGCCTCCTCGAACCGCAGCGAGGTCAGGAAGACGTCGGCCTGCTCGCCGCCGCGCCGGCGCAGGTCGCGCAGGAACACCACGTCGCGGTTGACCTTCGACGCGGCGCCGAGGAGCCCGGAGACGATCGAGCGGTCGAGCTCGAGCACGCGTACGGCGACCTGCCGGTACCCGCTGGCCGCGGTGAGCGTGCCGGCGGCGAGGAGCTGGTCGATCTTCTCGATCGACGCGAGCTCCTGGTAGAGCGAGAGGTTACCGGCGAGCTCGTTGCGGCGGTCGGCGATGTCGAGGGTCGTGCCCGGCTCGTCGTCGCGCCGCGTCGGGTTGATCTGGACGACCCAGAGCTCGTCGGGGTCGTCGTCGAGCAGCGGGGCGACCGGCGGGTTCTGCGAGAACAGCCCGTCCCAGTAGGCGCCGCCGTCGACATGGATCGCCCGGAACAGGGTCGGGATCGCCGCGGAGGCGAGCACGGTGTCCGGGGTGATGCGGTCGCGGCGGCTGTCGAACGCGCGGAACGCGCCGCTACGGACGTCCACGGCGCCGAGGACGAGGCGCGGGTGTCGGGCGTCGAGATCCGGGACGTCCAGCGCGTCGAAGTCGACGTGGCGTCGCAGCAGCCGGCGGAACTCCTCGCGGCCGTCGAACGCCGGGGGCACGAGGTAGGGGTTCAGCGGCGGCGCGAGGCCGAGGCTCTGGGCGACGCCGGCGCCCACGGCGACGGCGTTGCCGAGGCGCTGGAGCAGCCCGCTCGCGGCGTTGTCCTCCCAGAAGTCCTCGAGGTCGGCCGGGATGCGGTCGCGCCGGTCGTCGCGCAGCGCCGCGAACGTCAGCAGCGCGTTGATCGCCCCGCCCGAGGTGCCGCTGACCGCGACGATCTCGTGGCCGTCGAAGGCCCCGCGCTCGACGAGCCGGGACACCACGCCCGCGGTGAAGGCGGTGTGGCTGCCGCCGCCCTGGAAGGCCAGCGCGATTCTCACCAGGCCACGCTAGTGCTCGCCCGCGTCGTTGTCGGAGGTGCGGGGCACCATGGGGTCGTGTCCCCTTCCGACGGCTCGGCCCCCCGGCGGCCCGCGGCCGTCCTCGATCGTTTCTCCCCCGCCACGCGCGACTGGTTCACGGGCGCGTTCGAGGGAGCCACCGCCGCGCAGGAGGGCGCGTGGGACGCGGTCGCCGACGGGCAGCACGCGCTGGTCGTGGCGCCCACCGGCTCGGGCAAGACGCTCGCGGCGTTCCTCTGGGCGCTCGACCGGCTGGCCACCACGCCGCCGCCCGAGGAGGCCACGCGCCGCTGCCGGGTCCTCTACGTCTCGCCGATGAAGGCGCTCACCGTCGACGTGCAGCGCAACCTGCGCTCCCCGCTGGCCGGGCTGCGCCAGGCCGCGCACCGCCTCGGGATGACCGAGCCCGACGTCACGGTCGGCTCCCGCACCGGCGACACCCCCGCCGACGAACGGCGCAGCTTCAACCGCACGCCGCCGGACATCCTCGTCACCACGCCCGAGTCGCTGTTCCTGCTGCTCACCTCGGCGGCGCGCGAGTCGCTGCGCGGGGTCGACACGGTGATCGTCGACGAGGTGCACGCCGTGCTCGCCTCCAAGCGCGGGGCGCACCTCGCGCTCAGCCTCGAGCGCCTCGACGCCCTGCTCGACGCCCCGGCCCAGCGCATCGGGCTCTCGGCCACCGTGCGCCCGGTCGACGAGGTCGCGTCCTTCCTCGGCGGCGGACGCCCGGTGCGGATCGTCAACCCGGAGACGGCGAAGACCGTGCAGGTCCGCGTCGAGGTGCCGGTCGAGGACATGGCGGCGCTCGACGGCGGCGGCAACGCCTCCGGCCCCGGCGTCGAGGAGGAGGTCGAGGGCTCGGCCGCCGGCGCGGCGCAGAAGGCCTCGATCTGGCCCGCGGTGCAGGAGCGCGTGCTCGACCTCGTCGGCGAGCACCGCTCGACCATCGTGTTCGCCAACTCCCGACGCCTCGCCGAGCGGCTCACCGCGCGGATCAACGAGCTCGCCACCGAGCGTGCCCACGCCGCGGACGCGGAGCGTCCGCCCGTGGAGCTGGACACCGACGACGAGGCGGACGAACTGGCGCCGGTCGTCGGGAGCGCGTTCCCGGCCGAGGCCGTCGGGCAGTCGGGGACGGCCGAGCCCGCCGAGGTGATCGTCGCCCGCGCCCACCACGGCTCGATGAGCCGCACCCAGCGCACGCAGGTCGAGGAGGCGCTGAAGTCCGGGCACCTCCCCTGCGTCGTGGCCACGTCGAGCCTCGAGCTGGGCATCGACATGGGCGCGGTGGACCTCGTCATCCAGGTCGAGGCGCCGCCGTCGGTGGCCAGCGGGCTGCAGCGTGTCGGGCGCGCGGGCCACCAGGTCGGCGCCGTGAGCGAGGGCGTGGTGTTCCCGAAGTACCGCGGCGACCTCGTCTCGTGCGCCGTGGTCGCCGAGCGCATGGCCGGCGGGCAGATCGAGGCGATGCGCTACCCGCGCAACCCCCTGGACGTCCTCGCCCAGCACGTCGTGGCGATGACGGCGATGGAGCCGTGGTCGGTCGAGGACCTCACCTCGCTGGTCCGTCGCGCCGCGCCCTTCGCCGGGCTGCCGGACTCCGCGCTGCAGGCCGTGCTCGACATGCTCGCCGGGCGCTACCCCAGCGACGACTTCGGCGAGCTGCGCCCGCGCATCACCTGGGACCGCGTCACCGACCAGCTGGCCGGGCGCCCCGGCGCGCAGCGCCTCGCGGTCACCAGCGGCGGCACGATCCCCGACCGCGGGCTCTACACGGTGGTCACGCCCGGCTCGGGCGAGGGCGGCACCGGCGGGTCCCGGGTGGGCGAGCTGGACGAGGAGATGGTCTACGAGTCCCGGGTGGGCGACACCTTCCTGCTCGGGTCCACCAGCTGGCGCGTCCTCGACATCACGCGCGACCGCGTCGTCGCCGAGCCCGCGCCCGGCGTCCCGGCGCGGATGCCGTTCTGGAAGGGCGACGCGCCGGGCCGCCCGCTCGAGCTGGGCCGCGCGCTCGGGGCGTTCGTGCGCGAGGTCGCCGCGGCCGACGACGAGGCGGCCCACACCCGCACCGAGGCCGCCGGGCTGGACGCCAACGCCTCGTCGAACCTCCTGACCTACCTGCGCGAGCAGAAGGAGTCCACGCGCCACGTCCCCAGCGACCGCACCATCGTCGTCGAGCGCTTCCGCGACGAGCTGGGCGACTGGCGTCTCGTGGTGCACTCCCCCTTCGGCGCGCAGGTCAACGCGCCGTGGGCGCTGGCCATCGCCGCGCGGTTCCGCGAGACGCGCGGCCTCGAGGTGTCCGCGGCGAGCGCGGACGACGGCATCGTCCTGCGGCTGCCCGAGGCCCTCGACGACGCCGGCGAGGAGATCATGCCGGGCGCCGAGGACGTGCTGCTCGACCCGGACGAGGTCGAGCAGGTGGTCACGGCCGAGGTCAGCAACTCCGCGCTGTTCGCCGCGCGGTTCCGGGAGTGCGCGGCCCGCTCGCTGCTGCTCCCGCGGCGTGACCCGACCCGGCGCACCCCGCTGTGGCAGCAGCGCCAGAAGGCCGCCCAGCTGCTGAGCGTCGCGAGCCGGTTCGAGCAGTTCCCGGTGGTGCTCGAGACGATGCGCGAGGTCCTGCAGGACGTCTACGACGTCCCGGGGCTCGCCGAGCTCATGCGCGACGTGCGCTCGCGGGCGGTGCAGGTCGTCGACGTGGCCACCAGCAGCGCGTCGCCGTTCGCGCGCACGCTGATGTTCGGCTACGTCGGGATGTTCCTCTACGAGCTGGACGCCCCGCTGGCCGAGCGCCGCGCCGCCGCCCTCTCGCTCGACTCGACGCTGCTCGCCGAGCTCCTGGGGTCGGAGGCGATCCGCGAGCTGCTCGACGGCGACGTCCTCGCCGAGATCGAGGGCCAGCTGCAGCGCACCGACCCGGAGCGCCACGTCCGCGACGCCGAGGGCACGGCCGACCTGCTGCGTTTCGTCGGCGACCTCACCACCGCCGAGGCAGGGGCCCGCGGCGTGCAGGAGCCGTGGCTCACCGAGCTGGAGTCCGCGCGCCGGGCGATCCGGGTGCGGGTGGCCGGCGAGGAGCGCTGGATCGCGATCGAGGACGCGGGCCGCTTCCGCGACGCCCTCGGCGCCGGCCTTCCGGTCGGCGTGCCCGAGGCGTTCACCGAGCCGGTGGCCGATCCGCTGGGCGACCTCATCGCCCGCTTCGCCCGCACCCGCGGGCCGTTCCCGGTGGCGGCCGCGGCCCACCGCTTCGCCCTCGGCACGGCAGTCGTCGGCGGGGTGGTCGACCGCCTGGTGTCGTCCGGCCGGCTCATGCGCGGCGAGCTGCGTCCCGAGGGTGCCCCGCCGCTGCCCGGCGTGCCGGCCGACCTGCCGGCCACCGGACCGGACGTGTGCGACGCCGAGGTGCTGCGCCGGCTGCGGCGCGGCTCGCTGGCCCGGCTGCGCGCCGAGGTCGAGCCCGTCGAGCCGGCGGCGCTGGGTCGCTTCCTGCCCTCGTGGCACGGGATCGGGCCCAAGCGGATGCGCCGCTCGCCGGGTCCCGACGACGTCCTGGGCGTCGTCGAGCAGCTTGCCGGCGCACCGATCCCGGCCAGCGCACTCGAGAGCCTCGTGCTCCCGGCCCGGTTGCCCGGCTACTCCCCCGCGCTGCTCGACGAGCTCACGAGCGCCGGGGAGGTCACGTGGACCGGATGCGGCTCGCTGGCCGGCGGCGACGGGTGGCTGGCGGTCGCGCCCACCGACCTCGCCGACCTGCTGCTGCCCGACCCGGAGGACGAGCACGTCGACACGCCCCTGCACCGCGCGCTGCGCGAGACGCTCGACGCGGGCGGGGCGCTGTTCTTCCGCCAGCTCACCGAGCGCACGCAGGCGGTGCTGCGCGAGGGCGGCGAGGCCGAGACCGCCCTGCCCGACGACGCGACGCTCGTCGCCGCGCTGTGGGACCTGGTGTGGGCGGGTCTCGCCACCAACGACACGCTCGCGCCGGTCCGGGCGCTCGTGTCCGGCGGCGGGTCGCGCGGCAGCGGGGGCTCGCGGGGCGGGGCGCACAAGCAGCGCCGTTCGCCGTCGCGGGGTCGCTACGCCCGGCTGGGGCGCGCGCCCATGCCCTCGCGGACCGGCCCGCCGACGGCCCAGGGTCGCTGGTCGGCCGTGCCCGTCCGCGAGGCGGAGCCGACCCGGCGGGCCCAGGCGCGCACCGAGGCGTTCCTCGAGCGGCACGGCGTGCTCACCCGTGGCGCGCTCGACACCGAGCGCGTCACCGGCGGGTTCGCCGGCATCTACCCGGTGCTGCGGGCGATGGAGGAGTCGGGCCGTGCGCGGCGCGGCTACGTCATCGAGGGCCTGGGCGCGGCGCAGTTCGCGGTGCCCGGCGCGATCGACCGGCTGCGGGCCGAATCGCGCCTCGAGGACGACGGTGGCGCGCCGAGCGCCCTCGTCCTCGCCGCCACCGACCCCGCCCAGCCGTGGGGCGCCGCGCTCGAGTGGCCGCCCACGACCGGGGACAACTCCCATCGTCCGGGGCGCAAGGCGGGGGCCCTCGTCGTGCTCGCGAACGGAGAGCCGGCGATCTACGTGGAGCGGGGCGGGAAGTCGCTCTTGAGCTTCACCGGCGAGCGCGACGCCCTCGCCGCCGCCGCGTCCGCGCTGGCCACGGCCGTGCACGAGGGCTGGCTCGGCGGCATCGCCGTCGAGAGGGCCGACGGCTCGGGAGCCCTCGACGGGATCCTGGCCGAGGTGCTCACCGACGCCGGCTTCCGGCACAGCCCGAAGGGCCTGCGCCTGCGGGCCTAGGGTGGGCGCCGACAGCGAGCAGGCGAACAGCAGGGAGCGGTATGGCGCTGGCGTGCCCCACGTGCGAACAGTCCGCGGCCGAGTACCTCGGGATGGCCGACGACGGGCGCAACATGATGCGTTGCACCAGCTGCGGGCACGAGTGGGTGCTCGGCGCCAAGCCGATCTCACCCCGAGCGATCAGCCAGACGACGCGGTCGCGCAGCACGACGACCCGCACCACCACTCCCCGCTCGACCACCCCCGGCGCGACCGCGCCCCGGACACGGACGTCGGTCCCGGGCAGCTCGCGGCCGGCCCGCAGCGCCCGCCCGGTGGAGGGCGTCGAGATGGCCCGGCGCCGCTTCCCGACCGTCGACGACGTGGCGCCCGGCGCCCTGGTGCGCCTGGAGAGCCTGCGCAAGGAGTTCCTCGCCGACTTCCCGCGCCCGGACCCCGAGGCCGGGCTCTACCGCGACGTCTACCGGCAGGCGTTCGAGGCCGACGCCCTCCCCTACACCACGCCGGTCGCGCTCAAGGACTTCGCCAACAGCAAGGTCGTGGCGAGGCCCGGGAACATGAGCCGCTTCAACGACGAGTGGAAGGCCCTCGGCAACCAGCAGGCGGCCGAGGCGTTCCGCGGCGTGATCGAGTACCTGCTCCGCGGCGAGGAGCCGGCGGCGCAGGAGGACCGGCTCACGACGCTGATCACCTCGGACGAGCCGCCGGCCATGCCCGGCTTCCGCGAGTCGATGCTGACCCGTGTGCTCTGCATCGCCGAGCCCGAGCGGTTCCTGCCGATCCTGGTCTACTCGAGCCCGGCCGGCGGCAAGCGCGAGATCGCCCGCCGGGTGTTCGGCCTCGAGCTCCCGGCCCCGGCGACGACGGGGCAGACGATCGGGCGGCTCGTGCACTGGAGCAACGACCTGCTCGTCGAGCTCGTCGGCCACCGCTTCGTCGACCTCGACCACGCCCGCCAGTTCCTCTGGTGGGTCAAGGACCACCCGGACCTCGGCTGACCTCACTCCCCCTGGCCGGCGACGAGCGACGCCGGCCTTCGGCGAGGTAGCTCACCGAACCAGGACCGCGAGGCGCCGCCACGTCAGGACGAGGTGCCGACCCAGCCCAGCCGGGTCGAGAGCTCCTCGGCCGCCGCTCGGAGGTCCGGGACGATCGCGCGGGCCCGGCGGCGCGGCAGTCGGTAGGCCGGGCCGGCGGCGCTCAGCGCGGCGACGACGACGTCGCCCGCACCCCACACGGGCACGGCCACGGCGTGCAGGCCCACCTCGAGCTCCTCGAAGGACCGCGCGTTCCCCTCGTCGACCACCCGGGCGAGCTCGGCGCGCAGCGCGGCCGCCTCGGTGATCGTCGACTCGGTGTAGCGGGGCAGGCGCCGGCGCAGGAACGCCCGGCGGTCGGCGTCGCTCATGTACGCGAGCAGGACCTTGCCCGCCGAGGTCGCGTGCAGCGGCGTGCGTCGTCCGACCCAGTTGCGGGTGGTCACCGACGACGTCCCGAACTCCTGGGCGACGTTGATGGCCGCCTCGCCGTCGTGCACGGCGAGGTTGACGGTCTCGCCCACCACCTCGGCGAGCTGCTGGCAGGTCGGCTGGCCGAGACGGGCGAGGTCCATGCTGCCGGTCGCCGCTGCCGCGAGGCGGACGACGCCGAAGCCCAGGGCGATCCGCCCCCGGTCGCCCTTCTGCTCGAGCAGCCCGCGACGCGCCAGGGCGGCCACCAGCCGCGAGGCCGTGGACTTGTGCACCCCGAGCTCGTCGGCCAGCTCGGTGATGCCGATCTCGCCACGGGCCGCCACGATCTCGAGCACGGTGACCGCGCGATCGACCGAACGGACGAGCGCGGGCTCCTTGCCGTCGCCGTCGCCGTCGGTGCGTGCCATCGAGGAACATCCTCTCCGGTCGGACGGTGGCGACCGGGCGGCGGGTGCGGCGCGAGGGCGGAGCCACCTCGGGTTGCGGGATGCGCAACCTTAGCGCGTCGTCAGCGTGTCTGGCGCTGCTCCCGCGACGGGACCCCGTTCGGCCCGCCGAGGTCGACCGCGTAGGTGCCCAGCGAGACCGCGAGGGCGTCGAGCATGCGGTCGAGGGCGACGCGGTCGATGTTGGCGACGGTGTCGCAGGCCTGGTGGTAGCACCGGTCGAACGGGACGCCGGCCTGGCCGCCCCACAGCGCGGCGTCCTCCGGGGTCTTGACCTCCTCGGCCCCGGTGAACAGCCCGCCCGACGGGATGCCCGCCTCCACGAAGGGCCCGTAGTCCGAGCGGCCGTCGAAGTCGGTGCCGCGCGGCGACACGCCGGTGGCGGTGAGCGCCGCGGCGAGGGTCCGCTCGATGCCGTCGGACCCGGTCGGTCCGGGCGGCGCGCCCTCTCGGTCGGAGTCGTCGCCGTCGTAGATCAGGTAGGCGGGGTTCGGCGAGGCGAGCATGTCCGAGTTGAGCAGCACCGCGATGTCGCGGCGCGCCTCGGGCGTCAGGCCCTGCACGTAGGCCGTCGACCCGAGCAGGCCGTTCTCCTCGGCGCCCCACCAGGCGAAGCGCACGGCGTTGGTCACCGGCGGGGCACCGCCCATCCGCATCGCCAGCTCGAGCTGGGCGGCCGATCCGGAGCCGTTGTCGTTGATCCCGGGTCCCTGCGGGACGGAGTCGAGGTGGGCGCCGCTCATGACCACCTCGTCTCCGCGCCCGGTGGTGGTCTGCGCGATCACGTTGCGGGTGGTCACCGTCGCCGAGCGTGTGGCGAGAGTCAGGCCGACCGGGGTGCCGCCGCGGGCGACGAGCCCGTCGAAGTCGGCCTGCAGGAGCCCGCCGGTGGGCAGGCGGCCCTCGGCGACGGAGCCGAGCGTGCCGCCCAGGGGGCCCGGCGCGTTGTTGCCGACGAGCACGGCCGCCGCCCCGACCTCCGCCGCGACCTGCTGCTTCTGCGTGAACGTGCACGAGCCGCGGCGCACGAGCACGACCGCGCCACGGGCCGGCAGGGTGGCGTAGTCCGTCGCCTCGCAGCCCGGCGTCGGGTCGGCCGGCGCGTCCGGGGCCACCACGAGCGGCGCGGTGACGCCGCCCGGCGGGGTCGACGGCGAGTAGGTGAGCGCGGTGACCGCCGGACCGGGCGCCCCGGCGACGGTGAGGGACTCGCCGTCCACGGCGAAGGTGTCGAACGGGAAGCTCGGCGTCTCCACCCGGAACCCCGCCCGGCGCAGCTCGCCCGCGACGTACTCGACGCTGGCGTCGTAGCCCGGCGAGCCGGCCGCGCGGTTGCCGCCGTTCGCGTCCGCGATCCGCTGCAGTTCCGCCAGCCGCGCGAACGCCGCGTCCCCGGTGCTCTGCTCGGCGAGCCGGCGCGGCAGCCCGGGGTCACCGGTGGGTGCGGCGGCCGGGCTCGGCGCGGGCGGGGTCGTCCCGGGCGGGGTCGGCGTCCCCGCGCCTCCGCTCCCCCCGGTGCCGCAGGCCCCGAGCGCGAGGGCGGCCACGATGACCAGCGCCGCGGCGCTCCGTCGAGACGCGATCATGCTCACGGACCGTAGCGGATCGGCACGGACGCGGTGACGGCAACCGCGCGGACCGGACGCGGGGCGCGACAAGAGACACGTGTCCCGAGGAATGCCCGCCGTCTACAGTTGGTTCGGCCCAGTTAGTTGGTACAGCCAATTACCCCTCACGTCCTCCGGGAGGATGCGTGCCGAACACCGGCGCTCCGGAGTCGGTGGACGCCGCAGCGGGCCGCGCGGCTCCCCGCCCGGCGCTCGTGGTCTCGGTCCTGTCGTCGGTCGGGCTCGTCGCGGCGCTGTGCATGACCCTGGTCGTCCCGATCGTTCCGCAGCTCCCCCAGCTGCTCTCGACGACGTCCGCCACCGCCTCCTGGGTGATCACCGCGACGCTGCTCGCGGGGGCGGTGGCCACGCCCATCGCCGGCCGGCTCGGCGACATGATCGGCAAGCGTCGCGTCCTGCTCGCGACGCTCGGGCTGCTCGTCGTCGGCTCGGTGCTCTGCGCCGTGACCTCGGAGCTCGTGCCCGTCCTCGTCGGCCGCGCCCTGCAGGGCGTCGCGGTGAGCGCGGTGCCGCTGGGCATCAGCCTCATGCGCGACACGCTCCCGCCCGAGCGCCTCGGGTCCGGGATCGCGCTGATGAGCGCGACGCTGGGCATCGGCGGCGGCCTGGGCCTCCCGCTGGCCGCCGTGATCGTCGAGATCGCCGACTGGCACGCCCTGTTCTGGGTGGCGGGCGCCCTAGGGCTCGCGGGCCTCGCGCTCGTCGCCGTGATCATCCCCGAGTCGACCACCCGCTCCGGCGGACGCTTCGACACCGGCGGCGCGGTCGGGCTCTCGATCGGCCTCATCGGCCTGCTGCTCGCCGTCTCCAAGGGCGCCGAGTGGGGCTGGACCAGCGCCGCGACCCTGGGCTCGGCGGGCGTCGCCGTCGTCGCCCTCGTCGGGTGGGCGCTCTACGAGCTGCGCGTGCGCGACCCGCTGGTGGACCTGCGCCTCAACGTCCGGCGCGCGGTCCTGCTGCCGAACCTGATCTCGATCCCGGTCGGCGTCGCGATGTTCACGGGCATGGTCGTCTTCCCGCAGCTGCTCTCCGCACCGGTCGCCTCCGGCCACGGTCTCGGGCTCAGCCTGCTCGTCGCCGGGCTCACCCTCGCCCCGAACGGCCTCGTCATGATGGCCATGTCGCCGGTGACCGCCCGCATCTCGACGATCTGGGGTCCACGGACCTCGCTGCAGATCGGCCTGGTCATCATCGCCGGGGCCTACGGCGCGGGCACCATGCTGCTCTCCGCGGCCTGGCAGGTCTCGCTGGTCATCGCCGTGATCGGGGCCGGCGTCGCGCTGGCCTACGGCGCGCTCCCCGCGCTGATCATGCGGGCGGTGCCGACCACCCGCACCGCCGCCGCCAACGGCCTCAACACCCTGATGCGCTCGATCGGCACGTCGACGGCCTCGGCCGTCGCGGCGGTCGTGCTCTCGGCGTCGACCGTGCCGGTCGAGGGCACGCTCGTGCCCTCGCTGGCGGCGCTGCGCACCACGCTGATCATCGCCGCGGGCTGCGCCGTCCTCGCCCTGCTCGTCAGCCTCGCCGTGCCCTCCCTGCCCGACCCGGCCCGACACGTGGAGTCGTTCGGGGACGCCCCCTCCGACGACGCCCCCGAGGTGCCGGCCGCGCCGGCGCTGGTCCGCGGCCGGGTCCTGCACGACCACGGCGCCCCGGCGACCGGGGCCCGCGTGACGCTCGTGGGTCATGACGGCCGGCAGCTCGCGGTCATCCCGGTCGATCCCGACGGCGGGTTCGCCGCGGACCCCGGTGCCGAGCGCCCCGTCCTGCTCATCGCGGGCCTCGCGGGCGCCCGGCCCGCGGCCGTCCACGTCGTCCCGGGCCAGGACACCCTCGACCGCCCGCTCGTGCTGGCGACGCCCGGCGAGCTGATGAGGGAGAGCTGAGCCCGGGGGTTTGTGTCGCGCCCCGTCCGTGGCATTCCTCCCTCCAGGACCCGACGACGTGTCCGGGAGGGCTCCATGTCGAGCGACGACACCCCGGTGGTGGCGGTCCGCCAGGCCACCGCCGCGCTGCGAGCAGGCACCGTCACGCGTGCCCTCGACAGCGACGACCTCGGGCTGCTGGGCGCGGAGGCCCGCGGCCTGGTCGAGCAGCTGGTCGACGTGCTGCAGAGCGTCGACCGGGCGACCACCGATCCGCGCGACCCGCACACCCGCGACCTGAGCGCGCTGCGTGAGCGGCTCGCCGGCGCTCTCCGACCCATCGACGTGGCCGGTGACCCGCGCGACCGCGTCGGCGACCAGGAGGTCCGCGTCGGTCGGCCCGACGACTGACCTGGTGGGACGATGGCGACGTGCCCGAGGGTGACACCGTCTTCCTCGCCGGCAAGCGCCTGCACGACGCGCTGGCCGGCGCGACGCTGACGCGCGGGGAGCTGCGGCACCCGCGTCTCGTGGAGCACGATCTCGCCGGGCGCACCGTGCTCGAGGTGGTCAGTGTCGGCAAGCACCTGTTCACCCGCTTCGACGACGCCACGAGCCTTCACAGCCACTTCCGCATGGACGGCACGTGGCACCTCTACCGGCCGGGCCGTCCCTGGCGCGGGGGTGGCGACCACCAGATCCGGGCGATCCTCGAGGTGCCCGATCGCGTCGCCGTCGGTTACCGGCTGCACGACCTCGACCTGCTGCCCACCGCGCACGAGGACACCTGGGTGGGCCACCTCGGGCCCGACCTGCTCGGCGACGACTGGGGGCCCGACGCGGCCGCCGAGATCGAACGGCGCCTGCGCGCCGACCCGGCCCGCGAGCTCGGCGCCGCCCTGCTCGACCAGCGGGTGGCCTGCGGGGTCGGCAACCTCTACAAGGCCGAGATCTGCTTCCTGATCGGCGTGTCGCCGTGGACGACGGTCGGCGACCTGTCCGACCGGCAGGTCCACGACGCCGTCGCCTGGGCCCGCAAGCTGCTCGAGCGCAACGCCTGGCGCCCCGAGCAGTCGACCACCGGCGACCTCGGCGGGAACGCCCAGCACTGGGTGTTCGAGCGGGGTGGGCGCGGGTGCCGCCGGTGCCGCGACGTCGTGCGGACCGCGGGGCAGGACGATGGTTCGCCGGACCGCGAGGACCGCATCGCCTACTTCTGCCCCACCTGCCAGCCCGGACCGCACCCCCCGCTCGAGCGGCGGCGTGGTCGCCGGCCCCAGCAGCAGTCGGGCCGTCAGGCCCGCTACTAGCGAGCAGCATCGACTGCTCGGGGACGACGCCAGTTCGCCGCAACACTTCGGAAACCGAAGCAACTCCACGACCTCGACAACGACCTCACGGGTGCATCCGCGCATCCTTGACGATCTTGTCGACCGCGTTGCGGGGTCCGTGCACCGCGAGGCCGACGAGGTCGAGGTCGTCGCGACCGACCTTGGCCACCGCGGCGCGGTTGTCGGCGTCGTTGCCCGTCGCGAACAGGTCGGCGGTGAACACCGCGATGCGCAGCCCGCGGCCGAGGGCGCGCCCATGGGCGGCGCGCACCACCCCGGCGTCGCCGGCGAAGACCATCACCGGCTGGCCGAGCATCGGCAGGTAGGCGGTGCCGTCGGCGTCGGCGTAGGGCTCGCCGACCAGCTCGGGGGTCGCCGCGGTGATCCCGCTGACGAGGAACGCGGTGACGTTGAGGGCCTGCCAGCCCGCGAGGTCGTCCCGCAGGACGACGGCGATCTTGGTGTCGAATGCGCTGCTCACCGGCTCAGCGTCACCGGGGCGGACCGCGCCGGTCTTGTACGTTCCTGGCATGGCTGGCCCGGCCGAGCACGTCCGCGCCTGGCGCCCGGAGGTCCCGGGGGTCACCGAGGTGTTCCACGCGCGGTTCACCGAGCACGCCTATCCGTCGCACACCCACGACGCGTGGACCCTGCTGATCGTCGACGACGGCGCCGTCCGCTACGACCTCGACCGCCACGAGCACGGCGCGCTGCCGTCGTCGGTGACGCTGCTGCCGCCCCACGTCGCGCACGACGGGCGCTCGGCCCGTCCCGGCGGGTTCCGCAAGCGCGTCGTCTACCTCGACGACACCGCCCTGCACGGCCCCTCGCTCACCGGGCGCGCGGTGGACCGGCCGGCGTTCGACGACCCGGTGCTGCGCCGGCGCATCGACCAGCTGCACCGCGCGCTCGCCCACCCCGGTGAGGAGCTGGCGGCGCAGAGCCGGCTCGCGTTCATCACCGAGCGGCTCGCGGCCCACCTCGGCGACGAGCGCGCCTCAGCGCCCCGCGACCCCGGCCTCGCCGACCTCGCGCGCCGCCTCGTGCTCGGTGGGATGCCGCCGGCCGAGGTGGCGGCGGCCGCGGGGTTCCACGACCAGCCGCACCTGACCCGGCATTTCCGCCGCGTCACCGGCACCACGCCGGGCCGCTTCACAGCGGCCCGGCGCGGATGACCTCCGGGACCGGAGCTTCAGTACTCAGTACTGGCGCGGGGCCTGCGTGTTCTGGGTGGGCTGCGCCGCGGGCGCGGGCTGGGCCTGCGTCGGCTGCGCCGGCTGGACCTGCGGCTGGGCCGCCTGCCCGGCCGGGATCTGCGCGCCCCCGCCCATCGAGGCGCGGATCTGGTCGAGGCGGCTCTTGCCCGCGAAGTCGCGGGTGGACTCCTCCACCTCGAGCATCCGGCCCTGCACGCTGTTCTGCGCCAGCTCGGCCTGACCGAGCGCGGTGGAGTACCGCCGCTCGATCTTGTCGCGCACCTCGTCGAGCGACGGCGTGTTGCCCGGCGCCGCGACCTCGCTCATCGAGCGCAGCGATGCGGAGACCTGCTCCTGCATCTTGGCCTGCTCGAGCTGGCTGAGGAGCTTGGTGCGCTCGGCGATCTTCTGCTGCAGCATGTTGGCGTTGCGCTCGACGGCCTGCTTGGCCTGCTGCGCCGCGCCGATCGACTGGTCGTGCAGCGTCTTGAGGTCCTCGACGTTCTGCTCCGCGGTGACCAGCTGCGAGGCGAACTGCTCGGCGCTCTGCTCGTAGCGCCGCGCAGACTCCTCGTCGCCCTTGGAGCGCGCGTCGTCGGACATCACCAGCGCCTGCCGCGCCGAGGCCTGCAGCTTCTCGATGTCGGCCAGCTGACGGTTCAGCTTCATCTCCAGCTGGCGCTGGTTGCCGATCACCGACGCGGCCTGTTGCGACAGCGTCTGGTGCTGACGCTGTGCGTCCTCGATGGCCTGCTGGATCTGGACCTTCGGGTCGGCGTTCTCGTCGATCTTCGAGGAGAACGCGGCCAGGAAGTACCGCCAGGCCTTGACGAAGGGGTTGGCCATCTGCTCCCGCCCAACTCGTGACGTCGATACGGCTCAGGCCGCGACAGCCGCGCCTGGTCTCCCGACCATCGTCTCACCTCCTCGCGGAGGCTTCCACCGACCCGCCCATCGGCGACGATCACGCGAGCCGGACGCTCACACCGATCACACGGCTCAGGCCGCGGCGCGCACCACGTGCGACCGCGGACCGCTGGTCACACCGCCCGCCAGACCGACCAGACGCACGGTCGTCGCCCCCTCCACGGGCGCCACGACCTCCTCGTCGGAGTCACGCTGCGGCAGGCCCTCGGGCTCGGGCAGCGCGACCGTGCGCGGCGCGGCGGGCTCCTCGGGCTCCGGCGGGGTCGGGAGGGTGGCGGACATACTGGCCGACATGCCGGCCGAGGCGTCGTCCCCGGAGGTCGTGGGCTCGAAGGCCTCCTCGACCGCGGAGCGCAGCGCGGCGTCCACCCCGGGCGCGTCCCCGAAGCCCCGCGGAGCGCCGGCACCGACCCCGGCCGGGACCGGGCGCGGGGCGGGACGCAGGACGTCGGCCACCTCGTCGAGCAGTTCGGGCAGCGGCAGGGAGAGCGCCTCGCAGATCGCGGCGAGCAGCTCGCTCGACGGTTCCTTGCGCCCGCGCTCGATCTCGGAGAGGTAGCCCAGGCTCACGCGCGCCTCCTTCGAGACGTCACGCAACGTGCGGCGACGCTCGGTCCGGGCACGGCGGATGCTCCCGCCGATGGCCTCCCGCAACAGCAGCGACATGCCACACCTCCCACCACCGGCCGCGCGGGGTTCCCCTGGCGGCACCTCGGAGGGAGGGCCGTCGACGACCGTGTCCGTTCACCGTACCGACGCGCGACGATCAGGGAGCGTGTCGCGATCCCCGCCGCGTTCGCCGAGGGCGAACGCCCCGCCCCGGTAGACCGCGCCGTCAGACCGCCGTCGCTCCGGCCTTCGCCCGCGCACGCAGGCGCAGCGCGCGGATGAGGTAGTCGAAGCCGGTGACGACCGTGACCACCACGGCGGCGACCATCAGCACCGCGACCGCGGGCTCGAGCACCACGGGCAACGGCATGATCGCGAGCCCCAGCGCGAGCGTCTGCACCACCGTCTTGATCTTCCCGCCGCGGCTCGCCGGGATCACGCCGTGGCGCAGCACCCAGAACCGCAGCAGCGTCACCCCCAGCTCGCGGACCGCGATGGTGATCGTCACCCACCACGCGAGCTCCCCCAGCATCGACAGCCCGACCAGGGCGGCGCCGGTGAGGGCCTTGTCCGCGATCGGGTCGGCGATCTTGCCGAAGTCGGTGACGAGGCCCCAGCGGCGGGCGAACTCACCGTCGAACGTGTCGGTCAGCGACGCGAAGGCGAACACGGCGAACGCGCCCCACCGCCACGCGGAGCTCTGGCCGTGGTCGACGAACAGCACGACGAGGAACACCGGCACGAGGAGCAGGCGCACCACGGTGAGCCCGTTCGCGATGTTGACCAGTGGCACGGGGGCGACCACGCCCGTCGGGGTGGTCGGTCCGCCCGGGCCGGCGTCGGTCACCACGCTCCGGCACCGACCGGCGCACCGGTGGCGGGGTCGGACGCGGGCTCGGTGCCGGCACCGTCGGTCACGACGGCCAGCGCCTCGACCACCAGGTCGATCCCCTCGGCGTCGGTGACCGTTCCCCGGACCACGACACCCGGGTCGAGCCCGTCGAGCAGCTCGGGATCGCCCTCCAGGCGACACTCGCCGTCGACGTCCGGGCCCTGGTGCGGGGCGCGCCCCACCCAGCAGTCGTCCTCGGCGTCGTACCGCTCGACCAGCACCTCGACGGTGGTGCCGACCCGACGCGCGGCCCGGTCCTCCGCGACGTGCTCGGCGAGCTGGGTGATTCGCTCGACGCGCGCGGCGATCTCCGTCGGGTCGACCTTGTCGGGCAGGCCGAGCGCCTCGGTGCCATCCTCGTCGGAGTAGCCGAACACCCCGACCGCGTCGAGCTCGGCCTCGGAGAGGAACGCCTCGAGCTCGGCGAGGTCGTCCTCGGTCTCGCCCGGGAAGCCGACGATGACGTTCGACCGGATGCCCGCCTCGGGATCGAGCGCGCGGATCTCACGGCAGAGCGCGAGGAACGTCTCGCGCGACCCGAAGCGCCGCATCCGGCGCAGCACCGCGGCGCTGGCGTGCTGGAACGAGAGGTCGAAGTAGGGCGCCACCCGGGGCGTGCGGGCGATGGCGGACAGCAGCGGCGGGCGCACCTCGGCCGGCTGCAGGTACGACACGCGCACGCGCCGCAGCCCGGGCACGGCGGCGAGCTCGCCGAGCAGGCGCTCGAGCGCGCCCCCGGCGGCGCCCCGGGCGTCGATGTCCTTGCCGTAGGACGTGGAGTTCTCGCTGACCAGCAGGACCTCGGCGACGCCGTGGTCGGCCAGCCAGGCGGCCTCGGCGACGACGTCGCGGGGGTCGCGGGAGACGAAGGCGCCGCGGAACGAGGGGATCGCGCAGAAGCTGCAGCGCCGGTCGCACCCCGAGGCGAGCTTGAGCGGGGCCACGGGGGCGTCGTCGAGGCGCTGCCGCGGCACGGTCGGCACCCACTCGTGGCCGGGGATGCTCTGGTCGCGCACGGCCTCGGGCCGCTTCACCGGGCTGATCGGCAGCAGCGTGCGCCGGTCGCTGGGCGTGTGCGACGCGAGGGGCCGCCCGGCGAGGACGTCGTCGAGCCGGGAGGGCAGGTCGCCGTAGTGGTCGAACCCGAGCACCGCGGCCGCCTCGGGCAGCGCCTCGGCGAGCTCGGCGCCGTAGCGCTCCGCCATGCAGCCGACCGCGACGACCCGGGCGTTGCCGCCGCCCGCGGCCAGGACGGCGTCGACCGAGTCCTTCTTCGCCTGCTCGACGAACGTGCAGGTGTTGACGACGACGACGTCCGCGTCCCCGTCCGTTCCGTCGGAGGAGGCGCTGACGTCCCACCCGTCCGCGGCCAGCCGACCGGCCAGCTCCTCGGAGTCGACGTCGTTGCGGGCGCACCCCAGGGTCACGAGCGAGACCCGTGGGGGACGCTCATCGGTACCGGGGGAGCTCTCGACCACCTGCCCAGCCTATCGGCCCGGGGACTGGCCTACCCTCCGCCGGTGTGAGCGTCCGGTGAGCCCCTCGCCCGAGACAGCCGCGCCGGTCCTGCTGAGGAGGGCCCGGACGGCCGACGTCCGCGGCATCAAGACCCTGGTCGACTCGTTCGCCGACGACAACATCCTGCTGCGCAAGCCCCTGGTCACCCTGTACGAGACGGTCCAGGAGTTCCGGGTCGCGGTGCGCGGACGGGAGGTCGTCGGCTGCGGGGCGCTGCACGTGCTCTGGGAGGACCTCGCCGAGATCCGCACCATCGCCGTCGACCCGCGCATGCAGGGCGCGGGCATCGGCCACGCGCTCGTGGAGGAGCTCGTGGCCCAGGCGCGGGCCCTCGGCCTGCGCAGCCTGTTCGTGCTCACCTTCGAGCTCCCCTTCTTCCAGCAGCACGGCTTCCGCGAGATCGAGGGCTCGCCGGTGGCCCCCGAGGTCTACGCCGAGATGCTGCACTCGGCCGACGAGGGCGTGGCCGAGTTCCTCGACCTCGCCTACGTCAAGCCGAACACCCTCGGCAACAGCCGGATGCTGCTCGACCTGTAGGGCGGCGCGGGATCGGCCGCTCGCCGCGAGTTCTCCCGCGGACGCTTCGGTTTCCGAAGCGTCCCGACCGGGTCCGCGGCGGCGGACGACGAGGCCCCTCAGATGTCGTCGTCCGGCACGCGGGTGTCGGCCTCGCCCCCGCCCGCCGACGGCGCCGGCTCGCCCCGCAGGGACGCCAGCAGGTCGGGCAGCTCGTCGGGCTTGAACAGCACGTCGCGGGCCTTCGAGCCCTCGGACGGTCCGACGACGGCGCGGGTCTCGAGCAGGTCCATGAGCCGCCCGGCCTTCGCGAAGCCGACGCGCAGCTTGCGCTGCAGCATCGAGGTCGACCCGAACTGGCTGGTGACGATCAGCTCCGCCGCGGCCACGAGCAGCTCGAGGTCGTCGCCGATGTCGGCGTCGATCTCCTTCTTCTCGCCGGCGGCCTCGGTGGTGACGCCCTCGGTGTAGTCCGGGTCGGCCTGTTCCTTGCAGTGCTCGACGACGGCGCTGATCTCGTCGTCGGCGATGAACGCGCCCTGCAGGCGGTTGGTCTTGCCCGCACCCATGGGCAGGAAGAGGGCGTCGCCCATGCCGATGAGCTTCTCGGCGCCGGGCTGATCGAGGATCACGCGCGAGTCCGTCAGCGACGACGTCGCGAACGCCAGGCGCGACGGCACGTTGGTCTTGATCAGGCCGGTGACGACGTCGACGGACGGGCGCTGCGTCGCGAGCACCAGGTGGATGCCGGCGGCGCGGGCCTTCTGCGTGATCCGGACGATCGCGTCCTCGACGTCGCGCGGGGCGGTCATCATGAGGTCGGCGAGCTCGTCGACGATGCACATGATGTACGGGTAGGGCCGGTAGACGCGCTCGGAGCCGAGCGGCGCGGTGATCTCCCCGGAGCGCACCTTGCGGTTGAAGTCGTCGATGTGCCGCACACGGTTGGCCTGCATGTCCGTGTAGCGCTGTTCCATCTCCTCGACCAGCCAGGCCAGCGCGGTGGCCGCCTTCTTCGGCGAGGTGATGATCGGCGTGATCAGGTGCGGGATGCCCTCGTAGGGCGTCAGCTCGACCATCTTCGGGTCGATGAGGATCATCCGGACCTCGTCCGGCGTCGACCGCGTGAGCAGCGACACCAGCATCGAGTTGACGAAGCTCGACTTGCCGGACCCGGTGGAGCCGGCCACCAGCAGGTGGGGCATCTTCGCCAGGTTGGCCGTGACCATCCGGCCCTCGATGTCCTTGCCGAGCCCGATGACCATCGGGTGGGTCTCGGCACGGGCGGTCGGCGAGTTCAGGACGTCGGCCAGGCGCACCATCTCGCGGTCGGCGTTGGGCACCTCGATACCCACCGCGGACTTCCCGGGGATGGGGGCGAGCAGCAGGATCCGGTCGGTCGCGGCGGCGTAGGCCAGGTTGCGGTGCAGCGCGGTGATCTTCTCGACCTTGACGCCGTGCCCGAGCTCGACCTCGTACCGGGTGACGGTGGGACCGCGGGTGAACCCCGTGACCTCCGCGTCGACCTTGAACTGCTCGAGGACCCCGGTGATCGCCTCGATCATCGCGTCGTTCGCCGCACTGCGGGCCTTGGGCGGGTCGCCGGGGATCAGCAGGTCGGGCGGCGGCAGGCGGTAGTCGTCGTCCTCGCCGGGCTCGCGCTGGGAGCTGAACGACGCCGCGGCCTGCGGGTCGGGCTCGGTCTCGGGCGGCGCGGTCACGTCGGGCACGGCGGCGGGTGCCGCCGCGGCGGGCCTGCGCTTCTTCGCGGGCGGCGCGGGGGCGGCGGCCTCGGGCTCGGCGACGACCGCCGCAGCACCCTCGGGAGGTGTCGTGAGGTCGGGCACCGCGCCCGGGGTGCGTTCGCGGTGGCGGGCCGGGTGCGCGGCGGCGTCCGGGTCCGGGTCGTCCTCGGCGGCGTCCTCCCCGCGACGCCGACGGCGGATCCGCGTGGTCGGCGCCGTGCCGTCGTCCCCGTCGACGTCGACGTCCTCGGGACCACCCCACTCGTCGTCGGGGTACTCGCCGGTGACGAGGGCGCGCAGGCGCTCGCCGACCTCGCGGACGGGGGTGCCCGTGAGCACGAGCAGGCCGTAGAGCCCGACGAGCACGAGCACGATGCCGGCGATCCAGGTGGTGACGCCGCGGGCCAGCGGGTCGGCGACGACGGCACCGATCACGCCCCCGGCGGCGCGCCGACCGCCGAGGTCACGGGGTGAGCCGGTGACCAGGTGCCAGACGGCGAGCACGGCGACGCCCAGCAGGAGCGCGCCCACGACGCTGCGCGGGCGGGTCTCGGGCACCGGGTCGGTGCGCAGGAGGATGACCGCGACGCCCAGCAGGACGACGGGCAGGACCAGGGCGGCCGCGCCGATGATCGTGCGCAGGCCGATGTCCAGGCCCGCGCCGACCGGGCCGCCGGCCCCCCACCACACCCCGGCGGCGGTGAGGACGGCGAGCACCACGAGCCCGAGAGCCACACCGTCGCGGCGGTGGGCGGCGTCGACGTCCCGGGCACGTCCCAGGGTGCGGACCAGGGACCCGAGGCCGCGCGCGGTGAGCACCCAGCCACCGTGCAGCGTGCGCACGATCGGCCCGGGTCCGCCTCGTCGTACGGGCGCACGACCCTTCGTCGTCCGGCCCTTCGACCCGCCGGTGGGACGCCGCCCACCCTTCGACGGCGGGCGCTGCTGGGGCGACCGGGTCGGGGTCTGCGGGCCGGCGCCGGTGCGGCGGGGCGTCCGGCCGCCGGTCAACGGGCGGCTACGGGACGCGCGCTTGTCTGGTGTCTCGGTCCGCCCGGCCATGCCGTCACGGTATCCCGGGCGCACCACGAGCCCCGGTAGCCACACGCGCCACCACCCGGCCGGTGCTCGTTCGGGGCCGGGGCACCGGAGGGTCAGGCCGCAGGAGAGTCAGGCCGCAGGAGAGTCAGGGCGCGGGAGAGTCAGGGCGCGGGAGAGTCAGCGACCGGCGTGGTAGCCGACCTCGTCGGCCCACACCGAGGTCTTCTGGACGTACTCCCCCGCGCAGGTGACGTCGCGCTCGGCGATCAGCCGCTCGAACGCCGCCGCGGTGGCGACCACCTCCGGCGGGCAGCACCGGGTGGAGAGCTCGAGGAGCTCCCGTCCGCTGGGAAACCGGAAGTGCTCGAGGTCGGCCCGGCTCAGCCCCTCGGCCGCCGCGACCTTGACCCGCCGCACCACCAGCGGGCCGTGGACCAGGAGCTCCTTGAGCAGGTCGTCGTCGACGGTCTCGCTGCCGCCGCCGCAGGCCCACGTCTTCTGGGCGGGCGAGAGCAACTGCCGCGACTCGGCCGAGCCTGCGATCACCGCGGCGGCCGCGGCGCGATCGATCTCGCGGCGCACCTCGATGTCCTGCCACACGCCCCCCGGCACGACGTCGTACTCCACGCGCGCGCCCCGGGGGATCGCCGGGGGCCGCCCGGTGCCGCCATGCCGCGTGGACACGCAGAGGTCGAAGCGCCCGCGGGCCCGGCGGCGCAGGCGGATCTCGACGCCGGCGCGGATCAGGTCCAGCGAGGGGGTGTCGACGAGGTAGGACTCGCGCACGCTCCACGTCGGGGACGGACGTCCCGTCAGGGCCTCGGCCGCCGCGCCGGCCGGGGGCACGAGCAGCGACTTCATCTCGACGCTGGCGGTGTCGTCCCCCGGGCCGTCCAGCTGGGCGAGTGCCTCGGCCGCCGCGAAACTGCCCACCGATCGACCTCCTGCCGGACCCCATGTCGGTCCCCGTCGCCGGCATCGCCCTGCCGCGACCATAGCTCCGCGCGGTGACCCGGGACACCTCGGGACGAGGAAACTGGCGGGTTGGACAGGTGCCCTGCGCGGGCGCGACGAGCCGTGATCCACAGGGCCCCGATTCCGGAAGTCGGAACGCCGTCGAGATTTCTCGGTCGCCGTCGTTTCCCCTGGCGAGCCCGGTCGGAAGGGCCGGATCGCCGTGATCGAGAGCGCCGACGGACCGATCGGACCCTTGCCGATCACGGACCGCATCCCTATGGTCACCTGTGGCTCAGCACACACCGTTGGTCGACCGACTGGCTCCGCTCGTCGTCGATCACGTCGTGTCCTGCCGCCCAGCGGTCGAGACCCTCGGCCAGACGGTCCTCCGGGATCGTGGCGGCACCTGCTGTACGCCGTCTCCGAGGTGTCCCCGGGACGGCGACGGCCAGGAGGAGCACATGGGAGTGCCCGAGCATGCGTCCACGGACGCGCTCGCGCCGGGGCGCATCAGCTCCGGCAGCACGGCCTCCTCCTCCCCGCACGTCGATCCCGCCGTCCGCCGGGTCGAGGGCACGCGGCTCGTCCGGCCGGGAGAGCACACAGCTCCCGGTCGTCCCGAGCCCGCGTGACCGTCGACGACGGAAGGGCCGGGCTGGTTCACGTGGTGGCCGTGCCACCACGAGCAGGAAGTCCGCTAGTGACGAGGAGGGATGGCCGATGACGGCCACGGATAGCGATCGCGAGTCCGAGCTGCATGCAGCGGGACTGGACGGACAGAACAGGACGGCCCTGGGCCGACTGCTCGGTACCGGCGGCATCGGTTACGCCGAGGAGGGATCGGACGGGGTCATGCGGGCCACGGTCCGCATCCCGGAGGACCAGCTCGTCTGGGAGCCCTCGATCCTCGTCTTCCCGCACGGTGGCGAGATCGAGCTCACGCTGATCAACGACGACAAGAACACGCACTGCGCGGTGCTGCCCAACAACGGTGACCCCAAGATCATCTGGATGGTCAACCACTCCAAGGGCACGGCGCGGCTCAACCTGGGCGGACCGGGCACGTACTACTACGGCTCCACCACCGGCAACGACGAGGGCCGCGGGCTGACCGCCGCGCTCGTCTTCGGTGGCGAGGTGCCGGACTCGGCCAAGCTCGACCGTCCCCCGCAGCCGCGCCCGTAGAGAGGAACCCGTCAATGACTGACTACGTGGACGCCGGCGAGGCCGTCCCCCACAAGACCCTGAGCGCCGTCAAGGGACAGGCCCCGCAGGTCAGCAACGTCGACTACGAGCGCATCCAGAACGCGGCCTCGGAGCCGCACAACTGGATCACCTACTACGGCACCTACGACGCCCAGCGGCACAGCCGGCTCGACCAGATCAACAAGGACACCGTCAAGCGCCTGAGCCCCGCGTGGGTGTTCCAGGCCGGCTCGACGGGTCTGCACTCCGGCTCCTCGACGTACTCGTTCGAGGCGTCCCCGCTCGTGGTGGACGGCGTCATGTTCGTCTCGGGCCCGGAGGGCAAGGTCTGGGCGATCGACGGCAAGACCGGCGAGGAGCTGTGGCGCTACAAGCACGCCTCCCCGTACGACGTCTCGCTGTGCTGCGGCAACGTCAACCGGGGCGTCGCGGTGGGCCACGGCAAGGTGTATATGTACACCCTCAACGCCCACCTCATCGCGCTCGACGCGGAGACCGGCGACCTGGTCTGGGACGTCACCAACGGCGACGTGCGCGCGGGTGAGTCCGGCTCGGTGGCCCCGCTGATCGTCAAGGACAAGGTCATCGTCGGCAGCGCAGGCGGCGAGTTCGGTGTCCGCGGCCACCTGGACGCGTTCGACGCCCAGACCGGCGAGCGCCAGTGGCGCTGCTACACGGTGCCGAAGCCGGGCGAGCCCGGCTCGGAGACCTGGCCGGACGACGGCGAGGCCTGGCAGCGCGGCGGCGCGAACTGCTGGATCACCCCCTCCTACGACCCGGAGCTCGAGCTCCTGTTCCAGGGGACGGGCAACCCGGCGCCCGACTTCGACGGCGGTGTGCGCGAGGGCGACAACCTCTACACCGACTCGACGGTCGCCATCGACGTGAACACCGGCGAGATTCGCTGGCACTACCAGTTCACGCCCCACGACCTGTGGGACTACGACTCGACGATGGAGAACCTCCTCTTCGACGCTCCGGACGGGCGCAAGCTGCTCGCCCACGCGGACAAGAACGGCTACTTCTTCGTCCTCGACCGCACGAACGGCGAGCTCGTCCGCGTGTTCCCGTTCGTCGACCGCATCACCTGGGGCGACATCAGCCCCGACGGCAAGGTCACGCCGAAGGTGTACCCGGACGAGGAAGGTGTCCCGGTGCACTTCTGGCCGGGCCCGGCCGGCGGCAAGGAATGGACGCACATGGCGTACAGCCCCAACACGGGGCTGATCTACGTGCCGGTGCAGGAAGTCGGCGCGACGGCCACCCGCCGTCGCCGCGAATTCAAGGAGAGCATCCCCTACTGGGGTGCCGGCGTGGCCGTCGACCTCGACGACCACTACGGATTCGTGGCCGCCATCGACCCGCTCACGGGCGAGGAGAAGTGGCGCTGGCGCAACGAGTACCCGATGTGCGCCTCGACGCTGACCACCGCCGGTGGTCTGGTCTTCCAGGGCACGCCGACCGGCGAGTTCGTCGCCCTCGACGAGCAGACCGGCGAGAAGCTCTGGTCGTTCCAGTGCGGCAGCGGGCACCACAGCAGCCCGATGTCGTACAGCATCGACGGCCGGCAGTACATCGCGGTGCCCACGGGCTGGGGCGGCTGGGTCGAGGGCTTCCTGCCCGGCCTGCTCGGCGCGGCGGCGGGCGACGCCCTGTTCGTCTTCGCCCTGCCCGAGAACTAGTTTTCCGCTCCGGCGGGATCGCGAGACCTGTGAGAGGAGGTCACGAGATGGAGCTCCACGTGTGGGAGGCCCCGCAGTTCGAGGAGATCGGGGTCGCTCCTGAGGTGACGATGTACGTCGCCCAGATGGACGACTGATCGACTGACACCGGGAGGGGCGCCGGACCTCGCAGGTCCGGCGCCCCTCTCCGGTTTCGGGACCGCCCGGGCCGGAGAACCGTGGAGAGAGGGTATGACCGTCGAGGAGACGCTGGCGCCGCCCGAGGCCCCACGTTGGCTCTGCGAACTGTGCGGATTCATCTATGATCCGGAGGAGGGCGACCCCGACAGCGGCATACCGCCCGGGACGGCCTTCGAAGACATCCCGGACGACTGGATGTGCCCGATCTGCGGAGCCGAGAAGTCCGACTTCCGCATGCTGGAACCGGGAGAGCACCTCCCGGGGATGTGAGGATGCTGATCAATGATCACCGGGTACGGCCACTTCGTCCAACTCGCGGAATCACTGCAGTGGGACGAGACCGCCATCGACCTCACCACGGACATCGAGTCCTGGACGAAGCTCGAGGACAGCGAGTACGACCAGATCCTCGGGCTGATCGCCGGCTTCTGCGTCGGTGAGACGTCGGTGGCCCTGCACCTCGGATCGTTCCAGTCGAAGGCCACCGTCGACGACGCGATGGCCGGCTGCTTCGAGGCGCAGGCCCGCGACGAGGCCCGGCACGCCCGCTTCTTCGACCGCGTCGTCGGCGAGGTCGTCGGCGTCCCGGGGAAGAACCTCAACGAGCGGCTCCAGGTCCTGCGTGAGCGGGTGAGCCCGGAGCTCCTCGAGCTGTTCGAGGAGCGCCTGCCGGCCATCGCCCGCGGCCTCGCCGAGTCCGACGAGGAGCTGACCACCGCGGTCGGGCTCTACCACATGATCCTCGAGGGCGTGGTCCTCACGGCCGGGCAGCACGCGCTGCTCGACGCCCTCGAGAAGTTGTCCGTCCCCATGCCGGGGATGCGCAAGGGCATGGAACTGGTGCTGCGCGACGAGCGCTGGCACATCGGTTTCGGCTCACGGGTCATCCAGAGCGCCGACCTCGTCGACAACGACCTCGAGAAAATCCTCAACGAGGGCTCGAAAGCGGCCTGGGCCTGGGGCGACCTCATCTCCTCCAAGGACATCGAGAAGGTGGACCAGCTCCACAAGCGCCGCCTCAAGTCCGTCGGGATCAAATTCTGGTGATCCCCGAATCACTGCTGCGGTCCGCCGCGGCAGGTAGGTTGGACCGACCGTTGAGAAAGGAGGTGGCATCAGACATGGAGACGCTCGCCGTGTGGGAGACCCCGCAGTTCGAGGAGTTCGGCGTCGCCCCCGAGGTGACGATGTACATCGCTCAGCTCGACGACTGACCAACGTCACCGCGAGGGGCGCCAGGATTGCTCTCGGCGCCCCTCGCGTGCGTTGTACCGGAAATGCTCAGGAGGAGGACGTCTCACGATGTGGGTGCGGGTGCTGGGAGCAGGCGCCGGTGGCGGCTTCCCCCAGTGGAACTGCGGGTGCCCGGGTTGCCGCGCCGTCCGCGACGGTTCCCGCCCGACCCGGCCGCGCACCCAGTCGTCGATCGCCGTCAGCGCCGACCGGACCACCTGGTTCCTGGTCAACGCCTCCCCCGACCTCCGCAGCCAGATCGAGGCCACGCCCGCGCTGCAGCCCCGTTCGGGACGCGAGAGCCCGATCGCCGCGGTGCTGCTCACCGACGCCGAGCTCGACCACACGATGGGTCTGCTGCTCCTGCGCGAGGGTCCGGGCATCGAGCTGCATGCCTCCGACGCCAGCGTCGAGACCCTCACCGGGGGCACCGGCTTCCTGCCGACCCTGGAGCGCTACACGGCGGTCGACCGGCGGCGCGTCGTCCCCGGCGAGACCGTCGCGCTCGGCGAGGGCCTGTCCTACCGCGCGTTCGACGTACCGACGGTGAAGAAGAAGCGGTTCGCGGACGACGCCGCACGGAGCTCGTCCACGGTCGGAGCCGCCTCGGACGTCGGCCGGGTGGTGGGCTACCGCCTCACCGACACCGCGAGCGGGCGCGTCGCGGTGTACCTGCCGGGCGTCCAGGAGATCACCCCCGCGGTGCACGACGAGCTCGCGGCCGCGGACGTCGTGCTGGTCGACGGCACGACGTGGACCGACGACGAGATGATCCGCCTGGACCTGGCGTCCAAGACCGCCCGCGACATGGGGCACATGGCCGTCGACGGTCCGGACGGGAGCCTCGCGGTCCTGGCCGGCCTGCCGGCGGAACGCAAGATCTACGTACACATCAACAACACGAACCCCATGCTGCTCGAGGACTCCCCCGAGTACGCCACGGTGGTCGCCCGCGGCGCGGAGATCGCGACCGACGGGCTCGAGGTGGAGGTCTAGAGCGGATGACCGCGACGCACGACGTGACCCACGAGGTGGCGGGGACGAACGGCGCCGGACACGGCGGCGCCGTGGGCCCGGACGCGCTCGTCGAACGCCTGCGGTCCCAGGCCACCCGCTACCACAGCGAGCACGACTTCCACGTCCGGATGAACGCGGGCGAGCTCTCCCCCGCCCAGATCCGGGGCTGGGTGGCCAACCGGTTCTGCTACCAGGAGGCGATCCCCCGCAAGGACGCCGCGATCCTGGGCAACTGCCCCGACCGCGAGATCCGGCAGCGCTGGATCCGGCGCATCACCGACCACGACGGGACCGAGACGACCGAGGGCGGCATCGAGGCCTGGCTGCGCCTCGGCGAGGCCGTCGGGCTCGACCGGGCCGAGCTGCTCGACGGGCGGCACATCGTGCCCGGCGTCCGGTTCTCGGTCGACGCCTACGTGGTGTACGCGCGCACCCGGCCCTGGCTCGAGGCCGTGGCGTCGTCGCTCACCGAGCTCTTCGCGCCGGGCCTCATGGCCGAGCGCCTCGCGGCGTTCGAGAAGCACTACACCTGGATCGACCGCGACGGCCTCGACTACTTCCGCAACCGGCTGCACCAGGCCCCGCGCGACTCCGAGCACGCCCTGGAGATCGTCACCGAGCGCTGCCGCACGGCCGAGCAGCAGGACGCCGCCGTCGCCGCGCTCGCGTTCAAGAACGACGTGCTCTGGGCGATGATGGACGCCATCGACCGGGCCTATCCGGCATGACCGGCACCGTCCCGCTCACCGGCCGCCCCGCGCTCGCCCGGTTCGTCAAGATGCGCTTCGACAAGGCGCGGGACCGTCAGGTGCTGCTCGGTCCGGAGACGGTCGTGACGCTCAACCCCACCGGCGCCGACATCCTCGGTCTCTGCGACGGGACCCGGAGCGTCGCCGACATCGTCGACGAGCTCGGCCGGCGGTACGACCGCGTCGTCGACGACGAGGTGACGCAGTTCCTCGCCCAGCTCGTCGCCCGTCGCTGGATCGCCATCGAGGAGGACACCGGTGCCTGAGACGACGGTGGACGGCCCACTCGGTCTGCTCGCCGAACTGACGCACGCCTGCCCGCTGTCGTGCTCGTACTGCTCGAACCCGCTGGAGCTCACCAAGCGCTCCGCGGAGCTGGCCACCGCGGACTGGCACCGCGTGCTCGACGAGGCCGCGGACCTCGGCGTGCTGCAGAGCCACTTCTCGGGTGGCGAGCCGCTGCTGCGCCGCGACCTCGTCGAGCTCGTCGGGCACGCGAGCTCGCTCGGGATGTACACGAACCTCGTCACCAGCGCGATCGGTCTGTCCCGCCCGCGTGCGCAGGCGCTGCGCGACGCCGGCCTCGACCACGTGCAGGTCAGCATCCAGGCCGACGAGCCCGTGCTCTCCGACCGTCTCGCCGGCATCTCGTCGTTCGACAAGAAGATCGAGGCGGCCCGGCTGGTCAAGGAGCTGGGGTGGCCGCTGACCCTCAACGTCGTGCTGCACCGCCAGAACATCGACCGCGTCGAGGCCATCCTCGGCTGGGTGGAGGAGCTCGGGGCCGACCGCGTCGAGCTCGCCAACACCCAGTACTACGGCTGGGCGCTGGCCAACCGGTCCGCGCTGCTGCCGAGCCGTGAGCAGCTCGAGAACGCGGAGAAGGTCACCCGGGCGTTCCGCGAGCGCCTGCGGGACCGCACCGACGTCATCTACGTCATCCCCGACTACTACAGCCGCTACCCCAAGCCCTGCATGGGCGGCTGGGGCGATCGCCAGCTCGTCATCGGGCCCGAGGGAAACGCCTGGCCGTGCCTGTCCGCCCACGAGCTGCCGCTGCCGAAGGCGAACGTCCGGGAGCACCCCCTGGACTGGATCTGGCGTTCGTCGCCGATGTTCACCGCGTTCCGGGGCACCGACTGGATGCCCGACCCGTGCCGCAGCTGCGAGCGCCGCGAGGTCGACCTCGGCGGGTGCCGCTGCCAGGCCTTCCAGCTCACCGGGGACATGACCCGCACCGACCCGGTCTGCGTGCTCTCGCCCGATCGCCACCTCATCGACGAGGCCGTCGCGGCGGCGAACGACCCCGCCACCGCCGACCCCGCCGAGCAGGTCGGCCCCGTCCCGGTCGGGTCCGGGCCCGTCGGGCTGGGGATGCCGGAGCTCGCGGTCCGGCCGCATCGCGCCGATTGATCTGGGCGGGATTGAACTGGGCGGGACTGATCCGGTCGGGTTTGATCACCGCTCGCAACGGCACGAGTGACCTGCGCTACACAGCCGAGTGACCGTGTCAACCCGTTGAAACACGGGCCCGTGACGATCACCATATGGCGGCCACCTCACCAGGCGTCGGTTGAGCAAGGAGCCGTTTCGTGATCCCCATCCTCCAGTTCGTCCTGGGCATCGCGGTGCTCGTGTACAGCGCCGAGAAGCTCATCGGATATCTGGTGGGCGTCTCCAGCCGATGGGCGATCTCGCTCTTCCTCATCGCCGTCGTCTTCACCGGGATCGAGTTCGACGACCTCGCCTTCGGCATCGTGCTCAACCTCGAGGACCTCAGCGAGGTGGCCCTCGGCACCGTCGTCGGGACGACCACCGCGATGACCGGCATCGTGCTCGCCCTCGCGGCGATCATCGCGCCGACCCCGGTGGACGTCCCGAAGGACTACCTCGTCCTGTTCGTCCTCGCGCCGATCATCATGTTCGCGCTCGCGCTCACCGGGGCCCTGACGGTCCTCACCGGCGTGGTGCTGCTCCTGCTGTTCGTGGCGTTCGTCGGCTGGGTGGCCTACCGCGAGTACTCCGCGCGACGCCCGGTGTGGCGCAACGCCGAGGTGTACGAGCAGCTCGAGAAGGCCGGCGTGACCGCCGGAGGCGGCACGGCCACCCTGACCCGTGAGGGCGGGGGCGGTGACGGCCCGAGCGCCGGCACCGACGGCAGTGGCACGGGTACGGGCACGGGCGGCGGCACCGGCCCCGGCGGTCACGGCGGCTTCGAGCTGCCGGCCGACCTCCGCATCGACCAGGGCTTCCTCAAGGCGCGTCAGACCTCGCCGGTCGGCACCGTCGTCCTCGCGGTCCTGGCCCTGGTCGGCCTCGTCGTCGGCGCCGTGGTCGCCGGTGCGGGCACCGAGGGGATCCTCGACGAGTTCGCCATCGAGGGCACGGTCTTCGGCGTCACGATCGCGACGTTGGCGCTATCGCTCGAGGACATCTTCCTCACGGTCGAGCCCGCCCGCCGGGGCGCGCCGGAGATCGGCATCGCCAACGTCATCGGGAGCGTCGTGTTCTCCGTGACCGGCAAGCTCGGCATCATCCTGCTCGTCGGCGGGGCCATCACCATCGACGACGACACCCTCGCCTGGCACATGCCGGTCCTGCTCGTGATGACGGTGATCGCGGCGGTCTTCCTGGCGACCGGCCGGCTGCGTCGCTGGCACGGCATGGTGCTGCTCGGCCTCTACATCGCCTACTTCGTGATCAGCCTGGTGATCTTCGGCGAGGTCCCCGTCGACGACTGAGCCGGACCCACCGAGGACACGCCCACCGGAGAGGACGACGCGACGTGACGAAGGATCGAGTCGGGGCCGGCCTCGCCGCGCTGGCCGCCATCATCGGGTTGTGGCTGGTGTTCCAGTTCCCCCAGTCCCCGGGTGACGACGACGGCGACGACGCTCCCGCGGGCCCGGCCACCGGCCAGATCGCCCCGGCGCCGGGCGTACTGCCGCCCGGACAGGTCCAGCCGCCCGCCCCGGGCGGCCAGGTGCAGCAGCCGCAGGCCCCCACCCCGCCGGACGCCGACGGCGATGACGACGACGGGGACGGCTAGGACGTCCCGACCGTCCGGACGTGATCGTGCGGCCGCGCTCCCTCACGGGGAGCGCGGCCGCACGTCGTTGTGGTCAGGTCAGTGGGCGATCATGCCGTGCGGGTCGATGACGAACTTCTTCGCTACGCCCGAGTCGAACTGGGCGTAGCCCTGCGGGGCATCGTCGAGGGAGATGACGTCCGCGTTGACCGCCTTCGCGATCTGCACCTTGTCGCGCAGGATCGCGTTCATCAGCTGCCGGTGGTAGCGCATCACCGGGCACTGCCCGGTGGTGAACGAGTGCGACTTCGCCCAGCCCAGACCGATGCGGATCGAGAGGCTGCCCTCCTTGGCCGACTCGTCCGGGGCTCCCGGGTCGCCGGTGACGTACAGGCCCGGGATGCCCAGCCTCCCCGCCGCGCGCGTGACCTCCATGATCGAGTTCAGCACCGTGGCCGGGGCCTCGCCGGCGTCCTTGCCGTAACCGCGGGCCTCGAAGCCGACGGCGTCGACCGACGCGTCGACCACGGGCTCGCCGACGATCTGCTCGATCTTCTCCGGCAGCGTGCCGTCCTCGGTGAGGTCGACGGTCTCGCAGCCGAACGACCGGGCGTGGGCGAGCCGCTCGGCGTTCATGTCCCCGACGATCACCGCCGCCGCACCGAGCAGCTGCGCCGACGCGGCCGCGGCGAGCCCGACCGGTCCCGCACCCGCGATGTAGACCGTCGATCCCGTCGTCACGCCCGCGGAGACGCAGCCGTGGTACCCGGTCGGGAAGATGTCCGACAACATCGTCAGGTCGAGGATCTTCTCCATCGCCTGGTCCCGGTCCGGGAACTTCAGCAGGTTCCAGTCGGCGTAGGGGACCATCACGTACTCGGCCTGACCGCCCTGCCAGCCACCCATGTCGACGTAGCCGTAGGCGGAGCCCGGGCGGTCGGGGTTGACGTTGAGGCAGACCCCGGTGTGCCCCTCCTTGCACATCCGGCACCGCCCGCAGGCGATGTTGAACGGCGCGGAGCACAGGTCGCCCTGCTTGATGAACTCGACGTCGCGGCCGACCTCGACGACCTCGCCGGTGATCTCGTGGCCGAGGATCAGGCCCGGCGGCGCGGTGGTGCGGCCCCGGACCATGTGCTGGTCCGAGCCGCAGATGTTGGTGGCGACGAGCTTGAGGATCACCCCGTGCGGGCACTTCCGCCCGACGTTGGCGGGGTTCACCCCCGGCCCGTCCTTGAGCTCCAGGCTCGGGTACTCGATGTCCTGGACCTCGACCTTCATGGGCTCGATGTAGGCGACGGCCTTCATGGGCGCTCCTCAGGGGGGTCGTCTCGCCGACTCGGACGGCCCCGGCCGGGGCCGCCGCGGCGGGCTGACTCCGTGATCCTCCGCCGCGTGGTGGCGTGTGTCACTCGCGCGGTCGCACCAGGACGGACCCCTGGACGTTCCAGCGATCAACGCTCTCCGCGGTCGCCCGACTCTCGTCGGTGACCGGTGAGGGGCCCGCGCTCCCCCGTCAGCTCCAGCCCGACCTCACCCGACCCCGGCGAGCAGCAGGACCGCGGTGGTCACCCCGGCACCGACGACGACACCGGCGACGACCTGCGCCGCGGTGTGGGCGCGCAGCACGAGACGCGCCCAGCCGACGAGGGGTACGGCGAGCCAGGACAGCGCCCACCACGGCCCGCCGAGCAGGGTCAGGACCGCCGCCGCCGCGGCCACGACGGCGGTGTGAAAGCTGATCTTCCAGACGAGCGTGATCGCCGTGGCCGCGGCGACCGTGACCAGCACGGCGATCTGCAGCGCGGTGATCGCCCGTGGCGCGCCGGCGACGAGCAGCACCACCACGCCGCTCGCGACCGAGAGCGCGGCCAGACCCAGCGGCACGGCCCGCTGCTCGCGCTCGCGCAGGTGGTGGTCGGTGTACCGTCCGCTGCGCACACCGCGGTCGACGATGAACGCCGGGATCGCCACGGTGAACAGCATCCCGACCAGCGACCACGCCACGCCCACCACCCCCACGGCCAGGGCACCGACCACGGGGTAGAGCACGGCGAGCAGCAGGGTCGGCGACGTCAGCGTGGTGACGCGCGAGGCGACCCGCCGGGCGGAGACGGTGGCGCTCACCCGCGGGAGCCTAGGCCGAGGACGACCACCGCCGAGCAGAGGAGAGACGCGTGGGCCGGGAGGCACAGCTCGTGCTGGCCGTGGTGACCGCACCCCCGGGGCGGGTGCTGCTCGTGCACCGGCCGGGTGAGTGGCCGCCGGCGATCCTCCCCGGCGGGCGCCCCCAGGCCCGCGAGTCCCCCGGCGCCACCGCCGAGCGGGGGTGCCTCGAGGAGGCGGGCGTCGAGATCCGTGCCGGGCGCCAGCTCGGGCGGCTCCTGAACGACGGGATCGCGACGATCTACGTCGCCGCCCGCCCGGTGCACGAGGTCGACCCCGAGGAGATCCCCATCAGCGTGCGCGCCGGCTGGTACACGCTGGACCAGGTCGACCTCGTGATCCCCGACCTGTGGGCGCCGGTGCGTCACCACCTGTCGAAGACGATCCGCCGGTGACGCCGCGACGCCCTCAGACGGGCAGGACCGTCGGCACGATCATCGGGCGACGGCGGTAGGTCTCCCCCACCCACTTGCCGACGACGCGGCGCACCGACTGCGCGATGCGATGGGTGTCGGTGATGCCCTCGGCCTCGGTGCGCGAGAGCTCCATCTCCACCAGCGAGACGACGTCCTCGAGCGCCTTGGGATCGTCGGAGAACCCGCGCCCGGAGATGCGCGGTGGCGCCACCGCGCGTCCCGTGGACGCCTCGACCGCCACCGTGATCGCGATGAAGCCGCCCTCGCCGAGCACGAGGCGGTCCGAGAGGGTCGACTCGCCGACGTCGCCGACCTGGTTGCCGTCGACGTAGACGTGCCCGACCTCGACCCGCCCGGAGATCGCGGCCCGCCCGTCGACGAGGTCGACGACCACGCCGTCCTCGGCGATGACCACGTTCTCGACGCCGGTGCGGCGCGCGATCTCGGCGTTGGCCCGCAGGTGACGCCACTCGCCGTGCACCGGCATGACGTTGCGCGGCCGCAGCGCGTTGTAGAGGAACATCAGCTCGCCCGCGCTCGCGTGGCCCGACACGTGCACCTTGGCCACGCCGGAGTGCACGACCTCGGCGCCGAGGCGCGTCAGTCCGTTGATCACCGCGAACACCGCGGTCTCGTTGCCGGGGATCAGGCTCGAGAGCAGGACGACGGTGTCGCCCGGGGTGATCGTGATCTGGCGGTGGTCGCCGCGCGCCATGCGCCCGAGGGCACTCAACGGCTCGCCCTGCGAGCCCGTCGACACGAGGACGACGTCCTTCTCCGGCATGGCCAGGGCGTCGTCGAGATCGACGAGCAGGCCGTCGGGCACTCCGAGCAGGCCGAGGTCGGTGGCGATGCCCATGTTGCGCACCATCGAGCGCCCGGTGAAGCAGACCTTGCGCTCGTGCTTCGCCGCGGCGTCGAGCACCTGCTGGACGCGGTGCACGTGGCTCGCGAAGCACGCGACGATCAGGCGGGATGGCGCGTCGCGGAACACCCCGTCGATCACCGGCGAGATGTCGCGCTCCGGGGTGACGAAGCCGGGCACCTCGGCGTTGGTGGAGTCGACGAGCAGCAGGTCGACGCCCTCGTCGCCCAGGCGCGAGAAGCCCGCGAGGTCGGTGAGGCGCCCGTCGAGGGGCAGCTGGTCGAGCTTGATGTCGCCGGTGTGCAGCACGGTGCCGCCCGGGGTGCGGACGGCGACGGCCAGGGCGTCGGGGATCGAGTGGTTGACCGCGAAGAACTCGCAGTCGAACGAGCCGTGGTGCCCGCGCTCGCCCTCGCGCACCTCGAGCAGGCGCGGCGTGAGCTGGTGCTCCTTGCACTTCGCCGCGACCAGCGCGAGCGTGAAGCGCGACCCCACGACGAGCAGGTCGGGACGCTGACGCAGGAGGAACGGCACGGCGCCGATGTGGTCCTCGTGCCCGTGCGTGAGCACGAGCGCGTCGACGTCGGAGAGCCGGTCCTCGACCGCCCGGAAGTCGGGGAGGATCAGGTCGACGCCGGGGGCCTCCTCCGACGGGAAGAGCACCCCGCAGTCGACGATGAGCAGGCGCCCGTCGTACTCGAGGACGGTCATGTTCCGCCCGATCTCCCCGATGCCGCCGAGGGCGACGACGCGCAGCGCGCCCTCGGGGGTCGGGGGCGGGGCGCCCTCGGCGCCGGGGGCGGACGACGTGGGCACGCCGGAGCCGCGCGCGCAGTCGTGGGTGGGCGGCGTCGAGCCGCGGCCCTGCGGAGGGCCTCCGCGGGGCGGCTCGGGGCGGCGGGCGGTCGATCGGCTCATCGGGCGCCTCCGTGGGCGCGGCGCGGCGAACGGGTGGTGATCAGGTCCTCCTGGGTGCGGGGGGCCGGGGCGGGGGTCCGTCCGGCCGTCGTGGGTGGGTCCTGGCGGGACCCGTCGCTGATGTCTGGGTGGGGTGATGTCGGGGGGCGTGCCTCTACAGGCCGCGCTCGAGCGCCATGACCGTGGCGACGTCGGCCGGCTCCCCCTCAGGGTGCACGACGCACTCGTCACGGCCGGCCGCGTGCAGCAGCAGCTCCCCCGGCTCGCCGGTGAGGATGACCGTGCGCGGGCCCGACTTCACGGCGTGCTCGGCACCGTCCGGGCGGCGCAGCGTCACGGCCACCGGGCTGGACCGGTAGGTCAGGCGGCCGAGGAGGCCGACCATGCGCCAGAGCTGGTGGTCGCGGGCCTCGTCGGGCGGACGGGGCGACCAGCCGGGCCGGGCACGGCGGACGTCCTCGTGGTGGATGAAGAACTCCTGGACGTCGACGGCGCGCAGCGGGGGCAGCGCCAGCGGGCTCCAGAACGGCGGGCCCGAGCGCAGGGTGCCGACCAGCTCGCCGAAGTCACCGTGGGCCACGGAGTCCTGCACGCGCTCGGTCCACCACGCCAGCGGCGGGATCAGGATGCCGGGCGCGGCGTCGAGGCGGCGCTCACGGGTGATGAGGTGGGCGAGCAGGTCGCGCGTGGTCCAGTCGCCGCAGAGCGTGCTCTCGTCGGGGCCGAGCTTCAGCAACAGGTCGGCGAGATCGCGACGCTCGGCGTCGGCGATCTGTGCGGCACTCATGGACTACTCCTACCCGGGGCGACCCGGGGTTCACCCCTCGGCGACGAAGGGGCTGCTGGCGACCTCGGACCCGCTGGGCAGCCGGGTGATCTCGAAGTCGGCGAAGACGTTGGGGACCTCGGCCTGCAGGATCTTCAGGCACATGATGGCGAGGTCGCGGATCTCGACGTCGGCGTGCTCACTGGCCCGCATGGCGATGAAGTGCCGCCAGGCGCGGTAGTTGCCGGTGACGACGATCCGCGTCTCGGTGGCGTTCGGGAGCACGGCCCGGGCGGCCTGGCGGGCCTGCTTGCGCCGCAGCGTGCGGTTGGGCTCGTCGGCGAAGCGCTCCTCGAGGCCCGCCAGGAGCTTCTCGTACGAGGCGAGCGCGGCGGCGCTCGCCTCGGCGAAGAGCTGGTGGAGCTCGGGGTCGTCGGCGATGACGTCGGGCTCCACCATCGCGGCGTCCCGCTCGGGCACGTAGCGCTGCGAGAGCTGCGAGTAGGAGAAGTGACGGTGCCGGATCAGCTCGTGGGTGAGGCTGCGCGACATCCCGGTCAGGTAGAAGCTCACCGACCCGTGCTCGAGCACGGAGAGGTGGCCGACCTCGAGGATGTGGCGCAGGTATCCCTCGTTGCTCGCCGTCGCGGGGTTCGGTTTGCTCCACGACTGGTAACAGGCGCGGCCCGCGAACTCCGCGAGCGCCTGCCCGCCGTCCGCGTCGGTCTCCCACGGGACCCCGGGCGGCGCCTGGAACTCGGTCTTCGCGATCAGCGTCACCTGGGGATACACGGTGTCGGCCACCCCCGCACGGTACGACACCGGTTCCGGCGTTCGCCCACGGCGGACGTGACACCACGATGGTGGCGCCCGCGTCGTCATGGTGTCACAGTGGTGTCATGGACCTGACACCGTACGTCGCCTCCCTGCGCGACGACCTCGCCGCGGCCGCCGCGGTCGGCGACGAGGCCACCACCCGGGCGGGCAGCTCGCTCGCCGCCGCCCTCGAGCCCGCCGTCCGGCTGGCGCTCATGAACGCCCTGTCCGACCTCGCGGGCGAGGTCACCGAGGCCCTCGGCGACCGCACCGTCTCGCTGCGCCTCTCGGGGCGGGAGGTGAAGGTGGCTGTGGAGCGAGCCGACCGTGACGCCTCCGGTGACGGCGCCGACGGCTTCTTCGCCGGGCCGACGTCGTCCCCGTTCGCCGGGACCCCCGGCGGCGGGCCCGGCGGGCCGCAGCGCCCCACCCCTCCCCCGCCGCCCGGGCCGGGCTTCTCGGGCGCCGACGCGTTCAACGCCGCCTTCGGGGGCGGCCAGGGGTTCGGCGGCCAGGGGTTCGGCGGCCGGGGCGGTCCCGACGTCGGCGACATCTCGCGGATGACCCTGCGCCTCGTCGACCAGATCAAGGGCCAGGCCGAGCGCGCCGCGGCGTCGCAGGGCATGAGCCTGAACTCCTGGATCGCCCAGGCCGTCCAGGGCGCCCTGCACGACAAGCAGCGCGGCGGCGGCTGGGGCGGCGGCTGGGGCGGCCGGGACGGCGGCTGGGGTGGCGGGCGTGACAGCGGCGGCGGCAGCGGCTGGACCGACGGGCGCCCGAACGACGAGCCGGTGCCGGAGAAGCCCAGGGACACCGCTGAAGACACCCCCGCGGACAAGCCCGCCGACACGTCCGGTCCGTCCGGCACCCCCGAGGCCGGCCCCGACGACGGGGGCGTCGACGGGTGGGTGAAGGGATGAGCTCGGCGCGCGAGGTCAACGGCACCGGCCCGGAGCCGGTGACCCTGGACGTCGCGCTCGACGCGGGCCGGGTGCGGGTGAACCTGGCGCCGCCCGCCGAGGACGGTGCCTCCCTGCGCGTCCGGGTCGAGGCCGACCCGGACGCCCCGGCCGGCTGGCTGCGGGGACTGGGCACGGTGCTCGGTTTCCTGGGCGTCGACCGTGACGGGCCGTCGTCGCCGGAGGAACGGGCCGAGGCGGCGGTCGCGGGCGCGACGCTGGAGTGGGAACCGGACACCCGGCGGGTCACCGTCCGCGGCCCGCGCGACCTCGGCCTGCGCGGCGTCCCGCTCGCGGTGACCGTGCGCGCACCGCAGGACTCGGAGCTCCGGGTGCGCGCGGGCGCCGCCCGGGTCGCCGTCGAGGGCCGCGCGGGGGAGGTCTCGGTGCACGGCACGGGCGAGGTCCGCCTCGACGAGGTGGCCGGGCGCACCGACCTGCGCTGTGGCGCCGGCGAGGTGAGCATCGGGCACCTGGGTGCCCCGCTGCGGCTCACCGGGGGCGCCGGCGGGGTCCGTGTCGACCACGTGCACGCGCCGGTCGAGATCACCACCGGCGCCGGGCGCGTGCGTCTGGGCGACGTGCACGCCGACGTGGCGGTCCGCGCCGCGGCCGGCGACATCGAGGTGGCCGACGCGGTCGCCGGCGACGTCGAGATCGGCACCGGCGTGGGCTCGCTGTGGGTGGGCGTGCACGCCGGCGTCGACGCGAAGGTCGTGCTGAACTCCGCGGTGGGCCGCGTGCGCAGCGAGCTGCCGGTGCGCGCCGACCGTCCCGACCAGCCCGACGGCGGGCCTCTGCGCGTGCGAGCGAGGACCGGCGCGGGCGACGTCACCGTCGCCACGGCCCGCCCCCGCCCGGCCCTGACCGCGTGAGCGGTGGCCCCCGGTTCGAGCGAGGGACGCCCCGGATGCGTCCGGCGCAGCGAGGGACGCCCTCGCTCGCCGGTGGTGCGCGCTCCTCGGACGCGCGAACGGCACCATCAGCCGGATAGAGCGGCTGGCGGTGCCCTTCGCGCGGAACCCAGGGCCCGCTAGTCCGAGCGCGCCCCCGCGAGCGTCGCGCCGAGGACGTCGTGGTTGAGCTGGGCGATCGAGGCCAGCGGGATGCCCTTCGGGCACACCTCGTGGCAGGCGCCGACGTTGGTGCAGCCGCCGAAGTCCAGCTCGTCCTGCTTGGCGAGCATGTTGATCGCCCGGGTCGCCCGCTCCGGCTGCCCCTGCGGGAGCAGTCCGAGGTGGGTGACCTTCGCCGAGGTGAACAGCATCGAGCTGCCGTTGGGGCAGGCCGCGACGCAGGCACCGCAGCCGATGCAGGTGGCGGCGTCGAACGCGTCGTCAGCCGAGACCTTGTCCACCGGGATCGCGTGCGCCTCGGGCGCCGAGCCGGTGTTGACCGAGATGTAGCCGCCAGCCTTGATGATCTCGTCGAACGCGCTGCGGTCGGTGACGAGGTCCTTGATCACCGGGAACGCCTTGGCCCGCCACGGCTCGATGTCGATCGTGTCGCCGTCGGCGAAGTGCCGCATGTGCAGCTGGCACGTGGTGGTGTTCTTCTGCGGGCCGTGCGCCGTGCCGTTGATGACCATGGCGCACGAGCCGCAGATGCCCTCGCGGCAGTCGTGGTCGAACGAGACCGGGTCCTCGTCGTCGAGCACGAGCTTCTCGTTGAGCACGTCGAGCATCTCGAGGAACGACATGTCGGGCTCGACGTCGTCCAGCACGTACTTCTTCATCTTGCCCTTGGCGTCGGGCGAGGCCTGACGCCAGATACGCAGGGTGAGCTTCACGTCGGTACTCCGCTACTTGTAGCTGCGCTGGCTCGGGTGCACGTAGGAGAAGTCGAGATCCTCCTTGTGCAGCACCGGCCGCTGGTTGTCGCCGCCGTACTCCCAGGCCGCCACGTACGAGAAGTTCTCGTCGTCGCGCTGGGCCTCGCCGTCCTCGGTCTGGTGCTCGACGCGGAAGTGGCCACCGCAGGACTCCTCGCGGTGCAGCGCGTCCATGCACATGAGCTCGGCGAGCTCCATGAAGTCGGCGACGCGGCCGGCCTTCTCCAGCGACTGGTTGAAGCCGTCGCCGGTGCCGACGATCTTGACGTCGCGCCAGAACTCCTCGCGCAGCGAGGGGATCCGGTCGAGCGCCTTCTCCAGGCCCTCCTTGCTCCGCGCCATGCCGCACTGGTCCCAGACCAGCTGGCCCAGCTCGCGGTGGAACGAGTCGACGGTGCGGTGCCCGTTGGCCGAGAGCAGCTTGTCGATGCGCTCGCGGGTCGCCTCGACGGCCTCCACGACGTCCGGGTGGTCGTCGGGGACGGCCTCGAACGGGGCGTCGGCGAGGTAGTCGGCCACCGTCGTCGGGAGCACGAAGTACCCGTCCGACAGGCCCTGCATCAGCGCGGACGCGCCGAGCCGGTTGGCGCCGTGGTCGGAGAAGTTGGCCTCGCCGCCCACGAACAGCCCCGGGATCGTCGAGCGCAGGTCGTAGTCGACCCACAGCCCGCCCATCGTGTAGTGGATCGCGGGGTAGATGCGCATCGGGACCTCGTACGGGTCGTCCCCGGTGATGCGCTGGTACATCTCGAAGAGGTTCCCGTACTTGGCCTCGACGGCCGGACGCCCGAGACGCTCGATGGCGTCGGAGAAGTCGAGGTACACGCCGAGCCCGCCGGGCCCGACGCCGTGCTCGGCGTCGCACATGTTCTTCGCGGCGCGCGAGGCGATGTCGCGCGGGACCAGGTTGCCGAACGCCGGGTACTGGCGCTCGAGGTAGTAGTCCCGCTCGTCCTCGGGGATGTCGTTGGGCGGGCGGTCGTCGCCGCGCTCCTTCGGCACCCACACGCGGCCGTCGTTGCGCAGCGACTCCGACATCAGCGTCAGCTTCGACTGGTACTCGCCGGACACCGGGATGCAGGTCGGGTGGATCTGCGTGTAGCAGGGGTTGGCGAACAGCGCGCCGCGCTTGTGCGCCCGCCACGCCGCCGTGACGTTGGAGCCCTTGGCGTTCGTCGACAGGTAGTAGACGTTGCCGTAGCCGCCCGAGCAGAGGATCACGGCGTCGGCCAGGTGCGTCTCGATCTGCCCGTTGAACAGGTTGCGGGTGACGATCCCGCGGGCCTTCCCGTCGACGACGATCAGGTCGAGCATCTCCGTACGCGGGTGCATCTCGACCGTGCCGGCCGCGATCTGGCGCTCGAGGGCCTGGTAGGCGCCGAGCAGCAGCTGCTGGCCCGTCTGCCCGCGGGCGTAGAAGGTGCGCGACACCTGGGTGCCACCGAACGACCGGGTGTCGAGCAGGCCCGAGTACTCGCGGGCGAAGGGCACGCCCTGCGCGACGCACTGGTCGATGATGTTGAGACTGACCTCGGCCAGGCGGTGCACGTTCGACTCGCGCGAGCGGAAGTCGCCGCCCTTGACCGTGTCGTAGAACAGCCGGTGCACCGAGTCGCCGTCGTAGCGGTAGTTCTTCGCGGCGTTGATGCCGCCCTGCGCCGCGATCGAGTGGGCGCGGCGCGGGCTGTCCTGGAAGCAGAACGACTTCACGTGGTAGCCGGCCTCGCCCAGCGTCGCCGCCGCGGCGCCGCCGGCCAGGCCGGTGCCGACGACGATGACGCTCATCTTGCGGCGGTTGGCCGGGTTGACGAGGCGCGCGGAGAACTTGCGGTCGGCCCACCGGTCGCCGATCGGGCTGTCCGGGGCACGGGTGTCGGCGATCGGGTCACCGACGACGTAGCGGCCCTCGCCCTGGGTCGCCGTGGGCTCCTGCTGGAGTTCAGACATCTGTCACCTCACCAGACCGGTCATCACGGAGAGCGGGACGATCGCGAAACCGATCGTGATCGCCGCCGCCACGACGTAGGAGAAGGTCTTGAGCGCGTGCTGCTTCAGCGCACTGTTGGCGCCGAAGGTCTGGATGGCGGACCAGAGCCCGTGGGCGATGTGGAACCCGAGGGCCACCACCGCGACGATGTAGAAGAGCGCGACGTACCAGCGGTCGAAGCTCGCGACGAGCTTCAGGTAGGCGCTCTCGTCGCCACCGAGGGGATTCACCGTCCCCGTGGTCAGGTCGAGGATGTGCCAGATCACGAACAGCGCGATGATCACCCCGCCCCAGCGCATCGTGCGGGCCGCGTAGCTGCCCTGCCAGCTCTGCCGGTGCTGGTACCCGATCGGCCGGGCCTTCTTCGCCCGCGCCCACAGCGAGAACGCCGCCCACATGTGCAGGACGACGGCCGTCACCAGGACGAGGCGGATGAGCCAGAGGACGCCCTCGTAACCGAAGATCGCCTCGCCGATCTCGCGCAGGTGCTGCGAGTAGGCGTCGAAGGTCTCGATGCCGAAGAAGATCTTCAAATTCCCGATCATGTGGGCGATCACGTAGAGCAGGAAGATGCCGCCGGTCACCGCCATGACCGACTTCTTCCCGACCGAGGTGCCCCACGTCCTCGACACGATGTTGCGCTGCGGTGAGATGACCACGCGCTGACGGTAAGTCGCGGTGTCGCGGAGAGCCAATGCATGGACGAGTGACTTGGCATAGCTTGGAGCTATGGCGATGACCATCAAACAGCTCAGCTACTTCCTCGCTGTGGTGGACACCGGCCGATTCACGCAGGCAGCGGCCTTGTGTCGCGTCGCGCAGCCCACGCTGAGCAAACAGATCCGGAGTCTCGAGGAGGACCTGGGCGAGACCCTCGTCACGCGGGGTCACGACAACGTCACACCCACGGCGGCGGGCGAGGCCCTCCTGCCCCTCGCCCGGCGGATCGTCGCGGACTCCGAGACGGCCCGGATGGAGATCGCGGAGCTCGCCGGGCTGCGCAAGGGGCGGCTGCGCCTCGGCGCCACCCCGAGCCTGTGCGTCAGCGTGGTCGCCGACGTCCTCGAGGTCTTCCACGGCCGCTACCCCGGCATCGCCCTGCAGGTCTCGGAGGGCGGGTCGCAGGACCTGGTGTCCGACCTGCAGCGCGGCCAGCTCGACGTCGCCCTGGTGATCGACCGCGGTGTCACCGTCGCCGACCTCGCGCTCACGCCCGTCCTGCGCGAGGAGCTCGTCGTCGTGTCGGCGCCGGGGTGGCCCGACCTCGGCGACCACATCGGCGTCGCCGAGCTGGCCGCGCACCCGCTGGTGGTCAACCGCCCCGGCTACGAGCTGCGCGAGGTGACGCTCGCGGCGTGCGCGGCCGCCGGCGTGACGCCCCGGATCGCGGTGGAGGGCGGCGAGATGGATGCCGTGCTGCGCATGGTGGAGCGCGGCCTCGGCGTCGCGATCGTGCCGAGCCTCGTGCTGGCCGGGCACCCGACGCTGCGCGCGACGCGCCTCGACGGCGGCGCCTGGAGCCACCGGACGATCTCGCTGGCGCACCGCACCGACGTCGCGCCGACCCGCGCCGCCCAGGCGTTCCGCGAGGACCTGCTGGCCGTGCTCGCGCGCACCTCGCGCACCGGGCACCTGCCCCCGGGCGTGCGCTACGTCCACCCGCCGGCGCTGACCGCCTGAGCGAGCGCCGGCGCGAGGTCGCCACCCCCGTCGACGGCGACGCCGTCGAGCCCGAGCCACCCGGCCATCGTCGCCAGCTCGGCGGCGAGCTCCGCCGCGACCCGCGCCCCGTCCCGACCCTCGACCCCGTCCTCGGCGAACGCGCCCGGTACGTGCAGGACACCGCCGACGCGGTCGGCCTTGAGGTCCACCCGCGCGACGAGGCGCCCGTCGAGCAGGAACGGGAAGACGTAGTAGCCGTGCGTGCGCTGCTCGGCCGGGGTGTAGATGCCGATGCGGTAGTGGAAGTCGAAAATGCGCAGCGTGCGGGCCCGGAACCAGATGAGCGGATCGAACGGCGCGAGCAGGGCCCGTCCGGTGACGCGTCGCGGCAGCCGGGCGTCGGGCGGGCGATAGGCCGGCGCAGGCCAGCCCTCGACGTCCACCCGCACCAGCTCGCCGGCGTCGACCAGCTCCGCGACCGCCGCCTGGCTCTCGGCGGGCGGCAGGCGGTGGTGGTCGCGCAGATCGGGCTCGGTGGCGACGCCCAGCGTCGTGGCGGCGCGGCGGATCAGGGCGCGCATCGACTCGTCGCGCTCCGGCCGGAGGGCGTGGACCTCCGGCGGGAGCACCCGCTCGGAGAGCTCGTAGGCCCGGCGGAAGCCGCGGCGCGTGCCCGTGGTGAGCACCCCGGTGGCGAAGAGGTGCTCGCAGGCCACCTTGACGTCCGAGCGCTGCCACCAGCCGCCGTGGGCGCGGGCCACGCGGTCGCCGGCGTCGCCGAGCACCCGTGCGACCTCGCTCGCCTCGAGCGGGCCGTGGGCCTCGATCACCTCGTGGACGGCGTCGAGGATGTCGGGCCGGTGGTCGAGCGCGTTGCCGAGCCAGCGGCTCTGCCGCTTCTCGTTGTCGCGCATCCGCCACCGGAACAGCGGCCAGTCCTCCACCGGCAGCAGGCTCGCCTCGTGGACCCAGTACTCGACCATCGTGCGGCGCCGTCGCTGCGCGGCCGTCTGCGGCCAGGCGAGCGCGTCGAGCGCGTCGCGGTCGTACGGGCCGAGCCGGGCGAACAGCGGCGCGTAGTGCGCGCGCACGGCGACGTTGACCGAGTCGAGCTGCAGCAGGCCGAGGTGGCGCGCCGTCGCCGCGAGGGTGGCGCGGCTCGGACGTCCCCTGCGGGTGGCGCCGCCGAAGCCCTGGGCGGCGACGGCCGCGCGCCGCGCCTGGGCGGCCGACATCTGCTCCACGTTCCCGATCCTGCACCAGCCCCCCGACAACCCCGGAATCAACCGGCCCGCACCGGCGTTGACCAGGGAAAAGAGTTCTGAGGAGGATCCATGGTCGGGGACCGTGTGGAGATCGTCGTCGACGCCGGTGGCACGACGAGGACGTGGGACGTGGAGGCGACGCGGGCCGGACGGCGCGTGGAGATCGCGCACGGCCGCGGGGTCGTGGAGGTCAGCGAGGTGACCCGCGGCGGGACGCCGGTGCGGACCGCCCGCTTCATGTCCTCGCGGGTGCTCGCCCTCGTCGAGCACCCGGCGCGGCAGGTCCGGCTGGTCGACGACGAGCCGCCCCCGTTACCGCTGCCGCGCCCGGCCTGACGCACCCGGCGTGACCGGCCGGTGCCGGACGGCGATCGTGCTGGTCAGGGCCGCCCCGGGGGCCCAGGATCTCCCCCGTGGCCTCCGTGACCGAGATGATCGCCGCCGCTCGGCGCCCCGCCGACGCCGTCCTCGAGCACGTCGGACCGGGGTCGCAGATCGTCGTCAACGGGTACAACGGCGAACCGGCGACGGTGCTCGACGCCCTCGAGGCGGCGGGCGACCGGCTGACCGACGTCCGCCTGCACCAGATGCTCGCGCCGCGCCCACGGCCCTCGATCGACGGCACGATCCCGGGACTGCGCCACGTCTCGTGGTTCCTGTCCCCCGCGACGCGCGAGGCGTTCCACGCCGGCCACTGCGATCTGGTGCCCAACAACTTCAGCGACGTGCCGCGCCTGTTGCGCCGCTCGGTGCGCCCGGACCTGGTCGTCGCGTCGGTGTCGCCGCCCGACCGGCACGGCTACTTCTCCCTGGGCACCGTCGCCACCTACGCCGCGGCCTTCATCGGTGAGCTCCCGTTCTTCGTCGAGGTCAACGCGCAGATGCCGCGCACCTACGGCGGCAACCAGCTCCACATCAGCGACATCGTCGGCTGGTGCGAGGCCGACCGACCGCTGGTCCTGGCCCCGCCTCCCGAACCCACCCCGCGCGACCGCACGATCGCCGCGCTCGTCGCCGACCGCATCCCCGACGGCGCCACCCTGCAGGCCGGGATCGGCGCGGTCCCGGACATGGTGCTCGCCGCCCTCGGCGACCACCGCGAGCTGGGTGTGCACAGCGAGGTGTTCGGCACCGGCTTCGTCGACCTCGTCGACCGGGGTGTCGTCACCGGCACCCGGAAGGCCACGCACCGAGGCAAGATCATCACGACGGCGGCGATGGGCGACGGGACCCTCCACGACTTCGTCGCCGACAACCCCGGGGTCGAGTTCCACCCCGTGGACTACACCAACGACCCGTGGGTGATCGCCCGCGAACCGCTGTTCCGTGCGGTGAACGCGGCGCTCGAGGTCGACTTCCTCGGGCAGTGCGCCTCGGAGTCGCTGGGCAGCCACTACTTCTCGTCGTCCGGTGGCCAGCCCGACTTCGCGCGCGGCGCGATCATGTCCGAGCACGGCGCGGCGTTCATCGTCCTGCACTCGGCCACCCACGACGACACGGTGTCGCGGATCGTCCCGCAGCTGCAGCCGGGCGCCGCGGTCACCACGTTCAAGAACATCGTCGACAACGTCGTCACCGAGTACGGGGTCGCCGAGCTGCGCGGCGCCACGATCGCCGAGCGCACCCGGCGCCTCATCGCGATCGCCCACCCGGACTTCCGCGACGAGCTGACCGCGCAGGCCCGCACGCTGGGGTACGTGTGAGCGCCCCGACGGAGCCGGAGTACGTGCCGCTGAGCGACGAGGACCGCGCCATCCTCGACCTCGAGTGCGCCACCGTCGTCGGGCACGTCCTGCACGGCGCGATGCTCGACGGCGCCCCGGTGGACGCCGCCGCGCTGCGCGCGCGGATCGCGGCCCGCCTGCCCGCTGCGCCCGAGCTGCGCTACCGCCTCGACGAGCGCGCCGGCGCGCCCGTGTGGGTGCCCGACGGCCGGCTCGACCTCGAGCACCACGTCGTCGACGCCCCCGACGGCCCGTACGACGACGAGGCCCTGCGCGCGCTGGTGGCCGACCGCTTCGCCCAGCACCTCGACCGGGCCCGACCGCTGTGGACGATCGACGTGGCGCCGCGGGCGGGCGGCGGTACCGCCCTGCTCTGGCGCGTCCACCACGCCCTCGCCGACGGCGCGACGATGACGCGCCTGTCGCACACCGTGCTCTACGACGAGGGTCCCGTCGACGACACCGGCCGCCCGGTCACCGGGACGGCGGTGTCCCCGCCCGCCACCGTGCGCGCCGACCACGAACGCCGTCGTGCCCACCTCGTGGGGGTCCTGCGGCGGGAGTTCACGATCGGGCCGGCACGGTCGCCGTTCGACGGTGCGATCTCGGCACGGCGCGACGTCGCGTTCCTCGACACCGACCTGGCGGCCCTGCACGCGTCCGCCCGCTCGGCCGGGGCGACGGTCAACGACGCCTTCCTCGCCGTGCTGGCGGGAGGGCTGCGACGCTGGGTCGACCACCACGCGGGCAGGGTCACCGACCTGCGTGTCCGCGTGCCGGTGAGCCTGCCCCGCGAGGACCCGTCCGCCGGCAACCGCGACTCGGCCTTCGACCTGCCGCTGCCGGTGCACGTCACCGACCCCCTCGAGCGCCTGCACGCGGTGCACGAGCTGACGACCCGCCGCAAGGACGCCGCCGACGCCGCGCTGCTCGACGACCTCCTGCACCGCCTGGCCGAGGTCTCCCCGCCGCTGCGCCACGTCGTCGACCGGCTGCGCGCGACCGCCCGTGCGTTCACGGTCAGCGTCTCCGACGTGCCCGGGCCCCGCACGCCCGTGGCGGTCCTGGGTCGTCGCGTCCACGCGACCTGGCCGCTGGCCGAGATCGGCTTCCACCACGCGCTGCGGGTCACCGCGGCGTCGATGGTCGACGTCCTGTCCTTCGGGGTGTGCGTCGACCCGGGCCTCGTCCCGGACGTCGACGTGCTCGCCGACGGCCTGCGCGCGGAGGCCGACCTGCTGGTGACGGCCTGTCAGACCAGGCCGGAGAGCCGCGCAGCGACCTCGCGGTAGCGGCTGACGGCGACGAGGTGGATGCCGTCGACGCCCGCGTCGCGCAGGGCCAGGGCGTGCTCGCAGGCGGCGTCGACGCCGGCCGTGTCGTCCTCCTCGAGCGCGCCGACGAGCCCGTCGGGGAGCTCGAGGTCCATCCCCTCGGCCACCCCCCGGGCCATGTCCGGCCCCGTGGGCACGAGCACGCCGGCCCGGACGGGCACGGTGAGGTCGCCGTGGCGCTCGCGCCACTCGGCAACCGCCGGGAGCGAGAACGTGGGCGTGAGCCACACGACGTCGGCGTCGCGCTTCCAGCCGGGCAGGTCGCGACCCGGGGCGGCGACGACGCCGACCGTCAGCGGGGCGTCGTGCTCCTCGGCCAGCGCCCGGGCCTCGCGCAACATCGTCCCGACCGTCAGTGGGCCGTCCTCGGCATCGGACTCCGGCGTGTCCCCCCGCAGCAGCAGCACCTCGTGCACCCCGAGCGCGAGCAGCCCGAGCAGGTCGCGGCGCAGGCCGAGGGTGTTGCGGTCGCGGGCGTTGAGCACGGCGACGGTCTCGTGATCGTGGCGCCGCACCTCGGCCGCGACCACCAGCCCCGCCACCGCGGCCCGCGCCGTCGCGTTGTCGGGGACGAGGAAGCGCGCCGCGACCGGCGCGAGCGCCTCGAGCTGGCGACCGACCGGCGCGAGGTCCGGGCGGTGGGGGACGTCGAGCTCGGCCGTCACGTCCAGCGTCATGACACCTCGGTCAGCGACCCGGTGTCGACGTCGTAGACGAACCCGCGGACGGCGTCGGTGTGCACGAGGAACGGGCAGTCGCGCACGGCGGCGAGGGAGTCGCGGACGTCCTGCTCGGTGTCCGGGAACGTGCCGGGGACCCAGGTGGGCCTCTGGCCGGTGTCGGCCTCGAGCTCGGCGACGAAGTCGTCGTCGGTGAACGTCGCCATCCCGCACTTCGTGTGGTGGATCAGCACGACCTCGCGGGTGGCGAGTTTGCGCTGGCTGACCGCGAGGGAGCGCAGCACGTCGTCGGTGACCACGCCGCCGGCGTTGCGGATGACGTGGGCCTCGCCGTTGCCGAGACCGAGTACCCGGTAGACGTCCAGCCGGGCGTCCATGCAGGCCACGACGGCGACGCCGCGCGAGGGGGGGCCGGGCAGACCGGGCGTCGAGAACCCCTCCGCGAAGGACTCGTTGGCGGTCAGCAGCTCGTCCGTCGTGCTCATGTGTCCTCCTGGGTGTCGCGGCGAGGCCACGCTGCCCGTCCGTCCTGTCCGGTTGCCGCCCGCATCCTGGCGGTCCCGCGCCGACGGTGCACCGCGTGGTGATCGGGACGACAGCGGGTCTCTAGGGTCGTGGGCATGGCGCTCGCCTCCGTCCGCCCCGCCACCGCCGCCGACGCGGACGCGGTGGCGCAGGTCCAGCGCACGGTGTGGACCTCGGCGTACGCCGAGCTGCTCCCGCCGGGGGCGGTGGACGGGTTCGACACCGACGCCGTCGCCCGGGCCTGGGCGGACCCGATCGCCGCGGGGGCGGTGCGGATCGCCGTCGAGAGCGACGCGGTGGTCGGCTTCTGCGCGGCGGGCCCGGCGTCGACCGAGGACCTCGCGGACGCCGCCGGTGCGGTGCCCGACGACGCGTCCTCGGTGGGCCTGGTCGCCGCGCTGCTCGTCGAACCGCGCTGGGGTCGCCGCGGGCACGGCGGGCGCCTGCTCGTCGAGACCGCCTCCGCCCTGCGCGCCGGGGGTGCGACGCGGGCGATCGCGTGGGTGCCCGAGCGGGACGTCGCCTCGCGCCGCTTCTACGAGCGCGCGGGCTGGGACCCCGACGGCACGGTGCGCACCCTCGACGCCGGCGGGCGCCCGCTGCGTGAGATCCGCGTCGGCGGCACCCTGGACCTGGAGTTCCGGCCCGAGCCGTCGCTCGACGACCTGGACCTGCCCCTGCTGCCCTGAAGTGAGCTGGGGGGCTTTTCTGACGTTGGACGTCAGCGTGGCCCCCAGGCTCGCACTCAGTCCAGGTCGAGGAGGGCGTCGAGGCCGACGGTGAGGCCGGGGTGGTCGGCGACGCCGCGGACGGCGAGCAGGACGCCCGGCATGAACGAGCTGCGGTGCAGGGAGTCGTGGCGGATCGTGAGGGTCTCGCCCTCCGAACCCAGCAGGACCTCCTGGTGCGCGACGAGCCCCGCCATCCGCACCGCGTGCACGGGGATGCCGTCCACCGTCGCGCCGCGGGCGCCGTCGGGGTCGTGCGTGGTGGCGTCCGGACCCGGTCCGACGCCGGCCTCCGCCCGGGCGGCAGCGATCATCTGCGCGGTCCGGGTGGCGGTGCCCGAGGGGGCGTCGGCCTTGCGCGGGTGGTGCAGCTCGACGACCTCGACGGAGTCGTAGAACCGGGCCGCCTGGGCGGCGAAGCGCATCATGAGCACCGCGCCGATGCCGAAGTTCGGGACGACGAGCACGCCCTGGCCGGGCTTCAGGCGGCCGCGGACGTCGTCGAGGAGCTCCTCCCCGACGCCGCTCGTGCCGACCACGACGTGCAGGCCGGCGTCGACGCACCAGCGCAGGTTGTCGGCCACCGCCGAGGGATGCGTGAAGTCGACGACGACGTCGGCGGCCTCCAGCGCCTCGCGCGCATCGCCCACGTCCACGCGGGCGACGAGCTCGAGGTCGTCGGCCCCGTCGACGGCGGCACAGGCCTCGGAGCCCATGCGTCCGGCGGCACCCAGCACCCCGACCTTGATCACGGCGACACCATCTCCCGCACCTCGTCCGGCAGCTCGTCGGCGTCACCGTAGGGGCCGACGACCGCGGCCGCGCGGGGCCCCGTGAGCAGCTCGGACGCGAGCGAGGCGACGTCGTCGGCGCCGACCCCGTCGATCCGGTCGAGGGTCGAGGCGAGGTCGGTGGCGCGGTCGAGACCGCCGTGGTCGAGCTCGCGGCGCCCGAGGCGGGTCATGCGGGACGAGGTCTCCTCGAGCCCGAGCACCAGCTCGCCGCGCAGCTGCCCGCGCGCCCGCGTCAGCTCCGCGTCGGTGATGCCGTGCGCCGCGAGGTCGCCCATCTCGTCGCGGACGACCGACGCCGCGGCACCGAGGCGCTCGGGCGCGCAGCCCACGTAGACCGCGAGGGTGCCGGCGTCGGTGTAGCCCGTCGTCGACGAGTACACGGAGTACGCGAGACCCCGCTGCTCGCGGACCTGCTGGAACAGCCGCGAGCTCATGCCGCCGCCGAGCACGGTGGACAGCACCTGCAGCGCCGGCCAACGGGGATCCGCCCGGCGCAGCGAGGGCACGCCGAGCATGAGGTGGGCCTGCTCGGTGTCCTCGTCGCGCACGGCGAGCCGCTCGTACGAGGTCGTCGGCGTCTCGCCGGCGGTCCGGTGCCACGGCTGCGCCGGGCCGTCGAGACGCGACCCGTAGGCCGCCTCGACCGCGGCGAGCACCTCGGCGTGCGCGACGTTGCCGGCCACCGCGAGCACGGAGCGCGCCGGGACGTAGTGGCGCGCGTGGAAGTCCGCGAGACGGTCGCGGGTCATGCCCGTGACCGTCTCCTCGGTGCCGATCACCGGCAGGCCGAGCGGGTGCGCGCCGAAGAGCAGCGCGTCGAAGTCGTCGGCCAGAAGGTCCTCGGGGTCCTCGTCGCGGCCAGCGATCTCGGAGAGCACGACGTCCCGTTCGAGCTCGACGTCGGGCGCGGCCATCACGGCGTCGAGCACCACGTCGCCGAGCACGTCGACCGCGAGCGGCATGTCGCGGTCGAGGACGTGCGCGTAGAAGCAGGTGCTCTCCTTGCCGGTGAACGCGTTGAGGTCGCCGCCGACGGCGTCGATCTCCTCCGCGATCGCCCGCGCCGAGCGGCGCCGCGTCCCCTTGAACAGCAGGTGCTCGAGGAAGTGCGCGGCGCCGTGCGCGCCGGTGCCGACGGCGGGCTCGTCGCGCGAGCCCACGTCGACCCAGAGCCCGACCGAGGCCGAACGGGCCCCGGCGACGTGCTCGGTGACCACCCGCAGGCCCCCGGGCAGCACGGTGCGTGCGACTCCGGGGGCCGGGTGTTCGGTCGCACCGGTTCCCGCGTGGGAGGTACCGAGAGCCGTCACTCCGGCGACGAACCCCCGATGGCGCCGGTGACGGCACCGGAGGTCGCGGCGGCCGGGGCCGACCCGGCCTCGGCCGGGGCCTCGGAGCCCGTGGCGTCGGACCCGCCGTCGCCGTTGGTGGCGGCGGCCGCGTCCTCCTCCTGGACCGGGATCAGGCTGATCTTGCCGCGGTTGTCGATGTCGGTGATCTCGACGCGCAGCTTGTCGCCGACGTTGACGACGTCCTCGACCTTGCCGATCCGCTTGCCGCCGCCGAGCTTCGAGATGTGCACCAGGCCGTCGCGGCCGGGCAGCAGCGAGACGAACGCGCCGAACGCGGCGGTCTTGACCACCGTGCCGAGGAAGCGCTCGCCGATCTTCGGCAGCTGCGGGTTGGCGATGGCGTTGATCCGGTCGATCGCGGCCTGGGCGCTGGGCCCGTCCGCCGCACCGACGTAGATCGTGCCGTCGTCCTCGATGGAGATGTCGGCGCCGGTCTCCTCGGTGATCGAGTTGATCATCTTGCCCTTCGGGCCGATGACCTCGCCGATCTTGTCGACGGGCACCTTCACCGTGGTGATGCGCGGGGCGAACTCGCTCATCTCGTCGGGCGCGTCGATGGCCTCGGCCATGACGTCGAGGATCGCGAGGCGGGCGCCGCGGGCCTGCGTCAGCGCCTTGCCCAGCACCTCGGAGGGGATGCCGTCGAGCTTGGTGTCGAGCTGGAGCGCGGTCACGAAGTCCTTCGTGCCGGCGACCTTGAAGTCCATGTCACCGAACGCGTCCTCGGCACCGAGGATGTCGGTCAGCGCGACGAACTTCTGCTCGCCGTCGACCTCGCCCGAGACGAGGCCCATGGCGATGCCGGCGACCGGGGCCTTCAGCGGCACACCGGCGTTGAGCAGCGACATCGTCGAGGCGCAGACCGAGCCCATCGAGGTGGACCCGTTGGAGCCCAGGGCCTCGGAGACCTGCCGGATCGCGTAGGGGAACTCCTCGCGGGTGGGCAGCACCGGCACGAGCGCCCGCTCGGCGAGCGCGCCGTGACCGATCTCGCGGCGCTTGGGCGAGCCCACGCGGCCGGTCTCGCCGGTGGAGAACGGCGGGAAGTTGTAGTGGTGCATGTACCGCTTGGTGGTCTCCGGGCCGAGCGAGTCGATGTTCTGCTCGAGCCGGAGCATGTTCAGCGTGGTGACGCCCAGGATCTGGGTCTCACCGCGCTCGAACAGCGCCGAGCCGTGGGCCCGCGGGATCACCTCGACCTCGGCGGCCAGCGGGCGGATGTCCGTGGTGCCGCGGCCGTCGATGCGGAAGCCGTCGGTGAGGATCCGCTTGCGGACCGTCGACTTGTTCAGCGAGCGGAACGCCTCGCCGATCTCCTTCTCGCGGCCCTCGAACTTGGGCCCGAGCTCGGTGACCAGGCGGTCCTTGAGGGCGTCCTGGGCGTCGTCACGCTCGTGCTTGCCGGCGATGGACATCGTCTTGTCGAGCTCGTCGCCGACCGCCGACGTGACCGCGGAGAGGACGTCGTCCTGGTACGCCGGGAAGGTCGGGTAGTCCTTCGTCGTCGTCCCGGTGACCCGGTAGAGCTCCTTCTGGGCCTCGCACAGGGTGCGGATGAACGGCTTCGCCGCCTCCATGCCCTGGGCGACGATCTCCTCGGTGGGCGCCGGGGCGCCCTCGCCGATGAGGCCGATGGCGTGGTCGGTGGCCTCGGCCTCGACCATCGCGATGGCGACGTCGCCGCCGTCGGCCGTGATCGAGCCGGCGATGACCATGTCGAACACGGCGCTCTTGAGCTGCTCCCAGGTCGGGAACGCGACCCACTGGCCGTTGATCAGGGCCACCCGGGTGGCGCCGATCGGGCCGTCGAACGGCAGGCCCGAGATCTGGGTCGACGCCGACGCGGCGTTGATCGCCAGGACGTCGTAGGGGTCCTTCGGGTCCAGGCTCTGGACCGTGATGACGACCTGGACCTCGTTGCGCAGGTTGCCGACGAAGGTCGGGCGCAACGGACGGTCGATGAGCCGGCAGGTGAGGATCGCGTCCGTGGACGGGCGGCCCTCGCGGCGGAAGAACGAGCCGGGGATCCGGCCCGCGGCGTACATGCGCTCCTCGACGTCGACCGTCAGCGGGAAGAAGTCGAAGTTGTCCTTCGGCCGCTTCGAGGCGGTCGTCGCGGAGAGCAGCATCGTGTCGTCGTCGAGGTAGGCGACGACGGCGCCGGCCGCCTGGCGGGCCAGGCGGCCCGTCTCGAAGCGGACGGTGCGGGTGCCGTAGGCACCGTTGTCCAGCACCGCGGTGGTCTCGTGGACTCCGTCGGTGGATGTTGCGGTCGTGGATGTTGCGGGCTGGGTCATGAGGGTTCCTCCTCGTGGCCCCACCACGTCCCGCCCCCGGCTCTCTCCGCGACGCGGTCGGCGAGCGAGCGGTCATCGATCGAAGCCCCCGGGCTCCGCCCCAGTACTGAGGACTGAGGACGATTCCGGGGGCCACTACCGAGGACCGGCCGACGCGCGGGCGTCCCGGATGCGCGGGCGGTGGTGGTCGGGCCGAGATGTGGTGCGCACGCCTGCGCGCCGACCGGCATCGTGGCCGGTCGGCGCGGAGCGGGCGCGGGATTCAGGGCAGCCTCGTCAGCGACGCAGCCCCAGCCGCTCGATCAGCGAGCGGTAGCGGGCGACGTCGACGGAGGCGACGTACTTGAGCAGGCGCCGGCGGCGGCCGACCAGCAGCAGCAGCCCGCGACGCGAGTGGTGGTCGTGCTTGTGCATCTTGAGGTGCTCGGTGAGCCGCACGATGCGCTGCGTCAGCAGCGCGACCTGCGCTTCGGGCGACCCGGTGTCGGTCTCGTGCACGCCGTACTCGGCGAGCGTCGACTTCTTCTGCTCGGTGGTCAGTGCCACGGGGGCGGTGCTCCTTCTGTGCCATCGGTGCCGTGACGATCGGCGGCATCCGCCACGACGAGCTCGTCGGGGGATGTCGCACGCTCTCGGGGGACGGGCACGCCCGGTCCACCCGCCGCCCGGCCACCACGGACCGCAGCCAGGCGAATCGTCATCGAGTGTACCGACGACCCCGACACCGGCTGCTGCGGGCCCGCCGCGCCCACGTCGCGGCCCGGCTCACCCGCCGGCGGCGGCCCGGCGGAGCAGCCCGGCCAGCGACGGGAAGCCGGGATCGAGCGTCGCTGCGGCGGCGGCGAGCTCCTCGGGTCCGGCGACGGTGCGCAGCAGGTCGTAGTCGTTGCGGAGCTCCGCCTCCCGGACCTCGGAGAGCAGTCGGGCGACCGCCTCCGGGCCGCTCCCCGCGTCGCCGGCGGCGACCCGCTGCTCGAGCAGGAGGAGCCGGCCCAGGACCGCGGGCGACCCGATCTTGACCCGCCGGCCGCTCATGAGCTGGGAGAGCATCGGGGAGCTCACCCCGAGCGCCGCGGCCAGCACCGCCTGGGAGACGTCGAGCGCGCCCAGGAGACGACGCAGGCGGTCGCCCAGCGGCTCGCCGTAGAAGCGGCGCTGCAGCTCCCGGTTGCGCCGCACGGCGTCCGTCCCGCCCACCTGCCCGCCCAACCCGCCACCCTCCGGCTCTCCCCTGCGCGGCGATGGTGACAGCCGGGCCGCGGCGGTGGGTGCCGTTCGGGGAAACCGGGCTCAGACGCCCAGGACCTCGCGGGTGCGCACGACGTCGCGGTCCATCGTGGCGATGAGCTCGTCGATCGAGTCGAAGCGGTCCATCCCCCGGATGCGCTCGACGAAGTCGACCGCGACGCGGGCCCCGTAGAGGTCCTCGTCGGTGTCGAGCACGAACGCCTCGACGGTGCGCTCACGGCCCGAGAACGTCGGGTTGGTGCCCACCGACGTCGCCGCCGCGCGCCTGCGCCCGCGATGGTGGAACCAGCACGCGTACACCCCGTCCGCGGGGATCGCGGCGTGCTCGCCGCAGTCGACGTTCGCGGTCGGGTAGCCCAGCTCGCGGCCCCGCTGGTCGCCGCGTACGACGACGCCCTCGAGGCGGTGCGGCCGGCCGAGCGCCTCGGCGGCGGCCCGGACGTCGCCGGCGCTGATGCAGGCGCGCACGTAGGTCGACGAGAACGTCACCGGCGACCCGGTCAGCGCGACCGAGGGGTCGGCGACGAGGTCGACGCCCTCGGCGGCGAAGCCGAAGCGCTGGCCCAGGCGCTCGAGCTCGGTGACGTCCCCCGCGGCGCGGTAGCCGTAGGTGAAGTTGCGTCCGACGACCACCATCGCCGCGTGCAGCCGGTCGACGAGCAGCTCGTGCACGAACTCGTCCGGCGCCACGCGGGCGAGGTCCGGCGTGAACGGCAGCACCCAGAAGGCGTCGATCCCGAGCTCGGCGACCAGCTCGGCGCGCCGGGCCAGCGACGTCAGCCGGGCCGGGTGGGTGCCGGGGCGCAGCACCGAGGCGGGGTGCGGGTCGAACGTGATCAGCACGGTCGGCAGGCCCAGCTCGCGTCCGTGGGCCACCGCGCGGGCGATGAGCTGCTGGTGGCCGCGGTGCACGCCGTCGAAGACGCCGATCGTCACCACGCATCGACCCCAGCCCGACGGCACACCGTCGAGTCCCCGCCAGCGTTGCACGGCGGCGAGCCTACGGGCGGGGCCCGCACGGGCGCCGTGTCGGGCGCGCGTCGGTGATCAGTCCCGGCGATCACGTCCCGGCGATCACGTCCCGGCGATCACGGCCCGGCGGTCACTCCCGGAGCTCACGTCCCGGCCGGCGCGAGCACCAGGACGGGGCGGGCGGCGCCGCGGTCGTCGGCGACGAGCCCGACGACGTGCCCGTCGGGGCCGAAGACCCCCACCGTCCCGGGCCTGCCCGCGGCCGCGAGCGGGCGGCCGTGCGCCAGGCTCGCGGCCTCCTCGGTGTCCGCGTCGCGGCGCGGGAAGGCCGTGGCGACGGCGGCGTCGAGGTCCAGCGACAGGGCCGCGCGGCCCTGCTGCTCCTCCTCGCCGGCCAGGGTCTCCAGGGTGCGGGCGTGGGCGAGCGTGAACGGGCCGACCCGCGTGCGCCGCAGCGCTGTGAGGTGCCCACCGACGCCGAGCCCGGCGCCCAGGTCGCGGGCCAGGGCGCGGACGTAGGTGCCCGACGAGCAGTCGACGAGGACGTCGAGGTCGCGGAACGGGCCCTCGGTGCGCGCCGCGAGCACGTCGAAGCGTCCGACCGTCACCGGCCGGGCGTCGAGGCGGACCTCCTCGCCGGCGCGGGCGCGCTCGTAGGCCCGACGACCGTCGACCTTGATCGCCGACACGCTGCTCGGCACCTGCTGGATCTCACCCGTCAGGGCCGCCACGCCCTCGGCCACCGCGTCGTCGCCGATCCCGGTGGCGTCGACCGGATGGCCGATCGGCTCACCCTCGGCGTCGTCGGTGTCGGTCGCCAGGCCGAGCCGGATCGTGGCGAGGTAGGTCTTGGTGTCGAGCGCCAGGTGCCCGAGGAGCTTGGTGGCCCTCTCGACGCCCAGCACCAGGACGCCGGTGGCCATGGGGTCGAGCGTGCCCGCGTGCCCGACCTTGCGCGTGCCCACCAGCCGCCGCGCCCGTCCCACGACGTCGTGGGACGTCCAGCCCGCCGGCTTGTCCACCACGAGCAGCCCCGGCGGCGGGGGCTCCCGTCGCTCACGGCGTTCTCGGGGCGCTCCCCCACCACGTCCGGACACGGCGGGCCATCATGCCCGTCGTCACGGGCGCCGATCAGGCCGCCCGGGAGTTCAGCAGGCATCCTGGAGCCGTGAGCACCCCGACGCGTACCGACGTCCTCGTCGTGGGCGCCGGTCCCGCCGGCTCGGCCGCCGCGGCCTGGGCGGCCGACGCCGGCCACGACGTCGTCCTCGCCGACGCCGCGGTCTTCCCGCGCGACAAGGCGTGCGGCGACGGCCTGACCCCGCGGGCCATCGCCGAGCTGGAGCACCTGGGCCTGGGCGACTGGGTGCGCGGGCGGGGCCAGAACCGCGGCCTGCGCGCCGCCGGGTTCGGGCAGCTGCTGACCCTGCCGTGGCCGGGCGGCTCGCTGCCGGCGCACGGCGGCGCGGTGGCGCGCACCGAGCTCGACGCCCGCATCCGGTCCGTGGCCCTGGAGCGGGGCGCGCAGCCGGTGGAGGGCGCCCGCGCGGTGGACGTCGAGCGCGACGGCGACCGGGTGTCCGGCGTGGTGTTCGACACCGCCGAGGGCCCGCGGACCATCGCGTGCCGCCGCCTCGTGGTGGCCGACGGCGCGCGGTCGACCCTCGGGCGGGTGCTCGGGCGGGTGTGGCACCGCGACACGGCCTACGGGGTCGCCGCCCGCGCCTACGTCCGCTCGGGCCGTCACGACGACGAGTGGATCTCGTCGCACCTGGAGCTGCGCGGCACCGACGACGAGGTGCTCTCCGGCTACGGCTGGGTGTTCCCGCTGCACGACGGGCACGTGAACATCGGCGTCGGGACCCTCGCCACCGAGGCCCGCCCCGCCAACGTGCGGCTGCGCTCGCTGATCGCGCACTACGCCGCCCAGCGCCGCGAGGACTGGCAGCTCGAGGGCGAGGTGCGCGACGTCGCGTCGGCCCTGCTGCCGATGGGTGGCGCCGTGTCCGGCGTCGCCGGCCCCAATTGGGCGCTGGTGGGCGACGCCGCCGGCCTGGTGAACCCGCTCAACGGGGAGGGCATCGACTACGGCCTGGAGAGCGGGCGGACCATCGCGGGCCTGCTCGGCGACGAGGGTGACGGCGGGGACCTCTCCCTCGCCTGGCCGGCGACGCTGCGCCGCCAGTACGGCTCGGCGTTCTCCATCGCCCGCCGCCTCGCCGGGCTGCTGACCGTGCCCCGCCTGCTCCCGCTCGCAGGCCCGGTGGGCATGCGCTCGCGGATGCTGATGACCGTGGCCCTGCGGGTCATGGGCAACCTCGTCACCGAGGAGGACGCCGACCTCGTCGCCCGCGCCTGGCGCGGCGCGGGCCGGGCGTCCCTGCGTGCCGACGAGCTGCCGCCCTTCCCCGCCGCCGACCTGCGCACCCCGCTCGCGGCGAGCTGAACCCCACGATCCGTCGTCAGGCACGGCCGGCCCCCGACCGCGGGACCACGACGATCGGCTCGCGCGGGCGCGGGACGTCGCCGGGCCCGTGGTGCCAGACCGGCGTGATCGCGAGCCACGGCGGCGAGCCGGGCGGACCCGCGTAGGGCACACCGAGCCAGCCCGCCGTCGTCCCGCCGACGGGGTCCCCTGCCCAGACCAGCACGAGGTGGCGCAGGCCCTCGGGGTCGTCCACGGCGCCCGGGACGAGGCCGGGCCACCACGTCTGGCCGTCTGGTGCTCGACGCACGGCTCGTACCGCCGCGCGTTGTCCTCCGCGGCGAGCCTGCGGACGTCGCTGGCGACGTCCCACCGGATGCCCGACCAGTCGTGCTCGTCGTCCTCCTCGGGGTGCAGCCGGCGGTCGGCGACCTTCATCAGCAGCACCCGGCGCACGCCGATCCGCAGGACGAGGGCCTGCTGCACCGAGGTGGCCACCACCCCGCGCGCGGCCCACCGCTCGTGGTCGACCCGCAGCAGCAGCGTGCGGATGTTCTCCGACGCCGTGATCCCGAGCGAGGTGGCGGTGTCGCCCGCGACGACGGGGTCGAACCGGTCGACGTTGCGCTCCCACACGTCGGCCACGGTGGTCTCGACGAGCTCCGCCAGCCCGGTGTCGCGGATCGCCGCGAGCACGTCGTCCAGCCACCCGCTCACCTGCGCGTCCCACCTCATGGGGACATGCCATCACCGACCCCTGACAGTGCTCCGGTGAAGGCGCCGGTGAAGTCTCCCGAGAATCTCCCGGGATCGTTCGGCGATCCTGTGTCGAGAACCGGGCGGTGGCTCCGTCCCAGGGGTACGAGCGGCCGAGGAGGGTCGCCACGACGAAGGAGAGCGACCGTGAAGTACCTGATGCTGAAGCACTACCGCGGCGGTCCGGCCCCGGCCGTGGACTCCCCGCCCATGGACCAGTGGACGCCGGAGGAGGTCGACGCCCACATGACGTACATGAGCGACTTCGCGAAGCGCCTGGTGGAGACCGGCGAGTTCGTCGACAGCCAGGCCCTCTCGGCCGAGGGCGCCTTCGTCCGCCACGACGGCGAGGGGCGCCCGCCGGTCACCGACGGCCCGTTCGCGGAGACCAAGGACCTCATCGCCGGCTGGATGATCATCGACGTGGAGTCCTGGGACCGCGCGCTCGAGCTCGCCGGCGAGCTGTCCGCCGCGCCCGGGGCCGGAGGCGAGCCGATCCACGAGTGGCTCGAGGTCCGGCCGTTCCTCACCGGCGTGCCGGGGAACACCGAATGATCGCGGACGGGCTGTGATCACCGACGGGCTCCGGGAGCTCGTCCCCGCGGTGATCGGCGTCCTCGTCCGGCGCGGAGCAGACTTCGCGTCGGCCGAGGACGCCGTCCAGGAGGCCCTGATCCGGGCGCTCGAGACCTGGCCCGACGACCCGCCGCGCGACCCGAAGGCGTGGCTCGTCGCCGCGTCGTGGCGCAAGTTCCTCGACGCGGTCCGGTCGGACTCGTCGCGCCAGGGACGGGAGCTCGCGGTCGACCTCGAGCCGCCCGCGGGCCCGGTGGCCGGCGCCGACGACACGCTGCGCCTGTACTTCCTGTGCGCGCACCCGACGCTGCCGCCGGCGTCGGCCGTCGCGCTGACGCTGCGCGCGGTCGGGGGCCTGACGACGCGGCAGATCGCGACCGCCTACCTGGTCCCCGAGGCGACGATGGCGCAGCGGATCAGCCGGGCGAAGAAGCGGATCGAGGGTCTGGCGCTCGACCGGCCCGGCGACCTCGGCACCGTGCTCCGGGTGCTCTACCTCGTGTTCAACGAGGGCTACGGCGCCGACGGCACCGAGCACACCGACCTGGCGGGTGAGGCGATCCGGATCGCCCGCCAGCTCGCCGCGCTCACCGACGACCCCGAGGTCGCGGGGCTGCTCGCGCTCATGCTGCTGCACCACGCGCGCCGCGCCACGCGCACCGGACCTGGCGGACGCCTGATCCCCCTCGCCGAGCAGGACCGGTCGCGCTGGGACACCGGCATGATCGCCGAGGGGGTGGCGATCCTGCAGGCGGCGCTGGCCCGCGACCGCCTCGGTGACTACCAGGCCCAGGCGGCGATCGCGGCGCTGCACGCGGACGCCCCGAGCACCGCGGAGACGGACTGGGTGCAGATCGTGGAGTGGTACGACGAGCTGCTGGCGCTCACCGACAGCCCCGTGGTGCGGCTCAACCGTGCGGTGGCGGTCGGCGAGGCCGACGGCGCCCGGGCCGGCCTCGCGGCGCTGGCCGACGTCGATCCCGGCCTGCCCCGCCGTGCCGCCGTGGCCGCGCACCTCCACGAGCGGGCCGGCGATCTCGCGCGCGCCGCCGAGCTCTACGCCGAGGCCTCCCGGACCGCCACGAGCGTGCCCGAGCGCGACCACCTCACCCGCGAGACGGCACGGGTGAGGCAGCTGCTGCGGCCGTGACCTGCGGCGATCGGGTGCCGCGCCCGCCGAGTGGTGTCCGGAGCTCGAGAACCTGATCGCTTCCACGACCTGACTCGGCCGGCCCTCGACGGTGCCGTCGATCACGAAGCCGCGGCCTCGAGCCGGGCGACCGTGACGGCCCGCGCGGCGACGGTGCGGTCACGACCGCCGAGACGGAGGTGCGCGGTGGCGCCCTCGAGGACGAGGAACAGCTCCTCGGTGACGATCGGGTCGGCGTCCGGGACGGCGTCGGCCACGAGCTCGGCGAGGCGCGCGAGGACGGCGTCCTTGTGCTCCCGCACCACGGTCATCCCGGGATGGTCGGCAGGCAGCTCGGCGGCGGCGTTGAGGAACGCGCAGCCGCGGCTGACGTCGAGGTCCGGGTGGTCGAGGTAGGCGTCGAAGAGGACCAGCGGTCCCGGCTCGGACGCCTGCGCGAGGCGCTGCTCGAGGTGTGACCACCACCGGTCGTGGCGGCGCCGCAGGTAGCTGACGATCAGGTTCGCCTTGGAGCCGAAGCAGTCGTAGAGGGTCTTCTTGGTGACGCCCGCGGTGTCGGCGATCAGGGCGACGCCGACGGTGTTGATGCCGTCGCGATAGAAGAGCTCGCTCGCCACGTCCAGTACCCGGGTGCCCGCCGGGGTCAGCGCCTTCTCGTTCCTCACCACCCCGACTATACCGACCGGTGGGTTGACATTCCACTCCGCCGGGCACACGGTAGCTATACCGGTCGGGTTACTAAAGGGGTGCGGACATGACGTGCGTGGAAGCGACGACGAGGCCGGCATCGGCACACGCGGGCGAGCGGGCCGGGACGGTGCCGCTGGCGCTGAGCGGCCTGCTGTTGATCGCGGTGTGCTACGGCCTGGCGCGGTTCGCCTACGGACTGTTCGTGCCGGTGTTCCGGACGGAGTTCGCGCTCGACGCCGCGACCGTCGGCGCCATCGCCTCGAGCAGCTACGTGGGCTACTGCGTCGCGATCGTCGCCTCGACCGCCGCAGCCGCGCGGTGGGGCGCGCGGGCAGTGGCGGTCGCCGCGGGTCTGTGCGCCGCCACCGGCACCGGGCTCATCGCGCTCGCCGCGAACACCACCGTGCTCACGATCGGCGTCGTGGTCGCCGGGTCGAGCACCGGTCTGGCGTCGCCGCCGCTGGCCCAGGCCATCGCCCACCGGGTCCCGGCCGGGCGTGCGGACCGGGTGCAGACGGTGGTCAACGCCGGCACCGGCCTCGGGGTCCTCGTCTCGGGGCCGGTCGCGCTGCTGCTGGCCGACACCTGGCGATGGGCGTGGGCGGCGTTCGGCCTCGCCGCCCTCGGTGTCACCGTCGCGGTCGCGGTCACGGTGCCGCGGGCGATCGCCTCACGGCCCGTCGGCGGTGGGACCTTGCCCGCACGTCCGCGGGCGTGGCGACGGCGCCTCGGCACCGCCCGGCTGCTCGCGGCCGCCGTGGTCCTCGGTGCCGGCAGCTCGGCGGTGTGGACCTTCGGCCGCGACGTCGTCAGCAGCGCCGGCGCGAGCGAGCTCGTCTCCACCGGCTCCTGGATCGTGCTCGGAGCCGCCGGCCTGCTCGGCGCTCTCGCCGGCGACGCCGTCGCCCGCCTCGGGCTCGCGCGGGCCTGGAGCGCGGCGATGCTGCTGGTCGCGGCGGCCACCCTCGCGCTCGGCCTGGCCGCCTCGACGACCGTGGCGGTCTTTGCCGGCGCAGCGGTCTTCGGCGGGGTCTACATCGCCCTGAGCGGCATGCTGCTGCTGTGGGGCACGCGCGTGTTCCCGGACCGCCCGGTGCTCGGGGTGGGCGCCGGCTTCCTGCTCCTCGCCCTGGGTCAGGCCCTCGGCGCCCCGCTGCTCGGCCTGCTGGCCGACCACCTCAGCCTCGCGGGCGCGTTCCTCGCCGCGACGGCCCTCCTCGTCCTGGGCGCGGCGGTGCGTCCCCGGCCCGAGCAGCGATGAGCCCCAGCACCGATGAACCGGGTGTCACGTCCCCGTCACCGCCCAGGCCTCGCCGCGGACCCGCAGCCCGACGGCCACGGCACGGGCGACGATGAACAGCGACAGGCCGGCCCAGATGCCGGCGAGCCCCCAGCCGAGCACCAGCGAGAGCCAGATCGTCGGCAGGAACGCGCCGAGCGCGGAGCCGACGGTGATCCGGCGCAGGAAGGCCGCGTCGCCGGCCCCGAGCAGCACCCCGTCGAGCGCGAAGACGTACGCGGCGATCGGCTGCAGCGCGACGAAGAACCACCAGGCCTGCGGCACGACGTCCCGCACCGCCGGGTCGGGGGTGAACACGCCCGGCAGCACCCCCGCCGTCGCCGCGAACACCAGACCGGCGACGACGCCCAGCACGAGGCCGTAACGGGTGACCCGCCCGCTCACGCGCCGCGCGACCCCCACCGACGCCGCCCCCAGCGCCGCCCCCACCAGCGACTGCGCCGCGATGGCCAGCGCGTCGAGCACGGTGACCATGAACGTCCAGAGCTGCAGCACGATCTGGTGGGCCGCCACCGACGGTGCCCCGAAACGCGCCGCCACGGCCGTCGCCGACAGGAAGCAGGCCTGGAACGCCGCGCTGCGCAGCAGAAGGTCGCGGCCGAGCCCGAACTGCGCCCGCATGTCGGCGACGTGCGGGCGCAGCGCGACGCGTTCGAGGACCAGCGCGCCGACGAACAACAGGCCCACCGTCGCCTGCGCCCCGACGTTCGCCCACGCCGAGCCCTCGAGCCCCAGAGCCGGGAAGGGGCCGATCCCGTACACCAGCAGCGGGCACAGCACCGCCGAGAGCCCGTTGCCGGCGAGCACCACGACGATGGGGCGGCGCGTGTACTGCACCCCGCGCATCCACCCGTGGCCGGCGAGCGCGACGAGGATGCCCGGCGCGCCCCACACCGCGATCCGCAGCCAGCCGGTGGCCGCGTCGCTCACCGCTCCCCCGCCGCCGAGCAGGTCGGCCACCCAGGGGGCCGCGAGCCAGACGACCGCCACCACCAGCAGCCCGACGAGCACCGCGATCCAGGTCGCCGCCACCCCCTCGGCGACGGCGGCGGCCCGGTTCCCGGCGCCGTGGTGGCGCGCGGCCCGGGCGGTGGTGCCGTAGGCGAGGAACGTGCCCAGGCTCGCCACCTGCGCCAGCACGACCCCGCCCACGGCGAGTCCCGCCAGCGGGACCGCGCCCAGGTGGCCGACGACGGCGGTGTCGACGAGCAGGTAGAGGGGCTCGGCGACCAGGACCACCAGCGCCGACGACGCCAGTGCGAGGACCCGCCGCGCCCCCGGGTCGGTGTCGGGAGGAGCTGTGGTCATCCCAGCAGGGGGGCGTCGGCGAGCGCGCGCCGGACGCGGTCGAGGATCGCGGGGGCGTCCCCGTCGAGGGTGAAGCCGGAGGCCACGCGGTGCCCGCCGCCCCCCAGCGCGGAGGCCGCGGCGGCGACGTCGATGCCGCCCTTGGAGCGCATGTTGGCCGTCCACCGCCGCTCGCCGACCTGCTTGAGCACGACGGCGACCTCGGCCTCGGCGGTGGTGCGCAGGACGTCGATGACGCTCTCGACCTCCTCCTGCCGGCCGAGGTCGACGTGCTCGCGCTCGACCAGGGCGTGCACGAGACCGAGCCCGCGCGCCTCACCGGCCTCGAGGCGGGCGGTGGCCAGGACCGCCGAGAGCATCGCGAGCCAGGAGAACGGGTGGGTGTCGAGCAGGGGACGTGTCACGGCCTCGGCGTCGACGCCCGCGACGAGCAGGCGGGCGGCCATCGCGTGGGTGTCCGGCGAGGCGGCCCGGAAGTTGCGGGTATCGGTGACCAGGCCCGCGTAGAGGCAGCGGGCGGTCGGCAGGTCGACGGGCGCCTCCATGGCGTCGAGCAGGTGCAGCACCATGACGGCGGTCGCCTCGGCCCGCGGGTCGACGTAGTAGTGGGTGCCGAAGCCCGAGTTGGACACGTGGTGGTCGATCACCAGGGTCGAGCCCGCGGTGGCGGCGCGATCGGCGAGCGGGCCGAGACGGTCGACGCTGCCGGTGTCGAGGACGACGAGCAGCTCGGGGGCCGCCACGACCTCGTCGGCGGTGACCACGAGCCCGTCCACGTCGAGGTCGCGCAACGACTCGGCGGGCCGTTCGGGCGCGCCGAACGACACCTGGACCTCGGTCCCGCGCCGGTGCAGCGCGAGCCCGAGGGCCAGCGCGCTGCCGAGCGCGTCGGCGTCCGGGTTGACGTGGGCGAGCAGCACCACCTGGCGGGCGGCGGTGAGCACGCCCACCGCCTCCTCGAGACGAACGGGCCGGCTCGCGCCGCCCTCGCGCGCGTCGTCGACCGCCACCATGGCCGGTGGATACCCCTTCGCGTCCCTGCCCGTCGCGTGCCCGGTCAGCCCGTCGGGCGGGACGGCTCCTCGTCGCCGACCGGGACGTCGTCGAGGTCGTCCTCGTCGTCGCCGTCCTCGCGGGGCTTGCGGTACGGGTCGGCCTCGCCGGCGTAGGAGGCGCCGACGGCGAGCGTCGCGACCTCGGCGTCGGCCTGGCGGACGCCCTCGAGCACCTCGTCGAGGCGGGCGGCGCCCTCGGGGATCACGTCGGGGACGAACTCCAGGGTCGGCGTGAACCGCACGCCGGTCTGGCGCCCGACGGCGCTGCGCACGACGCCCTTGGCGCTGGCCAGGGCGGCGGCCGACCCGGTGCGCTCCTGCTCACCGCCGTAGACGGTGTAGTACACCGTGGCGTCGCGGAGGTCCGGGGTGATGCGGGTGTCGGTGATCGTCACCATCGCCAGGCGCGGGTCCTTGACCTCGTGCTCCAGCGTGGAGGCGACGATCTGGGAGATCCGCTTGGCGAGCCTGCGGGCCCGTGGCGCGTCGGCCATGGCGTCCTCCAGGGGTGTCGTCGGGGGGTCACCGGGGCGGAGCCCCCGTGGGTGGGTCAGTCGTCGTGCGGGCCCAGCCAGCGGGTCCGCGCGGAGAGCACCTGGAACTCGGGGTGGGCGGCCACCAGGCGCTCGCAGTGGTCGAGCACGTCGGTGACGTGCCCGGGGTCGGCAGCCACCGCCGCGACCCCGATGAGGGCACGGCGGTGCAGGTCGAGATGGCCGGCCTCGGCGACCGAGACGGCATACCGCCGCTTGAGCTCCGCCACCACGGGCCGGACCACCGAGCGCTTCTGCTTGATCGAGCCGACCTCCCCGAGGAGCAGGTCGAGCTCGAGCGCACCCACGTACACCTTTGGCCTCCGGCCTTGTGAGTGGTTGTCCGTGCCGGGGCACGGACAACCACTCACGAGCGCTCAGCGCACCTACTCGCGGGGCTTCTCCCGCATCTCGTAGGTCATGATCTTGTCGTCGACCTTGATGTCGTTGAACGACCCGAGCGTGAGACCACACTCGTAGCCGTCGCGGACCTCGGTCGCGTCGTCCTTGAACCTCTTCAGCGAGCTGATGGTGAGGTTCTCGGCGATCACGGCACCGTCGCGCACCAGGCGGGCCTTGGCGTTGCGGCGGATGATCCCGTCGGTCACGAGGCAACCGGCGATCGTGCCCACCTTCGAGGAGCGGAAGACGTCGCGGATCTCCGCGGTGCCGAGCTCGACCTCCTCGTAGATCGGCTTGAGCATGCCCTTGAGGGCCTGCTCGATCTCGTCGATGGCCTGGTAGATGACCGAGTAGTAGCGGATGTCGACGCCCTCGCGGGTCGCCAGCTCCGTGGCCTTGCCCTCGGCCCGGACGTTGAAGCCCAGGACGATGACGTCGGAGGCGATCGCGAGGTTGATGTCGCCCTCGGTGATCGCACCGACGCCGCGGTGCAGCACCCGCAGCTGGACCTCCTCGCCCACGTCGATCTTCATGAGCGCGTCCTCGAGAGCCTCGACGGTTCCCGAGTTGTCACCCTTGATGATCAGGTTGAGCTCGTTGGTCTCCTTCAGCGCCGCATCGAGGTCCTCGAGGCTGACGCGCTTGCGACGGCTCGCCAGCTGCGCGTTGCGCTCGCGGGCACGACGACGGTCGGCGATCTGGCGCGCCACGCGGTCCTCGTCGACGACGAGGAACGTGTCGCCCGCGCCCGGCACCGACGTGAAGCCGATGACCTGCACCGGGCGGGAGGGCAGCGCCTCCTTCACGTCCGCGCCGAACTCGTCGAGCATCCGCCGCACGCGGCCCGAGGCGTCGCCGGCGACGACCGAGTCGCCGACGTGCAGCGTGCCGCGCTGGACCAGCACCGTGGCCACCGGGCCGCGGCCGCGGTCGAGGTGCGCCTCGATCGCGACACCCTGGGCCTCCATGTCCGGGTTGGCCCGGAGGTCCAGCGAGGCGTCCGCGGTGAGCAGCACGGCCTCGAGGAGGCCGTCGATGTTGATGTTCTGCCGCGCGGAGATGTCGACGAACATCGTGTCGCCACCGAACTCCTCGGCGACGAGGTTGTACTCGGTGAGCTGCTGCCGGATCTTGGCCGGGTTGGCACCCTCCTTGTCGATCTTGTTGACCGCCACCACGATCGGCACGTCGGCCGCCTGCGCGTGGTTGATCGCCTCGATCGTCTGGGGCATGACGCCGTCGTCGGCCGCGACCACGATCACCGCGATGTCCGTGGACTTCGCGCCCCGGGCACGCATGGCGGTGAACGCCTCGTGACCCGGGGTGTCGATGAAGGTGATCTTCCGCTCGACGCCCTCGAGCTCGGTGTCGACCTGGTACGCGCCGATGTGCTGGGTGATGCCACCCGCCTCGCCCTCGGCCACCTTCGTCTTGCGGATGGTGTCGAGGAGGCGCGTCTTGCCGTGGTCGACGTGACCCATGACCGTGACGACCGGCGGGCGGGCCTCGAGGTCCTCGTCGCCGCCGTCGTCCGACCCGTAGGTCAGCGAGAACGACTCGAGCAGCTCGCGGTCCTCCTCCTCGGGGGAGACGACCTGGACGTCGTAGTTCATCTCGCCGCCGAGCAGCTCGAGGACGTCGTCGGACACCGACTGGGTGGCCGTGACCATCTCACCGAGGTGGAACAGCACCTGCACGAGCGACGCCGGGTTCGCGTCGATCTTCTCCGCGAAGTCGGTCAGCGAGGCACCACGCGGGAGCCGGACCGTCTCGCCCTTGCCCTTCGGCAGGCGAACGCCGCCGACCGAGGGGGCCTGCATGTTGTCGAATTCCTGACGCTTCTGGCGCTTCGACTTGCGTCCACGACGGACCGGGCCACCGGCGCGCCCGAAGGCACCCGCGGCACCGCCGCCACGACCACGGCCGCCGGGACCACCCGGACGGCCACCGCCGCCACCGGGACGGAAACCGCCACCGGCCGGGGCACCTCCGCCACCGCCACCGGGACGGAAGCCACCGCCGCCACCACCGGGACCGCCGCGACCGGGCGGGCCACCGCGGCCGCCGCCGGGACCACCCGGACGGGCGCCGCCGGGGCCGCCACGGCCGGGAGGACCGGCCGGACGGGCCGGCATCATGCCGGGATTCGGGCGCGGGGGCATGTTGCCGGGCGTCGCACTGCCGCCACCGGGACGGGGCGGACGGTCGGCCGCGGCCGGACGCTCGCCGTCACGCGGGGGGCGCGGCGCGGGGGCGTCGCCGTCACGCGGCGGACGCGGACCCTGACCCTGACCCGGCGCCTGGCCGGGTGCCTGCCCCGGGGCCTGGCCGGGCTGCTGCTGACGCTGGGGGCGCGGCGGGGCACCGGAGCCCACGCCGAAGGGGTTGTTGCCGACGCGCGGCGACTTCGGGCCGGGCTTCGGCGCCGCCGGACGGGGCGGCACGGTCGACGCATCGCCGCCGGCCTGGCCCTCGGCCGCCGCGGCGGCCGGGCGCTGAGGCTGCGGGCCGGGACGGCCGCCCTGACGCTGATCGCCGCCGCCACCCTGACGGTCCGCACCGGGACGCGGGATGCCGCCCGGACGCGGCCGGTCGCCGCCCGTGGGACGGGGCGCGCTCTGCTCCGACGGGCCGGCCGTGCCGGTCGTGCCCGTGCTCGCCGCCGCGGCCGGAGCCGCGGGAGCGGAGGGCGCCGGCGTCTCCGCGGCCGCCGGAGCGGCCTCGGGCCGGGGGCCGGGGGTCGCGCCGGGGCGCGGCGCGGGAGGCCCGGGGCGCGGGCCGCCACCGTTGCCGCCCGAGGATCCGGCGCCGGGGCGCGGGCCGGGCGTGGCACCGGAACCCGCACCGGGGCGCGGTGCGCCGCCGGTCGACCCCGAGGAGTCGCCGCCGGACGGGCCGGGACGCGGTCCGCCACCGGGGCGGGGGCCGGGGGCGGCGCCCGGTCGGGGCCGACGGCTACCGCCGCCGTTGCCACCACCGGACATGGAGTCGCGCAGCTTGCGCGCGACCGGGGCCTCGACCGTCGAGGACGCCGACTTGACGAACTCGCCGAGAGACTCGAGCTGTGTGAGTACCTGCTTGCTGGTGACGCCGAGCTCCTTCGCGAGCTCGTGCACCCGGGCCTTGCCTGCCACTGATCTCCTCATCCTCGAGGTCAGCGGGGGCCCGCGACCTCGTGTCTACGCCTGTGCCTTCATCGGAAGGGCTTCACGGCTGGCTCATGGGGGTCGACCTGCTTCCTCATCCGCACGCGACGGTCGTCGCGGTGGTCCTGCAACCCGGTGGGAGTGGCGCCGGGGTCCTGGTCGAGCAGTGCGTGCAGTGCTCCGGTGTCGAGCGGCCCCGGGACGCGCAGCGCCCTGGGGAACGCCGACCGGCGCTCCGCGCGGTGCAGGCAGCTCGTCTCGGGGTGCACCCACGCACCTCGACCGGGCTTCCGACGCCGCGGGTCGGGATCGACGATCCCGTCCGCGGCCACCACTCGTAGGAGTTCCGACGCCGAGACCCGCTGACGACATCCGAGACAGGTACGCACCGGGCCGAGATCATCACCCCGACGATCACGATCCGGCGGCACCCCACGGCTGGGCTCGCGGGTTCGGGCCACCGGTCACTCTACCGCGCCACTCGAGGAGGACTCGACCCCGCCACCGGGGACACCGAGGGCGTCCCGCGGATCACCGGTCGGAGCAGCGTCGGGGGTGTCCACCGATCCGGGCGCCTCCTCGACCGACTCCTCCGGGGCCGTCGGCTCCGGCGGCGGCTCCGCGTCGGACCGGATGTCGATCCGCCATCCGGTGAGTCGCGCGGCCAACCGGGCGTTCTGTCCCTCCTTGCCGATGGCGAGGGAGAGCTGGAAGTCCGGGACGACGACCCGCGCGGTGCGCGCCTTCAGGTCGACCACCGTCACCGACACGACCTTCGACGGGGAGAGGGCGTTGCCGACGTACTCGGCCGGGTCCTCCGCCCAGTCGATGATGTCGATCTTCTCGCCGTTGAGCTCGCTCATCACGCCGCGCACCCGCGCGCCCATCGGGCCGATGCACGCGCCCTTCGCGCCGAGACCCGGCACGGTCGACCGCACGGCGATCTTGGAGCGGTGCCCGGCCTCGCGGGCCACCGAGACGATCTCCACGTGGCCGGCGGCGATCTCGGGCACCTCGAAGGCGAAGAGCCGGCGCACGAGGTTCGGGTGGGTGCGCGAGAGGGTCACCTGCACGCCCCGCGCCCCGCGGACGACGCCGACGACGTAGCACCGCAGGCGCGCACCGTGCTCGTAGCGCTCGCCGGGCACCTGCTCGGCAGCCGGCAGCACGCCTTCGATGGATCCGATCTCGACGACGACGACGCCGCGGGCGTTGGCCCGCGCGTCACGCTGGACGACGCCGGCGACGACCTCGCCCTCCTTGGCGGAGAACTCGCCGAACGTCCGCTCGTGCTCCGCGTCGCGCAGTCGCTGGACGACCACCTGGCGCGCGGTCGCCGCGGCGATCCGGCCGAAACCCTCGGGGGTGTCGTCGTACTCCGCGAGCGTCTCGCCGTCCTCGCCGGTCTCCGGGACGAGCACGCTCACCTCGCCGCTCTTGCGGTCCACCTCGACCCGGGCCTTCGGGTGCTCGCCGCCGTTCTGCTTGTAGGCGGTCAGCAGGGCGGTCTCGATCGCGGAGAGCACGGTCTCGAACGGGATCTCCTTGTCCCGCTCGATGGCGCGCAGCGCGGCGATGTCGACCTTCACGGCCGTCCTCCCTGTCCGTGCGTCTCCGCACCCTTTCCCGAACCCTGCTCCAGAGCGGCCGCCACCAGGGCGTCCACCTCGGACGAGGGCGCCGGCTTGAACTCGACCTCCACGACGGCCTGGCGGACCTCGGCCAGCGGGAGCCGGTGCAGGACCGGCCCGCGCGGCGTGCCCTCCGCCAGGGTCACCGTCCCCGTGGCCACGTCGCCCGGGTCCTCGCCGTCGGTCCCGTCGACCGGACCCACGCGCGCGGTGAGCGTGCCGCCGTCGGTGCGCGTCACCGCCACCCGGCGCAGCCACGCCCGCCGCCAGTGGTGCGGGCGGACCAGCGGTCGGTCGGTGCCCGGTGTCGTCACCTCGAGCGTGTACTCGCCCTCCGGGGCCTCGATCGTGCCGCTGCTCTCCGACTCGTCCAGGACCCGGGACAGCTCACGGCTGACCCCGGCGACGGCGTCGAGGTCCGGCCCGGGCGCCGGCGGGTCGTGCGGACCGGGCACCTCGGCGGTGTCCACCACGACGCGCACGACCTGGCGCCGCCCGGCCGGGCGCACCTCCAGGTCGTCGAGCACGAAGCCGGCGGCCTCGACCACGTCGACGACGGCCGGGCGCAGGCGCTCGGCGGCCTGCGCAGGGGACGTCCCAGGGGACAACGGGGCTCCTCACGGGCGGGGCCCGCCGCGGGCGCCGGTGGCACTCGTGCGCGGCGTGGGCGGGCGGGAACGGGACGGCGCCCGGGGAGCGGGCGCGCAGTGGTCCAGCCTAGCGCTCCCCCTCCGGGCCGCCCCCGGCCGCGGCGGCGCGGCGGGACGCGCGACGCGGGGCGGCTGGCAGACTGGCCCGTCGTGGTCGTCCCCGTCGTCACCGTCGCCCGAGCCCGTGCCGGGACACCCCGCCGTGCGGTGCTCCGGGGTGCGGGTGCGCTCGCCGGACTCGTCGCAGCCGGCTCGCTCGCCGCCGGGTGCGCTCGGCCGGAGGGCCCCGACCCCCTCGAGGAGCCGCTCGCCGCGGCGCGCGACGACGCCGTCTCGGCCGCCGCGGCCGCCGCCGCCCACCCCGAGCTCGCCAGCCGCCTCACCCCGCTGTCCCGGGCCCGCCGGGCCCACGCCGACGCCCTCGCCGCCGAGATCCGCCGCGCGCGCCCCGACCGGACGGCGACCGTCGACGCCGCCGCCGGCGCCACCCCCGCGCCGGCCCGCCCGGCCGAGAGCGCGGCCGCCGCGGTGACCGCGCTGCGGCGCTCGCTGGGGACCGCCCGCGACGGCGCCGGGGCCCTCGCCCTGGCCGCGGAGCCGTCCCGCTGCGGCCTGCTGACCTCCGTCGCGGCGAGCTGCGCGGGCTACGTGACGGTGCTGGGGTGACGGCTCGGATGACGCCCCCTCTCGACGACGGCGACCTCCGGGCGATGCTGCTCACCGCGCTGGGCACCGAGCACGCCGCGATCTGGGTGTACGGGCTGGTGTCGGCGTTCCTGCCCGCCTCGGCGGCGACGGGCCTGGCCGCCGCGTCGCTGGCCCATCGGGAACGCCGCGACGCGGTGGTCGCCCTGCTCGCCCGCGACGGGATCGCCGCGCCGCCCGCGGCCGCGGCCTACCGCCCGCCCTCGCCGGTCACCGACGCCGCGTCGGCGGCCGGGCTCGCGGCCGTGGCCGAGGACGACGTCGCGGCGGCCTGGCGGGCCGTCGCCGAGCGCACGGAGGCCGCGACCGGCGGCGAGCTGCGCCGGCTCGCGCTCGAGGCGGTGACGGCGGCCGCGACGGTGTCGGTCACCTGGCGCGGCCTGGCCGGGCGTACCCCGCTCGTCGCCCCGTTCCCCGGGGACGGCTCGGAGACCTGAGCCCACCCCGCTGGATCTGCTCAGCGCAGGGCGAGCCCCGCGCGGGAGATGCGGTCGAGGGCGTCGCCGTCGGTGAAGTCGGGGTCGATGCCGTCGGCCTCCGCCACCGCCACGCGGTCGCCCAGCTGGGCCGACGCGTAGCCCTGGCCGGTGAGCTGCTCAGGGGCGCCGGGGTAGCCGCGCTGCTCGCGCAGGAGGTCGCTGATGTTGCCCGTCCCGTTGCTGTCGACCAGTGAGCGGAACGCGCCCGCCGTCGTCGTGTCGGGCATCTGGACGGTCGCCACCGCCACGACGACCTCGCGGCCCTCGGCGTTCCCCGACCACAGGGAGCGGTCGAGGTGCAGGCACCCGCGCTCGCGCAGGAACGCCGCGGCCTGGCCGTAGGCGTGGCCCTCGCAGGACGTGTCGGTGGTCGCGACCTGGCGGGTGAAGGTGATGCCGTCCACGGTGCGCGTGGCCGCGGGGTCGGGCTCGCCGCCCCCGGTCGCCGCGCGGCCCACGAGGAACGCGAGCCCGAGCGCGACCAGGAAGGCGGCGACGGCGGCGAGGATGAGGCCGCGCCAGCCCCAGACCCAGTCGGGCAGCGCGCCGCCGTAGCGCCCGCGCGCCGCGCGGCCGGCGCGGCGCGGTCCGGCGAGCAGTCCGCCGATCGCGCCGCCCGGGCGCGGGCCGGACGAGCCGGAAACCGACGACTCGGAAGGGGCGACGGACGTCGCGGGCGACGACGCGAGCCGCCCGGTGGCCGGCAGCGGCGTCCGGGCCGCGGGGACCGGCGAGGACGCGTCGGCGGGGACGGGGACGGGCGTGGTCTCGGGCGAGGCGCCCGCCTGCAGGGCCGGCGTCTCGGGGGCGAGGAAGCCCACCTCGGCGAGGCGCGCGGTGTCGGGGACGTGGTCGCCCAGCCGGAACGCGAGGAGCAGCCGGCGCAGGTCCTCGACGTCGATCACCCGGAACGAGCCGACCGGCGCCTTGAGCGCCGCGCGGGCGGCGCCGGCCCCGGCGTCCACGTCGTCCTCGCCGAGCGTGCCGAGGACACGGCGCGGCGCGGTGCACGGGGGGTCGGGCAGACCCAGGAGGCGGTCGAGCTCGTCGGCGGCCTGACGGGCCGACGGCCCGGAGCCGGCGTCGATCGACGGCGCCGAGCCGGTGGGGTCGGCGCCGCGCGGCCCGCGCCCGCCGCCGGCGGCGACGGCCTCGCGGGCGTTCTCGCGCTCGCCCGCGCTCAGCGGGGCGAGGCCCAGCACGCCGTCGGGACGCAGCACCACGGCGTCGAGGACGCCGTCGGCCCCGCCGGGCAGCGCCACGACGAGACCGGGCACCCGCGCGCCCGGTGAGCCCTCCTCGAGCAGGGCGCGCACGCGCGAGACCCGCTCCGGAGCGATTCCGAGGCGCGGATCGGGGGCCAGCACCAGCATCCGATCCTCCACGTTCGGGGGACATGGACCGCGCTCAACGTAGCCGAGAGGGTCACGTTCCGATCACGACCCCTAGGTCGGCGCGTCGCTCACTGAGACGAACGGCCGTCAACGCGACAGACGGCGCCGCTCTCCCAGCCGAGCCACGAACGGGACAGCGACGCGCGCCATCCCCGGCAGCGCCGCCGAGGAACGCTGCAGGGCAGCGCGCCAGGCGGGAACGGTACGCAACGCCCGCCGGCCCCCGAGCATCCCCATCGCCGCATCCACGACCTCGTCGACCGACAGCAGGCGGGTGCCGGTGAACAGCAGCGCCGAGCTCGGCCGGTGCGCGACCCTGCTGACCAGCGAGGTGTCGACGACGTCGGGGCACAGCGCCCGCACCCGGACCGGTCGGCGCGCCGCGGCCAGCTCGATGTCGAGGGCCTGCGTGTAGCTCAGCGCCGCGGCCTTGCTCGCGCCGTAGGTGGCGAAGCCGGGCGTGGGCCCGAGCCCCGAGAGCGAGACGATGTTGAGGATGTCGCCGCGGCGCATGACGTCGACCGCCGCCCGCGAGCCGTGCACGGTGCCGAGGGTGTTGACCTCGAAGGTCGAGGTGACCTCGTCGTCGGTCGCCTCCCAGGCCGGGGCGGTCGAGAGCACGCCGGCGTTGTTCACCCAGACCGTGACGTCGCCCAGCCCCGCCGCGGCGAGGGCCACGGCGCGGTGGGCCGAGGCGTCGCGGACGTCGAGGGGCATCGCCGTCGCGGGGCCGTCGAGGGCCTCGGCGGTCGCCTGCGCCGCGGCCGCGTCCACGTCGGTGACGACGAGGTGGTGACCGCGCGCCGAGAGCGCCGCGGCGATCCCCGCCCCGATCCCGCGGCCCGCGCCGGTCACGACCGCGACGGCCACTCGTCCTTGTCCGGAATCGGGGTGCACGGCCGGCATTCTGGACCCTCCGCACGCGCGACCGGAGGCCCCTACCCTCGCCCGGGTGTACAGCGAGGAGATCGAGGTCCGGACCGGCGAGCGGGAGACCGTCCGCGACATCACCGGGGAGTGCCGCAGGTTCGTGGAGGGCGCCGGGTCGCCGGACGGTCTGCTGCACGTCTTCGTCCCCCACGCGACGGCCGGGGTGGCGATCATCGAGACCGGCGCGGGCAGCGACGGCGACCTCCTGACCCAGCTCCGGGAGCTGCTGCCCGCCGACGACCGCTGGTCGCACCGCCACGGCTCGCCCGGCCACGGTCGCGACCACGTGCTGCCCGCCCTGGTCGCGCCCTCGATGTCCGTGCCGGTGCTCGGCGGCGCGCTGGCGCTGGGCACGTGGCAGTCGGTGTGCCTGGTCGACACCAACACCGACAACCCCACCCGGAAGGTGCGCCTGAGCCTGCTGGCGGGTTGACCCTGATGTCAGCGGCGTGGCGTCGCAGACACCGGATGTCCGTATCGCCACGCACTCGCCGGGATCACGCCTCGCAGAACTCCGCCAGGCCCTCCGGACTCGTGGCGTGGTCGAGCGCCAGGGCCGCGGCGCCGCGCAGGGCCCCGTCGTCGCCGTGCACCGCGTCCAGCACGGGCACCGGGTCGGCGCGCCGGAACGCCATGAGCGCGCGCTCGTAGGCCTCGTCGAACGCCGACGACGCCCGGAGGCCGCGGGCCAGCCCGCCGAGCACGACGACGTCCGGATCGTGGACGTGCACCAGGCCGGCCACGCCCCGGGCCAGGTGGGCGGCCACGGCCCCGACGGCGGCCACCGCGTCCTCCTCGCCGCCCGCGGCCCGCATCAGCACCGCCTCGGCGTAGGAACGGGGGTCCGCGGGTGCCGGCGCGCCCAGGTGGCGGGCGAGCGCCCGACCGTCGACCTCCGGTCCCCAGCACCCCGTCGCCCCGCACGGGCAGGGCCGCGCCGGGTCGCCGAAGGGGAGGTGGCCGTACTCCCCCGCCGCACCGTGCGCCCCCAGGTGCGGGCGGCCGTCGAGCAGCAGCGCCCCGCCGAGCCCGACCTCGACGGTGAGGTAGAGCGCGGTGCCCGACCCCGCGGCGGCGCCGGTGCGGGCCTCGGCCACCCCGGCGAACGTCGCGTCGTTACCGACCTGCAGCGGCACCGGGTCGGGGCCGAGCGCGGCGGTGACCGAGCCGAGGTCGACGGCGTCCCAGGCCAGCTCGGTGGCCCGCACGAGGCCGTCGTCGGACACGGGCGCGGGGGCGGCGAGGCCGACGGCCACGACGCGGTGTCCCGCGGCGACCTCGGCGACGGCGGCCCGCACGGTGTCCGCCACGGCCGACGGGTCGCGGCCGTGGCGGGCGCCGACGACGTCGGTGACCTCGCCGTCGAGCCCCGCGAGACCCACCCGCCAGTCCTCGTGGCGCACGTCCACGGCGACCACGCGCGGACCGTCGGGGCAGGCGTCCAGGCAGGTCGTGGGCCGCCCGCGGCCCTGCACGGGCGCGCGGCACTCGGTGATCCAGCCGGCCTCCCGCAGGCGCGCCACGGTCTCGGTGACCGACGCGCTGGACAGCGACAGGCGGCGCGCGAGCTCGACGCGGGTCAGGCCTGGCGAGCGCCGGACCTCGGCGAGCACCTCCGCCTTGGTGCGCCACCGGTCGACGCGGGCGCGACCCGGCTCACGTCCGGTCTCCGTTGACGCCGTCATGGTGACGATTATGCTCGGAGAGCGAGAATATTCAACGTGCAGGAAGGAACCGCCGTGACGCTGCAGCCTGCGGTGCTCGACCGGCCGGCAGACGGGGCAGGCGGGACCGCCGAGACCTTCGCGGCCGTGCTGCTGGACATGGACGGCACCCTGGTCGACTCGGACGCCGCCGTCGAGCGCTCCTGGCGCACCTGGGCGCGCCGCTGGGGTGCCGACCCGGCTGCGGTGCTCGCCGTCATGACCGGTCACCCCGCCGAGAGCACGGTCCGCCGGGTCCGCCCCGACCTCGACGAGGCCCTGGTCGCCGCGGCCACCCGCGACCACCTCGAGCACGAGTACGTCGACCTCGCCGATGTCGTCGCCGCCCCCGGCGCGCACGAGCTGATCGACCGCCTCGAGGCCACGTTCACGCCCTGGGCGGTCGTGACCAGCGCCGACACCCGGCTCGCCCGGGGGCGCCTCGGCGCCGCCGGACTCCGGTTCCCGGTGCTCGTCCCCCGCGACATGGTGAGCAACGGCAAGCCGGACCCCGAGGGCTACCTGCGGGCCGCCGACTTCCTCGGCGTCGACATCACCGACTGCCTCGTCGTCGAGGACTCCGCCGTCGGAGTCCAGGCCGGCCGTGCTGCCGGCGCGACCGTCGCCGGCCTGCGCGGCGAGCCCGCCGACCTGGCCGTCGACACCCTCCACGACCTCCTGCCCCTGGTCCCCCGGGAGGTGACCGCGTGACCCCGCCCACCGCGACCGAGACGCCCACGACCGAGACGCCCACGACCGAGACGCAGGAGGAGCGCCCCACGCGGCTGTCCCGCGTCCCCGCCGGCGTCAGCCTGGCCGCGCTCGCGCTGGGCGGGCTCGCGATCGGCACCACCGAGTTCGCCAGCATGGGCGTGCTGCCCGGCTTCGCGTCCGACCTCGGGGTCTCGGTGCCCACCGCCGGCATCGCCATCAGCGCCTACGCGCTCGGTGTGGTCGTCGGCGCCCCGCTCATCACGCTCATCGGGGCCCGCTGGCCGCGCAAGCAGATGGTGGTGGTGCTGGCGGTCGCCCTCGTCGTCTTCAACGCCCTGTCGGCGATCGCGCCGTCGTTCCTGCCCTTCGTGGGCCTGCGCTTCCTCTCCGGGCTGCCGCACGGCGCCTACTTCGGCGCCGCCGCCGTCCTCGGGTCGGCCCTCGTGCCCCCGGCGAAGCGCGCCCGTGCCCTCGCGACCGTGATGCTCGGGCTGACGATCGCGAACATCATCGGCGTGCCCGCCGCGACGTGGCTGGGCGAGATGTTCGGCTGGCGCAGCGCCTACGTCGCCGTGACGGTCGTCGCCCTGATCACCGTGCTCGCCGTCGTCACCCTCGTGCCGAGCCCGGCCGGCGACCGCGGCGGGAGCCTGGGCGGCGAGCTCACCGCGCTGCGCAGGCCCCAGGTCTGGCTGACCCTCGGCGTCATCGCCGCCGGCTTCGGCGGCCTGTTCGCGGTGTACAGCTACATCAGCCCGATCCTGACCAACCAGGCCGGGGTCTCCCCGACGACCATCCCGCTGCTGCTCGGCGCCCTCGGTGTCGGCATGACGATCGGCAACATCGCCGGCGGCCGCTTCGCCGAGAAGGCCCCGCGGGCGACGATCGCGATCGCCCTCGTGGCCTACGCGGCCGTGCTGGTGGCCTTCACGGTGGCCGCGCACGACGCGGTCACCGCGACGATCGGGCTCTTCGCGCTGGGCTTCGTCGGGATGTCGGCCGGACCGGCCCTCATGGGCCGGCTCATCGACTTCGCCGCCGAGGGCCCGTCCCTGGCGGCCGCGAGCTTCCACTCGGCGTTCAACGTGGCCAACGCGGTGGGCGCGGCCCTGGGCGGCGTCGTGCTCGCGGCCGGGCTGGGCTACGACGCCCCGGCCGCGGTGGGCGCGGTGCTGCCGTTGATCGGTCTCGGCGTGCTCGCGGTGTCCGTCAGTCTGGAGCGACGCACAGCCGCTCGGTAGGCGCGCCCGTAGCGTGCCCGGGGTGGGTCACGGCGCCGTGCGGGAGTCCGTTGCGGTGTTCAGCGGCCTGCGGACCGAGCCCGGCGCCTGGAACAGCCTCGTCGTGCCGGAGGCCGTCCGGGTGTTCGGCTACCAGGACCGGGCGGTCACCGTGCTCCCGACGGGAACCCGGCTGCTGCGCTTCGAGGTGGAACGCTTCCTGCGGACCCGTCCGGGCTCGGTCGCCACGGTGCTCGACGGTGCCGGGCCGCGGACCCTGGGGCCGCTCCCGGCGGGGCCGACGCCGGCCGAGCGCATCGCGCTCTTCCGGCCTCTCGTCCCGCCCGGGACCCCCGGCTGCTGAGCGTCAGGCCCGCCCGGTGAGCCCGGCGAGCTCCGCGACGACGTCGTCGACCGGGACCTCACGCCGCTCGCCCGAGGCCCGGTCGGTGACCTCGACGACCCCGTTCGCGAGGCCCCGCCCGACGGTCAGGGTGGTCGGCATGCCGAGCAGCTCGGCGTCGGCGAACTTCACGCCCGGCGAGGCCTTGCGGTCGTCGAGCAACACCTCGAGGCCCGCGTCGGCGAGCCCGGTCGCGATCCGGTCGGCCGCCTCGGCCTGGGCCGGGTCCTTGCCGGCGATGACGAGGTGCACGGCGTACGGCGCGACCTCCGCGGGCCACACCAGGCCCTTGTCGTCGGCGTGCTGCTCGGTGATCGCCGCGACCGCGCGGGTCACGCCGACGCCGTAGGAGCCCATGGTGATCGTGGTCGGCTTGCCGTCGGCGCCCTGCACGGACAGCCCGAGCGCCTCGGCGTACTTGCGGCCGAGCTGGAAGATGTGGCCCATCTCGATGCCGCGCGCGGCGACCAGCGGGCCGCCGCCGTCGGGCGAGGGGTCACCCTCGCGCACCTCGGCGGCCTCGATCGTGCCGTCGGGGGTGAAGTCGCGGCCCGCGACGAGGTCGACGACGTGGCGCCCGGGCTCGTCGGCACCCGTGACCCACGCGGTGCCGGTGACGATCCGGGGGTCGACGAGGTAGCGCACGCCGTTCTTCGCGAGCCCGACCGGCCCGATGTAGCCCTTGGTGAGGAAGGGGTTCGCGGCGAAGTCCGCGTCCTCGAGCAGCGCGACCTCCGCCGGCGACACCGACGCCTCGAGGCGCTTCATGTCCACCTCGCGGTCGCCGGGGACGCCGACACCGAGCAGCGTCCACTCCGTCGACCCGGGCAGGCGCGTCTTGACCATGACGTTCTTGAGGGTGTCGGCGGCGGTGAAGGTCCGCCCCAGCCCCAGGCCGTTGACGTGCGCGACCAGCGTCTCGATGGTCGGCGTGTCCGGGGTGTCGTACACGACCGCCTCGGGCTTGTCCTCGGTCGACTGCTCCGGCGGCGCGGGGGTGGTCACGGCCTCGACGTTGGCGGCGTAGCCCGTGGCGGGCGCGCGCACGTAGGTGTCCTCGCCCGACGCACAGGGCGCGAGGAACTCCTCGGACGCCGAGCCGCCCATGGCCCCCGACATCGCCGACACGATCTGCACCTCGAGCCCGAGCCGGGCGAAGATGCGCTGGTAGGCCTCGCGGTGCGCGTCGTAGGACGCCTGCAGGGCCTCGTCGGAGAGGTCGAACGAGTACGAGTCCTTCATCGTGAACTCGCGCCCGCGCAGGATGCCGGCGCGCGGGCGCTCCTCGTCGCGGTACTTGGTCTGGACCTGGTAGAGGATCACCGGGAAGTCGCGGTAGGAGCTCGTCTCCCCCTTGACCATGAGGGTGAACATCTCCTCGTGCGTGGGACCGAGGAGGTAGTCGGCCTTCTTGCGGTCCTTGAGGCGGAAGAGCGCGTCGCCGTACTCGGTCCAGCGTCCGGTGGCCTCGTAGGGATCCTTCGGCAGCAGCGCCGGGAAGTGCACCTCCTGACCGCCGATCGCGTCCATCTCCTCGCGGATGATCGCCTCGACCCGGGCCAGCACCTTCATGCCCAACGGCAACCACGAGTAGATGCCCGGAGCGACGCGACGGACGTACCCGGCGCGCACGAGCAGCTTGTGGCTGATCACCTCGGCGTCGGCCGGGTCCTCGCGCAGCGTGTGCAGGAACAGACCCGACATTCGTGTGACGCCTCGTGCCATGGACCGAGCGTAACGACGCGCGGGAAGTGGGTTGCGCCCGGCGGTGACGGACGCGGGACGATCACGGCGTGGACCCCGAGGCCGCCCGGGTGCTGATCGCCGACGAGCCCCATGACGAGATCGCCTTCGGCGAGGGACGGGCGTGCTGGCTGTACGGGACGAACGTGCTGGGCTCCGACCGCGACCGCCACACCCGCTGGCACGGGGCACTCGCCGCGACGGCCTGGCGAGTGTGAGCTCGGCAGTCGCACCTCTTCTCGTCGCGATGCTTCGGTTTCCGAAGCGTCTTGCTGACGTGACGCGTGCTCCGGGACCGCGCCCGGCGGTCGAGGACCTGACGGGCGTGAGCTCGCGTCGCGACTCCGTCCGGAGATGCTTCGGTTTCCGAAGCATCTGTGGCGTCGGGGCCGCGACCGCTCCGGCGAGGAGCACCCGCGGCGCCCTGGGACGCGGTCAGCGGTAGAGGACGACGTCCGGGGCCGGGTCGGCGGCCAGCAGTTCGGTGGGCGACGCGCCACCCGGCGGGAGGACCACCCCGCGCGGCGCGGACCCCTGCTCCCCGTCGGTGGCGACGAGGGCGAGCTCGGACGGCGCGCCGGTCGCGGCGCCCGGGACGACGACGAGCTTCTGCGGCAGGTTGCCGGTGCGCACGAGGTCGGCGAGCCAGCCGATGACGGCCCCGAGCTCCTCGGGCGCGAGCGGCGGGGAGTCGAGGGCGAGGCCGACGTCGGGCTCGCGCAGCAGACGCTCCCAGGGCTCGAGGGTGTCCCGGACGGCGGTCGGTCCGGTGGGCACCGCGAGCACCAGGAGCTGGCGGTGGGCCCGCGTCAGCGCGAGCCGTTGCCACGCCGTCGGGGCGTCGGCGACGTCGCGCACCGGCAGCTCCAGGGCCGGCAGGACCTCGCGGTCGGCGGTGCCGAACGGGACGGCGACGGCGTCGAGACGGTCCGCGCTCGCCTCGCTCGGGCCGCTTCCCGGGGCCTCGCGCAGGGCGACCACCCGCTGTGCGGGCAGGATCGTCGACCCGCCCCGGGGGAGCTCGGCGAGCGGGCCGGCCACCGCGGCCACGGGCGCGGCCGCGACGTTCGGCGGGGGCTCCGGCGCAGGTCCGACCCCGAGCGCGCCGGCGAGCGCGAGCACCAGGGCGATGAGCCGCGGGATGATCCACACGGCCGCCACCGCGAGGGCCGCCACCAGGAAGATCGCGAGCACCCGACGGCGGCGACGCTTCCGGTTCGCCTTCGACGCCTCGCGCGCCGCGGCCTCGCGAGCCGCCGCCTCGCGCGCCAGGGGCGGCGGGACCGTCTCGGCACCGGGCAGCGTCGACACGAGGTCCTGCGCCGCGGTCTCCTCACGCTCGAGGCGCTCGCGTTCGGCCTGTTCACGGGCCTCGCGTTCGAGGCGCTCGCGCTCGGCCTGCTCGCGGGCGCGACGCTCGGCGGTCTCGCGCGCCTGGCGTTCGGCCTGCTCGCGCGCCTGACGCTCGGCGGTCTCGCGCGCCTGGCGTTCGGCCTGCTCACGGGCCTGACGCTCGGCGGTCTCGCGCGCCTCGCGTTCGGCCTGCTCCCGCGCCTCACGCTCCGCCTGCTCCCGCGCCTCACGCTCGGCGGTCTCCCGTGCCTCACGCTCGGCGGTCTCCCGCGCCTCACGCTCGGCGGTCTCCCGCGCCTCACGCTCGGCGGTCTCCCGCGCCTCACGCTCGGCGGTCTCCCGCGCCTCGCGCTCGGCGGTCTCCCGTGCCTCGCGGCGGTCGTCCTCGGTCGAGGTACGCGGGTCGGGGGCGACGGTCACGTCGTCCGGGCCACCCCACGCGTCGTTGTCCTCCTCGGACTCGACACGGCGCCACCAGCGGGTGCCGACACCCATGACGCCACCTCCCCTCCGCCGCCGGGGCCTCACGAGGCCTCCACCGGCGCGCGGACCCACGGTAGGTCGACACCCGGTCGGAGACGGCGCGCCGCGCCCGGACACGCGGGAGGTGTTCACCGGGACACGCTGGCGCGATCAGGCCAGACCGAGCACCGCGAGGGCCGCGCGGGCGGCCTCCCCGCCCTCGTCCTCGGCCACCGCGAGCGCGCCGGGCACGTCGAGGTCGTCGAGCAGGCGTTCCATCACGGCGTCCGCCGCCGCGACGCCCCGACCCTGCCGGGCGGCCGCGGCGTAGAGCCGCTCGAGACGCGCCGCGGCGGCGTCGAGCGCCCCCGGCTCGATGTCCCAGGCGCTCGCCCACGGCCGGTCGAGCAGCAGCAGGCGCACGGCCGCGGCCGGATGGGTCTCGAGCAGCTCGCCGACGAGCAGGAGGTTCCCGGCCGACTTCGCCATCTTCTCCCCGTCGACACGCACCGTCCCGACGTGCAGGCGCGCACGGGCGAAGGGCCGCACTTCGGTCAGCGCCTCGACCATCGCCGCCTGGTGGGTGTGGTGGGGATGGCGCAGGTCGGCGCCGCCGATGTGGAGGTCGACGGCCGGCCCGAGCATCGTCAGCGCCATCGCCGCACACTCCGCGTGCCAGCCCGGCCGACCGTCGCCCCAGGGGCTGGGCCAGGCCGCCTCACCCGGCGAGGCCGGCCGCCAGACCAGCGCGTCGGCGGGATCGTCGGCTCCCGGCCAGGGCGCCTCGCTCGACGTCTCGTCCGGGTCGGCGGGTACCTCGGGCGCCGGCACCTGACCGGCACGGAACAGCACGGCGCCGTCGCGCTCGTAGGCCGCGCCGCGCTCGAGCAGTGCGGTGGCGAGGGCGACGACCCCGTCGACGTGGTTGTGGGCGCGCGGCTCGTGGGTCGGCGGGCGCACCCCGAGGGCGGCCATGTCGCGGTCGAAGCGGAACTGGCCGACCGCGGCGAAGCTGTCGAACCGCGCGCCCGCCCGCTCGGCGGCGGCGTCGAGGACGTCGTCGACGTCGGTGACGTTGCGGCAGGTGATGAGCTCGACGCCGGTGCGACGCAGCACCCGGGACGCGACGTCGGCCCACACGAACGTGGCCGCGTGCCCGAGGTGCGTGGTGTCGTACGGGGTGATGCCGCAGACGTAGGCGCGGGCGCGGCCGACGAGCGGCAGCGGTGCCCCGGCGAGGCGCAGTGTCATGAGCGGACCCTTCCCGTGCGCTTGGCCGCGCGACGCCACTGCACCATCCGCCCGAGACCGGGGATCGCGAGCAGCAGCACCCCGGCGATCGCAGCGAAGAGCAGCCAGATCCCCAGCGGCAGGGTGGCCTCGAACCCCAGGAACGCCACGCGGGCGGGGTCGAGGTTCTGGAGGATGAAGACGAGCAGGAAGACCAGGACGACGGCGCCGAGGATCAACCCGATCCAGGCCCCGCCGACCCGCGTGCGTCCGGGGCTCGTCTGCACGCGCGGCCGCGCGGCGGCGGCGCCGTCCGGGATGGTGAGGGGCTCCGACGGCGGGGTCCGGCCGGTCGAGCCCGGGTCGACGGTGCCTGCCCCGGCCGCCTCGGCCCGCGAGACGGCGCCCGTGCCGGGGGTGGTGGGCCCGTCGGCGGGCGACGGCGCGCCGTACCGGGGCTGCTCGCTCATGGTCGTCATCCTCCCCCGTCACACGCGCGGGCGTCAGACCCGGTCGGCCGCGTCACGGTCACGAACCACCGGGATCACCACCCCCACCGGCCCGCGGTGCTCGCCTTCCTCGACGGTCGTGCGCGCCCTGGTGGACGGGGGCGCGCTGGGTCTCAGCGCGCCACCGCCACCGTGACGCCCCGGCCGCGCTGCTTGCCGACGACGAGCTCGCCCCCGCCCCGCTCGCGCGCGGCCAGCAGCGCGGCGGCCTCGGCGACGCTCCCGGTGCCGGTCAGCCGGCGCACGACCGGCGAGGGGTGCGGGACGTCGACGGCGTCGAGGACCGAGGCCGGGTAGGTGCGCAGGGCCCGGCCCGCCGCCAGCGTCGTCACCGCGGGCTCGCCCGCGCGGGTCTCGATGGTCGCGACGACGGCGACGTCCTCGACGAGCCCCAGGGCCGCCACCGCGTCGAGCAGGTGCTCCGGCGGCGTGCCCGGCTCGACGCCGACCCCGAGGACCAGCACGCCTACGGGGTCACCAGCGCGTCGAGGACGTCGGCGACGTGGTCCTGGATCGAGAGGTGCCCGACGCCCGGCAGGCGGTGGATCCGCGCGATCCCGGCGGGCAGGCGGGAGGCGATGTCCTCGGCGTGGTGCATCGGCACCATCCTGTCGTCCTCGCCCTGGAAGATCTCGACGGGCGCCGCCACCGCGTCCCAGTCGAGGTGCCAGGCGTTCGCCCAGAGCCGGTACTCGTCCATCACCCCGTGCGGTCCCTGGCGCAGGGACTCCACGAAGAAGGACATCTCCTCCTTCGCGGGGCGCCGGGCGAGGAAGTCCTTGTCGGGCTGCGCGAGCTCCGCGGAGATCTGGCCGACCGCGGCGCCCGGCACCAGCTGCGTGGCCCACTTCTGCACGCGCAGCGACATGGCCTCGCGGCGCGGGTTCTTCTCGAGGAGCTCGAGCATGTCGAGGTCGGACTTCGCGAGGCCCTCGCGGGCGCCGGGGCGGTCGTCGATCGGGCCGGCGCCGGCCATGAGCGCGGTCCCGGTGACGCGCGGGCCGCACCCCGCCGCGCAGGACAGCGCGAAGGGGCCGCCGGCGGAGTAGCCGATCGTCGCGAACCGCTCGATGCCGAGCACGTCGGCCAACGCGAGCACCTCGCCCGCGTAGCCCCTGATCGTCCGTTCCAGGAGGGGGTCGGAGCCGCCGATCCCACCGCGGTCGGGGCACAGGACGCGCAGCCCGCGCTCGCGCGCCGGGGCGTCGGTGAACTCCTTGCCCAGGCGGCTGTCGGGGGTGCCGTGGAAGAGGAAGACCGGGGCGCCGTCGGGGTCGCCGTGCTCGGCGAGGGCGACGGTGCGCCCGTCGACGGTGACGTTCATGAGGGCCTCCGGCCACGTGAGTGATCTGGGTCGTCAGGACGACCCATATCACTCACGTGGCGCAGCCATTGCGCCACGCCACCCGGACGGCCGACCGGGTGGGTGTGCAGGTAGGAGGCGTGGACGCCGCCGGTCACGAAGCCCTCGGGCTCCGCCCCGTCCCACCGCCAGGCCGCCGACATGCCGGCGCGGGGAGTCGCCACGGTGCGGTGGAACTCGTGCCCCGTCACCGTCTCCCCGGCGGCGGCGAGCGGGGAGTCCGCGCAGGCGGTGGCGGTGCGGTAGCCCAGGGCCAGGCGCGGGCCCATCGCGGCGTCGGCGTCGAGCACCCCGCACATCGGCGCGCCGTCCAACGACCGGGCGAGGTAGAGCAGCCCGCCGCACTCGGCGTGCACCGGGGCCCCGGACGCCGCGAACGCCCGGATCGCCGCGCGCAGCGGGGCGTTCGCGCTCAGGGTCTCGGCGTGCTCCTCGGGGAAGCCGCCGGGCAGCACCAGGCCGGCCGTCCCGGGCGGCAGCGCCTCGTCGCGCGCGGGGTCGACGGTGACCACGTCGGCGCCCCCGGCCGCCAGCATCTCGGCGTGCTCGGGGTAGCCGAACGTGAACGCGGCCCCGCCGGCGACGGCGACCACCGGCGCGCCGGGGACGCGCTCGCCGACCGCCGGGGCCCACGGCTCGACGGGTGTCGCGGGCGCGGAGCGCGCGAGGGCGACGACGGCGTCGAGGTCGACGTGTCCGGCGACCAGCGCGGCCATCGCGTCGACCGCCTCGCGCGCCGCGCTCCCATGCTCGGCGGCTGTCACCAGACCCAGGTGCCGCGATGGCACCGCCAGCTCCGCCCGCCGCGGCAGCACCCCGAGCACCGGGAGCCCGACCTCGGCGCACGCCGCGCGCAGGACCTCCTCGTGACGGTTCGACCCGACCCGGTTGAGGATCACGCCGCCGAGGCGCAGCCGCGGGTCGAAGTCCCGGAACCCCGCCAGCAGCGCGGCGACCGAGCGGGACTGGCCGCGCGCGTCGACCACCAGCACCACGGGCGCCTCGAGCAGCCGGGCGACGTGGGCGGTCGAGCCGTCGGCGTCGGGTTCGGCGGCGATCCGCCCGTCGAAGAGCCCCATGACGCCCTCGACCACGGCCAGGTCCGCGCCGCGCGCTCCGTGCGCCAGGAGCCCGGGCAGCGTCGCGGGGTCGACGAGCACCCCGTCCAGGTTGCGGCCGGGACGCCCGGCCGCGAGGGCGTGGTAGCCGGGGTCGACGTAGTCGGGGCCGACCTTCGCCGGGGCCACGGCCGTGCCGCGGGCGGCGAGGGCGCCGAGCAGGCCGGTGGCGACGGTGGTCTTGCCGCTGCCGGACGAGGGCGCCGCGACGACGACCCGGGGCGGCAGGACTACCACTCGATCCCCTTCTGCCCCTTCTGCCCGGCGTCCATCGGGTGCTTGATCTTGGTCATCTCCGTGACGAGGTCCGCGGCGTCGGTCAGCGCCGGCGGCGCGTCGCGCCCGGTGACGACGATGTGCTGGTAGCCGGGCCGGTGGGTGAACACCTCGACGACCTCGTCGACGTCGATCCACCCCCACTTCAGCGGGTAGGTGAACTCGTCGAGCACGTAGAAGTCGTGCGCGCCCGCCTCGAGCCTGCGCCGGATCTCCGCCCAGCCCTCGCGCGCGGCCTCGGCGTGGTCGGACTCGGTCCCCGCCTTACGGGACCACGACCAGCCCTCGCCCATCTTGTGCCACTCGACCGGCCCGCCCTGCCCGGTGTCGCGGTGCACGTCGCCGAGGGCGCGCAGCGCGGTCTCCTCGCCGACCCGCCACTTCGCCGACTTCACGAACTGGAACACCGCGATCGACGACCCGGCCGTCCACTGGCGCAGCGCCAGCCCGAACGCCGCCGTCGACTTCCCCTTGTTCGCCCCGGTGTGCACGAGCAGCAGCGGACGACGCCGGCGCTGGCGCGTCGTCAGCCCGTCGGCGGGAACGGTGCTCGGGACCCCCTGCGGCACGGCTGCCCTCCTTCCGTCTGTGAGTGATATTCACGGCTATAGCCGGGAATTTCGCTCACGAGGCTCGGAACTGCTCCACGACACCGGCGACGGACTCGCCGGTCAGCTCGTCCAGGGTGACGACGGTGCCGCCGGCGACGCGGGCGAGGCGCCCGGCGAGCCCCAGGCGCACCGGCCCCGACTCGCAGTCGACGACGACCGTGCTCACGCTCGCGCCCCGCCCACCGGCGCCGGCGTCGCGCGCGAGCCCCCGGGCCGCCTCCAGCGCGGCGTCGAGCCCGCCGGACGCCGTCGCGCGCCCGTCGGTGAGCACGACGAGCAGCCCGCGGCGCCGGGCGTCCCGGGTCCGCTCGGTGCGCAGCACCGCCCGCGCGGTGCGCAGCCCCTCGGCGAGCGGGGTGCGCCCGCCGGTGCGCAGGTCGTGCAGGCGTGCGTGGGCGGCGTGCACGGAGGTGGTCGGCGGCAGGGCGACGGTGGCGGCGCTTCCCCGGAAGGTCACGACGCCGACCCGGTCGCGGCGCTGGTACGCGTCGCGCAGGAGGGCGGCGACGGCCCCGGTCACCGCGGTCATCCGCTTGCGCGCCGCCATCGATCCCGAGGCGTCGACGCAGAAGAGCACGAGGTTGCCCTCGCGGCCCTCGCGCACGGCGTGCCGCAGGTCGGTCCGCGCGACACCGACGGCGCCCCGCCCGGCTGCGGCCAGCATCGTGGCGGGCACGTGCAGCGTGGTGTCGTCGCCGGCGTCGGGCACGGCGCGCACCACGCGACCCTGCTTGCCCCGCGCCCGCGAGCGCCGCCCCGGCGCGCCCTCGCCGGTGCCGCGCACCTCGAACCGGCGCGCCCTCAGTCTCGTGGACGCCGGCGCGCCGACCGGCACGCCGGCGGGCTCGGGCTCGTCGCGCCCGGCGCCGGGAGGCGGCTCGGACGTGGTCCCGTTCCCGGACGACGGCGGTGGGGACGACGAGGAGGACGACGAGGGCGGCGGCGCCCCGCCACCCGGACCGCTTCCCGGCCCCCCGCCCTCGGGCCCGGGATCGTCGGGCCCGGGATCGTCGGGCCCGGGATCGTCGGGCCCGGAGCCCTCGGGGCCGGGATCGTCGCGGCCGGAGTCGCCGGAGGAACCGCCCTCGGGAGGCGGCTCGCTCTCGTCCGCCGCCTCGTCCGCCTTCTGCATCGCCTCGTCGAGCTCGTCCTCGCCGAGGTGCGGCTCGTCGAACGGGTCGCGACGACGCCGGTGCGGCAGGGCCAGGCGGGCGGCGACGCGCACGTCGGAGGTGTCGACGGCCTCCGCCCCGCGCCACGCGGCGTGGGCGACGGCGGTGCGGGCGAGGACGACATCGGCGCGCATGCCGTCGACCTCCACCTCGGCGCACAGCGCGGAGATCCGCACGAGCTCGGCGTCGGGCAGGGCGACCGTCCCCAGCCGCCCGCGGGCCTCGACCAGCCGGGCCCGCAGGGCGTCCTCGTCGCCGGCGAAGCGCGCGGCGAAGGCGTCGGGGTCGGCGTCGTGGGCGAGGCGCCGGCGCACGACCTCGGTGCGCTCCGCGACGTCCCGGGACGCGGCCACCCGCACGGTGAGCCCGAAGCGGTCGAGCAGCTGCGGACGCAGCTCGCCCTCCTCCGGGTTCATGGTGCCGACCAGCAGGAACGCCGCCGGGTGGGTCAGCGAGACGCCGTCGCGCTCGACGTGCGCGCGCCCGGTGGCGGCGGCGTCGAGCAGGAGGTCGACGAGGTGGTCGTGGAGCAGGTTGACCTCGTCGACGTAGAGCACCCCGCGGTGCGCGGCGGCGAGCAGGCCGGGGCGCACGGAGGTCCGCCCGTGGGCGAGCACCTCCTCGAGGTCGAGCGACCCGGTGACGCGGTCCTCCGAGGCGCCGACCGGGAGCTCCACGAGGCGCACGGCCCGGCGCTCGCGGGGGGCGTCGGACGGGAACGGGCCGTCGGGGCTCTGCTCCCCGGCGTCGACGTCGACCGAGAACCGGTCCCCCGCGACGACCTCGACCGGCGGCAGCAGCGTCGCCAGCGCACGCACGATCGTCGTCTTCGCGGTGCCCTTCTCCCCCCGCACCAGGACGCCGCCGATCCCCGGGTCGACCGCGGTGAGCATGAGGGCGAGACGCAGGTCCTCGTGGCCGACGACGGCCGAGAACGGGAAGCCCAAGGGGTGTCCTCACGGATCGGGAGTCGAGGTTCGACGGACCCTAACCCACAACATCTGAGCGATCGCTGAGATGACCGCGACTCCGCGGAGCGGGACCCGGACCGGGGGCAGTGGTCCGGGTCCCGTCTCCGTCTCGCCGGACCGGCCTGCCCGCCGGTCCGTCGTCTCTCCCCCGTGAGCGAACTCGGGGCCTATAGCCCTGAAGTTCGCTCACGTGAGCTGGGAACGCAGCGCGTCGCGCAGGGTCGCGACGCGCACGTAGTAGCCGGGGCGCCCGGCGCGGGCGCAGCCGTCGCCGAAGGACGTGACCCCGATGAGCTTGCCGGCGGCGACGAGCGGGCCGCCCGAGTCGCCCTGGCACGAGTCGACGCCGCCCTGGTCGAAGCCCGCGCAGGTGAGCCGGCGGGCGTCGAAGGTGCGGTCGCCGGCGCGGCAGTAGTCGTCGCCGCGCACCGGCACCGTCGCGGTCAGGAGGTAGCGCGAGGGCGTGGCGCTCTCCGAGGTCGCGCCCCACCCGTAGACCTGGGCGGCGCGGCCGTCCTGGTACAGCGCCTCGTCGCCCGGCCCGGCGAGCGGCAGCGGCGTGCGGGTGCTGGGGGTCGCGAGCGTCAGGACCGCGAGGTCGGCGCCCTTGCCGACGCCCTCGAACTCGGGGCTGACCCACGCCGAGGTGACCGCCGAGGTGTCGCCGGTCGTCGACTGCTTGTCGTCGCGCCCCGCGACCACCATCACCTGCTGCGGCGACGTGGTGGCCATGCAGTGCGCGGCGGTGAGGACCTTGGTGGGAGCGACGAGCGTGCCCCCGCAGAACTGGAACCCCGCGCCATCGGTGAGGAACACCGCCCACGGGTGCTCGTCGGTGGTCGTGCGCGCCCCGCCGACGACACGGACGCCGGCGTCGACGACCACGCCCGAGCCGCCGTCCCCGGTGTCGTCCGCACCAGGGGTGGCCCCCTCGGAAGCCCACGCGCCCGCCGCTCCGGCGAGGACGATCAGGAGGGCCGTCCCGGCGAGCACGAGGATCCTCCGGACCGCGGTGATCCCGTCGCGCACGCCGTTCGTCATCCGTACTGCCCCTCCCGCTCAGGTCCGTTCGGCGCTCCACCGGGGACCGTTCGGCGCAGCGGTGGGGTGCCTTCGGGGGAAGAGACCAGCAGTCGTCTCGACCTCGGACAAGGCCGGGCGGGCAGAGTTAGCTCCGCCGGGCGACGACGAACGGTCGATTTCCGTCGACAAACGTCACCATGGAGTGGTCGCGCCGCGATGAGCGGTCAGTGAAAGCCGGTGAACGGCGACCTGGAACCGCTCGTCGTGGGACGGCGGCGCCGCGCTCCGTTCGGTCGCGCACTACCGTGGAGGCGTGCCCCACCACGACCTCGTCATCATCGGCACCGGCTCCGGGAACACGATCCCGGACGAACGGTTCGCGGACATGGACGTGGCGATCGTCGAGCACGGGGTGTTCGGCGGGACCTGCCTGAACGTCGGCTGCATCCCGACCAAGATGTACGTCTACGCCGCCGACGTCGCCGAGACGATCCGCCGGGCGGGCATCTACGGCGTGGACGCGAGCATCGACAAGATCCGCTGGACCGACATCCGCGACCGGGTGTTCTCGCGGATCGACCCGATCGCCGCCGGGGGGCAGCGCTACCGCCAGTTCGAGGCCCCGAACACCCCGGTCTACCTCGGCCACGCCCGCTTCACCGGCGAGCGGGCGCTCGAGGTGGCCCCGACCGACGGGTCGGAGCCGGTCACCCTCACCGGCGACCGCATCGTCGTCGCCGCCGGCGCGCGCCCCGCGATCCCGCACCTGATCGCCTCGAGCGGGGTCACCTTCCACACCTCCGACGACGTCATGCGCATCGACGAGGTCCCCCGCCGCCTGACGATCGTCGGCGGCGGCTACATCGCCGCGGAGTTCGCCCACGTGTTCTCGGCGCTCGGCGCCGAGGTCACCGTCGCCACCCGCGGGCCCGCGCTGCTGCGCGAGCAGGACGAGGACATCTCGAGCCGGTTCACCTCGCTGGCGGCCCAGCGCTGGACCCTCTACTGCGACGCCGCACCCACCGCCCCGCCCGAGCAGCGCGACGACGGCACGATCGTCCTGCACTGCCAGCACGGCGCCATCGAGAGCGACGCCCTGCTCGTGGCCGCCGGGCGCATCCCCAACTCCGACCGGCTCGACGCCGCCGCGGGCGGGCTCGCGCTGCACTCCGACGGGCGCATCGTCGTCGACCCCCAGCAGCGGACCTCGGTGCCCGGCGTCTACGCCCTCGGCGACATCAGCTCGGAGTTCCAGCTCAAGCACGTCGCCAACCACGAGGCCGCGATCGTGCGCCACAACCTGCTCTACCCCGACGACCCGCGGGAGACGAACAACCGGCACGTGCCGGCCGCGGTGTTCACCGACCCGCAGATCGCCTCGATCGGGCTCCGCGAGCAGGACTGCCGCGACCGCGGCATCCCCTACGTCACCAAGATCCAGAACTACGGCGATGTCGCCTTCGGCTGGGCGATGGAGGACACCACCGGCGTCGTCAAGCTCGTCGCCTCGCCGGACGGCACCCTGCTCGGCGCCCACCTCATGGGCCCGGAGGCCTCCTCGCTGATCCAGCCGATGATCCAGGCGATCACCTTCGGCCTGGACGCCCGCACGATGGCCGAGAAGCAGTACTGGATCCACCCGGCGCTGCCCGAGGTGCTGGAGAACGCCCTGCTCGGCCTCCCCCTCGACCCCGAGGTCTGAGCTCCGGGTCCGGCTCCGAGGGTCACTCCGTCCGCCGGAACCGCCACACCGCGAGGGACAGCAGCAGGACGCAGAACCCGATCGTCATGAGGATCTGCACGCCGACGGGCACCGTCCAGGTCCCCCAGACGATGCCCGGGTCGAAGCGCGCACGGGTCGCGGCGTCGACGTCGAGGTGGTCGAACACCACCGAGCGCAGGGGCTCGACGGCGTAGGTCATGGGGTTGACGTGCGTGAGCACGGCGAGCCACGTCGGCAGCCCCGAGAGCGGGAACAGCGCTCCGGACAGGAACATCAGGGGCGTGATCACGAGCTGGACGAGCGGCATCGCCGTCTGGATCTGCTTCACGCGCGCCGCCAGCACGAGGCCGAGCGACGTGATCATGAAGCCCATCAGGAAGATCAGCCCGATCATCGCCAGCAGCATCAGCGGGTCGTAGGGCACACCGACCAGGCCGGCGAGGGCCAGGAGGACGAGGCACTGCAGCGTCGCCACGGTGGCGCCGCCGAGGGCCTTCCCGATGAGGATCGAGGCGGTCGACACCGGCGCGACGAGCATCTCGCGCAGGAAGCCGAACTCCCGGTCCCAGACGATGGAGATGCCCGCGAAGGCCGCGGTGAAGAGCACCGAGATCGCCATGACGCCCGGGAACAGGAACGTCGTGAACGCGACGGACCCGGCGCCCTCACTGCTCCCGAGCAGCGAGCCCAGCCCGGTGCCCAGCACGAACAGGAACAGCAGCGGCTGGGCCAGCGACGACAGGATGCGCGAGCGGTCCTTGACGAAGCGGATCATCTCCCGCTGCCAGACGACCGCCGCGGCGCGCGCCTCGGTGGCGAGACTGTTCACGGGGACCCGCACGGCCTCCGGGGTCATCGTGGTGGTCATCAGCGTCCCCTCATCCGCATCGCCATGGGATGCATGCCCCGTGATGCTGCTGGCCCGGCCTCCGCGTCGCGGATCGTCGTGCCCGTGTAGGCCAGGAAGACGTCGTCGAGGCTGGGCCGGGTCACGGTGACCGAGCGGATGGCCACGCGGTGGTGGCCCAGACGGTCGAACAGGCGCGGCACGAAGCCTGCGCCGTCGGCCACGGCGATCGACACGGCGCCCTCGCGCACGGCGCCCTCGAGCCCGAATTCGGTGCGCAACGCGCGCAGGGCGGCCTCGTCGTCGTCCGTGGTGATCGTGACGCGGTCGGCGCCCACCTGGGCCTTGAGCGCGTCCGGGGTGTCGAGGGCGACGATCCGGCCCTCGTTCATGATCGCGATCCGGTCGCAGTGCTCGGCCTCGTCCATGTAGTGGGTGGTGACGAAGACGGTGATCCCTCCGTCCTCCTGGCTCTCGGCGTTGCGGTGCAGCTCCGCCACGTAGTCCCATATGGTGCCGCGGGTCTGCGGGTCGAGGCCGATCGTCGGCTCGTCGAGGAAGAGCACCTGGGGCGAGTGCAGCAGGCCCCGCGCGATCTCGAGCCGCCGCCGCATGCCGCCGGAGTACGTGGCGACGGGGTCGGCCCGGCGGTCCCAGAGGCCCACCATGCGCATCACCTCCTCGCGCCGGGCCGGCGCGCGCCGGCGGTCGACGCCGTAGAGCTCCTGGTGGAAGCGCAGGTTCTGCTCGCCCGACATCGGGGCGTCGAGCGTCGGGTCCTGGAACACCAGCCCGATGCGCCGGCGCACGGCGGCGCGCTCGCGCACGACGTCGAGCCCGACGACCTCGGCCTCGCCGTCGGTCGGCTCGACCAGGGTGCACAGGATGTTGATCGTGGTGGACTTCCCGGCCCCGTTCGGTCCGAGGAAGCCGAACGTCTCGCCGCGCGCCACCTCGAGGTCGATGCCGCGCACCGCCTCAATCGCGCCGTAGCGCTTCACCAGGCCGCGGACCGCGACCGCGGGTGTGTTCATGGCCCCCTCCTCTAACAGCGTTAGGGACGCTACCCTCACACCGTTCGAGAGGGCAAGGAGGACGCATGACGCTGACCCGCGACGCCGTCGTCGACGCCGCGGTGGACCTGCTCGGCGAGGTGGGACTCGAGGGCCTGTCGCTGCGGCGGCTGGCCCGCGACCTCGGGGTCAGCGCACCGACGCTCTACTGGCACGTCGCCGACAAGCGCACGCTGCTCGACCACGTCGCCGAGCGCCTGCTCGCCGACCAGTGGCGGGTGATCCCGCTCGCGCCGGGCGAGGACTGGGCGGACTGGCTGCGCGAGCGCGCGATCGCGCAGTTCCGGGCGCTCGTCGCCCACCGCGACGCCGCGCTGGTCGTCGCCGGCAATCGGCCGACGGAGGCGTCGCTGCCCGCGGTCGAGCAGGTGCTCGCCACCCTCATCGGCGCCGGCCTCGCCCCCGTCGACGCCTTCTCGACGGTCCAGGCCGTCGGCAACCTCGTGATCGGCTCGGCGATCGAGTACCACGCCGAGCGCGAGCGGCCGGCCTCCGACCACGGACGCCCGGCGCCGCCGGATCCCCAGGTCTACCCGCACCTGGCCGCGCTCCGGCCCGCGCTCGCCGAGCGCGCCGGCACGCCCGAGGACCACGAGGCCCTGTTCCGCCACGGACTCGATCTGATGATCGCGGGCCTGCGCGTCTCGCTGGCGACGCGCTGACCCCGCGCGTCAGCCCTCGCGGTGGCGGTACTCCTCACCGGGGATGGACGGGTTCTCGGCACGCGCCTGCTCGGCGTCGGCGTCACGCGCCGAGGCCCGCTCGCGCTGCTCGGCCTCGGGCAGCGAGTCGTCGCCGGACTCGGGCGTGGCGTGCCGGCCACGGCGCTCGGTGCTCGCGATGGAGGTGGCGGAGTCGGCGTCCGCGGCCTCCTCGTTCGCGCGCTCGCGCGCCACGGTCTCGGGGAGTGACGGCGGTTCCTCGCGGTGATCCTGGTCGGCCATCTGGTGCTCCCTTTCGGCGACGTCGACGCGGTCACCGTCCGCGCACAGGGCACTCGGCGTCAAGCATCCGGACGGTGTCATCCGCCCGGCGGACTCACCGGGACGGGAGCCCGACCGACGACGCAGCGGCGTCGGCGACGGCGTCGAGGAAGGCCGCGCGGTCGACGACGACGTTCTCGTACTGGCCGAAGAGCTCGAAGCCGACGGTGCCGAAGAGCTGGGTCCAGGCCGCGATCGCCGGCAGGACGAGCGGCCGGTCCACGCCGGGGAGCAGGCCGTCGCGCAGTATCCCGTCGCTCCCCCCCTCGTCGGTCGGCGCGACCCCGTGCTCGGCGACGATCGCCGCCAGGAGCAGGCCCACGCGACCGGCGGCCGGGATCGTCTCGGCGGGCGCCGCGTAGCCGGGCACCGGCGAGCCGTAGATCAGCGCGTACTCCGCGGGGTGCTCGAGACCCCAGGAGCGCACCGCCCGCCAGACGGCGCGCCACTGGGCGCGGGGCGGCGCGTCCGGGTCCCGGGCCGCCTCGGCGCGCTCCCCCACGGCGTCGTAGGCCTCGACGATGAGCCGCGTGAGCAGCTCGTCCCGGCTGGCGACGTACCGGTAGACCGCCGAGGACACCATGCCGACCTCGCGGGCCACGGAGCGCAGCGAGAGCGCCGCCGCGCCCTGCTCGGCGAGCTGACGGCGGGCCTCGTCGAGGATCGCTCGGGTGGTCTCGGCGCGCGCCCGTGCGCGGGTCCCGGGGGGCATGCGGCTCATCGTGCCACACGACGAGAGCAGTGCTCTTGACATCCTCCTCCAGGGCGAGAACAGTGCCTACTGCCGAGAGCAGTGCTCTCACCGCTGAGGAGGACACCGTGACCGCCAACCACTACCAGGCCCCCGGACGCATCACGCGCTCGATCATGAACCCGCTGGTCGCCGGGCTGACGCGGCTCGGGCTCCCGCTCGCCGGCTCCGCCGTCCTCGGTGTCCGTGGCCGCACGAGCGGCGAGGTCCGCACGACCCCGGTGAACCCGCTGCGCCTCGACGGCCGGCGCTACCTCGTCGCCGCCCGCGGGCACACGCAGTGGGTGCGCAACCTGCGCGTGGCGGGCGAGGCCGAGCTCCGCGTCGGGCGGCGCACCGAGACCGTGCGCGCCACGGAGCTCACGGGCGCCGACAAGGTGCCGGTGCTGCGCGCCTACCTGCGCGCCTGGGCGTGGGAGGTCGGCGCGTTCTTCGACGGCGTCGACGCCGACTCGTCCGACGACGAGCTCGCCGCGATCGCCGACCGGCACCCGATCTTCGTGATCACCCCCACGTGAGTGATGTTCGGTGTGATAGCCCCGAACTTCACTCACGGCCCTCGAGCCTGCTCGGGCCTCCGAGCGCCGCTATCGTGCCGCCATGTCCGGTGATCGCGAGCACGAGCTGGTCCTGTTCGGCGCCACGAGCTTCGTCGGCGAGCTGACCGCCGCCCACCTCGCGCGCCACGCGCCCGCCGGCACCCGGATCGCGCTGGCGGGCCGCTCGCGCGAGCGCCTGGAGAAGGTCCGCGAGCGCCTGCCCCCGCCCGGCGGGGACTGGCCGCTGATCGTCGCCGACACCACCGACCCCGACGCCCTCGCGCGCATGGCCGCCTCGACGACGGCGCTGCTCACCACCGTCGGCCCCTACGCCAAGTACGGCCTGCCCGTGGTCGAGGCCTGCGCCACGGCCGGCACGCACTACGCCGACCTCACCGGCGAGGTCCAGTTCGCCCGCGAGGCGATCGACCGCTTCGACGAGCCCGCCCGAGCGAGCGGCGCGCGGATCGTGCACTCCTGCGGCTACGACTCGATCCCCTCCGATCTGTCGGTGCTGCTGCTCCACAGCCGCGTCCAGGCCGACGGCGAGGGCGAGCTCACCGACGTCACCACCGTCGCCCGCATCCGCGGCGGCGTCTCGGGCGGCACGGTCGACTCCATGCGCGGGCTGGCCGACGGGGCGCGGGCCGACCGCTCACTCGCGAAGCTGATGCGCGATCCCTACGGCCTGAGCCCGGAGCGCGACGCCGAGCCCGACACCCGCCAGCCCAGCGACAACCCGGCGCCGCACCGCGTCGACGGCCGCTGGGTCGCGCCGTTCGTCATGGCCTCCTACAACACCCGTATCGTGCGGCGCTCGAACGCGATCGCGGGCTACGCGTACGGCAAGGGCCTGCGCTACGGCGAGGTGATGGGGACCGGGAAGGGCCCGCTCGGCGCGATCACGGCGGGCGTCGTCACGGGCGGGCTGGGCGCCCTGCTCGCGGGGTTCGTCACCCCCGGCGTCCGACAGGTGCTCGACCGCGTCCTGCCCAAGCCGGGCGAGGGGCCGAGCGAGAAGACCCGCAACGCCGGATGGTTCCGCCACGACATCGACGCGACGACCACCACCGGCGCCCGCTACACCGGGCGCGTCTCGGGCTCCGGCGACCCGGGCTACGCCGCCACCGCCGTGATGTTCGGCGAGACGGGGCTCTGCCTCGCCCTCGACGGCGACCGCCTGCCCGACCGCGCCGGCTCGCTCACCCCCGCCACGGCGATGGGCCCGGCGCTCGTGGAGCGCCTGCGCACCGCCGGGCACGTGTACGACGTCGCTCGGGCCTGACATCGGCCTGCCTCTCCCCGTACCAGCCTGGCGTCCACGCTGGCGTTCACCGCCAGGAAATCCGCCTCGATCATGAGGACGAGACGCGGACCTCGGGCAGTCCGGGCGGCGCGCCCTTCGCGATGAGGGCCTCGAGGGCGTCGGTGTCGAGGTGGGTCTCGACGAGGTCGCCGAGCAGGTCGAGCTGGGCGGCGCGCGTCGCCGCGTAGGACGTGGCCGGCGCCGGGGTGAAGTCACGACCCGCGGCCGCCGCGGCGCGCGCGAGCAGGCGCCGGCGCAGCGCGTCGTTCTCGAGCAGACCGTGGGCGTGGGTGCCGAGCACGTGCCCCCCGTCCGCCCCCTCGGGCGTCCCGTCGCCCAGGGTGACCAGCGGCGCCACCGCACCGCGCAGCTCCCGCCCGTGGTGAATCTCGTAGAACGCCACCGACTCCCCCAGCGCCGTGCCGGTCGGCGTCCCGAGGTGCTTGGCGACGTCGAAGGTCACCTCGACGTCGAGCAGACCGAGGCCCTCGGCGGTGCCCGGCGCGGCCTCGACGCCGTGCGGGTCGTGGATACGCCGGGCGAGCATCTGATAACCGCCGCAGACCCCGAGCACCGGCCGCCCGGCCCGGGCGTGGGCGAGGACCCCGTCGGCGAGCCCCTGCGCGCGCAGCCACGCGAGGTCGGCCACCGTCGCCTTGGAGCCGGGCAGGACGACGAGGTCCGCGTCGGCGAGGCGCGAGGGCTCGGTGACGTAGCGGACGGCGACCCCGGGCTCGGCGGCGAGCGCGTCGACGTCCGTGCCGTTGGACACCCGCGGCAGGCGCACCACCGCCACCCGCAGCCAGTCGCGCCCGACCGGCGTCGCGGGCCGTCCCACGACCCCGTCGGCGACGTGGCCGAGCGAGTCCTCCGCGTCGAGCCACAGCTCCGGTCTCCACGGCACGACGCCCAGCGTCGGGCGGCCGGTCAGCGCCCGGAGCTGCTCGAGGCCGGGCTCGAGCAGCGCCGGGTCGCCGCGGAACTTGTTCACCACCCAGCCCGCCACCAGCGCCTGATCGGCGGGCTCGAGGACGGCCAGGGTCCCGAACAGGTGCGCCAGCACGCCACCGCGGTCGATGTCGCCGACGACGATCACGGGCAGGTCGGCGGCGCGTGCGAGGCCCATGTTGGCGATGTCGGTGGACCGCAGGTTGATCTCCGCGGGCGATCCCGCGCCCTCGCAGATGACGACCTCGTGCTGCTCCCGCAGCGAGGCCAGCGACGACGTGACGACCTCGAGCAGCGCCGCCTTGCGCTCGCGGTAGCTCGCCGCCGACACCGTCCCGTCGACGACGCCGCGCACCACCACCTGTGAGGTCCGGTCGCTGCCCGGCTTCAGCAGCACGGGGTTGAACCCGACGCTGGGCGCCAGCCCGCACGCGGCGGCCTGCAGCGCCTGGGCGCGCCCGATCTCCCCGCCGTCGGCGCAGACGACGCTGTTGTTGCTCATGTTCTGCGCCTTGAACGGCGCCACGTCGACGCCGCGGCGGTGCAGCCACCGGCAGATCCCGGCGACCAGGACGCTCTTGCCGGCGTCCGACGTCGTCCCCGCGACGAGCAGCGCGCCGGCCGTCACCATCCCGGCAGGCCCGCGAGCCCGGGCAGGCCGTCGAGGGAGTGCTCGTTCTTCTCCGCGCGGTAGTTCCGCAGCCACTCGGGGCTGTGCCGCTCGGCCCACGAGTCGAGCAGCTCGCGGTCGGACTCGAGGGCCATCCGGGGCACCGCGTAGCCGCAGGCGTCGGCGACCCGGGTGACGTCGACGGTGATCACGCCGCGGGCCTCGGTGCGCCGCGACGCGAGCCCCATCGCGAACGGCGCGAGCGCCTCGTCGAACCCCTCCTCGCCGTGGGTGACGACGCGCCCTCGGCCGTGCAGCCGCACGACGTTGGGCGTGCCGTCGAAGGAACAGAACATGACGCAGATGCGCCCGTTCTCGCGCAGGTGGGCGGTGGTCTCGATGCCGCTCGCGGTCATGTCGACGTAGGCGAACGTGTGGTCGTCGAGCACGCCGAAGGTGCCGCGCAGGCCCTTCGGCGAGACGTTGACCAGCCCGTCGCCCGACAGCGGGGCGGTGCCGACGAAGAACACCGGCTGCTCGCCGATCCACCGGGCGAGCCGGGGCTCGATGCGCTCGTAGACTCCTGCCACACCTGGCAATCTCGCACGCCGGGCGCGCCCGGCGCAGCCACGTGGCTCACGTCGCGTCGAGCTCGACGTCGACCAGGACGCCGGTGGCGGCGTCGTCGACGGCCTTCGGCACCGCCGAGAGGTCCCGCGCGGCCAGGGCGACGCGCTCGTCGCGGACCGTCTCGGTGAGCAGGCGCAGGCGGTGGATGCGTCCAGTGGTGGGGAGCCCGTCGAGTGGGTCGACGACGAGGTCGCCGCGCAGCCGCACCGGCCCGGACACGTGCCGCGGGGCGTCCCAGAGCGCGCGGAAGCCCTCGCCGGCGAGCTCGGTGGACCAGGCGGTCGACCCCGGCCGTCCGACTGCGGGCACCGCCACCGCGTCGACGACGTCGGACCACCCGCGCGGCCGGTCGCCGGTCCCGGTGGCGTGCTCGACGAACCGCAGCCGCCAGGTGCGGATCTGCCGGATCGAGGCCAGCGGGCAGGCGCGGGCACGGATCACCGCGGCGGGCAGCAGGATCGGCAGCGAGCGCACGCCACCACGATGACCGACAGGGGCGTGATCGGCTCAGCGGTGGAGGTTGGGGCGGCGCGCGAGCTCCACGAACTCCGGGCGCTCGATCACCTCGACGCCCGCCTCGGCGAGCCGTGCCGCGCCCGAGGGCGTCCCGACGAACAGCGGGGGCTCGCGCCAGGCCATGACGACCCGGCCGACGCCGGCGTCGAGGATGTGCTGGGTGCAGGTCGTCGGGCGCGACGCGCGCTGACCGCAGGGCTCGAGCGAGGTGTAGATCGTGGCGCCGGGCAGCCGCGGGTCGGCGTGGTCGAGGTCGCGCAGGGCGACCTCCTCGGCGTGGTCGAGGACGTCGTCGCGGCGGCTGTGCCCGGTCGCGAGCACGGTGCCGTCGGCGGCGACCACCACGCAGCCCACCGAGAACGCCGACGCCGACGGCGGGCAGCGCTCGGCCAGCGAGCACGCCTCGGCGAGCCAGCGGGTGTCCGCGTCACCGAACCGGTAGCGCAGCAGCACGTCCTGCTCCACCCGGCGAGTCTCCACCAGGTGGCCCTGCAGGGGCACACCGGTGAACCGCGGCCCGGCGCCGACGAGCCGCGGCGCGATCGCCAGCTGCAGCTCGTCGACGGCATGGGCGGCGAGGAAGTCGCGGTGCACGCGCGCGCCGCCCTCGATCATGAGCCGCACGACGCCGTGGGCGGCGAGGCGGTCGAGCACCTCGTCGGGCGGGCCGCAGAGGACGACGGTGTCGGCGAGCTCGCGGCCTTCGGTCAGCACGCGGGCGTCCGGGGCGACGGGGCGCGACGAGAGCACGACCCGGAGCGGTGACGGCCTCAGCCCGCGCGCGAGCCGGTCGGCGCGGCGCTGCGGGGAGCGCACGAGCAGGCGCGGGTCGTCGGCGCGGACGGTGTCGCCGCCGACGAGGATCGCGTCGACGCCCGCGCGTTCGGCGTCGACGCGGTCGAGGTCGGCGGGCCCGGAGAGCACGAGCCGCTCAGGGGTGTCGTCGTCGAGGAAGCCGTCGATCGACACCGCGGCGGAGGCGAGCACGTGCGGGAGCCTCACGAGACCTCGCGGTGATCGTGGGGGCTTCCCTGACGTCGAGTGTCAGCGTGGCCCCCACGCTGACACCGGCAGGTGCTCACGGCAGCGTGAGGATCTCGCTGCCGGTGTCGGTGACGAGGATCGTGTGCTCGAACTGCGCGGTGCGCGACTTGTCCTTGGTCGTCACCGTCCAGCCGTCGTCCCAGAGATCGTAGTCGGCGGTGCCGCGGGTGATCATCGGCTCGATCGTGAACGTCATCCCCGGCTCGAGCATCTCGTGGCGGTCCGGGTCGTCGTAGTGGACGACGACGAGCCCGGAGTGGAACGCCCGCCCGATGCCGTGGCCGGTGAAGTCGCGGACGACGCCGTAGCCGAAACGGTTCGCGTAGGACTCGATCACCCGGCCGACGACGTTGAGCTCACGCCCCGGCTTGACCGCCTTGATCGCCCGCTTCGTCGCCTCGAGGGTCCGCTCGACGAGCAGGCGGTCCTCCTCGTCGACGTCCCCGGCGAGGAACGTCGCGTTGGTGTCGCCGTGCACGCCGCCGATGAAGGCGGTGACGTCGATGTTGACGATGTCGCCGTCGCTGATCACCGTCGAGTCCGGGATGCCGTGGCAGATGACCTCGTTGAGCGAGGTGCAGCACGACTTCGGGAAGCCGCGGTAGCCCAGCGTCGACGGGTAGGCGTCGTGGTCGACGAGGAACTCGTGCACGACGCGGTCGACCTCGTCGGTGGTGACACCCGGGCGGACGGCCTCGCCGCCGGCCTGCAGCGCCTGTGCGGCGATCGTCGAGGCCACCCGCATCGCCTCGATGACCTCGGGCGGCTGCACCCAGGGATCGGTGCTGCGCGCGGGCGCGGGCTTCCCGACGTACTCGGGGCGGGTGATGTGCGGGGGCACCGGGCGCAGCGGGGTCTGCTGCCCGGGCCGCAACGGGGCGCGGACCGGCATGCCCCCACCCTAGGCGCCCCGCTCGCGGGCCGCCGTCGTCTCGTGCCGTGGGCTCAGCGGTGCCGGTGTGTCGCCGATCGACGGAGCAGGCGGACGACGCCGCGCCACCCCAGCACCAGTGCGCCGAGCGCGACGGTGGCCACGATGGCGAACGACAGCGGCAGGCGCCCGGTGATCGCGGCGCGCACGGGCAGCCCGACCACCACCGCCCCTGCCCACACCGCGAGCCCCGCACGCCAGGCCAGCGGGTCGCGCCACGTCCGCGCGGCCAACGTCCCCACCGCGGCGCCGACGACGAAGGGCGCGGCGGTGAGCAGGGTGCCCGCGAGGTCCTCGGTGTGGCTCGCCCGGCCGATCGCCGCGAAGGCCAGCACCGCCGCGGCGTCGAGCACGATCCAGGAGGCGTGGCGGGTCGGCGTCGCGGTGGTCACGACCCGAGGTTAATCAGAACCGGGGCTCAGAACAGCACGGTGGCGAACGAGCCGACCTGCTCGAACCCGATGCGCTCGTAGGCGCGCCGGGCGGGGGTGTTGAACGCGTTGACGTAGAGGCTCGCGACCCGGCGCGCCCGCACGAGGTGGGCCACGACGGCGGCCGTCCCCGACTGCCCCAGCCCCCGGCCCCGCCACTCGGGGTGCACCCAGACGCCCTGGATCTGCCCGACCCGCGCCGACAGGGCGCCGATCTCGGCCTTGAACACGACCTCGCCCTGCTCGAAGCGCACGAACGCGCGCCCGGCACCGATCAGCTCCGCCACCCGGGCCCGATAGCCCGCGCCGCCGTCGCCGAGACGCGGGTCGACCCCGACCTCCTCGAGGAACATCGCGATCGCGGCGGGTAGGTAGCGCTCGATCTCGTCCGGGCGGGTCTGGCGCACCGCGGGGTCGGGCGTGACCGTCGGGGCGACCGCGGTGGCCATCAGCGGCTGGTCGGGACGCACCTCGCGGGCGCTGTCCCAGTGCTCGGAGAGCTCCTCCCACAGCGGCAGCACCAGCTCGCGCCGCCCGACCAGCGACGAGCACGAGCGCCGCTGACGACGGGCCCGGTCGGCGAAGTGACGCACCTCCGCGCGGTCGCCGCGCAGGGGGACGAGGTTGGCCCCCGAGAAGCACAGCCCGTCGAGCCGGCCGCCGACGCCCCACAGCTCGCCGCCGAGGCGCCACGGCTCGACCCCGACCGTCTCGACGCGCGAGGCGACCATGCAGGTGGCGACGGGATCGGCGTCGAGGGCGCTCCGCACCTTCGACCGGTCCCGGTCGTCGAGCAGCCGCGCACCGGCGGTACGGAGCACCTCCCAAGCGTGCCACGTCCACGGTTCGGTGGGGAGATCGCGTCCCTCCCTCAGACGAGGGCCGGCCGCTCCCAGGGACGGTGCAGGACGTGGTGGTCGAGGAACGCCCACACCGTGCGGTACCAGAGCTTCGCGTCCCCGGGCTGGAGCACCCAGTGGTTCTCGTCGGGGAAGTACAGGAACTGCGACTCCACCCCGGAGCGCTGCAGGTCGTACCAGAGCCGCAGGCCCTCGGAGATCGGCACGCGGTAGTCCTTGTCGCCGTGGATCACCAGCATCGGCGTGGCGATCGACCGCACGTGGCGGTGGGGCGAGTGGGCGTCGTAGCGCTCGCGCTCGTCGAGCGGGTCGCCCCACTCCCGACGCCAGTGGAACGAGGCGTCGGTGGTGCCGACGAAGCCGTCGAGGTGCCAGATGCTGGCGTGGGTGACGATCGCGGCGAAGCGGTCGGTGTGCCCGGCCATCCAGTTGGCCATGTAGCCGCCGAAGGACCCGCCCATCGCGGCGACGCGTGTGGCGTCGACGTCCTCGCGCGCCAGCGCGGCCTCGGTGGCCGTCATGAGGTCGGTGTAGGGCAGCTCGCCCCAGGCCCCGGTGGCGGGGTCGAGGAACTCCTGGCCGTAGCCGGTGGACAGGCGCGGGTCGGGTAGCAGCACCGCCCAGCCGCGCGCGGCCATCAGCCACGGGTTCCAGCGCCACGACCAGGCGTTCCAGCTCGACAGCGGCCCGCCGTGGATCCAGAGGACCAGCGGGGCCGGGGACGCCGCCGACGCGCCCCCGGGCAGCACCAGCCACGAACGCAGCGCCGTGCCGTCCGCGGCGGTGGCGTGCACCTCGGCGAGCGTCCCGGGCAGCGGGTCGAGCTGCGTCACCCCGCGCAGCGCCGTCGGCTCCTGGTCGGCGGCCTCGGGGTCGAGGCGCACCGGCGCCGGGGGCGCGTCGACGCCCGAGCGCAGCGCGTAGAGCGCCGAGCCGTCCTGGGCGGCGACGACGTCGGTGTAGGCCCCGGAGCGGGTCAGGCGGGTGACGGTGCCGTCGGTGATCGACACGCGCAGCACCGGCCCGTGCCCGGCCTCGTCGACGACGACGTACACGACGTCGCCGCCCGGGGCCCCGGTGACGCCGCGGACCTGGACGGCCTCCTCGGGCAGGACGTCGCGCTCGTAGCCAGATCCCGAAGCACCGTCGTCCAATGGGCGCGCCTTCAGCGTGTGCGCCATCCCGCGCCCCGGGCGGGGGTGCCGCTCGCGCACCCACAGCAGCCACCGGCCGTCCGGGGTGAAGGTGGGCGCCTCGTGGTCGGCACCCGGCTCGTCGCCGACGACGACACGCCCATCCTCGGTGTGCAGCTCGAGACGGCGACGCCACGACGCGGGGTCGGCGGGGTCGGGCACCTCCGCGACCACCGCGACGGTCCGCCCGTCGGGGCTGATCGCGCTCCCGCCGAAGCGGTGGTCGGCGCCGGGGGCGACGTGCTCGGGCTCGCCGTAGCCGGCGTCGGGGTCGGCCGGGTCCGGGGGCGCGCACCGCTGCAGGTGCGCGCGGCCCGGGCCGAGGTCGTGGTCCCAGAAGCGCACCGGGAAATGGGTGTGCAGCCGCGCCGCGACGCCCGCGGTCTCGCGCGCCTCCACCTGCTCGGCCGCGTCCCCCTCCACCGGCCTCGGGGTGACCAGGGCGAGCGTGCCGGAGTCCCGCGCCACGGCGAAACCGCTGACGCCGCCGGGGCGCTCGGCCACCGGCCGGGCCTCGCCGCCCCGCGCGGGCAGGAGCCACAGGGCGGTGCGGTCCTCGGTCGGCTTCTCCGCGATGGGGTCCGCGCGTCGCGACGTGAAAAGCAGGTCGCCGTCCGGGGTGAACGTGGCCGACGACTCGCCGGTCGACGAGCGCGTCAAGCGCCGCGGCGCCCGCTCACCGTCCGGGTCGAGCTCCCACAGCGAGGTGCCGTACTTCTTCCCGTCCGCGGAGAGCTCCGAGACGGTGGTGACGAGGCGCGTGCCGTCCGGGGACAGCGCGAGCCCGGCACAGCGGCGGGTGGCGACGAAGGCGTCGAGGTCGTCGAACGTGCTCACGCTCTCATCCGATCACGGAACCCTGACCCCCGGCGCGACCGACCGCACTCGCCGGTGATCGAAGTACCGATACGGACACTCAACGTCTGCGACGGCACTTCGCTGACACGGAAGTGGTCGACCTAGCCCACCGTCACGGTGGGGGTGCCGCCCGCGGTGCCGCCGGCCAGCTCCTCCTCGGAGCCGGCCTCCTCGGCGAGGCGCAGGGCCTCCTCGATGAGGGTCTCGACGATCTGGGCCTCGGGCACGGTCTTGATGACCTCGCCCTTGACGAAGATCTGGCCCTTGCCGTTGCCCGACGCCACGCCGAGGTCGGCGTCGCGGGCCTCGCCCGGGCCGTTGACGACGCAGCCCATGACGGCGACGCGCAGCGGGACCTCCATGCCCTCGAGCCCCGCGGTCACCTCGTCGGCGAGCTTGTAGACGTCGACCTGGGCGCGCCCGCAGGACGGGCAGGAGACGATCTCGAGCTTGCGCGGGCGCAGGTTCATCGACTCGAGGATCGAGAGCCCGACCCGGACCTCCTCGATCGGCGGGGCCGAGAGCGAGACGCGGATGGTGTCGCCGATGCCCCGGCTGAGCAGGGCGCCGAACGCCGTCGCGGACTTGATCGTCCCCTGGAACGTCGGCCCGGCCTCGGTGACGCCGAGGTGCAGCGGGTAGTCGCACTGCTCGGCGAGCAGCTCGTACGCGCGCACCATGGTCACCGGGTCGTGGTGCTTCACCGAGATCTTGATGTCGTGGAAGTCGTGCTCGGCGAAGAGGCTCGCCTCCCACAGCGCCGACTCGACGAGCGCCTCGGGCGTCGCCTTGCCGTACTTCGCCATGATCCCGGGCTCGAGCGAGCCTGCGTTGACGCCGATGCGGATCGGGGTGCCCGCGTCCTTGGCGGCGCGCGCGATCTCGCCGACCTTGTCGTCGAACTTCTTGATGTTGCCCGGGTTCACGCGGACGGCCGCGCAGCCGGCGTCGATCGCGGCGAACACGTACTTCGGCTGGAAGTGGATGTCGGCGATCACCGGGATGTTCGACTTCTTCGCGATGGCCGGCAGCGCCTCGGCGTCGTCGGCCGAGGGCACGGCGACGCGGACGATGTCGCAGCCGGCCGCGGTGAGCTCGGCGATCTGCTGGAGGGTGGCGTTGACGTCGGAGGTCAGCGTGGTGGTCATCGACTGGACCGACACCGGGTGGTCGCTGCCCACAGCGACGCCGCCCACGTCGAGCTGGCGGGTCCTGCGCCGGGGCGCGAGCACCGCGGGGGCTTCGGGCAGGCCGAGATCGATGGTCATCTCTCTCCCGTGCTGGAGGACCTGACCCGTCCAGTGTCCTACAGCGCGGCGGTGCCTGCCGGTGGGCCGCGCCACGCCGGGAGTGAGCTACAACCCCAGGTCGATCGGGTTGACGATGTCGGCCACGATCACCAGCAGGCCGTAGGCCATGATCACCGCCGCGAACCCGACGCCGATCGGCATCAGGCGGGCGAGGTCGACCGGGCCGGGGTCGGGGCGCCCCCGCAGCCGCGCGATGCGCTTCTTGACCGCCTCCCACAGGGCCGGCAGCACGTGCCCGCCGTCGAGCGGCAGGATCGGCAGCAGGTTGAGCAGGCACAGCGACAGGTTCACCGCGGCGAGCAGGTTGAGGAAGATCGAGATCTCGACCGCCACCGGGCGCTCCTGCTCGAGCACCTGGCCGCCCATGACCGACACGCCGACGAGGCTCACCGGGCCGTTGACCTCGCGCTCCTCGCCGAGGAACACGGCCCCGAACAGCGCCGGCACCTTCTCGGGCAGGCGCGCGATCGCGTAGACGGAGCCCTCGAGCATCTCCCCCATGCGCTCGGTGACCTGCCCCACGGTCTGGCGCATCACCGGCTGGATCGGCTCGAGGCCGAGGAACGACGCGGTGATGTAGCGCGGGTCGGCGCCGAGTGGGGTGTCCAGGTCGGGCACCTGGTTCTCGATCAGCGTCGGGTACAGCGTGAGCTCGGTGCCGTTGCGGTCGACGACCACGGGCACGGTGCCGCGCGCGTCGCGGATGGCGCGCTGCAGGCTCGGCCAGTCCGGGTAGGTCTGGCCGGCGAAGCTCACGATGCGGTCGCCGGGCAGGAAGCCCGCCTGCGCGGCGGGCGTCGGGGGCGCGCCCGGGGGGCAGCCGGGACCGGTCTGCGACGAGGCCGGGACGACGCACTCGCTCACGGCGTTGACCACCGGCTGCGGGGTCGCGACACCGAAGCCCATGAGCACGATCGCGAATAGGACGATCGCCAGGATCAGGTTCATGAACGGCCCGGCGAGCATGACGATGATCCGCTGCCAGGGCTTGCGGGTCCAGAACTGGCGGTCCTCGTCGCCGGGCTCGAAGTCGCGCACCGAGTCGGCGCGGACGTCGTCGACCATCCCCTGGAACGGCCCCGATCGGCGGCTGCGGCCGATGCGCTCGCCCGGGGCGGGCGGGATCATCCCGATCATCCGGATGTAGCCGCCGAGCGGGACGGCCTTCAGGCCGAAGCGGGTCTCGCCCTTCTTCACCGAGAGCACCGTGGGCCCGAACCCGACCATGAACTCGGGCACGCGGATGCCGAACCGCCGGGCCGCCGTGTAGTGGCCGAGCTCGTGCCACGCGATGGAGAACAGCAGACCCAGCGCGAAGAGCACGATCCCCAGGACGAGCATCACGGGTCAGGACGGTAGACGGCCGGGGATGTGCCCTGCGTGGGCGCCCCGGGTCGGGACGCCGTTCACGCCACCGCTCAGGGCACCGGCACGAGGCGCTCGCGGGCCCGGGTGCGGGCCCAGTCCTCCGCGGCGAGGACGTCGGCGACGGTGCCCGGGTCGACCACCCACTCCCCCGCGTCGTCGAGCACCGCGGCGAGCGTCTCGTCGATGCCGGTCCAGGCGCAGCGACCGGCGAGGAAGGCGGCGACGGCCTCCTCGTTCGCGGCGTTGTACACCGCGGGCAGGCATCCCCCGGCGCTGCCCGCGGCGCGGGCGAGGTCGAGGGCGGGGAACGTGTGGGCGTCGACGGGTTCGAAGGTCCAGCTCGTCGGGTCGGCGAACGTCTCGGGACGGCTCGCGCCGGCGAGACGCTCGGGCCAGGCGAGCGCGAGCGCGATCGGCATGTGCATGTCGGGCGGGCTGACCTGGGCGATCGTCGCGCCGTCCACGAACGTGACCATCGAGTGGATCATCGACTGCGGGTGGACGACGACGTCGATGCGCTCGTAGGGCACGCCGAACAGCAGGTGGGCCTCGATCAGCTCGAGCCCCTTGTTGACCAGCGTCGAGGAGTTCAGCGTCACCACCGGCCCCATCGCCCACGTGGGGTGGGCCAGCGCCTGGTCGACGGTGACGCCGGCGAGCTCGCCGCGGGATCGTCCGCGGAACGGGCCGCCCGAGGCGGTCAGCACCAGGCGCCCGACCTCCTCCGCGCGGCCTCCCCGCAGGCACTGCGCGAGCGCGGAGTGCTCGGAGTCCACCGGGACGAGCTGGCCGGGGGTCGCCGTGCGCGTCACCAGCGGCCCCCCGGCCACCAGCGACTCCTTGTTGGCAAGCGCGAGCGTCGAGCCCGCGGCGAGCGCGGCGAGCGTCGGGGCCAGGCCGCGCGAGCCGTCCATGGCGTTGAGCACGACGTCGGCGCCCGAGCCGGCCAGCTCGGCGGCCGCCTCCGGGCCGGCGAGGACGTCGGCACCCGTGCGCTCCCGCAGGTCCGGCGCGGCCGCCGGGTCGGCCACGGCGAGCGTCGGCACCCCGAACTCGGCGGCCTGCTGGGCGAGCAGGTCGGGACGGCCGCCACCGGCGGCGAGCCCGGTGACGACGAAGCGCTCGGGATGGGCCCGCACGATGTCGAGGGCCTGGGTGCCGATCGATCCGGTGGAGCCCAGGAGGACGAGCCTGCGAGGCTCGGAGGTGGACCCGGACGGTGTGCTCATCGCGGCTCATCATCACGGGCGCGGGCCCGGGACGGTAGGTTGGGCGCGCCCGGACGAGCGAGACGACAGGAGTGCGCCGTGGCCTCGAACAGCCCTGCCAAGCAGGAGCGCGGCGGCGGAGTCGCGCACCACGACCACGAGGCCGTGGTGGTCAACGGTGTGTCCTCGGACGACGAGCCCTCGGTGGAGTGGGGCTGGCACGGGCACTACCCGAAGCTGGCCCGGTTCGCGGGCTTCCTGGTCGCGGCGATCCTGCTCATCATGCTCTGGGGCAACCACGTGGGCGCCCAGGAGGACATCTGGCTGGTCGTCCTCGCGATCGGCTTCTTCGCGCTGTCGCTCGGCTCGATCATCCGCGCCCGGACGTCCTGGCGGCGGTGAGCGCCCCGCCGGCACCGCCGGAGCAGCGTCGGGAGCCGTCGTCCCTGCGACGATGGATGCTCGACGGCCTGGCCGACCGCAGCGCCCACTACTCCGGGCCCCACGCGCGGCCGCGGGAGACGTCCCACGGGAAGCCGTGGTGGCGCGTCATGTGCCTCACGGGCGTCGACTACTTCTCGACACTGGGCTACCAGCCGGCCGTCGCCGTCGTCGCCGCCGGGCTGATCTCGCCGATCGCGACACTCGTCCTCGTGGTGGTCACGCTCGCAGGGGCGCTGCCGGTCTACCGGCGCGTCGCCCGCGAGAGCCCGCACGGCGAGGGCTCGGTGGCCATGCTCGAGCGGCTGCTCTCGTACTGGTGGTCGAAGCTCCTGGTGCTCGTGCTGCTGGGCTTCGCGGTCACCGACTTCCTCATCACCATCACCCTCTCGACCGCCGACGCCACCGCACACATCGTCGAGAACCCCCTGGTCGGCAGCGCGCTGCACGGGTGGGAGGTGCCGCTGACCTGCGCGCTCGTCGTCCTGCTCGGCGTCGTCTTCCTCATGGGCTTCGCCGAGGCCGTCGGCATCGCCGTGGTCGTCGTGGCCACGTTCCTGCTGCTCAACCTCGTGGTGGTGTCCGGCGCGCTGTACCGGGTGTTCACCGAGCCGGTGGTCATCGCCGACTGGAGCGACGCCCTGCTCACCCAGCACGGCAACCCGCTGGTCGTCGTCGCGATCGCCCTCGTGGTGTTCCCCAAGCTCGCGCTGGGCCTGTCCGGGTTCGAGACCGGGGTCGCGGTCATGCCGCTGGTCAAGGGCGCCGAGGGCGACACGGAGAAGCACCCCGAGGGACGCATCGCCGGCGCCCGCAAGCTGCTCACCACCGCCGCCCTGATCATGAGCGGTTTCCTCATCACGTCGAGCTTCGTGACGACGCTGCTCATCCCGCTCGAGCAGTTCGGGCCCGACGGCCAGGCCAACGGGCGGGCGCTCGCATACCTGGCCCACGAGCAGTTCGGCGAGGTCATCGGCACGGCCTACGACCTGTCGACCATCACGATCCTGTGGTTCGCCGGGGCGTCGGCGATGGCGGGGTTGCTCAACCTCGTCCCCCGGTACCTGCCGCGCTACGGCATGGCGCCGAACTGGGCGCGCGCCGTGCGCCCGATGGTGCTGGTGTTCACGACCCTCGGCATCCTCATCACGGTCATCTTCGACGCGAGCGTCGACGCGCAGAGCGGCGCCTACGCCACCGGCGTCCTGGTGCTCATCACGTCGGCGTCGATCGCGGTGACCCTCTCGGCCCGGCACAAGGGCCAGAAGGCGGCGACGGTCGGCTTCGGGATCATCGCCGTCGTCTTCGTCTACACCACCGTGGCGAACATGATCGAGCGTCCCGAGGGCCTCAAGATCGGCCTGCTCTTCGTGGCGGCGATCTTCATCGTGTCCTTCGCCTCGCGGGCGCTGCGGAGCACCGAGCTCCGGATCACCGGGGTGCACCTCGACAAGACCGCCCGCCGGATCGTCCGCGAGGCCCACGAGGAGGACCCGGAGGCGACGATCCGGCTGGTGGCCAACGAGCCGGGCCGGCGCGACAAGCGGGAGTACGAGGAGAAGGAGCTCGAGGAGCGCGCCGACCACCACATCCCGTCCGGCGACGTGGTGATCTTCGTCGAGATCACCGTGGACGACCCCTCGAACTTCGAGTCCGAGCTGTACGTGCTCGGCGAGGAGCGCCACGGCTACCGGATCCTGCGCGCCCGCAGCGCCACGGTGCCCAACGCCATCGCGGCGCTCCTGCTGCACCTGCGCGACCTCACCGGACGCGTGCCGCACGTCTACTTCGAGTGGGACGAGGGCAGCCCGGCCACCAACATCGCCCGCTATCTGCTCTTCGGCGTCGGCGAGGTGGCCCCGGTGACGCGCGAGGTGCTCCGCGAGGCCGAGCCCGACCGCAACCAGCGCCCCGCGGTCCACGTCGGCTGATGGGGCTCACGAGGGCTTCGCCCGTCAGACCGGTGAGGCCGGGACGGCGGCCTGGACCTCCTTGGCGGCCTTGCGGGCAGCGACGAGAACGGCGTCCCAGACCGGCGAGAACGGCGGGGCGTAGGAGAGGTCCATGAACGTCATCTCCTCGACGGTCATGCCGTTCCAGATCGCCGTGGCGAAGACGTCGATCCGCTTCGCCGACCCCTCGCGGCCCACGATCTGGGCGCCCAGGAGCCGGCCGGTGCGCTGCTCGGCGAGCACCTTGACCGTCATCATCTCGGCGCCCGGCCAGTAGCCGGCCGTCGTCGTCGACTCGACGGTGGCGGTGACGTAGCCGAAGCCCGCGGCGTCCGCCTCGGACTCCCCGAGCCCGGTGCGCCCGATCTCCAGCGAACAGACCTTGCTGATCGCCGTCCCGATCACGCCGGGGAACGCGCCGTAGCCGCCGGCGACGTTCGTGCCGATGATCCGGCCGTGCTTGTTGGCGTGGGTGCCGAGCGCGATGTGGACGGGCTTGCCCGAGAGGCGGTGGTGGACCTCGACGCAGTCGCCGCCCGCCCACACGCCCGGCGCGGCCTGCATCCGCACATCGGTGGTGATGCCGCCCGAGGCGCCGATCGTCAGCCCCGCGTCGGCCGCGAGGGACGCGTTCGGCTTCACCCCGAGACCGATGATCACGATATCGGCGGGGAGCACGGTGTCGCCGGCACGCACCGCGCGCACCCGCCCGTCCTCGCCGACGTCGAAGCCGTCGACCGAGACGCCGGTGAGCACCGTGATGCCCATGCCCTCCATGGCCTCGTGGATCAGCGCGCCCATGTCGGGGTCGACCTGGGTGAACGGCTCGGGCGCCTGGTCGATGATCGTGGTCTCGAGCCCGCGGGTGACCATCGCCTCGGCCATCTCGACACCGATGTAGCCCGCACCGACGACCACGGCGCGCCGGCGGTCCCCGTCGCCCAGATCCTTCACGATCTGCTCGCCCTGCTCCAGCGACTGCACGCCGAAGATGCCCTCGGCCTCGGAGCCCTCCAGCGGCGGCACGGTCGGCACCGCGCCGGTGGCGATGACCAGCTCGTCGTACCCGAGCTCGTAGGTGTCGCCGTCGTCGACGCCGCGCACGCTCACCGACCGCTTGTCGAGGTCGATCGCCGTCGCCTCGGTGCGCATCCGCAGGTCGATCCCGGCCTCACGGTGCTGCTCGGGAGTGCGGGCGATCAGCTCGTCACGGCTGGCGACGTCCCCGGCGATCCAGTAGGGGATGCCGCACGCCGAGTACGAGGTGTAGTGACCCCGCTCGAGCACGACGACCTCGAGGGCGCCGTGACCGGCGTGGCGCAGCGCCGTGGACGCCGCCGACATGCCGGTGGCGTCCCCGCCGATCACCACGATGCGCTTGGTCATGAGCCTCCGTCCGCTCCGGGAGTATCGTGCCGCCGTGACCGAGGCCGCGGAGATCGAGGTCGACGGACGGACCGTGCGCCTCACCAACCCCGACAGGGTGTACTTCTCGGCGCGCGGAGAAACCAAACTCGATCTCGCCCGGTACTACCTCGCCGTCTCCGACGGCATCGTCCGGGCGCTGCGGGAACGGCCCTGCATGATGCACCGCTTCCCCACCGGCACCGACGGCGAGAAGGTCCACCAGAAGCGCCTCCCCAAGGGCGCCCCGGACTGGGTGCGCACCGTGCGCGTCCACTTCCCGCGCTACAACCGCACCGCCGACGAGCTGTGCGTCACCAGCCCCGCCGACGTGATCTGGGCCGTGCAGATGTCGACCGTGGAGTTCCATCCGTGGAACAGCCGCGCGACCGACGTCGAGTCCCCCGACGAGTGGCGCATCGACCTCGACCCCATGCCCGACGTCGAGTTCCCGACCGTGCGCCGCGTGGCCGCGGTCGCCCGGGAGGTGCTCGACGACCTCGGCGCCGTCGGGTTCCCGAAGACCTCGGGCGGCAAGGGCCTGCACATCTACGTGCGCATCCGCCCCGAGCACTCGTTCACCGAGGTGCGCCGGGCGGCGCTCGCGTTCGCCCGCGAGGTCGAGCGCCGCGCGCCGGACCTGGTGACGACCGCGTGGTGGCGCAAGGACCGCGAGCCCGGGACGGTCTTCCTCGACTGGAACCAGAACACCCGCGACCACACGATCGCCTCGGCCTACTCGGTGCGCGGGACGCCGGAGGCGCGGGTGTCGGCGCCGTTGCGCTGGGACGAGGTCCCCGACGCCGAGCCGGGCGACTTCACGATCGCGACGATGCCCGCCCGCTACACCGAGGTCGGCGACCTGACGGCCGGCATCGACGAGTCGGTGTTCGACCTGCGCGCCCTGCTCGAGTGGGCCGAGCGCGACGGGGGCGTGCCCGACGAGCCGCCCGAGGTCTGAGCTCTCCCGAGGAGACCCCGCCCTCTCAGCCCCGCGTGAGGTCCCCGGTCGCGACGACCCGGTCGCCGGCGAGGGTCTCGTAGGTGAACCGGTCCGGCCCGGCCTCGGTGGCGCGCACGACGCCCTCGGTGCACGGGCCCGCGACCGGCCGGGCCGCCATGTCGGTGGTGCCCTGGACGCTGAGGAGGACCAGGTCGAACCGGCAGTCGAAGACGGAGAACGACATCTCCCCCACGCGCTCGCCGACCGCCCCCGCCCTCAGGTCGACGCGGACCCCGAAGTCGCGTCCCGAGGCCGGCTCGTTCTGGGTGCCGTTCCACGTCCCGACGAGGCCGTCGGGCAGCCGGGCGGCGGCCGGCCCGGGAGGGGCGGCCTGGCCGGCGGGCAGGTAGTCCCGGGCGAGCAGGTAGCCCGTGCCGCCGAGCACGAGCAGCGCCAGCACGACCGCGGCGACCAGCCACAGCCGGGGCCGCCGGGACGGCGCGGAGGACGGTGGCGGTGCCTGCGTCCCCGGGGCCGTACCCGGCTTCGTCCCTGGCTTCGTCCCGGGCTTCGTGCCCGAGAGGGCCGGGCGCGCGAACTCGTCGGTCGAGTCCGACCGGTCGGGCACCGCAGCCGAGCCGGTCACCCCGCCGGGGCCGGCCACCCCGCCCGACCCACCCTTCCCGCCCGCTCCCGGGATCGTGGGCGAGCTCGGGGACCCCGGGATCACCGCCCCGACGCCCGAGATCGCCGCGCGCGCGGCGGCGGCGAGCTCGCCCGCGCGCTGGTAGCGCTGGTCGGGGTCCTTGGCCATGGCCGTGGCGACGACCTCGTCGAGCGCCTGCGGCAGACCGGCGCGCAAGCTGCCGGGTCGCGGCGCCGGCTCGTGGACGTGGGCGTGCATCAGCTGGTGGATGCTCCCGGACGGGAACGGCTGCTTGCCCACCAGCGTCTCGTGCAGCACGCAGCCCAGGGCGTAGACGTCGACGCGGTGGTCGCCGCCCGCCCCCGGCATGAACCGTTCGGGCGCCATGTAGGCGGCGGTGCCGATCAGCGTGCTCTGCTCGGTGAGGCGGGAGTCGCGCAGGCTCGCCGCGATCCCGAAGTCGATGAGATAGGCGAACTCGGGCCCCGACCCCTCCGGCTGCGCCAGCAGGATGTTCGAGGGCTTGACGTCGCGGTGGATCAGCGCGGCGCGGTGGGCGGCGTCGAGCGCCGCCGCGACCTGCTCGACGACCGCGACCGCCCGCTGCGGGTCGAGCGGCCCGGAGCCGGCGATCGCGCCACTGAGGTCGATGCCCTCGACGAGGCGCATGTCCAGGTAGAGCTGCCCGTCGATCTCGCCGTAGTCGTGGATCGGGATGACGTGCGGCTCGTGCAGCCGGGCGGTCATCTCGGCCTCGCGCCGGAAGCGTGTGGCGAACCCCTCGTCGCCGCTGTGGGCGACGGAGAGGCGCTTGAGCGCGACCGTGCGCTCCTTGCGCAGGTCGGTGGCCCGGTGCACCTCGCCCATCGAGCCGCGCCCGATCATCCCCTCGATCCGGTACGGGCCGAAGCGTTCGCTCGCCACAGCGGCGATCGTAGTCAGAAGCGGATGCCGTTCCAGGGCACGCCGGGCGCGGCGAAGAGCCGGGCGAGGCGGCCGGCGGCGCCGGGGCTGTGCTCGGAGAGCCGCCCGGCCCGGGCGAGGACCCGGGGATCGACGCCCCCGAGGTAGAGCGATCCGAGTGCCGCGGCGTCCATCTCGACGTCGGGCGTATCGGTCGTGGCGGTCACCGCCGGGGTGACCTGGTCGGTGGTGTCGAGCGCCCAGCAGCCCGAGGCGTGGCGGTCGGGGTCGTGCACGCGCAGCACGATCCGGTCGGTGACGGGGTAGCGGCGGGCCCCCAGCGCGGCCGGGACGTCGAGGACGCGCAGCCAGAGCATGTCGCGCGGCCCGCCGGAGCTCACCGCGCGGTGGTCGGTGAGCAGCCACGGGAGCGGTTCGTCGAGTGAGGCGTTCGCCCACCCCACCTCACCGACGAGGTCGAGCGAGGCCAGGTGTCGCCACAGCTCGCGGTAGGACTCCGGGGTCGTCGCCTGCAGGTCGTGCACGGCGAGCGTCGCGGAACCGGTGCCCCACCAGGACTCGGCCACTCCGTAGACGACGTAGCCGGCGGGCCGGCCGGTCGCGTCGGCCCAGGCGACCGCGGAGCGGGGCGAGCTGTCGTACACGCCCCCGGTGATCAGCGCGTGCCACGACGGGGCGGACCGGTCCATCGAGCCCGGGTGCCGACGCCGGGCACGGTCCTGGATGGGCCCGGCGACCGGGGCGAAGCCCGAGGGGTCGAGCATCCGGAGGCGGCCGGTCGGCGCCGCGTCGCGGAACCGGGCCGCGCGGGTGTCCAGCGTGAGCGACCGCGTCCAGGCGGCGAGCCCGAACCCGAAGCGCTCGTAGAGCGAGCCCTGCGTGGACGTGAGCGCCGCGACCGGGGTGCCGGCGCGCACCGCCTCGGCGAGGTCGTCGACGAGGAGCGCCCGCAGCAGGCCACGGCGGCGGTGCGTGGCGCGGACGCCGATCGAGCTGATCGCGTCGGCGGCCACCTCGCCGCCCGGCACCGTCATCGCCGTGTCCCACGAGCGCAGGGTGGCCACCGGGGACGTGTCGGCGGTCTCGTACACCCCGCGCAGCCGCTGCCCGGCGAACGACGCCGCGATTGTTGCCATCTCCTCGGGCCCGGGCCGGGGCCCGAGGAACGCCGCCATCATGGCCCGGATCCAGGTCGCGGTGTCCGCGTCCGGCGCGCCCTCCGCGAGTGCGGGCGCGAGCCGGTGGACCTGCCAGGTCACGCCGGACTCATGGCCGGACTCATGGCCGGACTCGCGGCCGGGCTCATGGCCGTGCGGTGGCCGCGAGCTGCCCGCAGGCGGCGGCGATCTCACGGCCGCGGGTGTCGCGCACCGTGCACGCCACGCCGCCCTCGCGCACGCGCCGCAGGAACTCCGCCTGCACCGGCGCGGGGCTCGCGTCCCACTTGCTGCCCGGCGTCGGATTGAGCGGGATGAGGTTGACGTGGACCAACCGGCCGAGGTGCTTCGACGCCAGCTTGGCCAGCAGGTCGGCGCGCCACGGCTGGTCGTTCACGTCGCGGATCAGCGCGTACTCGATGGAGACGCGGCGTCCGGTGACGTCGGCGTAGTGCCGGGCGGCGGCGAACACGTCGGCCACCGGCCAGCGGGTGTTGACCGGCACCAGGGTGTCGCGCAGCTCGTCGTCCGGGGTGTGCAGCGACACCGCCAGCGTCACCTGCAGGTTCTCCTCGGCGAGGCGGTGGATCGCCGGCACGAGACCCACCGTCGAGACGGTGACCGAGCGCTGCGAGAGCCCGAGCCCCGCGGGTGGGGCGTCGCAGAGGCGGTGCACGGCGTCGACGACGCGGCGGTAGTTCGCCAGCGGCTCGCCCATGCCCATGAAGACGACGTTCGACAGCCGGCTGAGGTTCGCGCCCAGCCCGCCGGAGCGCACGACGGCGGCCGCGGAGCGGACCTGTTCGACGATCTCGGCGGTCGACAGGTTGCGCTCCAGGCCGTTCTGGCCGGTGGCGCAGAACGGGCACGCCATGCCGCAGCCGGCCTGGCTGGAGATGCAGACGGTGGCGCGGTCCGTGTAGCCCATGAGCACGCTCTCGACGAGCGCCCCGTCGTTGGCGCGCCACAGCGTCTTGCGGGTGGTGCCGCCGTCACAGTCCTGCTCCCAGGTGGGGGTGAGCAGCGAGGGCAGCAGCGCAGGCCCGAGCGTCTCGCGCGCCGCGGCGGGCAGGTCGGTCATCGTCGCCGGGTCGCTCTCGAGGCGCGTGAAGTAGTGGCGCGAGAGCTGGTCGGCGCGGAAGGCCGGCATCCCCAGCTCGGCGACCGCGGCGCGGCGGCCCTCGGTGTCGAGGTCCGCGAGGTGCTGCGCGGGCCGCGTGCGGCGGGAGCCGCGCGGCGAGAGCGTGAGCACCGGCCCCGGAGCGGTCCCGGGGTCCGGGGTCTCCGGGGTGACGGCGGGCTCGGTCATCGGTCCCTCAACATCTCCACGAGGCCCACGCGGTCGGCCGCGGAGAGCAGGATGACGACGCCCGCGAGCAGCCCGAGCAGGCCCTGCGACACGAAGCCGCCGGCCGCCATCGTCGAGATCAGCGCCGAGAGCAGGCCCGCGCCGACGAGCAGGAAGCCCAGCCAGCGCGTGGGCCGCTGGCCGGTGGAGCGACTGAGCAGCACGAACGCCGCGCCGGTGAGCACCAGCGCCAGGCCCGGCAGGAGGTCCGAGGCGCTGAGCAGACCCAGCACGATGGACGCCACGATCACGATGACGACGACGCCGGCGGCGAGGCGCAGGACCTCGGTGGAGCGCGAGGTGTCGAACGGGCGCGGCCCCCGGCGGCGGTTCTCCACCCCGATGCCGATGGCGACGGCGATGCCGATCGCGAGGATCAGCGTGCCGACCCCGTCGGCCCCGAGGCCCAGGGTGCCCACCGCGAGCCACACGAGCCCGGCCGCGATCTCGACGAGCACGGGGTCGACGCGGACGGCCCGGCCGCCGCGTCGCGGCGGTGGAGAGCCCTGGCCACGCCCGGGCGGGCGGGGAGGCGGATACGCGGACACGACCTCCACGGTAACCCCGCCGACACCGCCACCTCGCGAGCGGCCCCGACCGCGATCGGGCCGACGGTCAGCGTCCGGATCGCCGCCGGATCTCGTCGACCACGGCCGGCAGCACCTCGTGCACGTCGCCGATCACCGCCCACGTCGCGCGCGTGACCATGGGCGCCTCGGGATCGGTGTTCACCGCCAGGATCGACCGGGCGTTCATGCAGCCGACCCAGTGCTGGGTGGCGCCGCTGATCCCGCAGGCGACGTAGAGGTCCGGGCTGATCCGGGTGCCGGTGAGCCCGACCTGGTCGGCGTGGGGGCGCCAGCCGTTGTTGGTGGCGACCCGCGAGCACCCGACGGCCCCGCCGACGAGACCGGCCAGCTCCTCGAGCACCGCGTAGCCCTCGGAGCTGCCGACCCCGCGCCCGCCCGCGACCACCACCGGGGCGGTGGTCAGCGTCATCCCGGCGGCGCGCTCCCGGCGCTCGACCAGCCGGGCCCGCGGCACCGAGGCCCGCAGCTCCGGCACGACGACGTGCACCGTCATCTCGTCGGCCGCGGCCGTCTCGCTCGGCGACGGGCTCCCGGGGCGCAGCGTGCACAGCCGGATCGGCGCGGTCAGGGCCGCGTCCTCGAGCAGGACCCCGCCCGCCCGCTCCCGGGTGACCTCCCAGGGGCCGTCGTCCCCGGGGCGGATCTCCGTGCATGCCGTGGCCAGCGGCATCCCCAGCTCCGCGGCGGCCCACGCCATCGCCTCGGTGCTCCGGTCGGTGCTCGGGGCGAGCACGGCCGCGGGGCGCAGGTCGGCCACGAGCCCGGCGAGCGCCTCCCCCAGACATGCCGGCGACCCGTCGGTGAGCAGCTCGTGTGCCAGGAGGTGGAGGCGCCCGACGCCCCGCTTGACGAGGTCGTCGGGGAGCTCCCCCGGCTCCCCCACCGCGACGGCCCCGACCGGGACGCCGAGGGACTCGGCGAGGTCCCGTGCGGCGGCGAGGACCTCGGCGGAGTCCTCGGTCAGCGTCCCGTCGCCGTCCCTCTCGACCACGACCAGCACCATCAGTGCACCATCTCCCTCAGGGCACGATCCCCAGCTCGGCGAGCACGTCCACGACCGCCGGTGCCGCCGCGGCCCCGTGGCCCAGCACCACGGTCCGCGCCCGCGCCTCGGGCCGGTGGCGCAGCCGCAGGGTCCGCAGCCCGCCGGTCGCTCCCGGGCCGTCCAGGACGCGGATCGGCGCCTTCTTCGCCCGCAACCGACCCTTGATCGTCGGATAACGGGGCAGGTTGAGCCCCTCCAGCACGGCGGCGACGGCCGGCAGCGGCGCCTCGTGCACCTCGACGCCCTCGGGCGACTCGCGGCGCAGGAGCACCCGGTCACCGTCGAGGTCGATCCCCTTCACCCCGCCGACGACCGGCCGCCGCAGCGCGCAGGCGACCCGGAACCCGACCTGCGCGTGCCCGGCGTCCGCCGAGGCCTCGCCGAACAGGACGAGGTCGTAGGGCGGCAGCTCGCCCAGCGCGCCCGTCACGGCCGCGGCGGTGGCCTCGGGATCCGGGTCGGTCTCGGGGGTGTCGACCCGGACGGCGTGGTCGGCACCCATCGACAGCGCGTAGCGCAGCTGCTCCTCGGTCTCGGGCGGACCGACGGTGAGCACGCCCGCCGAGCCTCCGGTGCGCTCGGCGATGCGCACCGCCTCCTCGACCGCGCACTCCTCGTGCGGCCCGATGGTGAAGCCGAGGTGGCGGGTGTCGATCGCCGTCCCGTCCGCGGTCAGCAGGATCTCCGCGCCGACCGCCGGGACGCGCTTCACGCAGACCAGGACGTCCATCCGCCGTCACCTCATCCGGGTGTCGTCGGGGTCGAACAGCGGCGTCCGGCCCGCCCGCGCGACCGTCACCGGGTAGCGCTCCCCCAGGTACTCGACGAGCAGACCGGTGCCCTCGACGGCGTGCCAGGGCGGCAGGTACGCCATCAGCAGGTACGTCCCGAGCGACGGGCCGGCGCCCGCGCTGGTGACGAACGACGGCCGGCCCCGGCGGTCGGTGATCCGGGCGCCGTCGGGCGTGAGGACCGGCTCGCCGCCCTGCGGGAAGCGTGGATGCCCCGCAGGATCGCCGGGGTCGAGCGTCAGCGTGCACAGCGTCGCCTCGGGCTCGCCCTCGCGGGCCTTGGTGTAGGCGGCCTTGCCGACGAAGTCCTGGGACTTCAGCCCGGGCAGAGCGAGCCCCGCCTCCACCGGCCCGTGCTCGGCGTCGAGCTCGTGGCCGACGAGCCGGTAGCCCTTCTCCATGCGCGCGGTGGTGCCGTAGACGCCGATGCCGGCCGGCACGAGACCGTGCGGCGCGCCCGCCTCGGCGACCGCGTCCCACAGGCGCAGCCCGCACTCGGTGGGTGCGTGCAGCTCCCAGCCGAGCTCGCCGACGTAGGACAGGCGTAGCGCGAGGACCGGGATCGACCCGATCGTGATCGTGCGCGCGGTGGCGAACGGGAAGGCGGCGTCGGACACGTCCTCGTCGGTGATCGCCGCGAGGACGTCGCGGGCCCGCGGGCCCCAGAGCCCGAGGGTGCAGACCGCCGAGGTGACGTCGGTCAGCGTCACCGACCCGTCGCGCGGCAGATGGCGGGTGAACCACGCCAGGTCCCGCGCGCCGTCGGAGCCGCCGGTGACCACCCGGAAGTGCCGATCGCCGAGCCGCACGACGGTCAGGTCGCTGCGGAAGCCGCCGTCCGGGGCGAGGACCGGCGTGTAGATCACCCGCCCGACGGGCCGGTCCATCTGCGCGACCGTGAGGTGCTGGACGTACGCGAGCGCCCCGGGGCCGCGGACGTCGAACTGGGAGAACGCGCTGAGGTCGATCATCGCCGCACTCCGGCGCATCGCCAGGTGCTCGGCGTCGATGATCGGCGACCACCAGCGCGCGTCCCACTCGTGCGGGCGGTCGGGCACGCCGAGCTCCGCCACCAGCGGCGCGTTCGACGCGTACCACTGCGGGCGCTCCCAGCCCGCCACCTCGAAGAACTCCGCGCCGAGGGCCACCTCGCGCTCGTGGAAGGGCGAGCGGCGCACCCCGCGGTCGGAGCTCCACTGCTCGCGCGGGTGCGTGATCCCGTAGGTCTTGTTGAAGCCCTCGCACGCGCGGGCGCGCACGTGGTGGCGGGTGCGCTCGTGCGGGGCGAAGCGGGCGATGTCGGAGGCGGCCGCGTCGATCTCGGGGGCGCCCTCGGTCATCCACTCGGCGATGAGCCGGCCGACACCGGGCCCCTCCTTGATCCACACCGCGGCGGCGGACCAGAGGCCACGCACCTCCGGGGTCTCCCCGAGCAGCGGGTGCCCGTCGGGCGTGAGGGAGAGCAGCCCGTTGATGGCGTGCCGGATGCCGGCGTCGGGGCGGTCGAGGACGGGGTGGAACAGCTCGAGCGCCGCTTCCATCTGCGGGTCGAAGTCGTCGGGGGTGAACGGCAGCTGCGTCGGCGAGAGCGCCGCAGCGGCCAGCGACGGGATGTCGTCGGGCTCGCAGAGGATCGGGCGGTGGGCGTACGACCCGATCTCCAGGTCGGCGCCGCTCTGCCGCTCGTACATCAGCGGGTCCATGTCGCGCACGATCGGGAACGCGATCTCCCGCCCGGTGGCCGCGAGCTCGGCGATCGGGCCGACGTCGATCATCTGGTGCACGGCGGGCGTGAGCGGGATCGTCGCGCCCGCCAGCGCCGCGATGCGCGGGCTCCACACGCCGCATGCGACGACGACGTACTCGGTGTCGACGTCGCCGCGGTCGGTGCGGACCCGGGTCACGCGCCCGTCGTCGGTGTCGACGGCCAGCACCTCGGTCATCGCCGACACCGTGAGCGCGCCCGCGGCCGTGGCCCGCTCGCGCATCAGCTCGCCGGCCCGCAGCGGGTCGACGACCGCCACCGACGGCGTCCAGAACCCCCGGAGCACGACCGTGGGGTCGAGGAACGGGACCTTCTCCGCCACCTCGGCCGGGGTGATCAGCTCCGCGTCGATGCCCCACGCGTGCGCCGACGACATGCGCCGGTGCAGCTCCTGGACGCGCTCCGGGGTGCGGGCCACCTCGATGCCGCCGCACGTCGTCAGGGTTCCGAGCTCGGCGTACTGCCGCGACGAGTCCGCGGTGAGCTGCGTGATCTCCCGCGAGTGGTCGACGGGGAACACGAAGTTCGACGCGTGGCCGGTCGAGCCGCCCGGGTCGGGCAGCGGGCCCTTGTCCACCAGCAGGATGTCGCGCCAACCCAGCCGCGCGAGGTGGTGCACCACGGAGTTGCCGACGATGCCGGCCCCGATCACGACGACCTGGGCACGGTCAGGGAACGGTGTCACGGCGGGTCCTTCCCAGCGCGGTGTCCAGCCTCAGGCGGCCGCGCGGCGGGCCTCGGTCAGCCACCGCACGGTCGGCTCGATCTGGTTGAACGTGAAGACGTGCAGCCCCGCGAGGTCGCTCCCGCCGGCGGCGAGGGCCTCGACGAGGTCGTCGGAACGGTGCGAGCGCGACCGCAGCAGGGACCCCGCGGTCCCGGGGTGCGCGCGGGCGAAGCGCACGGCGTCGGCGACGCCGATGCGGACGCTGACGCGCACCAGGCGCGCGGCGTCGACGACACCCGGGACGCCGGCGATCACGGGCAGACGGATCCCCCGCCCGCGGGCCTCGTCGACGAACGCCCCGACGACCTCGGCGTCGAAGCACAGCTGCGTGACGGTGTAGTCGGCGTGCGCTGCCTTGGCCGCCAGGTCGGTCCAGAGGACGCCGGTGGGGATCCGGTGGTGGCCGTCCGGGTACGACGGCACGCCCACGCGCGGCGGCCGTTGGCCCATTTCCTCCATCGCCCGGAGCACCGCGAGCCCGTCGGGGAACTCCCCGGCAGGCTCCCGGGCGTCGCCGCCCACGACGAACACGTCGCGGACGCCGGCCCCGGCGAGCCGGTCGAGGTGGAGGGCGAGCTCGCCGCGGTCGCGCAGGCTGCGCGCCGCGAGGTGCGGCACGGGGGCGAACCCGAGGGCCGCGAGCCCCTCGGCGACCGCCACCGTGGCGTCCGGACCCCGGCTCGGCGAGGCGGTGACGGCGACCGTCGCCCCCGCGGGGAGGTCGGCGGCCGCCGCGAGAACGCCCGCCACCGGCGCCACCTCGTAGCGCGGCCGGGCGAGCAGCGCGGCGAGGGATCCCGGCTCCATGACGGCCCCGCTCAGCCCTTGGGAGTCTGCTTGCGCGGGTCGACGAAGGGCTTCTCGACCACGACGGCCTCGCGGACGTCACGCCCCAGCATCCCGCCGTCCCCCGCGCCGGCGTCCACCACCAGCGCCGTCCCCAACGGCGTCGAGGGGGTGGCAACCATGGCCAGCCCGATGTTGCGCTCGAGCCGCGGCGACCAGCAGGCGCTGGTCACCGACCCGACCACGGCCCCCGCGCCGTCCCGCACCGTGAACGGCTCGATCATCGAGCCGTCGTTGAACGTGCCCAGCCGCGCCCCGCCGATCTCCACACCGACCAGCGAGCGGTCCAGGCCCCGCTGCTTGGCGCGGATCAGGGCGTCCTTGCCGACGAAGTCGGCCTCCTGGTCGAGGTCGACCATCCACGTGTAGTCGTAGCCGACCTCGAGCGGATTGGTGTCGAGCGTGATGTCGCAGCCGTAGGCGAGCATGCCGCCCTCGATGCGCCGGATGTGGCACGGGCCGATCGGGCGCAGGTCGTGCGGCCGGCCCGCCTCCCACACCCGGTCCCACAGCTTCCCCGCGTCGCGGATGGCCTGGTGCAGGTAGATCTCGTACCCGATCTCCGCGCTGTAGCCGGTACGGCTGATGACGACCTCCATGTCGTCCAGCACGGCGTGGCGCAGGTGGTAGTAGGGCATCTCGGCGACGTCGGCCCCGAAGAGGTCGGTGACCAGCGCCTTGGCCTTCGGGCCCTGGACCTGCACGGGAGCGACGTCGATCTCCCGGACCGACACGTCCCAGCCGCCGGCGTGGGCCAGCCCCGTCGCCCAGAGCCCGACGTCGGAGTCGGCGAGCGAGAGCCAGAAGCGATCCTCCTCGAGACGCAACAGGACCGGGTCGTTGATGATCCCGCCGTCCGGGGCGGTGATGAACACGTACTTGCACTGCCCCACGGCGCACTTCGTCAGGTCCCGGGGCACGAGCATGTTCGTGAACGCGAAGGCGTCCGGGCCGGTGATCTCGATCTGGCGCTCGACGCCGACGTCCCAGAGGGTCACGCCCTCGAGCAGCGCCCAGTACTCGGCGACCGGGTCGCCGTAGTGCCGGGGGTGATAGGTGTGGTTGTAGACGCTGTACATCGCCACGCCGTGCGCCCGTGACTTCCAGAAGTAGGGCGACTTCCGCAGGCGGGGGTACAGCAGGACCGCCGGTTCGGTGACCACCGTCGAGGCTGGTCCCGGCGCGATGTCGACCGCGGCCCGGCTGGGCAGGACGTCCGTCATCGGCACTCCACTTCATCGTGCGTCCGGGGGCACCTCCACCGAACCGCTCGGACGAGGTTGCGAGATACGCAACCGGTTGTCATTGACGCAACGAGTCTGCGGCCGTGAGCGAGATCACGTCAAGAGGTCGGGGGAACTGATATATCCGGACGCGCGTCAGGGCCGCAGGAGCCCGGCGGGCTCGCGACGCGTGTGCACGCGGTAGCCCACCGAGAGGGCGAGCCCGGGGGTGCCGTCGATGGCCTTCTGCGCGACGGCGGGGCTGAACTCGATGCGCAGGACGTCGGCGAGCGTCGTGCGGTCCGGGAAGCGCCACTGCGTGTCGACGCGGCGCACGGCGAAGCCCTGGTCGGCGAAGAAGCGCTCGGCGGCCGCGGGGTCGTAGCGGGGCACCGACGCGCGCATCCAGGCGCCGTAGGAGTGGCGGGTGGCGTCGAGGTCGACGATCACGAGCACCCCGCCCGGACGCAGGACACGCGAGGCCTCGGCGAGCCCCGGTTCGCAGCCGGGGCCGAAGAAGTAGGCGGTGCGCGCGTGGACGACGTCGGCGGAGTCGTCGGCCAGCGGCAGGGCGGCGGCGCTCCCCTGCGCGACCCGGCATGCGGGGTCGTCGGTCACGCGCTCGCGGGCCCGCGCCACGAGCGGGGCATGGGGCTCGACACCGACCACGGTGCGGGCGCGCTCGGCGAAGCGCGGCAGGTGGTAGCCGTCGCCGCAGCCGACGTCCACGACGTCCGCGCCGTCGTGCGGCGCCAGCTCGCACACCGCGTCCCAGAGTGCGCCCGTGGCGTCCTGCGCGGCGTTCTCGCGTTCGTAGACCTCGGGCCAGCGCCAGATGTTGGGGGACTCGACGACGTCCCCGCTCCGGTACCGGGTCACCCGTGGACTGGTACCAGGACGAGGAGGAGGAGCCAGGCCATCGGGGCCGAGGTGACCAGCGAGTCCAGGCGCTCCATCAGCCCGCCGTGGCCCGGGAGCACCGAGCCCATGTCCTTGATGCCGAGGTCGCGCTTGATCAGCGACTCGACGAGATCGCCCGTGACCGCCGTCGCGACGAGCAGCGGGCCGATGATCAGGCCGTACCACCAGCGGTCGTCGAGCAGGAACGCGACGGACAGGCAGGCGCCCGCCGAGCCCAGGACGATCGACCCGACGAGGCCCTCCCAGGACTTCTTCGGGCTGATCTTCGGCGCCATCGGGTGCTTGCCGAGCAGGGCACCCGCGGCGTACCCGCCGGTGTCCGAGCAGATGACGACGATGAGGAACGTCAGCACCCGCGCGGCGCCGTCGGTGGGGACGACGAGCATGGTCGCGAACGCCATGCACAGCGGGATCCAGCAGAGCACGAGCATCGAGGCGCCGACGTCGCGCACGTATCCGCCCGCGCCGAGACGCATGCGCCACAGGAAGCACCCGAGCACCGTGACCAGCAGCGCGCCGAGGATGCCCTCGGTGCCGAACGGCCACGCCAGCCAGATCATCGCCTGGCCCCCGATGAGCACCGGGACGCGCGAGAGACGGATACCGGCCCCCCGGTGCAGGGCACCGAAGAGCTCCCACGTCCCGATGACGGCGGTGACGGCGAGGATCCCGATCCAGGTCTGGCGCACCGTGAGCAGCGCGGTGAGGGCGACGGCGCCCATCGCGAGCCCGACCCCGATGGCGACGGGCAGGTTGCGGCCGGCGCGGGAGCTGCGCTTCGGGGCGTCCGCGGACTGGCCGCCCTCGGACTGGCCTGCCTCGGGCCGGCCTGTCTCGGGGCGGCCGGCGTCCTCGGGCTCGACTCCGTCGGTCGGGGTCGCGTCCGCCGGGGAGGCCGGGGACTCGGTGGGGGCGGGCCGTCGGGGCCGCGACGCGGAGGAGGGCACGTCAGACCTCGAGGAGCTCGGCTTCCTTGTTCTTCACCAGGTCGTCCACCGCCGCGACGTAGCGGGAGGTGACGGATTCGAGCTCCTTCTCCGCCCGCCCGGTCTCGTCCTCGCCGGCCTCGCCGTCCTTCACGATGCGCTGCAGCTCGGTCATCGCCGTGCGGCGCACGCTGCGGATCGAGACCTTGGCGTCCTCGCCCTTGCTGCGTGCGACCTTGACCATGTCCTTGCGCCGCTCCTCGGAGAGCTGCGGGAACACGACGCGGATGATCTGGCCGTCGTTGCTGGGGTTGACGCCGAGGTCGGAGTCGCGGATCGCGCGCTCCATGCTCTGCAGCTGGCTGGCGTCATAGGGCTTGATGACGGCCATGCGGGCCTCGGGGACCTGCACCGAGGCCAGCTGGTTGAGCGGGGTCCAGGCGCCGTAGTACTCGACCTGGATGCGGTTGAACATCGCCGGGCTGGCCCGGCCGGTGCGCACACCGCCGAGGTCGTCCTTGGCGACGCTGACCGCCTTCTCCATCTTCTCCTCGGCGTCGAGGAGCGTCTCGTCGATCATGTGGGCTCTCCTCAGGGACCGGAGGGGGTGTGGACCAGCGTCCCGATCCTCTCACCCCGCACCGCACGGGCGATGTTCCCCTCGACGAGCAGGTTGAACACCATGATCGGCATGTTGTTGTCCATGCAGAGGCTGAAGGCGGTCGCGTCGGCGACCTTCAGGCCCTTCTCCAGCACCTCGCGGTGGGAGATCTCGTGGTACATCGTCGCCGTCGGGTCGGTCTTCGGGTCGGCGGTGAACACGCCGTCCACGCCCTTGGCCAGCAGGACGACCTCGCACTCGATCTCGAGGGCACGCTGCGCCGCGGTGGTGTCGGTCGAGAAGTAGGGCATGCCCACGCCGGCGCCGAAGATGACGACGCGACCCTTCTCGAGGTGGCGCATCGCGCGGCGTGGGATGTAGGACTCGGCGACCTGGCCCATCGTGATGGCCGTCTGCACCCGGGTGTCGATGTGGTGCTCGCGCTCGAGGAAGTCCTGCAGGGCCAGGCAGTTCATGACCGTGCCGAGCATCCCCATGTAGTCGGCACGCTGGCGCTGCATCCCGTAGCGGTGCAGCTCCTCGCCGCGGAAGAAGTTGCCGCCGCCGATGACGACGGCGATCTCGACGCCGGAGGCCACGACGTCGGCGATCTGGCGAGCGACGGTCCGCACGACCACGGGGTCGACGCCGACGGCGCCGCCGCCGAACATCTCACCGCCGAGCTTGAGCAGGACCCGGCGATGACCGGGGCGGGCATCGGGACCGGCCTCGGACACGGTCTGGGGACTCGCCACGCTCTCCTCCACCACGGGGTTCCGGCGGTGCCGCCGTCACGGCGCCGGCGCCCGGTCACCCGGGCACCGGCGCCGTGAGCGGTTCGTCAGGGCTGGCCGACCTCGAAGCGCGCGAAGGTGCGGACGCTGACGCCCGCCTCCTCCAGCACCTTGCCGACCGACTTCTTGTCCACCGACACCGAGTCCTGCTCGAGGAGCACGGTGTCCTTGTAGTAGCCGTTGAGGCGACCCTCGACGATCTTCTCGAGGATCTTCTCGGGCTTGCCCTCCTCGCGGGCGGTGGCCTCGGCGATGCGGCGCTCGTTCTCCACCACGTCGCTCGGGACCTCGTCGCGCGTGGTGTAGAGCGGGCGCGCCGCCGCGACCTGCATGGCCGCGCCGCGGGCCGCCTCCGACGCGTCGTCCCCGTCGCCGGTGTAGGCGACGACCACGCCGATGGCCGGGGGCAGGTCCGAGGACCGCCGGTGCAGGTACGTCGCGGTGGGGCCGTCGAGCACGGCCACGCGACGCAGCTCGAGCTTCTCGCCGATGCGCGCCGAGAGCTCCTGGACCTTCTCGTCGACCGTGCCCTGCCCGAGGGTGGCGGCCTTGAGGGACTCCAGGTCCTTGGTGCTGTTCTCCAGCGCGACGCCGAGGATGTCCTCGGCGAGCTGCACGAAGTCGGCGTTCTTGGCCACGAAGTCGGTCTCGGAGTTGAGCTCGATCATCGCGCCGTCACGGGCCGCCACGATGCCGTTGGCGGTGGTGCGGCCGGCCCGCTTGCCCACGTCCTTCGCACCCTTGATGCGCAGCGCCTCGACGGCCGCGTCGAGGTCGCCCTCGGACTGCTCGAGGGCCTTCTTGCAGTCCATCATCCCGGACCCGGTGAGGTCCCGGAGCTTCTTCACGTCCGCAGCGGTGTAGTTCGCCATGGTGCGGCTCTCGTCCGTTCCTCGTCGTCGTTGTCGTGTCGCCTGCGGGCCTGTCAGCCCTGCGGCGTGCCGTTGACCTGACCGGCCTCCGGCGCCGCGGCGATCGCGTTGTCGTCGCTCTCCGAGTTGGCGTCGACCGTGCCGGCCGTCCGCTCGGGGCGGCTGACCGGCGTGGTGTCGTCCCCGGCGGCCGCGGCGGTGGCCTCGGCCTCGGGCGTCGCGACCGGCGAGTCGCCCGGCGCGTCGACCGCGGAGCTGGTGCTGCCCTGCTCCAGGCCGGTCGGCGCGCTCGCGCCGTCCCCGCCGGACGCCATGAGCTCCTGCTCCCACTCGGCCAGCGGCTCGTCCTCGCCGCGCTCGCCGTCGCCGCCGCCGTTGCGCTGGCCGCGGGCCTGGAGGCCGTCGGCGCAGGCCTGCGCGACCACGCGGGTCAGCAGGGCCGCCGAGCGGATCGCGTCGTCGTTGCCCGGGATCGGGTAGTCGACCTCGTCGGGGTCGCAGTTGGTGTCGAGGATGGCGACGACCGGGATGTTGAGCTTCCGGGCCTCACCGACCGCGATGTGCTCCTTCTTGGTGTCGACCACCCACACCGCGCTGGGCACGCGGCCCATGTCGCGGATGCCGCCGAGCGTCTTCTCGAGCTTGTCGTGCTCGCGGGTGAGCATGAGGATCTCCTTCTTGGTGCGACCCTCGAAGCCCCCGCTCTGCTCCATGGCCTCCAGCTCCTTGAGCCGCTGGAGGCGCTTGTGCACGGTCTGGAAGTTGGTGAGCATGCCGCCCAGCCAGCGCTGGTTGACGAACGGCATACCGACGCGACGCGCCTGCTCGTCGATGGCCTCCTGGGCCTGCTTCTTCGTGCCGACGAAGAGCACCGTGCCGCCGTGGGCGACGGTCTGCTTCACGAACTCGTAGGCGCGATCGACGTAGGACAGCGTCTGCTGCAGGTCGATGATGTAGATGCCGTTGCGCTCCGTGAAGATGAAGCGGCGCATCTTGGGGTTCCAGCGGCGGGTCTGGTGTCCGAAGTGGACACCCGAGTCCAGCAGCTGGCGCATCGTGACGACGGCCATGCGGTGGAACTACCTCTCTCGGTGGCCCGACACGTGCTCGGGCCCGGCGGTTTGCTGCGACGGTCCCGGGTCGGGCCGCCGCCCTGGTGCCCTCATGACCGATCCGGAACCCGCCTGTGGCGGGACCGCCCGGATGCGGTTGTGGCAGCGCCTGAGCGTGCGGGCGCTTGAGAGGGCACGCGAAGTCGGCCCGATCAGCTCCCCGCGGACGGGGAGAGGACGGACCGCTGGTCACGAGTCTACTCCCGGCCCACCCGCGCCCTCTGCGCGCCCTGCTGCGGGCGAACGGGGCGGCGCACGGGGTGTGCCAGCGTGGGGGCCACGCTGACCTTCAACGTCAGGAAATCCACCGGCTCGCGGCCCGAGGGAGCCGATGAGGGATCTGGTGCGTCGAACCGGATGTGACGACGACTCTCGCCCGCGGCCTGTCCCTGGCCGCACTGGTGGCGACGCTCCTGGCCACCGGCTCCCCCGCCGCCGGCGCGCCCGCTCCCCCGCCGGTGGTACCGGTCGGGGCCTACGGCTGGCCGCTGACGGGCGTGGGCGGCGACGGCGCGCCCGCCCGGGCCGGCGTGCCGGGCGCCGCGACGCGGCTGTTCGACCCGCCGCCGCACTACTACGGGCGCGGGCACCGCGGTGCCGACCTCGCCGGACGACCCGGGCTCACGGTGCTCGCCGCCGGTGACGGCGTCGTCGTCCACGCCGCCCGCCTGGCCGGGCGGGGCGTGGTCTCCGTGCAGCACGACGACGGCCTGCGCACGACCTACGAGCCGCTCACCGTCACCGTCGCGCCGGGCACACCGGTGCGGCGCGGCGACCCGCTGGGCGTCCTCGACCCCGGGCACCGCGGCTGCCCCGTCGCGGCGTGCCTGCACTGGGGCCTGCGCCGCCCGTCGACCACCGGCGCGGTGGGCGCCCTCGAGTACCTGGACCCCCTGCTGCTCCTGGGCCTCGGGCGTGTGCGGCTGCTGCCGACCGACCCGTGAACCGGCTCAGGCGTGCTGCAGCTCCGCGAGACGCCCGCGCAGGCGCATCACGGCGCGCGTGTGCAGCTGGCACACCCGGGACTCGGTGACCCCGAGGACCCGCCCGATCTCGGCGAGGGTGAGGTTCTCGAAGTAGTAGAGGCCCACCACGGTGCGGTCGCGCTCGGCGAGCTGCCCGACCGCCTCCGCGAGCAGGCGCCGCGTCTCGCGGTCCTCCATCGCGGCGAGGGGGTCCTCGGCGTCGGTGTCGGGCAGCGAGTCGGCCAGCGACGGCGCGGACCCGCCGTCGCCGCCGCCGCCGCCGGCGCGACCGGCGGCGACGAGCTCGTCGAGGGCGGCGACGCTGGTCATCGCGATCTGCCCGAACGTCGAACGCAGGTCCTCGGTCGACGTGTCGAGCTCCTGCGCGAGCTCGGAGTCGCTGCAGGACCGCTGCTCGCGGCCCTCGAGGCGCTCGATGGCCCGCTCGATCTCCCGCGCCCGCGAGCGCACCGACCGCGGCACCCAGTCCTGGGAGCGGAGCTCGTCGAGGATCGCGCCGCGGATGCGCTGCATCGCGTAGACCTCGAACTTGCGCCCGCGGTCCGGCTCGAAGCGCTCGATCGCGTCGACCAGCCCGAAGATCCCGCACTGGATCAGGTCGGCGACGTCGACGTGGGACGGCAGGCCGGTGCCCACGCGCCCCGCGACGTACTTGACGAGCGGCGCGTAGTGCAGGACCAGCCGGTCCTTGGTCGACTTGCGCGGGTCGGCCTCGAACGCCGCCCAGAGCTCGGCGATGCCGGCCTCGACCAGCGCCTCCTCGTCGGGGGCGCCGGCCGCGACGCGTCCGAGCGTGGCGGGCAGGGCGTGCACGGCCGCGTGGGCGGCGTCGCGCGACCCGTCGGCGGGTGCGGGCACCGGCGCGAGCGCGGTGGCACCGTCGGTGACCGGGCCCGCAGGCTCGCGTCGGGGCGCCCGGCGTGGGGTCCGGGCGGCCGCGCCTGCGGCACGGACGGCGGCGTCGGAGTCGATGCCCGGCAGGGCCGGCAGCGGACCGGTGGGCGGGGCCGCCGTGGTCGCCACCGACGCGCCGTCGCGCCGCGGTTCAGGCGCGGGGGTGGGCGGTGTCATGGATGGCCCTCAGTCGCTCGGCGGACACGTGGGTGTAGAGCTGGGTCGTCGCGGGTGACGCATGACCCAGCAGTTCCTGAACGCTCCTCAGATCCGCTCCCCCCTCGAGCAGGTGTGTGGCCGCCGAGTGCCGGAGACCGTGCGGCGCGATGTCGGGTGCCCCCGGCACCGCCCCCGCCGCGTCGTGCACGACCGTGCGCGCGATGCGCGGGTCGAGTCGTCCCCCGCGGGCGCCGAGCAGCAGCGCCGGCGGGGAGGTCGGGACCGCGAGTGCGGGCCGGCCGTCACGTCGCCAGGCCTCGAGGGCCGCGGCCGCGGGCACGCCGTAGACGACGGTCCGCTCCTTGCCTCCCTTGCCCAGGACGCGCAGCGTGCGACGGCCGTCGTCGACGTCGTCGACGTCGAGTCCGCAGAGCTCGGAGACGCGCACGCCGGTGGCGTAGAGCAGCTCGAGCAGCAGGTGGTCGCGCAGCGCCACCGGATCGCCCTCCGCTGCCCCCGACGCCGCGGCGCGCAGGGCGTCGGCCGCCTGGTCGGCGCGCAGCACCTCGGGCAGCCGCCGGTGCGCGCGGGGCGAGGCGAGGCGGGCGCCGGCGTCGCTGGGCGCCCGCCCGGTGCGCACCGCCCACGCCGTGAACGTGCGGGCCGCCGCCGCGCGACGGGCCAGCGTGGTCCGGCTCGCGCCGCGCGAACGCCCCGCGGCGAGCCAGGAGCGCAGCCCGGTCAGGTCGAGGCCTGCGAGGTCGAGCGGGGTGTCCCCCGCGGCGTCGGGGCCGTGGACCTGGAGGCGGAGGTGGTCGAGCAGCGTGGTGACGTCGCCCCGGTAGGCCCGGACCGTGTGGGGGGAGAGCGCCCGCTCGTACCGCAGGTGCGCCTCGTACGCCTCGAGGTGCGCGGCGGCGGGGACAACGGCGGGCACGGCAGCGGCCACCCCGGCGCGCACGGTCGAAGCCTCGACCGCCGATCCACCGACACGGGGCCCGGGGACCACCGACTGATCGTCACCGGCGGCGTCCATCGGAGCCCGACCCGCGGGGTCCGACGCGCCGTCGGCGTCCGTCTCGGTGAACGCGGAGCGTGACGACGTAACCGGGTCGAAGGGGAACCCACGAGAGCGCCCTCGACCGGGTGACCGGCGCGGCCCACGGGGGCCTCCGGTGGAGTCGTCGGGAGAGAACGTGCCGGTCATCGCGGTGAAGACTCTCGATCCGACAGGCCAGGGTCAAGCACCGACGCGTGTCGTGCGGTGACCGTGGGCCACCATCGAGGAGCGGATCCATTCGTCGCGCTCTGCAACCGTTCGTCGCTCTGTGCCTGTTCACCCCGGTCGACTCCATGGCCGCCGACAGCCCTCGCCGAGGAGTCGGCGCCCTCGAGATCGCTCGAGCGGGTGATCGGATCCGGGAGAACCGCGCCGCCACGATGGGCCGGACGTACCGCTGGGCGCGCCGTCCGGACCGGACCGCGTTCCGCGATCCGGAGGCGCCCGTGGTCCGACCGTTGGTCGGGGCCGGTGCGCCACCCGGTGGAGCGTCGGGGCGTCCCCCACAGGATCCCCACGCCGCGGGGGCCCCAGCCGGGTCGTCAGCCGGGTCGTCGACGCCATCGCCCGTTCTCCTCGACGACGAGCCCCCGCGCCGCGAGCACCCACAGATGGCCGACGACCTCCGCGGGATCCACACCGCTGTCGTGGGCGAGGCGTTCCGGGGTGCGTGCCGCGCGCAGCGGCAGGGCCTCACGCACGCGCAGGGCGCCGGCGTCGAGACCGTCGGTCGGCCGGTGCGGCGTCGTCGGCGGCGGGGCCAGGGCGTCCCCCACGGGCCCCACCTCCTCGAGGACGTGCGCGGCCCGGCCCGCGACCGACACGGCCGGGCGCCGAGCGAGCTCGTGGCACCCGAGGGAGAGCGCCGAGGTGACCGGCCCCGGCACCACCATGACGGCCCGTCCCAGCGCCTCGGCCACGAGCGCCGTGCGCATGGCCCCGGACCGGGCGGCCGCCTCGACGACGAGGGTGCCGGCGCTCAGGGCGGCGATCAGGCGGTTGCGCACGAGGAAGCGGTGTCGCGCGGGCGTCGCGCCCGGCGGGTACTCGGTGAGCACCAGGCCGGTGCGCGCGATGTGGTCGAGCAGCGTGGCGTGGGTGGGCGGGTAGGACCGGTCGATGCCGCACGCCAGGACCGCCACCGTCCGCCCGCCGACGGCGAGGGCGCCGCGGTGCGCGGCGCCGTCCACCCCGAGCGCGGCCCCCGAGACCACCGTGACGCCGCGGTCGGCGAGCTCCGCCGACCAGTCGCGCGCGACCCACAGCCCGTACTCGCCGGCCGCGCGGGCCCCGACCATGCCCACCCAGCGCCGGGGCGCGTCGTCGAGCCGCCCCGGGCCGCACGCCCACAGCGCGAGGGGCACCGCCGGGCCGTCGCGCACCGGGGCGCCCTCGAGCCCGACCGTCCCGTCCGGACCGGCGGCCACCCCGAGGCCCGCGAGCGCCGCCTCCGGCCACTCCGGGTCCTCGGGGACGATCAGCCGCCCGCCGCGGGCGGCGAGCAGCGCGAGGTCGGCCGCGGCGCGGTCGGTGCCCCGCCGGGCCGCGGTCTCGGCGGTCACGGCCGGGGGCAGCGCGTGGGGTCCGTGGGCGGTGCCCTCGCGGACCAGCTGCGCCGCGTCGACCGGACCGATCTCCTCGACGAGGGCGCCGAGAGCCGGTGCGGGCGGCTCCGCGACCCGGGACAGGTACGCGCGGGCCCGGAGCACCTCGGGCGGCACCGGAGGGAGCACCGCGGCGTCCGTCGCCGTCGTCGTGCTCATGCGACGGCCCACCCGCCCGGCTCGCCGTCGGGGTCGTTCACGAAGCCCTTGAACCCGATCGCCTCGACGACGTCGGACATCTCCGGCCCCGCCGCGGCACGCAGGTCGCTGATCGTCCAGGCGACCCGGAGCGCGCGGTCCGCCCCGCGCGCGGTCATCGCCCCGGAGCGCAGCTGGCGCTCGAGGACCGCGGTGGCGTCGTGCGGGAGCCGCCCGCGCCGGCGCAGCTCGGGCCCGGGCACCTCGGCGTTGGTGGGCCACCCCGCGTCCCGCCACCGTTCGCGGGCCGCCGCCCGGGCCGCGAGGACCCGCGCCCGGACGGCCGCGGTGTCCTCCGGCACCTCCTCGAGCCCCTCGGTGGGCCCGCCCGCCCAGGAGAGCCCCTCGACCGCCCGCAACGACACGCGCAGGTCGACGCGGTCGAGCATCGGACCCGACAGGCGCGCCACATAGCGGCGCTTCGTGAGGCTCGAGCAGGTGCAGTCGGTGTCCCGGGGCGGGGCGCACGGGCACGGGTTGGCTGCCATCACCAGCTGGAAGCGGGCCGGATAGCGGACGACGCCGTCGGTGCGCGCGAGGCGGACCTCGCCGTCCTCGAGCGGCGTGCGCAGCATCTCCAGCACGTGCGGAGCGAACTCGTAGATCTCGTCCAGGAAGAGGACGCCGCGGTGGGCTAGCGACACCGCGCCCGGCCGGGCCAGGCCGCTGCCCCCACCGACGAGCGCGGCCGAGGACACCGAGTGGTGCGGGGCGACGAAGGGCGGCGCGGCGGGCAGGGCCTCCTGGGGATCGAGCGCCCCCGCCAGCGAGCGCACCGCCGCCACCTGCAGCGCGGCGTCCACGTCGAGGTCGGGCAGGAGCCCCGTCATGCGGCGCGCCAACATCGTCTTGCCCGAGCCGGGCGGGCCGACCATCAGCAGGTGGTGGCCCCCGGCCGCCGCGATCTCCACCGCCCGGCGGGCCGCGAGCTGCCCGACGACGTCGGCGAGGTCGTCCGGCGGGGCGCCGCCGCGGGGACGCGCGCCGGCCCGGACCGCGCCCAGCGTCCCGTGCTTCCCGCGCAGCCAGGCCAGCACGTCGGACAGGTGCTCGGCCCCGAACACCTCCAGGCCCTCCACCAGGCCCGCCTCGACGGCCGCGGCCGCCGGCACCACCACGCGCTCCACCCCGAGCCGCCGGGCCGCGAGCAGGGCCGGCAGGACCCCGCGCACACCGCGCACCCGACCGTCGAGCGCCAGCTCGCCGAGCAGCACCACCCCCCGCAGGCGGGCGAGCGGCACCGCGCCCGCCGCGGCGAGCACCGAGCAGGCCAGCGCCAGGTCGTACCCGCTGCCCTGCTTCGGCAGCGTCGCCGGAGACAGGGCCAGCGTGATGCGGCGCGCCGGCCAGGTCTCTCCGGAGTTCACCACCGCCGCCCGCACCCGGTCGCGGGACTCCGCGAGCGCCGCGTCCGGCAGCCCCACCAGCGACACCCCGGGCAGTCCCTGCCCGATGTCCGCCTCGATCTCGACGACCTCGCCGTCGACCCCGCGCAGCCCGATCGACCACGCGCACGCGAGCGCCACGTCAGAACGCCCCCTCGTAGTGCTCGAGCTGCGGCGCCGCACCCGGCGCCAGGAGCACCGCGACGACGTCGAAGCGCACCTCGGCGAACCCGGAGCCGCCGGCGGCGTGCCGCTCGGCCAGCCAGCGCTGCGCGAGACGCCGGATGCGGGCGGCCTTGGCGTGCGTGACCGCCTCGGCCGTGCCGTAGCCCGTGCCCGAGCGCGTCTTCACCTCGGCGACGACGAGGCGGTCACCCGCTGCGGCGACGACGTCGAGCTCGCCCTCGCGGCAGCGCCAGTTGCGGTCGAGCACGACCAGCCCGCGGGCCGCGAGGTGGTCGGCCGCGAGATCCTCCCCGCGCCGCCCCAGCGTCTCCCGGTCGGGTCTCCCGCGAGTGGTGGCCATGGCCGGCTCCCTCGTCCACGCCGTCCGGGCGCTCCGGCGGCGGGATCGAGAGTGCTGGGCGCGACCGTCCGGGCGGGAGCCTCGGCGTCACGTCTGGGGACGACCGGTGGGGGTGTGGACGGAGTGCTGCGGTGCTGAGACCGATCATCGACCGGGCGGAGCAGCGTCAGCCGCTGAACGGCCCCTCGTCGAGGCGGAGGTCGGGCTTCTCCAGCTCCTCGACGTTGACGTCCTTGAACGTCACCACGCGCACGTTCTTGACGAAGCGCGCGGGCCGGTACATGTCCCACACCCAGGCGTCGGACATCGTGACCTCGAAGTACACCTCGCCGTCGGCGTTGCGCACCGCGACGTCGACCGTGTTCGCCAGGTAGAAGCGGCGCTCGGTCTCCACGACGTAGGAGAACTGCGCGACGATGTCGCGGTACTCGCGGTAGAGCGAGAGCTCCATGTCGGTCTCGTACTTCTCGAGATCCTCCGCGCTCATCGCGGCTCTCCCCCCTCCGGCACGGCCTCGTCCGCGACGTCCGGCTCGTCGTCGAGCGCGCGCGGCCCGCTGTCGAACTCCACGAGCTCGTCGGCCTCCCCGTTCTCGGCGGACGCCTCGTCCACGGTCACGGCCCCATTGTGTCGCACGCCGGCCGCGAGGCCGCCCGGGCTCCGGCCCCGCGCGGCGGCGGCGACGTTGACGAAGCTGAACCGGTGGTCGTCACTGGGCCCGTACTCCGCCAGCGCTGCGCTGTGCGTCGGCGTGCAGTAGCCCTTGTGCAGGTCGAAGCGGTACTCCGGACGGCGCTCGTGGAGGTCGGCCATCAGCCGGTCCCGCGTGACCTTGGCCAGGACCGAGGCGGCCGCCACGCACGCGGCCGCGAGGTCCCCCTTGGGCACGGCGAGCGCGGGCACACCGAAGCCGGAGACGGGGAACCCGTCGGTCAGCACGTAGCCGGGGCGCGTCTCGAGCCGGGCGACGGCCCGGCGCATCCCGTCGATGTTGGCGACGTGGACGCCCCGGCGGTCCACCTCGGGGGGGTCGATGAGCACGACGTGCCAGTCGACGGCGCGCCGCTTGATCACCCGTGCGAAGTGCTCCCGCTCCTCGTGGGTCAGGAGCTTCGAGTCGGTGAGCCCCTCGAACTTGCGCGCGTCGCCGGGACGCAGGATGCACGCGGCCACCGCCAGGGGGCCGGCGCACGCACCGCGTCCGGCCTCGTCCACCCCGACGACCGGACCGAGGCCGTGACGCTCGAGCGCCGACTGCAGCGCCCAGCTCTCGGTGCTGCGGCGCACGATCGCGCGGGGCGGCTGCACACCGGTCCGCGGGGGCAGCGCCGCCCGCCGACGGGCGGGACGCCGGCCGGTGCCCGCAGCGCGTCGACGGCCCGCGTCGTACCCGGCCGTCACCGGTCCGGGAGGCGGGGCGGTGGCGCCCGTCCCGGGACGTCGAGGGGTGGCTCGTCGGGGTCGGCCTGTCGGTGGCGCGACCGCAGCCGCCGGGACACCCACACCAGCGGCACCGCACCGAGCACCCCGGCCGCCAGGGGCGCCCCGGATGTCCAGGTCGGCGCGCCGAGGGCGGAGACCTGGGCCTGCGGGTCGGTGTCCGGCACCCCGCCCCAGCGGCCGACGGGCAGCACGATGACCCTGGCCTTGCCGATGACGTCGGTGACGCCGATCGGGCCGTGCACGCGGGCGTCCGCCGAGTTGTTGCGGTTGTCGCCCATGACCCACAGCTGCCCCTGCGGCACCTGCACGGGCGCGAAGTCGGCCTGGGTACGGCCGAGGTTCGGCTGGTAGTAGATGTACGGCTCGTCGAGCGGCTGCCCGTCGACGGTGACGCGGTTCTGCGGGTCGCAGCAGGCCACGGTCTGACCGCCGGTGGCGATGACGCGCTTGACGAAGTCCTTCTCGTCCGGCGGGGCCAGCCCGACCAGTGAGAGCCCGCTCTGCAGGCCCCGGACGAGGACGTTCTCGGAGCGCTGGCCGCTGCCGCCGCCCCCGGACTCGCCGTTGTCGCCCCAGGTCGGCGGCCCGCGGAACACGACGACGTCGCCGGGCGACGGCTCGGAGAAGCGGTAGGTGATCTTGTCGACGGCGACGCGGTCGTTGTTGCAGCCGTTGCAGCCGTGCAGCGTCCGCTCCATCGACGCCGACGGGATGACGTAGATGCGGGCCAGGAACGTCTGGATGACGAACGTCAGCACCACCGCGACCACGATCAGCAGCGGCAGCTCGCGCCAGAACGAGCCCTTGCGCTTGGGCTTCTTGCCCTTGCCCTTCGTGCCACCGGTGTCCGCGCCACGGCGGCCGGGGCCGCTGCCCGCGCCGTCCTCGCCGTCCTCGGGCTCGTCGCCGTCCCGACCGGGGCCCGTGCCCGCGCGGCGGTGGCGGCCGGGGCTGGCGCCCGCGCCACGCGTGGTCTCCGTCGTCGCCGTCGTGGCGGCCGTGCCGCGCAACGACGGGCGGGGCGGGCGGGAGGCGAAGCCGTCGGCACCGGCGAGGCCGTGGTCGGTGCCCGCGAGCCCGCTGTCGGCGGACGAGGAGGAGGTGGCCGGCGCACCCTCGGCGGGTGCGGAGGGAGCGGGTGCGGACGGCGCGGGTGCGGACGGAGCGGGCTCGGCGCCGGGCGAGGGGGCGCCCTGTGACGGCGCACCCGGGGACGGCGCACCCTGGGACGGGGCGCCCGGTGCGGGCGCGGGTCGGGGCGCGCCGGGGGGCGGCGACACGGGGCGGGCGCCGAAGCCGGGGGGCGGCGGCCCTCCCGCGGTGGGGCCGGGGGGGACCGGGGAGCGACCGTCCGGGGGCGGCGTGCCGTACGGCGCGTGCGACGGAGACGAGCCCCAGGAGGGCCCTGCCGGTCCGGGGGGCAGGGGCACACCCTGACCGGGAGCCCCGTGGGACCCGTTGCCGTGGGTCCCGTTGCCGTGGGTCCCGTTGCCGTAGGTCCCGTTGCCGTAGGTCCCGTTGCCGTGGGTCCCGTTGCCGTGGGTCCCGTTGCCGTAGGTCCCGTACGTGCCGAACGAGCCGTTGCCGTTCGCGACCGGCGGGCCGAGGGCGTCGCCGTTGCCGGAGGAGTTGCCGTACCCGTAGGACACCGACGACCCGTTGCCGCCGTAGCCGGGGTAGCCCTCAGGCCGCGGACCGAGCCCGTCGGCACCGGAGAAGCCGGAGGGACCGGACGCGTAGCTGTCCGATCCGCTCCACCCCGAGGAGCCGTAGGGCGCCTGGACACTCGACCCGGAGGACGAGGGCGGCGCCGGGACGTCGCCGTACGGGTCCTCGTGGTCGGCGGCGTCGTCAGGCCCCGCGTGCCGTCCGGCACGGGTCGTCTCGCCACCCGTGCCGGCGTTCCGGTACGGCGGGAGGGAGGGCTCCTGGGGGCGCACGCGACTCAGGTTAGGAGAGGAGAGGCGGCCGGCTCAGCCGGTCGGCGTCGTCTCGCGCTTCTCGCGGATCTTCGCGGCCTTGCCCCGGAGATCACGGAGGTAGTAGAGCTTCGCCCGGCGGACATCACCGCGGGTGACGACCTCGATGTGATCGATGTTCGGGGTGTGCACCGGGAAGGTGCGCTCCACCCCGACGCCGAAGGAGACCTTGCGGACGGTGAACGTCTCGCGCAGCCCGCCGCCGTGGCGGCGGATGACGACACCCTGGAAGACCTGTACACGAGAGCGTGAACCCTCGATGACCCGGACGTGCACCTTCACGGTGTCCCCGGCGCGGAAGTCCGGGATGTCGGAGCGCAGCGACTTGGCGTCGAGTTCGTCCAGGGCGTTCATCGTCAGCGTCCTCGCGGTCGTCTCACAGGCCGGCGCCGGAACCCGTGGGGCGGGTGTCCGTGCAGCCGAGGTGGATCGGTTCTCGGGCCGACGGCCGGCGGCTCACCGACCTCGATCAGGTCGTGCGCCGTCCGTGGCAACCTCCCCAGTCTGCCATGCCGCTGCTCGCGCGCCGTGGACCGGGTCGTAGCCGCAGGCCGTCAGCACCTCGCGGTCCCGGGCGTCGAACGCCGCGGGTCCGTCGCGGGCCAGCAGCGCGTCGAGCAGATCGGGGCGCGTCGCCGCCGTGCGCTCGAGCGAGCGGTCGCGACGCCACCGGGCCACGGCGCCGTGGTCGCCGCTGCGCAGCACCGGCGGGACCGGCAGGTCGCGCCATGTCTCCGGGCGGGTGTAGGCGGGGGCCTCGAGGAGACCGCCGGTACCTTCAGCGAAGCTGTCGAGCTCCGCCGACGCCGGGTTACCGAGCACGCCGGGCACCAGCCGGGACACGGCTTCGACGACGACCAGGGCCGCGACCTCCCCGCCGGCGAGGACGTAGTCGCCCAGCGAGACCTCCTCGACGGGCATCCGCCGGGCGGCATCGGTGAGCACACGGGCGTCGATCCCCTCGTAGCGGCCGCAGGCGATGACGAGCCACGGCTCGGCGGCCCATCCGGCGGCGCGGCGCTGGGTCAAGGGCTCGCCCGCCGGGGTCGGCACGAGCAGCCGAGGCACGCCGTCCCCGGAAGCGGTGACCTCGTCGAGCGCCGGCCCCCAGACCGGCGCGGTCATGAGCATCCCCGGGCCCCCGCCGTACGGGGAGTCGTCGACGGCCTGGTGCACGCCCGTGGCCCACCGGCGCAGGTCGTGCACCCGGACGTCGAGACGGCCCGCACGACGCGCCCGCCCGACGAGCGCCTCGTCGAGCGGGGCGAGGTAGCCCGGGAAGATCGTGACGACGTCGATGCGCATCGGGCACGATCCTGCCCCTGCCGGTCGCGAAGGGGGTGCCGAGGGGTGGAACAGTTCCTGTCGTACCCCGAGCAGTGGCGCCTGCTCGCCCCGCTCGGGCTCGCCGTCGTGCTCTGCACACTCATCGGCCTGGAGCGCGAGCTGGCGGCGAAGAGCGCCGGGCTGCGCACGCACACGCTGGTCGGAGTCGGGTCGGCCGCCTTCATGCTGATCTCGAAGTACGGCTTCGACGACCTGCTCTCCTCCCCCGACATCGCCCTCGACCCCTCACGGGTCGCGGCCCAGATCGTCTCCGGGATCGGGTTCATCGGCGGCGGCCTGATCTTCGTGCGCCGCGACGCCGTCCGCGGGCTGACGACGGCGGCGACGGTCTGGACGGCGGCCGCGGTGGGTACCGCCTGCGGCGCGGGCCTGCCGCTGCTCGCGGTGGCGGGCACGGCCGTGCACTACCTCGTGACCCGCGGCTACCGGCCGCTGGCGCGGCTGATCACGCGCTCGTCGACCGTGCCCCGCGACCTGCACCTCTCCTACGCCGACGGGCGCGGGGTGCTGCGCGCGGTGCTGTCGATCTGCACCGAGCGGGGGTTCGTGGTGGCGGGGATGCACGTCGACCGCGAGGACTCCACCGACGGTGTCGACGGAACGACCCGGGTCGCCTCGGTGACGCTGTCGCTCGCAGGGCGGGGCTCGCTCGCACCGCTGTCCGGCGAGCTCTCCGAACTCCCGGGCGTGCTCGCCGTCGGGGTGCCGACCGAGGAGGAGTGAGGCCCCTCCTCAGTCCTCGAGCAGGCCTTCGGGCGGATCGAGGACCAGCCGGCCGCCCGGCACGTCGACCTGGGTGACGATGGCGGCGACGAACGGGATCAGCACCTCGCCGCCGTCGGGGCGCCGCACGGCCAGCAGCTCGCCGCCCGCGCCGTGGAGCACGTCGGTGACGGTGCCGACGGCCGTGTCGTCGGCGAGCACCACGGCGAGGCCCTCGAGCTGGTGGTCGTGGAACTCGTCGGGGTCGTCGGGCTCCTCGGCCAGCGGCGGTGCGGTGAGCTCCGCGGTCCGCAGGGCCTCGGCGGTGTCGCGGTCGGTGATCTCCTCGACCGTGACCAGCAGCCGTTCGCCGTGGCGGCGGGCGGCGACGACCGTCAGCTGCCCGGCCCCGGAGACGCGTCGGCCCCGCACCGAGAGCACGACGCCGGGGGTGAACCGGGCGTCGACGTGATCGGTGCGGGGCTCGACGACGAGCTCACCGCGCAGGCCGTGGGCCTTGACGACCCGGCCGACGACACGGTCGTCGGACGCGGCGTCCCTCATCGTCTGCGCGTCAGCGATCGGTGTCGACCACGTCGACCCGCACACCACGGCCACCGATGCCGCTCACGACGGTGCGCAGCGCGGTGGCGGTCCGGCCGTTGCGGCCGATCACCTTGCCGAGGTCGTCGGGGTGGACCCGGACCTCGAGGGTGCGGCCACGGCGGTTGGTGACGAGGTCGACGGCGACGTCATCGGGGTGGGCGACGATCCCGCGCACGAGGTGCTCGAGCGCCTCGGCGAGCTCGCTCACTCCGCGGAGCCGGAAACCTTGGCCAGCTCCTCGTTGAAGCGGGCCTGCTTGTCGACCTTCTGCGGCTGCGGCTTCAGCTTGCCCTCGGCGCCGGGGAGGCCCTTGAACTTCTGCCAGTCGCCGGTGACCTTCAGCAGGCTGTGCACCGGCTCGGTGGGGATGGCGCCGACCCCGAGCCAGTACTGCGCGCGCTCAGAGTTGATCTTGATGTCGCTCGGCTCGCTCTTCGGGTGGTACTCACCGATCTGCTCGATGACGCGACCGTCCCGGCGGTTCTTGGCGTCCGCGACCACGATGCGGTAGTGGGGCTCGCGGATCTTGCCCATGCGGGCCAGCTTGATCTTGACAGCCACTGCTCTGAGTGCTCCTCGGTCGGTGATGCTCGGGGCCGCCCGGCCGGGGTGGGGACCTCGGGGACGGCGTGCCCGCTCGTGCATGAAGAGTGACCGCCTGCGCGAGGCGGCCACGGTGCCCTGTGAATTGTGCCAGACGGCCTCTCAGGCGAACGGCGCGAGGGTGACCCCGGCCTCGCGCAGGGCGTGGGCGACACGGCGGGCCGAGGCGACGGCGCCGGGGCTGTCGCCGTGCAGGCACAGCGACGCCGCGGCCATGGGCAGCTCGGTGCCGTCGACGGCGACGATCACGCCGTCGGCCGCCAGACGCCGGGCGCGCTCGACGACGGCGTCGGTGTCGGGCAGCAGCGCGCCGGGCTCGGAGCGGGGCACCAGCGTGCCGTCGGGGGTGTAGCCGCGGTCGCCGAACGCCTCGGCGTGCGTGGTGAGGCCCGCCTCCACCGCCAGCGCGAGCAGCCGCGATCCGGGCAGGCCCAGCACCGGGAGGCCGGCCTGGCGCGCCGCCTCCACGACGGCACGGGCCTGGGCGTCGTGGTGCACGACGGCGTTGTAGAGCGCGCCGTGCGGCTTGAGGTACGCGACCTCGCCCCCGGCGATCCGGGCGAACTCCCGCAGCGCGCCGACCTGGTAGAGCAGCTCGGCGGTCAGCTCCGCGGGGTCGGCGTCGACGAAGCGGCGCCCGAAACCCGCGAGGTCGCGGTAGGAGACCTGGGCGCCGATCACCACGCCCCGCTCCACCGCCTGCGCGCACACCCGGCGCATGGTCGCGGGTTCGCCGGCGTGGAACCCGCAGGCCACGTTCGCCGAGGTCACGACGTCGAGCAGGGCGTCGTCGTCGGTCAGCGACCAGATACCGAAGCCCTCGGCGAGGTCGGCGTTGAGGTCGAGGGTCGCGCTCACGCCGCGCAGCCTAGGACGGACCGTCCCTTGACCTGGAGCGTGATCGAGGGCGCAGGCTGTGTCCATGACCGATCCACGGCCCGCGACGGTCGTGCCGTCCCCGCCCGAGGGTGAGGACCCGCCGGTGCGCGTCGGCCTCCTGCTCGGGGTGCTGCTGGTCTCGGTCACGGTGGCCGTGCTCGCCAACAGCATGGTGCTCGTCCTGGTGCCCGAGATCGGCCGGGACTTCACGGCCTCCCCCGGCGGCCTCGCGTGGGTCGTGACGGCGTTCTCGCTGACGTTCGCGGTGACGACGCCGCTCTACGGCCGGGTCGCCGACGTCTTCGGGGTCCGCCGGGTGTTCGCGTTCGGGCTCGCGGTGTTCATCGCCGGCTCGCTGCTCGCCGGGCTCGCGCCCGACATCGGCTGGCACCTCGTCGGCCGCGTCCTGCAGGGCGGGGGCAGCGCGGCGGTGCCGGCGCTGGGCTCGGTGGCCATCGCCCGGGCGCTGCCGCCGGGACGCCGCGGGTTCGGCTTCGGGATCGTCGGCACCGGCGTCGGTGCCGGGCAGGCGCTCGGCCCGCCGCTCGCGGGGTTCGTCGCCGAGGTCGCCGGCTGGCGGTGGCCGTTCCTCGGTGCCGCGCTGCTGATCACGCCGCTGCTGTTCCTCGCGCCGCGGGTCCTGCCCGACGGGCGCCCGGACGCCGACGCCACGTGGCGTCAGATCGACCTGGTCGGCGGCGTCCTGCTCGGGGCGGCCGTGGGCCTCGGCCTCTTCGGTCTCACGCGCGGCCAGCAGGTGGGCTTCGGCGCGGTGTCGTCCTGGGGCGCGGCGCTCGCGGCCGTGCTGCTCGCGGCCGGGTTCGTCGTCCGCATCCGCCGCACGCCACGGCCGTTCGTGCCGCCGGGCCTGCTCACCCACGGTCCGTTCGTCAACGCCGTGGGCGTGGGGTTCCTCGCGATGTTCGGCTACCTCGGCACGATCCTGCTGGTGCCGCTGCTCGTCGCGACCGTCAACGGGCTCGGGGTCGGGCACGTGGGCCTCGTGCTGCTGCCCGGGGCGCTCGCCGTCGCCCTGCTCTCCTCGCCCGCCGGGCGGCTCTCCGACCGACTCGGCCCTCGTCGGCTGGTGGGCATCGGCCTGGGCATCCTCGCCGCGGCCGCACTGACGCTCTCGACGGCGGCCGGGGGGTCGGCGGTGGCCCTGTCGGCGGTGACGTTCGCTCTCGGCGTCGGCCTCGCGTCGATCACGTCGCCGCTGATCAACGCCGTGGCCGCCGTCGTGCCCTCCGAGCACGCGGGCGTCGGCCTCGGCCTCTACCAGGGCGCGTTCTTCCTCGGCGGTGGCACGGGCGCCGCGGTGCTCGGCACGGTGCTCGCGGCCCGCACCGGCGCGGGGAGCGGCTCGTGGAACCCGCTGCACGACGGCGCGGGCGCGGCGTTCTCCGACGCGCTGCTCGTCGTCGGCGGCGTCCTCGTCGTCGCGATCCTGCTGTCCCGCCGACTGCCCGGGCGCACCTGAGTCAGGACAGCCGGACCCCGGCCCGCAGGACCAACGACGGGGTGCGGAGGGCGTCGGTGTCGACGCGCGGGTCGCGGTCGACGACGACGAGGTCGGCGGCCGCACCGTCGGTGAGGCCGGGACGACGCAGCCAGTCGCGGGCCGCGCCGCAGGCCGCCTCGAGCGCGCGGGCGGGCCCGAGACCCACCTGCGCCAGGGCGGCGATCTCGTCGACGATGCGGCCGTGCACGATCCCGCCGCCGGCGTCGGTGCCGGCGAAGACGGGCACGCCGGCCTCGATCGCCGACGCGACGGTGGCCGAGGCGCGGGCGTGCAGCTCGCGCATGTGGGTGCCGTAGCGCGGGAACTTCTCGCCGGCCGCGTCGGCGAAGGCCGGGAAGTTCTCGACGTTGATCAGCGTCGGGACCAGCACCGTCCCGTGCTCGACCATCATCGCGATCGTCGTGTCGTCCAGGCCGGTGCCGTGCTCGATGCCGTCGATGCCCGCCCCGATGAGCCCGGGCAGCGCGTCCTCCCCGAACACGTGGGCCGTGACCCGCGCGCCCTCGGCGTGCGCGGCGTCCATGGCCGCCTTCAGCACGTCCTCGGGCCACAGCGGGGCGAGGTCGCCCTCCTCGCGCTCGATCCAGTCGCCGACGAGCTTCACCCACGGGTTGCTGCGGGCCTGCTCGGCGACCAGCGCCGGCAGTTCCTCCGGGGAGTCCGCCTCGATCGGCAGGCCACGGATGTAGCGCTTGGGCCGCGCGAGGTGACGCCCGGCCCGGACGATCTCGGGCATCCGCGGGTCGTCGTCCAGCGGGCGGGTGTCGATCGGGCTGCCGCAGTCGCGCAGGAGCAGCGCCCCGGACGCGGCGTCGGTGTGCCCCTGCTCGCGGGCCTCCTCGAGGTCGACGGGGCCGTCGGGCCCGATGCCGACGTGGCAGTGGGCGTCGACCAGACCCGGCAGGATCCAGGCCCCGTCGGCCACCGTCGTGGCGTCGGGCACCGGGTCGACGCTGATCCGACCCTCGGCGGTGACCCACAGCTCGCCCACACGCTCGCCCTCGGCGGTGCCGTCGAGCAGCACGCCGCGCAGGTGCAGGGGTCCCGGAGAGGTCGGCGACGACATGCCGGGGAGGGTAGCGACGCTCCGGCCGCCGCGTGGGTCGGCAGGGCGAGGGCGGCGTGCTGCGCCGTGTCGGGGCACGACCCCACGGCGCGCTGGGCACCATGGACGCCGTGACCGACTCCCCCGGCGTCGACGACGTGCACGCCCTGGCGCTGCGCATGCCCCACGTGACGGTGGTCGAGGGACCGAAGGGCAACGCCGTCTACCAGGTCGGCGGGAAGTCGTTCGTCTTCTTCCGGACGCCCCAGCCCGACGCCGCCGACCCCGTGACCGGCGAGAAGCACCCCGACGTGATCATGTTCTGGGTCGAGTCGGAGGAGGACAAGGACGCCCTCGTGCGCGACCCGTCCAGCCCGTTCTTCACCACGCCCCGCTTCGACGGGCACCTCTCGGTGCTGCTGCGGGCCGTGGACCTCCCGCGACTCTCGCGCGACGAACTCACCGAGATCGTCCAGGACGCCTGGCTGGCCCGTGCCTCGAACCGCCGCCGCGAGAAATGGCTCGCCCAGCAGTGACCTACTTGCGCTTCTTCTTGTTGCCCTTCTTCGAGCTCCGCGAGCCCTCACCGCCGCCCGCGCCGGGGAAGCTCAGCGCGCCCGGGTCGAAGCCCGGCGGGAGCTCGTTCATGCCGGCGAGGGCCGGCGGGAGCTGGTTGAGGCCCGGGGTCTGGTAGCTCCCGACCGAGCGCTCGCCGCGATCGGCGCTGCTCTCCGAGGCGATCCCGGCGATCGCGGGCATCGACTTCGGGCCCTTGCGGACCTGCTTGCCCGCCTTCGCCGCCTGGCGCTTGCCCTTGCGGCCACCGCCCATGCCGGGCAGGCCGAACTGGCCGGCCATGTTCTTCATCATCTTGCGGGCCTCGAAGAACCGCTCCACCAGCTGGTTGACGTCGGTGACGCCCACCCCGGAGCCGTTGGCGATGCGGAGCCGGCGCGACCCGTTGATGATCTTCGGATCGGCCCGCTCGGCCGGGGTCATGCCGCGGATGATCGCCTGGACACGGTCGAGGTGCTTCTCGTCGAGCCCGGAGAGCTGGTCCTTCATCTGCGCGGCGCCGGGGAGCATCCCCAGGACGTTCGCGATGGGTCCCATCTTGCGGACGGCCATCATCTGCTCGAGGAAGTCCTCGAGGGTGAGCTCACCGGAGCCCATCTTGGCGGCGGCGGCCTCGGCCTGGCCCTCCTCGAAGGCCTGCTCGGCCTGCTCGATGAGGGTGAGCACGTCACCCATGCCGAGGATGCGCGAGGCCATCCGGTCGGGGTGGAAGACGTCGAACTCGTCGAGCTTCTCGCCGTTGGAGGCGAAGAGGATCGGCTGGCCGGTGACCTCGCGGACCGAGAGCGCGGCGCCACCGCGGGCGTCACCGTCGAGCTTGGTGAGCACCACGCCGGAGAAGCCGACCCCGTCGCGGAAGGACTCGGCGGTGGTGACGGCGTCCTGACCGACCATCGCGTCGAGCACGAACAGCGTCTCGTCCGGGGTGACGGCGTCGCGGATGTCCGCGGCCTGACGCATCAGCTCCTCGTCGACGCCGAGGCGGCCCGCGGTGTCGACGACGAGCACGTCGTACTGGCGGCTCTTCGCGTCGGCGACGGCCCGGCGGGCGACGTCCACGGGGTCGCCGACGCCGTTGCCGGGCTCGGGGGCGAAGACCTCGACGCCGGCGCGCTCGCCGACGATCTGGAGCTGGTTCACCGCGTTCGGGCGCTGGAGGTCGCACGCCGCGAGCATCGGGGTGTGTCCCTGGCCCTTGAGCCAGTGCGCGAGCTTGCCGGCCAGCGTCGTCTTGCCCGAGCCCTGCAGGCCGGCGAGCATGATCACCGTCGGCGGGTTCTTGGCGAACCGCAGCCGGCGGGTCTCGCCGCCGAGGATGCCCACGAGCTCCTCGTTGACGATCTTGACGACCTGCTGGGCGGGGTTCAGCGCCTCGGAGACCTCCGCACCGAGCGCCCGCTCCTTGACCTTCCGGACGAACGCGCGCACCACCGGCAGGGCGACGTCGGCCTCGAGCAGCGCGATGCGGATCTCGCGTGACGTGGTGTCGATGTCGTTCTCGGAGAGCCGGCCCTTGCCGCGCAGGTCGGACAGGACCGACGTGAGACGGTCGGACAGGGTGTCGAACACGGTTGGACCCACTCCCGGAATCGCGCGCCGCGGCCCGTTGTGCGCCCCGGCGTCCTCGTCACAACCCTAACCGGCGGCTCGTGACGCTCCGACCGCTGCCAGCCGTTGTCGGGCTCAGCCCGCGGACGGCGCCGGGGTCGACGGCCCGGTCGCGGCGGCGGCCAGCACGACCTCCTCGACCGCCCGGCGGCGTGCCGGGTCGAGGCCGGAGTGCTCGGCGGTCTCCAGGCAGAAGGCGTCGAGCACCGAGCTGCCCAGCGTCGACACCCGCGCCCACCGGACGTCGAGCTCCTGCTCCTCGAGCGCCGCGGCCACCCGGTGCAGCAGGCCGATGCGGTCGCTCGTGCGCAGCTCGAGCACCACCGCCCCCGTCGCCTCGTCGTCGAACCACACCACCCGGCTCGGCGCGGGTGCGGGGCCGGGCCGGTCGTAGTCGCGCTCCTTGGCCTCGAGACGGGCGGGCAGGTCGAGCGAGCCCCGCAGCACGCGGACGAGGTCCTCGCGCAGCAGCGAAGCCTCCGGCAGGCGCCCGAAGCGCGGCGAGACGGTGAACGCGTCCACCGCGACCCCGTCGTGCTCGCCGAGGTCGGCGGTGTGCACCTGCAGGGAGTGCAGCGCCAGCACGCCCGCGGCACGGGAGAGCAGGCCGGGGCGGTCGGGCGCGGCGACCGTCATGGTGATCGTCGTCAGGTCGCCCTCCCCGGCGATCGAGACCTCCGGGCGCCCGCTCTCGGACACGGCGTGGGCCAGGGCGATCGCCTCGTCGGACAGCGGCGACGGGCCGGGCACCGGCCCCCCGGACATGACGACCCGGCAGCGGCGCACCAGGTCGCCCATCAGGGTCGCCCGCCACGAGGTCCAGACCCCGGGCCCGGTGCCGAGCGAGTCGGCCTCGGCGAGGGCGTGCAGCAGCTCGAGCAGGACCGGGTCCGTGCCGAGGGTCTCCACGACGCGCTCGACGGTCGCCGGGTCCTCCGGGTCGCGGCGCGACGCGGTGTGGGGCAGGAGCAGGTGGTGACGCACCATGGCGGCGAGCGTCTCCACGTCCGCGGGCCAGAGGCCGAGGCGTCGCCCGATGTGGCGGGCGAGGCGCTCGCCGACCTCGGAGTGGTCCTCGTCGCGGCCCTTGCCGATGTCGTGCACCAGCGCACCGAGCAGCAGGAGGTCGGGCCGCGACACCTGCGTCGTCAGCTCCGCGGCCCGGCGGGTGACCTCGACGAGGTGGCGGTCGACGGTCCAGACGTGCGAGCGGTCCCGCGGGGGCAGGTCGCGCACCGCGCCCCACTCGGGGAACAGCCGGCCCCAGAGGCCGGTGCGATCCAGGGCCTCGATGACGTCCACGGTGCCCGCGCCGGCGCCGAGCAGGGCCAGGAGCTCGCTGAGCGCGGCGCGCGGCCACGGCTCGCGCAGCTCGGGCGCGGCGTCGGCGAGGCGGTGCAGGGTGCCCGCGGCGATCGGCAGCTGGGTGCGCGCCGCCGTCGCGGCGAGGCGCAGCACCAGGGCCGGGTCGCGCGAGACCTGGGCGTCGCGGGCGAGCACCACCTCGCCCGCGTGCTCGACCACCCCGTCGTCGAGCGGCCGGCGCGCCGGCGGGCGACGCAGCGCGGCCAGGCCCCGGCGCGGCAGGGCGGAGCGCGCGGAGCGCAGGGCGGTGTCCGTGGCGAAGACGACCGTGCGCGCCGCCCCGGACAGGGCGCGCGCGAGGTCGAAGCGGTCGGTGACGCCGAGATCGGCCGCGGCGGCCGCCACGACCTCGTGGGCGTCCTCCGCCTGCATCACGTCGCGGGCCCGGCCGGCCCGGCGGTGCAGCTCCACGCGCAGGTCGAGCATCAGCCGGCGCGCGTCCTGGACGTCGACGGTGGGCCGGTCCACCAGCTGCGCCGCGGAGAGCGCGTCGAGCAGCTGGATGTCGCGCAGACCCCCGTGGCCGTTCTTGAGGTCGGGCTCGATGCGGTGCGCGACCTCGCCCGAGCGCTCCCAGCGCGTCGCCGTGGTGGCGAGGAGGTCGTCGAAGCGGTTCCGGATGCCCGCGCGCCACGCCTGGCGGGCCGTGGCGGCCAGGCGCTCGGCGAGGTCGGGGTCGCCGGCGAGGTGGCGGACCTCGAGCAGGCCCAGCGCCACCCGCAGGTCGGTGGTGGCGACCTCGATGGCCTCGCCCACCGTGCGCACCGAGTGGTCCAGCCCGATCCCGGCGTCCCACAGCGGGTACCAGAGCGCGTCCGCGACGCGGGAGATGCGTTCCTTGTCCCCCCGCCTGCCGCGCCCGTCGTGCACGAGCACGAGGTCGAGATCGGAGTGCGGCGCGAGCTCCCGGCGCCCGAGGGCACCGACCGCCACCAGCGCCGAGCCCTCCCCCACGCCCACCGTCGCGGCGCGCGACGAGAGCCAGAAGTCGTGCAGTTCCACGAACGCCTCGCGCAGCGCGCCCGGTCCCAGTCGCCGCGCGCCGGGCGGCGGGTCGAGCAGGGCGTCCCGCGCCCGGACCAGGTCCGAGGCGTCGCCGTGGCCGCTCGGGATGCCGGTCCGCGCGTCGGTCCCCGAGGGTCCGGTCCCGCTCCGCTGCGCGTCCGTCGCCATCCGCCCCCACGTCCTCTCCGGCGCGCTCGACGGCGGCCTTCGTTCCTGCCCCGCACCGGGAAACGGAGCGGGTCGCACCGAGCGCGCGGTGACGACGGCGCCGGGTCCCGTGGAAGGGGGCCCGGCGCCGTCGTCGTCTCCGGCGGTTACAGGGCGTCGGCCCCGCGCTCGCCGGTGCGCACGCGCACCACGGTCTCGACCGGGGTCACCCAGACCTTCCCGTCACCGATCTTGCCGGTGCGGGCGGTCTCGGCGATCGCGTCGACGACCTTCTCCGCGGCGGTGTCGTCGGTGACGACCTCGATGCGGACCTTCGGAACGAAGTCCACGGAGTACTCGGCACCCCGGTAGACCTCGGTGTGGCCCTTCTGGCGGCCGTAGCCCTGGACCTCGCTGACGGTCATGCCGAGGACCCCCAGCTGCTCGAGGGCTCCCTTGACGTCCTCCAGCACGAACGGCTTGATGATCGCCGTCACCATCTTCATCTCGTTCAGCCCTCCTTACCGGCAGTCGCGGTGACCTGCGTCGGGGCGGACAGTGTGGAGTGCGACGACCCGAAGCTGCCACCGCTGCGCAGGCTCGAGAAGTCGTAGCCCGACTCGGCGTGCTCGCCCTCGTCGACGCCCGTGGCCTCGCTGTCGTCGTCCACGCGCAGGCCCATGACCGCCTTGATGATCAGGGCGATGATCGCGGTGGCGATGCCCGAGTAGGCGATCACGGCGACCGCGGCGACGGCCTGGATGCCGAGCTGGCTCCAGCCTCCGCCGTAGAAGACGCCCGCGGCCGCGGCCGGCGAACCGTCCCAGGCGAAGAAGCCGATGAGCAGGGTGCCGAGCAGACCGCCGACGAGGTGGACGCCCACGACGTCGAACGAGTCGTCGAAGCCCAGCTTGTACTTCAGGCCGACGGCGTAGGCGCAGCCGATGCCCGCGATGAAGCCGATGGCCATGGCGCCGAGCGGTGTCACCGCGGCACAGGCCGGGGTGATCGCGACGAGGCCGGCGACGATGCCCGACGCGGCACCCAGCGAGGTGGCCTTGCCGTCGCGAATCTGCTCGATGATCAGCCAGCCGCAGATGGCGGTGCAGGTGGCGACCACGGTGTTCAGGAACGCGTAGGTGGCGGCGTAGTTCGCGACGGCGGCCGACCCGGCGTTGAACCCGAACCAGCCGAACCACAGCATGCCGGCGCCGAGCATGACCATCGTCAGGTTGTGCGGACGCATGGCCTCACGCGGCCAGCCGCGGCGCCTGCCCAACACGATGCAGAGCACCAGGGCGGCGGTACCGGCGTTGATGTGGACGGCCGTACCACCGGCGAAGTCCACCGCGCCGATGCCGTTGGCGATCCAGCCGGCGTCGAGGTCGAACACCCAGTGGGCGATCGGGAAGTAGACGATCGTCGCCCAGAGCAGCGAGAAGACCATCCACGAGTTGAACTTCATGCGGTCCGCGGCGGCACCGGCGATGAGGCCGACCGTCAGGATCGCGAACATGGCCTGGAAGGCCACGAAGGCGATGTCGGGAAGGCCGTCGGTCTGCACCGTCTCGGACAGCAGGCTCGAGAGCATGAAGTACTGGCCGGGGTTGCCGAGGAGGCCGCCACCCACGTCGTCGCCGAACGACATCGAGTAGCCGAAGATGACCCACAGCACGCCCACGGTGGCGAACGTGCTGAACACCATCATCATCATGTTGAGGACGCTCTTCGAGCGAGCCTGGCCGCCGTAGAACAGCGCCAGGCCCGGCGTCATGAGCAGGACCAGCGCCGTGCTGGTCAACATCCAGGCGATCGTTCCGCTGTCGAGTTCCACGGTCAGCAGATTCCCTTCGTCGCGGTGAGACCGGTTTCGAAGAGCGAGAATGAAGAGCGCGTGTTTCGCGCAGCGGCGCGTTCCGTTTCACCGCAGTTAACACGGGTCCGTGGGATGTGACGTTCATGTTTCCCGACCGGACGTTACGGGTCCCGGTGAGACCTCGGTCATGACGCTGAGCGATCGGGACGTCCCCGACCGGTCTACTGCGCGCTCCGGACGAGGCAGAACGGGTTGCCCTCGGGGTCGAGGAAGACCCGGAACGACTCCCCCGGCTGGTGCTCGTGCTTCGTCGCGCCCGCCTCGAGCACGGCCGCCTCGCCGGCGTCGAGATCGTCGACCTCGAGGTCGAGGTGGGCCTGGAGCGCGCCCTCCTGCGGCCACGCCGGGGCCGTCTTCGCCGGCGCGAGCTGGAAGGCGAGGGACGGCCCGCCGCCGCCGTCGAGCTCCACCCAGTCGTGGTCGGTCTCGGACTCGGCGACAGGGAGCCCCACGAGCCGCGAGTAGAAGCGCGCGAGCGCCATCGGCTCGGGGGTGTCGAGGACGGTCAGCTGCAGGCGTGCGATGCCGGTCATGGCCCCGGAGGCTAGGGGCGGGGACCGTCAGCGCAGGAGCGCGTCCACGAACGCCTCGGGCTCGAAGGGCGCGAGATCGTCCGGACCCTCGCCCAGGCCGACGAGCTTGACCGGGACGCCCAGCTCACGCTGTACCTGGAAGACGATGCCGCCCTTGGCCGTGCCGTCGAGCTTGGTCAGCACGACACCGGTGACGTCGACGACCTCGCCGAACACCCGCGCCTGGGTCAGGCCGTTCTGGCCGGTGGTCGCGTCGAGGACGAGCAGGACCTCGTCGACCTCGGCCTGGCGCTCGACCACCCGCTTGACCTTGCCCAGCTCGTCCATCAGCCCGGTCTTGGTGTGCAGGCGGCCCGCGGTGTCCAGCAGGACGGCGTCGACGCCGGAGTCGGTGCCGCGCTTGACGGCGTCGAAGGCGACGCTGGCGGGGTCGGCGCCCTCCTTGCCGCGCACGGTCTCCGCGCCGGCGCGCTCGCCCCAGGTCGCGAGCTGCTCGGCCGCGGCGGCACGGAACGTATCGGCGGCGCCCAGGAGCACGACGTGCCCGCTGGCGACCAGGACCCGGGCGAGCTTGCCGGTCGTCGTGGTCTTCCCGGTGCCGTTGACCCCGGCCACGAGGACCACGGCGGGCCGCCCGTCGTGGGACAGCGCGCGCACCGAGCGCTCCATGTTCGGGCCCAGGGACTCGATGAGGACCTCGCGGAGCAGCTCCCGGGCCTGGTCGGGGGTCCGGACGCCCCGCGACGCGATGCGCTCGCGCAGCTTGGCGACGATCTCCTGCGTGGTCGACGAGCCGAGGTCGGCCATGAGCAGGGTGTCCTCGACCTCCTCCCACGAGTCCTCGTCCAGGTCCCCCGCCCCGAGCAGACCGAGCAGGCCCTGCCCGAGCGTCGAGCGCGACCGGCCGAGCCGCCCGCGCAGGCGCTCCAGCCGGCCCTCGGCCGACGGGATCTCCTCGGTCGGCGCCGCCGGGGCGACCGTCGCCCCGGTGGACGGCGCGACCGTCTCGGTCGTGTCCTCGGTGGTGGTGGCCGGCTCGGCGGTCTCGGGCTCGGCGGTCTCGGGCTCGGCGACCTCGGGCTCGGCGACCTCGGGCTCGGCGACCTCGGGCTCG
>NZ_JAQZAM010000006.1 GCF_028737215.1 Actinomycetospora chibensis | reverse complement strand
ATCACCTTCCGCGCCACCCTGGCCTGGATCTCATGAACCACCAGACAGGCTCTAGGCCGCGGTGGCGCAGGCGACCGGCGAAGGTGCGCGAGGGTTCGATGAGGGTGGGCTGGACGTTGGCGCGGCGGCGGATGGTGGCGCCGCGCCCGACGCTGCGTCCGATGGGCATGGGTTCAGTCCTTCCGGGTCCGGCGTGCCCGCGTCACGGGGCGGCCGGTGGTGGTGTGGTGCCGGTCGTGCGCCGGCCCTAGGTCGTCGCCGGACGGACGGCGTCGGCGCCCGGGCAGCGCGGCGAGGGGAAACAGGGCCTGTTGAGCGGCGTGCTCGGCGCAGCGCGGTGGGCGGTTGTTGGGGGCGGTGTCGAGCCGAGCGGCGCAGACCTCACAGCGCGGCCCGGCCGGGGCGCGGCTCATGCGACCGCCCCCGAAGTCGCGGCCTGGTCGTCGCTCGCGATCGCGTGGGCGCGGAGGTCGGCGTAGAGCCGGTTGCGGTCGCCGGCCGAGAGGCCGCCGTAGACGCCGTAGCGCGCGGAGGGGGACTCGCGGCTCATCGCGTCGGCGAGACAGGCGGTGCGGACCGGGCAGCCGGCGCACACAGCCTTGGCCTGCTCGATCAGGGCCGTACCGGCATCGCCGGTCTCGGCGACCGGGAAGAACAGCTCCTCGCTCAACCCGGCGCAGGCGGCGTGCTCGTGCCAGTCCGGGACCGGGTCGCCGTCGAGCACCAGGTCCCGCACCAGCAGGCGGAGCCGTTCACGGGTCAGTCGGCGCGCGGTGCGGGTCGGTGTCGCCGCGGTGATCCTCGTGCGGCCGTGGCTGGTCGTGCTCATGCCGCACCGCCGATCGCCCGCTCCGCGACGGGCGGAAGCCAGCGGGCGGCGTGCTCGACGAACACACCCAGGGCCGCATGCAGCGAGCGCGCCGCTTCCAGCTCCTCGGCGGTCACCTCGTCGAGGCGCCGCGCGGTCAGGCTGAGCACCACCCGCCGCTCGCTGATCACGTCGAGGATCGGAGGCATGTCGTCGGGCAGGTAGACCTCAGCGCGCCCGACCGGGGTGAGTCGTACCGACACACCGGGCATCAGGCCGCCGCCTCGGTGCCGGCGGAGCCCTGCTGACCGCCGCCCTTGCGTCGGCTGTCGCCGCCGGGGGCGTGCATGCCGCGGGCGCGCAGGCTGAACGCGAGCTTCGGTCGCACACCGTTGGTGTCGAGGTAGGGCGTGACCTCCAGGCCCTCGAACTCCACCGGGCGAAACGGCAGCCCGGGCAGCGCCTCGGGCGGCACGGGCTGGACCTCGGCCGCGATCTTGACGTTCACCGAGCGCTCGTTCTTGCGGGCCTCCGGGTCCGGGTCGTGGACCCCGACCTCCCACACCAACAGCCCGTTGTCCTTGTCGACGGCCTGCACGAACTTGTCGCGGGTGGAGCGGTCGTAGTCGGGGACGGGCTCGGCGCCGTCGGTGGTCAGGAACGCGCCGTGGGGGAAGACGTCCCCCATTGAGACCTTGATTCGCCTCTTGATAGCCACGGTTCTGGCTCCTTCGTCGTGTCGTTCGCCCCATTGCGGGGCAGGTCCGACACTCCGCGGGAGGCCCGTTTCGTCACGACGGCGTGGCTGTCGCGTCCCGAACTTCTCTGTCCAATGTCGTTGCGTCTGTGTCTCGTCTCCACCTACTGTGAGATCTTCGGCGGCGAGAGCAGGGGGACGGCATGGGGCAGCCGGTGATGTTGAAACACCTGCTCCGCTCGCGGCACTGGCAGAGCTACAGCAGCTTCAACCGCGAGTACGACCGCGCCGCGAAGACCATTGACGAGAAGCTGGTCGGGACCGGCCCGAGCCGCGCCCAGCTCCACCGCTGGCAGGCCGGTGATCTCAAGGGCATGCCTTATCCGCATCACTGCCAGGTGCTGGAGGTGATGTTCCCGGGTGTTCCGGCGGCCGTCATGTTCGAGCCGGCCACCCACGGCGACGAGGATGGCGAGTCCGTGCGTCTGTCCGACGTCGTGGAACGCAGCCTCGACGCCTCGTCTGAGACGACAGGCTGGTCGGCGCCGATCCCAACGCAGCGCCCGACCCCGACCGTCGGGTTCCCGCGACCGGTCAGCGACCACAAGGACCCTGATGGGTCCCCCGCGTCCCTGGCCCGCTCGCTGCGGTTGTTGGGGCGACGTCTGCGGCTGTCGGACGACGCGGTCTCCCAGCTGGCCCAGCTCGCCGGCATGCCGGTCGATCTGGAGCTGGAGTGCACCGTCGACATTGACGCCGAGGGCTGGTCGACGATCACCTACCGGTTCGAGTTGCTCAACCTGACCGCGAACCCGATCAAGCGGATGCACCGCGAGCAGTGGTTCGAGACCACCGATGGGCCGTTGCGGATCGAGGCCGACCCCTCCACCGACCGCAAGCTGTCGATCCAGCGGATTCACGACACCGCGAACATGAGCAAGTTCGCGCTCGTGTGCTCGCCGGCCATCGAACCTGGCGAGGTCGGCACGCTGGCCTACTCGGTGCGCGGCGGCCGGTTCACCCATGACCATTTCTGGCGCCAGGCCAGCCCGCGCCACACGCGGCACTTCACGCTCAACATCCGTCACCACGGGGTGGACATGCTCGTCGGGTGCAGCGCGGTGGAGGACAAGGTCGACGGTTCTCAGGTCTCCGTGATCGACGACCTGGTGTGCGACGACGACGGCAGTGCGTTCATGACCGTCACTCGGGACTATCTCCAGCCCGGTGAGGCCGTCACCGTGCGATGGGAAGTGGCCCGTGGCGACGCGTGACGCCCTCGAACACCTCGTCCGCGCATGGGACGCGCACGAGGCCGGCACCGGCGGTGGCGCGATCGTCGACTACGACTGCGCCCCGCCCGCTGAGCCTGTTGCGCCGGCGTCGAATCGCTTCGCTGTCCTCGACCAGCTCGAGGAACTCCGCGCCGACGTCTCCCCGGGGCCGGTCGCAGATGCGATCGAGGCGCATCGCGCCTACCTGCGGTCCCTGCTCGGTGAGCACCCCGATCTGAGCACCTACGTCGCTGCCACTCAAGGCTGCGAGCCGCGCGGGTGGACCAGAGAGTACGTCGAGCACCGCGGCGACCTCGCCCGTGAAGCCCTCGCCGACCTTGGGGTTGCGTGGGGGCCGAACACCCGGGACGACCTCAACGCGCTAAGCGAGGACGTTCCCGCCGATGCGGCGGGCGACGTCATACGCAGCTACGCCGACAAGCACGAAGCCACGATCCGCGACCTCACCGGCGCGACCGCGCAGTTCACCTTGACCGTCGAGAGCGTCGACCTCGACGCCTACTGGTCCTACTGGCTCGACGGCGCCGGCCACGACGCCCGGTTGCGGATCAACACCCGCCGGGCCGCGTTCACCCAGCTCGAGGCCTACCGATTCGCGCTGCACGAGGTCCTCGGGCACGCGCTGCAGTACTCCAATCTCGCCGGAGTCGCTGAGACCAGCGACGTGGACTGGCCGCGTCTCCTCGCCGTCCACGCCCCGCATCAAGTCCTGTTCGAAGGACTCGCCCAGGTCCTCCCGTTGGCGGCCGCGCCGACCGACCCGGCCGTGATTGCGCGGACCCGGCTGGACCACTACACCCAACTCGTCAGCGCCGACCTGCACCGCGGCATCAACACCGGTCAGAGCGCCCGCGAGTGCTGGCACGAGGCACGCTCACGGGCGCCGTTCTGGACCGGCGGCGACGTCGCCGCACTTTTGCGCGACCGGACGCTCGACCCGCAGCTCCGGACCTACCTATGGGCCTACCCGGCCGGGATCGATTGGTTCATGAACCTCCACGAGGCCGGCGGTAGCCTGCTCGCGGAGGTGCTGCGTGACGGCTATCAGCGACCGCTTAGCCCAGGCGAGCTCGAACGGCGATGGTCGTCCGGACCACGGGTCGGCGGGAACGCCTGAGCTGTTCGTCTACGGCACCCTCGCCGTCGACAAGGTCGTCCGTGCCCTGATCGACCGCGTCCCGGCCCATGAGGACACGAGCGCTCCGGGATGGCGAGCCGCACGGCTTCCTGAGCTTCCTTACCCCGGTCTCGTTGCGGACAAGTCGGCTGAAGCACCGGGCCGGGTCTACACCGACCTCAACAACGCTGAATGGTCTTTGCTCGACGCGTTCGAGGACCCGACGTACATCGTGACCACCGTCGGCTTGCGCGACGGTCACCGAGCGCTTGCCTACGTCTGGCCGAATGAGACGCTCGACCAGAACTGGTCGGCGGCCAGCCTGGACTCGAACGACCTTGCTGTATATCTCACGCGCTGTCGGGCTTGGCGGGCTCGCTTCGAGGCGCGCCAGGTCTGACTTGTCAATAGGGGTTGGAGGACGATGGGGCGCAACGAGTTGCTCACCTGGCTGCGAAGCCGGGAGGGCATGTCTGTCCGGTGGAAAGACCTGTCGCGGCCGGAGCGTCGCCTCGTCAGCGCCCCAAAAGGTATCTACAAGCCCGCAAACTCACCGTACGCACTGACCGTACGTATTATGCGATCGAGCCCATACCGAGACGGTACAATCTTCTACGAAGGTGCGTCCTGGCGCTGCGCCTACCATCAAGAAGGCTCTGACCCGGACCGGCGAGACGAAGAATTTACGAACCGCGGGCTGATCGCATGCATGCGGGACGAGGTTGCCGTAGGTGTCCTCCAGGAGGAGCTTCCGACCGGAGGAAAAGTCGGCTATCACGTAGTCGGGCTGGCTGCGGTGCGCAGATGGACCGACGGGTACTTCTTCCTGGAGCATTTCTCCAAGGACCCAGGGGGCCGGTCAAAGGACACAGTGGCCCAAGTCATCGAATCAGAAGCACGCTCCGAGGCGGGAGCGCCGCCCGTGCCGGCGGATGACTACGATGCGCGGGTCAGGACTGAGCGGGAGATCGTGACCCGGCAGGGCAGCCGCGCTTTCCGATCGGCACTACTCGCTGCTTACGGAAGCCGATGTGCGGTGACGGGGTGCGACGTCGAGCAGATACTGGACGCTGCACACATCACGCCCTACCGAGGCTCCGAATCCAACTCGATCGCCAACGGCCTTCTGCTTCGTACTGATATCCACACGCTCTTCGACCGTCTCCTTCTCGCGATAGAACCGGGCTCCGGTCGAGTCGCACTCTCCCGTCAGTTAGCGTCGACCAGCTATTCGTGGCTCGACGGCGCGGTCGCACATGCAAAGGACGCCCTACTCGAGGGGTCGCAACGCAACGCTCTAGAGCGGGCTTGGCTCAAGTTCGAGCTCGAGGAGGCTGGACGTAATGCGCAATCTCATCGGTGACGAATTTCCGACGCCGTTCCTCGTAAGCGCCAGGTTTTCTGGTCGGTCCAGCCATGGGTGACCCCGGCGAGGGCTCTAAGACGAAGCTTCCCGAGCCTGACGACTGCCCCGTTTCCAAGCTCTACCTTGACACGGAGAATCCGCGCTTGCGAGAGGCCGCCGCCACCGCGAGTCAGGAAGAACTTGCCCAGCTTCTCGCAGGATATAATCTCGAGGAACTCGGCGAATCGATGGCGGAGCTAGGCTACTTCCGTCAAGAGCCGCTACTTGTTGTGCCGGACGATAAAGACCCGGACGCTTATGTGGTGGTTGAGGGGAACCGTCGCTTGGCTGCTCTTAAACTCTTAGCTGACGCATCCGCTCATCCGACTGACGGCGGAAATTGGGCGGAACTCGCACAACGTGCGCAGGAGAACGGCCATGACCTAAGTCAGGTCCCGATCCTCAAGTACGAACGCCGCGAGAACTTGCTCGAGTACCTCGGATTCCGACATGTCTCCGGCTTGATCCAATGGGAGTCCGAAGCCAAGGCCCGTTTCGTGCACCGCCTTATCGTGCACCATCGTTTCACGTTTGAGAAAGCTGCTCGGGTGATTGGTAGCAGGTCTGACGCGATTAGACGCCAGTTCGTCGCGTGGAGCACCCTGGAGCAGGCGCGGAAAGCGGGAATAGACGTTAGCTATGCGGTGGATCGCTTCGGCGTCTTCTATCGGGCATTGCAGAACCCTGCCATCCGGGCCTTCGCAGGGGTACAGGGCTGGACCGACGCTGAGCCTGCGGAGTTCTCTCCTCTTGAGTCCGACTCCTTGCCCGCATTCACTGAACTGCTAGGGTTCATCTTTGGGCCGGATCGAGTGATACGGGAGTCGCGACGGCTCGACGAGCTGGGGCGAGTGCTCGCCGAACCACTCACAGTTGAAATACTCCGTCAGTCGCGCGATCTCGACTCGGCAATTCGCGAACTACCGGAAGACCGAACGGCCCTTATCGCGGCCCTGCGAGTAGTTTTCCGCAGGCTCACCGTTGTCAACGGCCAGATCTTCGAGTTTGAGGGCGACGCAGACTTGCTAACAGAGGCGGAGCGAATTCAGAAGGTCGCGACCGTGATGATCGAGTCACTTCGCGGGTGATCTTAGTGTTTGATGTACCGGTAGCGGGGGCAGCATGGACGCCGAGCAAGCTCGCCGACTGGGTTGAGTGCCGAGTACTCTTCGGAACCGACCCGTTCCTCACTCGGGCCACGCTTCGCGACGAGATTGAGGAGGACCCCGGGACCGACGACATGGTCGAGTTCGACGTCGACGACTTCGATGACGACGAGGACGGTGAGGCGTCTCATCCAGACTTTGCTCTAGGAGCCGTCGGCCGCCTTCGATCGGCGGAAGGGGTCTCGCCGGCCGACCAACTATCGAGTGACGCCTTCGAAGTGTTGGAGGAACGGTCGCGGATCGTTGGTCCCGGGTACCCGTTTACTGTCGCCAGTGACCGTCTGACGCGCCGTCCTGATGACTGGAAAGGCGCACCAGCCTACAGCTTCATGCTCGCACTTAACGCTCGCGTTGTATACGGTCTCGATGTCGAGTTCAACAATGCTGCTCGCACATTCGAGAGACTGGTCGTACCCGCGATGGCCTCGTTCGTCGCGGGAGAAGCCGAGCGTATCGGGTGGCCTCGCGACCCTGAGAAGGTGGAGAAGGCGTTTGGGAAGAACCTGCGACGTATAGTCGGAATCATCGGGGAGCGGCTTAACCTGGCTCCCGAACGCATTCCAGCTCGCATTAAGGACAACGGAGTCGATGTCATCGCTTGGCGCACCTTCAAGGACAAGAGGCGTGGACAGTTAACCGTCTTGGCGCAGTGTGCGATTGGCAACGAGTGGCGAGATAAAGGTGTAGTTCTCGAGAAGTGGGCGCCTTACGTACACTTCGCTGTACGTCCAATCACGGTGGCCACCTTCCCATTCGTGCCGGACGCGATGAGTGAAATGGACGAGCAGGAGTTTGAGTATCTGAGTGCGAGCGTCGGTCTATGGTTCGACCGTCTTCGGCTTGCCGCTCATTTGAACGACGACGAGTTGGAGTCGAGCCTCAAGGACGAGATTGTCTCTTACGTCGAGCAGGTGCTAAGTGCGACCACGATCGAGACCGCCGCCGGGTCGGGCGCGGCGTAGAGGGTCATCCCGCCTCATTCGTCCTGGGGATCGATCAGTCCGTTGAGCCGCATCCGACGGATGATCTCCGGGGGTTCAGGCTCCTGAGCGCGCTCGATGATGAGGGCGCCGCTCCACCAGTCCAGTAACGCGGGCTCCATGGCTTCATCGAGCGCTGCCACAAGCTCGGATCGGGAGTTGTCACGATGGTTCCTCTGGGTGGCGCGCGGCTTCCGCCAGCTCCGGCGCGAACGGCGGTCCAGCGTGCGCATGGCAGCGTCGCTGCCTCTCTACCGTCTGCTCGCTCTCCTTCAGAACGGCCCGAATTGCCTGGGTAACCGCCTCCGTGGCGACGGTACCGCCCGTTACCGCATCGCGGTCGAGGGCGAAGGCCCATCGACGCAGCACCCCGCGGGTGACAGTGAGCTCGGCGGCGTCGTCGGCGGCGGACACAGCTACACCGAACCACAACAAGGTCCCCAACCTCGCGAGGTTTGGACCTTTCAGGACGACGGGTCGCGAAGCCGCTCAAGGCCGCGGGGCCGAGAATAGGACGGACCCGCCTCCGGCGGGGCATCTGTCGGCCCCGGAGCGTCACACGGGCTACCTCCCGATCAAGAGTGCTTCGCATCGCTACGCGACGGACTCCGTCCGCTCTTGACCGCGAGCCTCCACGCCCGTGTCCCCGCGCTCCAAGCGTGGCGGGGGCAGCGCCCGCCACCCCACCGGGGCCGACAGCCCCGCAGGGCTCTCAGCTCAGAGCCCGATCGTGCAGGGAAGGCCGTTCACGAGCGGATGTCCGGGGACGGGCTCACGTGTCGCTGTAGGTACGACCTGGCATGTCGTTGGTCCGGCGCGTCGGACCGATCGCTCATCTCAGGGAGGGACCACCCTCCGGGCTTGTCAGCCGCCAAGCAGACCAGCCCGGAGGGGGCCACCCGTGATCCCGGGGGTCCTGGCCCCTCGCCGCCTCGGACGTTGGGGCGCAGACCGAGTGACGAGTGCTCACCATCGAGTGCCCCACATGCGCGAGGTGGCGAGCCCCGTCAACCGACCCGCTCTGCACCGCCGACGTCCTGAACGGCCCAAGCGGTCTCGGACCTACCCTCGCTCAGTCTGGGAGTCGGACCCGGCCCCGAGCATCAATCGCACGGTCCTGCGCGTGTCGTGGTCGAAAGGGACGGTCACGTCGTAGATCTTCACCGTGACCTCAAGCGACCCCTCGGGCCGTAGTATCGGACGCCGAGAAGGCGGCGGCCGGACGTCCGCCATGGTGTTCCCCGGGGAGAGGGCGAAGTGCCCGCGCGCCCTCGTCGTCGCCACCGTTGATTCTGTCAGCAGCCCGTGAGCGCTACCCCCGTATCAAGGAAGTGCCTGTGGGTCACGCCGGGCCTCGTGGCAACCCCCAGCGAGCAGGAGCACTCTCCGTGATCAGCACCCGCGGTGGATGCCCCCGCCGGGCAGTCCTGGTCGATGGCCTCGACAGAATGCCTTTCGTCAGCGGGTCCGCTACCGGTTCCGCCGGGGATGTGTCTAGAGCGGCGTGGGGGAGACATGGCACGAGTGCGACGCCGAACGCGGTCGTCGGCCAAGAGGACGTCTGCGCCCAGAGTGGCGGGCCGAACGCGGAGCGGGTTGCGTCAACCTGCGAGGTCTCGATGGCGCCGTTTGATTAGCGCCGTAAGGAATGGGTGGCGAGGCATCAAGGCCAATCCCGCCGCCACCGCTGCGTTAGCAACCGGGTTTGCAGCAATCATAAGTGCGTTGGCCGCGACCGCAGCCTTGCGGTACACCGCTGCTCAGCTCCAGGCCACAGAGCGTCAGATCGCTGTGGCCGAGCAGGGGCAGGCTACCGACCGATTCACCCGGGCAGTTGCCCAGCTCGGGGACCAGGCTATGGACGTGCGACTGGGTGGCATATACGGGTTTGCGCGGCTTGCTCAGGACTCCCCGCGCGATCAGGCGGCCATAGTGGAGGTCCTCGGCTCGTACATCCGCGACCGCCTACCTTCGGTCGGAACACCCGAGTGCGCCCCGGCAGCACCGCCGAGTTTCCTCATGCCGGAAGACCTGACGACGGCTATGTACGTGATGAGTCGCCGCGACAGAAGGTCGGATGATGGGGCTAGGGTAATCCTCGATGGTCTCTGCCACCCTCCAGTTTGGGAGGGTGCGGACTTGCGCGGGTTCTCCTTCAACAGCGCCAACCTTGTTGGCGCAAAATTCCTCCGGACTGACCTCACTAGAGGAGAGTTCGACTTCGCCAACCTCACCAACGCCAACCTCATCCGCGCCGACCTCACCCGCGCGGTCCTCCGGGGCGCGGTCCTCAGAGGCGCGGACCTCAGAGGCGCGGACCTCAAAGCTGCGCTCCTCATTGGCGCGGACCTCAGTGGCGCGAACCTCACGGACGCGGACCTCACTGATGCGGACCTCACGGGCGCGAACCTCACGGGCGCGAACCTCACGGGCGCGGACCTCACGGGCGCGGACCTGCCGCCCCCGTGAATTTGCAAGCGAGGGCGGCCCGGACCGCCTACCGGAGCGACACGACCCCAGCCTCCGGCCCGGTCGCACCCTCAGCCGCACTCCATCTCCGGAAGAGCCGGAAAAGTTGGAATCAGATAGCTAGGAGCGATCCCAAGATTCGCGCTGATGCTTAGAGGGAGGGGCGCATCTACGAGTTATGCGCCCTCTTGGCTGGGCGCCTCCACTGGCTGCGCGCGTGCAAGCCTCACATGCACGTCTACGCCGGATTTCGCTGTTGGCTCAGCGCGCACGTCGAGGTTGACCTCCCGCTGGCTCGGCGACGCTTGGTCAACCCTGACAACTACCGACCAGGTGTCGCCGTGCCCGTGAACATCTTCGTGTACTGCCGCGCTAACAATGTCGATGTTGGAGCCGAACATTACAGCAGCGGTAGACGAGGCAATGGTCTCCGCCTCCTGTTTGTGAAGTTGCACTCCAGTCTCTTCTGATGCTTGAGCTCTTCTCGCGACTCTGCCGGCCAAGTTCTTGATTAAGTCGTACGCCGCGTTGCCGACTACCCCACTCGCTACCGCTGTCGCTAAGAATTGAGCGACGTCGAGCCACTCAGCGACACCCGCGCTAGCTGTGTACCCAACTCGCAACAAGGTCCCTTCAGCGGCAAGGGTTGTCGTGGGAGTGGCACCGTCTATCGGGATTCTTCTGCGCTCACCAGCCCTGTTAACTTCTTCAATCGTAACTAGGGGGAGGCCGTGAGATGCGCCCTCGTAGTGCTCTCGTAGAAGCTCCTCGATGACTTCCTGGACGGTCGAGTCACGTGTCAGTGCACAAAGACGGAACCGACGCATGTCCGGGCCCTCAACGTGGAGGACTGGTTCCCGTACTTCGGTGCGGGGTGTTCCATCGTGCTCTGAAGTGGTGCCGTTGGCGTCTCGTTCTTCCACGAGCTGAGCGTGCCGTAGGCGACGTCTCCTCAACAACTGCCGATTGGAAGCGGGACGGTCGCTACCCCGCACCCCAGGCGACTCGAGGAGAGGTGATAGGGCAGGACTCTCCGCCACCACCACCGACCTCACCGTTACATCGGTGACCGCGCCCGGCGGTGCGGGTCGAGGCCTGGCCCGGGTTCGGTGTTCAGTCGTTCACCGGGTCCTGGCCGACTACGATGTCGTCGCCGGCCTGGCCCCACCGACACCGATACCGCAGGACGGCGAGCCCGCCACGACCGCGACGCCCTCACGAACGCTGGTCGGTACGGCATGAGAGGCGCAGGTGCACGATCTTGGGCACCATCGGCCGCGGGGCCAGCGAGGCGTCGAGTGCGGCGGGCTGGAAGCGGTCGCCCACGCCGGCCTCGCCGAACTCAAGGATCGCTACCGCCGCCCCCATCAGCGCCGACGCCAGCTGTCGGACGCCGTGTAGCAGGCGGCCACACCACCGAAGCCGGTGTCACGCCCGGGCCCTATCTCCGACGGCCCCCGAACCCAGTCACGGCCCGCCGCGCTGCCGAATTGACCTCTCATCAGTCAAGGCGGCGCCTCCGGCGCCGCGCCGGCCAGGGCCCTCGGCCCTGGCCTCCCACTCCGTTCCGGCGGGCCGGGGCCAGGCCGGCGGGGGCTTGTGGGGCGACGGCCTTACGATGATCGGTAAGCGGTACGTGGAGGGGGACCTGGTGGACGCCGCCGGTTGGCTTGTTCTTGCTGGCGGCGCGGGCCAGCTCCTCGGCGTGATCGTCACGGTAGCTGGAGCGCTCGAGACCTGGAACCGCTTCCGACCGGGTGAGGCGATCCTCGGCCCTGTGGTGGAGCGTCTCGTTCGTGCGCGCAAGCGAGCGGCCGCCTGGTTCCGGGCGTTGGTTCGGAAGCCGAAGACGCAGCATGTGCACGGTGTGGGTGTGACCGACTCGCTCTCAGTCGTCGGCACGGCTCGCGCACGCAAGGGCTACAGAGACCTTCCGACTGATCTCGAGTCGTCCGACGCGCTGGCAGAGCTGGACCAGAGGACGCATGAACTCTTGAAGAGAGTTCAGGACTGCGACGAGAAGCACTCCGACGAGACCAGGCGCCTTGCCGACGAAATCCAGAGTCTCCGGGGGGACGTCGCATCGAGCCTTTCTGCTCAGGAGATGAAAACCACGGAGGCGGCAGCAGGAGGCGTACGGGTCCTTCTGGCTGGCTTATCGGCCACCGGCCTAGGTGTCATCGTGCAGACCGTCGGCTCACTTCTTCCCTAGTTCAGACTTGCGTTCCGACGAGCTGCAACCTCGGTGAGGCACGCTTGAACGAGCACCACCAATGCCTCGGGAGTGCAGTCCTCTTCGTTCTCGACATACTCGATCGGGCCATCCGAGACATCGTCGTCGCGGTAGTATCCGACACCCCAGCCGACCTGTGCCGACCTGGTCCAGGGGAGCTCTTCCCCCGCATCGGTCGCGAGCAGGTGCCCACGTTCCAGCCGAACCTCGATGGCGGCGCACATCCCCCCGGTCTGAGTGAATGCCGCACGATGCCCAGCTTTCTCGAGCGCGCTGAGTACGTCACGGTACGACTCTGCTCCTCGAGCCATTTCTGCTTCGTAATCCGCGCGGGAGAACACGTACCTATTATATCCGAAGGCGGCTGACAGAGCCACTAGTCCGGGACAGGCGAAGGGCTGATTCCCGCGAGGACCTGATCGGCGCACGAGGCAACGTCGGCGCGTATGGCGCACTCCCAGACTCTGACAACTGTCCAACCGTGATCCTCCGCTATGGCAGTGGACCGCCGGTCTCTTTCTGTGTTGCGTTGGAACTTCTCGGCCCAGGCTCTCGAGTTCGGCCCGTTGAAGGTGCGTTTGCTCGTGTGCACCGGGCAGGAATGCCAGTAGTCGCCATCAACGAAGACCGCAAGACCATATTTGGGAAGCACCAGATCGGGCGTGCAGCCCACGGCGATGCGGCGGTGCAGGCGGAATCGCGCTCCTTTCCGATGGAGCGCGCGGCGGAGCTCTAGCTCGGGCTCCGTGTTTGTCTTCCGCCGGCCGGCAAGATGTCGTCCCGCGGTCGTCGTGACCCAGCCGCTCGGCTTCCGCTCGGTCAGCGGTGCATCGCCTCGATCACTTGCTGAGCAAGGTCCGGCGGCACAGAGTTCCCCATCTGTGCCTGGGCGGAGTTGCGACTCCCGACCAGCTCGAACTCTTGAGGGAACGTGAACAGCGCCTTGAGTTCCGGCACGCGGAGCCGACGGTTCTTCCAGTGAAATGGGCCGACGTAGGGCCCTGGTTGAGCCTGGATTGTTGGTGACGGCTTCCCTCGGTCAAGCTTAAGCAGGAACGACCAGTACTTCTTCCGCCACTCGAACTCTGGCGAGGGGTGGTTTCGCTTGGCTGTGTAGAACAGGTAATTGTCGCCCTCTGGAATGTCGGGGAGGAGGTGCCCGTAGCGACCTGCGACTGTCTCTCCGGGCTCCGGCTCGGACACAACAGAAGAGAGGGCCTCACCGGCGGTGCGGTAAGGACTTCCTTCGAGTCCGCTTCTCCTGCGCTCCCATGCGCCACCGTGCGTCGGCGCCGGGTGAACAGGTAGAGGCTTGTCCTTGTGTCGTCCGATGACGAACAGCCTGGGCCGTGCTTGTGGAACGCCGTAATCGGCTGCGTTCAGCACCTTGGACACTGGCACATAGCCGGCCTCGCCGATCTCCTGCATCAGCCGGTCGTAGTGAGGCTTACTTGCCTTGTTGTTATAGGTCAGCGCGTAGACATTCTCCAGAACAAACATGTCAGGCTGGAGGTCTCGAAGGACTCGCGTGTATTCCTGAAGAAGGCTTGCGTTCGGGTCCTTCCCGGCGCGCTTCCAATCGAGCCAGAACCCTGACTTTGAGAAGGGCGTGCAAGGAGGTCCACCGATAAGGAGTTCGGGTCGCTCGTGCGAGGCGAGACCCGACGCAGCTAGAATCTGCTCCGAGCTGACCTGCAAGATGTCTTCTTGAATCACGGGGGACGCGAGAGTCGAGAAGTTCTTCTCAAGCGTCGCCGCAGCGTCTCGATCGATCTCGACTGACGCTCGCACGGAGTAGCCAGCTTTCTCAGCGCCGAGGTCGAGACCGCCCGCACCCGAGAACAACGAGATCGCGATTCCTCGACTCCCCATGCAGGTCAGTATCGCACACACGTGCCCTGTCCCGGTGGTCCTGTCAACTCGACACGCCGAGCGGCCCCAAAGCGTCGATGAGATTCGTCGACCAGCTGGCGTCAACGCGCTGCATCGACCGCAGCTTGTGTGGATGTTGGTCGCTTCGAGGGAGATCGCTGGTCCGGTGGAACCGGAACGACCACGAGTCGGTCGCTGAGAAGAGGCAGGCGGCAACAACGTCGAACTGATCCGGCGAGTACAGCCGGCTCGACGGGTCGCCCTTTGAGGCTCGAGTCTTCTGCACTTCAACTGCGAAGTCGCCGTTCGCGTACGGGTTGGGGCTGGCGTTCTTGCATTCGACGAGAATAGTTCGTCCTCCAGGTAGCGTAACCCGAAGATCGGGTTGGCCGTCCTCGTCAAGACTTTCTATGCGCTCGATTCCTAGGTATGCTGCCAGCTGCTTCTCTAAGTGGGACTCAGCGACACCTCCCTTGACCGCTACCTCAAGGCGGTTGCGCCGGCTGATGATCTCTAGAATTTCGCGATAGTCCAGATCGAACTTCTTCTCGAGCATGTGAAGCTCTGGTTCCTTGAGACCGCTTCCGACAGGCTCGCCGGCGGCTCGTGCTGCGGCGTGGCGTAGCGACTGATCAAGGCCAAGATCAGTGGCATACCGCTCGAGCTTCACGTAGTCGAGGAGGCGCGATGGATCGAAAGCGATAAGCGTCTCGAGCTGCGTATCGGACCGTGGTGCGGTCCGCACCTGCCCGGGACTATTCTTCCGCTCCCAGACGTGCCAACTGTGCTCGGCAGCTACAGCTAGTTCGTAGTTCTTGGCGTAGAACGAGATGCCCATCGGCAGTGGGTCGTAGAGCTTGGGGTCCAAGCCTAGGAATATCTCACCCTCGACGTAGACGCCAAGAACGACTGTCACGTCGACGCTGGCCACATCGAATGCGACCGGATGATTTGTGTCCGGATGGAAGTTCTTCTCGCTGCCAAGCCTAATCTGCCCGCGTACTTCGTTGGTGGGCCGCTTATTCACCAAGGTGTCGGTCATGGTGAACGGGTAGACCAGGAAGCCAAGGCGCTCGTTGGAGGAGGCTTCCACTCCAACATACAGCGGAGCCCGGTCGCGCCGACTGTGGTAGAGGAGCCGTCCCCCGGAGCGTTCGACAGCGTCGAGCACCAGGTCGTAGACGTGGTTGCGACGCTGGACGGGGTAGACCTGCTCGACGTAGGACCGACCTGCGAGCACCCGCGAACAGTAGAGGCCCGCCTACGGCTCGCCAGCGCCAGGCCGTCTCCAGGCCGTCCGACGTCGGGTAGGGGCAGGGAACCGTGAGAAGCGTTGAGCAGCCCGGCCGAGGTCAGCGTGGGTGTGCCTGCCGTTGGCGCACGTCGGGCTCGGGACCCGACAGATCTACGACATCTTCGAGGGCACCGAGCAGATCCAGCAGCTCGTCATCGCCCGCGCCATCAGCGGCCGGCACATCGCCTGAGCACCGTCGCGCCCCGGCGCCCGTGTCGGCGCCGGGGCGCTCAGGGCTCGCCGAGGCGCCAGTGGCCTCGCGGTCGCGGGATCGCGACCGAGTGGTGGCGCGCGATCCGCACGTCCGCGGCGTACTCGCCGGCGCCGATCAGGGCGTGGCGCCGCCGCTCGGCCTCGTGGTGGGCCGCCGACAGCCCGTAGGGCCCGTACGCATCGCGGAACCGGCCGGTGCGGTCGACCACCACCACGAGGTACTCGCTCGTGTCGCGTCGCTCACCGTCGGTGCGGTGTGCCTGTCCGTCCATCCACTCCCCCCGGAGCACGACCACGGTCGGGGTGGACGAACGTCCAGCGTGGCCCGGCCGTGGACCGCACGGCCGCCGGTCGTGCGGTCCGTGCGGATGACGGAGGACAGGGAGTCGACGGGGCAAGGTCGGAGGAACGTGTCGCTCCTCCGGCTGCGCCGGGCTGTCATCCGTCTCGCTGCGTGGCCAGGCTATCGGACGACCGGGGAGCGTGACGCGGCCGGACCACCCGGACAGGTGGTCCGGCCCAGGTCGACGGCTCAGGGTCGACGGCTCAGACGCTCTCCTCGATGGGCGCGCCGGTGGCGGCCTTCTGGACCGACTCGCAGCCCTTCTTGGCCGCGGCCTTGGTCTCGTAGGCCTCGCCGGAGGCGACGATCTGGCCGTTGCTGGCCTTGAGACGGAACCGGAACTTGCCGGCCTTGTCCTCGTACACCTCGAACTTGCCCGCCATGACGGTCCTCCGCTCGGTGCTGAACGTGCTGGTCGGCGGCGGACGTTAGCGCGAACGGACCGGGTGCGGGCGCACCCGTCCGGGCGAGCCGTCTCCGCCATTCGGGACAGCGCCAGCGGCGACCGCGCGCACGCCGACGGGGGTCAGCGCCGACCCGACACCAGCGACACCAGCGCCCGGCCCGTCCCGGCGAGCAGCGCTCCGGTGACCGCGGCCCAGTCGAAGTAGTCAGGCCAGAGCGTGATCACGCCGTCGTGCACCTCGAACGTGCCGCACACCCAGAACGAGGTGCGCAGCCGGCCGATCTCGATGGTGTCGGTCCGCTCGGTGAGCACGACCGGCCCGTCCGCGACCACGCGGTGGTTCTCCGCGCGGAAGCCGGTGGCGCGGCTCGTGAGCAGGCCGAGCACGCGGCGGGTGGCGTCGCGCCCGCGTGCCGGGGGCAGCGAGACGTTCTCGTAGACGACGTCGGGGTGCAGGCGGGCGCAGGCGGCGTCGACGTCGAGGCGCTCGAGGTCGGCGAGGAAGGCGCGGACGACCCGCGCCGGATCGGTCTCGGCGGGTGCGGTCATGGCGTCATCCTGCGCTCCGGGGCGTGGTGAGCCCGCCCACGGGGAACCGCGGACAGGAGCGGGCGGGCCGACCGCCCCGACGAGGGGATGATCCGCGATGCCGGTCGACAGCGACGCGCCGCTCACCGAGGCCCTCGGCACGGACTTCTTCTCCGTGCGCCGGCGCTTCGACGACGCGCAGTGGGAGACGTTCATGGCGGTCCGCCGCTACGTCGACCGCGTGGTGTCCCCGGCCGCGCCCGCGGCGTGGGACGCCGCGGAGATGCCGTGGGAAGTCATCCGCAGGATGCCCGAGCTGCAGATCGTCGGCGACGACATCGAGGGCTACGGGTGCCCGGGGCACGACCCGCTGACCTGCGGCCTGGTGGCCATGGAGCTCGCTCGCGGCGACGGCAGCCTCGCGACGTTCCACGCCGTGCAGTCCGGGCTCGCCATGAAGTCGATCGCGATGCTGGGCTCCGAGGAGCAGAAGCAGGAGTTCCTGCCCGCGATGGCCCGCCTCGACCTCGTCGGCGCCTTCGGCCTCACCGAGCCCGAGCACGGGTCCGACTCGGTGTCGCTGGAGACCACGGCGCGCCGGGACGGCGACGACTGGATCCTCGACGGGCGCAAGCGCTGGATCGGCAACGGCAGCATCGCCGGGCGCACGGTCGTCTGGGCCCGGGACACCGAGACCAACACCGTCCTCGGCTTCCTCGTCGACACCACGACGCCCGGCTACGAGGGCACCGTGATCCCGCGCAAGGGCTCGATGCGCTCGGTGTGGCAGGCCGACGTCAGCCTCGACGGGGTGCGGGTGCCCGAGCGCGACCGGCTGCCGGGGGCGGAGAGCTTCAAGGACACGGGGCGCGTCCTGGCCACCACCCGCGGCACGTGCGCGTGGATGGCGCTCGGACACGCGACCGCCGGCTACGACGCCGCGCTGCGCTACGTCCTGGAGCGCAAGCAGTTCGGGCGCCCGCTCGCCGCGAACCAGATCATCCAGGACAAGCTCGTGAAGATGCTCGCGGAGCTGACCGGGATGCAGCTCTACTGCATGCAGATCGCGCAGCTCGCCGAGGACGACGACCTCGCGCCCACCATCGCCGGGCTCGCCAAGATGAACAACACCCGCAAGGCCCGGTGGATCCTCGCCGAGGCGCGCGACATGCTCGGCGGCAACGGGATCCTGCTCGACAACCACGTCGTGCGGCACATGGCCGACATCGAGTCGATCCACACCTTCGAGGGCACCGAGACCATCCAGACCCTCATCGTCGGGCGCGAGATCACGGGCCACAGCGCCTTCACGTGATCGGGGCCGTCACCCGACCCGGGTGACCGCAGGCTCGAGGCGCACGGGCAGCTCCGCGTAGCCGCGCAGGATGCGCGTCGGACGGCGACGCGCGGGACCGGCCGGCGTGAGGTGGGGGTGGCGTTCGAAGAGGGCGCGCAGCGCGACCTCGCCCTCCATGCGCGCGAGCTGCGCACCGAGGCAGAAGTGCGGCCCGCTGGAGAACGCGAGGTGCTCCTTCGCGTTCGGCCGCGCGACGTCGAACGTGGCCGGGTCGGCGAAGACGTGCGGGTCGCGGTTGGCGCCCGCGAGCACCGTCACCACCAGGTCGCCCTCGGCCACGGCCGTGCCGGCGACCTCGGTGTCGCGCTTCGCCCGGCGGGCCGTGCGCTCGACGGGCGGGTCGAAGCGCAGGATCTCGTCGACGGCGTTCGGCCACAGGTCGGGCTCCGCGACGAGCCGTTCGCGCTGCTCGGGGTGGGCGAAGAGCTGCGCGGTGCCGTTGCCGATGAGGTTCACCGTCGTCTCGAACCCGGCGGCGAGCACGAGCAGCGCGGTGGACACCAGCTCCTGTTCCGACAGGCCCGCGCCGTCGTCGTCGACCTCGCCGACGAGGCTCGAGAGCAGGTCGTCCCCGGGCTCGCGCCGTAGCCGGCGCAGGTGCTCGCGCATCCAGTCGTTCAGCGCGGCGAGGTTGGCCTCCATGCTCGCGTGCGCCCGCCGGGTCAGGCCCATGTCGAGCGAGGTGGCCGCGCCGTCGCCCCAGCTCAGGAACTGCTCGCGCATCGCGAGGGGCACCCCGAGCATCTCGCTGATCACGGTGACCGGCAGCAGGCTCGCGTAGTGCGCGACGAGGTCCACGGTGTGGCCGTCGCCGTCCCGGGCGGCCCGGTCCATGTCGTCGAGGAGCTCCTGGGCGACCTCGGTGGTGCGCTCGCGCAGCGCCGCCACGCGGCGCGCGGTGAAGGCCCGGTTGACGAGCTTGCGGTAACGCGGGTGGTCCGGCGCATCGACCGCGAGCATCGAGGGCGGCTCGATCGGGCCCGGGTTCCGCGGCGGGCCGGCCAGGGCGAGCGCCGCCCGCGCCGGCGCGGGAACGACCTGGGTGGGGTGGGTGACGCCGAAGTCGTCGCTGCGCAGCACCGCCGTCGAGGCGTCGTGGTGGACGGTGAGCCGGGCGAACGCGCCGGGCGCGAAGGGGTACGACGAGCGCAGAGCCTCGTAGTGCGGGAACGGGTCGGCCTGCATCACCGGGTCGAGCAGCAGGCGGGCGTCCGGGTTGCCGGCGCGCACCTGGCGGCGGATCGCCGCGCGCATGAGCCCGTGGGTGGCGCCCCACCGCAGCGTCGTCCCGAACGAGGAGGACGCGACGGACGAGGCGACGGACCGGCCGACCGACGCGGCGACGGACGAGGGCAGCGACGACAGGGCCACGGGGGCCTCCCGGTGTCGGATCGGTACATGGACGTACCAGGGTGCGTCGAAACCATACTCGGAGTATGTGTTCGTCGTCCAGACCCGTCGCGGGTACGTCCACGACCGTGCAGACGACCCTCCGCGCCACGGGACCGCTCCCCGCCGACCAGGCGTGGGAGCGCTACGCCGACCTCGACCGCTGGCCGCACTGGGCGCCCCAGATCTCCGGGGTGGCCGTCTCCGGGCCGGGACCGCGCCGGCTGCGTCCCGGGCTCGAGGGCACGGTGCGCGCGGCCGGGCTCGTGGGTGTCCCCTTCGAGGTCCTCGCCGTGGACGAGCAGGCCCGTACCTGGTCGTGGCGGGTCCGCGTCGGACCGGTCACGCTCACCCTCGACCACGGGATCGAGGACCTCGGCGCCGGCGGCACCCGCACCTGGCTGCGCACCACGGGCCCCGCCCTCGTCGTCCTGCCGTACTCCCCGGTGGCCTTCGTCGCGCTGCACGCGCTGCTGCTGGAGCGGTGACCGCGGTGACCGTGCGCCTGCTGATCACCAGCGACACCCACCTGCCCGTGCGCCGACCGACCCGACGGGTGCTGCCCGACCCCGTCTGGGAGGCCCTCGACGCCGCCGACGTGGTGGTGCACGCGGGCGACTGGATGGACCCCGAGCTGCTCGACGCGTTCGAGGAGCGGTCGGCGCGCCTGGTCGCCTGCTGGGGCAACAACGACGGCGAGGCGCTCCGCGCCCGGCTCCCGGAGACCGCGATCGCGGAGATCGGCGGGGTGCGCCTGGCGGTCACCCACGAGGCCGGCGCCGCCACGGGTCGCGAGCGCCGCTGCGACGCCCGGTTCGGGCCGGACGGCGACACCCCCGTCGACGTCCTCGTGTTCGGGCACAGCCACATCCCGTGGGACTCCACGACCCCCGGCGGGGTCCGGCTGCTCAACCCCGGCTCGCCCACCGAGCGCCGGCGTGAGCCCGCCTGCACCTACATGACGGCGGAGATCCGGGACGGCGCGCTGGCCGCCGTGCAGCGTCACGACCTCCCACCCGGGGGCGCCGGTCGGTCGTGAGAGCACTACCGTGCGTCATCAGTCACGGATGGGTGTCGTTGCGAGTGACGACGGTGCGGTCTCCCTCGATCGGGCCAACGTTGTGCGATGTTGCGGGATGTCGGGGCCCGGGACGGCCGAAGAACGTCCCCCTGGGTGAGCACGGTGGGTGATGGCCTTACCGTTTTCCGGGACCGTTGACCACAACGGTTCCGGCGAGGAGACGACCGACGGGAGGATCGCGCGTCGGCGGCGACCGCCCCTCGCGGGCCCGTGAGGGGCCGTGACGACGACGGGAGGCTCGTGACGACCGACCACTCGGTGTCGCGAGAATCGAGACGAAACGGCCGATGACCCTTCTTGCCGAGCGACCCCCGGATGAGGTCGACGAGTCCGAACTCGTCGTCGGCCGTCGCATCCAGGAGTTCTCCCAGCTCGCCGGGCCGATCCGCGAGCCCGACCCCGCCGAGGGCGCCTACCGGGTGGCCTACCGCGGGGTCGACGCCGTGCACGGTCGCGGTCGTGTCGCCCGGTCCCTGCTCGTCGCCGGTCTGAACTTCGCCTTCGAGGCCCTCTTCTTCCTCTGGCTGCTGCACCCCTCGCACCGGCCCCCGGTCTTCGGCTCGACCTTCGCGATCTACGCGAACTGGGTCGTCATCGGCTCGATCGGCCTCATGGAGCTCCTGCGGCTGATCAACGTCTTCTCGCTGTCGCTCGCGTCGGTGATCTCCCGCGACCCGGTGCCCGTCCCCCCGCGCCCGGACCAGCGCATCGCCTTCCTCACGACGATCGTGCCGAGCAAGGAACCCATCGACGTCGTGCGCGGCACGCTCCAGGCGGCGCTGCGCATCCAGTACGACGGGATCCTCGACGTCTGGATCCTGGACGAGGGCGACGACCCGGACGTCAAGGCGATGTGCCGCGAGCTGGGCGTCAACCACTTCACCCGCAAGGGGATCGAGAAGTACAACCAGCGCAAGGGCGCGTTCAAGGCGAAGACCAAGCACGGCAACTACAACGCCTGGGTGTCCGAGCACGGCGACTCGTACGAGGTCTTCCTCTCGGTCGACCCGGACCACGTGCCGCTGCCCAACTACGCCGAGCGGATCCTCGGCTACTTCCGCGACCCGGACGTCGCCTACGTCGTGGGCCCGCAGTGCTACGCCAACGACGAGACGTTCGTGACGCGTGCGGCGGAGTCGCAGCAGTTCCCGTTCCACTCGCTGATCCAGCGCGCGGCCAACCGCTACAACGCCGCGATGCTGGTCGGCACGAACAACGCCATCCGGATCAGCGCCCTGCGGGCCGTGGGCGGCCTCTCGGACTCGATCACCGAGGACATGGCCACCGGCCTGAAGTTCCACACCCGGCGCAACGCGGCGTCGGGGCGGCGGTGGAAGTCGGTCTACACCCCCGACGTGCTGGCGGTCGGCGAGGGACCGTCGTCCTGGGGCGACTTCTTCTCCCAGCAGATGCGCTGGTCGCGCGGCACCTTCGAGGTGCTACTCAAGGAGATGATCTTCCGGCTGCCCCGACTCTCGCCGGGCCGGGCGCTGCACTACATCCTGATCACGACGTTCTACCCGTCGATGGCCATCGGCTGGGTGCTCGGCGCGGTCAACGCCTGCCTCTTCCTGGCCCTGGGCGTCCAGGGCGTGGTCGTGCCGGTGCAGCTGTGGCTGGCGCTCTACATCGACGCGACGGCGTTCCAGCTCTGGGTCTACCTGCGCAACCGCCGCTACAACGTCAGCCCCTACGAGCCCGAGGGCTCCTCGGGCATCAAGGGCATGCTCATGTCGATCTTCGCGGCGCCGATCTTCGCGGCGTCCCTGATCGCCACGGTCCTGCGGCTGCCGGCCAAGTTCGTCGTCACGCCGAAGGGTCTGTCGTCGAGCGCCGACCACATCCTGACCTTCCGCCGGCACCTGCAGTGGGCGGCGCTGCTCATCGGCGCGATCGTGCTCGCGATCCTGCAGGGCTACGCCGCGCCCGCCGTGCTGCTGTGGCCCGCCGTGGCGCTGGCCGCCTGCCTCGCGCCGCCCGTGCTCTGCCTGGTCGAGCGCATCGTCGGGCGCCAGCCGGCCATCGACGCCGCACCGCCCGCCGTGCTGCCCGACGGCCGCTCGGGCATCACGACCGAGTCCCTCGAGCGCGCCGCGCTCGACGCCCTGCTCGCGGCCGGCAGCGCCACCCGCCGCTCGCCCCGTCCGGAGGCCGTGCCCGCGGGCGTCGGGGCGCGCGAGGCGGACCGCACCGGGGCCGTCCCCGAGGGCGACCTGCCCGCCGGCTGGGTCCGCACCGCCTCGCTCGCGGGTCGCGATCGCCGGGCCGGGGCCGACAGCGCCCCGAAGCCGGCCCCGCGCGACGGACGCCCGGAGCGCCCCACCCCGGAGAGCCGGCCCACCCCGGGCCGTCGCCACGCCCGCGACGACACCCCGGTCGTGGACCCGACGCCGTCTCCGGTGCCGCGGTCGCGGCCCACGCCGGGCCCGGCTCCCCAGCCCGGCCCGCAGGGCCAGCCCGGACCCCAGGGCCAGCCCGGCCAGCCGCCGCGGCCCGGACCCCACCCGGGTCCGAAGGCCCCCCAGGGTCCCCCGCGTCCCGCCGGCCCGCCGCCGGGGCCGTCCGCCGTCCCGCCGGGAGCACGTCCCCCCGGTGGCGCCCCGGGACCGCGTCCCCGGCCCACGCCCCGTCCGGCGCCCAGCCCGTTCCCGGCGCCGCCGGCCCGTCCGGGCGAGCGTCCCGCCGCCGAGCACGGCGGGCGCTACGTCGCCCCCGCCGCCGAGCACCAGGGTGCGGTCCAGCCCCCCGCGCCGCGCCCGAGCGAGACCCCGGTCGGCCGTCCGACCCCGCCGTCGCCGGCACCCCGTCCGGACGCGGCCCCGGGCCGTGGTCCCGAGCGGACCCCGCGCCCCGGCCCGCGTCGCGAGCGCCCGCCGATGCTGTTCTCCACCCCGGCGGAGCTCGAGGCCGAGGGGACCGAGGCCGTGATGCCGGTCTCGGTGGGGTCTAGCATCGGTAACGAAACAGCAAAGCGACACGACGGACGAGACGGTGGGAGCCGCGCGCCCGACACCGGCTCGGTCAATGCGCCGACGGTCGCCGTGCGCGTGGTGGCACTGGCCGCGGTGGCCGGTCCCGCCCGGCAGGACCCCGCAGGGGTGCCGCCGGACATCGAAGGGCGACGGACGGAGGCGAGTTGATCGAGCAGGGGCTGACCAGGCGGGTCAAGCGTTTCCTGCTCCTCGTCGTCGTCCCCGCGGTCATGCTCGGCGTGAACGTCCCGCCGGCCTGGGCGTGGATCTCCGAGCTCCGTCACCAGCAGCTGATCAACAGCCAGGAGTACAAGGAGCAGTTCGGCAAGTGGGACGTCGTCGACCTCCCCGACGACCAGAAGGTCAACGCGATCCACGCGGCGGTGCTCCCGACGGGGCGCATCCTCCTCATCGCCGGTTCCGGCAACAAGGAGGACATGTTCAACGCGGGAACGTTCAAGAGCCTCGTCTACGACCCCGCCACCGGACGGAGCCGCGTCGTCCCCACGCCCGACGACATGTTCTGCGCCGGCCACACGTTCCTGGGCAACGGCAACCTGCTCATCGCGGGCGGCACCCAGCGCTACGAGCGCCTCGACGGCGCGGTGGTCAACGCCGCGGGCGGCGTGACGGTCAAGAACGAGGACCCGGACGCGGCGCCGCGCACGTTCCCCGCCGGCACGGAGTTCCGGTCGCCCGAGGGGCTCGTCTACCGCGCCGGCCACTCGTTCACGGTGCAGCCGGCGAACAAGGTCGCGACGCGACGCGGCGCGACGGTCACTGCCAGCGAGACCATCGTCTTCGCCGAGGCCGTGGCGCCCGGCCCGCAGTACGTCGCCGTCGGTCCCAAGCAGTACTCGGTCAACGGCCTCACCCCCGCCGAGGGGCAGAACATCTACGCCCTCGGCCAGGCGATGACCATGGAGAAGCAGGACTACCAGGGCATCGAGGAGACCTACGAGTTCAACCCGTTCACGGAGTCCTACGAGCGCGTCGGGGACATGTTCTTCAAGCGCTGGTACCCGACGCTCACGCCGCTCGCGGACGGCAGCGTCATCGCGGTCTCGGGCCTCGACGGCACCGGCGAGATCCTCAACGGGCAGAACGAGATCTACGACCCCGCCACCCGGCGCTGGACCGAGCGCAAGGACCTCACCCAGTACTTCCCGACCTACCCGGCGCTGTTCCAGACCGCGCGCGAGGACCAGCTGTTCTACTCCGGCGCGAACGCCGGGTACGGCTCGTCGGAGCTCGGCCGCGTCCCGGGCATGTGGAACCTCAAGAACAACATCTTCTCGCCGATCCCCGGCATGCGTGACCCCGACCTGCTGGAGACCGCGGGCTCGGCCTGGGTCGGTCCCGTGCAGGACCAGCGGATCGCCGTGGTCGGTGGTGGCGGCGTCGGCGAGAGCCCGCGGTCGAGCGCCCGGATCGACACGATCGACCTCAAGAGCCCGAACCCGACGTGGACGCCGGGGCCGATGCTGCCCGAAGGCACGCGCTACCCGAACCTGACGACGCTGCCGGACGACTCGCTGCTGATCAGCAACGGGTCGCGCGACTACCGCGGCAAGGGCGACTCGAACAACCACAACGCGCGCCTCTACCGGCCGCAGACCAACACCCTCGACTACGCCGCGGACCCCCAGGTGGGCAGGAACTACCACTCGGCGTCGATGCTGCTGCCCGACGGCCGCGTCATGGTCGTCGGCTCGGACCCGCTGTTCGACGACGCCGCGGGCACCATCCCGGGCACGTTCGAGCAGCGCATCGAGATCTACACGCCGCCGTACCTCTTCCGCGGCCCGCAACCGACGGTCGGCGAGGCCCCCACGACGCTCGCGCTCGGGCGCACCGCCGAGGTCCCGACGCCCGACGCCGCGCGCATCACCAGCGCCCGTCTCATGGCACCCATGGCGTCGACGCACGTCACCGACGTCGGGCAGCGCTCCATCGCGCTGGACATGACGAAGACGGACACCGGCGTCTCGGTGACCATGCCGGAGGACCGCACGATCGCGCCTGCGGGCCGCTACATGCTCTTCCTCGTGGACGACCGCGGCGTGCCGTCACAGGCGCGCTGGATCGAGGTACCGGAGGCCGGTCCGGCGGCCGCATCGTGACCTCCGTCGCCCGCTCCTGGGGGCCCGGCGACCTCGACGGCCATGATCCGGGCCCCTGCTCGGGTGACAGCCGGGTGAGCGGCCGCCCGGCCGCGGCGGGCGGCGCCTCCCCCCACACCGACGCCACGAGGTGGCCTGGGAGCCTGGGTCCGAATGGACGACACGCCCGGGGGTGGCACGACGGTGGCACGTGAGACGCACGGACGACGCGGTGGAGCGGAGGTGTCGAAGGTGCCGGAGGAGATGCCGGGGATGCCGGAAGCCGACACCCAGCCCATCCGGATCGAGCCGCCCGGTGCCGAGCCGCGCGGTGCCGAGCCGCGCAGTGTCGAGACGCGCGGTGTCGAGACCCGCGGTGCCGAGACCCGCGCTGCCGAGCGCCGCGGTGGCTCCCGCCGGCCGCGTCGCGGATGGCTCGTGGCAGGGGTGGCCGTCGTGACCGTCGTCGCCACGGCCCTCGGCGTCGCCGCCTGCAGCGGCGAGTCCGGTGAGGGAGGGTCCGAGGGCGGCTCGCCGGTGGCCCCGGCCGCGTCCGAGTTCTGGGTGGACCCGGGGTCCGCCGCGGCCCGCCAGATCGAGCAGTGGCGCTCCGAGGGGCGCACCGACGAGGCGGCGGCGCTGGAGAAGATCGCCCGCCAGCCCGTCGCGATCTGGCCCACCGGCGAGACCGGCGGCGTCGAGGGCGAGGTGGCCGGTGTGGTGTCGCAGGCCCGCGCGGCCGGCCGCACCCCGGTCCTCACGGCCTACAACATCCCCAACCGCGACTGCGGCCAGTACTCCAGCGGCGGCGCCGAGGACGAGGGCGCGTACCGCGAGTGGCTGGACGCCTTCGCCCGCGGTTTGGGCGGTACCCGGTCCGTCGTCGTCCTCGAGCCCGACGCCCTCCCCCAGACCCTCACGAACTGCGAGGGCCAGGGGGAGCAGCAGGGCCGCGAGGAGCTGCTGGCCGAGGCCGTCCGGAAGCTCACGAGCGCAGGCGGCGAGGTCTACATCGACGCCGGCAACCCGGGCTTCGTCACCGACATCGGCAAGCTCGCCGACGGGCTGCGCAAGTCGGGGGTCAACGACGCCGCCGGCTTCGCCCTGAACGTCGCGAACTTCATGGAGACCGACCAGGTCGAGGCGTACGGCAAGCGCGTCTCGGACGAGCTCGGCGGCACACGCTTCGTCATCGACACCAGCCGCAACGGCAACGGCACCTACAACGGGCCCGAGCAGCCGAGCTGGTGCAACCCGCCGGGCCGCGCGCTCGGCTCCCCGCCCACCCGCGACACCGGCAACCCTCAGGTGGCGGCGTTCCTGTGGGTCAAGGAGCCGGGCGACTCCGACGGCGACTGCCGCGGCGCCCCGGCGGCCGGCGACTTCTGGCCGCAGTACGCCCTCGACCTCGCCCGCAACACCCCCGGCGCCTGACCCCTTCGTGCGTGATCTTCCCTGCTACGGCCGAGAAGACCACGCACGGAGGACGTCAGTAGGCGTGGACGACGGCCGCCATGTCCTGCTCGCCGTGGCCGTCGGCCGAGGCGGCGGCGAGACGGTCGCGCACGGCGGTGGCCAGCGTGGTGTCCACGCCGGCCTCGCGGAGCGCCGCGGTGATCAGGTCGGTGTCCTTGATGACGCCGTCGAGCTCGAACGACGGCGTGTACTCGCCGTTGATCATGGCCTTGCCCTTGAGCTGCACGTACGGCGCGTTCACCGCGCCTCCGTCGACGGCGTCGAGGAACTGCTGCGGGTCGATCCCGAGCCCGCGGGCGAGGGCGATCGACTGCGCGATGCCGTTGATCATCACGCCGATCCAGGCGTTGATGGCGAGCTTGAGCCTGCTGGCGTCGCCGATCGTCTCGCTCACCCACTGGGTGCGTGAGCCGATCGCGTCGAAGACGGGCGCCACGGTGTCCCGCAGCGACGCCGGACCCGAGGCCAGCACCACCAGCTGACCGTTCTCGGCGGGCGCCCTGGTGCCGAGCATCGGGGTGTCGAGGTAGTCGACGCCGGCATCGCGCGCGAGGGCGGCGAGCCGGTCGGTGCCCTCGATGCCCACCGTGCTGGCCTGGACCCACACCGCGCCGTCGCGGAACCGCGGGAGGATCGGCTCGATCGTCTGCGCCACGGCGTCGGTGTCGAAGAGCATCGTGATGACGACGTCGGCGCCGGCGACCGCGTCGGCCGCCGTCTCCGCCACCCGCGCACCGTCGTCGGCGAGGGGCTTCGCCTTGTCGCTGCTGCGGTTCCAGACCGTGACCTCGAGGCCCTCGCGGAGCAGGCTGCGGGTCATCCCCGCGCCCATGATCCCGGTGCCGAGTACTGCGACCGTGGTGCTCATGGAGGCCGCCTACCCCCGCGGCTCGCGGCCCATGCCGAAGAACTCGGCGTTGGGTCGCAACGCGGTGAGGTGCGCGAGACGGTTGGACATCGCGAACAGGGCGGTGATCGCCCCGATGTCCCAGATCTCCTCGTCGGACAGGCCGGCGTCGCGGGCGTCGTCGAGGTCGTCCTCGCTGAGCGAGGCCGATTCGAGGGCGAGCGACAGCGCCAGGTCGACGATCGCGCGGCGGCGAGGGTCGAGCTCCGCGCCGTAGGGGTTGATCCCGACGTGGTCGGCGATCTCGGGCTCCTTGCTGCGGATGCGCAGGATCGCGCCGTGGACGACCACGCAGTAGGTGCAGTGGTTGGCGCCGGACGTCGCGACGATCACCAGCTCGCGCTCGGCCTTCGACAGCGGGGACTCCCGCTCCATGAGCGCGTCGTGGTAGTCGAGGAAGGCCCGCAGCTCCGCCGGCCGGTGGCCGAGGGCGCGGAAGATGTTGGGGACGAACCCCGAGCGCTCGGCGATGGCGCCGACGCGCTCGCGGAGGTCGTCGGGGAGCTCGTCGAGCTCGACGACGGGAAAGCGGCTGATGGACTCGGTCACCGCCGGACCGTAGGTCTCCGCCGCCTCGTCGGCCAGTGTCGGCGCGGCTCGGGTGTGGAGCGAGGGACGCCTCAGCTGCGTGGGACGCAGGGACGGTGACCCTCGTTCGATCCACCTATCTCGCCCGATGTGGAGCGAGGGACCCCTCGACTGCGTCGGACGCAGCGAGGGTGACCCTCGCTGCGGCCACGCTGCCTCAGCCCGGCGGGCGGAAGGTGATGCCGCAGCGCTGCTGGGTGACCTCCTGGATGCGGGTCACCGCGGGCTGGGCCTCGCGCTGGAGGCGCTCGAGGGTCGCGCGGTCGATGCGGGACGGGTCGCCGCCGGTGTCGGCGAGGGACGCCAGCGCCTGGTCGGTGAGCGACTGGACCGTGCGCCACTCGCCGGCGATCTCGGGCGGGGCGACGGCGACGAGGTCGGCGACCTGCTGGCGAGCGGCGGCCGAGGACGTCGGCACCCCGCCCTGGCCCGCGCCGGGTGCGGCCTGCTCGCCCTGCACCCGCGTGACGGTGTCGCAGTAGGGGCGCACGGCGGGGTCCGGCGTCGCGGGGGCCGCGGAGGTCGCGGCGGCCGGCGGGACCGCGCCGGGCTGCGGGGCGGCGCCACCGCACGCGGCGGCACCCAGCACGAGCCCGAGCCCGAGCACCGCGCCGGCACCGGCCCGCGCAGCCCTCCCGCGGCGTGTCCCAGCGCTCACGCCTCGCCCCTCTCGTCCCGGCCCGGCTCGTCCGTCCTGCTCGACGGCGCATGCTGGCAGGCCGTGCCCGTCCGGCGCGGACCGGGTGGTCGTCGGGCTCCGGACGATCAGTGGTGCGGGGCACTCCCGGGCGTCGGGGCGGGCGTGTCACAGTGACGCCCGTGGAGGTCCCCGACGAACACCGCGCTCTCGTGCGGCAGTGGTGCGCCCGTCGCGTCCCCGAGGCGCAGCGCGACTCGCTGCGCATCTCGTACACCGAGCGCGCCGGCCGGATCACGATCTCGGTCCGGCGGGCGCCGGTGTTCCCCGAGCTGGGCACCAACTGGACCACCGAGCCCCTCGCCCAGCTGCGCCTGGTGCCCGACGAGGACCGCTGGATCCTGCTCTGGCCGGACTCCAGCGGCCGCTGGCACCGCTACCCGGACGAGACGAAGGCCGGCTCGCCCGCGCCGCTCCTCGACATCATCGACGCCGATCCGACCGGCATCTTCTGGGGATGACGCATCGCTGGGCGGACGAGGTGGCCGCACGGGTCCGTGGCCACGACCGCGACGACCGCCGCGTCGCCGAGCGCCCGGACCTGCGCCGGGCGGCCGTCGCCGTCGTCGTCCTCGACGATCCGGAGCGCGGGCCGGGGGTGCTGCTCACCCGGCGCACCTCGAAGCTGCGCGACCACCCCGGCCAGTTCGCGCTGCCCGGCGGCTCGGTCGACCCCGGGGAGGACACCGTCACCGCGGCCCGGCGCGAGCTGGACGAGGAGCTCGGGCTCGCCCTCGGTCCCGACGCCGTCCTCGGGCTGCTCGACGACTACCCGACCCGCTCCGGCTTCGTGATCACCCCGGTGGTGATGGCCGCGCCCGGCGCGGTCGGCGACCTCGTGCCGTCGCCCGACGAGGTCTCCGAGCTCTTCCACATCACCTTCGACGAGCTCGACGTCGAGCCGCGCTACCTGACGATCGAGGAGTCCCCGCGGCCCGTGGTGCAGATGCCGCTCGTCGGCCACTACATCCACGCCCCCACCGGCGCCGTGCTGCTGCAGTTCCGCGAGGTCGCGCTGCACGGGCGCACCACGCGGGTCGACGGGCTCGAGCAGCCGGTGTTCGCCTGGCGCTGACGGGCTTGACCGTTAAGGCCACGTGACGCGTGCCCCGATACGGCGCACGGCGGCGTGGATCGTGGTTGTCTGGACAACGACCCCGATACGAGGATGCGTGAGCACACGTGTGCGGAATCGTCGCTGCCTACGGTTCGATCGATGCCGAGAAATGCGAGCGGATGCTCGCTCGAATCCACCACCGAGGACCTGACGACACCGGCCGGGTCCACCTCGAGAACGCGTGGCTCGGCCACCAGCGTCTCTCGATCATGGATGTGACGGGCGGCAAGCAGCCGATCGCCGACGACACGGACTCGGCCTACGTGGTCGGCAACGGCGAGATCTACAACCACGAGGACATCCGAGACGTGCTCTCGGAGGTCCGCTTCGCGACGGACTCCGACACGGAGTCGGCGTTCCGCCTGGTGCTCCGCGACGGCTCCGCCGCGCTGTACGAGGTGCGCGGCATGTTCGCGCTGGCCATGGCCCACACCGACGGGCGCGGCGCCGTGGCGCGCGACCCCATCGGCATCAAGCCCCTCTACTGGGCCCGCCTCGGCGAGACGACGATCTTCGCCAGCGAGCTGCGCGCCTTCGACCCCGAGGACCAGCCCTACGTCGAGGCCTTCCCGCCCGGACACGTCTGGACCCCGGGCATCGCCGGCCACGACATCGCCGAGGGCGCGATGGTCCGGTTCGCCGACGCGGTGCCGGTCGAGGTCCGTCCGGCCCGCCTCGCCCCGGACAAGCAGTGGACCGAGGAGGACCTCGGCCACATCCGCGACGTGCTCTCCGACTCGATCCGCCGCCACATGATGAGCGACGTCCCGGTGGGCGTGTTCCTCTCCGGCGGGCTCGACTCCGCCATCGTCGCGGCCATCGCCGCGAAGGTCGCGGAGGAGAAGGGCGAGCGCCTGCCGACCTTCGCCGTCGGCACCGAGGGCTCGGCCGACCTGCTGGCCGCCCGCGCGGTCGCCGAGTACCTGGGCACCGACCACCACGAGATCGTCCCCACCGCGGACGACCTCGAGGAGGCGCTCGACGAGGCCGTGACGGTCATCGAGCACTTCGACCCGGCGCTCGTGCGCTCCGCGGTGCCCAACCTGCTCCTGGCCCGCGAGGCCGTGAAGCACGTCAAGGTGGTGCTCACCGGGGAGGGCGCCGACGAGCTCTTCGCCGGCTACGAGTACGTGCACAGCGACGAGTTCTCGACGCCGGACACGCTGCAGGCCGAGCTGGTGCGCTCCATCGAGAGCCTCCACGAGCTCAACCTGCAGCGCTGCGACCGCGCCACGATGAACTACGGCCTCGAGGCGCGCGTGCCGTTCCTCGACGCCACGGTCATGCGCGAGATGCTCGCCCTGCCGGCGGAGTGGAAGCTCAAGATCCACGACCGCACCGAGAAGCACCTGCTGCGCGAGGCCTTCGACGGGATGGTGCCGTACGACATCATCTGGCGCGGCAAGGAGCAGTTCGGCGACGGCTCCGGCGCCGGCGACGTGCTCGCCAAGCTCGTCGAGAAGGAGAAGGCCAAGGAGGACGCGCAGGACGCGGAGACCCCGACGGTCGAGCACGGCTGGGAGCTGCGCAGCGACGAGGAGATCGCGTACTACCGGACCTGGCACCGGTCGTTCTCCGGCGTCCGCCCGAACGCGACCCTGGGCGCCTTCGCCACGGCGTAGCCGGTGAGCGGTTGTCGGTGTCCGGACACCGACAACCGCTCACACCCGCTGGTTGAGGATCGGACGGTCCCGGGTAATCGAGCGGCATGAGTGACGTCCCCGGTATCGAACTGAACAACGGCACGACCATCCCGCAGCTGGGCTTCGGCGTGTTCCAGATCGACCCGTCGGACACCGCGGAGACGGTGCGGGAGGCGCTGGACACCGGCTACCGCCACATCGACACCGCGCAGATGTACGGCAACGAGGCCGAGGTCGGCGAGGCCGTCGCCAAGTCGGACATCCCCCGCGACCAGCTGTGGATCACGACGAAGTGCAACAACTCGAACCACGGCTACGAGGACTCGCAGACCGCGCTCGACGAGAGCCTGCGCGCGATGGGGCTCGACTACGTCGACCTCTACCTCATCCACTGGCCGCTGCCGGGCAAGGACCTCTACGTCGACACGTGGAAGGGCCTGGAGCAGGCGAAGGCCGACGGGAAGACGCGCACGATCGGCGTCTCGAACTTCCAGCCGCACCACCTCGACCGGCTCCTCGAGGAGACCGAGACGGTGCCCGCGATCAACCAGATCGAGCTGCACCCGCACATGCAGCAGGCGGGCCTGCGCTCGTACCACGAGCGCCACGGCATCCGCACCGAGGCATGGAGCCCGATCGGCCAGGGCAAGGGCCTGCTCGACGCGCCCGAGTTCGCCGACATCGCGCAGGCACACGGCAAGTCCACCGCGCAGGTGGTGCTCCGCTGGCACATCCAGCTCGGCAACATCATCTTCCCGAAGTCGGTGACCCCGGAGCGCATCCGCGAGAACTTCGCGATCTTCGATTTCGAGCTCTCCGACGACGAGATGAACACGATCAACAACATGGAGAAGGCGGAGCGCCTGGGTCCCGACCCCGACGAGTTCGCCCGCTGAGCACCATCCGGGCTGCGCGCGGCCTCCCGCGCGCGCCCGGACGCCCCGCGGCCCGGTCACCGGCGAATGCCCCGCTCGCCGGTGCCCGGGCCGCGCCACGCGTGGGGGCCGGGTGCCAGCCTGGGGGCCACGCGACCTTCAACGTCAGGAAAGCCCCACGTCGCGCGAGGTGATCATGAGCTTCTCCAGGGATCTGCGCGCCGCGACGTCGACCACCTGGGACGCCGCGACCGGCCACCGGTTCGTCGCCGAGCTCTGGACGGGCACCGTCGAGGACGCCGTCCTCGCGCGCTACCTCGCCCAGGACGCCCTGTTCCTCGATCGGTTCGTCGCCCTGCTCGGCGCCGCCGTGGCCACCGCGGACGACACGCAGGCGCGCCTGGCGATCGCCCGCCAGCTCGGGCTCGTCGCGTCGGACGAGGACGACTACTTCGCGCGCGCCCTCGCGCGCCTCGGGGTCACGCCGCCGGTCGAGCCGCTCCCGCCCACGCAGGGTTTCCTCGACCTCATGGACGACGCCCGCCGGTCGGGTGCCTACGGCGTCGCGCTGACCGTCCTGCTCGTCGCCGAGTGGCTCTACCTCGACTGGGCCACCCGTCCGGACACCGCGCCGCCCGACTGGCTGCACCGCGAGTGGATCGACCTGCACCGCGGGCCCGGTTTCACGGCGTGGGTCGACCTCCTGCGCGCCGAGACCGACCGCGTCGCGGCCGGCGTCGACGACCTCGCCCGCGAACGCATGGGCGAGGTCTTCCGGCGCGCCGTCGACCTGGAGCTCGCGTTCTTCGACGCCGCCTACGGGGACCGCTAGGCCGCCGAGGGCCAGCGCTTGCGGAGCCGGCGCAGCTGCGCGTCGAGGTGCGGCCGGGCACGGCGCTGACCGCCCCGCTCGGCGATGGCGTCGGCCAGCGACACGAGCACCCGCTCCAGGCGGGCGGGATCGGGCGACCAGCCGCGTCGCTCGCACTCCTCGAGCCACTCCACCGCCCCGCGGTGCCCGCGCTCGCCGTTGCAGCGGCGGCAGGCGGCGACCTCGTTCTCCAGCCACGACGGCCCGCCCTTGACCTTGGGCACGACATGGTCGGTGGTGGCCGCGACGGTGCCGGTCAGGCGGCGCGCACACCAGAGGCAGGTGTCGCCGTCGCGCTCGCGCGCGGCGAGCAGACGCTCCCGTCGCCCCGGCTGCCGCATCGCCCTCCATGCTGCCACCGGGCGGCGGACATTGCGGTCTCGTGACGATCACGCCCCGCGCCCACGGTGTGCCCGTCCGGCGTGCTCGGATGCGCGGCGGGGGTCACCGCCGACCGAGAGGGCCCACGCATGCCGCCACCCACCGACGCCGAGCTCTTCCCGCTCGGCGACGTCGTCCTCCAGCACGGCATCACGCTCCCGGACGCCCGGCTGGCCTACCGGACGTACGGGACGCTCAACGCGGACCGGTCGAACGCGATCGTCTACCCGACCTGGTTCTCCGGGTGGCACACCGACAACGAGTGGTTGATCGGCCCGGGCATGGCGCTCGATCCCGCCGAGTGGTTCATCATCGTCCCGAACATGCTGGGCAACGGGCTGTCGAGCTCACCGAGCAACCAGCCGATGCCCCACGACCGCGCGCGCTTCCCGTTCGTGACGTTCCACGACCAGGTCGAGGCGCAGCACCGTCTCGTCACCGAGCACTTCGGGATCGAGACCCTCGCGCTGGTCACCGGCTGGTCGATGGGCGCCGGCCAGACCTACCAGTGGGCGGTCAGCCACCCCGAGATGGTCCAGCGGGCCGTCCCGTTCTGCGGGTCGAGCGTCACCGCGGACCACAACAAGGTCTTCCTGTACTCCCTCGGCGAGGCGATGCGCGCGGACGCCGCCTTCGCCGACGGGTGGTACGCGCCGGACGCGCTGCCGCTGCGCGGGCTGCGCGCGTTCGCCCGCATCTACGCCGGCTGGGGCTTCTCGCAGGCGTTCTACTGGCAGGAGGAGTGGCGCCGGCTCGGCTTCGTGTCGCTCGAGGACTTCCTCGTCGGCTTCTGGGAGGGCTTCTGGCTCGACGGACGCGACCCGAACAACCTGCTCACGATGCTGTGGACGTGGGAGCACGGCGACGTGGGGCAGACACCCGGCTTCGACGGCGACACGGTGGCGGCACTGAACTCCATCCGCTGCCCCCTCCTCGCGATGCCGGCGGAGAAGGACCTCTACTTCCCGCCCGAGGACGAGGTCTGGGCCTCGCAGCACATCCCCCACGGCGACGTCCGCGTCATCCCCGGGGTGTGGGGCCACTTCGCGGGCGGCGGGCAGAACCCCGACGACACCGCGTTCGTCGACGCCGCGATCCGGGAGATGCTCGAGCGTCCGGTGTAGCCCTGGTCCGGATGCGAGCGGGACCGGGCAGGTGCCACCGGGGTGGGTGCCGTCGGGGGAGTGTCGATCCGGTTGTGCACGTCTAGCGTCGGGTGTGATGACCACCAACGGCACCACCCCCGGTCCCCGTCAGATGAGCAACCAGGTCCTGGGCGAGGCCGCCAAGCGCATGCTCCCCGTCCTCGCCGGCCGCGTGCTGGCCGCCGTGGTCGACCGCGCCGTCGAGAAGGTCGACGGCCTCGCCGACCGTCTCGGCGAGAGCAGCGCGGGCGGCACGACGGAGAAGGACGCGGCTCCCGAGGGCCAGAGCAGCGCGGGCGCGGCGGTCGCGTTCGTCATGGAGCAGGCGCGCCTGTTCCTCGCGTTCGTCGTCCGCCTCGCCGCGCAGGCGCTGGAGATGCTGCGCCGGGCCACCGAGACGCTGCGCGCCCGCCGCGCCCCCGAGGGCATCGACGAGGCCCCGGCGCCGGAGGAGATCACCGCGCCGGAGGACCTCGAGGACGAGTACGACGACGAGTTCGAGGACGAGTACGAGGACGACGAGATCGAGGAGCGCGCCACGGTCCGCGCCTGAGCCCCGGCTCATCGGGCATCGTGGGAGGGGCCGTCACCCCACGACCGAACCAGGAGCCGTCCGTGCCCGACACGCCCTGGTGGCGCGACGCCGTCATCTACCAGGTCTACATCCGCAGCTTCGCCGACGCGGACGGCGACGGGATCGGTGACATCGCGGGCATCCGCGAGAGGCTGCCGTATCTCGCCGACCTCGGCGTCGACGCGCTGTGGATCAACCCCTGGTACGCCTCGCCGCAGGCCGACGCGGGCTACGACGTCGCCGACTACCGGGCGATCGACCCGGCCTACGGGAGCGTGGCGGACGCCGAGAAGCTGATCGTCGACGCCCACGAGCACGGGCTGCGGCTGGTCCCCGACATCGTCCCGAACCACACGTCCGACCAGCACGTGTGGTTCCGGGCCGCGCTCGCCGACGAGCCCGGCGCGCGCGACCGCTACGTCTTCCGGCCGGGGTCGGGCCCCGACGGCGCCGAGCCGCCCAACAACTGGCGCTCGCACTTCGGTGGGCCGGCGTGGACGCAGGTGGCCGACGGTTCCTGGTACCTCCACCTGTTCGACCCCGGCCAGCCCGACCTGGACTGGTCGCACCCGGACGTCGCCGCCGAGTTCGAGGCGGTCCTGCGGTTCTGGTTCGACCGCGGCGTCGACGGGTTCCGCATCGACGTCGCGCACGGGCTGGTCAAGGACGCGACGCTGCCCGACCTCGGCGACGCCGACGACCTGCTCGGGCGCAGCTACGCGCCGGGCGGACACCCGTTCGTCGACCGCGACGACGTGCTGGAGATCTACGAGTCGTGGCGGCGGGTGGCCGACGCCTACCCCGGTGACCGCATGTTCGTCGCCGAGGCCTGGACTCCGGCGCCGGAGCGGCTCGCCCGGTACGTGGCGCCGGGCCGGCTGCACACCGCGTTCAACTTCGACTACCTCGTCGCGCCCTGGGACCCGACGGCGCTGCGCGAGGCCGTCGACATCACGACCGGCCACCTGCGCGAGGTCGGCGCCTCCGCGACCTGGGTGCTGTCGAACCACGACGTCGTCCGCCACCCGAGCCGCTACGGACGGCCCGCCCGCGAGCCGGAGAGCGTCCCGACGTCCGCGGTGCCGCCGGTCTCCGACGACGCCCCCGACCTCGCCCTGGGCACCCGGCGCGCCCGCGCGGCCCTGCTGCTCGAGGCCGTGCTTCCGGGCGGGATGTACGTCTACCAGGGCGAGGAGCTCGGCCTGCCCGAGGTCGAGGACATTCCTGACGACAAACGTCAGGATCCGACCTGGGAGCGCTCCGGGCACACGGTCCGCGGCCGCGACGGCGCCCGGGTGCCGCTCCCGTGGTCGGACCAGGAGGGTGCGTCGGCGGGCTTCAGCCCGGACGGGGCGGCCGAGCCGTGGCTCCCGCAGCCCGACGGGTGGGCGCGCTACGCCGCGTCGCGCCAGCAGGGCGACCCCGATTCGGTGCTCGAGCTCTACCGCACCGTCCTCGCCCGTCGGCGCGCCCACCCGGCATTGGGCGACGGCGACCTGACCTGGGTCTCGGCGCCCGGCGACGCGGTGCTGCACCTGCGCCGCGAGCCGGGCTTCGCCTGCGTGGTCAACCTGTCCGACGCGCCGATCGACCTGCCCGCCCACGACGAGGTGCTGCTGACGAGCGTGCCCCTCGAGGACGGGCGGCTCGGTAGCGACGCCGCGGTGTGGCTCGCCGTGTCCTGAGCACCAGCGCTCACCAGTCCGGGGGCACCGGAGGGACGGCCGGGTCGGGGGCGACGATCGGGATGTCGGACGCGGTGTCGGCGACGAGCGCGCGGGCGGCGGAGTCCGTGGGTGCCCGCTCGGCCAGCGCCTCGAGCGCCCGCTCGGTCCCGACGTCCGCGCCGGCCTGCTCGGAGAGCAGCCAGCGGACCTCGAGCAGGTCGCAGTAGGCCTGCACCGCGGTGCCGACGTGGCGTACCGCGGCGTGCGCGCGCCGCATGCCGGGGGTGAGGACGTCGTGCAGCCAGCTCGCGATCGCCTCCCCCTCGGTGACGCGCCGGGACTGGTCACGGCTGATCTCCCGCTGGTGGGCGCGCAGGTCGCCCAGCAGGATGCGGGCCTGGCCCTCGCCGACCTCGAGCCCGGTCAGCTCCTTGAGGTAGCGGGCGTGGTGGGTGCGATCGCCGACGGCCATCCGCAGGCGCACGAGGCCGCCGTCGGCATCCTCGGCCGGGGCCAGGTTCACCTCGTCGACGATGTAGCCGAGGTCGTTGAGCTCGCGCACCGTCCCCTCGACGCGGTAGCGGTCGCCGAAGGCGAACTGCGGCATCGCGTGCAGCGCATTCCAGAGCGCGTCGTAGCGCTCCGGGAGCGCCATCGCCTCGGCGATGAGCTCGTCCTCGATCTCGGGCGGGCGACCGAGGCTCGCCGCGAGGTCGACCATCCCCGACGCCACGTTCTCGACGAGGATCTCCAGGTCCTGGGCGCGCTGCCCGTCGGACAGCGACGGATGCACCTCGCTGGTCTCGGCGTCGACGAGCCGGGCGGCGTAGAGCTGCCCGTCGCGGGTGAACAGCGTGTTGGACAGCGAGCAGTCGCCCCAGTAGACGCCGTGGCGGTGCAGCTCGACGAGCAGGCCGACCATGGCGTCGAAGAGGCGCTCGCGGTGCGCGGGCCGGTTCGGGGGCAGCCGCGCGATGAGACGCCGGTACTGCCACGACCCCACGAGGTAGCGGGTCAGCAGGATCGCGGCGTCGTGGTCGGGCTGGGTCACGAGCCCGGCCGGGCGCACCGCCGGGAGGGACTCGTCCTCGAGGTGGCGCAGCACGTCGAACTCCCGGCGCGCGATGCGCGGCGGTAGCTCCTTGAGCGCCCAGAGCGTTCCGTCGACCTCGACGAACCGCACGAGGTGGCGGCTCGGCCCCACCGGGAGCTCGCGCAGCGGCACCGTGGCCGCGTCCCACTCGCCGAGGGGGCGCTCCCACGGCAGGGCGAGCAGCCCCGGGCTCGGCGCCCGCAGACGCAGCTCCGGCGCGGTCACCGCGGGGCCGCCGGAGGTGACGTGGTGCCACGCAGCACCAGGCGGGTCGGCAACGTCGCGGCCTGCTGGTCGAGCTCCCCGCGCAGAGCGGCCCGCACGAGCTCGCCGGCCCGCCGGCCCTGCTCGCGGACCGGTTGGGCGACGGTCGTGAGGTCGGTGAGCGCGGCCAGCGGGTGGTCGTCGATCCCGATCACCGACAGGTCCTCGGGGACGCGCAGGCCCGCGCGGCGCAGCGTGCGCACCGCGCCGAGGGCGATCTCGTCGTTGTGGGCGAACACCGCGGTCGGCGGCGAGCGCAGGCCCAGCAGGCGGGCCATCCCGTCGGCGCCGCCCTCCCCGTCCGCGGACACGGTGACGACGAGGTCCCCGTCCGGCCCGACGCCCGCATCGCGCAGCGCGGCCTCCCACGCCGCGCGCCGGCCGTCGGGACGCCCGGCGTCCTCCACGTCGATCATCCCGATCCTCCGGTGCCCGAGGTGCAGGAGGTGGTCCATCGCCTGGCGCCCGGCCGCGTGCTCGTCGACGGCGATCGACGGGTACGGCGCGACCCGGCCGCCCGCGGCGACCACGGCCACGTCGAGGGACGCGAGACGGGCGTGCTCGGTCTCGTCCACCGGCGTGAGCACCACGACGGCGTCCACCTTGCGCCGCGCCGGCAGGCGGGCGAAGAACGCCGCGCGCTCCTCGGGCCCGCCGACGCGGAAGAGGACGAGGTCGAGGTCGGCGGCCCGCAGCTCGCCCTCGAGGCCCTCGAGCAGCTCGCCGAAGAACCATCGCGACGGATGCGGGACGAGGACGGCGACCCGGCCCGTCGGCCCGCCCGCGAGCCGCGCGGCCTCGGGGGAGGCGACGTAGTCCAGCTCCTCGGCGGCGGCACGGACGCGCTCCCGGGTGGCCGCCGCGACGTGGGGTCCGCCGCCGAGGGCACGCGACGCCGTCGCCGCCGAGACGCCCGCGTGGCGGGCCACGTCGTCGAGGGTCACGCGCGAGGCAGAGCGCAGCGGAGCCTGCGCACCACCCGTGTCCCCGGTCACGGGCGGAGCATGGCACGCGACTGGAAGCGGTTCCAGACGTCGACGGGCGCGCTGGAGCCGGCGTGCGGGCATGTTGCCCCAAACGTCACAGCGTCATCAGCCGGTCGCTCTGAGCGCTTGACTTGTGAGACCCGGGTCACCACTCTCCCCCGGAAGCGCTTCCATCTCCCGTGCTGGGAAGGGGATGACCGAATGGGCCACCCACGACGACGGCTGCGGTGGTCCATGACCGTCGTGGTCGCGGTCATGGCCGCACTGGTGTCGGCGTGCAGCTCCGGCCCGTCCGGGCCGCCGGTGCTCACCTGGTACATCAACCCCGACGACGGGGGCCAGACCGAGATCGCCGCGCGCTGCACCGCGGCCTCCAACGGGCGCTACACGATCGCGACGTCGACCCTGCCCCGGCAGGCGTCCGAGCAGCGCCAGCAGCTCGTGCGCCGCCTGGCGGCCAACGACTCGTCGATCGACATCATGAGCATCGACCCGCCCTACGTGCCCGAGTTCGCGCAGGCCGGCTTCCTCGCGCCGATGCCGCCGGCCGTCGAGGCGGCCGCCCGCGAGGACCGGTTCCCGAGCTCGATCGAGGCCTCGACGTGGCAGGGCCGTCTCGTCGCCGTGCCGTTCTGGGCCAACACCCAGCTGCTCTGGTACCGCAAGTCCGCGGTCGCGGGGATGGGGCTGGACATGAGCCGGCCGGTGACCTGGGACCAGATCATCCAGGCCGCTGCGCGGGCCCGGACGCAGATCGCCGCGCAGGGCGTCCGGGGCGAGTCGCTGACGGTGTGGGTCAACGCCCTCGTCGAGTCCGGTGGCGGCTCGATCATCACGAACGTCGGCGAGGAGGACCCCGCGCTGGTCCAGCTCGGCCTCAACGCCCCGCCCGGCATCGAGGCCGCGCGGATCCTCCGTACGTTCGGCGACGCGGGTGTCGCGCCGCCCGGGTTCCCCACGGCCGACGAGGACACCAACGCGGAGTCCTTCCAGTCGGGCTCGGCCGCGTTCATGGTCAACTACCCCTTCATCTGGGGGAAGGCGACGTCCGCCGTCGAGGAGGGCACGCTGCCCCAGTCGGTGCCGGACGACTACGGGTGGACGATCTACCCGCAGGTCACGCCCGACCGGCCCAGCGCGCCGCCGCTCGGCGGCATCAACCTCGGGGTGGGCGCGTTCAGCGAGCACCCGGACCTCGCCTACGAGGCGACGACGTGCATCTCCAGCCCGGCGAACTCGTCGTACTACTTCGTCTCGAACGGCAACCCGTCCTCGCGGCCCTCGGTCTTCGACGACCCGGAGGTCGTGGCCGAGTTCCCGATGGCCCCGGTCATCCGTGACTCCCTCGCCCTGGCCAAGCCCCGGCCCCAGACCCCGTACTACGCCGAGGTCTCCGGCGGCATCCAGCGGACCTTCCACCCGCCGGGCGCGGTGACGCCCGGCGCGACCAACGAGGCGGCGACCGCACTCATCACCGCGGTGCTGAGGAAGGAGGCTCTGCTGTGATCCCCCGCAACGACCCCTATCGACGTGCTCCCTTGCCGTCCGGTCGCCCCTGCGTCGCGACCGTGCTGCCCTCGGACGGGGGTGGCCTGTGAGTACGACGATGGACCGGCCCACCAGCGCCGTCGATCCCACCGCCGGCAACCGGAACGACAAGTCCCGGGCCGAACGCCGGCTCGGGTGGTGGCTCGCCGGCCCCGCCTTCGTGGTGATGCTGCTGGTCACGGCGTACCCGATCGTCCAGGCGGTCTTCGACTCGCTGTTCGACTACCGCCTCACCGACCCGGAGAACTCGTCCTTCGTCGGCCTGGGCAACTACGTCGTCATCCTCACCGACTCGGTCTGGTGGACCTCGTTCGGCGTCACCGTCTTCATCACCGTCGTCACGGTGGCGGTCGAGCTGGTCCTCGGCTTCGGGCTCGCGCTGGTGATGCTCAACGCGCTGCGGGGGCTGCGGCCGGTCCTGCGCACGGTCATCCTCATCCCCTACGCGGTGATCACCGTGGTCTCCGCCTTCGCCTGGCAGTTCGCGTTCAGCGTCGACTCCGGGTTCGTGAACTCCTGGTTCTCGTGGGTCCCGGGCGTCTCGGCGACCACCGACTGGTTCGGTACGCAGGGCCTCTCGCTGTTCGTGATCTGCCTGGCCGAGATCTGGAAGACCACGCCGTTCATCTCGCTGCTGCTCCTCGCGGGCCTGGCGCAGGTGCCCGAGGTGCTCCAGGAGGCGGCCAAGGTCGACGGCGCGACGGCGTGGCAGCGGTTGCGGCGGGTCACCCTGCCGAACATGAAGGCGGCGATCATGGTCGCCGTCCTGTTCCGCACCCTGGACGCGTTCCGCGTCTTCGACTCGGTGTTCGTGATGACGGCGGGTGCCAACAGCACCGAGACCGTCTCGTTCCTGGCCTACCGCCAGACGATCGAGCGCGTCGAGATCGGGCTGGGGTCCGCGGTCTCGGTGCTGTTGTTCCTGTCGGTGGTGCTGATCAGCGCGCTGTTCATCAAGGGCTTCAAGGTCGACCTGTCCCAGGCGCGAGGGGAGTAGACGGTGTCCACCCGCGAGAAGGTCGGCTGGGGAATCGGCGGCCTGATCATCATCATCTACTGCCTCTTCCCGGTGGCGTGGATCGTGTCGCTGTCGTTCAAGTCCTCCGACGACATCGCCAACGGACAGTTCCTGCCCACCGCGTTCTCCGGCGCGAACTACGAGCAGATCCTCGTCGGCGACGCGGCCGGGCTCTTCCTGCCGGCGCTGGTGAACTCGTTCGGCATCTGCCTGATCGCCACGTTCATCTCGTGCCTGCTGTCGATGTTCGCGGCCTACGCGATCGCGCGCCTCGACTTCCCGGGCAAGAAGATCATCCTGTCGACGGCGCTGGCCGTCGCCATCTTCCCGGTGATCTCGATCGTCACGCCGCTGTTCAACCTGTGGCGTCAGATCGGGCTCTACAACACCTGGCCGGGCCTCATCATCCCGTACCTGTCGCTGACGCTGCCGATCTCGATCTGGACCCTGTCGGCCTTCTTCCGCGAGATCCCGTGGGAGATGGAGCAGGCGGCCCAGGTCGACGGGGCGACCCCGTGGCAGGCCTTCCGCAAGGTGATCGTCCCGCTCGCCGCGCCCGGCGTGTTCACCACGGCGATCATCGCGTTCTTCCTGGCCTGGAACGACTTCGTCTACGGCATCTCGCTGACCTCCACCGAAGCGGCGAGACCGGTGCCCGCGGCCCTCGGTCTGTTCTCCGGTGCGTCGCAGTTCGAGTCGCCGAACGGACCCATCGCCGCCGCGGCGCTCATCGTGACGATCCCGGTGATCGTCCTCGTCCTCCTCTTCCAGCGACGTATCGTCGCCGGTCTGACCAACGGCGCCGTGAAGGGATAACCATGGCCTCGATCGAGATGAGCCACATCGTCAAGAAGTACGGCGACGGCTTCCCCGCCGTGAACGACGTGAGCCTCGACATCGCCGACGGCGAGTTCATGATCCTGGTCGGGCCGTCGGGCTGCGGGAAGTCGACGCTGCTGCGGATGATCGTCGGGCTCGAGGACATCACCTCGGGCGACATGGTCATCGCCGGGAACCGCGTCAACGACAAGGCCCCGCGCGACCGCAACCTGTCGATGGTGTTCCAGAACTACGCGCTCTACCCGCACCTCACCGTCTACGAGAACATCGCGTTCCCGCTGCGCCTGGCGAAGGTGCCGGACGACGAGGTCCGCCGGCGGGTCGACGAGGCCGCCGACGTCCTCGAGCTGCGCGAGCACCTCGAGCGCAAGCCGGCGAACCTCTCGGGTGGTCAGCGCCAGCGCGTGGCCATGGGGCGCGCGATCGTTCGCGCCGCCGACGCGTTCCTGTTCGACGAGCCGCTGTCGAACCTCGACGCGAAGCTCCGCGGGCAGATGCGCACCGAGATCGCGCGCCTGCAGCGCCGGCTCGGCATCACGACGGTCTACGTCACCCACGACCAGACCGAGGCCATGACCCTCGGCGACCGCGTCTGCGTGCTGCGCAAGGGCGTCATCCAGCAGGTGGCGTCGCCGCGCGAGCTCTACGAACAGCCCGTCAACCTCTTCGTCGCCGGGTTCATCGGCTCGCCGCCCATGAACTTCCTGCCCGCGTCGGTGTCGGGGAACGCGCTGCAGACCCCGTTCGGCGCGATCGAGCTGGACGAGGAGCGGGCGAAGAAGGTCAGCGGCCACGACCTGCTGCTCGTCGGCATCCGCCCCGAGTACTTCGAGGACGCCAGCCTCGTCGACGAGGCCAAGAAGCCACGCGGGACGACGTTCACCGCCCGGGTCGACGTCACCGAGTGGCTCGGCGACGCGCAGTACGCCTACATCCCGTACGAGGCGCCCGCGGACGTCACCGAGCAGCTCAAGGAGCTCTCCCGCGAGCTCGACTCCGACCAGCTGCGCACCCAGGCCGTCGTGTCGATCGACTCCACCAGCCGCATCCGCGAGGGCCGCGAGGCGGAGTTCTGGCTCGACACCCGCAAGGTGCACGTCTTCGACCCCAAGACGGGCGAGAACCTCACCCGCGACGCCGAGGCCGGCCGGAGGCTGACCGAGGAGGCCGCCGAGGACCGGATCGAGCAGGTGGAGCGGGCGAAGGTTTGAGCTTCGCTCTCGTGAGTGGTCGTCCGTGCCAGGACACGGACGACCACGCACACCCGTCACCGACGGGAGGTGCGGCGCGAGGGTCACCGTGTCGGAGATCCGTTCGTGGGCCGCGGGTCACCGTGTCGGAGATCCGTTCGTGGGCCGCGGGTGCGCTCGCCCTCGTGACATCGGCCGTCGGCCTCGGTGCCGGGGCTCAGATCGTGCGGACGAGCGATGCGCCGGTGGCGCCGGTGGTGGCCGTGGAACCGGCCGCACCCAGCCCCGTGGTCGCCGTCCCGCCGTCATCGACCGCGGCGGGACCGCCGGCGGTGACCTCGCCGCCGGTGACGACGACCGCGGCGAGGTCCTCACGGCCGTCGACGTCCCGTCCGACGACGACGCGCAGCACCCGGACGTCGCGCACGCCCGTGCGGACTCCCCGGACGACCGTGGACGACGAGGGACCCGCGATCTTCGGGCAGTCCGCCGCCCGGGCCTACCGAGGCTGCGTCGGGGCCACGAGAGCGAAGCTCACAGGCGGTGCCAGGCCTGCGCGAGCTGGGAGGCGATCGGCGTGACGACGCGCCGGTCGTTCCAGTAGTACGGGTGGGCCAGGGGCGTCCAGCCGAGCCACCAGGGGCCGACGCCGACCCGGCGGTCCTCGCGGACCGCACCGGCCCAGGCGTCGCTCAAGGGGCGTAGCGGTGAGGCGATGACGTCGTCGGGGTCGTAGACGTTGACCCACTCGCCGCGCTGGTCCGGGTGGTGCTCGACGAACTCCGGGTGCGGCACCGTCAGCGGGACGCCGAAGTCCGGGTGGCGCTGCGCCCACAGGGCCAGCGGGCTGCCGAGCGTGTAGAACCAGCCGAACGTCTCGCCCCGCTCGATCGGGGTGTCGTCGAGGGCCGCCCGGGCACCGGGGTAGAGCGGGGTCCCGTGCGCCACGCCCTGGAGGTCGTAGAGGAAGTCGCTGGAGACGACGGTGCCGAGGCTGTGCCCGAGCACCGCCAGCGGGGCGTCGTCGCCGGCCTTGAGGGCGAGCTCGTGCAGGCTCCGGGCCAGGACGGCCTGGACCTGCTCGTAGTGCCCCGTGCCGTCGGTGCCCGAACGGTAGGCCACGGCGTCGCCCAGGTAGTGCACGATCAACCAGCGCAGGGTGGGGAAGTGCGCGTCCTCGAGCCCGGGCAGCCAGCGCAGGCCCGCCGTGGACGCCGCCGCCAGCAGCGCGGGGGTCGAGCCCTGGCTGGCCCGCGCCGCCAGGGCGTCGAGAACGTCCACCAGCCACCTCGCCCCGGGACCGCTGAGGCGGTGGCTGAGCTGCTCCTGCCCCGATTCGAACACCGGCGCCCAGAACGCGGGCTCGATGACGAGCGCCTCGTCGGCGGACACGCCCGCGATGCGGGTGAACTCGGAGCGCAGGAGCTCGGTCGCCCGTGCGGCGTACTGCTCGCCCGCGCTCTCGACGCCGTGCACGAGCATCACGGCCAGCTTGCGGTCGCTCACCCTGCCTGTCACCGAGCCTCGGTCAGCTCGGCGTACGGGGTGCGCAGGCCGTCGCGGACCAGCTGCACGAGGGCCTGACGGTGCCGGTAGAAGAGCACCAGCGCGGCGATCACGTAGACCGCGGAGAGCACCAGCAGCTCGAGCTCCTGCAGCGGCGGGGGCAGGGTCGCGGCGAGGACGAACTGGGCGGCGAAGAGCCCGAGCAGGCTCAGCGCGCCGACCACGGTGATCGACAGCGTCACCAGCAGCGCCACGGCGAAGAGCGACTGCGCCGCCGTGATCAACAGCTCCTCGCGCTGCATGGCGTCGATGGGAAGGCCGTTGAACGAGCCGGCCGACAGGGCGAACACCACCGGCAGCGTGCCGACGAGCAGCGACCACTGGTTGACCTTCGACGACACCAGTGTGGCCAGCGCGTCGGTGGTCTTGAGGCGCCAGGCGTACAGGCCCGCGACGAGCAGCTCGGGCGCCTCGGAGGCCAGCGGAGCGAGCCACTGCACGAGGAAGAACTGGCTGATGCCGAGCTCGGTGCCGGTTTCGACGAGCGACTCGGCGAAGGGCTCGGCGCACAGCAGGATGATCACGGCGGCGACGACGAAGAGCCCGATGTAGCCGGTCCGCCGCTTCGGGGCGTCCATCCGCCCGACCCAGGCCGACGGGCCGATGAGGTCGGGGTCCTCGGCCGGCGCCTTCGAGACCCGGATGCTGTAGAGGACGAAGATGCCGACGAGGACGACGGTGTCGACGAGCGTGATGCTCTCGCGCAGCGGCAGGGTCAGCGAGTAGAGCGTCGCGAGGAGCAGGAACACCAGCGGCACGGAGTCGGTGCGCTCCAGCGTCACCTTCGTCGAGTGGCCCGGCTCGTGCGACGTCCCGGCGCCGCCGCCCTGTCCTGCGTCGGCGCCGCCGCGGCGCAGCCGGAACGCGGCGAGCAGCACGACGAGCGCCCACCCGACGCCGACGAGGATCCGGTTGGCGCCGGTCATGTTGGCCAGCGCCAGGCCACAGGGCGACTGTTCCGTCGAGCCCGGCGGCAGACACGTCGGCCCGTACTGGGCGTAGGCCTCGCCGCCCTGGATGGTGAAGACGAAGTCGACGGCGTACTCGGGCAGCACCGCGACGAGCGCGAGCAGCGCGATCGCGAGGCCCGCGGAGATGTCGACCTGCGCGGCCTCCGCGGCCCAGGACAGCAGGAAGGCCGCGCCGATGATCGCCAGGCCGTAGAGCAGGGCGTCGACCGGCGGGGACAGCGAGAGGCCCGCGACGTGCAGGACCAGTCCGGGGACGGCGGCCGCCACGGCCGCGGCGACCAGGAGGGGTGATCGGTCTCCGCGGCGGGCCGTGCCCGCGCTGCTGGTCGCCATGTCCGGTTCTCTACCCCGCTCCCGACTCCGACACCCGTTGGAGGCGCCCGTTTCGTGCGGGCCCACGCGTGACGAAGGGTGCCGCACGCCCCGATCGGGCCGACACGCGCGTGTGCCCAGGTGGTTTGCGACGTGCCGGATCGTCCGGCACGGTGCGGTGCCGGCATCTCCAGACCAGCGTTCCCCGCTGCTCAGCTCCCCGCTCCCCGAGGTGGTCGCCGTGCCGTTCGCCCCTGCCCTCACCGTCGACGGTCTCGTCCAGGTCGGCGTCACCGTCGCGATCATCGTGCTCGTCGCCGTGGTCCTGCGCTTCGTGGTCAACCGCGTCATCGGGCACGTGGCCGCCGGTGCCGGCGTACCCGGGATGCTCAGCCTGGTGCGCCGGCGTCGCGGCGTCAGCGACGCCGACCGCATCGAGGCCTTCGGGTCCGCCCGCCGTGCCCAGCGCGCCCGCACCGTCGGATCCGTGATCCGGAACGCCGCGACGATCCTGATCTTCGGTACCGCGTTCATGATGGTGCTGGGCCAGTTCGGCGTGAACCTCGCGCCGGTGCTGGCCTCGGCGGGCGTGCTCGGGCTGGCCATCGGTTTCGGTGCCCAGAACCTGGTCAAGGACTTCCTGTCCGGGATCTTCATGCTGCTCGAGGACCAGTACGGCGTCGGCGACCACGTCGACCTCGGCGACGCGATCGGCACCATCGAGCGTGTCGGCCTGCGCACGACGACGGTGCGCGACGTCACCGGCATGGTCTGGTACGTGCGCAACGGCACGATCGAGCGCGTCGGCAACGGCTCCCAGGACCACGCGGTCGCCGTCGTCGACGTGCCGCTCGCCCTCGACACCGACATCACCCGCGCCGCGGCGACCGCCGAGGAGGCGGCCGCCGCCGGGATCGACGAGCACGGCCACGGCCCGGACGTGCTCCAGAGGCCGCAGGTGCTCGGGGTGGAGTCGCTGTCGTCGTCGGGCATGACGCTGCGGCTCACCGCGATGACCAGGCCCGGACGCCAGTGGGCGGTCCAGCGGTCCATGACCGAGCACGTCGTCGCCGCCCTGCGTGCCGACGACGTGGTCCTGGCGGCGTGACGGTCATGTGACGTCGGTGGCTCCGCCCGTGTGTCGACGTGCGGATCTCACCCGATCGGGCGGAGGATCATCGTGTGCCCGACGGCCGATCACGCCGCAGACGTCGTCTCGCCTCGTCTGTGCTCGTGGCGACGGCCCTCGTGGCCGGCTGCTCGTTCGCCGGACCGCGGCCCGCGGCGGCCCCGGAGCCCGCCCCGGTGGTGACGACGCCTCCGCCCACCGTGGCGCCCACCACGACCCCGCCCCCCACGCCGTCGCGAGCCCAGGAGGCCGTTGAGGCCACCGCGTCCGCCGGGCAGGAACGCGACGACGTCACGCTCGGCGTGGCCGTGCTCGACCGCAGCACGGGCCAGACGGCCACGAACGAGCAGGGCGACACCCAGCTGCGCGCGGCGTCGGTGGCCAAGCTGTTCACGATCGCGGACATCCTGTCGCGGCGTGAGGCGGGCCAGGTGACGACCACCGGCGCCGACGACGAGCGCATCCGGCGCGCCCTGAGCCTCAGCGACGACGAGGCGATGAACGGCCTGTGGTCGCGCTTCGGGGGCGAGGAGGGCGTCACGCGGCTCGCCGCGCAGCTGGGCCTCACGCAGACCCGGCCGCCCGAGCGCGTGGGGCAGTGGGGCGAGGTGGAGACGTCGGCGCGCGACGTCGCCACGGTGTACGGCTTCCTCCTCACGCGCCTGAGCCCCGCCGACCGCGACCTCGTGCTCTCGGGCCTGGAGGGGGCGCAGGACACCGCCGCAGACGGGTTCGACCAGGCGTTCGGCCTGCTGGACCCGGATCGCCGCGGCGCCGCGGCGGCCAAGCAGGGCTGGCTGTGCTGCCTGCAGTCGAGCATCGACCTGCACTCGACGGGTCTGCCCGACGTCGGCGGGCGCTACGTCGTCGTGCTGATGTCCAACCAGCCGCGCGGCTACGACGCCGGCAAGTCGCTGCTCGACGACGCCGCGGCCGCGGTCCGGGACGCGCTCGCCGGCGGACCCTAGGCTCGCGCGGGTGCAGAGCCTCGCCCTGATCGACGACTGGCCCGTCGAGCACGCCGCCGCCGGGGTGGTCACCGCCGACGGCACGGTGCGCGGCACCCGCGGTGACGGCGCCCGGCGCTTCCCGCTCGCGTCCGTGACCAAGCCGCTGGTGGCCTACGGGGCGCTGGTGGCGGTCGAGGAGGAGGCGATCGCCCTCGACGAGCCCGCCGGGCCCGAGGGCTCCACGGTGCGCCACCTGCTCGCCCACACCTCGGGGTTGGCGTTCGGCGAGCACCGATCGGTCGCCGAGGTCGGCGCGCGGCGGCTGTACTCCTCGGCGGGCTTCGAGGTCCTCGCCTCGACGATCGAGGAGGCGACGGGCATCGGCTTCGCCGACTACCTGCGCGAGGCGGTGCTCGAGCCGCTCGGGATGTCGTCGACGACCCTCGACGGCTCGCCCGGCCACGGCGCGACCTCGACGCTCGACGACATGCTCCGCCTCGCCGCCGAGCTCCAGGCGCCGACCCTGCTCCACCCGTCGACGCTGGCGGAGGCGACGTCGGTCCAGTTCCCGGGACTCAACGGCACGATCCCGGGCTTCGGGCATCAGAAACCCAACGACTGGGGCCTGGGGTTCGAGCTGCGCGACGGCAAGTCCCCGCACTGGACGGGGACGTCGAACTCCCCGCGCACCTTCGGCCACTTCGGCCAGTCCGGCACGTTCCTGTGGGTGGACCCGGACGCGGGCGCCGGCACCGTGGCCCTGACCGACCGCGACTTCGGCGACTGGGCCAAGTCCGCCTGGCCGCCGTTCTCGGACGCGGTGCTGGCCGACCTGCGCTGAGTTGCGAGAGGTGGGGATGCCAGCGCCCCCAGGCTGACATCAGCGAGGGACGACGAGCACCAGGGCGTGGTCGCCGGCCTGTTCGACGCGCAGGCCGGCGTCGCGCAGCAGCGCCAGGACCCCGCCGGCGTCCTTCGGGCGGCGCCGGGACGAGGCGAGGACCCGGGCCGCGCGGCCCTTGTGCGACTTGTTCGCGTGGCTGACCACCGTGCGCGAGCCGTCCGCCGCCTCGCTGTGCACGTCGAGGGTCACCGCGCCGCGGGCCGGGCCGAGCGCGGCGTAGGGACCTGAGCGCAGGTCGACGACCAGGTCGCCGGCGTCGGCGAGCAGGGGCATGAGCTCCGGGCGCCACAGCGTCCGCAACCCGTCACGACCCGGCAGCGCGCTCCCGCCCGAGAGCCGGTAGGCGGGGATCGGATCGGTGCCCCCCACCAGCCCGAACAGCGCCGAGCAGACGAGCAGTCGACGCCGGGCGGCCGGGGTCAGCGACGCCGGGTCCAGCGCGTCGTAGAGCACTCCGGTGTAGCGGCGCAGCGCCGGCGCCGTCGGCGCGGTCCACAGGGCGGCGTTGCGGACGATCTCGTCGTCCTGGCGCTCGGAGATGTCCAGCGCCGCCCGCGAGGCCGGGAGGTCGGAGGCCAGGGCGACCACCTCGTCGACCAGCACCTTCCGCGTCGGGTTCAGCGAGGGGAACGAGAGCGCGTCGAGGTCGAGCGGGCGCCCGCGCCCACCGGGCGCCTTGGTCTCCGACGGCGGCAGGACGACGAGCACGGGCCCAGGATCCCACTCCCGGTCGCCGCGGACGTCGCCCCCGTCCCGGCCGCCTCTCAGGACGTCAGGCGCGACGGCATGGCCGCCGACCCACGACACTGACGGGGATGACCGATCGCGGGACCGACGCCTGGCGCGACGAGGTGCTCGCGTGGGTCGCGGAGACCACCGGCCTGCGCCCGACCGGCGAGGTCGAGCAGCGCCACCGCGCCTGGTCGACGGTGCTGCGCATCCCGACCGCCGAGGGCCCGCTCTGGCTCAAGGAGCCCGCGCCCGGCATGGCGCACGAGGTCCCGCTGCACGCCCTGCTCGCCCGCCTCGCGCCGGACGCCGTCGCGACCCCGCTCGCGGTCGACGACCGTCGGCTCCTCCTGCCCGACCACGGCCCCAGCGTCCGCGACACCGGCGCGGACCCCTCCGTCGCGATGACGGCGGCCCTCCCGCGCTACGCCCGCCTGCAGCGCGCCCTGGCCGCACACCTCGGCGACCTCCGGGCCACGGCCGTCCCCGACGCCACCCCGCACGCGCTGGTCGAACGGTTCGACGAGGCGGTCGCGACCATCGGCGGCTCCGGCGACGACCGCCGCGCGCTCGTCAACGGATGGGCGCACGACCTCGACGGGACGGTCGCCCCGACCGTCGACCACCAGGATCTGCACGTCGGCAACGTGCTGGTCGACGGGCGCTTCGCCGACTGGGGCGACGCCGTGCTCGCCCACCCGTTCGCCAGCCTGCTCGTCGCGCTGGGCTCGCTGCGGCGGACGCTGCGGGTCGGCGCGGACGACCCCGCGATCACCCGGCCCCGTGACGCCTACCTCGAGATCTTCGCCGACCTCGCGCCCCACGAGGAGCTCCGGAGGCTCGCCGAGACCGCCTGCCAGGCCGCCGTGGTCGCCCGCGCCCTGACCTGGCGGCGCGGCGCGGCGGGCGATCCGCGGTTCGTCGACACCCCCCGCGAGGTGCTCGCCCTCGTCGGCGACCCCGACTGGCTCGCGGGCACGTAGGACCCGCTCCGTACCCTCGTCCGGGTGCCCGCTGACGATCCCGAGCAGCGCTGGAGGCCCTCCCGCGCCGGCATCCTGAACGTCTACCAGTACCAGGACGAGGTGCTGGAGTTCGCCGGCGGACGCCTGCTGCTGCGCGGCGTCAACGGGTCGGGCAAGTCGACGGCGATGAACATGCTGCTGCCGTTCCTGCTCGAGGCCGACGTCCGCAAGATCGACGCGGCGGGCGAGCAGCGCGGCGTGCTGCGCAGCTGGATGCTGTCCGACCACGACGACACGCAGCGCACCGGCTACCTCTGGATCGAGTTCGAGAGATGCGCCAGAGAGGGAGGGGACACCGAGTACCGGACGGTCGGTTGCGGCATCCGGGCCAACCGGAGCACCGACCGGGTCGCCACCTGGTGGTTCTCCACCGACCGCAGGGTCCGGATCGACCTCCGGCTCACCGAGGCCGACATCCCGTTCTCCATCGACGTGCTGCGCTCCGAGCTGGGCACGCGCGGGCAGGTGTTCACGTCCACCGCCGAGTACCGCGCCGAGATCGCGCGCCGGTTCTTCGGCGGCGTCGACCCGGGCTCGTACTTCCGCCTGCTGCACCAGGTGCGCAACCCGCGCGTCGGCGACCGGATCGACACCGACCTGCCGCGCACGCTGCGCGAGGCGCTGCCGCCCGTCCCCGAGGACGCGGTGCACGACGCTGCGCAACCGCTCGAGGACCTCGAGGACCACCGCCGCAACGTCACCGACCTCGCGCGCACCGCCGAGGCGCTCGACGGCGCCGTCGAGACCTACACCGACTACGCCCGGCGCGTCCTCGCGGCCGTGGTCGACGACACCGCGGGCACCGTCGACGCCGCCCGCACCGCCGCCCGCCGCCTCGAGCGCGACCGGGGCGGCGTCGAGAAGGCGACGGCCGCACAGGCGAGCGCCGCGACGGTGGTGGCCGACCTCACCGACGACCACGCCACGGCCACCGCCGAGCGCGCCGGCCTGGCGGCGCTGCCCGAGTACACCGCGCATGCCGACCTCGTGCGCCGCCGCGACGAGGTCGCCCGCGCCGACGCCCACACCGCGACCCTCGACGGCCACCGCACCCGCGCCCGCGACCGTGTCACCGCCGCCGCCTCGGCCGTGGCCGCCGCCCGCGGGCAGCTCGACTCCGACCTGGCCGGGGTGGCCGACGGGCTGCGCGCGGTCGCCGCCGCGGCGCGTGCCGCGTCCGCCCCGTCGATCGCCGCGACGCTCCCGGACCCGCCGACGCCGGCCACCGAGCCGCGGCCCGACGAGGCGGGCGAGACCACCGTCGACGTGCCGCAGGACCCCGAGGACGACCTCACCGCCGACCTCGCGGGCCCCCTGACCGCTGTCGGCGACGCCCTACGCAGCCACCGCACGACGGTGCGACACGTCGCCGAGCGCGCGAGCGGCGCCCGGCGCGCCACGGAGACGGCCGACGCCGCGGACGTCGCCGCCGCGGACGCGCTCGCCGCGCACGAGGCCGCCGCGGAGCAGGCCGCGGCCGCCCGTCGGGCCGCGCGGGCCGCCGCCGACGAGCACGCGGACGCCGTCGCCGGCTGGACCCGGCGCCTCGACGAGCACGTCGCCGCCGTGCCTCCGGCCGAGCCGGACGGCGCCGCGGGCTGGCTCGCCGCGCCCGCGGTGGGGGACGACGAGGCCGAGGACTCCGGAGACACCGACCTGCGCCGCGCCGCCGAGGCCCGGCGGGCCCGGGCGCGGCACGCCGCCGACGACCTCACGGCGACGCTCACGCAGGCGCGGACCGTCGCCACCACCCGTGTCACCGACGTCGAGGCCGAGCTCGCGCAGTGGCGCGCCGAGCACGCGCGGGTCGAGGGCGCCGGCGAGCTGGCGCTGCCGCGGGCGTCCTGGCGCACCGACGACGACGTCGCCGACGGGACGCGTCTGGCCTCGCTGGTCGACTTCCGCGACCACCTCGACGACGCCGAGCGCGCCGGCCTCGAGGCGGCGCTGGAGGCGTCCGGGCTGCTCGCTGCGGCCGTCGACGGCTCCGAGGGCACGGGGACGCTGCGCGTCGGCGACCTCGTGGTGCGCGCGTCGGCCCCCGCCGGCGGCACGGCGCTCGACACGCTGCTGGCGCCGGTCGACACGGGCGAGGTGCCGGTCGAGGCGGTCGCGGGGGTGCTGGCGGGCGTGGGTGTCGGTGCCGGCCCGGTCCACGTCGCGACCGACGGCACCTTCGGCCTGGGCCCCCTGCGCGGACGGCACGCGAAGCCCGCCGCCGAGCACGTCGGGGCGGGTGCCCGCGCGCAGGCCCGCGCGCGGCGTCTCGCCGAGCTCGCGGCCCTCGTCACCGACGCCGAGGCCCGTCGCGACGCCGCTCGCGCGACCTCCGACGCCCTCGACGCCCACGCCGGGACGCTGCGCCGCCTCGTCGCGGAGCTGCCCGGCACGCGCGGGGTGGACGACGCCGTGGCCGCCGCGACCGGCGCCGTCCGCTACGCCGAGGGTGCCGAAGCCCGCCACCGCGAGCTGACGGCCTCGGCGACCGACGCCCGCCGCCGCGCCGACGACGCCTGGGCGGCGCTGTCCCGGGCGGCCGCCGAGGCGGGCGTGCCCACCGACCCCGAGCGGCTCGACGGCCTGCTCGAGGCGATCGTCGACGCCGAGCGCGCGCTCGCCGGCGTGGACTCCGCCCGCGACCGCGTCACCCGGACCGCGCGCTCGTGGCGCGAGGCCATCAGCGCCTGGGAGCGGGACGCGGCCGACCACGCCACCGCCGTCGGCGAGCACCGCGCCGCCGCCAGCCACGCGGCCTCCGTGCGCACCGAGCTGTCGACGATCGAGGAGTCCCTCGGCGAGGAGCCGGCCAAGGTCGCCGCGCGCGTCGGCGAGCTCGACGACCGCCTGCGCGAGGTCGCCGGGCAGCTCGAGGGCGCCCGCGAGCAGCAGACAGCGGCGGCGGTGGCCGTGTCGAAGGCCGAGATGACGCTCGAGGAGTCGCGCCGCGCCCTCGACGAGCGCCAGGGCGCGGCCCGTGGGGCGCGGGGGCGCCTGGTCGACGCGGCCGCGGTGCCGGGCCTGCTGGCGGCGGCGGAGCGGTCGTCCGAGCCGGTCGAGGACGCCGACGAGGACGCTGCCCCGGAACCCCTTCCGTCCGTCGCCGACACCGTCGAGGGCGCCGAGGAGCTCGTCGCGGCCCTGCGATCGCGGTTGCCCGCGCCGCGCCGGGCCGTCAGCGAGGACGCGCTGGAGAAGGCGCTGCGCACGGCCCGCGACGAGCTGGCCAGCGGCTGGGACATCGAGAGCACCCGGTCCGCGGACGGCATGCCGCTCGCGGTGCACGTCAGCGGGCCGTCGCGGGCGGTGCTCGCGCAGATGGTCCACCGGGTCGCGGTGCAGCGCCGACGGGCCGTGAGCCTGCTGTCGGCGCAGCAGGACCAGGCCCTGCGCAACCTGCTGCACGGCCGGATCGCCCGCGAGGTCGCCGACGCGCTGTTCTCCGCGCGCGAGCTGGTCGACCGGATGAACCGCATCCTCACGGGCGTCACGTCCAGCCAGGGCATCGGCGTGCGGCTCGACTGGCGCCCGCGCGGCGACCTCGACCCGGAGACCGCGACGGCGCTGGAGCTCCTGGGCAAGCACCCCGACCTGCGCAGCCCCGACGAGGACGACCAGGTGCGCGAGGCCGTGAAGACCCTCGTCGAGCAGGCGCGCACCCACGATCCCGAGGCGTCGTACCGCAGCGTCATCGGCGAGGTCCTCGACTACCGCACCTGGCACGAGATGCGGCTCTACCTGCGTCGGCCCGGGCGCAGCGACGAGCTGCTGACGCGCCGGACGACGCTCTCCGAGGGCGAGAAGAAGCTGGTCACCGTGCTGCCGATGGCCGCCGCGGCCGCGGCCAGCGCCGCCGCGCACGACCCGCACGGCGTGGGCGCGCCGCGGCTGGTGCTGCTCGACGACGCGTTCGCGAAGGTGTCCGAGGACAACCACGCCAAGCTCTTCGGCCTGCTCGTCGACCTCGACGTCGACTTCGTCGTCACCTCCGAGCGGCTGTGGGGCACGCACCCGAACGTCCCGGCGCTGGCGATCACCGAGGTGCTGCGCGACCCGGAGCTGCGGGCCATCGCGCTCGTGCACTACCGGTGGGACGGGTCGGCGTTGGAGGTGAAGGCGTGACCGGTGTTCGGACGTCCGTCTTCGCCTACGTCACCGAGTCGCCCGAGTACCGGGCCATCCTCACCGTCTTCGCCGGCACGTTCTTCGCCGAGCTGACCCCGGCCGAGGTGACGGCGCGTCTGGACTCCGATCTCGACGAGTCGACCGTGACCGCGCGCCTGGAGGCGCTGCGGGGCTGGGGCAACCTCGAGGTGTCGGCGTCGGTGGGCCAGGTCGGTACCGTCGAGGACTACTACCGGCGCCGCAACCGCTACCTGATCACCCGCGTCGGGCAGGAGGTGCACGACGTCGTCGAGGGCGTGCTCTCGCAGGTCGACGACGTGCGCGACGTGTCGCTCGGGCGCCTCGACCAGGTGCGGGCGGGGTTGTCGGCACTGGCCGCCCTCGACGCGGCGAGCGCACCGCCCGGTCGGCTCGCCGAGGCCGTGCGCGCGGTGTTCGACCCGCACGTGGCGTTCTCCGCGGAGATCACCCAGTTCTTCGCGGCGATCAACCAGTGGCAGTCGCGGTTCGACCTCGACGAGGACGAGTTCGCGTTCTTCTCCGAGGTGCTCGTCGGCTACGTCGGCGAGCGGCTCGAGGCGCTGCGCCGCCGGGCCCGCCCGGTCGGCGCGCTGCTGGAGACGGTGCTGCCGCGCGTCCCGGTGATCGTCGACCGGGCGGCGGACGGGCTCGCGGCCCGGGTCGCGGCGGCCGGCCTGTCGAGCGTGCGCGTGCGCCGCGAGCCGGGTGCGGTGGAGGCCGACTGGGAGAACCTCGCGTCGTGGTTCCTCGGCGCGCCGGGACGTCCGAGCCGCATCCAGGTCCTCGAGCGCGACGCCGTCGACGCCGTCCGCACCCTGACCCAGAACCTCACCCGGCTCTCGCGCAGCGGCACGGCCGGGGCGTCACGGCGCGCCGACTACCTGCGGCTCGCGCTGTTCTTCGACCGCAGCGACCCCGCCTCGGTCCACGAGATCGCGGCCGCGGCGTTCGGGCTCGCCGGCGCCCGGCACCTCGGGGGCGCGGGCGGCGACGACACCGACCCCGTGGACGCCGCGGTGTCGTGGTGGGACGCGCCGACCGCGCAGGTCCCGGTCAGCCTGCGCGAGCGCGGCGACACCACCAGCCGCGGGCGCACCAGCCGCGTCCAGGACCGCAGCCAGGAGCGTCGCCACCTGCTCGCCCGTCGTGCGGAGGCGGAGAAGCGTGCGGCCGCCGCCCGCGCCGAGCTGGTCGAGGCCGGCGCCGAGGGGTTCACCGCGCGCCTGTCCGAGCCGGCCCTGCGCGAGCTGCAGCGCGTGCTCACCCGCGCCGTCGCCGACCTCGGCCCGGCCTTGTCTCCGGGCGCCTCGGGCACCGTCACCCTCGACGGCGTCCGCTGCACCGTCGCCCGCGCCCCCGGGACCTCGACCAGCGTGCCCACCCACGCCGGCGCCCTGCGCGTCCGCGACCTCACCCTGACCGTGGAGCCGGCGTGAGCGTGCTGTCGACGACGAACGAACGGCGCTTCCGTTTCATCAGTAGCAGCGACAGCGCCGTTCGTTCGTCCAGCGGGACCGGGTCATGACCGCCGCGCGCTCCGACCCCCAGCGCGACGGCGAGCTCGTCGCGGCGACGCGGGCGCTGCTGACGCGGCCGTGGCGCACGGCGGAGGCGGACCCCGAGATCGTCGCGCTGGTCCGCCGCCACGCCGACGCGCTGGATGCGTGGTTCACCCAGGAGCTGAACTACCGCCTCGTCGTCACCGCGGACACCGCGCGGCTGGTCAAGGTCGGGCACGTGCCCGCCGACCGGCCGCTGCGCACGATCTCGACGACGCCGCGCGCGTTCACGCCGTCCGAGTACACCGCGCTCGTCCTGGTGCTCGCGGCGACGACCTCCGGTCCCGACCGCACGAGCCTGCGGGACCTCGTCAACGGCGTGCACTCCGCCGCCGCCGAGGCCGGCATCGTGATGGACACCGACACCGCGTCGCGCCGGGCGCTGGTGACGGCGCTGCGCTGGCTGATCGCGCACGGGATGGTGCGCGAGCTCGACCGCGGCGTGGGCCTCTACGAGCACGACGCCGACGCCGACGCGCTGCTCGAGGTCCGCCAGGACCGGATGGCGCTCCTGCCGGTCGGCGCCGTGGCGGGGGCCGAGACGCCCGCCGACCTCCTCGCCCGGGCCCGCGCGCGCGGGTCGGCGTCGACGGCGGCGCGCCGGCGGCTCGTGGAGGACCCCGTGGTCCACGCCGACGACCTCGACCCGGCACGGTTCGCCGAGCTCCGGCGCCACGCCGGCGACGAGGCCCGCCGGATCGAGGCCCGCACCGGGCTCGTCGTCGAGGCCCGCGCCGAGGGTTTCGCCGCGCTCGACGTCGACGGTGGCTGCTCCGACCTCGCGTTCCCGGGCTCGGGCACCGTCGCGCACGCGGCGTTGTTGCTGGTGAGCGAGCTGATCTACCAGTTCCGACCGGCCGAGGACCCCGAGCCGATCCCGTGGCCGTCGGTGCGCGAGGTGCTCACGGAGCTGGTCGGCGAGTACGGGCGCTACTGGTCGAAGGCGGCGATCGCGGACGGCGACCGCTTCGCCGTCGACGTCGTCGGGCTGCTCGAGGCGATGCGGCTGGTCTCCCGCGGGCCCGAGGGCTCCCTGCGCGTCCTGCCCGCCGCGGCCCGCTACGCCCCCGCGGTCACCGTGATCGACGGTGAAGACGAGGACGAGCAGCCGACGCTGCTCTGAGGTGTCAGCGAAGTGCCGTCGCAGACACTCAACGTCCGTATCGGTACTTCGATCATCGCGACATGTAGCTGGACGGTTAATGAAGTATCTGGTTACATATTCCAGTGTGTTCCCCGCCGATGCGCTCGCGGACCCGGTGCGCCGGGCGATCCTTGAGCGGCTGGCCGACGAGGAGGTCGGGGCGGGCGAGATCGCGGACGCCTTCCCCATCAGCCGCCCCGCGATCAGCCGCCACCTCCGCGTCCTGCGCGAGGCGGGCCTGGTGACGTCGCGGGTCGCGGGTCAGCACCGCATCTACCGACTCGACCGGCGGCCCCTCGCCGAGCTCGACGCCTGGTTGCAGCGATTCCGACCGCTCGAGAGCGCCGGCCCCGCGAGCCGTCTCGACGCCCTCGACACCGAGATGCACCGCGGCCGGCGTGCCCGCCGGGCCGCCGCCGCCACCGACGACGAAGGAGACCGTCATGACCGCACCGCCGGCTGAGACCCGCACCGACCCCGACGGCACGACCACGCTGGTCTGGCGCCGCGAGTACCCCGACCCCGTCGACGACGTCTGGGCCGCGATCACCGACTCCGAGCGCCTGGGCCGCTGGATCGGCACCTGGACCGGCGAGCCCCGCGTCGGCGGCACCGTGGCGTTCACGATGACGGGCGAGGCGGACGCGGGCGGCGAGGTCGCCGAGCCCGCCGACGTGCGGATCCTCGCCTGCGACCCGCCGCGCCACCTCGCCGTCGAGTTCCCCGAGAGCGAGGAACGGTCCTGGCACCTCGACCTCACCATCGAGCCCCACGGCGACGGCGCGGTGCTCCTCTTCGCCCAGCGCTTCGCCGACGGACTGGAGCGCGCGGACGTCGAGAGCGGCTGGCGCTGGTACCTCGACCGCCTCGAGGCGAGCCTGCACGGTGCCCCGATGCCGAACTGGGACGACTACGCCTGAGGCACGGGGTGTCTCAGCATGGGGCCATGCTGACGTTCAACGTCAGGAATGCCCTCAGCTCGCATGTCGGGGGCTCGTGCTGGACTGCATCCGTGAGCGTCCCGGCCGTGCTGCTCGAGCCCGCGTTCGACCCGTTGTGGCGGCATGTCGCCCGCGCCCTCGACCGGAACGGGCTCGACGACCGACGCCGGGTGCGCCTGCCCGACCATCTCGACCGCACCGTCCACCGCGAGCTCCTCAGCGCCCTCGGACGCCGTCGGCAGGTCGTCCTCCGGGAGCTCGACCTCGCCGAGCTGGAGGACCGACTCCGGCATCTCGGCACCGATCTCCCGAGCGTGCTCGCGGCCGCCGGCCACACGCCGAGCGGACGCAAGGAGGCTCGGGACGCGGGGCGCTCGCGGCGCGCCGAACGCGATGCGGTGCTGGACGAGCTCGCGCGGGACCGGCTCGGGGAGGAGCCCTGGACCGCGACCTGGGCGACCTCGATGCGCCGCCTGCTCCCCGACGCCCAGCAGGCCCGCGAGGCGGTCGAGGTCGTCGCCCGAGTACTGGATGAGGCGGACCGCGCGGACGGCCGCCGGAGTCGCGGGGAGATCGCGGCGCGGACGGTGCCGGGAGGCGCCCACGGCCTCGACCGCGGAGCGCGCGCCCGCGCGTGGGTGCGCGCGGCGCTGGCCCACCGTGCCGGCGGCGACCCCACCCGCGACGACCCCAATATGTGGGACGCCGCGGGCCTACCCGGCGACGTCGTGTCGGCGCCCGTGCTCACCTGGGCGCTCCCCCTGTGCGGCGACGGGGTGGCCGCCGCCGTGCGCGGAATGACCGCGGCAGGGGCCCCTGCGCCGCTGACCACGTTGACCATTCGCGAGCTCGACGTCGTCGTCCCCTCCGGCACCGTCGTCCTGTCGGTGGAGAACCCGCGCCTCCTGGAGGCCGCCGCTCAGCAACGTCTGCCGGCGGCCGTCGTCTGCACGAACGGCGAGCCGACACGGGGGGTGACGATGCTGCTCCAGGCCCTGACCGACGCCGGCGCGCACGTCCGGCACCACGGGGACTTCGACGCGGCGGGCCTGCGCATCGCCGCGCGCCTGCACGCCCGGAGCGTCACGCCGTGGTGCATGGATGCAGCCGACTATCGCGCGGCGGTGGCGCAGGCGGAGGGCGTCGAGCTCCCGAGGGTGGACCCGGACACCGTGTCGCCGACGCCGTGGGACCCGGCGTTGCGGGACGAGATGCGCCGGCACGGTCGGGCCGTCGAGGAGGAGCGGGTGATGGACGAGGTGCTCAGGGCGCACGCGGAGTCGTGACGGCCGACGGCTCGCCCCGCAGCTCCCGCGCGAGCAGGGTCGCCGCGGCCGCGCCGGCCGGGATGGCGAGGATCGCGACGAGCGGGATCGCGGCGAGCAGGTACGTCGGGATCCCGACGCCCCAGGTCAGGAGCCGGCGGGACCGCAGGAGCCGCCGGCGGCCCCCGAAGTCCAGCCCGCGACGCTGCAGCGCCGGCGCGGTCAGCTCGATCATCAGCAGGCGCCCGCCGACGAGCGCGGCCCCTACCGGGGCGAGCACCGGCCCGACCACCGGGATCAGGCCGACGAGGAACAGCGGCACCGCCGCGATCAGCGAGAGCCCGATGAGCAGCAGCCCGTCCCGCACCCCGCGCAGGACGGCGCCGGCCCACGACCCCGGCGGCACGGGCACCGCGCCCAGCTCCTCGTCGACGGTCTCGGAGAGCTTCTCGTAGAAGGGCCCGCCGACCGCCAGGGTCACCGCCACGAAGGTGACGACGGCGGTCGCCCCGGCTGCGGCCACGATCGCGACGCCGGCCGCGAGGCGCGCTGCCGTCCGGGTCGTTTCGGACCACCTGTCGGCGAACGGCGTCGCCCCGGCCGCCAGGTCCGGGAGCCACGTGACCAGGGCGATCAGCGCGCCGACGTAGAGCACCGACACGATCAGCGCCGGCACCGCGCCCAGCGCCAGCAGCCGCGGCGACCGGAACACCGTCGCCGCGCCCCGGACGAACAGGCGTACCCCGAGCAGCAGGTCCACCCGTCCGATTCTGTCGGCTACGCGATCCACTCCCGAGCCCGGGCGAGCAGGGCGCGGGCCGCCGGGCTCAGCGGCGCGTCCCGGCGCCGGGCGAGGTCGATCCGCGACCGGACCTCGGGCACCAGACGTGCCACCCGCACGTCGTCCCGCCCGGCGACGGCGGGCTCGGGGACGATCGCGACCCCGAGGCCCTGCACCGCGAGGTCGAGGAGCACCGGTGGCGACCCCGCCTCCAGCGCCGGTGTCAGCACGACCCCGGCGTCCTCCCCGGCGCGGTCGAGCGCCGCGCGCACGCCCGCCCCGGGTGGCAGGGCGATCACCGGGTGCTCGGCAAGCTCGGCCACCGTCACGGGGTCGCCGAGCGGGTTCCCCGGCGGCAGCACGGCGACGAGCGGGACGTCGAGCACGACGTCGACGTCGAGGTCCGCGGGCGGGTCGCCGTGGCGCCCGACCCACGCGAGGTCGAGGTCGTGGCGGCGCAGCCCGTCGAGCAGCGCGTCGGTGGCCGCCTCGACCAGCCGGATCTCCACGCCCGGGTGGGTCCGGTGGAAGTCGCCGAGCAGGCCGGGCAGGTCGACCACCCCGCCGCCCCGCACCATGCCCACCGACACGCGGCCGCGGACGAGGCCCGCGAGCTCGTCGGCGGTGTCGCGCACGGCGGCGACCGCCGCCAGCGCGGCGCGTGCGTGCGGCAGCACGGCCTCCCCGCCCGGGGTGGGACGGACGCCGCGTGCCGAGCGGTCGAACAGCACATGGCCCAGCTCGCGCTCGAGGCGCGCGATCTGGGCGCTGATCCCCGGCTGGGCGACGTGCTCGCGCGCCGCGGCCCGCGTGAACCCGCCCTCCTCGGCGACGGCGACGAGGTAGCGCAGCTGATGCAGTTCCATAAGCATCAGTTGTAGCAGCGAGCGCCGACAGCTCTTCGACTTCTGGGCCCTCCGGACCGAGGCTGGGTGCATGACCACGACGACGCACCGCACCCCCGCCGACACCATGACCGCCTACTTCGACGCGTGGCAGCGCCACGACGCCGAGTCCCTGCGCGACGTCCTCGCCGACGACGTCGTCTTCGACGGGCCGATGGGCCACGTCGAGGGGCTCGAGGACAACGTGGCGAGCCTGCGCGGCCTGTTCGGGATCGTGACCGCCGTGACGATCCGGCACGTCTTCGTCGACGGCCCCGAGGTCGCGACGATCTACGACCTGCACACCACCGCGACCGAGGCCCCGATGCTCACCGTCAACTGGGCGCACGTGGTCGACGGCCGGGTCACCGGCATCCGCGCCGTCTTCGACCCCCGCCCGCTGCTGAGCACGTGAGCACTTTCCGCCCCTATAGGGCAGGAAAGTGCTCACATAGGGTCGAGCACGTGCGGATCGCCTCGCTGTTGCCGGCGGCCACGGAGATCGTCGGCGCGCTGGGTCTCGCCGACGACCTCGTGGCCGTGACGTTCGAGTGCGACCGGCCGGAGGCCATCAGGGCCACGCGCCCCGTGGTCGTCGACACCGCCCTGCCGGCGGGCCTGACGCCCGCGGAGATCGACGCGACGGTCCGCGAGCGCGCGGCGCAGGGCCTGCCGCAGTACTCGCTCGACCGCGAGGCCCTGCGGGACGCCGCGCCCGACCTCGTCCTCACCCAGGACCTCTGCCGCGTCTGCGCGCTGCCGGCGTCCACGGTGGCCGAGGCGCTCGACGCCCTCGACCTCGACGCGACCGTGCTGGCCGTCGACCCCCACACCCTCGACGAGGTCCTCGACGCGGTCGCCTCCGTGGCACGCGCCGCGGACAGTCCGGCGGCGGGCGAGGCGCTGGTCGCCGAGCTGCAGGAGCGCCTGCGCGCCGTCGACGAGGCCGTGAAGGACCGGCCGCGGCCCCGGGTGCTCGCGCTCGAGTGGGTCGACCCGCCCTTCCTGCCCGGGCACTGGGTGCCGGCGATGGTGCGCCGCGCGGGCGGGGAGCCGCTCGCGGGGATCGACGGCGGGCGCAGCGTCGCGACGACCTGGGACGAGGTGCGCGCCCACGCCCCGGACGTCGCGCTCGTCGCGCCCTGCGGGTTCGGGCTGGACGACGCGATCGCGCAGGCGGATGCGGTGCGGGCCGAGCTCCCCGGCGTGCCGCTCGTCGCGATCGACTCCGCGTCCTACGTCGTCCGCGCCGGCCCGCGGCTGGTCGACGGCATCGAGGCCCTGGCGGCCGCGCTGCACCCCGACGCCGTGCCGGCGCCCCCGCCGGGCCGGATCACGGCTCTCGGCTGAGCACCGCCGTCGCGAGCCGCTCGGCGACGGCCCCGGCGTCGGCCGGGTCGCCGAGCGCCCCGGGCAGCGTGAGTTGGTCGAGGATCAGCCCCTCCATCGCGTGGTGCAGCAGCGCGACGGCCTGACGCCCACCCGGTGCCCCGGCCTCCTCGTGGAGCGCCACGTCGGCCTCGAAGCGCGCCCGGACCGTCGCGGTCAGCGACTCGCGCAGCGCCGGCCGGCGGGTCGCCTCCAGCCGCAGCTCCAGCAGCGCCACGTAGACCTCCCGCCGCGCGAGCACCCGCTCGAGCAGGCGGCGCATCACGGTCGAGGTCGGGTCCCCTCCGCGGGCGGCCGCCAGCTCGGACTCGTCGGGCTCGAGGCGGGTGTGGATCCGCTCGCCGAGCTCGGCGAGCAGGGTGTCCCGGTCGGCGAAGTAGTTCGTCGCGGTCCCGGTGGCCAGCCCGGCACGGGCGTCGACGGCGCGGAACGTCAGCCCGCGCGCGCCCTGCTCGGCGAGCACGGCCAGGCCGGCGTCGAGGAGCTGGTCGCGGCGCTGCGGATTGCGCGCAGGGCGGGTGGTCACGACGCGGACGCGACCGAGGCGAGCCAGGCCGGGTCGGGTGCCGTGGCCTGGACCAGCTCCACGCCCGTGCCGGCCGGATCGCGCACCAGGCACCGGCGCTGGCCCCACGGCTCGTCGCGCGGCGCCACGTCGACCGGCACGCCGAGCTCGACGAGCCGGGCGTGCTCCGCGTGGACGTCCTCGACGAGGAACGCGAGCACCACCCCGGCCACCGGCCCGCCCATCCCGGCGAGCGCGTGGTCGCGGCGGACGACGCACAGGTCCAGGTCGCCGTGATCGGGGTGTCGCAGGCTCACGAACCAGCCGATGTCCAGCGTCATCGTGAACCCGAGGACGTCGACGTAGAAGGCCCGGACCGCCGGAACGTCCTCGGTGTGGACACACACCCCGAGCGTGCTGAACTGCATGCAGGCCTCCCGACCACGTCATCTGTCGTGGTCAGACTAACCACGACAGGTGACGTGGTCAACCCACGAGACGACGTGGCCCCGGCCCGTCCTCGCCGAGACGGTCGTGCGGGTTGACCAGGCCGCAGCGGTCGATCGAGAGGCAGCCGCAGCCGATGCATCCCGTGAAGTCGTCGCGCAGCTGCTCGAGACGCCGGATGCGGTCGTCGAGCTCCTCGCGCCACTGCGCCGAGAGCCGCTCCCAGTCCGCGCGGGTCGGGGTGCGCCCGTCGGGCAGGGAGTCGAGCGCAGCCCGGACCTCGGCCAGCGGGATGCCGACACGCTGTGCGATGCGGATGAACGACAGCCGGCGCAGCACCTCGCGCCGGAAGCGGCGCTGGTTGCCGGACGTGCGGCGGCTGGAGATCAGCCCCTCGCGCTCGTAGAAGTGCAGCGCGGTGACGGGGACGCCGCTGCGCTCGGCCACCTCGCCGACGGAGAGCTCCTGGCCCGGGTAGGGGCGGGGGTGCTCGCTCACGTCGGGCTCCCGACGGCGTGCTCGTCGCGGGCGCGGCGCAGGGTGCGGGCCCACCAGACGAGGGCGTCGAGCAGCACCGCCGCGGCGGCCTCCTTCTCGCTCTCCTCGCGCGGCCGGCCGCCGGCGTCGAACGCCCCGGCCGCGCCGTGGAAGCTCACCGTGTCGCGCAGCCCCACGGCGTGCAGCTCGGCGAGCACGGGCCGCAGCTGCTCCACCGCGCGAAGGCCACCGGACATGCCGCCGTAGGCCACGAACCCCACCGGCTTGTCCCGCAGCTGCCCCGACGTCGCATCGATCGCGGTCTTCAGCGGGCCGGGGAAGCTGTGGTTGTACTCGGGGGTGACGACGACGAGGGCGTCCGCGAGCCCGACGCGCTCGGCGAACGCCTCGTCCAGCCCCGTGTCGGCCAGGTCGACGACGTCCACGGAGAGCTCGGGGCGCCGGCGGGCACGGTCGGCGAACCACGCGGCGACCACGGGTCCGAAGCGGCCCTCGCGGACGCTGCCGACCACGACGGCGAGCCGGATGTTCTCGGTCATGGGCGTCACGCTAGAACCTCGACGATGGTTCAGGTCAAGGACGCGAGCAGGCGGACGGTCGCGACGGCGGCCTCCTCGGTGCGCACACCGTCCCGCTCGGCCCAGGACGACACGGTGCCGCCGCCGGCGAGCTCGGCGCCGAGAGGGCCCTCGGCCGGAACCGTCACCTCGGCGGTGACCGCGTCGCAGGCCTCGAGGACACGGTCGCGCCGGCGGGCCAGGTGCTCGACGAGGACATGACGCAGCTCGGTGAGCGCGTCCTCGTCGCCGCCGGCGAGGTCGGCGGCCGTGCTGCGCAGCATCGCCTGGAGAGACTCGGGGGGCAGGCCCCGGTCGTCGGGCCCGGCCTTGGCGTCGAAGCCCCGCTTCGCGTCGCGGCGGCGCTTCTTCTCGGCGCGTCGCTCGCGGTTCCCGGCCACGGGGGCATCCTGGACTACCGGTGGCTACCTGGTGGCCAGCGCGTCGCGGCCCGGGGTGAGGCTGGCGGCGTCCGCCGCGGCGCGTCCCGCCGCCCAGCCCGCACCGTTGTTGACGCTGAAGCGCCGGCGGGTCACGCGGGGGAACAGCTCGCCGACCGTGCGCTCGACGACCTCCGCCCGCGCGGCCAGCACGGGCAGCAGGCCCTCGCCCAGCTCGGCGCGGGCCTGCGCCTGGGCCTCGTGGGCGGCCGCGGCGAGGCGCTCGCCGATCCTCGTCGCGTAGGCGAGCAGGAACGCGTGCCGGAACGAGCGCGTCCGCGAGCGGGGCACCGTGCCGTCGTCCGCGACGAGCATCGCGCGGTCGGCCTGCACCAGCAGCGACGTGACCAGCAGCTCGACCGTCGCGAGGTCGGTGGCGTGCCCGATGACGGTGACCATGTCGAGCGCGGCGAGGCCGATCGCCCGGCACCGGTTGGCCGCCGCCACCTGGTGCACGAGGCTCGACTTCGCACTGGCGTAGGGCGGGTCGAGCCAGAGACGCCGGGCCGCCGCGCGCGGGCCGGTCCCGGCGGCCGGGGTGACGAGGGCCTGCGCGAGGGCGTGGCGTCCCATCAGCTCCTGCGCCTTCGCCGAGAGCGCCTCGGCCTCCTCGGGGTACTCGGTGGACTCGGCCTTCGCCAGCAGCCCCCGGACGCGGGCGAGCACCCGCGCGTCGACCCCGTCCGGCGGCCGCGCCTCCTCCCCGAGGCGCGGCAGCGCCGGCAGCGAGCGCATCAGCCCGACCAGCGCCACCGCCGCGCGCAGGGCGGCGTCGGGCTCGACACCCCGCACCGTGCTCCACTGCACCACCAGCGGCGTGTCGCGCGCCGGCGGCCCCGTGCCCAGCCCCGCGCCCAGGTCGGCGAGGTCGGCGTCGGTGGCCGCGTCGCCGCGGGGTCGCCGTGCCGCGGCCGCGCCGAGCACGTCGACCGCGAGCACGAGCCGTCCCGCGGAGAGCCGCCGGCGCACGACCTCGGTGACGTCGCGGGGACCCCAGCCGTGCTCGTGCAAGGCGTCGGCCGCGTCCAGCAGGGCGAGATCCGCCCCGGCCGACAGCGCCCGCGACCGTCCGTACCGCCCCCGCAGCATCTCCGCGTTCTGCCGCTCCGCCCGGCCGTCCACGGCCGCGAGGCCGGTGAGGAACCGCGCGACCTCGGCGGGGTCGTGCAGGTCACGTGCCTCCGTCGTTCCCATGGGTCCTCCTCTCGGGTCGGTCACGGGGTTCGACGGGCGTGGGGCCCGCACGGTTCCCTCGAGTTTCGCGGCAGGGTTCGCGGCAAGGACGGGCTCGCGTGCCCGCACCTGCACCGGGATGCGATTGTGGTCCGCCGGGGGACCGAGCACGCGGGCGGAGGGAGCGAGGTCGTGGCCGTGCCGCAGGAACCGCTCCGGATCGCGAGCGGATCGTCGCAGGACACCCCGGCCCCGGTGCGTCCCGAGCACGACCCGGCCCTGCGCGACCGGGTCCAGCGCCTGGTCGAGGTGCTGCGACGGGCGGCTCTCGCGCGTGCCCGCCCCGTCCGCCACACCCGTCACCACGTCGGCGAGCTCGCCCTCGTCGACGTGGCCGACCAGAGCGCGGTCCGGCGTCCCACCGAGGCCGGCGACGAGATCCTGCGCGCCCCCGCCGAGGGCCCGATGCGGGCGACGTTCGACGCGCTGTTCGACCTCATGCGCGCGGCGGCGGACCAGCCCGAGGCCGTCGAGCTCGTCCTCGCCGGTGGCCTGCTGCACGCGCCCGACCAGGACGTCCGGGTCCTCCTGCTCGCCCGCCCGGTGCGCATCGAGCACGACGGGGACGAGATGGTCGTGACGTTGGCGGGCGAGGGCGCGCGCTGGGAGCACGAGGAGCTGCTGGCCGGCACCGGGCTCGTCGACGACGCCGCGCCCGCCGAGGACGTCACCCCCGCCTCGCCGCTGGACCCCGACCTCGTCACCGTCCTCGCCGGGTGGGCGCATCGGCACCTGCGGGTCGAGCACACCCGCGGCGACGACTGGATCGCCCCGACCGGGCCCGGCACGGCGCTCGTGCCCGCCCCCACTCTCGTCGCCCGCCGGCGCGGGGCGGCGGCGCTGCGCACGTTCTACGACGCGATCGTCGCCGACCTGGCCGACACGGAGCGCCCCCTGCCCGTCGGCCTCGCCCAGCTCGTCGAGGCGATCGAGCCCGCCGACCGCGCCGCCTGGCTCGCCCGCACGGGGCACGACGAGGCGCCCGTCGCCGACCCGCTCTTCCCCCTGCCCGTCGGCGCGGCGCAGGGCCGGATCCTCAGCCGGTTGGGTCGCGACTCGGGGGTCGTCGTCGAGGGGCCGCCGGGCACCGGCAAGACCCACACGATCGCGAACCTGCTCTGTGCGCTGCTCGCCGAGGGTCGCCGCGTGCTCGTGACCAGCGAGAAGGCGCAGGCCCTGCGGGTGCTGCGCGACAAGCTGCCGCCGGAGATGCGCGACCTGTGCATCTCGCTGGCGGAGGGTCCCGACGGCGGCGACCCCGGGCTCGGCGCGGGCATCGCGGGTCTCGAGGCGCGCAGCACCGAGTTCGACCCCGACGAGGCCGACCGCACGATCGCCGAGCTCGTGGAGCGCCGCGACGGTCTGCGCGCGGACCGCGACGCCGCGCTGGACGCCCTGGTCGCCGAGCGCGCGGCCGAGACCTCGGTGCAGCGCGACCTCGGGCCCGGCATGACCGGCACCCGCACCGAGGTCGCCCGTCGCGTGCTCGCCGCCCGCGCGCAGGACGGCTGGATCGCCGACGTCGTCGGGCCGGACACCGAGATCCCGCTCGAGCCCGCGCTGACCGCCGAGGAGTTCGCCGAGCTCCGCGCGCTGCTCGCCACCGAGACCCCGGCGCGCCGCGAACGCGCCCGCCAGGTGCTCCCGCCCCCGGTGGAGCTGCCGCCGGAGAGCCACGTCGCCGACCTCGCCGAGACCGTCACCCGGGGCCTCGACGCCACCAGCGGCGACGCGGGCGAGGTCGTGGCCGCGCTGGGGCGCCTACCGTCCGAGGCCGCCGCGAACCTGCCGACGGTCAGCCGCCGGGTGGCCGACGCGCTCGCCGAGCTCGAGGACACCGGGGAGGACGCGGAGTGGGCGAACGGGGTCGCCGACGCGGTGCTCTCGGGGCGTGCCGGGCACCTGTGGGGCCGCGCGGTCGACGGGCTGCGCGCGGTGGACGCGGTGCTGGACCACGACCGTCGCGCCGGGCCCGCTCAGGTGCTGGTCGACGACGGGGTGGATCCCGCGGCCGCGGCTCCGGTGTTCGAGCGCTTCGCGGCGTTCCTCGCCGACGGCGGCACGACGAAGCGGCTGTTCAAGCCCGACGAGCAGAAGGCCGTCGAGCCGTACCTGTCGTCGATCCGCCTGCAGGGCGCCCAGCCGACCACGGTCTCCGGCGCCACCGCCATCGCCCACCACCTGCGGATCCTCGAGATCACCGACCGGCTGGCCGAGGGCTTCGGGCCGCTCGGCCGCCCCGTGCGTCGCGCCGAGCACCGCGCGATGCTCGTCGAGCAGGTCCTCGCCCTGCGCGCGACCTGCCTGGCCGTCGGCAAGGTGCTCACCGCGGCGGTCGACGTCCGGCGCCTGCTCTCCGCCCTGCCGCCGGCCGAACGCCCGCGGGTGGATTCGCTGGCGCGGCTGCGGGTGCTCGCCACCCTGAGCCTCGACGTCGACGACACCCGCGCCGCCGACCTCGCCCGCAGCGAGCTGGAGGAGGTCGTCGAGCGCGTCCAGGGCGGCGTGCCCCTGGCTCGCCAGGCGCCGGAGCTGATCGCCGTGCTCGAGGCCCTGCGCCGCCGTGACGCCGACGCCTACGTCGACGCGGTGCTCGCGGTGGAGGCGGCGCACGACGAGGCCCGCGACCAGCGGCGCGCCGACGCCCTCGGCGAGCGCCTGGAACGTGCGGCGCCCGGGGTGCTCGCCCTGCTGCGAGCGCACGCGGGCGAGGCGTGGCCCGAGCGCGAGGCGCGCTTCGACCGGGCGTGGGCGTTCGCGCGGGCCGCGGCGCGTGTGACGCAGTGGACCGCGGCGGAGGGCGCCCCGGACCGCCTCGCCGACCTCGACGTCGAGCTCGCCCGGGTCACGGCCCGGCTGGCGGCGGCGCAGGCATGGCGGGCGTGCCTGTCCCGGATCACCGCCGAGCAGATGCGCGCGCTGCAGAGCCACCGCGCGTCGGTGTCCGCCGTCGGCCGGGGCACCGGGCGCTTCGCCGACCGCTACCGCACCGCGGCCCGTGAGGCGGTCGCCGTCGCCCGCGACGCCGTGCCCGCCTGGGTGATGCCGATCCGCGAGGTCCTCTCCGTGGTCGAGCCGCGGCCGGACGCGTTCGACGTGGTGATCGTCGACGAGGCCAGCCAGGCCGACCTGACCAGCCTCTTCCTGCTCTGGCTCGCCCCGCGCGTGATCGTCGTGGGCGACGACCGGCAGTGCACGCCCGCCGACGTCGGCGTCGGCTCGCTCGAGCCCGCGTTCGCGCGGCTGGAGACCGACCTGCCCGAGGTGCCGTTCTACCTGCGCAGCCAGTTCACGCCGCGCGCGAGCGTGTTCTCGGTGTTCCGGGCGACGTTCGGCCCGCCGATCCGGCTGCGCGAGCACTTCCGCTCGATGCCCGAGATCGTCGGCTGGTCGTCGCGGGAGTTCTACTCGGGGCCCGACGACACGGGCGCGGGCGCACCGCTGGTGCCGCTGCGCCAGTTCGGCGCCGACCGCCTCCCGCCGCTGCGGGCCACGTTCGTGCCCGAGGCGACGGTGCGCGGCCAGGGCTCGTCGCTGGCCAACGACGCCGAGGCGGCCGCGCTCGTCGACGCCGTCGCGCGCTGTGCCGCCGACCCGGCATATGACGGCGCGACGTTCGGGGTCGTCGTGCTGCAGGGACACGGGCAGGTCGAGCTGATCGAGGGCCTGCTGCGCGAGCGGCTCGGGGTCGACGAGTGGGAGACCCGGCGCCTGCGGGTCGGCGTGGCCGCGGACTTCCAGGGCGACGAGCGCGACGTGGTCTGGCTCTCCATGGTCGTCGCGCCGGGGCACCGTCTGGTGTCGCTGACCGCCGAGCGCTACCGCCAGGCGTTCAACGTCGCCGCGTCCCGCGCCCGCGACCAGATGTGGCTGTTCCACTCGGTCCCCGCCGAGGACCTCGCCCCCGCCGACCTGCGACGGAAGCTCCTCGAGCACGTCACCGCGACCGAGCCCGACGGCTCCGCCGGCGCGCCGGAGAACCGCCCGGCGCCCGCCCTGGTCGACCGCGACCACCGCCACCCGGCGTTCGGGAGCCTGTTCGCGCAGCGGGTGTTCGCGGACCTCTCCGCGTCCGGGTTCGCCGTCGTCCCGCAGGTCGAGGTGCACGGCCGCACCCTCGACCTCGTCGTCACCGGGGCGAACGGTCGGCTGGCGGTGGTGTGCGACGGCGACGAGCACCGGCGCACGGCGACCCGGGCCGACGTCGAGGCCGAGCACGACCTGCGGCGGTGCGGCTGGCCGGTGGTCCGCGTCGCGGAGTCCCGCTACGTCACCGACCCCGAGGCGGCGCTGGCGCCGGTGCTCGAGGCGGCCGCCGCCGCGGGCATCACGCCGTCGGCGCCGACCGGGCCGCTCGCCGTCGTCGAGTCCGCGCCCGGCGACCACACCGAGTACCGGCCGCGGCGCGGGCGCTCCGGGCGCGCCGTGCTGGGCGAGGCGGTGCCCGAGACGCTCGAGGACCTGGTCGACGACCTCGCCGCCCAGGGTTTCCCGCCCCCGCGCCGCGAGGCCCGGGTGCACGATCCCCGCGGCGGCGACGTCCTCACCGACGCCGCGGCCCTCTGGCCCACGGGGCTGAGCCGGCGCGCCCTCGCCCCGCCGGTCGTCCTCGACCCCGACCTCACCGAACCCGCCCAGGGCCGCCTGCGCGCCCTCGGGTACCAGGTGTTCACCTCCTTCGCCGACATCCGTGCCCACCTCGGGGAGTCGACGGAGCGTTAGGGGCCAGATGTCAGCGACGGCGCGTCGCTGACACCCAGTGTCCGTATTCTTCCGTCGATCACCGGGGCACTCAGGTCGCGCGGTCACGCTCCGCGAGGCCGGGGGCGCGGTCAGGCCCCTGCGAAGATCTCGTCGCCCTCGTCGTCCGCGTCGTCGCCACCGTCGTCGGGCTCGCCGTCGACGTAGGGCCGGTAGGTCGCCGGATCGAACGGCAGGTCGACGCCGAACGGCAGCTCGTACTTGTCGTGCAGGAAACGCTCGCGGTAGAGGTGCTCGGCGGTGTCGACGACCGTGGCCAGCAGTCGCGCCGAGAGCACGGCCCCGACGCCGATCCCGAGCACCGGCACGAGCTGCGCGAGCTCCTTCTGCCCGATCTGGGCCAGCAGGCGGCGGTACACGGCCTGCCCGAGGCGCTTGATCTGCGCCTGTTGCTGCTTGCGCTTCTGGTTCTCCTCGGTCTTCGCCGTGATGAGCTCGGTGAGCTCCTGGTACGCGCCGGGTGCGTCCTCGTCGGACGACAGCCCGACCGCGAGCACCGCCAGCGCGATGATCTGCTCGGAGCGCTTGGTGACGTCGTAGCCGTAGTAGGCCGCGACGTGCGCGACGGCCCGCGTGCAGGAGGCCACGGTGACGAGGGTGTCGCCGGTGAAGGTCGCGACCGTCATCGCGATGCCGGGCAGGCTGCCGATGCCGGCGCCGTTGGTGCCGCCGGCGGCGGCGGTGATGCCCGCGCCGGACAGGAAGCCGGTCACCCCGCCCTGGACGCCCGCGAACACCGTGTAGCCGATGTCCAGCCGGGGCATCGCCGCCTCCACCTGGGCGATGTCGAGCTTGCGGATGTCCTTGAAGTCGGTGACGTCGTGGCCCTGGGCGCGGAAGTCGGCGAAGACCGCCTCCCGGCGCAGTGTCGCCGCGCCCGCGCCCGCGCCCGCCGCGGCGAGCTGGTGCAGGAACCCCTGGACGCTGTCGTCGACCTGGGAGACGCCGGGAACCCGGCGCAGGAACGACGTGATCTCGCCGCGGACGCCGGCGAGGCCGTTGAGGACCGGGCTGAGCATGCCGGACGAGCTCTGCAGCGACCGGTCCTTCCACTGGGCGACCTCGCGCCAGCGCTCCACGTCGCCCGGGGACACGTCCGGTGTCGTCGGTGCGGTGTCCTCGGTCGTCGCGGTCACGTGCGGGACGTTACCCACCGCGGGAGCATCCGACCTCATCCCCGAGGTGACGGACGGATGTCGAGGCCTCCGTCCGGGTGATACCGGACGAGGGCGTCGGCGGCGTCCGGCAGACCCTCCTGCAGGGCGAGCGCGTGTTCGCGACGTTGCCAGGCCTCGCGGTGCGGCGCGTAGAGCGGCCAGTCCTCCCGCTCGCGCAGCCGCCGCTCGCGCTCCTGAGGTGCGGCGTCGACCCACACCGTCAGCGCCTGGTGCGTCCGCAGCACCCGCGCTCCCGCCCCACAGCCCTCGAGGACGACGACCGGTCCGGGCAGCGGGCGCTCCGCTTCCGCGCCCTCGCGGTCGTGCTCCCAGTCCCACGACCTCCACCGGGGCGAGCGGCGGCTCCGCAACGGCTCGACGAGCCCGTCGACCGCGCGCTTCGGACCCTGTGCGAGGCCGTCCCAGCCCAGATAGAACTCCTCGATCGAGACGACCTGCAGACCGTCCCGGCGACCGAGGGCCTCGGACAACGCCGTCTTCCCGGCCCCGGAGAAGCCGTCGACGCCGACCAGGATCGTGTCGCCGGCGGAGGGCGGGAGCGACGCGAGCGAGGCGGCGAACTCGTCGACCGACGTGCTCACTTCGGCGAGGCGGGCAGGTTTCCGATCACCATCTCGGATACCCGCGTGGCCCTCTCACACGACCTCGACCTCGTGCCCGGTGCAACGCCGATCTCGCTCACGGTGACGTCAGCGGCCTGCCCTACCGCGATCCCCGTGGTGACGGTGCACGTCAGCGCCCCGGGAGTCGTTTGCTGGAGCACCGCAGGCAAGCCACCGACCGTGACGGGCTCGAAGAACTGGTACATACCGCGGGCGCGGTAGGTGTCGACGAAGTAGTCGCGATCGGGGTAGAGCGCGACCGAGGTCTGCTGCGTGAACGCGGAGTCTTCCCAGACGCACGCGGGTCGTCCGGCCGGAAGGGGATCGAGCTGCCCGCGTGGCTCGAGGCCGACCGCCTCGAGCTGCTCGGCCCGCAGCACTCCACACGGTCGGTCGGCTACGCCGCTCGCGTTGAGCGACCTGCTCGGTACGGGCGCGCCGTACCGGTCGGGGGCTGCCGCGGGGCCGGGCGTCGGCGCCGCGGAGCAGCCGCCGAGGACCGTGAGGGCCGCGGTCGCGCCGAGGAGGAGGGCCCGTCTCACGGCTCCCTCAACGCAGCTGAGCTCTGCGCGTCCGCCTCGTCGTAGCCGGCCATCGCGCTTCGCAGACCTGCGATCATGTCGTTGACCTGCTGAATGCCTTGATCCAGTGCCTGGAGGAAGGACCCGCTGCCGCCGACGGCGGATACCCCGAGCAGGGTCGCTGCGTCGATGCTGACCTGGTCTCGCGAGGGCGGCGTGACCTTCCCGAGTCGCTCGGCCTCTCTTCGGATATCGAAGAGTTCCCGCGCCGCCTCCTCCAGCTCCCGGATCGCCCGGGGCGCGTTGGCCAGGTCCACCGCGAAGTCCCCGCCCCCGACCCCGGGCGGCCGGTACCGCTCGACGACCCGGCCGTCGGGCAGCACGGTGGGGCTGTCGGCCTGGAGCGGCGGGGGTTGGGGCTCGGTCATCGGGCCGTCCTTCCGCTCGCCGCGCCGGTCGCGGATCACGGTAGCGAGATCCTCGCGGCGAGACGGCCCGGTTCGGAGAAGAAGGACCTGGGGAGAACCACCTCAGAACGGGCGCCGCCGACCCGCGGGCCCACCCGCCGCCGGCCGGACCTTCTCGCCCCGCGCCCGCTGCCCGGCCATGCGCATCGCCTCGACGATCAGATCGCTGTTCCCGCGACCCGTCGCCGCGTCGGTGCGGGGGAAGACCAGCGGGCTCGGGTGCGGCGCGGTCTGCACCGTCGCACCGCGCAACGCCTCGGGAAGGCCGGCGCGGACGAGCCGGTCCCAGGCGCGCGTGGCCGGCCGTCCCAGCAGGATGACCTCGGTCGGCGCGGGGTCGAGCATCTCCAGCAGCTCGACCATGTATGGCTGGGCGCGCACCGACTCCTTCCACAGCGACCGCACCGGCTTGGCGGTGTTCGCCACCCACCACGGCACGACGTTCCAGTGCAGCGAGATGTCGTAGCCGAGCTTGGCCCGTTCGGTCGCGATGTTGGTGTTGTGCGCGGTCGGGTCGTTGTTGTGCTTGCTGACGAAGCCCGACCCCTCCTCCGCCTCGCCGGACGGGTCCTGGAGCAGAACGAGGACGTGCGCACCGGCACCGGCGCTCGCCGGGTCGAAGTAGGGGATGTTCTCGTAGGTCGTGTCCCGGACGTGGTCGACCCATCGGTTGAGCGGACCGACCGTGCCGTCGTAGCGCCGCGCCCAGCGCTCGGCGTGCACGTCCGGAGCGAGCTCTCGGCTGAGCAGCTCACCGCGCTTGTCGGCGAGCTTGTTCCACACCGGGCGCGGCATCAGCGGCGTTCGAGGAGCACGACGGGGATGGTGCGCGAGGTCTTCTGCTCGTAGCCGGCGAAGCCCGGGTAGTCCGCCTTCTGCTTCTCCCAGATCGGGGCGCGCTCGTCGGCGGGCAGGTCGCGGGCGCGGAGGGCGACGGTCTCGGTGCCGACCTCGGCCGTGACGTCCGGGTTCGCGAGCAGGTTGTGGTACCAGGCCGGGTGGACGTCCATGCCCGCGTACGACGCGAAGACGGCGAGGTCGTCACCGACGGCCTGGTACATCATCGGCGTCACGCGCTCGGTGCCCGACTTGGCGCCGATGTGGTGCAGCAACAGCAGGGGGGCGCCCTCGAAGGGCCCGCCCACGCGCCCTTCGTTGGCGCGGAACTCGTCGATGACCTGGTCGTTCCAGGAACGCGTGTCGCTCATGGCACCCATCCTGCCGAAACTCAGGCCGACAACGCCGCCGCGACGATGAGGAGGACGAACGCGACCCCGACCGCGGCCCAGGCGAGCCCGGCCCGTCGCGTCGTCCGACGCCCCAGCGCGCTCAGGGCCGTCCCGGCCACGACGGCGCCGAGGACGGCCGTGAGCACGCCGAGCAGGGCGCTCCCGCCGGCGACGCACGAGGTCGCGCGGGTGGCGCACGCCCCGAGCTCCGAGACCGCCCCCGCCACGCAGATCAGGGCGAGGAGGGCGGCCGTCGGTAGCGCGCCGATCGCCGCGGCGGTGCGCCCGCCGGTCCGGGTGGGCGGCGGGGCCGGCATCACCGGCGGTGGCCCGTAGCGCGGTGGGCCCGGCTGCCACGGCTGGGCGAAGGCGGGCGGACCGAAGGCCGTCCCGGGACGGATCGGCGGCGTCGCACCCGCGTGCGGGGCCGGGCGGTCGACCGGGGGCGCCGGTCGCGGCGGCACCTGGGTCTCGACGCGTCCCTGCGGCGTCGGACGGGTGGGTGCGAGGACGCGGCGCGCGGCCTCGGTCAGGTCGCCCGCACGGCCCCAGCGTTCCTCCGGGTCCTTGGCCAGCGCCCGCGCCACGACCTCGTCGAACCCGGCCGGCAGCCCGCCGGTGATCCGCGACGGAGCCGTGGGCGCGGTGTTGATGTGCTGGTACATCAAGCTCGCGAAGTCGCGGCCGGCGAATACGGCGTGGCCGGTGAGCATCTCGTGGAGGACGCAGCCGAGCGCGTAGACGTCGATCCGCCGGTCGGTGTCGACGCCGTCGGTGAACCGCTCCGGAGCCATGTAGGCGGCCGTGCCGATGGCCAGCCCGGTCTGGGTCAGGCGTGTGCCGAGGGCGGCGCCGGTCGCGATGCCGAAGTCGATGAGGTAGACGAAGTCCCGCGGCGCAGCGGTGCCCTTCGACGGCGTGAGCAGGATGTTCGACGGCTTGACGTCGCGGTGCACGAGCCCCTCGTCATGGGCGGCATCGAGCGCGGACGCGACCTGCTCGAGCACCGATACCGCCCGCGCCGGCTCGAGGGCACCCTCCTCGACCACGGCGCCGAGGTCGTCGCCGGCCACCAGCCGCATGTCGAGGAAGAGCCGTCCCTCGATCTCGCCGAAGTCGTGGATCGGGATGACGTGCGGGTCGTTGAGCCGCACCGCGGCCTGGGCCTCGCGCCGGAACCGCTCCTCGAACTCGCGCTCGCCTGTCATCTCCGCCGGCAGGCGCTTGAGCGCGACGGTCCGCCCCTTGCGGGTGTCGACGGCACGCCACACCTCGCCCATGCCGCCGCGGCCGAGGAGCTCGATGAGCTCGTAGGGCCCGAAGCGCTCGGTCACACGATCTCCCACCCCAGGTCCACCGAGGGCGCATCGTCGCAGGCGAGCACGGTCCACGCCGACGGGCTCCAGCGGAAGACGGCGTCCTGACCCCAGGCCGCACCGAACGCGCAGGCCACGGCGTCGTCGAGGCCGACCACCAGCGCGCCGACCTCCGCCGACGACCCGTCCTCGGCGCTCGCCACCGTGGTCCACCGGCGCAGGCCCCGCGCGTCGAGGTCGGCCTCGAGACGTGCCTGCCGCGCGGCGTTCTCGGCCTCCCCGGGCCGCTCGGCCCCCGGGTTGTGCGCGGTGACGACGTGCACGGGACCGTCGAACGGGAACGTCCCGCGCACCGTCCCGGGCGGCCGCGGTCTCAGGACGAGCCCGAGGTCGGGGACGCGCAGGACCGCGCGCAGGTAGTCGGCGGTCCGCGCGGTTCTCTCGTCCATGACGTCCCGGATTGTGCCGGGGTCGAGTCCGGCGAAAGCGCACCCACGGGACGGCGCCGGTGCCTAGCGTCCGTCGTCGTGGCGGACGTGCAGGTGGTGCTCCAGGCGCTGCTCGACGCCGCCCACGGGGTGAACGCCGTGATGGACGAGCTCGCCGCGCACGACGTCGGCGACCTCGGGACGACCCCCGGGACGTTCGGCCACGACGCCCTCGAGGTCGTCACGGCTGATTTCGGTACGCGCTGGTCCCGCGGCCTCGACAACCTCACCGACGACGGAAACGCCCTGGCCCGCGGGCTCGACGAGGCCGCGGGGGCCTACGCGGAGGCCGAGCAGCTCGCTGTCGACCAGTTCCGCTGGGGTCGGTGACGCCGCACGTGGCCGAGCTCGGCGAGACCACGGACCCGGCCGCGCTGGTGCCCGGCGACCCCGCCGGGGTCCGCAAGGTTCGGGCGAGGATGGCGCGGCTCGGCGCCGCGCTGGTCGGCGCGGGCGACGGGTTGCGACGGATCGACACCGGCGAGTGGCAGGGCGACGCCGCCGACTCCTTCCGCCGGGTGTTCGAGCCCGTGCCGCCTCAATGGATCGGTACCGGAGAGGCGTTCCTGCAGGTCGCCGACGCCCTCGCCGGCTACGCCGACGTCCTCGAGGGAGCCCGAGACGAGGCCGCCGCCGCCGTCCGCGAGTGGGAGACCGCGCAGGGACTCAGTGCCCAGCCGCGCACCGTCGACGTTCCCGACCCTGGCGAGGCCGGCCGCGTCACTGCGCTGAACCGGCTGCGTGCTGCCCGGACCGAGGTCCTCGCCGCCGGCGACCGCGCCACGACCCTCGTAGGGCGCGCCCGCGACCTCGCCCCGCCGGCGCCGTCGGTGGCTCAGCAGCTCGGCGGCTTCCTCGGCGACCTCGCCGGCGGGGCATGGTCGGAGCTCTCCGCGACGGGACAGTTCCTCTGGCAGGTCAACCCCACCCGCTTCATCGTCGAGCCCGCCGCGGCGGCGCAGGGCTGGCAGGAGCTGGGCACCGGCGTCGCGCATGCCGTCACCCACCCGGCGGAGACCGTCGCGGCCGCGCTCGAGCCGCGCGAGGCCGCCACCAACCCCACCCGCTGGGCGGGCGAGGTGCTCACCGGCGCGGGCCTCTCGGCCCTCGGGGGTGCCGGAGCGGCCGGACGGATCGAACGTGCCACCCGAGCCGCGGGTGCGCTGCCGTCGAACTCCCCGGACGCGACGACGCGCGACGTTGGACCTGCGGTCGGTACGTGGGGCGGCTTGACGGCCCGCCAGCACGCTCTCAGTGGAGGCGAACACATCGGGCGCCAAGGGAGCGCCAAGAAGATGAAGATCCCGGTGCGGGAGGTCGACACGGTGGCGGAGGTCGAAGAGATCTATCGGGCGCTGTCCGTGGGCGGCCAGGCGGTGCAGACCTCGGGCGAGCGGACCGTGGTCCTCCTCGGGGACGGGACCTACATGACCTATCGTCCCCGGTCCTCGACGCCGCCCCATGAACCCGCTGTCGACATCAACCCCGGAGACGACGGGGTCATCAGGATCCACACACCCCGACGGGAGAGCGGATGAGCGCCGACGAGGACCTCATGGCCGACATCGTCAACGAAGCGCAGTTCGACTGGATCGACCTCGGGCATGCGATGGCGGTCGTGAAGATCGTCGAAGGGGGGGATGATCGCGTCGAGCGCTACCGCCGGGCTACCGACCTCGTGGTCCGACTCGTGAGAGAGGGCCGACTCGTGCCGGGCGACATCGGCACCGCCCCGGGTGCCTTCGCGGCGTGGGACATGGCTCCCGGCGACGCGGCGCAGGCCCTCGAACGCCACACCCAGGCAGTCCTGGCGGGAGACGAGCCCCTCGAGCCATGGCAGCCCTGCATGTTCGCGGCGGCGCCATGAGCGTGAGCTGAGCGCTCCACCGGACTCTCGGGCCTTTGCCGGTGCCGAGAGGACGCTTCGGAAACCGAAGCAATTCTTCGGCTGTGGCGCCGTCTCCACCGAGTTGTCCACAGCCCGCGGAAACGGATGGAACCACCGCGACCTCGCGCACCTCCAACGAGGAGAGGAGACCCGAGGAGGCAGGCATGGGAAAGCCCGCGCGAGCGCGACGGGACAAGGAACGGCGGGTGGCCGGGCGCCACCACGAGGACCGGGAGGAGCTCGTCCGGCGCACGCTCGGTCGCCGGGCGCCGCGCGAGGAACGGTGGGACGGCGAGCTGACGGTGCAGCTCCTCCCGCAGCACCTCGCGGCGGGTGCGTTGCCGTCGGTGGTGGTCGGGCGGGAGCTCGAGGTCGCGCCGGCGATCTACACCGCGGGCCACCTGCCGGCGCTCTCGGGCAGCGAGACGTGGATGGTCGACGAGTTCGGCTGCTTCGACGGTCGCGGCACGGTGATCGCCGCGCCGGTCAGCGGCGACGAGTGCACCTGTCACGTCGACGTGCTCGACGTGGCCGGGCGGCTCTTCCCCGTGAACTGGGCGGCGTCCGAGCCCGCCGACGGGCGCCTCTGGCTGGAGGGGGCGCTCTACCTCGACCCGGAGCTGTCGGCCGGCACCGAGCACGGCGAGGCGGTGGCGCTGTGCCGGCGGCGCTACCGGGTGCGGGAGATCCGCCGCTACCTCCGCACCGCCTTCCGCCCGGGCGCTCCTGTGCGGCTCGACGCCGTGCCCGAGCCCGACGAGGTCAGCGACGACGCGATGTACGTCGCCGACCTGCGTCTCGTCGACGACGTGCCGGACGCGGCGCTCGTAGGGGAGGTGGCCTCCCGCTGACGTCTCTGGCTGCTCAGCGTCCGCCGCGAGACGAGCCCGACCCGGACGGGGACGCCCCGTCCCGTCCGTCGCCACCCCGCCCGTCACCACCACCGGAGTCGTCGCCACCGCGGGCGCCACCACCGCGGTCGCTCTCACGCTCGCCCCCGCGGGGGGCATCGCCACCACCGTCACGGCCCCCGTCCCGACCGCCCTTCCGGTCGTCGCCCGAGCCACCGCTCGACGCGCCGGCGCGCGGGGGCGGGTCGTCACGACGTTCGCGCGGCTCCGGGCGGGTCGTGGGGCCGGGGCCCGTCGCGGAGGTCGACGGAGACGCCGAGCCCGAGGGCTGCGAGCCCGACGAGGACGGTGCTGGCGAGGATTCCGACACTGCAGAGGAGGGTGCCGGGGAGGAGGACGGCGACGGCCGGGACGTCGGGACGCCCGGTCCCACGGCCGCCCTCGGCGCCCCGGCGTCGACCGGCCCGGTGCCCACTGCCGGGACGCCGGCCAGGGGCCCGGGGCTCGCGGCCAAGGACGGCACCGGCCCCGAGGAGGGCTCGGGGCGCAGGCCCAGGTCGTCGACCGCGGTGTCGGCGGGGCCGGGCAGGACGGCGCCGGCCTCAGTCCCCGCGGCGGGCGGCGGGAGCATCGCGCCGAGTCCGGGGGCGGAGCCGATGCCGATCGGCGAACCCGGCCCGGCGGTGTCCCCGACCTGGTCGAGGCCCTGCGAGGTCGCGACGGCCGCGCCGAGCGCGGTCATCGACGCGGCCGCGAGCGAGGCCGCGACGATCGGCAGCCGTCGCCGACGTCCCTCTGCACCGTCGACCCCGGACGCGGTCGGCGCCAGGGAGGCGTCGGCGAAACCTCCGAGCGGGGCGAGCTCCCGTGCCGCGACGACGTCGGGAGTGCCCGGCACCCCGAGCCGGTGGGCGAGCGCCAGCGCGCCGTGCGCGAGGCGGCGCTCCACGACGTCCACGGCGACGCCGTCGAGCGCGGCGATCTCGGTGGGCGTCATCCCGCGGGCGTGCCGCAGGAGCAGCGCGCGCCGCTGCACCGCCGGCAGGGCGTCCAGCGCCGCCATCCCACGCGGGATCGGCCGGATCACGGTGGTGTCGGCACCCCGCTCACCCGCAGGCTCGGGCAACGGCACGGACCCGCGAGCCGGAGCGCCGGGCGTCGAGGGCACCGCTCGCCCCGGGGTCATGACGCGTCGGCTCCGCCGGTCTGCTCGGCGGGCACGCGCTCGTCCTGCGGGTCGTGGGGCCCGTCGCCCCGGACCTCGGCGTTCGCCGCCACGAGGTGACGCCCGCCCTGACGAGCGGGCAGCTGGCCCGACAGCGACTCGAGCAGCCGGCCGAGGTCGTTGCGCACCCCGTCGTGGAGGCCGCTGAGGCGCTGGAGCTCGTTCTCGGCCTCGGTGTGGCGCCGCCGGATGATCGACTCGGTGTCGTCGCGGCGACGCTGGGACTCGGCCTCGGCGTCGCGCGTGATCTGCTCGGCGCCCATCCGGGCCTCGGCGAGCGTCTGCTCGGCCTCCTCCCGGGCGGCGGCGGCCTGCTCGTCGAGCTCCCGCTCGCGCTCGTCGAGCTCCCCGCGGCGCCGGGCGGCTTCGTCGTCGAGCGCCTTGCGACGCCCGGCGAGGTTCTGCTCCACCTCCTGACGGCGGGTCTCGGCCTCGCGGCGCGTCCGCTCCATCAGGGCGGCGGCCTCGCGTGACGCGGTGGCGCGCGCGTTCGCGGCCTCCTGCTCGGCCACCCGCAGCACGCGCTCGATGCGGTGCCCGAAGCCCTGCTGGACGGCGTCGCCGTGCTCGGTGTCGCCGGCGGGGCGGGCCCTGCTGCGCGTCAGCTCCGCCTCGGCGTCGTCCGCGCGCTGCTGCTCCTGGCGATGGGCGTGCTCGAGCATCTCGACCCGCGCGAGCAGCGCCTGCACATGTCCGTCGACCTGGTTCGGGTTGTAGCCCCGCTTCGTCAGGTCGAACACGTTGGTCTGGGTAGCGTCCCCCGACTGGCTCACAAGGCGGCACCATAACTCACCCATTCGCGCGTTATCACCCCCAGCCCGAAACACGACGGTGACCCGTTCGTGATCGATGGCGAACCACGAACGTGTGATCCACGAGGCGTGATCCCGACCTACGACCAGACGAGATCCGCGGTGCGCACGACGGTCTCGAGCTTGCGTCGCTGGTCGTCGGCGGAGAGCTCGTTGCCCTCCCAGGTGCTGGCGAAGCCGCACTGGGGGCTCAGGGCCAGACGGTCGAGGGGCAGGTGCTCCGCCGCCGCGTCGATCCGCCGGCGCAGGTCGTCGACGTCCTCGAGCTCGGGATGCTTGGTGGTGACGAGGCCGAGCACGACGGTGCTCTCGGGCCGCACGTGGCGCAGGGCGTCGAAGCCGCCGGCGCGGGCGTCGTCGTACTCGAGCAGCAGCCGGTCGTAGCGGGCCTCGGAGAACAGCACCTCGCCCATCTCGTCGTAGGGCACCGTGCTCTCGAACATGCTGCGGTAGTTGCCGCGGCAGATGTGGATTCCGGTCACCACGTCGTCGGGCAGCCCGTCGAACACGCGCCGGTCGGTGCGCAGGTGCGTGGCGAGCTGGTCCGCCCAGTTCTCCGGCTCCGGGAACATCAGCCGGTTGTCGAGGAACGTGTACTTCGGGGCGTCGAGCTGCAGGTAGCGCACGCCGGCGTCGACCAGGGCGCGGGCCTGGCGCTGGAGGATCGCGACGAGGTCGTCGAGGAACTCCTGCGGGTCGGCGTAGGCCCGGTCGGAGACGCCCGGCGTCCAGTAGCTCAGGAAGTTGGTCGGCACCGGCAGGGTGACCTTGACGGGCCGGTCGGTGTGCGCGAGCACGAACGCCGCCTCGACGTCGACGAGGCTGCCGCGCTCGGTGAGGCGTGACGTCACGACCGGCGAGGTGTGCGAGGCGGTCCGGCCGTCGGGCGCGGTCCAGGTGCGCGTGAAGCCCTCGGGGTCGAAGCCGTCGGCGACGTCGAGCACCGGGCCGTGCCAGATCCGCCGCCGCATCTCGCCGTCGTTGACGACGGGCAGCCCGACCTCCTGCTGCAGGGCCAGCGCGTCGAGCACCGCCCGGTCCTGCAGCGCGCGGAGATCGGACGTCCCGGCGAGCATGGCGTCGCGCAGCTCGGCCGGCCGCAGGAGGCTGCCGACGGTCTCGGCGCGCCAGGAGACGTCACCCATCGCGGCGCACCCTCCTCGCCGCCTCGGCGGCGGCGGTCATCTTGGCCATCGCCAGGTTGCGCGGCACGCGCCGCAGCCCGCAGTCGGTGGAGATCTCCAGGGCGTCCGGGTTCCGGTACTTCAGGCAGGTGTGGAGCCGTTCGACCAGGTCGTCGGGGGTCTCGGCGTAGTGCGTCTTGATGTCGACGAGGCCTGCCGAGAGGATGCGGCCCGGGTCCCACTGGCTGACGAGGTCGATCTCGGCCATCTCGCGCCCGCCGAACTCCAGGCTGAAGCCGTGGACGTTCGCGTCGAGCAGCGTCGGGAAGAGCCACCGGTAGGTCCGCTTGGCGTAGGGCAGGCGCCGGAACGAGCCGAAGCAGATGTGGACGGTGAAGGTGCAGTCGTCGAAGCCGTCGACCACCTTGTTGATGATCTCGACCATCGACGCCGGGCTCCGGTCGTCGTCGGCGACGGCCGGGGTGATCGGCTCCTCGAGCTGGATGTAGTCGCAGCCCGCGTCGAGCAGCTCGCGGATGTGGCCCCGGAGCGCCGGGACCAGCGCCTCCGCGCACGCCTTGCGCGACGGGTAGACGTCGCGGAAGTCCAGCTCCGTGGTCATCCCGTAGGGCCCGGGCATGCCGACGCGCGGACGCCGGTCGGTGGCCGCGCGCAGGAAGCGGTACTCGCCGACGAAGTCCCACATCCACGCGAGCTCGTCGAGGGGCTGGGTGACCTTCCAGACGTCGAGCATGTCGTAGCCCAGCGCGCCGAGCCGCCGAGGTGCCGGCTGCAGGACCAGGCCCGGCAGCGCGGCGGTGATGTTCTCGATCCAGCCGCGCCTGCGGTGCTCGCCGTCGGTGACGATGTCGAGCCCGCAGCGCTCCTGGTCGGAGATCGCCAGGCGGCAGTAGTCGTCGTAGAGCTCGCGCTCGTCGTCGGGCCCGAAGCGCCCGGCGGCCTCAGCGGGCTCGATGACGTCCCACCAGCCCGGGCGCGCCCAGCCGCCGGTCGTCGTCACTGCGATCTCGGTGTTGACGGTCATCCGCCCTCCTCGAACTGCATGCCGGTGGCGGCGACGAGCTCGTCGTGCACCGCGCCGTTGCTGGCGACGACGTCGTAGCGCGACGACGCGTCCCGGGTCCGGCCCTCGAAGTCGGTCACGCGCCCGCCGGCCTCCTCGATGAGCAGGCGCCCGCCCGCCACGTCCCAGGGGTTCATGTCGCGCTCGACGTAACCGCCGAGGTGACCGGCGGCGATGTGGGCCATCACGAGCGCCGGGGCGCCGGGGAAGCGCACCCCGGCCGACACGGTGAGCATCGCCCGCATCAGCCGGGCGAACTCGGCGATCACGGCCGGGTCGGACGACTGCGCCTGGACGATGACGACGACCTCGGCGACCTTCTCGGCGGTCGCCACCCGCAGCGGACGCCCGTTGCACGTCGCCCCGCCGCCGCGCACCGCGCGGTAGAGCTCGTCGCGCAGCGGGTCGTACACCGCGGCGACCACCGGCTCGCCCCCCACGGTGATCGCCACCGCCGTCGCGAACCACGGGAAGCCGTCGATGTAGGCGCGGGAGCCGTCGAGCGGGTCGACCCACCAGACCAGGCCCTCCGACGCGACGCCCGTGTCCGACGGCGACTCCTCGCCGACCACGACGTCGTCGGGACGCTCGGCCGCGATCGCGGCGAGCACCGCCTCCTGCGCGGCGAGGTCGGCCGACGAGCTGACGTCGACGCGCTCGTCCTTGAGCGTCACCTCCAGCACGCGGTCCTGGTACTCGAGCAGCACCGCGCCACCGGCCCGGGCGGCGCGCTCGGCCGTGCCCGCGAGGGCCTCCAGATCGAGATCCGTCACGCCAGGACCTCCACGACGCCGCGGTCGCCGTCGATGCGCACCCGGTCGCCGGTGCTGATCGTGGACGTGGCGACGCCGGTGCCGACGACGCACGGGATGCCGTACTCGCGGGCGATGATCGCGGTGTGGCTCAGGGTGCCACCGGTGTCGGTGACGCATCCGACGACCAGCCCGAACACCGGCGTCCACTCGGTGGTCGTGCCGCCGCAGACCAGGACGTCGCCGTCTCGGACCTGGTCGATGTCCTGCGCCGCGCGCACCACGCGGGCGGTGCCGACGACGGTGCCGCGCCCGGCCGCGAAGCCGCTCAGGGACTTCGCCGTGCCCTGCGCCTTGATCGTGGCGAAGTACTCGGGGGTCAGCCCGAAGAGCTCGGTCATGATCGGGTCGTGGACGGCGTCGGGGACGTTCCCGACGACGGGCGGCAGCTCGCTGCCCCGGGCCGACCAGTGGTCGTAGTAGTCGCGGCGGGCGACGACGAGCGCCGGGACGTCCGACGGCCCGCCGCCGGCGAGCATGTCGAGCAGCTCGTGGCGGAAGAGGAAGAAGACGTCCTCGCGCGCGCCGAGGCGCCCGTCGGCGACGAGGCGGTCGGCGACGGCGAGGGTCAGCCGGCGCACCGGCAGGTGGATGCGCCGGTCGATGAGGAAGTTGTGCTCCTCGTTCCACCACACGAAGTTCGCGGACCGGTTGGAGGCCAGCGCCTGGTCGAAGGCGACCCGCCCCTCCTCGGTGAGGGTCGCGCGCGCGGAGTCGACGAGCCGGTCCCGCTCGGCGAGCACGTCCCGGCGGGCGGCGGCGAAGTCGTGGCCCTCGGGCCGGGTGAGGAACTCCCGGATCGACGCCAGCGGGGTGGCCGGGTGCTCGGCCCACGACGGCCGGTCCATCGTCGCGGTCTCGTCGGTGCGCTGGCCCCACACCTCGAGGAACGCCTCGAACTCCGCCCACCACGTCGTGCCCTGCGGTGCCGCGTCGAGCGCCGCCCGGACGGCCTCGACGGTGGGCTCGGTGAGCGCGGCGGCGACGTCCAGCTCGCGGGCCCGCCCGGCGAGGCGCCAGAGCTCGGCGTCGGTGTGCAGGTACGACGTCTCCTCGCCGGCCAGCCACTGCGCGATCTGCCCGGTGTCGAGCCCGAGGTCGGTGGCGAGCTGGAAGAAGCCGACGTAGTTGGCCGCGAGCAGGTACATGACCTCGAAGTGCACGCCCCACCCGCGGCGGTGGAAGGCGTGCGCGTCCTTCAGGGCGTCGTGCAGCTCGTCGAGCGACAAGGCGTCGACGTCGAGCCCGTCGAAGTGCGCGTACGCGGCCTCGAGCTCGGCGCGGTAGCCCGCCCAGTACGTCGCGAAGTCGGCGAGGCGGGGCCCGGCGAAGGCACCGAAGCGTTCGGCGCGGGTGCCGATCTGCCACGGTGAGGTGATCGGGCACTGACCCAGGTAGACGTGCACGCCGGCGATGCGGTTGACCATGCCGGCGGTCGGCGGGATGCCGACGATCTCGGCGCCGTACTGCGTGCCCCAGGTCTGGGCGTCCTCGAGCAGGCCCATGCTCGCCGGGGTGATGCCCTCGGAGAAGTGCTGCGAGTCGCGCATCCAGAACCGCGACTCGTCCTCGCGGGTGAAGGGCGCCAACGGCTCGGCGAGGAACGGCCGGGACTCCAGGCGCGGCTCGTACCCCGGGTAGAAGTCGCCGTCGGCGTACTCGCCGAGCGGGATGACGGTCTCGTTCGACACCGGCGTCACGTCCTCGTGGGTTCAGCGGTGGTCCCGAACGTAGGAGCGGGTCGTGCGGGCCGGTAGCCGCTTCCGGCGAGGGACGTCCTCTTCCGGCGCCTTGACACCCGGTCGCCGGCCCAGTGGTCTGGGTCACTGCGCGAAGGGAGGTGCTTTTGTGGCGCCAGTGCTCCGGGGCGGGTTCCGCACCGACGACCCCGAGGACGCCCACGAGCGCACCGAGCGGCTGATGACCGGGCACCGGATGACGGTCGACCGCCGCGGTGCCCCGTTCCGCGCCGACGTCGGGTGGGTGGGGGGCGACGGGCTGGGCCTGCTGCGGTTCTCCTACGGCGCCGAGGTCGAGATCCGCTCCCATCCCCTCGACGACTTCGCCACCGTGCACCTGCCCTCGCGCGGCGGCTTCCGCGCCGAGCACCGGGGCATGCGCGTGCGTGCCGACCGGACGACCGGCGCGGTGTTCTCGTCGTCCGGGCCGCTGACGATGCAGTGGGACCCGGGCCTCGAGCTGCTCGTGCTCAAGATCGCCCGGGACGACCTCGAGCGCGAGCTGGCAACGCTGCTCGGGCGCGCGCCCGAGCGGCCGGTGGCCTTCGACCTCGAGGCGCCCCGGGTCCGCGGCGCCCTGGGCGGGCCCGCCGAGCTGGTCCGCAGCACCTGCGCCGCCGCCGGCGCCGAGGGACCGCCGGCGCGGGTGTGGTCGTCGCTCAAGACCCTGGTGTGCACGACGCTGCTGCTCGGCCACCCGCACTCGTTCAGCGAGGCCCTGCACGCGCCCGCGCCGCCGGTGTCGTCGACGGTCGTGCGCCGCGTCCTCGAGCGCGCCGCCGAGGACCCCGCGTGCCCGCCGACGGCGCCCGAGCTCGCCCGGCTCACCGGGGTCAGCGAGCGCACGCTGCGCACGATCTTCCACGCGGAGTTCGGCGTCGGGCCGGTCACCTACCTGCGACGACGGCGCCTCGACGCCGCGCGCGCCGATCTCCTCGCCCTCGACCCGGGTGCCGCCACAACGGTCGCCGACGTCGCCCACCGGCACGGCTTCGCCCACGCGGGCCGCTTCGCCGCCGAGTACCGCGCCCGCTTCGGCGAGACGCCGAGCGCGACGTTGGGTCGCTGATCCGCCGGGCTCCCTCGCGATGATCAGCAGTGCGAGAAGCACCTCGGACGCGCGATCCGGGTGTCTGGTGCACTGGTGATCTCCGGGGGCGCCGGACGCCACTGCCCGAGCTCCGCTCGAACCGTGTCGGACCGCCCACATGGCTCATGCTGCGCGCACCGGAGGGGTGACCGTGCAGCGTGGGTGTGCCGCCGCGAGATCATGGGGTAGTCGCCGCGTCGAGACGAGCGGAAGGGGGGCCGAGCATGTCAGTGGTGACCACGGAGGCTCCTCGCGAGCGCCTGCGGGGTCCGGTCCTGGTGGCGCTCGCCGTCACGGCGCCCCTCCTGCTGGTCGTCGGCGGGCTGGTCGCGGAGTCCGTGCAGCCGCCGGGCACCTACGACGCGGTCGGGCAGACCGTCAGCACGCTCGCCGGCCGTGGGGCGACCGACCGGTGGATCATGGCCACGGTCCTGGCCGCCATGGGCGTGATCTACCTGGTCGTGGCCCTCGGGCTGCGCCACGTTCCGCGCCCGGCACGCCTGCTCCTGGGTGTCGGCGGCGTGGCCGTGGTCGTCGCCGCCCTGGCCGCCCAGCCGGCGCACGGCAGCTCGACGATCCACATGACGGCGACGGTCACCGGCCTGCTCGCCTTCATCGCCTGGACGGTCCCGCTCGCCGCCGATCGCGGCCTCGACCCCGGCCTGCGACGGGACTCGGCCGTCGCGCTCGCGGCCATGGCGGCGGCCCTGGGCTGGCTGTGCGCGCAGGCGTGGACCGACGGCACGTGGCTCGGCGCCGCCGAGCGCGCGATCCTCCTGGTGCAGACGGTCTGGCCGGTCCGGGTCGCGGTCGCGTCGTGGCGCGGACCCATGGGACGCCCGTGGGGCGGGGCCGGGTGGACGACGCTCGCGCTCGCCGTGCTCGCCCCGGTGGTGCTCGTCGTCGGTCTCGGGGCCGCCCAGTCCGCGTGGCCAGGGCCCGACCCGTGGAACCAGTCGCTGAGCGCGCTCTCCGGTCTCGCCGCGACGAGCCGGTGGATCATGGCGGCCACCCTCGGCGTCGCCGCCGTGCTGCACGTGCTCGTCGCGGCGGGTCTGCGTCCGCGCGTGCCCTCGGCCGCCTGGGTGCTCCTCGGCACGGCCGGGGTGATGCTGCTCGTCGCGGCGCTGAACCCCCAGCCGGTGGGCGGCTACTCCGCGGTGCACATGGTGGCCGCAGGCCTGGCGTGGCTGGCCTACTCGCTCTGGCCGCTGGGGCTCGCGTTCTCGCCGTCGGCGCCGCCGTGGCTGCGGCGAGGGTCCGCGACCGTCGTCGTCGTGCTGGCCGTCCTCGTGGCCTGGTTCACGGTGCAGCTGATCACCGGCGGCACCTGGTACGGGTCGTCGCAGCGCATCGTGATGCTGGTGCAGTCGGTGTGGCCGGTCGTGGTGGCCGCGGCGCTGCTCACGCACCGGCCCGTCAGGTGAAGATCGTCGTCAGGGCCGGCGCGACGTCGGTGTGATCGCGCACCGGTCGGCACCGACCCCGGCCGGCGCGCGCGAGGTCGCGACCGAGCTCGACGTCGCGCTCACCGGAGACGTCGAGCAGCACGTCGAGGCGCGGCAGCCGGGCGGCGACGCCGCGGGGATCGGGGCCCGCGTTGTGCACGGCGTCGGAGAGCAGCAGCACCCGCGCGTCGCGCGTCGCGCCGACCATCCGCGCTGCGGTGGTGAGCGCGAAGGCGACGTTGGTCAGCCCGCGGGTGGGCACGCGCAGCAGCAGGTCGAGCACCGCGAGCGGGGCGACGCGCTCGCCGGGGCGCACGAGCACCGCGGCGTCGGACCAGAACGCGAGCACCGCGAGCCGGTCGCGACCCAGTTCGCCGGCCAGGGCGCCGACGGTGGCGGCCGCGGTCAGCGCGCGCTCCCCGGTCATCGACCCCGAGACGTCGACGGCGAGCACCACCGTCCGCGCGCTGCGACGACGCTCGCGGACGATCAGGTCCTCGTCGGTGGGCATCGGGTTCGCGGCGAGCACCTCGAGCGTCGCGTCCAGGTCGAGGTCGTCGCCCGCGCCGTGCCACCGCGCGCTGACGAGCTCGCCCGCGGTCCCGGTCGCGTCCGCCTCGTGGGGGCGGCGCAGGGCGAGCCGGCGGGCGATCCGCCGCAGGCGCTCGCGGGCGACGGCGTCCTCGGGGCGGTCACCCAGCTCCTCCAGTGGCACCACCTCGGCGGGCTCGTCGGACGCCCCGGGCGCGGTCGGGCCGCCGGCCGATCGGTCGCGACGACGCCGGCGCCGGGTGCCGTCGGAGAGCACGAGCCCGCCGCCCGCGCCGCCCCGCTCGTAGAGCGCCGGCTCCTCGCTGAGTTGCTTCGGCTTCCGGCGCAACGGCCGCCTCGCCCGCCGGGTGACCGGTCCCTCGGCTGCGACCTGCTTTCAACCCGGCTCGGCGCGCGCCGGGTCGAGCACGAAGTACGACTCCCAGATCGAGCGCAGCACGTTCTCCGGCGTCGCCTCCACGACCTCGTCGAGGTGGATGCGTCCCGAGAGCGCGAGCAGCATGCCGTCGAGGACGAGGTCCGCGTACGGATCGGTGTCGCCGCGCAGCCGGGCCAGGCGGTCGACCACGAGCGCGAGGTCGATCGCTCCGCGCACGCTGCTGCCCTGCCGGATCGCCTCGTGCTCCCGCGTGGCCCGGGTGAGGGCCACCGCGTCGGCGATCAGCTGCGGCTGCTCCAGGTCGGTGCGGACCGCGACGATCGCCCGCTCGGCGGCCGCGTCCTGGTAGCCGACGGCGAGGCGGCACAGCCGGTCGCTCACCGACGTCGAGAGCCGCGTCGTGCCGATCGTGTCGTAGGGGTTCATGGTCGCGACGACCCGGAACGACGGCATGGCCTCGACGGTGCCGACGCGCGGCACGGCGATCCGGCGCTCGGCCATCGCCGTGAGCAGGGTGTTGAGGGTGTCCTCCGGCGCGCGGTTGAACTCCTCGACGTAGAGGAAGCCGCCCGAGCGCATCGCGTCGAGCAGGGGCCCGGGCACGAAGGTGTCGGCGGAGTAGTCCTCGCGCAGCACCCGGGCCGGGCTGTGGTGGCCCACCAGCCGGGTCGGGGTGAGGTCGGCGTTCCCCTCGACGAACACCAGCGGCACGTCCCACTCCGCGGTGATCGCTGCGAGGATCGTCGACTTCGACGTCCCCGGCGGGCCCTCGAGCAGCACGTCGCGCCCGGCCGCGACGGCGGCCAGGAGCAGGTCGAGCTCCCGCTCCCGGCCGACCACCCGCGCGGCGACCTTCTCCCGGACGCCCACGAGGTCGTCCGTCACTTGACGCTGAACCCCGCGTCGACCGGCAGGGTCACGCCGCTGACGTAGCGCCCGGCGTCGCTCACCAGATAGAGGATCGCGTTCGAGATGTCGACGGCCTCCACCATCTCGACCGGCAGCAGGTTGGCCAGCGCGTCGCCCTTCTCGGGGTTCGCCGCCATCCACGCCTCGAGCTGCGGGTTCACGACCATCGGCGTGTTCACGCCGGTGGGGTGCACGGTGTTGACGCGGATGCTGTGCGGCGCGAGCCAGTGCGCGAACGTCCGCATCAGGCCGACGACCCCGTGCTTGGCGGCCGCGTAGCCGCTCATTGCCCCGCCCCCGTCGCCGCCACGCCCGGAGAGGCCCTGGGTGGAGCTCGTCAGCACGATCGCGCCGCCGTCGCCCTGCTCGATCATCCGCGGCGCTGCCACCCGCACCGTGTTGTAGACGCCGGTGAGGTTGATGTCGATGACGTCCTGCCAGCCGCGCTCCTCGTCGTCGGGCTCGCCGCCGACCTGGTTCGCGATGCCCGCGTTGGCCAGGATGATGTCGACCCGGCCGAGCTCCGCGACCCCCGCGTCGAACGCCTCCTGCAGCCCACGCTTGTCGCGCACGTCGGCCTGGCGGGTCACGATCCGGCGGTCGAGGTCCTCGACCTCCTTCGCGGTCTGGGCGAGGTCCTCGGGCGTCGACATCGCGTACTGCACGGTGCCGACCTGCTCGCAGAGATCGACGCCGATGATGTCGGCGCCCTCCCGCGCGAGCCGCAGGGCGTGGCTGCGTCCCTGCCCCCGCGCTGCCCCGGTGATGAAGGCGACCTTCCCGTCGAGCTGTCCCATGCTCGCGGCTCCTTAGCATTCGACATCGGTGTCCCCTCCACCGTGACCCACACCACGTCGATCACGCCACGGCCGGACGGCCGATCTTGTTGCTCATCGCTGGCGAGTACTTCCCGGGTACGGCACGGTGCTCGCCGTGTGGGGTCGCCTCCTGGCCGTGGTGTTGCTGGCGGTGATCGGCGTCTACGCCGTGCTCCTCGAGCGCCCGCCCGACCCGGCGCCCGCCTCGGCCCCGCCCGTCGACTTCAGCGCCGACCGCGCCGTCTCCGCCGTGGACCAGCTCGCCCGGGAGCCCCGGCCGATCGGCAGCCCGGCGTCGGACGCGGCCCGGGACGCGCTGGTCGGGCGCCTGCGGGCCGAGGGGCTGGCGCCACGGGTCGACGCGACGGCCTCGCTCGCCGCCGAGGAGGGGCAGGCGCGGGCCGCGCGCGTCGAGAACGTCGTCGCCACCCTCCCCGGCACCGACCCGACCGGTGCCGTCGTCCTCATGGCCCACTACGACTCGGTCGCGGCCGGGCCCGGCGCGGCCGACGACATGTCGGGCGTCGCGACGATTCTCGAGACCGTGCGGGCCCTGCGGGCCGGACCGCCGTTGCGCAACGACGTCACCGTCGTGCTCACCGACGGCGAGGAGGCCGGGCTGCACGGGGCGCGGGCGTGGGTGCGCGAGCAACTGCCCCGTGACCGCCCCACCGTCGTCCTCAACTGGGAGGCCCGGGGCGTCGAGGGGCCGTCGTTGCTGTTCCAGACCTCACCGGGCAACGCCGGGCTCGTCGACGCGTGGGCGCGGTCGGTGCCCTATCCCCGCGGTGACTCGTCGCAGGTGGAGATCTACCGCTTCCTGCCCAACGACACCGACCTCTCGCCCGTGCTCGACGCGGGCCGGCCGGGCATGAACGCCGCGTTCATCGAGGGCGCGTACCAGTACCACACCCCCGGCGACGTGCCCGCGAACCTCAGCCCGGCCTCGGTGCAGAACCACGGCGGCAACGCCCTCGCGCTGACTCGGGCCCTGGGGGAGCGGGACCTCGCGCCGCTCGACCCCGCCGCCTCCGGCGCGCCCGCCACCGGTGACCGCACCTACTTCACCGCGCTCGGCCACCTCGTCACCTACGCCACCTTCTGGGCCTGGCCCGTCGCCGGGCTGGCGCTGCTGCTCGTGGTCGTGCTGATCGCCGTGGCCCGGGCGCGGCGGAAGGCGACGATCGCGGGCGTCCTCGGCGGGGCGCTCACCTACCTCGTGGCGCTCGTCGCCGCCGTCGCCGCGGGAGTCGGGTTCTGGGCCGCGCTCGTCGCGATCCGGCCCGCGTACGCCGACACCGGCCCGTTCCTCGGACGTCCGCTGTTCTACGAGATCGCGGTCGGGGTGCTCGCGTTCGCCGTGACGACGCTGGTGGTGAGCCTGCTGCGCCGCCGGCCCGGGGGTGCGGCCCTGTGCGCCGGCGCCCTGCTCGTGCTGGCGCTGCTCGCCGCCGCGCTGGCCGTCGTGGCGCCGGGCTCCGTGTTCCTGCTGGCCTGGCCGGTCGTGGGGCTCGCGATGGGGCTGACGCTCGTCCTGCTCGCCGGCGAACGGCTGTGGCTCGCCGTGCCGCTCCTGGTGCTCGGCGCAGCGCCGGCGGTGGCGCTGCTGATCCCGTTCGCGGTCGCCTCGTACGGCGTCGCCGAGGTGTCCGACGGCCTGGCCCTCGCGGTGTTCGTGCTGGTCGGCGTGCCGATCGGGGCCGCGCTGTCCGCGCTGCCGCAGCCCGGCGCGGTGCGCGGCTACGCGCTGCCGATCCTCGCGGTCGTCTGGGTGCTGATCCTCGCTGCCGGCGGCCTGTTCCTCGACCGGCCCGACGCCCGCACCCCGTACGACAGCAGCCTCGCCTACGTCGTCGACGCCGACCGGGGCGACGCCCGCTGGGTGACGGCCGACGAGGCCCCGGCGCCCTGGATCCGCAGCTACGCGGGGAGCGCGCGTGCTCCGCTGGCCGTCTGGCCCGGCGACGGGCCCGTCGGTACCGGACCCGCGCCGCCGCTGCCCGTCCCCGGCCCCGTCGCCACCGTGCTCGAGCGGACGCCCGCCGGCGTGCGCCTGCTGCTGAGCTCGCCCCGGGGCGCGCCGACGATGTTCCTGCGCGGCGAGCGCGGCGGGCCGATCACCGTGCTCTATCCCGGCCGGCCGCCGGTCTCGGTGGACCCCGGTCCCGGCCCGCTGGACCTGCGCCTCGACGACGTCGGGCGCGAGGGCGTCGTGGTGGACGTGGCGATCCCCGGGCCCGTGGCGCTGCGCGTCGACGACCAGACCCTCGGCCTCGGCGCCGTCCCGGGCTTCACCCCCCGCCCGCCGGAGCTGCGGCAGGCCCGCGGGAACTCCAGCGACGTCGTGGTCGTGTCGCGGGCGGTCGCGGTGCCTTAGACGTCCTCGGGCACCCACTGCGTGAGATCGCGCCACGTCAGCCGCGCGGGCTTGATGGGTCGCGGCTGGTCGGGCGCCGGGTGGCCGAGACCGATGATCAGCTCGGCGGTCCAGCCCCCGGGCAGACCGAGCACCACGCCGACGGCCGCCCGGCTGAACGAGCTCACCGGTCCCGCGCCGACCCTCACGGCCTGGGCAGCGAGCAGGATCGTCGCCGTCGCGGTGCCGACGTCGATCCACGGGCCGCGGTTCTCCGGCGGAAAGCCGTACTCGGCGGCGAGCCCGTGGTCGACGCAGACGGCGATGGCCGCGGTCGGGCGGGCGATCATGCCCGGCGACACCATGCGCAGCACCCGCAGCGTGCCCGGGTCGGTCGTGGCGACGTAGCGCTGGAGGTGCCGGTTGCCCGCGGTCGGCGCCCAGCGCGCCGCGTCGAGGATCGTCTCGACCTGCTCGCGCGACACCGGCTCGTCGGTCATGGCGCGGGTGACCCGCCGGCGGCGGATGGCAGCGAGGACCGGGTCGGTCATGGTGCGTACTTCGCGCTCAGGTGCGCGGCCAGCGACCGGCAGACGTCGTCGAGCTGCTCGACATACGCGGTGCGGTCGCCGCGGGGGACGGCGAGCAGCGGCATGTCCTGCAGCGGGCCGCCGAGCGCCGCCGCCGTGGCCTCGGTGGCGCGCGGACCCATCGCCTCGGCGAGGCGGTGGGCGGCGGTCAGCAGGCGCATCGGCCCGTACTCGGCGGCCTCGTCCACCTGGGTCCTCGCCGCGGTGACGAGGTAGGCGAGCAGTTCCAGCGCGTCGTCCTCGTCGAGGACCCAGGGTGCGGTCACCCCGTCATCCTGGCGCGATCAGGCGCGCTCGTCCGAGACGACCTCGTACCAGTTCATGTCGCTCGGCCCGTCCTGCAGACCCTCCATGCGCTCGCGGGTCTCGAGGAACGCCTCGTCGGAGTGCCACGCCTCCCACGCCGCGCGGGTGGTCCAGGTGCCGATCACCGTGCGCTCGTTGGGGGCGTCGAGCGGGATGACGAGCTGGTTGCCCACCCAACCCTCCTTGTCGCGGGCGGTCTCGAGCCGGTCGCGCATCGCGGCGTCCCACTCCGGCTCGCGGCCGGGCGTGAGGGTGACGTGGGTGATGACGGTCATCATGACGACACGGCTACCCGCCTGCGCTCCGAGGGAACGCGATCTCACCCGCCGCCGCGCGCTCCGCGATCTGGGCGACGCGGCTGTTCCTGGTCGTGGGCCGCTTGGCCTCGACCAGCCAGAACAACATCGCCCGCCGCTTGGAACGGCTGAACGCGTCCCACTGCGCGCGGGATCCGGGGTGGGCGTCGAAGGCCTCGGCGAGGTCGGGCGGGACCACCAGGTCCTCGACGTCGTCGATCAGCGCGCCCGGCGGGGGCTACCTGACCCCGTGTATTGCTTAGAGGTACGCGCAAGTACCACAAGGCTCTACCCACGCCGATCCTGCCATCCCGCTGCGGCTGCTCCCCACGGGCACCCGTGACGACGGCCACTGACCCGTCAGAGATGATCGCGGGCAGAGGCCGGACAGGCCGTGCGGCGGCCGGAACCTCAGGGACCTACGGCCGCAGGGGGAGGGCTGATGGCACGTCTCCATGTCTTGGCGGAGTGGCACGGGCCAGGTGAGCAGAAGACTGCCGAGCGGCTACGCGACGAGCTCCCGGACGGCTGGGACGTGATAGCTGGGAGGCAGCTACCCAGCGCCATGGGCGCGGTTGACATCGACCTCATCGTGGTCGGCGAGCGCGCGGTCTACGTGTGTGAAGAGAAGGCTTGGGGTCCACACGTCGTCGCGGGCGAGGTGGCCTGGTACGTCGGGGGCGAGAGGCGACCCGACCCCAGCGGCCAGACCGCGCACGCCGCGAGGGTGCTGGCAGGCAGGCTCCGCGACCGCGTCACGGGATGGGCGGCTGCGCAGAAGGCCCTTCCTCGGGGGCACCGACCGGTGTTCGGGCACGTCGTCCTCTCGCACGACCGCCTCTTGCTGGAGGGCGCGGGTGAGCTCGGGGAGGACGTGGTGCTCCGGCTTGCCGAAGCCTCAAAGGTCTTGCAGGAGCGCGACGCGCGGTTCCCTACCGATATGGCCGCGCTGCGGCCCCGCCTGATGACCTACCTACTCGGTCTTGGGCGCCGCAGCGACACCGAGCACCCGAGTCGCATCCACCAGTACTCGATCCTCGGCGCTCCGGACCGTCGGGCCGACGTCCTCGTCTACCCGGCTGTGCTTCCCACGGAGGAGAACGTCCTCCTTTACTGCGTCCCGGTCGCGGCAGCGCCAGATGCCGCGCAGGCCCACCGCCTCGCGACACGCGAACACGACGCACTCGCAGCGCTCGCGTCGAAGGAGCGCACTTGGCGGGTGCAGAGCTGGTTCGAGTGGGACGGCTACACCGTGACGCCGGTCGTAGTGGCGATGGACGGCACCAGCCTGGGCAAGCTTGCAGCCACCGGTCGACCAGCTCCAGACAGCAGCGCGCGTGTGTCTGCTGAAGCCGGCGTGGCCATCGTGCACGACGCCTTCGTCGGGCTGAGCGCCGTCCACGCTGAGGGCATCACCCACCGAGCGCTACAGATGCGCAGCGTCGAGGTCACTCCAGCGGGCCGGGTCCGCTTTCGCGACTTCGGTCGCTCCCGTATTGCTGACGGACAAAGCATCGCCGTCGGCCTCGACGACGATCATCCGTCCGCGATGTTCCGCCCGCCTGGCCTTCCACTCGGCTTCGCCCAGCCTCGGGACGACGTCTACAGCCTCGCCCTTTGCCTCGTGCAGTGGCTGCACGGCGACGCGGCCGATGACCCGGACCACGACCTTGCTCGTCGACGCGCCGAGGACTATCCAGAGGTTGGCGCGACGCTAGCGCGGTGCCTCGCCCTGGATCCCGCCAATCGACCAGATGCATCGGAAGCGGCGTCGGCCACCGAGCAGCGGTCGCCGCAGCCCACGTCGCCTTCGGCCACGATGGCCGAGGACGAGCTGATCGCCGGCCGCCATCGACTCATCCGGCGGCTTGGCGAAGGCTCCTGGGCGGTCACCTGGCTCGCCAGGGACGAGCAGCTCGATCAGGAGCGCACACTCAAGCACCTACGTCCCGACAGGGTCACGTTCGAGCAGGCCCAGGCCGAGTTCGCCCACAGCGACCGTTTACGGAGCCGTTGTTGTGCACGGGTGTATGACCTGCTGCCGGAGCCAGGCCCTGGCGTGATCGTGCAGGAGTACGTGCCGGGCCAGACTCTGAGCTCTCTCGCCGAGGGCACGACCGCTGCGGGTCGGCGTCTGGAACGCGAGCAGGTCCGTCGAATCGCCGTGGACCTGCTTACTGGGCTGGCGGATGCTCATGAACAGGGCATCTACCACCGCGACGTGAGTCCCAACAACGTGATCGTCCGGGAGGACGGCCGCGCGGTGCTGATCGACTTCGGGCTTGCGGCCCCGGTGGACGCGGCGCGATCCGTGGTCGGATCGCCTCCGTTCACAGCGCCGGAAGTGTGGGCGAGCCGGAGTTGGTCTCCAGCGGCCGACGTCTACAGCGCTGCGGTCACCGTGCTGTGGGCCACGTTGGGTCGTTACCCCTACGCGGACACTGGCGACCGCACATTGGTCGGCCCAACAACCGAAGACGTGCAGCGCTACGGATCAGCCCTGCTCAGCGCGCTTTATGCCGGGGTCGCCCCGGACCGCGAGGACCGCCCGGGCGATGCTGCTGCCTACGCCGAGCGGGTGCGGCACGCGCGTGACTCGGATGGCCTGCCCATGGGGCAGCGACTGGTCAACCCCACTGTCGAGGCGCTCCGTGGTCTGTACCGGCACAGCGCCCGTGGAAACGCGGGTAACCGCGGTATGGACGACGAGTTCGCCCTCGGGACATACGCAGCGACCCGACTCGACACAGTTCTCCTGCCGGCTGTCCTCGCCGGTGAGCTCGATGTGGTCGTACTCAGCGGCAACCCAGGGGACGGGAAGACGTCCTTCCTGGTGCGCGTCGGCGAGGCCCTCGACCATGCGGGAGCCGAGGGGCCCGCCGACGCCGCAGGATGGCGCAAAACCCTCCACGGCCGAACCTTCGCCGCTGTCTACGACGCCTCGGAATCCCATGGCGAACTCACCTCCGATGACCTCATCCGGGCCGCACTCGACGGCTGTCCCGAGGAAGCGCCGGCGCGCACGGTATTGCTGGCGGCCAACGACGGACGAATCGCACAGTTCCTCTCCGAGCACGGCGGCACCTATCCACGGCTCGCCTCCGCGTTAGCCCCTCAGCTACACGAGGGGGCTGCGCCTACGGGACGGATCGTGCTCGTCGACCTCAAGCGCCGAGCTCTGGCCCAGCCTTCTGAGCAGGGGCCGAGTTTGGGTGGCGCGGTGCTCGACCTGTTCACCGATCCCAGTCGGTGGGCCATTTGTGATGGGTGCACGGCGCGCTCCGCCTGCCCAATACGCGCCAACGTCGCCGTGATGCGGCGAGAAGGGGCGCGCGACGCCGTCGTCGAGCTCCTGCTCGTCAGCCATCTGCGTCGGCGGCGGCGCGCGACCGTTCGCGACGTTCGGTCGGCCCTGTCGTGGCTGCTCACCGGCGACCGTTCCTGCACGGATGTTCACCGCGAGCACGGTGCGGGACAGGACCCGGCCAGCGGAGCAGATCGGCACGTCGCCGACCTTGCTTTCAGCCCTCACTCTGGTGATTACCTCGTCGACGAGTGGAGCGAGCTCGACCCAGCACGACTACCTGCACCAGGCGTCGCCCGCGCGGCGCGGGCGGACCGTGACCTCGTTCCTGATCTGTCTGCGGTCGAGCGCGAGGTCATGAGGAGTCTCAAGCGTCGTCTGTTCTTCGCCCTGTGGCCTGCACCCGGCGCCGAGCCTGAGGTCCGCAGCTATCGCTACCTGCGGTCATATATTGCCGCCTTACGCACGCCCGAGGACGCAGTCTCGGCACTCTTGCTGGGCTTATCCCGGGTCCTCGCCTTTCCCGGATATGCCGAACCGGGCCTGGCTTTGCGTGAACGGACCTTCGACGACCCCGCGACGCGCGCGATCGTCGTGGTCAAGGAGCTGCCGCCTGAGGAGTTCACGCTGACCACGAGCACGGTCACGTCGCCTCACGTCGAGTCCTTCCCGGACCAGCTGGTGCTCCGACACCGATCGGGCCCACAGCTGCGCATACCGTTGGACACCGCCGAGCTGCTGTTCCGCGCAGCCGATGGCGAGATCTTGGGCGACACGGCGTCGGCGAGCTTGCGCCGGGAGATCGAGGGCTTCGGCGACCGCTTGCGCCTGCAGCCGGCTCAGCGGGTCCGCATCGTCGACGGGTCGGGCCGCTCAGTGACCGCCGCGGTCGTTCCCGGCGGTCGCATTCGACGGGAGGCCCCGTGACTATCTCCCTGCCGCGACCTCTCCGGACTTACCAGTATCGGCCGCTCACCCTGTTCTCGATGCTCGATACCGACACCGATCGGCTGCTTCCCCACCTGTTCGAACTGTGCGTCAAGGGCGGGCGGTCGAGCCGATCGCGCGTTGACGCCGCCGACTTCGCGGGTTACCGCCAACGCTTGGTTGACGGCGGGGGCGTTGTCGGCTTCGACTCCCGGAACGACCAGGCATTGCTCGACGGTTGGCTGCGCTCGTGCGTCGTGGAGATGGGCACGGTCGGGCGAAGCCGCAGTGGCGAGCAGATGCTCGGCGTCGCCCCGTTGACCCTCGCCGCCTACAGGGCCGGTCTTCCGACTCGGCGCGAGCGCCACCGCGGCATCGATGAGGTCGTGTACTCCCTGCTGGTTGACGAGTTACGTCGGCGGGGCGTCGACAATCCGCCGGCGCAGCTGCGCTCAATCATCATCCGGACGGTTGGGCGTGGGCTCAGCGTGGGCCCCGAACCGCGCTGGGAGCCGCACCTCGAGGACGCAGACAATCTCGACATCGGCGCCCTCTTGGAGCTGCGCTTCGTGGAGGGTATTGAGATGGGCGACGCCCGCCAACGGGGCGATCTCCTTGCTGATAGCCCGCTCCCAGCTGTATCGGCAGCACTCGGGCGCACCCTGCTCTCACACGTCACCACCTACGGAGAGCGGCTCGCCGTCCCGGCGCTCATGTCGGGGTTCGCTGCGCTCCTGGCACTGGGCGTATTGGGCTTCAGCCTTCGGGTGGACCGCGCGGCCCGGCAACTCCTGGATAGCGGCGCGCTTCCGCCGGACATGCTCGAGGACGCACCGTCGCGCCTGGAGCTCTACTGCGACTTCACCGGTGATCGCGGAGGAGAGTCTGCCCGCCTGTCGCGGCGCTGCGTCGAGCGCGATCTCGACCGGGCCCGGCTCGCGTTCCGCGATCGTGTGACATTCGGCCTGGTCGAGAATGCGCTTGCCCGCCTTCCCGCTGAGCAGGAGCGGCACCGGGCAGCCGCGCGGCCTCAACAGCTGGAGTTGCTTGCCGAGCTGCGCGACCACCGTCGCGTCCAATCGTGGGCCGAGGGTCGAATAGACGATCTCGTCGCTGAGGCTGAGATGGCAGGTAGCACGACGACCGAAACCGAGCGCGATTTCCTCACCTATATCCAGGCCGGCTTCGGGAGCGAGGTCGACAAGCTGCTCGATGTTCTCGAGTTCGTGAACCAGGAGAGGGCGACCAAGAACTCTGTCGCCTGGTTTCGATCGGTCGGCGGAATTGCGAAGCCCTATGGTCTGCTCGAAGGCACCCCCCGCAGCCGTCGGTCTTGGCGCTACGCACCGGGCGACGACCTGCTCACTGCACTGCTACTCGCAGTCTTCGTTCGACCCGACCGCGACGAGCCCCGCCCCGCCATGCCATTGCGCGAAGTGATTGACGCTCTGCGCGACCGCTTTGGTCTGCTGATCGAACGACCACCTGAGTTTCTCGACGGGGCCGAAGCGCGCGCGGCGGCCGCCGCGAATTTGGAAGCGTTCAAACGCCGTTTGCAGCTCCTCGGTTGTTTCGACGGCCTCTCCGACGACTTCTCGGTGCAGGTCGTCCGTCATCCTTTGGGGGACTCCTGATGGCAGCCCGCACGATGACCCGGCCCGACCGAGGGGAGCTCCCCGAGCTTGTTGTGCGGACATTGGCGTCGGAGCTTGCTGACAGAGTGTTTGGTCGCGGAGCGGGCCATTGCGTGCGCGTCGACGGTGTCCGGCCTGAGGACTGCATAGGGCTGGCGCGCGGGGTGCGAGCCGAGCTGGGCGCCGCGTCGGCGGACGTGGTCGTACTTGGCGAGGGGTCTGGTCATGGCGACGGTGTGACAGTTCCGGCCGAACGTGCCGTCGAGCTCCGGAACCGTAAGCAGCGCCTCCTGATGCTGCTGGTGCCGGTCGGCGCCGGCGCCGCCGCGAGTTCACTGGACAACAGCTTCGAGCGCCACGACGTCGCGGAGCTCTTGCGGGCGGTAGGCGACCGGCTGGCGGCGCGGCTCGATCCCGAGATGCGCCACGCGACGACCCAGGTGGGCCGAGTTCTCGGCCGGACACGGCCGGTCGAGACCTGGGCCCGGTACCTCGCTGACGTCGTCGAGGATCCCGAGTGGAGAACTGTCGGTGCCCGCCTGTGGATGGTCGGCCTCGTACCGGACGTCGGCGGGGAGAGCCTGCTCGGGCGGCTTTCGGACAACGCCCGCTGCGCCAAGGAGATCTCTCGGCCTCTCCGTGCGGTGGCCTCAGTTCCTGACCGTGTGACGAAAGCCGGCCTCGAAGAGGGCCCGGCCCGGGACCGGATCGTCGCGTACCTTTCACGCACCGGAGTAGACCTGTCGGACGCCGCAGGGTGGGCGGCACCGTTGGCCGTGGAGCCCTACGTCGAGACCCTGAGCTTTGAGCATTGGCCGTTGGCTCAGCGACGCCCGGAGAACATTCGTAGCCTGAGGGTCGATCCGTTCCTCAAGGAGGACGGAACCTTGCGGGCGGGCACCCGCCTCAAACAGGATTCTCCCGGAGATCCTCCCTACGCCGAAGCGGGACCAGAGAGCCCCGCCTCGCTCAAACTGGTCTGGCGTACCGACCCACCAACCACGGAGGCCATCCATCGGTGGCGCCTTGAGGTCTTGCCGCCTGACGACCTCCGCGACCAGGACACTGAGCCGCTTCGCGCCCAGACGGTCAAGGGAGACAAGCGGCAGGCGATCGTCCATCTACCGCTCGCCGAAGAAGACCTCGATGGTGCCGGGCTGCTCCTGGTTCGAGTGACGGCATTGGACAGTGCCGGGCAGACCGTGTTGCTTGCCGACCACGCCGACGCCGTTCAGGAGAGTCAGCAGTTCGTCGTTCGGTGGGATTCCGATCCTCTGCCCGCCCGGGGACGCAGATCGTCGACGCCGTCGATTGCTCATGCCCGACTCGAGGCTGCTCTCGACGGGCAGGATGACCTTGGGTGCGACGCCCCGTCGTGGGACGACCCCGGCACCTTCTCGTTTCGCCTTGGTGGCCGTCGGGGCGCCCTCCTGGCAGTGAGCCCAGCGCTCGCCGCAGTTCAACGCATGTTGTGCGAGGACCCGGCGCGGGCCGTTGCGTGGGAAGCGTCTGGCCGGCTTGGCGAGGTCCTGGCGACAACCGAGATCACGCCAGTGCAGGGTGCGCTGCCGCCGACACTGGCCGAGCGGCGGCGTCACCTGTTGGCCCAGCTCGCCGAGCGCGCTCCTTACGATGTCGTCGAGGCATTGGACTGGGACGCTGAGCTGCGAGAAGAGGTCCGAAGCTACTGTCAGACCTACCGGCGGGCCCTCGACGCCGCCGCCGACGAAGACGCGCGCCTGAGCTTGCTCAGCTTGGACACAATGACCCTCAGCGTCGCTACGGCGGGTCACGAACCCATCGCTGCGGTCATCGTGCTCCCACTTCACCCTATCCGAATCGCATGGCTAGCCGGTCACGACGAGACCCTGCGCGGGTGGGTTGATGCCCTTCGTGGCGCGGGCCCGGCCCGCGAGCGACGGCGCTCCGTCGACGTCGACCTCGCACGCCGCGTCGCACCAGCCAACCTGCCGTTTGCGGTGTACGGCGTCGACGGGTCTCCCTTCGTCTACATCCGCGAGGCGACGCTCGGCACCGGGATCTATTTGCATCCCGGCGAAGCTGAGCCCGGCGCGGCCGTCGAGGCAGTCCTGAATGTGCTAGGCCTGGCGCGGGTGGATGTCGCCGCGCAGGTCCCCCCACGGATCGTGGGGGAGCGGGTGGACGCCTATCGCGTCGCCCACCCAGGGCAGGAGTCGTTGCAGATCCTGGCCTATAACGCCGGTTCCGGGGAGCTGCTCAGCGGCGCGTTACGCACGTCGGTCTTTGGTCGCCCGAGCGATGAAGACCAAGACGACGTTCCGGAGAGTGCCGAGGATGTCCAGGTGGTGGCCTACAGTCGGCGTCCCTCCTTCACGGACCCGCTCCCTGCGCTAACCGACCTTCAGCGCGAGGTTGCGGCCCGGACCGGCCAGGGCGCTCGCTCCCACCTCGTGCCCCCACTCGGTATCAGTGTCCGCGAGGACGGATGTCTCGCTAGCGACACGTCGGCGGCGCACCTGGGCGTGCTAGCCGATCTGGCCGTCGTTGAGGCTGGAGGTCAGACTGACTATCCCGAGATGGCCGCTTCGTTCCGTAACCTCCTCACCCCAGCGTCCAATCGGCGGTTCACCTCCGAGACCGGGGTTGCCTGGCGGACTGCACCAGCGTTGCGTTCGGTGGGGCGCGATGGAGCCGCTGACGCCGTCGATGCCCATCGCAGCTACCAGACCGCGCTCGCTGCTGCGCTCGGCCATACCGGCCGAGTGGTGCTTACCGCTTGGCTGGGTACCAACGAGCTGGCGTCGCTGCGCGCCGCACACGACCGCGCAGACTGGGTTCTAACCGTCGACCGCAACCTAGGTCTCGACCTTTACACCAGTCTCGCAGGCACTGAGGCCCCATACCTGCTCGACTACGCGCCCGACTTCCTCGAGGGCCTGGGACCCCGGCTCACCGTCACCACCACTCGTCGCGACGAGGTCTACCGACTGCTGGCCGACGCAATGTCCGACCTCCACCTCGCGGCGGTCGCCGACTCGGTCCGGGACATCCTCGCGCACCTGCAGGTGGTCTCCGGGCGCCTCGCGATGCGGTTGGTCGGACGATCCACACTTGCAACCGAGGCCGTGAGCCTTGCGGCGCTCATGGCATACCTGAGGACCGAAGGCAGGCTCGCCGACACCATCGTCGTCCCCGTCGACGCTCACCAGGAGATGTTCGGTGATGTCAACAGCGAGAGCGGAGCGCGCCGATGCGACGTCATCCTCGTCCGGTGCACCTCGCGCACCCTGCGCATGGAGTGCGTCGAGGTGAAGTCGCGGCGCGCGGCAGCTCTCCCCGCGGCGCTGGTCGGCGAGATCGTCGACCAACTCGACGCGACCGTGTCCATGCTGCGGGACACATATTTCCGCACCGATCCTCCGCGGATCGACGCCGAACTCCAGCGTGCGCGGCTGGCTGGAGTGCTGCGCCATCACGCGAATCGCGCCCATGTCACGGGCCTCCTCGACGACCGTCGCCGCGCCGACGCAGAACGGCTCTTCGAGCGCGTCGAGGACGGCTCGCTCGTGCCGGACATCGAACGGCGTGGTTACGTGGTAAGCCTGGCCGGCGACGGCGCTACCTTTCCGCGCGAGCACCGCGGTGTCCCGATCCGAGTCCTGACTGCGGCCGATCTGGGGTCAGCGGGATTCACCTCCACCGGGAAGCCGTCGCCTGACCAGGTGCCCCCGCGCCCCGTAGATGTCTCCCCTGGTCTGGTTCCGAGGTCGGAAGAGTCGCCGAGCGGAGCCGCAGCCTCGAGTACGGAAGTTGGAGCCACGGGGTCACACCGCCAATCTGCCCCGCAGGCGGGCCGCCCGTCCCCCCGGCCACGCCCCGTGACGCTCACGGCAGTTCCCGGTCGGTCCTCCTCGCCGCCAAATCCGTCACTGCTTCCAGAGCCCGGTAACGAGGCGCGCCAAGCCAATCATGCTCAGCCCGACGCCGAAGCGTCGTCGACTCCAGACGACTCCGCCGCTACTACTGCGGAGGTTGTCGCGGCGCCAGCCGATCCCGCGAATCCACCAGCCAGCGTCGCAGAGCAATCGTGGCCCGCGGAGGTCGATGTGGTGCTCGGACACGACGCTCACGCGTCAGATGTGCGCTGGCGCATCAGCACGGCCGGGAGCCCCCACATGTTCGTGCTCGGCATCCCCGGGCAGGGCAAGTCGGTCACGACAAGGCGTGTCCTTAATGGGTTCGCGGCGCAGCGCCTGCCGGCCCTGGTCCTGGACTTCCACGGCGATATGGCGGCAGCGCCGCCGGCTGGCGCAACCGTGCTCGACGCGTCCCAGGGGCTGGAGATTTCGCCGTTCGAGATGCGGGACGACAACCACCGCCGCTACCCCGAAGCCGCGTGGGAGCTCTCTGAGGTTGTTGGGTTCGTCTGCGGGCTCGGCGAAATTCAGCAGAATGCCGTTTACGAGGCGGCCCGCGAGCTTTATCGAGCGCACGGATTCGGCTCCGAGAGCGGTCCGACAGGTCTTCCTTCCATGGAGGAACTCGCGGCCGCAATCGTGGAAAGTGAACGCGCCGGCCGAGGGCGGAACGTAGCGGCCAGGTTGCGGCCTCTCACCGACTTTGGGCTCTTCGTTGACCGTGCCGGACCGGGCTTCGCGAGCTTGCTCTCCGGTGGCGTTGTGATCGATGTTCACAATCTTATGGAGCAGGTTCAGGTTGCCGCCGGTGCGTTCGTTTTGCGGAAAGTCTATCGTGAGATGTTTCGGTGGGGACAGAGTCGATCGCTCCGGCTGGCTGTCGTCCTGGATGAGGCGCACCGCCTGGCTAAAGACGTAACGCTACCCAAGATCATGAAAGAGGGGCGCAAGTACGGCGTCTCAGTGGTGGCGGCAAGCCAAGGCGTCGACGACTTTCACCGCGACGTACTCGGCAACGCCGGGACTAAGGTGGCGTTCCGTTGCAACTTCCCACAGAGCAAGACCGTCGGTGGTTTCCTCCGGGGTCGCGCCGGTCAGAATATGTCGGTGGCTCTTGAGGGTCTCGATGTCGGGCAGGCTTACGTTTCGACCCCCGACAGGGCCGAAGCGCGGAAGGTCTACATGGCCCGCGACTGACCCGAACGCGCCCTGGCACCTCCGACGCCAAGGTGCCCGCACCTCATAGTTTCGGGAACGCGACCTCCCCGACCGCCGCCCGCTCCGCGACCTGGGCGACCCGCCCCGCGCGCGTCGCCGGCCTCTTGGCCTCGGCGACCCACGCGAGCATCGCCCGACGCTTGGAACGGCCGAACGCGTCCCACTGCGCGCGCGAGCCGGGGTGGGCGTCGAACGCGTCGGCGAGGTCGGGCGGGACCACCAGGTCCTCGACGTCGTCGAGCATCGTCCAGGACCCGTCGGCCTTCGCCGCGTCGATCAGAGCGCGCCCAGGGGGTGCCATCTGACCCGACGCCTCGAGTCGTTCGATGCGCTGCTTGTTCGACCGGGCCCAGCCGCTGCCGCGCCGGCGCGGGGCGAACCACAACATCGAGCGCTCGTCGTCGAGCGATCGGGCGGTGCTGTCGATCCATCCGAAGCACAGGGCCTGCTCGACGGCCTCCTCGTAGCCGACGGTCGGGCGCTGCATGCGGGCCTTCCAGGCCACGAGCCACACGCCGACGCCGCGGTCGTGGTGCTCGGCGAGCCACGCCCGCCACGCGTCGACGTCCTCGGGGTGCACCTGCTCGCCGGTGACCATGGCTCCCCCTCCGCCGGCGCGTAGCGTCCCGGCCGTGATCTCGCCCGGGCCCGACCGCGGTGGCCGCCGCGGACGTCTGTTGCTGATCGTCGCGATCACGAGCCTGCTCGGTGCCGCGGCCGTCGTCTACGGGCTGGTGGTGTCCCTGTGGGCGCCGGTCGTGCTGGGCGGCGTGCTGCTCGTCGTGGCGGTCTACTGCGCCGTGGTCCTGCGGGGCCTGCGGCGCCGCTCCTGACGCCGGGGCCGTTCCTCGATCCTGTCCGCGAGCAGCCCCAGCGGGAACACGAGCGCCCAGCTGGCACGCGCCCACATCGGCGAGACGAGCGCCAGCGGCAGCGAGGGCAGGAACCCCGTCACGACGGCCGCGGTGCCCCAGTACTTCCCGCGCGCCCACCGCCGGGCGCGCTCGCTGCCGGCCACGCCGTCGAGCTCCGCGCACCGCCACAGCAGCAGGCCGCTCAGCGACGTCGCGATGAGCGACAGCGCGTAGATGATCGTGGCCGTGGCGCTGTCCCCGCTGCCCAGCAGGGCCGTCGGGAACGGCAGGAGCACGATGAAGAACAGGAAGACGAGGTTGCCGACGAGCATCCGCCGCCCGGCGCTCGTCATCATCGTCAGGTCGTCGTGGTGGAGCAGCCAGAAGCGCCCGATCACCGCGAAGCTCAGTCCGAGGGCCAGGAACTGGTGCTGGAGCGCGAGCAGGTCCTCGATGACATGGCCGTCCCGGATCTGGGCCTCGGTCAGCGGGAGGATCAGCAGCGTGATCGCGATGGCGAAGATGCCGTCGCTGAACGCCTGGACGCGGTCGAGGGTCGGCGGTGGCGGCGTGTCCTCGTCGTCCGCCACCGCCGCCCCCTGCCTCTACCCGCTGATCTCGTAGGTCGGGGTGATGATCGCGCGCCCGATGCTGTGGAAGAAGAGATTGAACCCGAGGAACGCCGGGGTGGCGTCGGCGCCCACGCCGAGGTCGTCGGTGTCGACGGCGTGGACGACGAAGAAGTAGCGGTGCGCGCCGTGCCCGGGCGGCGGCGCGGCGCCGATGTAGCGCTTGGCCCCGGCGTCGTTGGCGAGGGTGATCGCCGCGTCGGGGAGCAGGCCCTTCTCGGGGTCGCCGGCGTCGGCGGGCAGGCTCGTCGTCGAGGCGGGGATGTTGGTGACCGCCCAGTGCCAGAACCCGCTCGCGGTCGGCGCGTCGGGGTCGTAGCAGGTCACGGCGAAGCTCTTCGTGCCCTCGGGCGCGCCGGACCACTCCAGCTGCGGCGAGACGTCCTCGCCCCCGGCGCCCATGATGCCGCTGACCTGCGCGTTCGGGAGCGGCTGCCCGTCGGCGACATCGGTGCTGGTGACGGTGAACGACGCAACGTCGGGCAGGAACTCGTAGGGGTCGGGCGGCTGGTGGGACACGGTGGTGGCCTCCTCGGTCGGGCGTGCTTGGCGTCGGCGCAGTACCCCGCGCTTCGGGTCGCGCACGCCTCCCCGGGCAGCGGCTCGTCAGACGGTCGCCGGCGCGGTCGCCCTGTCCGTGGTGGTGGTCGCTGTCGGCGCGACGAGCAGCGCGACGCCCATCACCGCGAACCAGAGCAGGCTGCTCAGGGCGGCGATCAGAGGCAGCCAGAGGTGCAGCAGCGGCAGGATGCCGAGCACGCCGGCGCCCGCGACCCACGCGGGGAGGGCCTTCGAGCGATACGCGACGAGCGAGGTCGCGAGGATCATCGCGGCCGCCCCGATCTGCGCGTAGTGGTAGCTCCAGACCGACAGCGCGAGGAGCGGCTGCGCGAGGGCGGGCAGGACGATCTCGCCGAACCGGACGACCGCTGCGGGATAGGCCACCTCGGCCGCGAAGCCCGCGGACGTCAGGGCGAAGAAGAGCACCCCACCGGCGAGGGCGACGTAGACGCCACCCGACGGGCCTGCGGCCCGGCGCAGGACGTGGACGAGCACGCCCAGGAACACCAGACCTAGGAGGACGTGCAGCAACGGCAGTGCGCCGTTCGCCGTCACGAAGCCGGCCGCGCTCTCGTAGTAGCCGGCCGCCTCCTCGAGCGTGCGCGGCTGGTTCGGGGTGCCGACGAGGTAGGCCGGGATCATGGCCACCGCGGCCAGCACCCCGCACGCTCCGCCGATCTTCGTCTCGGTGCTCGTCATGGCCGTTCCCCTCCGCGCTCGTGTGACCCGTTCATCCCACTGCGATGTGCCGCTCGGTGACAGATCTCCGGCGCGAGAACGCCCATTCGTGTTCGCGGAGGAGCCGCGGGGCTCATCGCGTTTCGGCGGGCCCGCGACACCACGCCGGTGCGGTCGAGGTGGAGCTCCGTCTCGCCGGGGGCTTCGCCGTCCGCACGGCCTCCTCGAGGTGAACGAGGAAGAGCCGCCACGCTGCCTCGACGGGCTGTACGTCGGGCCACACGGGGGCCGCATCCGGAGCCGTCGCGCGCAAATGGTCCTCGAAGCCCGTTGCGGTGATGTGGAGGCGGAGCGGCACGGGGAGCGGACGGTGATCGAACTCAACGAGGACGACCAGTCCCTGCACGCGGTCCTCGTCGACCGCGCCCTCGGCGGCGAGGTAGCCGACGAGCTGGTCGTAGAGCTCCGCGTCAGTCGGTTCCACGACGTGCCTCCTCAGGCTGGGTCGCGCGTCGGGTAACGCTCGAACGGTTCCATCCATCTCTGCGCCTCCACCCGGTCGGGCAGCTACCGTCGCACCGTGCGGCTGGTGGCGGTGGTCCCGACCCACACGCTCGCGGACGGCGAGTACGACGACGTCGTCGCCGGTCGGCTCGCCGGGTTCGGCTTCGCGCTGCAGGTGACGTCAACCGCGGCTGCGTCGAGTGCCGGCGTGACGCAGGAGGGCAGCCCCGTCCCCACGACCACCGTCGCGGGCACGGTGCGCCTGCCCGGCACCGAGGTGCCACCCGTCCTCGACGCGGGGTTCGTCCAGCCCCTGCTCGCGAGCGCCGACGAGCGGTGGCCGGCGGACGCGATGCTCGCCGTGACCGGGCGCTTGGTCGTCGAGCCCTACCTCTGGGCCGCCGACGGCATGCTGTGGCCGCTCCTGCCCGAGGGCGTGCGGATGTGGTCGGTCGACCGCATCCGCCGCATCGGGGACGAGGGCACCGAGGAGTTGGAGAGCCTGCCCGGGCCGTCGGGGCTCGAGCACTCAGCGACCTACCTCCTCGACCTCGAGGGGCACTGAGGTCGCGCTCAGATCGTCAGGCCGCCGTCGACGGCAACCGTTGCCCCGGTCATGTAGGCGCTGTCGTCGGAGGCGAGGTAGACGACAGTCTTCGCGATCTCCGCAGGCGTGGCGTGCCGGGCGAGCGGGACGAGGTCGTCGAATGCCGCTGCGGCCTCCTGTTGTGGCAGGCCCGTCGCGCGCATCTCGATGGAGTCCTGGAACGGCGTCGACGTGGGCCCGGGGTGCAGGGAGTTGACCCGGATGCGACGCGGGGTGAGTTCCTTGGCGGCCGCCCGCATCATGCCAACCTGCGCGTGCTTGGCGGCGACATACCCACTGATGCCACCGAAGCCCATCAGCCCGACGACGCTCGAGGTGATGATGATGCTCGCACCCTCGCCGAGGTGCGGGGACGCGTGCTTGATCATGTGGAACGCGCCGAGCGCGTGGACCTGCAGCGTGCGGGCGAACTCATCGGACGGGTAGTCCTCGATCGGCGCCACGGCCCCCGTGTTGCCGGCGTTGCTGAAGACGACGTCGAGGCGGCCGAAGCGCTCGACGGCCTCCGAGACGGCACGGCGCACGGCGTCCTCGTCGGTGACATCTGCGTTGGTGAACGCAGCTCGATCGTCCCCGAGCTCGCTGACCGTCCGCTTCAGCGCGTCGGCGTCGAGTCCGACGAGGTGCACCTGCGCGCCCTCGTCGACCATCGCGCCCGCCGACGCCCGCCCGATCCCGCTCTCCCCGCCGGTGATGATGGCGACCTTGCCGTCCAACCTCGCCATGATTGGCCTCCTCTCGCGTCGCTCTCGAAGGCGCAGCGTGGCGCGTTCTGGAGGCCCGGAGGTCACGGTCGCGGCACGGCCGGGTGGTGCCTGCGTCGCGATGTCGGCGTGTCGTGGCTGTCCGTCGTGGGACAAGTTCGGGGCGTCAGAAGTACGCCAGTGTCCTCCTCCATGTGACGCGCTCGATCTCCTCCTGGCGGGTGGTGCCGTCGTCGAGCGGCACGTCGAGGCAGCCGGTCGCCGTAGTCGTGGACCTAGCCGGCCTGATCACCAGGCTGATCTTCGGGCCACCGGGTCACGAGACCCATCTGAGCCATGTGCCACTCTGCCGTCGTGGATGGGGAAGTGGACGATGGGCTATACGAACTCCTTCACACGCGGGGTCTCGAACGACGCCTGCGCGCTCTGCCGGACGGCGCCGCTCGGTTCGACGCGGTCGAGAAGGCGAGCGCGCCTGACGTTCTCGCCCGGCACGTCGCTGAGGTCGTCCGACGCGCACTGACCGATCAGACGGACAGCGATCGTCGTCGCGATCTCGTCAACGGAATCGTCGACATGGTGAACCAGAACCAGGGCGACGACGCTGTCGTGGCCTTGGAGCAGCTGCTGGCCGTCGCGGTGGCGCCCGGCGTTCAGCGGGTCGTCCGACCGACGGTGCCGCTGTCGGACACGGCGTTGCTGACCAACACGCCGGACGAGCCCAGTCTGGGTGCGGAGCTGAACGCTGAACTTGCGAGTGCAGATCGGGTCGACCTGCTGTGCGCGTTCGTCAAGTTCCACGGCACGCGCCTTCTCGCCGAGCAGCTTACGGCGTTGCGCGAGCGCGGAGTGCCGCTGCGGGTCATCACCACGACGTACTTGGGCGGTACTGAACGGCGCGCCGTGGACGAACTAGTCCGACGCTACGGCGCTGAGGTGCGTATTCGGTACGAGGAGCAGTCAACGCGGCTGCACGCGAAGGCCTGGCTATTTCGGCGGGACAGCGGGTTCGACACGGGGTACGTCGGAAGTTCCAACCTGTCGAAGTCCGCGTTAGTCGACGGGTTGGAGTGGAACGTCCGCATCTCGTCGGTCGCTACACCGACCTTAGTCCGCAAGTTCGAGGCCACCTTCGACACCTACTGGAATAACCCGGAGTTCCGGCCATACGACCCGGACCGCGACGCCGAACTTCTCGACCGCGCGCTCGGCGCCCAGTCGGGGGCCGGTCCGTCCACCTTGGTCCTCTCGGGGCTCGAGGTCCGGCCGCGCCCGCACCAGGAGCGCATCCTCGAAGCCCTCGAGGCCGAGCGCACTGTGCACGACCGTCACCGCAACCTCGTCGTCGCCGCGACCGGTACGGGCAAGACAGTCGTGGCCGCGCTCGACTACCGGCGACTCGGCGGCAGCGAGAAGAGCCTGCTGTTCGTCGCGCATCGCCGGGAACTGCTCGAGCAGGCACAGCGCACCTACCGCGAGGTGTTGGGCGACGGAACGTTCGGCGAGTTGCTCGTCGGTGGTCAGCGTCCAAGTCGGTGGAAACACGTCTTTGCGTCAGTCCAGTCGCTGCGCGAGGTAGACCTTCCGGCGTACGACGTGGCCGTGATCGACGAGTTTCACCACGCGGAGGCGCCCTCGTACCGCGACTTGCTCAGGAAGCTCGAGGCCACTGAACTGCTCGGTTTGACCGCTACGCCCGACCGCGCCGACGGTGTCGACGTGCGGGAGTTTTTCGGCGGCCGCACAGCCGTCGAGATCGGTCTCGGGGAAGCCCTCGAGCAGGACCTGCTGTGTCCGTTCCACTACTTCGGGGTCGCGGACAACACCGACCTCAGCACGCTCGAATGGAAGCGCGGCTCCTACGAAGCTGAGGCCCTCGATCAGCTCTACACCGGCAACGACGCTCGAACACGGATCGTTCTCAGCGCTCTATATGACCGGGTGGCTGATCCTCGGCGGGTACGCGCCCTCGGCTTCTGTGTCTCGGTCTCGCATGCCGAGTATATGGCGCGGAAGTTCAGCGAGGCCGGCATCCCGTCACGCGCGGTGCACGGTGGAACCGCGTCGGTCGAGCGCGACCAGGCCGCGGCCGACCTTCGCTCGGGCGCAGTCGCGTGCCTGTTCACCGTCGATCTCTACAACGAAGGCGTCGACCTCCCGACGGTTGACACCGTCCTGTTCCTCCGGCCCACCCAGAGCGCGACGATCTTCCTTCAGCAGCTCGGCCGCGGGCTTCGAAGAACGCCCGGGAAAGCGGTGCTCACCGTCCTCGACTTCATCGGCCAGCATCGCCGTGAGTTCCGTTTCGACGTCCGTTATCGCGCGCTGACCGGATCGACCCGTGGAGGGCTCGTTCGCGACATCGAGGATGGCTTCCCGTTCCTCCCTTCTGGTTCGCGGTTGATTCTCGATCGTGTCGCGCAGGGAGTCGTGCTCGAGAACGTGCGCCAGGGTCTGAAGGGCGGCCGGAAGGCGCTGGTGCAGGACGTCCGGTCGCATGGCGACCTGTCGCTCGAGGACTACCTCCAGGCGAGTGGACAGGAGCTCGCCGATGTATACGGTCGCGTCGCTGGAGTCAGTTGGACCGGCTTGCGGAGGGAGGCCGGGTTCGCGACGAAGCCTGCGGGTCATCGGGAGGACGAACTCCTCCGGCGGGTCGCGAGCCTGATTCACGTGGACGATCCAGGTCGCGCCGCCACTTACAGTGAGTTGTTGAGTGCCGAGTGTCCGGCCTTCCCCTCGCTGTCGGCGGACGACCAGGCCCTCGCGCGGATGCTCGTCTACACGATCTGGCCAGACCTCGGTCGCCACGCCTCCTTCGAGGCGGCGCTGCGGACGCTGCGCAGGCACCCGGCTGTTGCCGAGGAGTTGGGCACGCTGATGGCGCTCGCTGCGGACCGGGCGCGGATGGTGCCGAGGGAGCTCAGCGTTCCGGGCGTCTCGCTTCGGTCGCACTGCACCTATCGGCGCGATGAGGTCCTGGCGGGTATCGGTTGGGCGGACGGGACGCGTAAGACGCGTGGGCAGGCCGCCGGGGTCGTGTACTCGGAGGCGACGAACGTGGACGCGCTGTTGGTCACTCTGCACAAGGAGGAGAAGGACTTCGCGCCATCGACGAGATATCGGGACTACCCGATCTCCTCGGACCTCTTCCACTGGGAATCGCAGAACGCCACAGCGCTCGCGTCGCCGATGGGTCAGCGGTACATCAAGGGAACGAGCAACGTCGTGCTGTTCGTGAGGGCGACCCGCGCCGACGAGTTCGGGTCCGCGCCGTTCCTATGCCTCGGGACGGCTACTGCCGTAGAGCACGCGGGCGAGCGCCCGATATCGATCACCTGGCGTCTCGACCGGCCGATGCCGCAGTCTCTACTCCAAGCTGGTGCCGTCGACGCTGCCTAGGAGGAAGCCCGTTCAGCGAGTGTCCGAGTCACATGTCGTCGAGCGGATCGATGGGGTGCGCCCGCCACACGAAGACGGGCTCGAGGCCCTCGAGGAACGCGGTGGCGAGCTCGCACTACCGTCGCGCGGGGATGGCCGTCGCCTCCTCGAGCTGGACGCAGGCTGCGGATAGATCCCACTCGTCGTCGCAGAGCTGGGGAACGAAGAGCCCACTGGAGGAGCTCCACCGCGCGACCCGGCTCCCGCGGCGCCCGGAGCTGCGCTGCAGGATCTCGGCGAGTCTCGGGTGACGACGCGCCGCTGGGTAGCGCGAGACCCACGGCCACGAGTCGAAGGCGGTCGTCAGCGCGGTGTCGAGCGGGGCGGTCGAGCTGATCGCGTTGACGCCCGCGACCAGGCAGCCGACGGCGAGACCCTCGCCGATTTCGGTCTGTTGCCGGGTTCTCGTCAGGCCTTCGGGCATCGTCGTCATGGTCTCTCGGCCGGTCGCCGTGCCTGCTGGCGACGCGCCGCGCAGCACCCCGCCGCAGAACCGTGGTGGCGGCGCGACGGGTCGCTACGGGTCAGCAGCCTCTCGGGATGTCACCGGAGCCTCGCGCAGCTCGTCACCGACCGCGACCTCGCCCGGCGCCAGCACCGTGTACTTCGCCCCGAACACGACGCCCTTGTCGGTGAGGCGGTAGGTCGCGAGGGTCTCCAGCGGCTCGGGGCCGGCGCGCTCGCCGGTGCCCTGGTCGACGGTGACCACGGCGCAGCGCACGGCCTGCTTCGAGAACGCCAGGTGAGTGCTCCCGAGAAGGACGCGGTCGAGCGAATCCTCCGCGTGGGCCGCGCAGTCGGTGAGGACGACATTGGCGCGGAAGCGCTCGAGGGGGAGCGGCTCGCCGGTGCGTTCGGCAGCGCGGTCGGAGAGGTCGTCGGCCGCGGCGCGGGAGAGGAGCAGGAGCGAGCCGCTGTCGGCCCACCCGGAGAGTCCGGGCACGAGGCCGTCGGTGGGGCGGTGGTGCTCGGGCGTGACGCCGACGAGCCGGCTCTCCACCCCGAGTACGTCGGAGAGCCAGTCGGCGGCGTCTTCGCCCTGGTCGAGCGCGGGATGGTCCTTGCCGAAGATCTCGACCTGGCGCCGCGGACCGTCCCTGACGATGTCGACCGAGCACTGCTCACGGCCGTCCGCGGCGAGGGTGAGGCGGTCGCCGTCGAGGTGCGGCCGCACCGTCGCCAGGAGGGGACGGCGCCGTTGGGTCTTGAACCGGCCGTCTGGGCCGATGACCATGAACTGCCGATCGCCGGCCAGTCCGGTCGTCGTGACCTCGCGGCGGTCGACCGCCATCCCCGCACAGCCCTTGATCGGGAAGACGGTCAGGGACGCGATGCGAGCGATCGGTCGCCCGCCCTCCTCGACCATGCCGCTCCCGACGCCGTGTGCGAGCCAGCGTGTCACGCCGCTGCGCGCCTGGCGGAGTGACGGCCAGGAGGCGTCGGGCCGACCGAGGGTCAGGCGGGGACCTGGTCCTCCGAGACCGCGCGCACGCCGCCGTCGACGAGCACGAGGTGGTCCTTGCCCGGCTCGCGGACGAGGATCGCCTCCTCGATCTGCGCGAGCAGCGACTGCAGCGAGGAGGCCTCGGCGTCGTCGAGCGCGTCCGGGTCGTCGTCGAGCGACGGGCGGGCGCTGGGGACGACACCCTGCTCGTCGCAGACGTGCGCGGCCAGCGTCTCGGGGCACACGTGCAGGCGCACGGCGGGGTCGACGGGCTCGCCGTCGAGGTCGATCAGGTCCACGCCACCCGACGGGGTCCCGTCGAGGTTGGCGCGGAAACCGAGGGCAGAGAGGAAGCGGTCGTAGCGCTCCTGGTCGTTCAAGGCGTACCTCCGTGGACGGATGACCGATGGTGCGAGGAGCAGGGCTGGTCCTGCCAGTGCGGAGGGGTGTGACCCTGGCCAAGTGGGCAGTGACGTCCGGCTCACGGACCCGTGAGGCGATCCTCCACCGGCGCGAGCTCGAAGGGTCGGTGGGGTTCGGCTTGGTACCAGTACGCCGTCGACGACCAGTCGTCGCTGCGCTTGTTGGCGTGGCCGTGCTCGATGCTCACGCGGATCGAGCGCTCGAAGACGACCGGGTCCTCGACGTGGAAGCGGTACAGGCTCACCGGTCCGCGCCAGTTCTTCCCGCCCGCGAGAGTGACCCCGTGGTACGGCGCGGAGTAGGTCTGCGTCGGGCACCAGGCGGTGTTGACGTAGTCCTCGGTGCCGGTCCCGTGCAGGGTGGGCGGCCACTCGTCGCCGTCGATGAAGATCATGTCGTCGCCCTCGCCGTACCAGTTCCACTTCCGGGTGCGCCGCCTGTTCTGGATGTTCAGCACGCAGCCGACGTAGTGCCCGTGGCCCTCGGCCTCGAGGATCGTGTAGTTGTCACGGCCTGTCAGGTTCGTGCCGTGGAACTGGTAGGCGGCGTTGGACGGGCCGGGGCGCGCGCCCGCCGTCGGGTTCTGGCGGCGCCACTGGGCGTGGAAGCGCCCGATGTCCGCGTCGAGCGAGTCGAGCTCCTCGTAGTCGACGTAGAAGTAGACGACGACGTCCGCGTCCTCGACCTCGCTGGTCACCTCCATCCGCGCCCCGGACCCGAACGGCATCGCGAACCAGCAGTTGAACGCCTTGCCGTCCTCGGGGCTCATCTGCAGCGGCAGCGACACGAAGTTGGTGGTGCGGCCGTGGCCGACGCCGAAGAAGTCGCCGAGCGGGACGGCGACGCTCGGGTGCTCCTCGCCGTCCCACCAGGCGCGCAGCACGAGACGCCGCAGTAGGTCGTCCGCCCCGCCGAGGGGCCGGCGGATGCTGCGCGGCGCGGCGACGGTCATCCAGAGGTGGGTGACGACGCCGGCCCCGGCGACGTCGAGCATCGTCGCGGTCTCGCCGGGGCGGAGCGTGGCGCGGTCGTCGTTGCCACCGGTGCGGTCCCAGCTCGACGAGCGCCGCCGTCGCGTGCGCCGCAGCCGCGGCAGGTCGCGCAGGCTCGATCCGTGGGGGCCGTAGTCGACGGTCATGGGCCCAGCCTGCCGTGGCGGTTCGCCGGGGCGATGGAACCGTCGAGAGGGTGGGCCCGTCGAACCCAGCATGACGACTTCTGATCTTCCCGCTTCCGACCTCGTGGAACGCGTTGCCGGCGCGGGCCCGAACACCTATCGCGAGCTGCTCGGCAAGGCCCGTACGACCCACCGAGCGCCGGTCTGGCTCGGCCGGGGTGGCGATGCCGGGGTCGGGGTCCTGCCGGTCCCGGACGATCCCGCCGTGGACGTCGACGCCCACGATCCGTACCGCGTCCTGGCGGACTGGTGGCCCGGACCGTGCCCCGAAGGGTGCACATGCCTGGAGCCTTTCTCCGGTCAGTTGCCGGGCCTCGTCCGTGCTGGCCGCGTGGATCGCTCGACGTCGCGCTGCACGGTCGAGGAAGCGGCCGCGATGGCCGACGAGGTGGTGTCGTACGGGGTCGGTGTTCTGGCTGTGGTGCGTGCGGCGCGGCCGGCGGACGTCCCCGCCGTGACGGGCTGGGTCGGTGCGGGCAACTACAGGCACCAGGACAACGTCCGGATCAGCGCGGTTCTTCGCAGTTGGGAGGATCGGTTCGGTGCCCTGCTCGTGGTGATGACCGAGTCGACTCTCCTGCTGTCGGTGGCGTACCCGCCGACGACCTTCAAGGAGGCTGAACAGGTGGCCGCCGAGCACTTCGCCTTCTGCCCGGACCAGCACGACCCGCAGGACATGGCCGGCACCGTGTACACACCGCGCAGCTACGGGCGGACGATCCGCAAGGCGCGGCATTGGCGGTTCTGGTGGGACTGACGGTGGCGACCTACGTCCCGCCCTGTGCGGCGGTGATCCGGTCGAGCCACTCGCGCAGGACGCCGAGCTCGGCCGCGCTGAGGGTGTCGACGTCCGGCAGGGCGGCGCGCAGGGCGGCGGCCGCGGGAACGGGGCCGGGGTCGGGGAGGGCCGGCGCGTCGGTGGTGATCGCCGCGATGACGGCCTCGCGTGCAGAGGTCGCGAGGAGCGGGTCGCGCTGGCCCTCCGGTGTGGCGATGAGCGTCAGCGTCGTGCCTTCGCCGACGGCCCGGACGAGCCCGACCGCCCGGTCCTCGGGCACGCGCAGGCGCCCGGCCTCGGCGATCCGACCGATGTGCTGGGCGAGGACGTCGACGGCGGCGGTCGCGGCCGGCGAGCCCGGGCCGGTGCGGGCGTACATCAGGCGGTAGAGCGCGGGGTGGGCGAGGCCGAGCCCGACGTGCAGGTCCCAGCCCTCGCGCAGGTCCTGCACCGGGTCGTCGCCCGGCTCGGTGGCGGTCTTGGTCGCGAGGTAGGACGCGAAGCCGTGCGCGGCGACGGCGTCGAGCAGCCCCTGCTTGTCGCCGAAGAGCCGGTAGATGGTCGGCGCCTGGACGCCGGCCGCAGCGCTGACCGCGCGGGTCGAGACCGCCTCGGCGCCGTCCTCCTCGAGCAGGCGCAGCGCCGCCGCGACGATCCGCTCGCGCGGGCCGTCGGCACCGCCCTCGGTCTCCATGATGACGACGATAGCGAGAACACGCTTCCACCGCTAACAACAGTGATACTGTCGAGTCGTTACCACTGGAAACGGAGTCCTCATGATCGTCGTGACCGGAGCGAGCGGCCAGCTGGGCCGCGCCGTCCTCGAGCGGCTGCTCGACCGCGTTCCCGCCGAGCAGGTCGGCGCGAGCGTCCGCGACCCGGACAAGGTGCCGGACCTCGCGGAGCGCGGTGTGCGCGTGCGCCGCGGCGACTACGCCGAGCCGTCGAGCCTCGCTGAGGCGTTCGAGGGGGCGTCGCGGGTGCTGGTGGTGTCGGCGAACACCCTCGGCGAGGAGGGCCTGCGGCAGAACCACGCCGCGATCGAGGCCGCCGTCGCTGCGGGCGCCGAGCGCGTGCTCTACACCAGCCACGCCGGCGCTCGGCCGGATTCCCCGTTCCCGCCGATGCCGCAGCACGCCGCCAACGAGGAGGTCCTCCGCACGTGCGGGGCGCCGTTCACCTCGCTGCGCAACGGCTCTACGCCTCGACGGTGCCGAGGCTCCTGCAGGGTGCCTGGCACACCGGGGAGCTCCGCGTCCCCCAGGACGGTCCCGTCGCCTGGACCACCCACGGCGACCTCGCCGACCTCACGGCCCTGGCCCTGACGAGCGACGAGCTCGACGGCCTCACCCCGCCGCTCACCGGCCCGGAGGCGCTCACGATGGAGCAGGTCGCCGCGCTGGCTTCGGAGGTCGCCGGCCGCCCGATCCGTCGGGTCGTGGTGTCCGACGCCGAGTACCGCGCCGAGCTGGTCGGCCACGGCGCGCCGGAGGCGGCGGCGGACATGCTTGTCGGCATGTTCGCCGCGAGCCGCCGTGGCGACTTCGCCGCGGTCGACCCGACGCTGCCCCGCCTGCTCGGCCGGCCGGCGACGCCGCTGCAGGAGGTCCTGGCCGCGGCGGTGCCGGCGGCTCAGGCGTAGTCGTCGTTCGTGCGCCCGGTGAGCACCGAGGTGTTCTCGTCCTGGGCGGGGTCACGGTGACGGTCGGCGGCGTCGTCCTTGGTCTTGATCATCAGCCAGTCGTCGCCGCCCGTGCGGAGGAACGCGTAGCCGCCGCCGAGCTTCTGGCCGTGCAGCTCGACGGTGAGGTGGCCGTTCGCGAGGGCCTCGGCGGCGGTGCCCTCGGTCCGCATCTCGTAGGTCCCGGTGTCCCAGACGATGACCGTGCCCGTGCCGAGGCGGCCCTCGACGTCGATGTGGTCGAGCGCGTGGTCGTCCACGCGCTTGGCGAGACGGCGCTGCGCCGGATCGGTCGACGGCCCCTTCGGCACCGCCCACGACACCAGCACGCCGTCGATCTCGAGCCGCACGTCGAAGTGCAGCGTCGAGGCGTGGTGGCGCTGGATGACGAAGCGGTGGCTCACCCCGGTGCCTCCTCGAGCTCGACGACCCGTGCGGGAACTACGACGTGGAGACCGTGTCGGACCGGCGCCACCCTGGGCCCCCGGGCACGGTCGGGCGTGCCCCGAGGCCGAGGAGGTCGACGTGTCGACCCAGCAGAACAAGGAGCTCGTGGAGCGACAGTTCTCCGAGATGTGGAACGGGGACAAGTGGGACGCGCTCGAGGAGATGTTCTCCCCGGACTACGTCAACCACGATCCCTTCAACGGCGACCAGGGCTCGGGACCGGAGAGCTTCCGGGCCCGGGTCACGGCCTACCGCGGTGTGCTCGCCGACTTCGACCTGCGGATCGAGCGGCAGCTCGCCGAGGGGGACCTGGTCGAGACGCACTGGACGCTGCGTGGCACCCACGCCGGCCAGCTCATGGGGGAGGCGCCGACCGGTAAGCAGGTGCTGATGGAAGGGCAGTTGCTCAGTCGGATCGTCGACGGACGCTTCGTCGAGGAGTGGGTCAACTGGGACACGTACGGGCTGCTCCGGGAGATCGGCGCGCTCCCGTCCTGAGGTCACGGCGACAGACGCAGGGTCGCGACGAGCGGGCGGTGGTCGGACGCCGTGACCGTCGGCGCCTCGGGCGCCCCGACGGGTGCGAGCCCGCGCAGGAAGATGTAATCGATCTTGCCGAGCAGGCTGGTCGCGAGCCGGGCGTCCGGGTCGACCTCGGTGAAGCCCTGGCGCAGGGGCGCGAGCTCGGGCTGGGAGGCAATGAGGTTCAGGTCGCCGAGCACCACGGCGGGCGCCGCGCCCGCCGCGTCGACCGCGAGGCGTCGGAGCTGGTCGTCCTGCGTCCCGTCCAGCCCGAGGTGGGTGGTGTGCACGGAGACGGTCGGCCCCGCCCGCGTCGTGACCTGCAGCGACAGGTAGCCGCGCTGCTCGTCGCGCGCGTCGGGAGGGTAGGTCGTGACGCGCGGGCCGGTGACGGGCAGGAGCGAGAGCACGGCGAGGCCGAACTGCACGTCGTCGGGGCTCGTGTCACAGGCGGGGCCGAGCGCGGCGTTCACCGACGCGTTGGCCTCGGCGGGGGTCGGCGGTCGGATGGGTCCCGGGACGACCTCGTAGGTCAGGCCGTGCTCGAGCTGGAGGAGCCGCGCGAGCTCCTCGGCGTCGGCCGTGCAGATCTCCTGCAGGGCGAGGACATCCGGGCGCAGTTGGGCGACGACCGGGGCCCACTCCGGTGGGTCGTGCTCGCCGGTCTGGACGTTCCAGGTCATCACGCGCAGCGCAGCGGGATCGGCGGGATCGGGGGTCGTCGCGACCGGTTCGGGTTCCGAGCCGCAGGCGACGGCCAGGCCGACCAGGAGGGCGAGCCCGAGCGCCTGCCAGCGTCGCTGCACGCCACCATCATGGCGGCTCCGGATCAGCCGAAGCGCTCGGTGGTGATGGCGCGGGCGGGCACGCCGAGGCTGCCGAGGCCGTCGAGCGCCGCGCCGACGAGCGGGGGCGGCCCGCAGACGAAGTACCGGTGGCTCTCGGGGACGCCCGTCGGCAGCACGGCGCAGAGCATGCCGGGGTCGAGGCGGTGGCCTCCGGTGCGCAGGACCGACAGGTCGAGACGCCGGGACAGCGCGAGGATCTCGGTGGCGAACAGCGCCTCGTTCTCGCGCTCGGCGAGCAGGAGGGCGTGGGCGCGGGGATCCGCCGCCGCGGCGTGGGCGCGCAGGATGCTCATGATCGGCGTGATGCCGACCCCGCCGGCGATGAGCACGAGGCCGCCGCCGGTGATGTCGGTGGCGGCGATCGGCACGAAGGCGCCGTGCGGGCCGTCGACCCACACGTGCCGCCCGACCTCGAGGGCCTGGAGACCGCTGCTGAAGGGTCCGCGGTCGCGCACGGTCAGCTCGAGCCGTCCCGCCCGCGTCGAGGCCGCGATCGTGAACGGGTGCTCCTCGGCGAGGGGCAGCCGCCGCAGCCGCAGCCACACGAACTGCCCCGGCTCGGGTGCGGGGTCGAGCGCGCGCCACGCCGGGACGAGCACCACGGTCGAGGTGTCCGACGACTCCGGGCGCACCGCGGACACGAGGTGCAGGCCGCGGTCGAGCAGCGGCACGGCGATCCAGCGCCGCACCACCACGCCCACCAGCACGACGCCGAGCGCGCCGAGCGTGACCCCCACCAGCGGGTTCTCCGGCAGGTGCCCGAACAGCACCACGTGGGCGACGACGAGCAGCACCGTGATGATCCCGAGCGCCGCATGGATGCGGGAGGACAGCCCGTAGCGACGGGACCTGGCGCGGGGCCGCAGCGCCACGAGCACGACCATGAGGACCACCGCGATGATGCCGACCTTGATCGGCGGGCCGACCGCGAACAGGTTGAGGATCCCGAGGCCGCGGTGCGAGTGCGCGACGGCGGACACGACGTGCGTGACGGTGATCCCGACGACGGCCACGCCGAGCCGACGGTGGAGCGCGACGCCGAGCTCCACCCCGAGAACGCGCGTCAGGCCGCGCACCCGGGACACGACCACCACGATCGTGACCATGAGGACCGCCGCGACGAGGCCCGTGCCCGAGGTGAGCGAGACCGTCTCGGCGAGCTGGGGCGAGCCGGCGGAGATCATCAGGGCCACGATCGGCATGAGCACCATGAGGGCGAGGACCATGACCCACGTCCGACCCTGCTCGCTCATGGCGCGGAAGCTAGGCCGGTCCCCGATGGCGCCGGTGCCGTTCGGTGGCGCTGTGACCTTTTCGTGACCGAGAGGGAACCCGTGACCGAGCTCATCGCCCGGGCCGTGGTCCTCCGCGACGGCGCGGTGCTGCTCGTACAGGAGCGAGCCGTCGGCTACTGGTTCTTCCCCGGCGGGCACGTCGAGCAGGGGGAGACGCCGGAGGACGCGGTGAGGCGCGAGCTGCGCGAGGAGCTGGACGTCGGCGCGACGATCACCGCGCGCTGGGGCGAGCTGGAGAATCGCTGGGACGGGCACCACGAGATCAATCACGTCTTCGCGGTCCGGATCGACGCCGCCGATCCGGTCAGCCAGGAACCGCACCTCGCCGCCGGGTGGCACCGGCTCGAGGACCTCGACGACACAGACGTCCGCCCGCGACGGCTCGCCGACCTCGTCCTGGCTCACGCCCGCCGCAGGTAGCGGGGGTCGAGGGCGGCGGTGAGCCAGGTGTCGTCGTTGCCGCGTCGGAAGACGACGCCGTTCCCGGCGGCGGCGCAGGCGTCCACCACGAGCACCACCGGCCGCCCGTGCCGCGCGCCGACCGTGAGCGCGGTGTCGGGGTCCGGCGACAGGTGGACGTACTGGCGGCCGCCGGGGATCAGGCCGTCACGCAGGATCGCGTCGACCACGGAGGACGAGGTCCCATGGAACAGCTCGTCCGGCGGGTCGGCCGACGGCAGGGCGACCTGGCCGGGCAGCGAGTGCCCGTAGCGGGCGCGCACGCTGTTCCCCTCGAGCTCGAAGCGCGCCTTCGACCCGTGCGCCACCACGTCCTCGACGTCGGCCCGGGACACCCCCAGCGCCGCGCACAGCGCGTCCAGCGACACCCACCCCTGCGCGTCGAGCGTGAGCCCCACGCGGCCCGGGTCGTGCCGCAGCGCGCGGGACAGGCGCTTCGAGAGCCGGACGCGGTCCACGACCAGCAGGTTTGTCGACCGGCCGCGGGAGGCAAACGCCCGACATGACGACCGTCGCCGGCATCGACGTCACGCATCCGGACAAGGTGCTCCTGCCCGCCCGTGACGGCGGCGAGGACCTCACGAAGGCCGACCTGGCGCACTACTGGGAGGCCGTCGCGAGCACGGTCCTCCCGCACCTGATCGGCCGACCGCTGACGCTGCAGCGCTTCCCCGACGGCCTGGACGCCGGCGGGTTCGTCCAGCAGGACGCCGGGAAGCGCGCGCCGAAGGGCCTGCACACCGTCGACACCCCGCGGCGCGAGCGCAAGAAGGACGCGGACGATGTCGTGCACCACCCCGAGGTCGAGGAGACCGCCGACCTCATCCGGCTCGTTCAGTTCGGCACCGTCACGCTGCACGGCTGGAACGCCGTCGCCGGGGCGCTCGAGCGGCCCGACCGGCTGATCGTCGACATCGACCCCGGCGAGCGCCAGGACCTCGCCGGCATCCGGGACGTCGCGCGGGCCGTGCGGCGCGCCGTCGAGGGCCGCGGCCTCGTCGCCTTCCTGCAGAGCACCGGCAGCCGTGGCTACCACGTCGTCGCGCCGCTGGACGGCTCCGCGGACCAGGAGGCCGTCCGGGAGGCCGCGATCCGGATCGCCGAGGCGGTGGCCACCGACGACCCCGACGAGCTCACGACGGAGGTGCGCAAGGACGCCCGCGGCGGCCGGACCTTCCTCGACATCGGCCGCAACGCCTACGGGCAGACCGCGGTGATGCCCTACTCGCCGCGAGCGCGCCCGGGCGGTCCGACGGCGACGCCGCTGGACTGGGACGAGCTCGGCCGCGTCACGCCCGACCAGCACGACGTCCGCTCGATCCCGCGCCGGCTCGCCCGCAAGGCCGACCCGTGGGCCGGGTTCGCCGCGCAGGCCCGTCCGTTGGGCTAGCCCGCGCTGCGCAGCACCGACCGGATGCCGACGACGAGCCCGACGGCGCATGTCAGCGCGGCGGCGATCGCGCCGTGGAGGATCGACGGGTCGCCCAGCGCCCCGGTGAACGCCGCCCGCTCCGCGTTCACGACGTAGGTCAGGGGGTTCACCGTCGCCGCCGTCTGCATCCAGGCCGGCCCGGACTCGAGCGGCAGCATCATCCCGGAGAGGATCAGCAGCGGGAAGATCAGCGTCTGCTGGACGCCCCAGAACAGCCACTCGCGGTTCTTCGACGCCAGGGCGAGCGCGTAGGACAACGCCCCGAGCCCGACGCCGAACACCCCGAGGATCGCCAGGCCGACCAGCACGCCGACGGGCGAGAACGTCACGCCGAACGGGACGGCCGCCAGCGTGATGATCACGGCCTGGACGGCGAGCGGGGCGAGCTCCTTGAGCGCCCGCCCGACGAGGATCGACGCCCGCGAGATCGGGGTGGCGAGCACCCGCTCGTAGCTGCCGGTCATGAGCTCGAAGAGCAGGTTGGCGCCCGTGCTCCCGGTGCCGAACAGGGCGATCATCACGACGACGCCGGGCAGGAACCACGTCAGCGGCGACTCGCCGCCGAGCTGGTCGGCCGACAGCGAGCCGGCGAGCAGTGGGGCGAACAGTCCGAGGAAGACCAGCGGCTGGAGCAGCGAGAAGATCAGCGAGAACGGGTCGCGCAGGACGAGCGCGAACTCGCGCACGAACACCGCGGCGGTGTCGTGGACGAAGCCGGACCGGGGGGCGACGAGGTCGGGGGGTGCGGCCGTGGCGGTGGTGTCGACGCTCATGCCGCAGCTCCTTCCTCGCGCAGGCTCCGGCCGGTCAGGGCCAGGAAGACGTCGTCGAGGCTCGCCTCGTGCAGGTGCGCGGAATGCACGGTGACGCCGGCCCGATGGAGGCGGGCGAGCAGGCCGGGCAGCACCCGGGCGCCGCCGGTGAGGCGGAGCTCCACCCGGTCGGCGAGCGCCCGCGAGCCCTCGACCAGGCCGGCGACCGCCGCGGGGTCGTCGACGTGCAGGACCAGACGGTCGTCGGCGTGGCGCGTGCGCAGCTCGGCGCTGCCGGCGTCGGCGATGACCTCGCCGTGGTCGACGACCACGATCCGCTCGGCCATCGCGTCGGCCTCGTCGAGGTAGTGGGTGGTGAGGACGACGGTGGTGTCGTGCTCCTCGCGCAGGCGGGTGATGTGCTCCCACAGGTTGGCGCGGGCCTGCGGGTCCATGCCGGTGGTGGGCTCGTCGAGGAAGAGCAGCCCGGGCCGGTGCATCAGGCCGATCGCGACGTCCATGCGCCGCTTCTGCCCGCCGGACAGCGACGCGACGGTGCGGCGATCGAGGCCCTGCAGCTCGAGGGCCTCCATCAGCTCGCCGGCCCGTCGGCGGGCCGTGGCGCGCGTCTGCCCGTAGAAGGAGCCCTGCGTGATGAGCTCGTCGAGCACGCGGTGGTTGTGGCCGCCGGCGTTGCCCTGGCCGACGTAGCCGATCCGTCGCCGCACCCCGGTGGGGTCGGCGACGACGTCGATGCCCGCGACCTCCGCCGTGCCCGACGTCGGCCCGAGCAGCGTCGTCAGCATCCGCAGCAGCGTCGACTTCCCGGCGCCGTTCGGGCCGAGCACGGCCACGAGCTCGCCGGGCTCGACCCGCAGCGAGATGCCGCGGACCGCCTCGACCACTGCGCCGCGCCGTCGGAAGGTGCGCCGCAGGTCCTCGGTGCGGATCATCGCGATCCTTTCGGTACAACGTCTGGAAAGTGGCTGCGCTAGGTTAAGCGGACGCTGTCCGGAAAGGCAAGGGAGTGCCGATGGGCGACGAGCACCACCTCGACCTGCTCTGGGGACGGGGTGCCGCGACGGGACGGGGTCGCCCGGCCCGCACCACGCGCGAGCAGGTGGTCGCGGCCGGCCTCGCCCGGGCCGACGCCGCCGGGCTCGAGGATCTCTCGATGCGCGCGGTCGCGGCCGACCTCGGCGTCGGGGTGATGGCGCTCTACACGCACGTCGAGAGCCGGGAGGGCCTCGTCGCGCTGATGATCGACGCGGCCTTCGCCGAGATCACGGGCGACCTGTACCCCCACCCCGGCGAGCCCTGGCGCGACGCCGCGGCCCGGCAGGCACGGGCACTGTGGGAGCTCTACGCCCGCCACCCGTGGATCCTCCACCACGGCAGCCGCCTGCCGATGGGGCCGCACGTGCTCGGCATGGAGGACGCCTTCTTCGCCCCGTTCCTCGACATCGGCCTCGCCCCGGCCGAGACGGCCAACGCGGCGATCGCCCTGCGCTCGCTGGTCACCGGTCTCGCACGCGACTCGACCAGCGAGCAGGACCAGGTCCGGCGCACCGGCGTGGGGCTCGCCGAGTACTGGTCGTCGATCAACGCGGTGTTCTGGGAGCGGTACTTCGAGGAGGAGCGGTACCCCTCGATGACGCGGCTCTGGTACGAGGGCGGGTTCGAGAGCGAGGACGTCCTGGCCGAGGAGGGGATCCTCGAGCGCGCGGTCGAGGCCTATCTCGACGGGATCGCGGTCCGGGTGCATTCCGGAGGTTCCGGGCAGGACGCGGGCGTCGCCCGACGGCAGGGCGCACCATCGAGGGCGGGGGGCCCACCACCGTCACCGGGAGGACCGCGATGACCGACCAGGCGACCCACGCGTGGACCGGCGAGGTGGCCGCGCAGCGCGACGGCTTCACACTGCTGCCCGAGGTCGAGGCGGTGCGCGACGCGGGGGAGACCCGTCGCGTCGCGACGCCGTTCGGGCACGAGGCGACGATGGTCAGCCGCTACGCCGACGTCCGTGAGCTGCACGGCGACCCGGAGCGCTTCCGCCTCGACGGCGTCCCGGCACCGCCGGCGCTGGTGGCGGCCGGTCGCGACACCGCCGAGTTCCGCCGTCGCCAGGCCGGCAACCTGCTCGGGCAGGAGCCGCCGGACCACACGCGGCTGCGCCGGATGCTCACCGGCGAGTTCACCGTCAAGCGGATGAAGCGCCTGGTCCCGCGCGTCGAGGAGATCGTCACCGAGCACCTCGACGCGATGGAGAAGGCGGGCCCGCCCGCCGAGCTCGTCGCCGACTTCGCCCTGCCGGTGCCGTCGATGGTGATCTGCGAGCTGCTCGGCGTGCCGTACGAGGACCGCGGCGAGTTCACCGAGCGCAGCGCGCGCCAGCTCGACAGCACCATCGAGCCCCGGGAACGGATGCGCCTCGCCGACGCGTCGCGCGAGTACATGAGCGACCTCGTCGCCCGGCACCGCGAGGCTCCGGGCGACGACCTGCTCGGCATGCTCATCCGCGAGCACACGGGCGACACGACAGGCGACGTCACCGACGACGAGCTGATCGGCATCGGCAACCTGCTGCTCGTCGCCGGGCACGAGACGACGTCGAACATGCTGTCGCTGGGCACGCTGGCGCTGCTCGAGCACCCCGACCAGCTGGCCCGGGTCCGCGACGACCCCTCGGCGGTCGACGGCGCGGTCGAGGAGCTGCTGCGCCGGCTGACCGTGGTGCACGGGAGCTTCCCGCGCGCCGTCGTCGCGGACACGACGCTCGGCGGGCACCCGGTGGCGGCCGGCGAGCTGGTGATCGCGTCGCTGGTCGCGGCCAACCACGACCCGGAGGTGGTCGAGCACGCCGAGGAGCTCGACATCTCCCGCCCGCCGTCCCCGCACCTCGCCTTCGGTCACGGCATCCACCACTGCCTGGGTGCCCCGCTGGCGCGGATCGAGATGCGCGTGGCGTTCCCGGCCCTGCTGCAGCGCTTCCCGGGGCTGCGCCTGGCCGGCGAGCCGGAGTTCCGCCACCGCACCCTGATCTACGGGCTGCACCGCCTGCCGTTGGCCTGGTGAGGCTCCGGGCCTGCGTCACCTCGGGAGATCGCTTCGGTTTCCGAAGCATGTCCTGGAAGGCACTCGGACCGGGTCTCTAGGGTCGCGAACCGTGCCGCCCGCGACGCTCGTCCTCGGGATCGACATCGGGACGTCGTCGTCGAAGGGTGTCGTCGTCGACGCCGGCGACGGCACGGTCGTCGCGCGGGCGGAGGTCGAGCACGCGACGTCGTTCCCGCACCCCGGGTGGGTCGAGCACGACGCCGAGGGCGTGTGGTGGGCCGACCTCGCGTCGATCACCCGCGAGCTGCTCGCCCACGGCACGCCGGACGCGGTCGGTGTCAGCGGCATCGGGCCGGTGCTGCTGCCCGCCGACGCCGAGGCCCGCCCGCTGCGTCCCGCGATCCTCTACGGCGTCGACACCCGCGCCACCCGCGAGATCGCCGAGCTCACCGACGAGATCGGCGCGGAGGTGATCGTCGCGCGCGGCGGCACACCGCTGTCGAGCCAGGCGGTCGGGCCCAAGTGGCGGTGGCTGCAGCGTCACGAGCCGGAGGTCTGGGACGCGACGCGGCACTTCTTCATGGCGAGCTCGTACCTCGTGCACCGCCTGACCGGCGAGTACGTCCTCGACCACCACTCGGCGAGCCAGTGCGACCCGATGTACGACCTCGAGGCCGCCGACTGGGCCCCCGACCTGGCCGAGCTCGTCGCTCCCGGCCTCGCCCTGCCCCGGCTTCGGTGGCCGGGGGAGGTGGCCGGGGTCGTCACCGAGCACGCGGCGGCGCAGACGGGGCTCCGGGCCGGGACGCCGGTGGTCACCGGGACGATCGACGCCTGGGCGGAGGCGGCCAGCGTCGGCGTGGAGCGCGCCGGCGACACGATGGTCATGTACGGCACGACGATGTTCCTGGTGCAGGTCGCGGACGCGCCGGTCCGGCACCCGGCGCTGTGGGCGACCCGCGGCGTCGCGCCCGGCTCGTTCACCACCGCGGCCGGGATGGCCACCTCGGGTGCGATCACGGCCTGGCTGCGCGACCTCGTCGGCGCCGACTACGCGACGTTGACCGACGAGGCCGCCGATGTCCCGCCGGGTGCCCGCGGGCTGCTCCTGCTGCCCTACTTCGCCGGCGAGCGCACCCCGATCCTCGACCCCGACGCCCGCGGCCTGGTGCTCGGACTGACCACCGGCCACGGCCGCGCCGAGCTGTACCGCGCCGCCCTCGAGGGCATCGCACACGGGGTGCGGCACAACCTCGAGGCGTTCCGCGAGGCCGGCGGGCCGGACCCGCGCCTGGTCGCTGTCGGCGGCGGGACCCGCGGCGGGCTCTGGACGCAGATCGTCAGCGACGTCACCGGGCAGGAGCAGCACGTCCCGGCCGACACGACCGGCGCGGCGCTCGGCGACGCCGTCCTCGCCGCCCGGGCCCTCGGGCTCGCCGCCGACCTCGCGAGCTGGAACCCGATCGTCGCCACCGTGACGCCCGACCCCGACCGCACCACCCGCTACGACGCCTTCCACCAGCACTACCGCGCGCTCTACCCCGCCACCGCGGACGCCGCCCACTTCCTCGCCGCGGAGCAGCGGCGCGCCTAGGCCTGTGGCGTCGTGACCAGCGTCCGCAGCTCCGCCAGCACGGCGCGCAGGACCTCGGCGAGCGGGCGTTCCTCACCCTCGCCGATCCACGTCGCGAAGCCCACCCGGAAGACGGCGACGCCGCTCTCGGCGGCCAGGGCGGCCGCCGTCGGGTCGACGCCGCGGCGGCGCAGGCCGTCGGTCATCGCCGTGGCCAGGCCGGAGAGCTTGAGGAGCTCGCGTTCCTGCAGGCCCGGATCGGCGTCGATGACGCGCTGACGCGCCCGGGACCACGCGCGGCGCTCGTCGGGGAAGAACGCGGTGGCGCCCTCGAGCGCGGCCGCGACGATCGCCATCGGGTCGGAGCCGGCCGCCTCCTCGATGCCCGCGAGGAACAACCGCTCGAACTCGTCCTGGCCGGCGAAGAGCACCTCGCGCTTGTCGGCGAAGTGCCGGAAGAAGGTCCGTTCGGTGAGCCCGGCGGTGGCGGCGATCTCCGCGACCGTGGTGCCGTCGAAGCCCTGCGCGGCGAACCGCTCGAGGGCGGCGGCCTGCAGCCGCTCGCGCGCCCCGGGCTTCCAGCGGACCATGGGCACAGCGTACTGATGGCAGTCGCTGACATCAGGGTCTACAGTGATGTCAGTACCTGACATGGTCGCCCGTGAGGGCAGAGGAGGCCACGCATCATGCGTGTATTCGTCACCGGAGCCAGCGGTTGGATCGGTTCCGCCACCGTCGACGAGCTGCTCGGCGCGGGACACGAGGTCGTCGGCCTCGCCCGCTCCGACGCCTCGGCCGCCGCGCTGGAGGCCAGGGGCGTGACGGTCCTGCGCGGGGACCTCGACGACCTCGAGGCGTTGCGGCGCGGAGCCGCCGACGCCGAGGGGGTCGTGCACCTCGCGAACAAGCACGACTGGGCGAACCCGGCGGAGTCGAACCGGGCCGAGCGCGTGTCCGTCGAGACGCTGGCCGAGGCACTGGTCGGCACGGGGAAGCCGCTCCTCATGGCGTCCGGCGTGGCCGGGCTCGCGGCGGGACGGCCAGGTACCGAGGCCGACCCGTCGCCCGCGATCGGCGCCGACTCCCCGCGCGGCGGCGCGGAGAATCTGGCGTTCGGCCATGTCGATCGCGGCGTCCGCGCCGTCAGCGCCCGCTTCGCGCCCACCACCCATGGCGACGGCGACCACGGCTTCATCGCCCTCATCACCGACGCCGCCCGCCGTCACGGCGTGTCCGCCTACGCCGGGGACGGCTCGACGCGCTGGTCGGCGGTGCATGTCTCCGACGCCGCCCGGCTCGTCCGGCTCGGGCTCGAGCAGGCCCCGGCCGGGACGCGGCTGCACGCCGTCGCCGAGGAGGCGATCCCCAGCCGCGAGATCGCGCAGGCGATCGGCGACGCGCTCGGCGTCCCCGTCACCTCCGTGGCTCCCGAGGACGCCGTCGAGCACTTCGGGTTCATCGGGATGTTCTTCGCGATGGACCTCGCCGCGTCGAGCGACCACACCCGCAAGGTCGTCGACTGGACGCCCACGGGCCCCGGCCTGCTCGAGGACATCAAGGCCGGCGCCTACCGAGGTGCCTGACGGCATGTGAGCACTTCGGAGTGCTCCAGCACCTCGAAGTGCTCACATGCGCGGAGCGCACCTACTCGAAGTCGACGTCCTTCGTCTCGGGGCCCGCGGCCGCGCCGCCGGCCCCGAGCAGGCCGCCGACGGCGAGCAGCACGAGCACGGCCGTCGCGTACGGCATGAGCCCGCCGAGGCCCTCGAGGAAGAAGGCGTAGAAGGACGGGATCACGACCGACACGCTGAACCCGAGGCCGAAGCCGGAGGCGCGGACGTCGGTGCGGAACCGCTCGGTGATGTAGGGCAGGACGACGCCCCAGGGTGCGGTGACGACGATCGAGAACAGGCACACGACGAGGATCACGACGCCGAGCGGCAGCCCGCGGCCGTTCACGAGCACGGCCATGAGCCCCACGCCGACGGTGGCGATGAGCAGCCCGCCGATGATGAAGAACCGCCGTCGCCCGATGCGCTGGCCGATCACGCCCGACGCGATGTAGCTGCCGACCAGGCAGACGTAGGCGATCAGCAGCGTCACGGTCAGCTGGGTGTTCGAGAGGCCGACGAGGTTGCGCAGCACGGTGGTCGGCAGGAAGAGCGTCACGAGGTTCTGCGTCAGCCAGAACCCCGTCATCATCCCGAAGACCTGCAGGAACGTGGAGCTGCGCAGCACCGCGAGGAGCGGACGGCCCGCTCCGCCCTGCGAGGTGCCCTCGGACTTCGCGGCCTCGGCGGCCTCCCAGATCTCGGACTCGGACACGCTGCGCACGTAGTAGGCCGCGAGGACGAAGGCGAGCAGCGCCCCGAGCAGGAACGGGACGCGCCAGCCCCACACGGCGTACGGGGAGTCGGGCCCGGCCAGCGGGAAGAGCGCGAACGACGCCAGGCCGACGAGGGTGATCGCGACGTAGGCCAGCGGGAACGCCGACAGGATGATCCCGCCGAGCAGCCCGCGGCGGCTCTTCGTCGAGTACTCCATCGCCAGCGGGAGCGCGCCGGTGTATCCGCCGCCGAGGCAGATCCCGTCGAGGAACCGCAGCACGATGAGCACCCAGAACGAGGCGATCCCGATCGTCGTGTAGCCGGGCACCAGGGCGATGAGCAGCGTGATCACGCCGAAGCCCGTCACCGAGATGATCGTGCTGCGCCGGCGCCCGATGCGGTCGGCGAGCGCGCCGAACACCGCGGCACCGATGGGCCGCCCGACGAGCGTGGTGACGAAGACCAGCGACGTGAAGATCGCGGTGGTGCCCGGGTCGAGCTGCGCGGGCTGGAAGTAGAGCAGCGCCGGGGTCAGCACCACGGTCGGCAGATAGATGTCGAACATGTCGACGAACTCCGCGAAGAACGCCCCGCGGGTCGCCGACTTCCGCTTCTCCGCGCGTTCCGGGCTCTCCGGGCCCTCAGGCGCCGCCGTGCTCACGGCCCGCTCGGGACTCGTCATCGAGACCACTCCTCGCCCACCGAGGTCCTTCTTCGTCTGGCTGTCAGACAATCTGGAACGTAGAGTCGTGCCCCGACGGCGTCAACAGGTCCTCGACGGGGAGGCGCGATGGGGCTCGACGAGACTCTGGTGGCACAGACGCTCACCGACGACCTGCTCGCCGGTCTGCCCCCGGGACCCGACTGGAGCCTCCTGCTCGAGATCGGGGCCACGCGCGTCCTGCTCCGCGTCGTCGAGGGCTCCGTGCGTGTCGAGGGCGCGCCCGGCATCAACGCCACCTGGGACGTCGGCTTCGCCGTCACCGACGCGGAGTGGGCCGAGTTCTGTGCCGACCCGCCCCCGCGTGGTGCGACGTCGGCGCAGGCCCTCGTCGCCACCCGCGGCAGCGAGCGGATCACCGGCCGGCGCGAGGTGTGGGCGCGGGTGGCGCCCGCGGTCGACCGGTTCCTCGACGCGCTGCGGGACACGGAACGGGCACCGATCCGGCGCCGGCCCGATCCCGCACCGTGGCCGCCGGGCTTCGGGCCGAGCGTGGGGCGCTACCTGCACCTGGACGACGGCCGGCGGATCTTCGTCGAGACCGCGGGCGAGGGACCGCCGCTGTTGTGCCTGCACACGGCAGGCGCCGACTCGCGCCAGTTCCGGGGCCTGCTCGAGGACCCGAGGGTCACCGACCACCACCGCGTCGTCGCCTTCGACATGCCCTGGCACGGGCGCTCCGATCCCCCCGACGACTGGCAGCACCGCCGCTACACGCTCGACACCGCGACGTACGCGGCGACGGTGCTCGCGGTCGCCGAGGCGCTCGAGCTCGACCGCCCGGTGCTCCTGGGCTGCTCGATGGGCGGGGCGATCGCGCTCTACCTCGCCGCCCGAGCCGGTGACCGGTTCGCCGGGGTGTGCGCGCTCGAGGGCGGCCTCGGGAGCGCCGGGCGCTTCGTCGAGTGGACCCACCGCGCCGACGTCGACCACTCCGGCTTCCTGGCCAGCTGGGTCGGCGGGCTGATCGCGCCGTCGAGCCCGGAGGGACCGCGCGCGCAGACCCTGTGGGGCTACGCCAGCAACGGACCCGGCGTCTACCAGGGCGACACGGCGTTCTACTCGCTCGACTTCCCCCCGATCGCCGCCGGCCTCGGGCGCGCGACCTGCCCGCTGTACGTCTTCAGCGGCGAGTACGACTACTCGGCCACCACGGAGATGAGCCGGCTCGCCGCCGAGCAGCTGGGTGGCGAGCTGGTGGTCATGTCGGGGCGCGGCCACTTCCCGATGTCCGAGGATCCCGAGGGGCTGCTCGAGCACCTGCTGCCGGTTCTGGAGAAGTTGCGATGACCAACGAGGTCTGGGCCGTCCGCTACGGCACACGCGTCACCACCCGCACCGAGGCGTACCTGAACTGGCACGTCTACGGCGAGCCCGACGAGTGGTTCCGCATGGACTACTTCTTCTGGATCGTCCGGGGCGGCGGGCGCACCACGGTCGTCGACTGCGGGTTCGACCCCGAGGTCGGGCGCCGCCGAGGGCGCGAGGTGCTCGTCGATCCGGTCGACGCGCTGGCCGCGCTCGGGGTCGACGCCGCGACGGTCGACCGCCTGGTGGTCAGCCACGCGCACTACGACCACATCGGCAACCTGCATCGCTTCCCCACCGCCGAGATCGTCGTGACGGCCCGCGAGTTCGCGTTCTGGACCGGCCCCTATGCCGATCGGGTGCAGTTCGCGCACTCGACCGAGAAGAACGAGATCGCCGCGCTGGCCCGGGCCCACGAGGAGGGCCGCGTCACGACGTTCACCGGCTACTGCGAGCTGGGCGACGGGTTCGGGCTCCTCGAGGTCGGCGGGCACACGCCGGGCCAGCTCATCGCCCGCGTCGCGGTGGCGGGCGGGGAGGTCGTGCTGGCGGCCGATGCCCTGCACTTCTACGACGAGCTCACCCGCGACCGGCCGTTCTTCGTCGTCGCCGACCTCGAGGCCATGTACGCGGGCTTCGACACGCTGCGAGAGATCACCGACCGGCCGGGCCGGGTCCTCGTGGCCGGGCACGACACCGACGTGGGACGCCGCTTCCCCGGTCGCGCGCAGGGCACCGGGATCGACGACCTGGTGATCCGACTCGAGGTGGAGGGACACCGGACATGACCACGGTCGGCGTGATCGGACTGGGCAACATGGGCGGGCGGATGGCCCGCCGGCTGGTGGACGCGGGGTGGGAGGTCGTCGGCCACGACCCGCTCGTGGGCCGGGCGGAGGACGTCGGCGCCGAGGCCGTCGGGAGCCCCGCCGAGGTCGCGCGGCGCGCCGCGACGGTGCTGCTCTCGTTGCCGGACTCGACGGTCGTCGAGCCGGTGGTGCGCGACCTGCTCACCGGGGCGGCACCCGGCACGACCGTCGTCGACCTGTCCACCGCGTCGCCCGAGTCGACGGTGGCGCTCGCCGCGGAGGCCGCGGCCCGCGACGTCGCCTACCTCGACGCCGGCATCTCCGGCGGTGCGGCGGCGGCCGAGAAGGGCACGCTGACGATCATGGCGGGCGGCGACGCCGCGGCCGTGGACGCGATCCGCCCCGTCCTCGCGCCGTTGGCCGCGACCGTGCACCACCTCGGCCCGGTCGGCGCCGGGCACACCGCGAAGCTGCTCAACAACTTCCTCAACGCGGTGACGCTCGCCGCGACCGCCGAGGTCATGGTGGCCGGGCAGCGCGCCGGCCTGGACCTGCGCACGCTGCTCGCGGCCATCAACGGCGGGAGCGGGCAGTCGTTCGCCTCGAGCAACCGGTTCCCGCGCATCGTCGAGGGCGACTACCTCGAGGGCGGGCTCACCAGCCGCCTGATGACCAAGGACGTCACGCTCTACACCGAGCTGCTCGCGCGCCTCGGCGTGCCCTCGCTCAACGCCGCGGGCCCGGTCGCCTCGTTCGGCATGGCCGCGCACCTCGGCTACGGCGACGTCATCTCCAACCGCGTCGTGGACGCCCTCGGCGACCTCGCCGGCGGCGTCCGGATCCAGCAGCCCATCACCCAGGAGTTCTCGTGAAGATCGTCCACGGGCGCGCCGACGGCGTCGTCACCGAAGCACGCGGAGCCACCTTCACCGGCACCGTCTGGGGCGACCCGGTGCTGCCGACCACCGACGGCACCACGATCAACTCGGTGACGTTCACCCCCGGCGCGCGGACCTTCTGGCACCACCACGAGCGCGGCCAGATCCTCGTCGTCACCGCCGGCACGGGATGGGTGTGCACGCACGGCGAGACGCCGCAGCCGCTCACGGTGGGCGACGTCGTGTGGGTGCCGCCGGACGAGCGGCACTGGCACGGCGCCGGGCCCGGCTCGATCATGACCCACCTCGCGGTGTCCCTGGGCACGACGACCTGGCTCGACGAGGTGTCCGCCGACGAGTACGGGCAGGCGGGGCAGTGAGCGCGCAGAGCGGCCGGAACGGGACCGACGACCGCTTCGAGCGCGGCCTCGCCATCCGCAAGGAGGTCGTCGGCGAGGCCCACGTCGAGCGGTCGATGGCACAGGTCAGCGACTTCTCCCGGCCCGTGCAGGAGTACGTCACCCGCTGCTGCTGGGGCGAGGTGTGGGACCGCCCCGGGCTCGACCGCCGCACCCGCAGCCTGCTCAACCTCGTGATGCTCACCGCGCTCGGCCGCTCCCACGAGCTCGCGGTGCACGTGCGCGGGGCGCTCACCAACGGCGTCACCGAGACCGAGATCCAGGAGGCGCTCCTGCAGGCCACGGCCTACTGCGGCGCGCCCGCCGGCCTCGAGGCGTTCCGGGTCGCCGACGGGGTGCTGGCCGAGGCGAGGGAGCGCTCGTGATCCGCACTGTGGGCTTCATCGGCCTCGGGCACATGGGCACGCCGATGGTGTCGCGCCTCGTCGACGCCGGGGTGACGGTCCGGGCGTACGACGTCTCGCCCGAGGCGCGCGAGGCGTTCGCCGCCGCGGTGCCCGGAGCGGCGGTCGTCGGCTCGGCCGCGGAGACCGCCGACGGGGCCGAGGCGGTGCTGCTCTGCCTACCGAACTCGGCGATCGTCGAGTCGGTGGTGGCCGAGCTCGACCCGGCCGAGGACTCAGCCCGGGTGATCGTGGACATGAGCTCGTCGGAACCCCTGCGTACCCGCGCGCTCGCCGCCTCCCTGGCCGACACCGGCCGCGTGCTGGTCGACGCCCCGGTCTCCGGCGGCGTCTCCGGGGCGCGCGCCGGCACGCTCGCGGTGATGGTCGGCGGGCCCGACGACGTCGTCGCGGGCCTCGAGCCGCTGCTCGCCGTCATGGGCCGCCCGCGCCACGTCGGGCCGGTCGGCGCCGGCCACGCGCTCAAGGCGCTGAACAACCTGATGTCGGCGGCCCACCTCGTCGCGAGCTCGGAGGCGGTGCTCGTCGGCGAGGAGTTCGGGCTCGATCCCGCCGTGATGCTCGAGGTCGTCAACGGCTCGTCGGGGCGCAGCGGATCCACCGAGAACAAGTGGCCGAACCACATCCTGCCCGGCACCTACGGGGCCGGCTTCGGCATCGGCCTGCTGGTGAAGGACATCCACATCGCCCTCGACCTCGCCGCGAGCACGAGCGTTCCGACCCGGCACGCGGCGGCGACCGTCGCGCTCTGGGACGAGGCGCTGGCCGAGCTCGGGCCGACCGCCGACCACACCGAGATCGCCCGCTGGCTGCGCGACCAGGGAGACGTAGCGAACAGATGAGCACGCCGATAGGGGAGCTCGACCCGACCCAGCAGCGAGGGGACACCGTGACGATCACCGACGAGCAGCAGGCCATCAAGAACGAGTTCGTCCGCGTGCGCGGCACCTGGGGCGAGCCCTGGGAGCGGATGCTCGAGCTCGACCCGGCGTTCGTCCGCGCCTACCTCGACTTCTCCGCGGTGCCGTGGCGCCGCGAGCCGGGCGCGCTCACGCCGAAGGTGCGCGAGCTGCTCTCCATCGCCGTCGACGCCGCCGCGACCCACCTCTACACGCCGGGGGTGCGCCAGCACGTGGCCGCCGCGCTCGACGCGGGCGCGACGCCGCACGAGATCATGGAGGTGCTCGAGCTGACGAGCACGCTCGGCATCCACGCCGCGAACATCGGGGTGCCGCTGCTGGTCGAGGTGCTCGTCGAGGAGGGCCTGCGCGACGGCCCGGCGCCGCTCGACGAGCGCCAGGAGCGGCTCAAGGCCGAGTTCACCGCGACCCGCGGCTACTGGCACACGTTCTGGGACGAGATCCTCGAGCTGGACCCAGACCTGTTCGAGGCCTACGTCGCCTTCTCGTCGGTGCCCTGGCAGACCGGCACGCTCGAGCCGAAGGTCAAGGAGCTCGTCTACTGCGCCTTCGACGCCTCGGCGACCCACCTCTACGTGCCGGGCCTCAAGCTGCACCTGCGCAACGCCCTGGGCCACGGCGCGACCGTCGCGGAGATCCTCGAGATGTTCGAGATCGCCAGCGTCGTCGGGATCCACGCCGCGACGACCGCGGCGCCGATCCTCGCCGAGCTGGCGGACTCGCGCTGACGCGTGGCGCCGGGGCGTGGTGCGACGATGGGTGCCGTGTCGTCGTCGGTCTGGGGCCCCGAGCCGCTGCCGCGGGTCGCCGCGCCGTTGCGCGAGCAGGTGACCGACCGGGTGCGCTCGGCGATCCTCGACCTGCGCCTGCGCCCCGGCGAGCGCCTCATCGAGCGCGAGCTCACCGAGAGCCTCGGCGTCTCGCGGGCCACGGTCCGCGAGGTCATCCGCCAGCTCGCCGCCGAGGGCCTGGTCACCGTCGTCCCGCAGCGCGGGGCCGAGGTGACGTCGCTGTCGCCGTCCGACGCCGCCGACATCTACGAGATGCGCGCCTCGCTCGAGGCGCTCGCCGTCCGGCGGTTCGTCCAACGGGCCGGCGACGACCAGGTCCGCGCGCTGCGCAGCGCCGTCGACGAGATCGCCCGCAGCGCCAAGACGGGCGAGGTCGGCGACCATCTCGGGGCGAAGGACCGCTTCTACGACGTGCTCATGGACGGGTCGGCGAGCGGGCCGCTCCAGCAGACGCTCGCCGGGCTCCAGGCGCGGGTGCGGCTGCTGCGCGCGACGTCGCTCTCCGCGCCGGGCCGGCCCGCCGAGGCGGCGGCGGAGCTGCGCGCGGTGGTCGACGCCGTCGAGGCCCGCGACGCCGATGCCGCCGCCGAGGCGTGCGTCCGGCACATCCGCGCGGCCGCGGCGACGGCGACGGCCCAGCTCATGCCTCACGGCACGTGAGCAGTTCGGGGTGCTGGAGCACCTCGAAGTGCTCACGTGCGCGCAGCGCACCCGGCAGCGGGTTCCGGTGCAGGACGCCGAGGCGCTGGGTCGCGCGGGTGAGGGCGACGTAGAGGTCGGCGGCCCCCTGCGGTCCCTGCGCGAGGATGCGGTCGGGGTCGACGACGAGCACCGCGTCGAACTCGAGGCCCTTCGTCGCGGACGGCGCCACCCCGCCGGTCCCGATCACCACGCTCGTCCCCTCCCGTCCGGCCTCGTCGCGCACGAACGCCTCGATCGCGGCCGGAAGCTCGTCCTCGGTGACCTGCCGCGACCACGGCCGCACGCCGGAGGCCCGCACCGAGTCCGGCGGCCGGACGTCGGGGGCGAACTCGGCCAGCACCGCGGCGGCCACGGCCATGATCTCCGCCGGGGTGCGGTAGTTGACCGTCAGCGACCGGTACGCCCAGCGGCCGGGCACGTACGGCTCCAGCATCGCGCCCCAGGACCTCGCCCCGGCCGGGGACCGGCGCTGGGCGAGGTCGCCGACCACGGTGAACGAGCGGCTCGGGCAGCGCCGCATCAGCACCCGCCAGTCCATCTCCGAGAGCTCCTGGGCCTCGTCGACGACGACGTGGCGATAGGTCCAGTCGCGGTCGGCCGCGGCGCGCTCGGCGAGCTCGCGGGTGTCGCGCTCCTCGAACCGCTCGGCCAGGCGTGCGTCGTGGATCAGGTCGTGGACGGTCACCCCGACGTCCTCGTCCAGCTCCTCGCGGTCCAGCGTCAGGATCTCCATGACTCCGGCGGCGTACTCGGACTCCGCCTGCCGCTCCTGCCGGGCCACGCGCTCCTGCGCGTCGACCGCCGCCTTGTCGCGTCCCAGCAGGTCGACCAGCTCGTCGAGCAGCGGCACGTCGGGCACGGTCCAGGCGTCGCCGTCGGCCCGCCACAGCGCGGGGTCCGCGCCGGCCGCGCGCAGCCGGTCGGGCGAGGCGTAGAGCGGGCCGAGCAGCGTCGCCGGGGTCAGGATCGGCCAGAGCTCGCCGAGCGCGGCGGTGAACGCCTCGGATCTCGCCAGCTCGTCGAGCACGTCGGTGCGCAGCTGCGCCCACGCGGCACGGTCGGACCGGGTGATCCAGCCCCGCGCGATCCGGCCCACCGCCCGCTCGGTGACCACGTAGGTGACGATCTCGGCGAACACCGGGCGGGCCTCGTTGTGCGGGAGCCCGCTCTCGCGCGCCTCCTCGCGGGCCCACTGCACGGTCTCGGCGTCGATGCGCACCGTGACGTCCTCGAGCGCGATCGTCAGCGGCTCCTCCGGCAGCCGCTGCCGGTCCGCGATCGCCGCCGCGAGCACGTCGAGCATCGCTCGCGAGCCCTTGAGCCGGGTCGCCTCGGGCGTGTCCTCGGCCGTGACGTGCAGGCCCGGCACGAGGTCGCCGGTCGTCATGAACACGACGTCGGACTCGCCCAGCGACGGCAGGACGCGGCCGATGTGGTGGAGGAACGCCGGGTTAGGCCCGACCACGAGCACGCCGTGGCGCTCCATCCGCTCGCGCTGCGTGTACAGCAGATACGCGACGCGGTGCAGCGCCACGACGGTCTTGCCGGTGCCCGGGCCGCCCTCGATGACGAGCACGCCGGGGTGGTCGAGCCGGATGATCTCGTCCTGCTCGGCCTGGATCGTCGCGACGATGTCGCGCATGCCCTCGCCGCGTGGGGCGTTCACGGCCGCGAGCAGGGCCGCGTCGGCGTCCCGGTCGGCGCCGTCGCGGCTGCCGGCGCCGGGACGGCCGAGCATCTCGTCGGTGAAGTCGACGACGCGGCGTCCGCGCGTGTGGAACTGGCGACGCCGGCGCATGTCCTCGGGATGCGCGCCGGTGGCGACGTAGAAGGCGCGCGAGGCCGGGGCGCGCCAGTCGAGCAGCACCGGTTCGTCGTCCTCGTCGCGCAGCCCGATCCGCCCGATGTAGGAGCGCTCGCCGGAATGCGCGTCGAGCCGCCCGAAGCACAGCCCGTTGTCCGCGACGTCCAGCCGCGTCATCTGCGCGGCCGCGGCGCGCACCGCGACGTCGCGTTCCATGGGCGACTCGCCGGTGCCCTTCAGCGCCGCGTCGTACTCGCCCTTCACCCGCGCGCGTTCCGCGTCGAGCCGCGCGTACAGCCCGGACACGTGGTCGCGCTCGGATCGCAGTTCCTCGTCGTACCCCGGCGTGGACACGGGCCTCCCCACAGCGCCGCGCGACGGCGCCGATCCAGGTGCTGGTGAGCGGCGATCGTCCGCCGGGACCCGGGTCTTGCCGCAAGCCCCGTGGTCGGCTATACGTTGGAAAGGGCAGAGATCAGGTGCGGTCGCCGCCGCGCCGGGCCCGCTTGTCGGCGTACATCGCGGTGTCGGCCGCCACGCAGGCGCCCGGGAAGCCCTCGGAGACCGTGAACGGGGCCGAGCCGATCGAGCACGGCACGCCCGAGGCGTCCAAGGCCTCGCGCAGGCGGATGACCAGACCTTCCGCGTCCTCGGTGCCCACCTGCACCACGAGCGCGAACTCGTCACCGCCGAGACGGGCGAGTGGATCGGTGCTGCGGATCGCTGAGCGCAGGACCGCGGCGGTGTGCCGTAGGTGCCGGTCGCCGGCCTCATGCCCCTCGGTGTCGTTGACGGTCTTGAGCCCGTCGCTGTCGAGCATCACCACCGACGCGGGGTCGCCGAAGCGCCGGAAGCGCTCGTCCTCGCGCGCCAGCCAGCGCTCCCACCCGCGGCGGTTGAGCAGCCCGGTGAGCGGGTCGGTCTCGGCGTCGCTCACTGCGCGCTCGAGGGCGCGCGCCGTGTCGACCGCGGCGGAGTCGGCCTCGAGCACCGAGGACAGCAGGCTGGAGAGCAGGTCGAGCAGCGGCTCCTGGTCGTCCAGGGTCGTCGTGACCGGCTCGCGGTTCATCCCGACGACGGTGCCGAACAGCGACCCGTCGCCGGAGACGATCGGGGTGCCGACGTAGGTGCCGACCTCGATCCCCTGCTCCGCGGAGGTGCACGCGATGCGTTCGAGGTCGGGGACCGCGCGGGTGTCCGGGACGATGCGCGGCGCCGTCCCGGCGACCATGTACTGGCACATCGAATCGGTCCACGCCGCGCTCACGCCGGGCTCGAGGCCGTAGGCCGAGTCGGCGGTGACGAGCATCGTCTGCCGGCCGTCCGCGACGCGGGTGACGGCCCAGGCGTCGAGCGGGACGACGCGGGCGAGGTAGTCGACCACCATGCGGCAGGCCGCGTCGAAGGCGCGCGGCGGTGCGAGCTCCGCGGCGACGCGGAGATCCTGAGCGGACGTCACGATCATGCCTCCCCCGGCGCGATGCTCCGTCCAGTGTTGCCTCCGCGGCACCGCGCCGGTCGGGGAGGTCCCGGTCATCACCCGTTGTGGCGAGCGGCAGACGTCGGGTGGCGACGATCGGGCTCTCTCAGGCCGTCTAGCGCTTCCGCGAGACGGCCGGATACTCCGTCAGAGGCGAACGCCCGCGCGCCACACGGCGCGGACGTCGCGGGTGGCGGTGACGTCGTCGAGCGGGTCGCCCTCGACGAGCAGCAGGTCGGCGCGCTTGCCCGGCGCGATCCGGCCGCGGTCCGCGAGGCCGAACACGTCCGCCGGCAGCGAGGTCGCGGCGCGCAGGACGTGGCGCGGCGTGAGGCCCGCGCGCGCGAGCAGCTCCAGCTCGAGGTGCATCGACGCCCCGTGCAGCACCGCCGCGGCGTGGCCGGGGACGTCGTTGGCGTCGGTGCCGGCGAGGATCGTCGCGCCCGCGTCGACGAGGCGACCGACGTTCCCGGCCGCGTGGTCGTAGGACACGCCGGGCGCGGTGCTGACGGGCAGATGGCCCCGGTCGCCGGCGCGCAGGGCGGCGGCGACCTCGGGGTCGAGCCCCGCGAGCAGGCGCGGGTCGGCGAGGAGCTCGTCGGTGCTGGCGGCGTCGGCCCGGGCCCGCATCATCGCCAGCGTCGGGCAGACGACGAGGCCGGCGAGGTCGGTGTCGAGGACCAGGTCGTCGATCGGGCCGTCCAGCGGGACGTGGGTGAGGACATCGACCCCGGCCTCGAGCGCGGTCCGGAACGCCCACCGGGTCGGCGCGTGCGCCACGGTCTGCAGGCCGTGGGACCGCGCGGCCGCGCACACGGCGGCCACCGTCTCCGGGCTCAGGGTGGGGCGGGTGACGTCGGCGCTGTTCTCGACGAAGATCTTGAGGTAGTCGGAGCCCTCGCGGACGCGGTCGCTCACGAACTGCTCGGCGTCCTGCGGACCCGAGAGCCCGGGCATGCGCCAGCCCGACGGATCGGGCGGGAGCATCACCGCGGGCCAGCCGTCGACCGCGCCGGCCATGAGCCCCGAGCTGCGCAGGTCGGCCTCGTCGGTGCGCGCCCGTGCCCGTCGCCGGAGCATCGCGGTGAACTGGGGCGGCGCGGAGAACATGTCGAGCACCGTCGTGACGCCGTGGCGAAGGTCCTGGCCGAGGTTGCCGGCGCCGCGCAGGTGCACGTGCGCGTCGATCAGCCCGGGCAGCAGGGTCATGCCCCGGCCGTCGACGTCCCCCGTCCCGTCGTCCGCCCCGGGGCGCACGGCGGTGATCACCCCGTCCTCGACGGTCACGCTCGCCACGCCGAGGGCGTCGTTCCCGTCGAACACCCGCGCGCCGGAGATCGTCGTCATCGCTCTGCCTCCCCTGCCGACAGGGGACCAGGGTCGCATCGCACCGAGATCAGCAGGGCGGAAGAGACCTCCCGAGGACCTCGAGAGGTGGGTTTCGCCGTGCTGATCCTCCCGGGCGGCGGGTCTCAGGCGAAGCAGGTCAACGGGCCGCCGTGGTAGGTGACCATGTCGTCGAGCGCGCCGAAGACGTCGATCGTCCCGCCACGCTCGAGGCCGTCGAGCTCGGCGTAGGCGCGGTGGAGGTTGCCGACGATGCGCTCGGCGTCGGGCCAGTCGGTGAACCGGCCGAGGTCGGTGTCCCGCGCGGCCTGCAGCGGGGTGACGCCGGCGGCGCGGCCGCGTTCGGCGACGTCGAGGACGAAGCGCAGGTAGTCCAGCGTCGCGTCCAGCGGCGCCCGGTCGTGGAACACCGGCCCGTGGCCGGGCACGATCGTCTGCGCACCGAGGGGCACCAGGACGTTCTCGAGCACGTCGATCGCACCCGCCACCGAGCCCATGAGCAGGAACGGCGTGCCGCCGTGGAAGACCAGGTCGCCGCAGAACAGCGTCGAGCGGTCGGGGAACCAGACGATCGAGTCGTTGGTGGTGTGCGCCGGGGTGCCGACGTGGAGCACCTCGCCGCGCAGGTCGCCGGCGTGCACCGCGACGCGGTCGGTGAAGGTGATGAACGGCGGGTCGAGGGGCAGGTCGCCCCATTCGGGGTTGTGCCAGTACGGCAGTTCGCGGGCGGGGCCGAACGCGATGGCCTCGGACCGCGTCTTCTCGTGCGCCACGATCGCCGCGTTCCCGAAGAGGGCGTTGCCGAAGGTGTGGTCGCCGTGGTGGTGGGTGTTCACCAGGGTGCGCACCGGCCGGTCGGTCACCGAGGCGATCGTGTCCAGGAACGCGCGGGTGCGCCGCTCGGTGGAGCACGCGTCGATCGCGGTCACGCCCTGCGGGCCGACCACGAAACCGGTGTTGTTGATCCACCACGTGCCGTCGGGCTGGATGTAGGCGTGGATGCCGTCGGAGACCTCCTCGCACCGCGGGGGTCCGGGGACGGTGATGTCGTCGTGACGGGAGCTCATCGGGGTCTCCTCAGCGCAACGGGATGGGATCGGGACCGGGAACGACGCCGGCGTCGACGGCGCCGAGGCCCTCGGCCTCGAGGTGTACGCGGTCGCCGGGGACCAGGTAGGGATACGCCTGCGCACCGTGCACGCGCGAGAGCTCGAGCAGGCAGCCGGTGCCGACCGTGCCGGAGCCGATGAGGTCGCCGGGCACGACGCGGGTGCCGCGTGACGCGTAGGCGATCATCTCGGCGAAGGTCCAGTACAGGCTGTCGAGACGGCCCGCGCTGCACGGCCGGTCGTTCACGGACGCGGACATGGCGGCCCCGGGCACCAGCTCGTCGGGCGTGAGCATCCACGGCCCGCAACTCGAGGCGAAGTCCTTGCCCTTCGCCGGGCCCAGGTTGAGCGCCATCTCGGCGCCCTGGAGGTCGCGGGCGCTCCAGTCGCAGAACAGCACGTAGCCCGCGATGTGGTCGGCGGCGTCGGCCGGCGCGAGGTCGCTGCCCTCGCGGCCGATGACCGCGGCGATCTCGAGCTCGTAGTCCAGCGCCCGGGTGCCCGGCGGGACGGCGACGTCGGCCTGCGGCCCGCGCAGCGACGCGGGGTTGGTGAAGTAGAAGACCGGCTGCTGGTACCAGAGCGGGTCGACCTCCAGCCCGATCGCCGCGCTCGCCGTGACGACGTGCTCCTCGAACGCCATGAAGTCGCGGATCGAGGGTGGACGCGGGATCGGGGCGAGCAGCTCGACGCCGTCGACGGGCGGCTGGTCGGCGGCAGCGCGGGCCGCGGCGTCGAGGCGGTCGTCGCTGATCAGCGCGAGCAGCGTCGTCGGCTCCGGGACGGGATGCAGGCGCTCGTCGCGCCACACCCCGACCCGTTCGGCGCCGTCGGCGTCGCGGAAGGTGCTCCAGCGCATCAGGCGAGCTCGGCCCGGAGCTGCTCGGCCGCCTTCGCCATCGAGACGAGCTTCCCGCGCGCCATCGGCCGTGGCAGCGAGAACAGGCCGCAGTCCGAGGTCAGGTGGACGCGGTCGGGCGAGACGTGCTCGAGGGCCTTGCGCACGCCCGCGGCGATCGCGTCCGGCGTCTCGACGACGAGCCGCTTGATGTCGATGCAGCCGACGCCGAGGCCCTTGTCGCTGGGGAAGCGCGACCACAGGTCGAAGTCCTCGTCCGGGAAGCCCGTCTCGGCGAAGGCGTACTCGACGGCGTCGACCCGCAGCTCGTTCGCGACGAGCTCGTGGAACCCGGCGTACGGCGTGATGCCGACCGGGACGCCGCTGGCGAGGTGGCAGATGTGGAAGATCGTCAGCGCGTCGACGCCCTCGAGCGCCTGGTTGAGCGTCTCGACGACGAGGGGGTAGTCCTCGGGCTGGTGCAGGGTGAAGCCGACGTCGTCGAGCTGGAGCACCTCGACCCCGGCGGCGACGGCATCCTTGAACTCGGCGTTGTAGGCCGCCGCGAGGTCGCGGTAGAGGGCCTTCTTGTCGTGGTAGTGGCGGTCGGTCAGCCAGCCGGCGAGGTTGGCCGGGCCCATCCCGCTGCAGAACTTCACGGTGCGGGGGCTGACGGCGCGCGCGCTGCGCCACAGGTCGGCGAGGTGCATGGTGCCGCGCCCGATCGGGCCGGTCACGGCCGTCTCGCTCCACGTCCCGGCGAAGGGCGCCGCGGTCTCGGTGCCGAACATGTCGAACAGGTGGTTCGGCGCGGGCTCCACCGTGATGCCGTCGAGGTGGTAGGCGGGGTAGAGCAGGAACGACGAGATGAAGCCCTCGTGGCGGTCGTACCAGAGGTGGCCGTCGGTGGGCAGGTCGATGCCGGCGTCGATCTGGTCGCCGATCATCGCGCGCACGCCGTCCGAGTAGGCCTCGGCGAAGTCGCCACGGCGCATGGCCACGCGGATGTCCTCGCCGCCGAGGTCGAAGGTGTTCCACTTCGGCCGCGGGTAGGAGCCCACCGCGGTCGTCGGGAAGAGGTGGCCGAAGTGGTCACTGAGTCGCCGGGCCATCGTGGCCTCCCACGTCGTCGGGGTCGGTCGTCGGGGTCGTGGACCCACCGTGGCCCAGGTCGTCCGCCGGATCAGGTGCCGTTTCGGTTGCGATCCGTCCCTTGACAGCTCAGGCGAGGGTGACGAGATCCGCCGCCTGGCGGAACGCGAGTGCGATGCGCGAGTCGTCGTCGACGCGCGTGGCCACCGAGACGTGGCACTGCTCGCCCGCCAGCGGGACGAACCGCACGTCGGGGCGGGCGAAGAAGCGCCGCGCGGGGTCGCCGTGGATGCCGAGCATCCCCGACGTCGCGACCGCCGCGGGGATCGCGGCGGGGGTGCGCACCACCGGGCTGCGGCGCGACACCTGCATCGCCGGCCCCGCCCACCGCCCGAGGCCGGGATGGCGCCCGATCGGCCGCACCCACGCCGACCCTCCGACGTCGTCCTCGTCGAGGTGCTCCGCGTCGGCGAACGGCGACGAGACCGGGACGACCGCGACCCGGTCCGCCGTCAGCACGTGGTCGAGACGCAGCCCGTCGACCGGCCCGACGTCGTGGACCACCGCGACGTCGACCTCGCCCTCGCGCACGGCGTCGAACTGCGAGTCCCAGTCAAGCTCGATGTGCACGAGCAGGCTCTCGGGGAGCTGGGCCTGCACCAGGCGGCGCAGCGCGGTCCAGCGGTCGGCCGCTCCGAAGCCGAGGATCCCGACGCGCACGACGCCGTCGTCGTTCGCCGGCTGCGCGTCGCGGACCGCCGCGGCGAGGTCGTCGACGCGCGCCAGCACGTCGCACGCCCGTTCGACGAGGCGGACCCCGGCCGGGGTGAGGGTGACGCGGCGGCTCGTGCGGTCGAAGAGGCGGGCCCCGACCTCCCTCTCCAGCGCGCGCACGTGCCGCCCGAAGGCCTGCGGGGCGATGTAGTGGCGCTCCGCAGCCTTCCGGAAGTGCAGTTCCTCCGCCAGCGTCACCGCGTAGCGGAGCGCCTGGATGTCCATGGGAACGCCTCCGTGACCGGCGACGCTACTGCGCGGTGGGGCTGGGAGGAACGGGTTCAGGTGTCGCGGGCCGCCTCGATCCGGCGCGCGACCTCGTCGCCGGCGGGAGTGTTGTCGATCCAGACCACGTTGCCGGGGACGAGGGCGCATTCGGGGTCCCACCACTCCCGGCGGACGCGCGTCAGACCCTCGTCCTTCGACAGGGACCACGGCTCGAAGCGGGGATTGAGTTCGCCGAGGCGGGCGAGGTCGTGCTCGACGAGCAGTGTGATCGCCCGCAGCGTCGCCTCGCGGACCGCGTCGGGTGAACCTGGTTCGGCAAGGCTCACGAGGAATCGGGCCTCAGCCAGGCTGACCCAGTCGTCCTGCCCTCGAAGAAGGATCTTCGCCGCACCGTCGTCATCTGTCAGCGCCGGGGTAGATGAACTTTCCACTGCTCTCCGTTCGGCAGATTGGCGTCCAGTGTCGGGCCTCCGGACTTCGAATCGTCGCGCAGCCCGATCTGCGTTCCGTCGGGAAGAAGTACCGCCTGTCCCCGGTAGCCGCCCCAGCTCACCGATGTGCCGTTCTCGGCGAGTTCCTCGTAGAGGTCGCGGACGGCCTGCGCATTCGGGAGTACGCGGATGCGCTCGTTGTCGCCGGGTTCGCCCACGGTCGGGATCCGCTCCGCAGGCGCGAGCGGCAGGTCCGCTCCGGCGTCGGCGTCCGCGGCGACCGTGAAGGCCGCGACGCGGTCGTCGCCGACCGCGTGGGCGATCGCGTCCGCCGCGCCGACGCCGGCGATGCCCACGCCCGTCGCCACCCCGGCGAGCGACAGTCCGCCCAGGGGACACCCGCGACGGCGCCGATTCCGGTCGCGTCGAGGGCCACGGACCCGACGACTCCGGCGGCGCTGACCGCGGCCAGCGCGCCGCCGCCGACCACGGCCGCCACGTCGAGCGGGTTCCGGAGCAGGGCGTTCCCGACCGAGGCCAGCGCATTGCCCGCCTCCGCCGCGACCGCGCCGGCACCGTCGGCGAGCTCACTCCAGAACCCCGGTGCGGCCGGGGCGGCGGCGCAGGCCGCGGTGACCACGGCGGCGGACCGATCGCCGGAGTCGCGCACGTGCTGCCGGGCCTGGGCGAGGAGCCGCTGCGCGTCGGCGCGTGCGCCGTCCCCGGGGTCGAGGAAGGGCACGGGTGCGGCGCCGTTCGCGATCGCCCGGTCGTACTGCGCGCGGGCCGTCGCGGACGCCATCTGCGCCTCGCGCCAACGGATGACGGCCTCGGCGGCCCGACCCCGCGCCCACTCCAGCGCGGCGGCGTGGTCGTCGGTGGCGCGGGCGGCGTCACCGAAGGCCGTGGCGGCGTCCTGCCAGCGTCGGGGCTCGGGAGCGAACGCCGCGCGGAAACCGTCCGCCGCCGGCCCGGACCAGCCTTCCGGCGTCCCGACCCGGCCGAGTCCGGTGGACGCGTCCTCGAGCGTCAGCGCGTACCGCCGGTAGGTCGCACCGGCGGTGCGCAGGACGACGGGGTCGCCGGGGATCAGGGCGGCCGGGTCCTCGGAGGCCCCCAGCTCCGGCATCAGCCCCCTCCCGGGTCGGGACCCGCACCACGCACCTGCCCGTCGAGACCGCGGGCGGCTCCGTTGTCCGCCCGCCGGTAGCCGGCCTCGGCCGCCGCGAGCCGGTCGGCGACGGCACGGCCGTCCTCGGCGAGCGCCTCCACACCCTGCTGCCACCGCGTGGCGAACTCCGCGAGTGCGGCGCCCAGGCGGTCGTGACCAGGCGCAGACCCGACGCCGTCGAGACGCCCGACCTCGACCTGGTCGACGGTGTCGCGCACGCCCCGGGCACTACGGCCCAGCGCCTCGAGGCCGACCGCGTACCCGCCCGCCACGGTCGTGAGGCTGGCACGACGACGGGTTCGCCGGGTGCCGTTCGGAGGAACGCTTGACCTCGACTTCCGTCCAGGTCGCACCGTCGAGCACATGAGCGGACACCAGCCCACAGCACTGATCACCGGCGCGTCCCGCGGCCTCGGGCGTGCTCTCACGGCCGACCTGGCCGGCGACGGGTGGCGCGTCGTCGTCGACGCGCGCCACGGCGACGAGCTCGCCGCCGCCGTCGCCGGCCTGCCCGGCGTCGTCACGGTCCCCGGGGACGTCGCCGACCCCGTCCACCGGACCGCGCTCGCCGAGGCCGCCGACGACCTCGGCGGCCTCGACCTGCTCGTCCTCAACGCGAGCCTGCTCGGACCGAGCCCGCAGCCCGAGCTCGCCGACTACCCCCTCGACGTGCTCGAGCAGGTGCTGCGCGTCAACGTGGTCGCGCCGCTCGGCCTCGTCCAGACACTGCGCCCGCTGCTGCGTCCCGGGGCGCGGATCGTCGCCGTCACCTCCGACGCCGGCACCGAGGCGATGGCCGGGTGGGGCGGCTACGGCATGTCGAAGGCGGCGCTCGAGCACCTCGGCGCGGTGCTGGCCGTCGAGAACCCGCAGTGGCGCGTGCACGTCGTCGACCCCGGCGACATGCGCACCGTGATGCACCAGGAGGCCTTCCCGGGTGAGGACATCAGCGACCGCCCCGAGCCCGAGACCGTGGTCCCTGCGCTGCGCGTCCTCGTCGACGGCGACCACCCGAGCGGCCGCTACCGCGCCGCCGACCTCACGCCGGCGGTGGCGTCATGACCGTGCTGCCCGTGACGTCCTTCCGGCTCCCACCGGGCGCGGAGGCCCACGAACCCCCCGAGCACCGAGGGCTCGCCCGGGACGGCGTGCGGCTGCTCGTCGCCCGTCCCGGCGTCGTCGAGCATCGGCGGTTCCACGAGCTCGCCGACGTCCTCGATCCCGGCGACCTGCTCGTCGTCAACACCTCCGCCACCCTCCCGGCCGCCCTCGACGCCCGTCACCGCGACGGGCGGGCGATGGTGCTGCACGTGGCGACCGATCTCGACGACGGCGACTGGGTGGTCGAACCACGTCGCCCCGACGGGCCCGAGCGCGACGTCGCGGCCGGCGACCGGCTCACGCTGCCCGGCGTCGTCCTCACCCTCGTCGCGCCCTACCCGGACGAGCACGCCCCGCGACGGTTGTGGCGGGCGCGGCCGTGGCCGGCGGTCGGGAGGGCGGGCTACCTCGCGAGGTACGGGCACCCGATCGCGTACGGGCACCTCGCCGGACGCTTCCCGCTCGCGGACCACCAGACCGTCTACGCCACCGAGCCCGGCAGCGCCGAGATGCCGAGCGCCGGGCGCCCGTTGTCCGAGCGGCTGCTCGTGCGCCTGATGGCGCGCGGCGTGACCGCCGCCCCGCTCGTGCTGCACGCCGGGGTGTCGAGCCAGGAGAAGCACGAGCCGCCGGCGGCCGAGCGGTTCCGGGTGCCGGCGTCGACGGCCCGTCTCGTCAACTCGGCGCGGGCGGCCGGCGCGCGGGTCGTCGCGGTGGGGACGACCGTCGCGCGGGCGCTCGAGACCGTCGCGACGCCCGACGGGACCGTGTCCTCGGGACACGGTTGGACCGACCTCGTCCTCGGCCCCCACCGCCCGGCGTGGACCGTCGACGGGCTGATCTCCGGCCTGCACGAGCCGGAGGCGAGCCACCTGGCGCTGCTCGAGGCAGTGGCCGGGCCGGCGCTCGTGGGGCGGGCGTACGAGGCGGCGGTGGCCGAGCGGTACCTGTGGCACGAGTTCGGTGACTCGACGCTCCTGCTGCCGGAGGGGGTGGCGTCGTGAGCCGGTCCACGCGGCACGCGCCGCTCCTGCTGCACAACTCGATGCGGATCACCGAGGGACACCTCGGCGAGTTCCGGGTGGCCGTGGAGCGAGCGGTGGCGTTCGTCGAGGAGCACGGGCCGCAGCTCGCCGTCCAGGTCTTCATCGACGACGAGCGGCTCGTCGCCCACAGCTTCCAGCTCTATCCGGACTCGGCGGCGATCGTGGAGCACTGGCGCCTGTCCGACCCCTACATCGCGGAGGTGATGGAGCACTGCTCGGTCGAGCGCCTGGAGATGTACGGCGAGCCCGAGGAGGACGTCGTCGGGGACGTCTTCCGGCCGGACGTCGCCGGGGACGTGCCGCGGCGCGTGGTGCCGCGGCTCATCGGTTTCGTGCGTCCCTGAGCGACACTTGACCCTCACGCGACGGAAGGCCCGAGGGTGGTTCCCATGACCGAGACGGCACCGGGGACGACCACGTTGACGGTCGGCCAGGTCGCCGAGCGTTCCGGGGTGACGGTCCGGACCCTGCACCACTACGACGAGACCGGGCTCCTGCGCCCGAGCCGCCGGAGTGCGTCGGGGTACCGGCTCTACACCGACGAGGACCTCGTGCGCCTGCAGCACGTCGTCGTCTACCGGCGGCTCGGGTTCTCGCTCGAGGAGGTCGCCGTCCTCCTCGACGACCCCGAGGCCGACGTCGCCGGGCACCTGCGCCGGCAGCGCGCCGCGGTCATGTCCCGGCTGGACGAGCTCGGCGAGCTCGTCACGGCCATCGACCGAGCCCTGGAGGCAGAAGTGTCCGGCATCCGGCTGACCCCCGCCGAGCAGCGCGAACTGTTCGGCGAGGACTACAAGGAGGAGTACCAGGAGGAGGCGCGCGAGCGGTGGGGCGAGACGGAGGCGTGGCGTCACTCCCAGCAGCGCACCTCGCAGTACACGAAGGCCGACTGGCAGGCGATCAAGGCCGAGATGGACGAGATCCACGGCCGTTTCGTCGCCGCGCTGCAGGCGGGTGAGCCCGCGAACGGGCCGGCGGCGGTGGACGCCGCGGAGGCCCACCGCCGGCACATCACGCGGTGGTTCTACGACTGCCCGGCCGAGATGCACGCGTGCATCTCGGACATGTATGTCTCCGACCCCCGCTTCACCAAGACGTACGAGGACATCGCCCCCGGGCTCGCCCAGTACGTCCGGGACGCGGTGCACGCCAACGCGGAGCGGCAGTAGATCGCTGTCTCGGTGACGAACCCCTGCAGATCTGCGGGGGTTCGTCACCGAACCCTGGATCTTCGCTCGAATCGCACCCACGGCGGGGCATCGGTGGCTAGCGTGAGCTGTCGGTGATCAGGAGGAGGGCGACGCGATGACCCAACCCGTCGGCGGGTCGTTCGCCGTGGACATCGCCCGGGCGCCGAAGGCGATCCGGGAGTTGGAGCAGGCTCGGGAGGAACTCCGGAGCATCAAGAACGAGGCCCAAGCGCTCGGGCAGGTGAACCCTCCAGCGCGAGACCAGGTCAGTCTTGACGCCGCTCAGCTGTTGGGTCAGGTAGCCACAGGCGGGGCCACTTCATTCATGCAGGCGCTTGACGACGGAATTCAAGAAGTGTCGCGAATGATCGAATCCCTTCGCGCAGGATTCGAGGCCTATCGGGCCGGCGACGCAGAAAACGAAGATCAGCTGCGTCAGCTGTCATGAAACGAGCTGGCGTGCTCGTCGCGCTCCTGCTCGTCCTCGGCGCTTGCGCGCAAGAAAGTCCCTCGCCTCCGGCCTCCACTGTCGATCGCTTCGGCGCGCCGCCGGTGGAGTCTCCTCGCGACGTTCGCCCACTACGCCAAGACCCGTGCGCTGGGCCGTTGGACGCACGGGGCTGGCGGGAACTCGGATTCGAGGCGGCGGGCGCTGTTCAGACCCTCATGACCGGGGACAGGTTGTGTGACCGAGAAGGGCTCAACGGTGCGCGGGCGCTGTCGTTCATTCTCGTCCCCGGGAGAGATGTCCTCGTTGATACCTACAGGGTTAGGCAGTTCGCCCTGTTCCGCCCCATGACGGTCGGTCCACTCCCGGCAACCGTGGAGCAGAGTGCGCCCGACAGTATCTCCTGCACAGTCACCGTCGGGACGGCTGAGAACCAGGGCTTCATCCTGAATCATTCTGAGTACGAGCTGGGTTCGGACGGGCAGGCGAATGATCCCTGCGGCCGAGCGCTCCGGGTCGCCGAGCGGATCGTCGCCTCCCTCCCACCCCTCCCCCCCAAGTAGGAACCGTGTCCTCAGGACACGGTTCGTCGCGCCCCACCCCGCCCCCTGCCGCACATCGAAAATCCCGATCCGTGGAGAGATCCCGATCCGTCGAGCGAACGCTCCGCTCAGCGGAACGCCCGCTCCAGAAGTGCAGATCTCGCCACGCCCACCCCGGGCCTCACGGCACCAGCAGCGTCTTCCCCACCGCATCACGCGCCGCGATGGCCGCGTGGGCGTCGGAGGCCTTCTCGAGCGGGAAGGTCTGGCCGATCACCGGCCGGTAGCGGCCCTCCGCCGCCTCGACCAGGGTCCGCTCGACGTGTGCTCGCCGGGCGGCGCGGTCGAGGCGGGGGAGGTCGGTCAGACCCGTCACGGCGATGCGCCGACGCGCAGCCTCGTCCGGGTCGGGCGACGCGAACTCACCGCCCGCCGTGCCGTAGGAGACGAAGCGGCCGCCGTCGGCCACGATCGCGAACGCCGCCCGTCCGAGCGCGCTGCCGGCGCCGTCGAGCACGGCGTCGACGGAGCCGACGTGGGAGGTCCACGACGGGGACCCGTAGTCCACGACCTCCGCGGCGCCCAGCGAGCGCACGAGCTCCGTCTTCACCGAACCCCGCGCCGCTCCGACGACGTGCACCCCGCGCCGCGTCAGCTCCTGGACGAGCAGGACCCCGGCGCCGCCGGCGGCCGCCAGGACGAGCACCCGCTCGCCCGGAGACGGAGCCACGGCGTCGAGCAGCGACTGCAGCGTCGGACCGTCGTGCAGCAGGGACACGGCCTGCTGGTCGGTGAGGCCGTCGGGGATCGGGATCAGCTCCGACTCCGGCACCACAGCTCGCTCGGCATAACCCCCGACCGGGATCTCCGACCCGCTCACGACCTGCTTGGTGTCGGCGACGACGCGGCGCCCGGCGCAGGTTCCCGCCACACCACTCCCCGGCACGTAGGGCGGGCGGACCGGGAAGAAGCCCTCGCCCCACCCCGAGCGCAGCAGCGTGTCCAGGAACATCACGTCGGACGCGGACGCGGCGATCACTGCCTCGCCGGGTCCCGGCTCCGGATCCGGGACGTCGACGGGACGCAGCACCTCGGGCCCACCGAACTCCTCCACCAGCACCGCACGCATGGCCACTCCTTCCGCCGGACGACGCACCCGAGGCTGCGGCCTGGAGGAAGGTCGAGGTCAAGACACGCACGAGCCCGGCGGGCAACGCTGTCGGCCCCCTCGTCTAGCGTCGCGACTCGAGCAGGATCGGGTCGCCAGGGGGAGGTGGGGGCGTGCTGCACGTACACCGGGCGGAGCGCGCCGACCGGCTCGTCGAGGCCCTGGCCGACGTGCTCGCCGACCCGCCGGACGACCCCTTCGCTCCCGAGCTCGTCGCCGTCCCGACGCGCGGGATCGAGCGATGGCTCGCGCAGCGGCTGTCCCACCGGCTCGGCGTCACCGGCGGGGACGACGGGGTGTGCGCCAACGTCGTCTTCCCGTCGCCCGCGGACGTCGTCGGGCGCGTGCTCGCCGTCCCGGACGAGGACCCGTGGCGTCCGGAGCGCCTGGTGTGGCCGCTGCTCGAGACCATCGACGAGTGCGCCGAGGAGCCGTGGTGCGCGCCGCTCGGGGCCTTCCTCGGCGTCGGCGACCAGGGGGACACGCGACGCGGGCGCCGGTTCGCTGCCGCGCGCCACCTCGCCCGGCTCTTCAGCCGCTACGCCGACCACCGGCCCGCGCTGGTCCGCGCCTGGGCGGACGGGGACGACACGCAGACGCCCGACGACCTTCGCTGGCAGCCCGAGCTGTGGCGCCGGCTGCGGGCGCGGGTGGCGACGGTGAGCCCGGCCGAGACGGTCGCGGACGTCCGCGTGCCCGCAGGCCGCTTCCCGGCACGCCTCTCGCTGTTCGGGGCGACCCGGCTCTCGGACACCGAGCTCACCGTCCTCGACGCCCTCGCCGTCGACCACGACGTCCACCTCTGGCTGCCCCACCCCTCGCCCGCGCTCTGGACGAGCCTCGAGGGGTGGGAGGGCAGCCGGCGTGCCGACGACACGAGCGCGCAGGCGGTGGCGCACCCCCTGCTCGCGAGCCTCGGGCGCGACGTCCGCGAGCTGCAGCTGCGCCTCTCCCGCCCGGGGCGCGCCGCGCGCACCGACCGGCACCACGCGGCGGCCACGACGCCGACCACCCTGCTCGCCCAGCTCCAGGACGACCTGCGCCACGACCGCGCACCCGTGGCCCGCCCCGCGGTCGACGACGGCAGCATCCGCGTGCACCGCTGCCACGGTCCGGACCGGCAGGTCGAGGTCCTGCGCGAGACGATCCTCGGCATCCTGCGCGCCGACCCGACGCTCGAGCCGCGCGACGTCATCGTGCTGTGTCCGGACATCGAGACGTTCGCCCCGCTCGTCACGGCGTCCTTCGGGCCGGGTGACGGGGAGGCGACCGCCCACCCCGGGCACCGGCTGTGGGTCCGGCTCGCCGACCGCTCGCTGCGCGAGGTCAACCCGCTGTTCGGCACGCTCGCCACGCTGCTCGACCTCGCCGACGCGCGGGTGACGGCCTCCCAGCTGCTCGACCTCGCGGAGTCCGACCCGGTCCGCCGCCGCTTCCGGTTCGACGACGAGGACCTCCCGCGCCTGCGCGAGCTCGCCGAGCGCGCCGGGGTCCGCTGGGGGCTCGACGCGCCGCACCGTGCGGCGTTCTCGCTCGCGCGCTTCGGCGAGAACACCTGGTCGCAGGGGCTCGACCGCCTCCTGGTCGGCGTGGCCATGTCCGCCGACGGCGGCGACTGGCTGGGCGACGCGCTGCCGCTCGACGAGGTCGACTCCGGCGACGCCGAGCGCGTCGGGCGCCTCGGCGAGCTGGTCGACCGCGTGGGCGCGGTGCTCGAGGACCTGCGCGGCGAGAAGCCCCTCGCCGCGTGGATCGACGCCCTGCGCCGGGGGCTCGACGGCCTGACGGCCACGGTCCCGGCCGACGCGTGGCAGCTCGCGCAGGCGCGCGCGGAGCTCACCGCGGTGCTCGAGAGCGCCCCGCACGACCCGACGATGACGCTGCACGACGTGCGGGCGGTGCTCGCCGACCGCCTCGCCGGGCGCCCCACCCGCGCCAACTTCCGCACCGGCACGCTCACGGTGGCGACGCTGATGCCGATGCGCTCGGTGCCGCACCGGGTGGTGTGCCTGCTCGGCATGGACGACCAGGTCTTCCCCCGCGAGACCCGCGCGGACGGCGACGACGTGCTGGCCCGCGACCCGCGCGTGGGCGAGCGCGACCCCGCCGCCGAGGACCGCCAGCTGCTGCTCGACGCGATCGTCGCCGCCACCGACCACCTGGTGGTCGTCCACTCCGGCGCCGACGAGCGCACCGGCGCCGACCGGCCGCCCGCGGTGCCGATCGGCGAGCTGCTCGACACCCTCGACGCCACCTTCGCGTTCGCCGACGGGCAGCTGGCTCGCGACCACCTCACGCGGCGCAATCCGCTCCAGCCGTTCGACGCGGGCGATTTCGACGCCAGCGCACCGTTCTCCTTCGACGGCGCGGCCCTCGCCGGCACCCGCGCGCTGCGCGCCGAGCGCTCGGCCGTCGTGCCGTTCCTGCCGGGCCCGCTGCCGGCGCGCCCGCGCGGGCCGCTCGACCTCGACGACCTCGTGCGGTTCGTCGAGCACCCGGTGCGGGCGTTCCTGCGCCAGCGCCTCGGGGTGTTCGCCCGCGGCGAGGAGGAGGAGACGGCGGAGGCGGTGCCGGTCGAGCCCGACGGCCTCGCGCGCTGGGCGATCGGCGAGCGCCTGCTGCGCGACCGGCTCGACGGCCGCGACGTGGTGGCCTGCATGGAGGCGGAGCGCCGGCGCGGGGATCTCCCGCCCGGCCCGCTCGGCGACCGTCTGGTGCGCGACATCGGCCGTCAGGTCGAGCCGTTGACCGCCGCCGTCACCGGGCTGCGCGACGCGGCCGCCACCGACGTCGACATCACCTCGGACACCCTCGTCGGCTCCGTCGCCGGGGTGCACGAGTCGACGCTGGTCACCGTGACGTTCTCCCGGCTGGCGCCCAAGCACCGGCTACGCGCGTGGATCGGCCTGCTCGCGCTCAGCGCCGCCCACCCCGACCGCAGCTGGCGGGCCGTCACCGTCGGCCGCGGTTCCTGGGACAAGCCGACGGCCGTCTCCACTCTCGGGCCGCTCGAGCCCGAGGTGGCGCAGAAGGTGCTCGCCGACCTCCTCGCCCTGCACACCGACGGCATGCTCGAGCCGCTGCCGCTGATGTGTCAGACGTCGGAGGCGTACGCCCAGGCGCGGGCGACGAAGGGCGAGAGCGCGGCCATGAACCGGGCGCGCGACAAGTGGACGAATCGCTACGCTGGCGAGCAGGACGACCCCGCGCACGTCCTCGTCTGGGGGCGCCGCCGCCTGCTCGACGACCTCGTCGGGGCGGCGACGGGCGAGGCGCCGAGCCGGTTCGCGGGGCTGGCCACGCGGCTGTGGACGCCGGTGCGCGAGGCCGAGGAGCTGGGCAGCCGATGACCGCCACGCTCACGCGCCCCTTCGACGTCTGCGGCGACCTCCCGAGCGGCACCACGGTGCTCGAGGCCAGCGCGGGCACCGGCAAGACGTACACGATCGCCGCGCTCGCGGCCCGCTACGTCGCCGAGGGTCACGCGACGTTGCCGCAGGTCATGCTCGTGACGTTCGGCCGCGAGGCCACGCGCGAGCTGCGCGAGCGGGTGCGGGGCCGGTTCGTGGCCACCGAACGCGCGCTGGCCGACCCGGCGGGTGCGCGCCGCCACGACGACCCCGTGATCCGGCTCCTCGCCGAGGGCGACGACGCCGTCGTGGCCCTCCGGCGCGCCCGGCTGGGCGCCGCGCTCGCGGGCTTCGACGCCGCCACGATCGCGACCACCCACCAGTTCTGCCAGGACATGCTCACCGGCCTCGGGATCGTCGGCGACACCGATCCCGACGGCACGTTCGTCGAGCGCATCGACGACGTGGTGACCGAGGTCGTCGACGACTTCTACCTGCGCAAGTACGCCGTCCCCGGTGCGAAGCCCCCCGACTTCGACCGCGCCACGGCGCTGGCCATCGGCCAGGCCGTGGTCAACGACCCCGGCGCGCGCATCGAGCCCGGGCGCGACGCCCCCGACGCGGCGGGGGCGCGGGCGGGGTTCGCCGAGGCCGTGCGCGCCGAGGTCGAGAGGCGCAAGCGCGGGCGCCGGTTGTTCACGTTCGACGACATGCTGTTGCGCCTGCACCGTGCGCTGCGCCATCCGCAGCTCGGCGCCGCCGCCCGCGCGCGGCTGCGGGCGCGGTTCTCGGTGGTGCTGGTCGACGAGTTCCAGGACACCGACCCCATCCAGTGGGACATCCTGCGGGCCGCCTTCCACGAGGAGTCCGCGGAGCGGCCCACGGCGCTGACCTTCATCGGCGACCCCAAGCAGGCGATCTACGCCTTCCGCGGCGCCGACGTCGTCAGCTACCTGCAGGCCGTCGAGACCGCGGGCACGCGCGAGGGGCTCACGACGAACTGGCGCAGTGACGAGCCGCTGGTCCGCGCCCTGGACACCGTGTTCGGCGGCGCCGCGCTGGGCGACGAGAAGATCGTCGTGCCGCGGGTCGGGTCCGCCCACCCGGCGCGCAGGCTCGTCGGCGCGCCCCGGCCGGCGCCGTTCCGCCTGCGGGTGCTGCCGCGCGCCGGTCTGCGGGCGCACTGGAAGACCGGGCTCCCGATGGTCGGCCCGGTCCGTGAGCGCATCGCGGCCGATCTGGCCGCCGACATCGCCGAGCTGGTCGCCGCCGACTCCCGCTGGGAGGACGGCCGGGACGACCCCTCGCTCGGACCGGGCGACGTCGCGGTGCTCGTGCGCACCAACGCGCAGGCGGGCCTGGTGCGCGAGGCCCTCGCCGCCGCCGGCGTGCCCTCGGTCCTCGCCGGGGCCACCAGCGTGTTCGCCACCGAGAGCGCCGAGGAGTGGCTGACCCTGCTCGAGGCCGTCGAGCAGCCCGGCCGCACGGGACGGGTGCGGGCGGCCGCGCTCACGGTGTTCCTCGGCCACGCCGCCACCGACCTCGACGCCCACGCCGACGCCGTCCTGCCCGAGGTCGGCGCGATGCTGCGCCGCTGGGGCGCCGCGCTGCACGACCGGGGCGTCGCTGCGTTCCTCGAGGCCGTGGCGGCGGAGACCGGGCTGGCCGCGCGGGTGCTCGCCCGCGTCGACGGCGAGCGGCGCATCACCGACATCCGCCACATCGGCCAGGTCCTGCACGCCGCGGCGGTCGAGTCGCGTCTCGGCGTCGTCGCGCTGGTCGAGTGGCTCCGGGTGCGCATGGCCGAGGCCGCTGCGGGTACCGGCGAGCTGCGTCCCGAGCGCAGCCGGCGGCTCGAGTCCGACGCCAGCGCGGTCCAGGTGCTCACCGTGCACAAGTGCAAGGGCCTCGAGTTCCCGGTGGTCTACGTGCCGTTCGGGTGGGACCGCTGGGTCTCCGACACCCCGACCGTCGTCACCCACCACGACGAGCACGGGCACCGGGTGCGCGCGGTCGGCGGGCAGGACGACCCCGCGTGGCCCGAGCACGTCGCCGCGGCCCGCGCCGAGGACGACGGCGAGGACCTGCGCCTGCTCTACGTCGCGCTGACCCGCGCGCAGGGCCAGGTCGTGTGCTGGTGGGCGCCCGCGACCACCACCGCGAACTCCGCGGTGCAGCGCCTGTTCCTCGGCCGGCCCGCCCCGGGCACCAGCCCGGACGGCGCCTACCCCGTGGTCGAGGACGAGCGCGTCCTCGCAGAGCTCAGCGTGCTGGCCGGCGACGACATCGCCGTCGAGCGGGTCGAGCCGCGCACGGCGGTGCCCTTCGTCCCGTCCGCGGGCCACGCGCACGCCCTGGCCGCGGCCCCGTTCGACCGCCCCCTCGACCTCGCCTGGCGGCGCTCGTCGTACTCCTCGCTCACCGCCGGCGCGCACGCCGGTGCCCCGGTCAGCGAGCCCGAGGAACGCACGATCGTCGACGAGGACGACCCGGACGACGCCGCGGCGCCGACCCCCGACGACGTCGAGCCCGTCCCGTCCCCGATGGCGGACCTGCCGGTCGGGGCGGCGTTCGGGACGCTCGTGCACTCCGTGCTCGAGACCGTCGACACCGCCACCGGCGATCTGCACGCCGCGCTCGCCGCCGCGGCCACCGAGGAGCTGCGCCACCATCCGCACGCCGACGTCGACGCGACGACGCTCGCCGACGCGCTCCTGCCGGTGATGCGCACGCCGCTGCCGCGCGGCGGCCCGGCCAGCCTCGCGGACGTCACCCCCGCCGACCGGCTCGCCGAGCTCGACTTCGAGCTCCCGCTCGCCGGCGGCGACCGCGCGGGCGCGGACACGCCGCTGGTGACGCTCGCCGCCGTCGCGGCGCTCCTGCGGCGCCACCTGCCCGCGGACGACCCGCTCGCCGCCTACCCCGACGCCCTCGAGCACCAGGCGCACGGCCTCGGCGACCAGGTTCTGCGCGGCTACCTCACCGGCAGCATCGACGGTGTCCTGCGCGGCCCGGACGGGCGGTTCGTCGTCGTCGACTACAAGACGAACTGGCTGGGGCCGGTGGGGCCGACCGGCCGCGAGCCGCTGACCGCCGCTCACTACGGGCCGACGGCGATGGCCACCGCGATGATCGGCGCGCACTACCCGCTGCAGGCCGTGCTCTACGCGGTCGCGCTGCACCGGTTCCTGCGCTGGCGGCTGCGCGGCTACGACCCCGCGACCCACCTCGGGGGCGTGCTCTACCTGTTCCTGCGCGGCATGTGCGGCCCGGACACCCCGGTCGTCGGGGGCACGACGTGCGGGGTCTTCGCGTGGTCGCCGCCGCCCGCGCTCGTCGTCGAGCTCGGCTCCCTGCTCGACGGGGGCCCGCGGTGAGCGCGCCGACAGTCGCCGGCGACCTCCTCGCCGAGGACGGCATCCGTTTCGCGACGCGGGCCACGGGCCTGCTCGCCGCGTTCAACGCGCGCGGCGTCCTCGCGCCCACCGACGTCCATGTCGCGCGCCGCCTCGGGCGCCTCGGCGGCGAGGACGACGAGCAGGTCCTGCTCGCCGCCGCCCTGGTGGTGCGCGCGCTGCGGGCCGGATCGGTCTGCCTGGACCTCGCCGCCGTCGACCGTACGGTGCTGGCCGAGGGCGACGAGGTCGTCGACACCTCGGACCTGCCGTGGCCCGACCCCGTCCCGTGGACGGCGGCTGTCGCCGCGTCTCCCCTGGTCGCCGACGACGCCGCCACCGCGGCCGGGCGCCCGTTGCGGCTGGTCGACGGCCTGCTCTACCTCGACCGGTACTGGCGCCAGGAGGAGCAGGTCCGCGCCACACTCGGGCAGCGCGCGGCCGCCCCGCCCCCGGACGTCGACGAGGACCGGCTCCACGTCGCGCTCGACCGCCTCTTCCGCGCCCGCGAAGGAGGCGAGGGCGCCCCGGACGATGCCCAGCGCCGCGCCGTCGCCGTGTGCACCCTGCGCTGGACCAGCGTGCTCGCCGGCGGCCCCGGCACCGGCAAGACCACCACGGTCGCGACGCTCCTGGCGGTGCTGCGCGACCAGGACCCGTCGTTGCGCATCGCGCTGGCCGCCCCCACGGGCAAGGCGGCCGCGCGGCTGTCGGAGGCGCTCGCCGAGGTCGACCTCCCGGCCGCCGACCGCGCCCGCATCACGGGGCTGTCCGCCTCGACGATCCACCGCCTGCTCGGGCCGATCCGCGGGTCGTCGCGGTTCCGTCACGACCGCCACCGGCACCTGCCCTTCGACGTGGTGGTGGTCGACGAGACGTCGATGGTGTCGCTGACGCTCATGGCCCGGCTGCTCGAGGCCGTGCGCCCCGACGCACGTCTCGTGCTCGTCGGCGACCCCGACCAGCTCGCCTCGGTCGAGGCGGGCGCGGTGCTCGGCGACCTCGTCGCCGCGCCCGCCGACCCGGAGCCGGTGTTCGACCGGGCCCTGGAGCGCGTCGGCGCGCCGGGCCCGCCGGTGCGCGGCGGGGTGACGGTGCTGGACCGCACCTGGCGGTTCCACGGCACCATCGCCACGCTCGCCGCCGCGATCCGCGAGGGCGACGCCGACGCCGCGGTCGCCGCCCTGCGCGCCGGGCACCACGACGTGGTTTTCGTCGAGGACGCCGACCTCACCACCCGCGACCCGGGCGGCCTGCGGGAGCTGCGCGAGGAGGTCGTCGGCGGCGCCGCCGAGACCGAACTCGCCGCGCTCGACGGTGACGCGTCGCTCGCCCTGACGCGCCTCGACGAGCACCGCCTGCTGTGCGCGCACCGCCGCGGCCCGTGGGGCGTGACCCGGTGGGCCGCCGACGTCGAGCGTTGGATGCTCGAGGCCGGGCCCGTCGCCGACCGCGACGAGGAGTGGTACCCCGGACGCCCGCTGCTGGTGACGGCCAACGACCACGACCGCGGCATCTACAACGGCGACACCGGGGTGGTGATCTCCACGCCTCGGGGGGCCCGGGCGGTGTTCGCCCGGGGCGGGGCGCCGGTGGAGATCGCGCCGGCCCTGCTCGACGGCATCGCGACCGTCCACGCGATGACGGTGCACCGCGCCCAGGGCAGCCAGTTCGCCCGCGTCTCGGTGATCCTGCCGCCCGCCGAGTCGCCGCTGCTGACCCGCGAGCTGCTCTACACGGCGGTCACCCGTGCCCGCACGATGGTGCGGCTCGTCGGCAGCGAGGACGCCGTCCGGGCCGCGATCGCCCGACCCATCGGACGGGCCTCGGGGCTGCGGCGACGCCGCTGATCGGGCGTACCCGCGCGTCGGGATTGACGCCGCGACCACCCGTATGGGCGAATCCTCCCCTCGGCGGGCGGGGTGGCCTGCCCGGCGGGAGGAGAGCGCGTGACGCCGGTGGTCGTCTCCATCGTGGTGCTGGTCGCGATGTTCGTGATCGCGACCGTGCTGCCGATCAATCTCGGCGCACTCGGGTTCGTGGCGGCGGCGGGCGTCGGCGTGCTCGTCGTCGGCATGAGCCTCGACGACGTGCTCGCCGGGTTCCCCGGCGATCTGTTCCTCATCCTGCTCGGGCTGACCTACCTCTTCGCGGTCGCCCACCAGAACGGCACCGTCGACCTGCTGGTGCGCTGGTCCATGCGCCTCGTGCGGGGCCATCTCGTCGCCGCACCGTGGATCTTCTTCACCCTGTCCGCGGTGTTCTCGGCGATCGGCGCGCTGTTCGCGGTCGCGATCGTGGCGCCGCTGGCGATGCCGTTCGCCCGCCGCTACGGGGTGGACCTGCTGCTCATGGGCATGATGGTCGTCCACGGCTCGCTGGCGGGCGCCTTCTCCCCGATCAGCGTCTACGGCACCTTCGTGGCCGGCGTCGTGGGCCCGACGGGGATCCCGTTCAGCCCCACGGTGCTCTTCCTCGCCCCGCTCGTGATCAACCTGGTGATCGCCGCGGTGCTCTTCGTCGTCCTCGGCGGCCGGTCCCTGGCCGGGGTGCGGGTGGTGCACCACGTCCCGGTGGGGGGTCCGGAGGGCCAGGACACCGGGGAGGACGCCGGGGAGGACGGCGGGGATGACGCCGGGGAGCAGCAGGAGGCCCCGCCCGTCGACCGCGCCCAGGTGCTCACGCTGATCGGCATCCTGGCGCTCGCGGTGGGCACGGTGGCGTTCGGCCTCGACGTCGGCGTGCTGTCGCTGACGATCGCGGTGGTGCTCGGGATCCTCTGCCCGGCCGGGCACCGCGAGGCCGCGGGCGGCATCGCCTGGTCCACGATCCTGCTGGTCTGCGGCGTGCTCACCTACGTCGCGGTGCTCCAGGAGGCGGGCACCGTGGACTACGTCGGGCAGGCCATCGTCGCGCTCGGCGTCCCGCTGATCGCGGCGCTGCTGCTCTGCTACCTCGGCGGCGTGCTCTCGGCGTTCGCGTCGTCGGCGGGCATCCTCGGCGTCGCGATCCCGCTGGCGCTGCCGTTCCTCCAGCAGGGGGCGGTGAGCGCGATCGGGCTGGTCGCGGCGCTCGCGGTCGCGTCCACGGTCGTCGACGTCAGCCCGTTCTCGACCAACGGCGCGCTGGTGCTCGCGTCCACACCGGCCGACGTCGACCGGGAGGCGTTCTACCGGCGCATGCTCGTCTACAGCGGGATCGTCGTGGTGACGGGCCCCCTGCTGGCGTGGGCCCTGCTCGTCCTGCCCGGATGGCTGTAGGAGCCCCCGACCGGGTACCCGGGACCCCATGACCGAGGAGCAGGGCAAGACCCCGAAGGCCCGCAACCCCGCCGCGGACCCGGACCACGCGCCCGAGAAGCAGAGCGAGCTCAAGCTCAACGTCGGGATCGGGGTCCTCGGCACGGCCCTGTCGGTGGGCGTCGCGCTGATCTTCTTCTTCGTGCTCGAGGACATCGTGCTCGGCATCGTCTTCGCCGTCGTGGCGCTCGTGGCCCTCGCGATCACCCTGCGCGTGGCGTCCCGGAAGCGGAACGCCAAGCCGCAGCAGAAGTCCTAGTCGTAACCCCGGAACCCCTGCCAGGCGAGCCGGCGCTCACGGCGCGGGTCGGACTCGACGCGGTCGGTGCGATCGAAGATCTTCGTCAGGCGGGTGTCGGTGTCGTAGGTCGGCCAGTGGCCCGCCGGCGTGCCGTGCCGGGCGAAGTGCACCCAGTCGGCCTGGATGCGCTCGGACAGGGCCCGCAGGTGGCGACGCCCGCCGAGCGCGGTCAGGACGCGGGCCGCGCCCGAGTCGACGAGACCGAAGACCGCGTAGAGCTCCATGCCGTGCGTGGCCCGCACGCCCATCAGGTTCAGCACCGGGGTCGTGAGGTCGTAGCGGTACGCCCACACCGGCCCGCGGTGGGCCTGCATGACGCGCACCGACGGGTACCAGAACATGTAGTCCCCGCCGAGGTCCTTGCGGTGCGCCGTGCCCTCGTAGGCGGCGAGCACCTGGTCACGCAGCTCGGGCTGGGTGAGCGCGAACATCTGTGACGCCCGCTCCTCGCTGACGAGGACGTCCATCCGCATGCGGGGGAGCTCGAAGAGGCGCCCCTCGGTGTCGTTCGTGCCGATGATCAGCGGGACGTCCACCGCCCGGCCGCCCTCGAACGCGTCGAGCGGTGACTCGGGCAGGAGGTCACCGTCGACGACGGGCGCGGTGGGGATCGTGCCCGGCTGGTCGCCGATGGTCTCGCGCAGGATGCGGGCGGCGGCGAGCAGCTCGTCCGGGGTGGCGGTCGTGAGGCCACGGAGCGGGTCGTCGTCGGCGCCCAGGGCGGAGACGAACCCCGCGGCCCAGCCCCGCGCGCGCTCCTGGCCGAACACCATCCCCGGCGCGGAGCTCTCGGCGATCGCCCGGTGGAACAGGCCGTGGGCGGCGGGTGTGGCCATCAGCGTCGTCACCGAGATCGCGCCCGCCGACTCGCCGAAGACCGTGACCTGCCCGGGGTCTCCGCCGAAGGCCGCGATGTTGTCGCGCACCCACTCCAGGGCGGCGATCTGGTCGCGCAGGCCGAGGTTCGACTCGATGGGCCGCTCGGGCGTCCCGTAGCCGGAGAAGTCGAGGTAGCCGAGCGCGCCCAGGCGGTAGTTCACGGTCACGAGGAGGCACTCGCCGCGACGCACGACGTCGTAGCCGCGGTAGGTGGGCGCCGACGACGCCCCGACGACGAACGCGCCGCCGTAGAACCAGACCATCACGGGGCGCGGTTCGTCGGACGGGGTGGACGGGGCGCTGACGTTGAGCGTCAGGCAGTCCTCGCCCATCGGCGTGTGTCTGCCGGCACCGATGAACTCGCCGATGCGCTCCTGGATCGGCACCGGCCCGTACCGCGAGCCGTCGCGCGCCCCCTCCCAGGGCACCACGGGCTGCGGGGCGCGCAGGCGGAGATCGTCGACGGGCGGCGCCGCGTAGGGGACACCCCGCCAGGTGTGCACGTCGTGCGTGGTGATGCCCCGGACGACGCCGCCGGTGGTCTTGATCTCGGGACCGGGAGTGAGTGCCTGGGGCCGCGAGCGCATGTCCCGACTCTCGTCCACGGCGCCCTCGCACGCCCGCCGATGTGATCTGTGTGGCCGTCCCGGGCGTGTCGCGGTGGAGATCCGGCGCCTCGACGACAAGACGAGTGGACGCCATGACACGCTCGGCGGTACGCGGAGCGACACTCGGTCACACCACTGATGGATATTCGCCCTATCGGCTCAGCGTGTCGCGTTGCGAGGACGAAGATTTCTCTCGATGGACGTGCAGACGGACGCGGGTGTCGACGCGGCGCTGTGGGGACTCGAGGCCGCCTTCGTGGCGCACCCGGCCCCCCGGTCGCTGGCGGGCTGCCCGCAGTGCCACGGCGGCGAGGTGTCGGTCGCCGACGCCGACCCGCTCACGCTGGCGCTCACCCTGGGCAACACGCTGGGCACGCCGGACGACCTGCGCGCGCTCACTCCGTGGTTGCTGCGTACGGCGCTGACCGACGAGCGGGTGGACCTGCGCACCGTGCTGGGCCGGATCGCCGAGAACTGGGCGACCTGGGGCGACCTCGAGCGCGACGCGGTGCGCGACCTCGCCGACGCGGTGTGGTCGGCGCTGCTGGACATGCACCCGGACGCCCCCGGGGGCGCGACGGCCGTGGGGATGCTCGACAGCGTCGGCGCGCTCGGTGAGCCGCCCGCGCGGCTGATCGCGATCTGGGAGTACAAGGAGATCGCGAGCGCGGACCACCACCTCGCCGAGCTCGTCGTCGACGCCTTCTACGGCGCGCGCGTCGACCCGAGGATCCTGGCCTGGGCGCACGCCGACACCCAGCGCGTGCGCCTCGAGCGCGCCCGGGACCGCGACGCGCGCGAGCGCTGGGCCGGCACGCTCACCGCCGCCTGCGACCTCCTCGCCTGAGGACGCCCGCGCCGCGGGCCCTCCGACACACTGGTCGGTGTGGCGAGCTCGCGGGGTCTGCCCGACACCCTGATCGACGAGTTGTGGCGGCGCGCGGTCGGCGGGATCGGCCCGTTCGCGGGTGCGGCGTCGGTGGCCGAGGACGCGTTGCGCGCGACGGAGGACGACGTCGAGGCCGCCGTGCGCCGGGTCGTCGGCAGCCACGTCAGGCTCGCGGCCAGCTCGGGCCTGCTGACCAGCCTCGGGGGCGCCGCGACGCTCGTCGTCACCGCGCCGGCGGGGATGACCGGGCTCTACCTGCTCGGCACGCGCCTCGCCGCGGCGGTCGCCCACCTGCGCGGCCGGGACCTCGAGGACCCGGTCATCCGGACGGCGGCGCTCGTCTGCGTCCTGGGTGGCGACGGCACCGAGCTCGCCGAGCGCACGGGACTCGACCTCGTCAACGCCTCCCTCCTGTACGGCCTGCGCCGGCTGCCGCCCGAGGTGCGCGGGCAGCTGGACACCCGCATCGGCTACCGCCTGACCTCGCGCTTCACCCGACGGGGCGCCCTCAACGTCACCAAGCTCATCCCCGTCGTCGCGGGCCCCATCGGCGCGGGGTCGGACGCCATGGCGATGAGGACGGTGGCGACGTTCGCGCAGGCTCACCTGTGAGCGGGATGCGCTGACGCGAAGTCACCCGACCGGGCGCCTTCTGCGCGTGGTGTGGCGAGTGGTGCGCATGTGGGGGTCATCGTGGGCGTCGGCGGATCATGACGATGCCGCCGACGCGAGCGGAGGTGTGTGCGCGATGGTCGGGTCCGGTGCTCCGAGGGGGCGTGCCCGCAGGGTGGCGCGGACGCGGACAGGGGCCGTCGTGCTGCTGACGACGGGGGCCCTGCTGCTCCCGAGCCCGGCGCTGGCGCAGCCGGCCGGTCCGGAGGTGCCCCCCGACCCGCCGGCGCCCACCGGTGTCTCGCAGCTCGACCCGTCGCACGCGGTGATGCCGCCCGCCGGTCTGCCGCCCGCGGCCCCGGTGGCCGCCGGCGTCGCGCCCGTCACGTACGCGCCGGGTGCCCGTGACGCGCTCGGCGCGCGACAGGTGCGCAGCGAGAGCCCGCTGCGTCTCGTCGCCGTGACCTGGGCGGGACCGGCACCGGACTCGGTGTCCCTGCGCTCGACCGACGCCGCCGGGCGGTGGGGCACCTGGACGAACCTCGACCCTGCGGGCAGCGAGCGCGAGGACGCCGGCGCGCCCGGGCGCGGTGGGACCGACCCGATCTGGGTGGGCGACCGCACCGGGGTGGAGGTCCGCGCGATGCGCGCCGGGCAGCCGGTGACCGACCAGGTGCAGGTCGTGCGGATCGACCCGGGCGTCGGCAGCAACGACCAGGCGATCGGGTCGATGGGCTCGGCGCGCGGGCCGGCCGCACCGAAGTACGTGACGCGGGCCCAGTGGGGCGCCGACGAGTCGAAGATGACCTGGCCGCCCCAGACGACCCCGGCGCTGCGCGCGGTGACCATCCACCACACCAGCGAGTCCAACGACTACTCGCCCGCCGACTCCCCGGGCATCGTCCGCGCGATCTTCGCGTACCACGCGGAGAGCCAGGGCTGGGGCGACATCGGCTACAACGCCCTGGTCGACAAGTACGGGACGATCTTCGAGGGACGCGCGGGCGGGCTCGACCGCAACGTCACCGCCGCCCACGCGGGCGGGTTCAACCGCGAGACCTTCGGCATCGCGATGATGGGCAACTACTCCACGCTGCCCCCGAACGCCGCCACCATGAACTCCGTGGCGGCCCTCGCGGCATGGAAGCTCGGAGGCCTGTACCGCGACCCCGGCGAGCAGGTGCGGCTCACCTCCAGCGGCGGAGGCACCTCGCGGTTCCCGAAGGGTCAGACGACGACGGTGCCCGCGCTGTTCGCGCACCGCGACGTCGGGAACACCTCCTGTCCCGGCGACATCGCGTACACCCAGATGGCCCCGCTGCGCGCGAAGGTCCAGGCGCTCATCGCCGGGGCGGCGTCGGACGTCCGGACGGCCTGGTCGGCCGACCGTGACGCGCTCGGCGAGCCGACCCGCGTCGAGTCGCCGACCGTCGACGGGACGGGGCGGCGCACCGACTTCGAGCGCGGCACGGTGGTCTGGTCGCCGCGGACCGGGGCGTGGCCGGTGACCGGCGCCATCGCCGAGCACTGGCGGGGCGCCGGGGCCGAGGGCTCGCGGCTGGGCTATCCGACCAGCGCCGAGTACGACGTCCCCACCGGGCGGCAGCAGAACTTCGAGCACGGAGCGCTGACCTGGACCCGGGGTAGCGGGACGGTCGCCGCGCCCGCCTGACCACCCGGCGGTGCGGCGCCCGCGGGGGCAGGATGCGCGGGGTGGACGACGACGCGGCGCGCCGGGCGGCCGTGGAGCGGTTCCTCGCCCTCGTCGCGGCGGGGGAGCCGGACCTGCTGGAGGGCGCGCTCGAGATCGCCCGCGCCGCCGACCCGTCCGCCGACGCGGAGCAGGCGCGCGCCGAGATCGACCGGCTCGCCGTGGGGATCACCGACGTCGACGCCCTGGTGCACCGGCTCTTCGTCGAGGAGGGCTTCCACGGCGACAGCGAGGACTACTACGACCCCCGGAACTCCTCGCTGATCGAGGTGCTCGGCCGCCGCACGGGCATCCCGATCACGCTCGCCGTGCTGTGCGTGGAGGTCGGGCGTCGCGCGGGCGTCGCGCTCGAGCCGGTCGGGATGCCGGGGCACTTCCTCGTGCACCCCGTGGGCTCGGCGCGCCACCTCGACCCGTTCACCGGGGAGATGCTCGATCGCGAGCAGTGCGAGCGCCGCTTCCGGGAGTCGACGGGCCTCGGTCCCGAGGTGGCGTTCGACGACGCCTTCCTCGCGCCGGTCAGCAGCGAGGCCGTGCTCGTGCGGATGCTCGCCAACCTGCGGGGCATCCACCGGACGCGCGGCGACCTCGCCCAGCTCGGCTGGGTGCTGCGCATGCGTCTCGCCCTGCCCGGGGTCTCCGCGGTGGAGGTCGCCGAGCTGGCCGAGATCCGCGGCCGCCGCGCGGCGTTCGGCGAGGCCGCGGCCCTGCTCGAGCACTGGGCGGAGCACCTGCCCCGCGACGCCGACGAGCTCCGCCGCCACGCCCGCCGCTGGCGCGCGCACCTGAACTGAGGTGCCTTCGGCATGTGAGCACTTCGGAGTGCCATGGCACTCCGAAGTGCTCACATGCGCGGAGCGCACCTGTCGGGAATCCAGCTGCCGTGGAAGCCCGAGGGCACGCCGCGGGGGAGGGTCACCGCGGCGACCGGGGGCCCGCTGACGTCCGTCGCGTCGAGCACCAGCAGCCGGGACGCCGCGCCGTCGCGCGTCGTGGTGATCGTCAGCAGCCAGCCGTCGTCCTCGGCGCGCCCGGGTGCCTCGGACGCGACGAACACGGCCTCGCCGGCCACGACGTCGGGGCCCAGCTCGTGGGCGGCCAGAGTGCCGTCGCTGTCGACCTTGACCACGGCGCCGGCCCGCTCGCCGCCCGCCCCGCGGTCGGCGACGGCGTAGCGCCAGCGCGCCGGGCGGCCCACCAGCGCCTCGTCGATCGTCGGGAACTCGACGCCCCGCTCCTCGAGCGCCGTCTCGGTCACCGAGCCGTCGCGCGGGTCGAGCACCCAGCGGTGCATCCGGGCCGCGCCCGTCGCCGCGGCGGCCGCCGCGGGGTCGCCCGGTACGGGCCCGCCCCACATCACCCCGACGTCCGCGGGCGCGTAGCGCGCGCCGTCCACCACCACGCGCCCGTCGTCGTCGCTGTGCGCCCCGCCCACGTGGAAGACGTAGCAGGGGTCGACGTCGAACCACGTCACCGCGCCCGCGGGGTCGTCCTGGCGCATCACGCCGAGGCGCGCCCCGTACGACTCGTCCCAGCCGAACGGCATGCCCGTCGCCATCCGCTGCCATTGGAAGGTCATCGGCAGGTCGAGCCACACGACGTGCTCGGCGGTGACCGCGAAGTCGTGCATCATCGTCGGCCCCGCGACGTCGACCCCGCGGCTGACGAGGTCGCCGCCGTCGGCGGAGAGCCGGTGGTAGGTCAGGAACGGCGGGAACGGCGAGTAGCCGAAGAAGTGCAGGTCGCCGCTGACCGGGTCGGTCTTCGGGTGCGCGGTCATCGCCGTGGTGAGGCGTCCGCCGAAGTCGCAGGGCCCGACGGTGCCGAGGTCGGCGTCCACCTCGTAGGGCAGCCCGTTCTCGACCAGCGCGAACAGCCGCCCGCCGTGCTCGATGACGTGGGTGTTCGCGGGGACCGCGGCCAGGTCGACGCCGGCCTCGGACAGGAACGGGTGCCCCTCGAGCGCGCGGGTGCGCACCCAGCGGTTGCGGTACCACTCCGCGCGCCCCTCGCGCAGACGCACGCCGTGCAGCATTCCGTGCGCGGTGAAGAGGTGGCCGGGCTCCTCGCCGGGCAGCCGGTTGGGGCCGTTGCGCAGGTAGCGCCCGGTGAGCTCGGGCGGCAGGGTCCCCTCGACGGGGAGGTCGACGGCGTCGATCTCGTCGGGCACGGGGGTGAACCGCCCGCCGAGCTCCGGGCGACGCCCGATCGGGGCGGGGGCGGGCGTGGTGGCCATGGCCCCACCCTCAACCTGTCCGTACGGACATGTCGAGCTGGGGCCGATGCTCGGCCGGCCCCGGGGCCCGTCACTCGTCGGCGTCCAGACCGCGTTCGATGGCATACCTCGTCAGCTCCACGCGGTTGGTGAGCTGCAGCTTGCGCAGTGAGTTCTGGACGTGGTTCTCGACGGTCCGGTGCGAGAGCGTCAGCCGCGTGGCGATGGCCCGGGCCGTCAGCCCCTTGGCGACGAGGCGCAGGACCTCGGTCTCGCGCGGGGTGAGGCGCGGCTCGTCGGGGCCCTCGGACTCGAGCCGCCGGTACTCGCCGAGCACGAGCCCGGCCAGCCCGGGCGAGAAGACGGCCTGCCCGCGGGCCGTGCGGTCGATCGCGTCGACGAGCTCCTCCATGCCGGCCGACTTGACGAGGTAGCCCGACGCGCCCGCCCGCACGGCCTCGAGGACGTGGCCGTGCTCGGTGCTCGCCGAGAGCACGAGGACGCGGGTGTCGGGCAGCGCCTCCCGGATCGCCGCCGTCGCCTCGGCGCCGGAGAGCTCCGGGAGCTGCAGGTCCATGAGCACGACGTCGGGCCGCACGGCGCGCGCGATCCGCACTGCAGCGGCCCCGTCCGGGGCGGTGGCGACGATCTCGATGTCGCGTTCGGTGAGGTCGCGGGCGACGCCCTCGCGCCAGATCGGGTGGTCGTCGACGACCATGACGCGGACCATCACGCCTCCTTGCGCGGAACGACGATCTCCCACTCCGTGCCCTCGCCGGGGCCGGTGTGCAGCGACAGGGTGCCGCCGAGGTCCCGGACGCGCCCGCGCATCGATCCCGCGACGCCGAGGTGGCCCTCCGCTGCGGCCTGCTCCAGGCGCCCGTCCGGGATGCCGGGACCGTCGTCGCGCACGCTCACGGTGACCGCGTCGTCGTCGGCCTCGACCAGCACCCACAACCCGGCGTCCGGGGCGTGCTCCGCGGCGTTGGTGACGGCCTCGCGGAGCACGGCTGCGAGCTCGTCGACGACGGTCGCGGGCAGGGGCACGGCGTGCGCGGGCACCGCGAGCGAGGCGTGCGTCGGCAGCAGGCCGGCGAGGCGCGAGGACAGGTCGACCGTGCCGTCGGACGCCGGCACGGGCGCCGAGGTGATCAGGCGGCGCAGCGCGACCTCCTGCTCCCCGGCGAGGCGGGCGAGCTCGACGGCGGGCGCGTCGACCCCGTGGCGGGCGAGCTCGTCGCCGCGCCGGCGGACGAGGGCCAGCACCTGCAGCACGCCGTCGTGGATGTCGCGGGCCAGTCGCTCGCGCTCGGCCGTCGCTGCTTCGCGGGCGGCGGCGGCGCGCAGCTGCTCGACCGAGCGGCGCATCGTGTCGGCCGCCAGCCCGACGGCGAGCCCGGCGACGAGCAGCAGCTGGGCGTCGAAGAGCAGGTCGGCGTCGAGCGCGCGGCGCACCCCGAACAGGACGGCGAGGGTGACCAGCGCGCCGGACAGCCCGCCCCGCCACCCGAACGCGATCGCCAGGGCGAGCACCGGGCCCGCCGACCAGACGGTCGTGATCACCGGGCCACCCGCGGCGAGGCGGTCGGGGGTGTCGACGAGCAGCGTCGACGCGGTCGCGAGCGCGGTCAGCAGGAGGTCGGCGACAGCGGTGGCCGGGTCGCCGGAGCGCAGGTAGCGCCGCGAGGAGATCGCGGTCCAGACGGCCATCGCGGCGACCACCACGATCCCGAGCACCGGGCGTGCCCACTCGTCGTCGAAGCGCACGATGTTGACCACGGCCGCGACCAGCGCCACGACCCGGTAGACCACCAGCCCCCGCCACAGTGGCACGAGGTGGGGATGGGTGCGGGCGCGCGGGGAGGCGTCGGCGGTGATCACCACACCTCCCGTCGGCGCACCTGCCCGGGCGAGGAGCGCGAGCCTAACGGACATGTCCTCGCCCAATCGCCGAACGGACTATCACTCTCGATCACCGATGAGTGAAGATCCCGGCAACCGGCTAACGTCACGCGTTCGTCGATTGAACAGACGAGTGAAGATTGACCTGTTCGGAGTACAGCGGCTGGAGGGGGAGACGTGGACCGGTGGGTCATGGTGCTGGAAGCCGTCCCTGGCTCCCTGGCGGCGATCCGGGTGGACGAGGCCGAGTACCGCGCGATCGACGCGGAGCTCGCCGACGGTGACACCGAGGTGCTGGGCGCCTCGCTGGCCGAGCTCGTGGCTGCCGAGGGCAGTCAGCCCGACCACCTCGTGCTCGTGGTGCCCGGCGACCTCGACGAGCACCGGTTCGCGGTCCTGACCGAAGCCGTCAGCCTCGCGGGCCTGCCCGACCCCTCCTGGCTGCCCGACGCGGTGGCGTGGGCCGGAGACCAGCTCGCGCGCTCGCCCGCGGGCACGGCTGCAGTGGTCGTCGACACCCGGGGCGACGAGCTCGCCGTGTGGCCGGTACGCGCCGCCGACGACGGCGTCGAGATCGCCGAGGGCGGTGCGGTCGACCTGAACGCGCGCCTCGACGGCCTGCTGGCGGGTGTCGTGCACGCCAAGCTCGCGGTCGTCGCGCCGGAGCTCGCCGATTCGCTGCGTGACCGCTCCGACGCCGTCGGCCGGCGCGACGCCGCCCACCTGTCCCGCGAGCTGCGCGAGGCCCGCCGCATCATGTGCGTCTCGGACGGCGAGGAGCTGGTGGTGACCGCGGGCGAGGCCGAGGTCTACCTCACCCGCGGCGAGTTCACGCGCCTCGTCGAGCACGCGCTGCTCGAGATCATCACCGACGGCCTCGGCGACGACGTAACCGACGTCCTCACGATCGTCGTGGCCGACCGTGAGACGCCGGTCGTGGAGCATCTGACCGACCCGGAGGGCGCCGACGCGACACTGCTCTGGGCTCCCCCGGAGGCCGGCTCCCTGCCGTGGGCCGCGGCCCTGGTGCTTCCGCGGTACGAGGAGGACGCCGGCCCGGTGGACGACCCGTGCCCGACCGACGGCTTCCCGCTGCCGGACGGCGCGCTCGTCCCCCTGCCGCGCGCCGAGGGCCCACGCGGCGAGCGGCCGGGCTGGGTCGTGCCCGCGCTGTCCACGCTTCTGGTCTTCGTCCTGGCCGGGTCCGCCGCGGTGCTCGTCACCGATCCCGACATCCCCGGCCTCGCGCCGAACGCCGACGCCGTGTCCCCGATCATCCCGATCGGGTTCGACCAGGGCGGGGACCCGCCGCTGACCCCGCCGCGCTGACCCCCTCGAGCCCGGGCGGCGAGGTCAGGAGGTCACGGCCTCCACGTACTCCTCGGCGTCCTTCTGCTCGAAGGACAGACCACGACCCTCGGCGTGCTCGACCTTGAACTGCTCGAACTTCGCGCCCAGCTCCTGGCGGAACGCGAGCGAGGTGACCCTGCGGAAGGGCGCGAGGTCGTCGCTCTCCTCCTCGGCCATGTGGTGGTTGTTCGCCTTGTCGGTCTCGTCGATGGCGTCCCACCACTCCTGGCTGCCGACGGTCGCGGCACGCGCCTTCTCGGTGCCCGCGCGGATCTCGTCGTGGTCGCCGATCGCGTCCTCGGTCGCCGAGGCCTCCTCGTCGTCCGCGCGACGGGCCATCGACGGGTAGAAGTGCTGCTCCTCGGCGGAGGCGTGGATCTCGAGCTGGACCGCCAGGCTGTCCCAGACCTTCTCGGCCTCCTCGGGCTGCTCGCGCAGGTCGGCCAGGTGCAGGAACTGGCGGCGGAACCAGTCGTGGTCGTCGAGGATCATCTCGGTGATGTCGGCGGACATGGGGCCCTCTCGTTCGCGTGGTGGCACCGGGGTCCTACCCCGGGTCGTTGGACACGAACCGGTAGGCAAGCCTCACCGGGCCTGGACGGACCCCGCCGGGTCGACGAACCACACCTCGGCATTCGCGCCCGCCAACGACGTCGCGCGCTGCTCGGTGAGGCTGCGGTAGCGCCGCGTGTCGGGCAGCGCGATGACGATGCGGGCCCGCGGGTGTGCGCGGCGTCGCTGCGCCGCCGCCTGCTCCGCGCCGGCGAACCAGTCGCCGGCGATCGTCGTCGGATGCGTCCGTGCACCGTCCGCGGGCCATCCCGTGACCTCGACGTGCACGTCGTCGCCGTCGAGGGACGCGACGAGGTCCCGGGTCGGTCCCTGCCCGTCGAGAGTGGCCGAGCGCAGCGTCGCCCCCCGCCGCACCAGCCAGTCCGCGACGAGCGCCTGCACGTTCGCCACCCGCGACCACGCCTGCAGCGCGTCGAACGGTGGCGGCCCGCAGGTCGGGGCGTCGGCTTCGGTCTGCGACGTCGCCGGGGTGTCGACGCCCGGGGTCGGCTCGGCGTGCTCGGGCGCCTGTATGGGGTCGGGCGCGGGAGCCGCGCTCTCGGCCGCGCTCTGCTTCCGCCGCTTCGGCTTCGCCGACGACGCGGGCGTGTCCTGCGGCTCGGGGGTGGCCTCACTCGCGGGAGATGCTTCGGTTTCCGAAGCGTCCGGCGGAGGGGTCGTGACGTCGGCGGTCACGCGGCCGCTCTTCGCGCGGCTTGCCTTCTGGGCCCGTCGGGCCGATTCCGTTGCGGGAGTTGCTTCGGTTTCCGAAGCGTCCGGCGTGGGGGTCGTGAGGTCGGCGGACTCGCGGCCGCTCTTCGGCGGCGTGGCCGTCCCCGCCCGTCGGCTGCCGGTCCTGCGCGCACGCAGCTCCGTGGGCGGCGCCTCGGGAGTCGAGTCCGGAGCACCCGGGGTAGCCGTGGTCTTCCGACCCCGGCGGCGGGCGGGAGGAGTGGGGAGGCGGTTGAGGATCGGACGGGTGCCGACGCGCACGAGCGCGCCCTCGGCGACCAGGCGCCGGCAGAGCTGGTTGACCGTCTGGGGGCGGGTGCCGTCGCCGAGCGCCTGGGCGAGGGCGGCGTCGGAGAGGCCGTCCGGTGACGCCTCGAGCATTCGGAGTACGGCCGCGCGCCGATCGGTGGGGTCAGGGCTCACCGGGAGGGCCATTCGGTCGTTCCCCTCCGTGTTCGGGCAGTCGTTCTGGCCTGAGCTGGGGATTCGGTCGCGTGACGGCACGCGCATCCACGTGCGTGACCAATCCGTGATCCGTATGGTAACGAGGCATGCTGGCACTGACGGAGACGGCGGCCGAGGCGATCTCGTCCATCCTCGAGACCAATGAGATGCCTGAGGGGTCGGGTCTGCGCATCGCAGCCACGCCCAACATGGCGGAGGAGGGCCTCGAGCTCTCCGTGGCACCCACCCCCGCGGCGGACGACACCGTGCTCGAAGGTGGCGGCGCCGTCATCTTCCTCGAGCCCCAGGCGGCGTCGGCCCTCGACGACAAGGTGCTCGACGTCGAGCGCGTCCCGGACGCCGAGCGCGGCGACGGCGACGAGTTCCGGTTCGCGATCACACCGCAGTCCGAGCTCCAGGACTGAGCCACCCCGCTCACCGCCCGACCGGTCACGACCGGGCTCACGACTGGGCGGGGTCGTGGGTGAGCGGCTGCTCGTGGCCGTCCGCCCGCTCCCGCGGGATGTGCCGTCGCCACGCCTCGACGTGGGGATGATCGGGCGACAGCTCCTCGCACTGCCGTAGCGCCAGCTCCACCGCCGCCCGGTACTCGCGCCGCAGCGCCCACGCGGGCGGCTCCGTCGACGTCGCCAGCGCGTCGTCGGCCGCCGCCTTCGTCGCCGTCACCGCCGGATCGCCGAACCGAGCCAGCATCTCCTGGCCCCGGCGGTGCCGGTCGGCGCGCGTCGGAATGCGTTGCCCGTCGACGGCCCGGGTCGGATGCGGGAGATGGATGATCGCTCCCGGCACGTGACCGGCCGGGATCGGGTCCGTCGCCGCGTGCGTCCGGCCCCGGGCGAGCAGGCGCGGCAGCAGGTGGGTGTGCGGACCGTCCGGGCTGGCGCCGGTCGGCGGCGGGATCGGGGTGAACACCTCGAGCCGCGCGACCCCGGTGCGGAACACACGGTGCGGGCCGGCCTCGACCAGCGCCGCGGCCAGGTGCCCGGCCTCCGCGAGGGGTCGCCCCTCGACCGCCCGGAGCTCGGCCAGCAGCGACGGGTCGCTGGTCCGCACGCACGCCTCGAGGTGCGGCGCCCCGACGCCGAGGTCGACGAGCACCGCCCCGCGGTCCCCGGCGCGCAGCGCGTCCCCGTCGGGCCCGAGCTCGGTGATGACCGACCGCCCGCCCGAGGGCAGCGGCAGGCACAGCGCGACGGCCTGGCTCCAGCTCTCGCCGGCCCGGCGCTCCCAGGCGACCGGCAGGACGTCGTCGGTCAGCGCGACGGCGACGCCCCCGCGTGGCGTGACCACCGAGGCCCGGCGCGGCGCGTGCACCACCTCGGCCGGCTCGTCGGGGTCGCGCAGGAACTCGGCGAGCGCGCCGAACGTGCCGACGCTCCAGCCCGCGTCCGGGTCGTCGACCCAGTCGAGGAGGTCGTCCACGAGCGAGGTCAGCCCGTGGGATCGCCGACGGTGGTGACGAGCTCGCCGTCCGCGGACACCACGAGCTCGACGTCGCGCACCCGCCCGGCGGCCCGTACGTCGGCGAGCGCCGCGCGCAGCGCCTCGAGCGCGGCCGGCGCGGCCTGCACCGAGAGGCTCTCGACCTCGGTGCGGATGGAGAGCTTCTGCTCGGACTTCGCCCGGCGGATGCTCCCGATGACGTCGGACGCGACCTCGAGGACCTGCGGGTCGGCCTCGGCGGAGGTGGCCAGCTCGTGGATGTCCGGCCAGGGGGCGCGGTGCACCGAGCCCTCCTGCCACCACGACCAGACCTCCTCGGCCACGAACGGCAGCACCGGCGCGAAGAGCCGCTGCAGCACCCGCAGCGCGGCCGCGAGCGTGGCGCGCGCGGAGTCGCGCCCGGCCTCGTCGAACTCGCCGTAGGCACGGGACTTGACCAGCTCGAGGTAGTCGTCGCAGAAGAACCAGAAGAACTGCTCGGTGGCCTCGAGCGCGACGGCGTAGTCGTAGCCGTCGAGGGCCGTCGTCGCCTTCTCGACCACCTCGGTGAGGCGGGCGAGCAGCGCGCGGTCCAGGGGCATCGACACCGCGGTGAGGTCCGGCTCCCCGGCCGGGACCCCGACGCCCAGGATGAACTTCGACGCGTTGAGCAGCTTCATCGCCAGGCGTCGGCCGACCTTCATCTGTCCGCGGTCGAACGCCGTGTCGACGCCGGGGCGCCCCCCGGCGGCCCAGTAGCGCACCGCGTCGGAGCCGTACTCCTCGAGCAGACCCATCGGCGTGACGACGTTGCCCTTGGACTTCGACATCTTCTTGCGGTCGGGATCGAGGATCCAGCCCGAGAGCGCGGCGTGCGCCCAGGGCAGCGTGTCGTGCTCGAGGTGGCTGCGCAGCACCGTCGAGAACAGCCAGGTGCGGATGATGTCGTGCGCCTGCGGGCGCAGGTCCATGGGGAAGACCCGGGAGAACAGGTCGTCGTCGATGCTCCACAGCCCCGCGATCTGGGGTGTCAGCGACGAGGTCGCCCACGTGTCGAGGATGTCGGGGTCGCCGGTGAAACCGCCCGGGACGTCGCGCTGCTCGACGGTGAAGCCCGCCGGGACGTCGGTGGAGGGGTCGACGGGCAGCGCGTCGTCCGCCGGCGTGAGCACCTCGTCGGGGAGGACCTCGCCGTCGGCGTCGAGCCGGTACCAGACCGGCACGGGCACGCCGAAGAAGCGCTGGCGGCTGACCAGCCAGTCGCCGTTGAGGCCGCGCACCCAGTCCTCGTAGCGGTGGCGCATGTAGCCCGGGTGCCACTGCAGCTCCTGGCCGCGGGCGATCATCTCGTCGCGCACGGCCGCGTCCCGGCCGCCGTTGCGGATGTACCACTGGCGGCTGGAGACGATCTCGAGCGGCTTGTCGCCCTTCTCGAAGAACTTCACCGGGCGCGTGACGGGACGGACGTCGCCGACGAGCTCGCCGGACTCGGTGAGCAGCGCGACGATCCGCTCCTTGGCGGTGTGCACCGTCGCGCCCGCGAGCTCCTCGTAGCGCTGCCGGCCGAGCTCCGAGGTGATCCACTCGGGCGTCTCGCGCAGGAGTCGGCCGTCGCGGTTGATCACCGTGCGGTTGGGCAGGTCGAGCTCGCGCCACCACTGGACGTCGGTGAGGTCGCCGAACGTGCAGCACATGGCGATGCCGGCGCCGCGGTCCATCTCGGCGGCCGGGTGCGCGAGCACCGGGACCTCGACGTCGAACAGCGGCGAGCGCACCGTCGTGCCGAACAGCGGCTGGTAGCGCTCGTCGTCGGGGTGCGCGATGAGCGCGACGCAGGCGGGGATCAGCTCCGGACGCGTGGTCTCGATGAACACGTCCGCGTCCGACCCGTGGTACGCGACCCGGTGCCACGCGCCCGTGTGCTCGCGGTCCTCGAGCTCGGCCTGCGCGACGGCGGTGCGGAACGTGACGTCCCACAGCGTCGGCGCCATCGAGACGTAGGCCTGGCCGCGCTCGACGTTGCGCAGGAACGCGCGCTGGCTGATCGCGCGGGCCCGGGCGTCGATGGTCTGGTAGCCGTGCGACCAGTCGACCGAGAGGCCGTTGCGGCGCCACAGCTCCTCGAACGCCTTCTCGTCCTCGGCGGTGAGCGTCTCGCAGAGCTCGACGAAGTTCTTGCGCGAGATCGGGACCTGCTGCTTGCCGGGCTTCTCCGGCGGGGTGAAGTCCGGGTCGTACGGCAGGCTCGGCTCGCACCGCACCCCGTAGAAGTTCTGCACGCGCCGCTCGGTGGGCAGGCCGTTGTCGTCCCAGCCCATCGGGTAGAAGACGTGCTTGCCGCGCATGCGCTGGAAGCGGGCGACGATGTCGGTGTGGGTGTAGCTGAACACGTGCCCGACGTGCAGCGAGCCGGACACCGTCGGCGGCGGGGTGTCGACCGAGTACACCTGCTCGCGCGTGGCCGTGCGGTCGAACGCGTAGGTGCCCTCGTCCTCCCATACGCGCGCCCACCGGTCCTCGAGGCCGTCGAGGGTCGGCTTCTCGGGCACGCGTGTGCCGGGCTCGGACTGCACCATGACACCCAGTTTACCGACGGGGTCCGACGCGTTTCCGGGCTGCTCGCCACGCACGCAGCGGAGCGGAGCTGCGCAGACAGGGTGTGCCCGCGCCGGTCCCGGGGCACGCGGGGGACATGCCGACGACGATGCGCGCGATCACCCAGGACACCGCCGGTGGGCCCGAGGTCCTGCACCTCACCGAGGCCCCGGTCCCCGAGCCCATCCCCACCGAGATCCGGGTCCGCGTGACGGCCGCGGGTGTGAACCCCGTCGACACCAAGGTGCGCGCGGGCGGGGCCGGGCTCGGCTCGGCCGGCGGAGACATGACCGCCCCGCCGTTCACGGTGGGCTGGGACGTGGCCGGGGTCGTCGACGCCGTCGGCATGGGCGTCACGCGCTTCGCGGTGGGCGACCGCGTGTACGGGATGCCCTGGTTCCCGCGGCAGGCCGGCGGCTACGCCGAGTACGTCACCGCCCCGTCCCGACAGTTCGCGCGCATCCCCGACGACGTCGACGACGTGACCGCCGCGGCCACCCCGCTCGCCGCCCTCACCGCGTGGCAGATCATCGTCGACACCGCCGACGTCCAGCGCGACCAGCGGGTGCTGATCCACGCGGCCGGCGGGGGCGTCGGCCACCTCGCGGTGCAGATCGCGAAGGCCCGCGGGGCCTACGTCATCGGCACCGCCTCGGCCGGCAAGCACGCCGACCTGGTCGCGCTCGGGCTCGACGAGGCGATCGACCACCGCACCGAGGACGTCGCCGAGGCCACGGGCGACATCGATGTCGCGGTCGACCTGACCGAGACCAACGGCCCCGCCTCGCTCGCCGTGATGCGCCCCGGCGGCCTGCTGGTCTGCGTGCCCTCCGGCGTGCCGGAGGGCCTCACCGAGCGGGCGCACGCCGAGGGCAAGCGGGTCACCGACTTCCTCGTCGAGCCCGACGGCGTCGCCCTCACCGGGATCGCCCGGCTCATCGACGAGGACGTCCTGACGGTCCGGATCGCCGGCACGTTCCCGCTCGAGGACGCCGCCGCTGCGCACCGCGAGCTCGAGAAGGGCTCGACGTTCGGCAAGCTCGTGCTGACCCTCTGAGGACCGTTCACTCGTTCCGGTGACGGGTGCTAACGGATCGTCGCCCCCGACGACATCAGCGGCAGGTCCGCCATCCGGCGGACACCACGCATCTCGTCGGGGGACACGCACACCATGACCACCGTCCAGCCGCCGCGGCACCGCGCTCCCGCCGAGACCTCGGCGCCGGTCGAGCCGCCGACCGTGCCGATCCCGCGGGCCGCACTCGACGCCGCCCGCGCGGCGGCGGTGCCGGCGCCCCGGATGGCGCCGAGCCCGGGGACGGGGACCGTGCCGCCCGTGCCGGGCATGCTGGGGATGCCGGGCATGGCCCAGCCGCCCGTGCCACCGCGCAACGGCCTCGGCATCGCGGGGCTGGTGCTGGGCCTGTGCGGCCTGGTGATCGGCCTGATCCCGCTGTTCGGCATCGGCGCGATCCTGCTGGGGATCGTCGGTCTGGTGCTCGGCCTTGTCGGCCTGCAGCGCGCCCGTCGCCGCGTCGCCACCAACATCAAGACTGCGGTGACCGGCGTCGTCGCCTGTGCCCTGGCGATCGCCCTGGGGATCACCGGCATGGTCATCGTCGCCAACGCCGTGACCCAGCTGGGCGAGGACCTGTCCGCGGTCGGGGCCACCACCCCGGCCACCGCGCCGGCGGCCGGCACCGACGCCCCGGATACGTCCGCGGTGGGCTTCGGCCAGACCTTCACCTACGCCGACGGTCTGGCCGTCACCGTCGACCGGCCCACCGCCTACGACCCGTCGAGCTACGCGGCCGGAAACACCAACCCGCACGCGTTCCAGGTGACCGTGCGCGTCACCAACAACACCGGCCAGGCCTTCGACCCCACCCTGCTGTCGGTCGCGATGTCGACCGCCGGCGCTCCGGCCTCGCAGGTCTTCGACAGCGAGATGGGCCTGCCCCCGCAGAACCAGCTGCAGCCCGGCCGCAGCCTGACCTACGACGTCGCGTTCTCCACGACGACCGACGCGGGCGAGGCCCAGGTCGACGTGGTGCCCTCGTTCGACCACGAGCACGCGGTCTTCACCGGGTCGCTGTAGCTACATGGCCCCCTGCTCGCGCCACAGCGTGAGCAGCTGCGAGGCCCCGAGGACGTCGACACCGGCGTCCTCGGGGCTCCTCCTGCTGGTGAGCACGGTGAGCAGGGCGCTCGCCGGACCGCGCACCGCCGCGTCGCTCTTGCGGTGTGCGTGCTCGATCACCGGGCCCTCGGCGCCGAGCGTCACCACCCACTCGCCGGCGCCGTCCAGCCCCTCGTCCGTCGCGTGCAGGTGCAGCGTCGCGCCGTCCGCGCGCAGCTCGAGACGACGCCCGGCCCCCATCGCGACCATCGCCAGGTGCTCGTCGACGGCGTCCGCGGCGATCACCGGGTCGACGCCGGCCAGCACCGGACCGCCCGCCGCGAGCTCGGCGTCGACGCGGTGCACGAGCGTCTCGTGGCACTGACGCCGGGCCCAGAACGAGACCGGCACCATCGTCCCGAAGCCGCCGACGACCGTGTCCTCGCCGGCGTCGCGGATCGCCTGGGTCAGCGTCGCGGCGCCCTGGAGGAGCCAGGTCGAGACCTCGTCGTCGGCGGTCGGCATCGGCGGGTCGGTGGGCCCCCGGCGCACGAGCTTCTCCCCGGGCCGGGACACGGTGCCGGCGCACCAGCGGTGCACGGCGCCGAGGTGCTCGGCGAGGTCGCGCACCGACCAGTCCGGGCACGACGGGACACGCGCCTCCTGGCCTGCGGTGTGCACGGCGTCCGCGAAGGCCGCGGTGTGCAGGACGATCTCGTCGAGGTAGCGGGCGACGGTCGGCATGGCGCCCATTCTTTGCCCTCCGGGCTCGTGAGTGCTTGTCCGTGTCCTGACACGGACGAGCACTCACGAGGGCGTCAGCCCAAACGGACCACGAGCTCGCCGTCCTCCTCGGTCGCGGTGTACGCCGCGACGTCGTCCGCGCCGGTCGCGCAGGAGCCGTCGACCAGGGAGAACTGGTGGTTGTGCAGGGGGCACATCACGACCTCGCCGTCGACGAGCCCGTCGGCGAGCGGCCCGCCCCGGTGGGGGCAGATCGCCCGCAGCGCGTGCAGCCCGCCCGAGCGCGGCCGGAACACGGCGACGGGCTCGTCGCCGACGAGGAACGCTCGGCCCTCGCCGACCGGGATCTGGTCGACGGGGCCGAGGCGCGCCTCGACGGCCTCCTCGGTGCTGCTCACGACGACACCCCCTCCCGGCTCGAGCTCGTCCTGATGGGCACCTGCGGGAGCGGGACCAGCGGCAGCGCGTCGTGGAACTGGCCCGGCGTCGCCTCGGTCTGATCGGTCGCCCACGGGTCGGCGTAGCGGTCGACGGTCTCCTGCATGCGCGCGTCGAGCTCGTCGGCGATGCCCTCGGCGTCGTCGACGATCACGCCGATCAGGTGGTCGAGGCCCATGCGGGGCACGAAGTCGTAGGTGCGCTCGAGCCAGTTGGCGTTCTCGCGGTAGTACTGCAGGAAGCGGCCGGTGATCCGCAGCGCCTCGTCGTGCGAGTCGACGGTGGCGAGGATGTCGCCCTTGCGGATCGTCGCCCCGGCCGCGCCGCCGACGTAGATCTGCCACTGACCGCCTTCGATGGCCACCAGCCCCACGTCCTTCACCATCGACTCCGCGCAGTTGCGCGGGCACCCGGAGACGGCGAGCTTCATCTTGGCCGGGCCCTCGATGCCCTTGTAGCGCTCCTCCATGTCGATGCCGAGCGTGGTGGAGTCGCCCAGCCCGAACCGGCAGAAGTCGGTGCCGACGCAGGTCTTCACCGTCCGGAAGCTCTTGCCGTACGCCCAGCCCGACGGCATGTCCAGGTCGGCCCAGACCTCCTGGAGCTTCTCCTTCGGGACGCCGAGCAGGTCGATGCGCTGGCCGCCGGTCAGCTTCACCATCGGGATCTCGTGCTTGTCGGCGACGTCGGCGATGCGGCGCAGCTGGTCGGGGCTCGTGACGCCGCCGGACATGCGCGGCACGACGGAGAACGTGCCGTCGCGCTGGATGTTGGCGTGCACCCGGTCGTTGATGAACCGGCCGTCGCGCTCGTCGACGTGGTCGTCGGGCCACATCATGCGCAGCAGCGCGGTGAGCCCCATCTTCGAGCCGACGTGGTCCTTGCCGTCCGGGGCGAGCTCGGCGAACACGCTCGAGACCGACTTCAGGCCCCGGGACCGGATCTCGGCCATGAGCGTCGGCTTGTCCAGGGGGATGCCCGGGACGTAGTAGTGCTCGGCCGGGTCCTCCGCGCCCGCGCCCCCGAGCGCCGCCTCGACGACCTCCTTGACGAGCCCCTTGCAGGAGCCGCAGCCCTTGCCCGCCCGGGTCGCGGCCATGCACGCGGACACCGACTCGGCGCCGTCGTGGACGCACGCGACGAGGTCGCCCTTCGAGACGCCGTTGCAGTTGCAGATCTGGGTGTCGTCCGGGAGGTCGGCGGCGCTCGCGGCGTCGGCGGCGCTGCCGAGGTCGAAGAGCAGCTTGATGCGCTCCTCGGGGAGCGCCGAACGGCTGTCGAAGGCCTGGGTCAGCGCCGCGACCTTGCTGACGTCGCCGACGAGCGTCGCGCCGATCAGCGTGCCGTCGCGGATGACGACGGTCTGGTAGACGCCGCGCCCGGTCTCGGAGAACTGCACGAACTCGTCCGACGACCTCTCGGGGACCTTCACGCCCATCTGCGCGACGTCCACGCCGGCCACCTTGAGCTTCGTCGCCAGCCGCGAGCCGTGGTACTCGGCGTGGGGATTCGACCCGGTGACCACGTCGGCGAGGACCGCGGCCTGCTCCCACAACGGCCCGACGACGCCGTAGACCTCGCCGCGGTGCTGCGCGCACTCGCCGACCACGAAGATCGAGTCGTCGTCGACCGACCGCAGCTTGTCGTCCACGACGATCGCGCGCTGCGTCTCGAGCCCCGACACCATCGCGAGCCCGATGTTGGGGCGGATACCGGCGGTGACGACGACCATGTCGCACGCGAGGTCCGAGCCGTCGGTGAAGCGGACCCCGGAGACACGGCCCTCGTCCGTCAGGATCTCGTTCGTCTTCACGCCGAGGTGCAGGTGCATGCCCATGTCCTCGAGCTTCGAGCGCAGCACCTTCGACGCCTCGGCCTCGAGCTGCTGGTTCATCAGCACCTCGGTGGGGTGCACGACGTGGACCGCGACCCCGTGCGCCTGCAGCCCGGCCGCGGCCTCGAGACCCAGCAGCCCGCCGCCGATGACCACCGCGGTCCGGTGCTCCTTCTCGAGGGTCGAGCTCCGCTGCGCTGCGTCTCCGGCGATGTGGGCGAGCATCGACGTCGCGTCGTCCAGCGAGCGGAACCCGAACACCCCTGGCGTGAGCTCGGTCTTCGACGCCCACATCCCCTCCATGGGCGGGAAGAACGAGCGGCTGCCGGTGGCGAGGACGAGCGTGTCGTACGGCGTCACCGACCCGTCGTCGCCGTAGACGACCTTGGCGTGCCGGTCGATGCGCACGATCCGGACGCCGGCGTGCAGCGTGATGCCGTTCTCGTCGTACCAGTCCAGCGGGTTGAGGTAGAGCTCGTCCTCCCCGTCGGCGTCCTCGTTGTCGACGGCCTCACCCGCCGCGTTGGCCAGCACCTCGGACAGCAGGATCCGGTTGTAGTTGCCGTACGGCTCGTCGCCGAAGACCTCGATGGCGAAGGTGTCCCCGCCGCCGCGGGCGAGGATCTCCTCGAGTGCGCGGGCCCCGGACATGCCGTTGCCCACCACCACGAGGCGGGTCTTCGAGGGGTTCTCCTGCTCGGTCTCCGGTCGTTCCGCGGTCTGCGTCACCCCTAGACCTCCACCAGTCCGCAGTCGACGACGAGGGTGCCGGTGGCGCCCTCGGGGGCCGAATAGTGGATCTCGACGGTGCTGCCGGCGAGGAGGTCCTCGACCACGCGCAGCGAGACGTGCATGTCGCTCTTCGCGCCGACCGGGAGCCACCGCGACGGCGTGCCGTCGAAGGCCAGCAGGACGGACACGAGCTCGTCGGACGAGTTGCCGGCGCGGACGTAGAGCACCTGGCCGGTGACCCCCTCGGGCACGGTGTAGCTCAGGCTCGGGTCCAGCAGCGCGGGCTTGGCCAGCCCGTGCCCCTCGAACGCGAACGCGCCCTGCAGGAATCGGGGGGTGGTCATCATGAGGCGGTGTCCTCCGGTGCGGGGTCGTCGTCGGCGGTCTCGCAAGGGCTCAGCGCGACCGCGCAGGTCTTGAACTCGGGCATCCGCGACGCCGGGTCGAGGGCGGGGTTCGTGAGGTCGTTGATCGTCGCCACGCCCGACCAGTGGAACGGGGCGAAGACGGTGTCGGGGCGGATCTCCGGCGAGAGCCGCGCCCGCATCCGCGCCGCCCCGCGCCGGGTGCGCAGCGACACGTCGCTCCCGTCGACGACGCCGAGCCGCGCGGCCAGGTCGGGATGGATGTCGACGACCGGCTCGGGCTCGGCGTCGAGCAGCGCCTTGGTCCGCCGGGTCTGCGTGCCGGACTGGTAGTGCGCCCGGCTGCGCCCGGTCGTGAGGCGGTAGGGGTACTCGTCGTCGGGCGGTTCGGCGGCGTCGCGGTGGTGCACGACGTGGAAGCGGGCGCGGCCGTCCGGGGTGGCGAAGCCGTCCTGGAACAGGCGCGGCGTGCCCTCGTGATCTTCGGATGGACACGGCCAGAAGACGCCGCGCTCGTCGTCGATGCGCTCGTAGCTGATGCCCGCGTAGTCGGCCGTGCCGCCCGCGCTCGCCCGGCGGAGCTCGTCGAACACCGCGCGGGGCTCGCGGTCGAAGAACGCCCCGCGGCCCAGCCGGTCGGCGATCTCGGCGAGGACCTCGAGGTCGCTGCGCACGCCGTCGGGGGCCTCGACGGCCCGGCGCCGCCGCAGGACACGGCCCTCGAGGTTGGTCATCGTGCCCTCCTCCTCGGCCCACTGGGCACAGGGCAGGACGACGTCGGCGAGCTCGGCGGTCTCGCTGAGGAACAGGTCCGAGACGCACAGGAAGTCGAGCGCGGCGAGCCGTTCCCGCACGTGGGCGGCCCGCGGCGCCGAGACCGCGATGTTCGACGCCATGACCAGCAGCGCCCGCACGCCGCCGTCGGTGCCGAGGCGGTCGAGCATCTCGTAGGCGGAGACCCCGGGCTGCGGGAGCTCGTCGGGGTCGACGCCCCAGATGCCGGCGACGTGCACGCGGGCGGCGGGGTCGGCGAGCATCCGGTAGCCGGGCAGCTGGTCGGCCTTCTGGCCGTGCTCGCGCCCGCCCTGGCCGTTGCCCTGGCCGGTCATCGTCGCCCAGCCCGAGTACGGGCGGCCGGGCAGGCCCAGGGCGAGCGCCAGGTTGATCCAGGCCAGGGCCGTGTCCGAGCCCTTCGCGTGCTGCTCGGCACCGCGCGCGGACAGGATCATGGTGGCCCGCGACTCGGCGAGCAGGTGCACCGCGCGCTCCATGACGGCCACCGGGACCCCGGTGATCCGCTCGACGCGGTCGGGCCAGTACTGGCGCATCGCGCGCCGGACCGCCGGCCAGCCGGAGGTGCGCTCGGCGACGTAGCCCGCGTCGACGAGACGGTGCTTGATCGCGAGGTGGAGCAGCCCGTTGGCCAGGGCGAGGTCGGTCCCCGGCACCGGCTGCAGGTGCACGTCGGCCGTCGCCGCGGTCGCGGTGTAGCGGGGATCGACGACGAGGTGACGCGCGCCGCGCTCGGCGCCGGCGGCGAACCAGCGCATCGCCGGCGGCATGGTGTCGGCCGGGTTGGAGCCGACGAGCATGACGGTGTCCGCGCGGGCGATGTCGGCCAGCGGGAACGGCATCCCGCGGTCGATCCCGAACGCCCTGGTCGCCGCGGCCGCCGCCGACGACATGCAGAAGCGGCCGTTGTAGTCGATCGACGCGCTGCGCAGCGCGACCCGCACGAACTTGCCGGCCTGGTAGGCCTTCTCGTTGGTCAGCCCGCCCCCGCCGAAGAGCCCCGCGGCGTCGCGGCCGTGGCGTTCCTGGGCGACGGTCAGCGCCGTGACGATGCGGTCGTAGGCCTCGTCCCAGGTCGCCTCGCGGAAGGCCGCCTCGCGGTGGTCGCGGACCAGGGGCGTCGTCAGTCGCTCCGGGTGGTCGATGAGCTCGGCCGACGACTGGCCCTTCTCGCAGAGCCCGCCGCGATTGGTCGGGAAGTTCGCACCGGCCACCTCGAGCACCGGGCCGGCACCCTGCTCCCGCGGGGTCAGCGTCATCCCGCACTGCAGCGAGCAGTACGGGCAGTGGCTCGACACCGGAGTCACCGCCCGGGTGGTGGGCGAGGGCATGCCCCCACGCTGCGGGGGAGCTGTTTCCGGACGGTTACACGAGCACTACACCTGGGCGAGTGACGGCGCGGCGTTCGTCACCGCCGGACCGGAGACCCCGAAGGCCTGCGCCACCAGCTCGTACGAACGCCGACGCTCGGCGATGTCGTGGATCGGCGTCACGAGCATGACCTCGTCGGCGTCCGCCTCGCGGGCCCGGCGCTCGAGGTCGTCGCGGACCTGGTCGGGGGTGCCGACCGTCATCTTCGACGCCATCGCCTGCTCGACCTGCAGCTCGGCGGGGCTCCAGTCGTGCGCCACCGCCTCCTCCGGGCTCGGCAGCGGACCCGGGTTGCCGGTGCGCAGGCGGGCCATCGACAGGGCGTGCGCGCGACCCATGGCGCGGGCGCGCTCGGGGTCCTCGTGGCACATCACCGCGGCCGCGAGGATGACGTGCGGGTCCTGGGCCCCGGCGGCATCACTCGGGCGGAACTGCTCGCGGTAGATGCGGGTGGCCTGGCCGGGGTCCGCGCCGCCGAAGTGCCCGGCGTAGGCGAAGCCGGTGCCGAACGCGGCCGCGGCCTGCCCGCCGTAGTAGCTCGAGGCGAGGATCCACACCGGCGGCAGCGGCACGTCGTTCGGCATGGCGGCGATCCCGGCGAAGTGGTGGCCCTCGGGGAAGCCGTCGACGTAGCCGCGGACCTCGGCGAACTGCTCGGGGAAGTCGTCGGCGGTCAGGGCCTCGCGGCTGCGGCGCAGCGCGATGGCGGTGCGCGGGTCGGTGCCCGGGGCGCGGCCGAGGCCGAGGTCGATGCGTGTCCCTGATGGATCCTGGCTGGGGTGCAGCCCCGCCAGCGCGCGGAACGTCTCGGCGACCTTCAGCGGGCTGTGGTTCGGCAGCATGATCCCGCCGGACCCGACGCGCAGCGTGCTCGTCGCGCTCGCGACGGCCTGGATCAGGATCTCGGGGCTGGAGCTCGCGACGCTCGGGATGCCGTGGTGCTCGGCGAGCCACATCCGCCGGTAGCCGGCGCGCTCGACGGTCCTGCCGAGCTCGATGGTCTCGTGCAGCGCCGCCGAGGTCGGCGTGCCGGAGGGGACCGGCGAGAGGTCGAGGACCGAGAGCACGGGATCACGCATGATGGGTACAACGCCCCGCCGGCGGCCCGTGATTCCGCGCCGGCGGGGCGTCGTACCCGCCCCTCAGGACGGTGCGGGGGGCAGCGCCACCGGACACGAGGTCAGCTGATCGGTGGTGACGCCGTCGACGTCGGTCTGCACGGTCGCGTGGAACCGGCTGACCAGCTGGTCCAGCCCCACCGTCCAGGAGATCTCGATGATCTGCCGGTCGGTGAAGTGGTGCTTCAGGTCCTTCCAGATCTCATCGCTGATCGGCCGCATCCAGGTGGAGGTGCGGGCGAAGACGATGATCGCTTCCTCGGCGGGGGAGAACATCCCCTCCGGGAGCGGGTCGTCGAGGAGGTGCGACATCTCCTCGTCGGTCAATCCCGATGCTCGACCGAGTACCAGATGGGTCGGCGTTCAATAGAAGCAGTTGTTGGCGACGGCGCTGGTCAGGTACGGGAGCTCGCGCATCCGGTCCGTGGGCAGCGAGTTCTGCAGGTAGACGGTCTGCGCCAGGGCGAAGAACTGCTCCATGGCCACCGGGTGGTTGGCCATCGCGCGGTGGACGTTGAGCAGCCCGACGTCGGGCTGGGCGTCCTTCACCGACTCGAGCAGCGCCTTGGCGTGCGGGTCGAGGCCGGGGTCGTCGGGATCGTGCAGAGGGATGCGGGCCACGAGGGCACCTTCCGTCGGTGATCGCTGACCCGTCGACGTTAGGGAGCCGGTGTTGCCCCCACGTTGCGGTGACGATCGTCCCGATGTGAGACAGGACCTCCACGCGAATGTTTCACCGACGTGAGATTAGGGTCGCCATCGACAGCCCGTTCGGACGAACGACCGGGCGGCCCCGACGGCGTCGTCCCCGGTGACGGCGCAGGTCGGGCGTGAGAGCAGAGGAGCGCGACGGTGCGCATCGGTGTGCCCCGGGAGCCTGGGGGCCGCGAGACCCGCGTGGCCGCGACGCCGGCCACGGTCGTGGGCCTGATCGACCTGGGGGCGACGGTCATCGTCGAGCCGGGGGCGGGGGAGCGCGCGAGCTTCACCGACGACGCCTACGCGGCGGCCGGCGCGGAGATCGGTGACCCCTGGTCCGCCGACGTGGTGCTCGCGCTGCGCACGCCGGACGCCGAGCACCTCGACCGGCTCGCCCCCGGGACCACGCTCGTCGCGATGGTCGCGCCCGCGCGCCACCCGGACCTGCTCGCCGACCTCGCCCGGCGCGGCATCACGGTCCTCGCCACCGACGCCGTCCCGCGCATCTCGCGGGCGCAGTCGCTGGACGTGCTGAGCTCGATGGCCAACATCGCGGGCTACCGCGCGGTGGTCGAGGCCGCGCACCGCTTCGGCCGCTTCTTCACCGGACAGGTCACGGCCGCGGGCAAGGTCCCGCCGGCCACGGTGCTCGTCGCCGGGGCCGGGGTCGCCGGCCTCGCCGCGATCGGGGCGGCGTCCAGCCTCGGCGCCGTCGTGCGGGCGACCGACCCGCGCCCCGAGGTCGCCGAGCAGGTCCGCTCCCTGGGCGGGACGTTCCTCGAGGTGGACGTGCAGCAGGAGGCCAGCACCGACGGGTACGCCCGCGCGACCTCGGAGGCCTACGACGCGCGGGCCGCCGAGATCTACACCGAGCAGGCCGCGGACGTCGACGTCGTCATCACCACCGCGCTGATCCCGGGCCGTACGGCGCCGCGGCTGCTCACCGCCGCCGACGTCGCGCTCATGAAGCCCGGCAGCGTCGTCGTGGACATGGCCGCGGGCCAGGGCGGCAACGTCGAGGGCTCGGTGGCCGACGAGGTCGTCGTCACCGAGAACGGCGTGATCATCGTCGGCGACACCGACCTCGCGGCCCGGCTGCCCGCGCAGGCCTCCCAGCTCTACGGCACGAACCTGCTCAACCTGCTCAAGCTGCTCGTCCCGGAGAAGGACGGCCGGCTTGTGCTCGATCTCGACGACGTCGTCGTCCGCGGGGTCACCGTCACCCACCACGGCGAGGTGCTCTGGCCCCCGCCACCGATCTCGGTGTCCGCCGCGCCGAGCGCGCCGGTCGAGCCGACGGCGTCGACCCCGGTCGTGGGGCCCGCGAAGCCGACCTCGCCGGCCCGGCGCTACGCGCTGATCGCCGTGGCGTTCGCGGTGCTCTTCGCCGCGACGGCCTTCGCGCCACCGGCGCTCGCCACCAACCTCACCGTGTTCGTGCTGGCCGTCGTGATCGGCTACTACGTCATCGGCAAGGTCCACCACGCCCTGCACACCCCGCTGATGTCGGTGACGAACGCGATCTCCGGCGTCGTGGTGGTCGGGGCGCTGCTGCAGTTCGGTCAGCACGGGCCGGTCGTCTCGATCCTCGCCGCCGTGGCGGTCCTGCTGGCCAGCATCAACATCGTCGGCGGCTTCGCCGTGACCCGACGGATGCTCGCGATGTTCACGAGGGGGCCGTCGTAGATGAGCGCGGACACGGCGGCCACCGCCGCCTACATCGTCGCGGCCCTGCTCACGGTGATGAGCCTCGCCGGCCTCTCGAAGCACGAGACCGCGCGCGCCGGCGTCGCCTACGGCATCGCCGGGATGGCGGTCGCCCTCGTCGCCACCGTGGTGCTCGCGGCGCAGTCGCTGACCGCGGGCGGGGTCGCGCTGCTCGCCGTCGCCATGCTGGTCGGCGGCGGCATCGGGCTGTGGCGCGCCCGCGTCGTCGAGATGACCGGCATGCCCGAGCTCATCGCGCTGCTGCACAGCTTCGTCGGCCTCGCCGCGGTGCTCGTGGGCTGGAACGGCTACCTCGAGGTCGAAGCAGAGGGTGCGGCGCAGACCACGGTCGCCCCGGAGCTCCTCGGGATCCACTCCGTCGAGGTCGGCATCGGCGTCTTCATCGGCGCGGTGACGTTCACCGGCTCGCTCGTCGCCTACGGCAAGCTCTCCGGGCGGATGAAGTCACGCCCGCTGACGCTGCCGGGCAAGAACGCCCTCAACCTCGGCGCGCTGGTCGCGTTCGCCGCGCTGACGGTCGGCTTCACCGTGACGCCCTCGCTCGGCCTGATGATCGCGATCACGGCGGTCGCGCTGGCGCTGGGCTGGCACCTCGTCGCCTCGATCGGCGGCGGCGACATGCCCGTCGTCGTGTCGATGCTCAACAGCTACTCGGGCTGGGCCGCGGCCGCGTCGGGCTTCCTGCTCGACAACACCCTGCTCATCGTCACCGGCGCCCTCGTCGGGTCCTCGGGTGCGTACCTGTCCTACGTCATGTGCCAGGCGATGAACCGCTCGTTCCTCTCGGTCATCGCCGGCGGGTTCGGCGTCGAGTCGGGCACGTCGTCGGGCACCGAGGAGGGCGAGCACCGCGAGGTCGACGCCGACGCCGTGGCGGAGATGCTCGCCGAGGCGTCGTCGGTGGTGATCGTGCCGGGCTACGGCATGGCCGTGGCCCAGGCGCAGTACCCGGTCGCGGACCTCACCCGGCGGCTCGTCGAGCGCGGCATCGAGGTCCGGTTCGGCATCCACCCCGTCGCCGGGCGCCTCCCGGGCCACATGAACGTCCTGCTCGCCGAGGCCAAGGTGCCCTACGACGTCGTCCTCGAGATGGACGAGATCAACGACGACCTCGCGTCGACGTCGGTCGTGCTCGTCATCGGGGCCAACGACACGGTCAACCCCGCCGCGATGGAGGACCCGGGCAGCCCGATCGCCGGCATGCCCGTCCTGCGCGTGTGGGAGGCCAAGAACGTCGTCGTGTTCAAGCGCTCGATGGCGGTGGGCTACGCGGGCGTGCAGAACCCGCTGTTCTTCCGCGCGAACACCTCGATGATCTTCGGTGACGCGAAGGCCCGCGTGGAGGACATCCTCAAGGCGCTGTGAGCAGGGCCAGCAGGTCCTCGCGACCGAACATCCGGGCGGTGTCGACGGCCGTGGGGTGCCCGGCGAGGGGGTCGGCGCCGGCCTCGACGAGGACGCGGACCACGGCGTCCTCGCCCTTGAACACCGCGCCGGCGACGGGTGCCTGACCGCGGTCGTTGAGACGGTCGACGTCGGCCCCGCGGGCGGCCAGCACGGCCACCGCGTCGGCGTGCCCGTGATACGCGGCGAGCATGACGAGCGTGTCGCCCTTCTCGTTGGTCAGATCCACCGGCACCCCGGCGTCGACGTAGGTCGCCAGCGAGGCGGCGTCGCCGTCGCGGGCCATGTCGAAGACGCGGGTCGCCAGGTCGCGGACGTCGGCGGAGGGTTCCTCGGTCATCGGGGCCAGTGTGCGCTCCGCGCAGGTGAGCACTTCGAGGTGCCCGAGCACCCCGGACTGCTCACCTGCGCGCAGCGCCCCTCAGCCCCGGGCGAGCAGCAGCGGGACGCGCTGCTCGGCGTCGGTCAGCGAGCCGTGGTGGCCGATCAGCGCGGTCTCCATCGGCTCGATGCGGGAGCGCACGAGCGTCCAGTTCCCCTGCGCCGCCGCGACGACGTCGCCGATGCGCCCGCGGGCGGTGTCGGTGACCTCGAGGCCGAACCAGCCCTCGTCGATCGCCTCGTCGCGCGTGCGCACCCACGCCGCGTCGCCCAGCTCGGAGCGCCAGGCCGCGGCCACGTCGTCGGCGGCTCCGGCGGCGGTGAACACGTGGCGCACGCGGGCCTCGCCCGCGAGCCGGCGGACACCGGTGAGGAGCTCGGGACTGGTGTCGAGGTCGATCCGCCAGCCGGAGTCGGTGCCGACCATGCCGTGGTCGGCGACGACGGCGAGCAGCGTGTCCGACGGCAGCTCCTCGGCGATGGCGCCGACGAGCCGGTCGATCACCGTGAGCTGCATGAGCCACGGCGTCGAGCCCGGGCCGAACGTGTGCCCGAGCATGTCGAGGTCGCCGTGGTAGGCGTAGCAGAACGCGCGTTCCTCGGCCGCTGTGGTGGCGAGGGCGTCGATCACCGCGGCGGCCAGGTCGCCCAGGGCCGACACCCCGTGGAAGCGGCCGCCCCGCAGCGCCGCCCGGGTGAGGCCGGAGCGGCGCTGGATCTCCGGCGCGACCGTGGTGACCGCGACCCCGGCCCGCGCGGCGCGCTGCATCACCGTCGGCGCGGACTGCACGTCCTCGGGCGGCAGCTCGCGCCGCAGGTCCACGGGGTCGGTCGCCCCGTGGGCGCACCAGCGCAGGGTGTTGAGCACCGTCTCCGCCGGCGCGCCCGGGTCGTCGAGCGGCGGCACGCCCATGCTGTAGCCGACGATGCCGTGCTCGCCCGACGTCAGACCGGTGCCGAGGCTCGTGACGCTGACGGCCGTCGTCGACGGGAACCCGGCCAGCAGCGTCTGCCCGCGCGCCGCGAGCTCCGCCAGGACCGGTGCGCGGTCGGCGTGCTCGGCGAGCAGGTCCGCGCCCAGCCCGTCGATGAGCATCAGCGCCGTGCCGCGCGCCGGCCCGACGCCGAGGTGGTCGTCGAACCCGTCGACGCCGAGCGCGGCGGCCAGGGCGGGCGAGACGTCGGCCAACGTGCCAACGGCGGGGGTCGGCCGGAACGGCGGCCCGCCGAGCTGGTCCATGCGGGCTGATCGTAGGGGCCACTCGCGGCGGACGGTCACCGAGCGGACACTTCGCGTGAGTTGATCAAGGACACCGCGGCGGCCCAGGACCTATCCTCCCCCGGAAGTCCGATCCGTTCCGAGCGGAGGTCGCGATGACGACGACGTCAGGGGGAGCGGGCGGCGTGGCCGCGCCGCCCGACCAGGAACTGCCACCGGCGGTCGACGACGAGGTGCTCGAGCACGAGCGCCGCCGCTGGACGCCCGCGCGGATCGCCGTCTGGGCCGCGATCGCGCTGCTCGGCGGACTGGGCTGGGTGATGGTCGCCCTCATCCGGGGCGAGACGGTGAACGCGATCTGGTTCGTGTTCGCCGCGGTGGCCACCTACCTCATCGCCTACCGCTTCTACTCGACCTACATCGAGCGCAAGCTGCTCCGTCCCGACGACCGGCGCGCCACCCCGGCCGAGCACTCCGAGAACGGCCAGGACTACCTGCCGACCGACCGCCGGGTGCTCTACGGGCACCACTTCGCGGCGATCGCGGGCGCGGGCCCGCTCGTCGGTCCGGTGCTCGCCGCGCAGATGGGCTACCTGCCGGGCACCATCTGGATCATCGTCGGCGTGGTGCTCGCCGGCGCGGTCCAGGACTACCTCGTGCTGTTCTTCTCGATGCGCCGCGGCGGGCGCTCGCTGGGCCAGATGGCGCGCGACGAGCTCGGGGTGGTCGGCGGCGCCGCCGCGGTGATCGCGACGCTCGCCATCATGATCATCCTGATCGCGGTGCTCGCGCTGGTCGTCGTCCAGGCCCTGGGCGAGAGCCCCTGGGGCGTGTTCTCGGTGGCCATGACGATCCCGATCGCGCTGTTCATGGGCTTCTACCTGCGCTACCTGAGGCCCGGCAAGGTCGGCGAGGTCTCCGTGATCGGGGTGGCCCTCCTCCTGCTCGCGATCATCGCGGGCGGCTGGATCTCCGAGAGCGGGCTGGCCGAGGCGTTCACCCTCAGCCGCACGACCCTCGCCTGGTGCGTCGTGATCTACGGCGTGGTCGCCGCGGTGCTGCCGGTGTGGATGCTGCTCGCGCCCCGCGACTACCTCTCGACGTTCATGAAGATCGGCACGATCGTGCTGCTCGCCGTCGCGGTCGTCGTGGTGCGGCCGGACATCGCCACCCCCGCGTTCAGCGAGTTCGCCACCAGGTCGGACGGGCCGGTCGTCCCCGGTCCGCTGTTCCCCTTCCTGTTCGTGACGATCGCCTGCGGGGCGCTCTCCGGCTTCCACGCGCTCATCTCGTCGGGCACCACGCCGAAGCTGATCGAGAAGGAGCGTCAGACGCGCTTCATCGGCTACGGCGGCATGCTCATGGAGTCGTTCGTCGCGATCATGGCCCTGGTCGCGGCCATCTCCATCGACCGCGGCATCTACTTCGCGATGAACGCACCGACGGCGCTGACCGGGGGCACGGTCGAGACGGCGGCGGTGTGGGTCAACTCGCTCGGGCTGGCGGGCGTCGACATCACCCCCCAGGAGCTGGCCGGGACCGCGGCGATGGTGGGTGAGCAGAGCATCGTGTCGCGGACGGGCGGTGCGCCGACCCTGGCCCTGGGCCTGTCGCAGATCCTGTCGCAGTTCCTGGGCGGCGCCGCGCTCGCGAGCTTCTGGTACCACTTCGCGATCATGTTCGAGGCGCTGTTCATCCTCACCGCCGTGGACGCCGGCACCCGGGTGGCGCGCTTCATGCTGCAGGACGCGGTGGGGACCTTCGTCCCGCGCTTCCGTGACACCTCATGGCGCACCGGGGCGTGGATCGGGACGATCGTCATGGTCGGCGGCTGGGGCGGCATCCTGATCATGGGTGTGACCGACCCGCTGGGCGGGATCAACACGCTCTTCCCGCTGTTCGGGATCGCCAACCAGCTGCTCGCGGCCATCGCGCTCGCCGTGTGTCTCGCGATCATCGCGCGTCGCGGGACGGTGCAGTACCTCTGGATCGTGCTGGTGCCCCTGGTCACCGTCGCGGTGATCACGGTGACCGCGTCGCTGTACAAGATCTTCTCGCCGGTGCCCGGCGTCGGGTACTGGGCCCAGCACTTCGCCTACCGGGACGCGATCGCCGCGGGTCGCACCAGCATGGGTGCGGCACGCAACCCCGCCCAGATGGAGGCGGTCGTGCGCAACACGTTCATCCAGGGCACCTTGTCGATCATCTTCCTGGTGCTGACCCTCATCGTGCTCACAGCCGCGACCGTCGCCGCCGTGCGCTCGGTCCGGTCGGGCGGGTCCCCGGGCAAGGAGGACGAGCCCGTCCCGTCGCGGCGCTACGGGCCCTCGGGGCTGATCCCCACCCCGGCGGAGAAGGAGCTCGAGAAGCAGTGGCTCGCCTCGGCGGGGGCGCCCTCGCGGGGAGGCGGGCACTGATGGTCGCCGCCCTCGGACAGGGCTACCGGGCCGTGCGGTGGTGGTTCCGCGGGGTGCTCGGGGCCGACGCCTACGACCGGTACCTCGCGCACCACGCGCGTGCCGGTCACGACGAGCCGCCGATGAGTGAGCGGGCCTTCTGGCGGGCGCGCACCGACCACCAGGAACGCCACCCGCAGGGACGCTGCTGCTGACCCCGGGACGAACGAACGGCGCTTTCGCTGCTACGGAAGCAGCGAAAGCGCCGTTCGTTCGGTCGGGAAGAGCGGGATCAGCTCGCGTCGAGGCGCTGCTTGAGCGAGTCGAGCTCGTCGCGCATGGAGGTCGGCAGCTTATCGCCGATCTTGGCGAACCACTCCTCGATGAGAGGCAGCTCCTCGCGCCACTCGTCGACGTCGAAGCGCAGCGACGCCTCGATGTCCTCCATCGGCTCGCTGAGGCCCTCGACGTCGATCTGGTCGGCGCTGGGGACGTGGCCGATCGGCGTCTCGGTGGCGGCGGCCTTGCCCTCGAGCCGCTCGATGATCCACTTGAGCACGCGGCTGTTCTCACCGAACCCGGGCCACAGGAAGCGGTTGTCCTCGCCCCGGCGGAACCAGTTGACGTAGAAGATCGACGGGAGCTTGGTGGCGTCGGCGTTCTTGCCCACGTCCACCCAGTGCTGGAAGTAGTCGCCGACGTTGTAGCCGAGGAAGGGCAGCATCGCCATCGGGTCGCGGCGGACCTGGCCCTTGCCGCCCTTGGCCGCGGCCGTCATCTCGCTCGACATCGTGGCGCCCATGAAGGTGCCGTGCTGCCAGTCGAAGGACTCCGTGACCAACGGGATCGTCGTCTTGCGGCGACCGCCGAAGAGGATCGCGGAGATCGGCACGCCCTGCGGGTCGTCCCACTCGGGCGCGACGACGGGACACTGCGAGATCGGCACGGTGTAGCGCGAGTTCGGGTGGGCGGCCGGCTTGGCCGATCCGGGCGTCCAGTCGTCCCCGGTCCATGCGGTGAGGTGCTCGGGGTCGCCCTCGAGCCCCTCCCACCACACGTCGCCGTCGTCGGTCAGCGCGACGTTGGTGAACAGGGCGTTGCCCTGCTCGATGGTGCGCATCGCGTTCGGGTTGGTCTTCCAGTTCGTCCCGGGCGCCACGCCGAAGAAGCCGAACTCCGGGTTCACCGCGTAGAGCCGGCCGTCGGCACCGAATCGCATCCAGGCGATGTCGTCGCCGACGGTCTCCGCGCGCCAGCCCGGGATGGTGGGCTGCAGCATCGCGAGGTTCGTCTTCCCGCAGGCCGACGGGAACGCGGCGGCGATGTAGTACGCCTTGTCCTCCGGGCTGATCAGCTTGAGGATCAGCATGTGCTCGGCGAGCCAGCCCTCGTCGCGAGCCATCGCCGAGGCGATCCGCAGCGAGTAGCACTTCTTGCCGAGCAGCGCGTTGCCGCCGTACCCGGACCCGAAGCTCCAGATCTCGCGGGTGTCGGGGAAGTGGCTGATGTACTTCGTGTCGTTGCACGGCCACTTGACGTCCTGCTGGCCCCGCTCGAGGGGAGCGCCGACGGAGTGCAGCGCCGGGACCCACTCGGTGTCGCCCTCGTCGAGGCGCCGCTGAACCTCGGGCCCCATGCGCGTCATGATGTGCATCGAGGTGACGACGTAGGCGCTGTCGGAGATCTCGACGCCCAGCTTCGGGTGCTCGGCGTTCACCGGCCCCATGCAGAACGGGATGACGTACATCGTCCGACCGCGCATGCAGCCGCGGTAGAGCTCCCTCATCGTGGCCTTCATCTCGGCCGGGTCCATCCAGTTGTTGGTGACCCCCGCGTCGGCCTCGTTCACCGAGCAGATGAAGGTGCGCTCCTCGACACGCGCGACGTCGTCGGGGTCGGAGGCGGCGTAGAACGAGTTCGGCTTCTTGGCCGGGTCGAGCCGGACGTAGGTCCCGGCCTCGACGAGCTCGGAGGTGAGCCGGTCCCACTCGTCCTGGGACCCGTCGCACCACACGACCCTGTCGGGTGTGGTGAGGTCCGCGACCTCGTTCACCCAGTCGAGCACCTCACGGCGTCGGATCGGCGGGTTGTCGAGTCCCTGGATGGTCGGAACGGCAGTCATGCGTCTCCTCGGTCGCTCGATCGCCGAACGCCCGAGACCGCGAAGCGGCCCGGTCGCCTCGGGAACGGAAGCATCCCCGGACACGGCGACGTGCCCGGGATCAGCCTCCGACGGTGGTCTTCGACGTTAACGAGACTTCTTGTCCGCGACACCGCCGAGTCGCTGTCGGGGGACTCACTTCCACGATCAAGCTGAACGATTCAGGGCCGTTCGCCGAGGCCGAGCGTCGCCAACGTCGCTGGCAGGACCTCTCCGAGCGCCTCGGTGAGACGGACGGCGGCGACGTCGTCGGCCCGGCTGGGCCCGGCGGTCACGACGGCGACGGGGAGGTCACGACGGGCCGCAGCACGCACGAAGCGCAACCCCGACATCACCGTGAGCGAGGAGCCGAGGACGACCAGCGAGCGCGCCCGCTCGACGAGCTCGAAGCAGTGGTCGACCCGCGGGCGCGGCACGGACTCGCCGAAGAAGACGACGTCCGGCTTCAGGGGCCCGTCGCCGCAGGACGGGCAGCCGGTCATCGTGAAGCGGTCGAGCTCGGCGTCGGGCAGCTCGGCGTCGCCGTCGGGGTTGATCTCCGTGGCCCGCGTGTCGAAGTCCGGGTTGAGGGAGGCGAGGTCCTCCTGGACCCGTGCCCGGCCCAATGCCACGCGGCAGCCGAGGCAGACGACGCGACCCAGCGCCCCGTGCAGCTCGACGACGTCGCGCGCCCCCGCCTTCTGGTGCAGCCCGTCGACGTTCTGGGTGATGACGCCGTGCAGAAGGCCCGCGCGCTGCAGCGACGCGACGGCCCGGTGCCCGTCGTTGGGCCGGGCGCCGGCGATCTGGGGCCAGCCGACGTGGCTGCGGGCCCAGTAGCGGTGCCGGGCGACGGGGTCGCCGACGAACGCGTCGTAGGTCATCGGGGCGTGGCGGCGCTGCGCGCTCGTCGGCCCCCGGTAGTCGGGGATGCCCGAGTCGGTGGAGATCCCGGCGCCGGTGAGCACGACCGCCCCGCCCTCGGCGAGCAGCGTCGCGAGCGCGGCGACGTCCCCGCGGACGGGGACCTCGGCCTCCCACGCCGTCTGGGGCGCGGTGTAGCGCATCACCGAGCGGATCACGCCCTCCAGTGTGCGCCTCCGGCGCATGTGAGCACTTCGGAGTGCCACGGCACTCCGAAGTGCTCACATGCGCGAAGCGCACCTAGCGGCCCAGGGACACCGACGTCATGTGGAAGTCGGGGACGCGCAGCGGGGGCATGGCGGCGCGGGTGAACCAGTCCTTCCACTCGCGGGGCAGCGTGCGCTCGGTGGCGCCGGCCTCGGTGGCGCGGCGCAGGAGGTCGAGCGGCGACTCGTTGAAGCGGAAGTTGTTCACCTCGCCGACGATCTCGCCGCCCTCGACCAGGTAGACCCCGTCACGGGTCAGGCCGGTGAGCAGCAGCGTCGTCGGGTCGACCTCGCGGATGTACCAGAGGCAGGTCAGCAGCAGGCCGCGTCCGGTCGACGCCACCATCTCCTCGAGCGTGGCGTCCTCGCCGCCGGTGAGCACGAGGTTGTCGGTGGGCGCCGCGAACGGCGCCCCGTACTCGGCGGCCGCCGCCCGCGGGTAGGCGAGCGTCGCGACCGTGCCGTCGCGCACCCACTCCACACGCCCCGTGGTGGCGCCGTTGTCGAACACCGAGACCTCGTCGCCGGAGTACGTCGTCGCGAGCACCGGGGTGTAGGCGAGGTCGGCGAACCCGGCGCCGGCCGGGTCGCCCGCGAGCGTCAGGGGCAGGTCCCCGAGCCGCTCGCCGACGCGGGTGCCGCCCGCGCGTGAGAAGGCCGAGCGGCCCTCCTGCGCGGGCCGCCCGCCCATCGACCAGGCCAGGTAGATCATCAGATCGGACACCGCGGACGGCGGGAGCAGCGTCTCGTAGCGCCCGGCCGGGAGCTCGATCTGACGCGCGCCCCACGGCAGCCGGTTCCGCAGGCGATCGACGAGGGCGGCGACGTCGACCGTGGCGATGTCGGTGGCGCCCTCCCCGCCCCACACCGACGTGCCCGTGGACGGGTCCTTGAGGTTGAGCTCGACCGACCCGGACGGCTCGACCCAGCGGCGGCGGACCCCCGCGGAGGTGCCCAGCCATGTCGTCGTGACGCGGTGGTCGGCGAACCCGAACGACGCCTCGCCGGGCCGGAAGGACGCGCCGAGCTCCTCGGCGAGCCGGGCGAACACGGCGGTCGAGGTGTCCTCGGCGCCCTCGTCCCAGTGCGCGTCGGCCGGGCCGGCGGGCTCGGGCAGCGGCGCCGCGTCGCGCGCGGGACCGGCCCGCCGCGCGGCCTGCACCGCCCCCGCGACGGCGTCGGTGAGCACCGCGTCGCCCTCCGGTCCGTCGGCGAGCCCCGTGGGGGCCGGCACGGTGACGACGCCCGCGCCGGTGCCGCCCTCGAGGGGCACGAGCATCACCACCGAGAGCCGCCGCTCGACGGTGTTGCCGTTCGTGGTCATCGTGGAGTTCGCCCAGCGCACGACGGCCTCGGAGACCTCGCGGACCAGGGCGACCGCGCCCGCGTCCGGCACCTGTGCGGCGGCGATCGCGAGGGCGCGCTCCACGAGGGCCGAGCCGGTGGTGCTCACGATCCGCTCCCGGTGTTGAGGACGGTCACGCCGCGCAGCAGGGCCGACGGGCAGCCGTGGCTGACCGGCGCGACCTGGCCGGGCTGGGCCTTGCCGCAGTTGAACGCGCCGCCCAGCCGCCACGTCGAGGGCCCGCCGACGGCTTCGAGCGAGCCCCAGAAGTCGGTGGTCGTCGCCTGGTAGGCGACGTCGCGGACCTGCCCGACCAGCTCGCCCCCGCGGATGCGGTGGAAGCGCTGCCCGGTGAACTGGAAGTTGTAGCGCTGCATGTCGATCGACCAGGAGCGGTCGCCGACGACGTAGAGGCCGTCCTCCACCGCGCCGATCAGGTCCGACGTCGGCCGGTCGGAGACCGGGTCGGGCTGCAACGACACGTTCGCCATCCGCTGCAGGGGGACGTGCTCGGCGGAGTCGGCGTAGGCGCAGCCGTTCGACCGGTCGAGACCGAGGCGCGGCGCGAACGACCGGTCGACCTGGTAGCCGACGAGCACGCCGTCGCGGACGAGGTCGAACTCCTGCGCGGCCACCCCGTCGTCGTCGTAGCCGACACTCGCGAGGCCGTGGGGGACGGTGCGGTCGCCGGTCACGGTGAGGACGTCGCTGCCGTAGCGCAGGGTCCCGAGCTTGTCGGGCGTCGCGAAGCTCGTGCCGGCGTACGCCGCCTCGTAGCCGATGGCCCGGTCGTACTCGGTGGCGTGCCCGATCGACTCGTGGATGACGAGCCACAGGTTGGTGGGGTCGATGACGAGGTCGGTGGGCCCTGCCACGACGCTCGGCGCCCGCACCTTCTCGGCGAGCAGCTCGGGGAGCTCGGTGAGCTCGGCGCCCCAGTCCCAGCCCGTCCCGGTGAGGTACTCCCAGCCGCGCCCGGCCGGCGGCGCGAGGGTGCGCAGCGACTCGAAGGCCCCGCCGGCCCGGTCGACCGTGGTGATCGAGATGTCGGGGTCGACGCGCACCCGCTGCTGGGTCGTCGTGGTGCCCGCCGTGTCGGCGTAGAAGCTCTGCTCCTTGACCTGCACGAGGCTCGCCGAGACATGGTCGACGCCGGACGCCGCGAGCAACGCCGTCGACCGGTCGGTGAGCAGGCCGATCTTCTCGGCGACGTCCACGGCCCAGGGGTCGACGTCGTACGGCGAGACCCAGACCGCGCCCGCGTGCACGGGCTCGTCGGCGAGCGTGACGCGCTCGGTGGCCAGGGACGCGAGGGTCGCGGTGACGTCGAGGGCGCGGCGCGCCGTGGCCACCGCGACCTCGGGCGTCAGATCGACGTGGGCGGCGAACCCCCACACGCCGTCGCGCAGCACGCGCACGGCCAGCCCGAGGGTCTCGGAGTCGGCGGCGACGACCACCCGGCCGTCGCGCAGCTCGAGGTGCTGGGTCCGCAGGCGGTGCACGCGCAGGTCGGCGTGCTGGGCCCCGCCCCGGCGCGCGGCGTCGAGCGCGGCGTCGGCGAGGGCCGCGAGGGGCAGGGCGAGGAAGTCCGCATCCACCGCGTGCGTCCTGCTGCTGGTCACGGCCGCCGAACCTACCGGCCGAGGGCGACCGGGTTGGAGGATCAACCGCCGCGGACCCACCGTCCGGTGACCGGATCGATGGTCGGGGCGGGCGGTGGCGGGCCCTCGTCCCAGCCCTCGCCCGGCAGCTCCGGCGCGGTGGCGGTGGTCGCCGTGCCGTCGCCGAGCACCCGGGTGAGCACGTCGACGCGCCCGTCGCCGTCGACGTCGGTGCCCAGCTCGAGCGCGTCCGGCCCCGCGACCACGGCGGTGTCGGCGCGCCCGTCGGCGTCGCTGTCGACCGTGGCCGGACCGAGCGCGTGCGGGCCGTCGGGCGCCGCGACCAGCAGCTCGGCGGCAGGGCCACCGGGATCGACATGCGCCTCGGGGTGGAGCGCGGAGTCGTCGGGCAGCTCGACCATGGCGCGAGGCTAGGTCGCCGCCGTCTCCCGTGGTGGCGGTTCGGGGACATCCACGCGGTCCCGCAACGCGGCCAGCCGCCGCAGCAGCGTCTCGGCGCGGTCGCGCCCCTCGCGGGCCTCCGCGGCCGTGTGGGCGGCGGCCCGGTCGGCGGCGGTCCGGTCGGCGCCCGCGTGCCGCACGGCGCGCTCCGCGGCGGCCAGCGCGTCGTCGAGGTCCCGCGCGCGGTGCTCGAGCGCGGCGTCGAGGGCGAGCGTGACCTCCCGCTCGGTGGTGATGAGGGCGTCGGCGAGCACCCGGTCGAGGTCGCCGCGCACCTCCGCAAGCGCCTCGGCCGTCCACCGGCGCAGGTGCGCGCGGTCGGCGGCGAGGCGCCGGGCCCGCGCGACCCAGCCCGCGGCGCCCAGCCCGAGCCCCACCGACACCGGGACGAGCGCGGCGCCGAGTGTTACGGGCGCGATCGGGACGGCGAGCAGCGGCAGCAGCGCCAGACGGGAGAGCCCGAGCCCGCCCGACGCCCCGGCGACCACGAGCAGGCGGTCCTCGGGGGGACGCGTCCGTGGTGGGGGCACGAGGCCGGGCTCGCCGACGTCGGTGACCCCGAGATCGGCAACCCGCAGCGCCGGCAGCTCACCGGCCGGGACGAGGTCGGCGAGGGTCGCCGCGACCAGCGCGCGGAGCCGCGCGCCGAGGCCCTCGACGACGACGGACGCCAGCGTCTCCACCTCGGCGGCGAGCTCGCGCGGGATCGCGGCGAGCCCGGCGCGGTCGGCGTCGTCGATGCGCCCGCGCACGGCCGTCCCGAGGGCGCGGACGCGCGCGCCGAGGTCGTCGGCGGCGGCCACCCGGGCGGCGGCGAGGTCGGCGCGCCAGCGCGTGTGGTGGTCACGGCGCAGGGCGGCCCGGGCCGCGAGGAGCTCGTCGCGCCGCCGGGCGAGGTCGCCGACGCCGTCGACCGGGGCGCGCAGGGCGCTCCGGGTCGCGTCGGCGCGGGCCGCGACGCCGTCCAGCCCGGCGGCGAGCAGGCGCAGCGCGTTGGCGTCGGCGAGCATCCGGCGCCGGCGCGCGACGAGACGGTGCAGCTCGCGTTGCAGGGCGGCCAGGCCGGAGCGGCGGCGCAGCGCCCCGGCCGCCTCCGGGGGCGCGGTGCCCGCACGGCGGGCGAGATCGGCGGAGACCGGGAACCACGGCGCCCCGGCGAGCCGCGGGACGTGCTCGGCGACCAGGGCGCGGTCGGCCTCGAGCACCGTGCGCCAGCCGCGGTGCGCCTCCGTGCGGGTCAGCGCGAACACCACGGTGTCCACTCGGCCCGCCGCGCGGGCGAGCGCGTCGACCTCCTCGGCGCCGAGCGGGGCGGCGGCGTCGGCGAGCACGAGCGCCGCCGTGGCGCCGTCGACCGGCCAGCTCCCGGGGTCGGGACCGCGGACGGGGACGAGCAGGTCCAGCTCCTCGAGCAGCGGCACACCGAGGTCGTCGTAGGTGGCGTGCTCGAGGGTGACCTCGTCCAGGCCGAGCAGCGCGGCCAGCAGCTCCCGGCGGCCCCGTCCCGGCGCCCCGACGAGCACCACGGTCGGACGCGCCGGCGGGGCCGGGGCCGCGGCGCGGTCGGCGGCGTCCGGGTCGAGACGGGCGAGCAGCGTCGTCAGCGCCTCGCGGGTGCGCGCGACCTCGGCGGGGACGTCCCGCACGGACCCCGTCACGGCGGAGCCGTCATGGCGGACCGGTCCGCGCGGTCAGGTCCTGCCACATCCCGACGTAGGTGCGATGGACGACGTGGGCGAGGTCGGCGATGCGCCGGGGCGAGCCCCACGACCCGTACGCCCGCCACCAGGCGGCGCGCCGGGCGACGTGCCCGGCCACCTCCACCGGACTGGCGCCCGGGCGGCCCGCGCGGACGTCCGGGGGCGCGGCCGAGGCGAGCCGGTCGACCTCGTCGAGCAGCTCGGCGGGCAGCCCCAGGGCGCCCGCCCACAGCCGCGCGCGAGCGGCGAGCAGCGCCCGCTCGGTGAACGCGTCCCGGCGCGCCAGCGCCGCGGCCGCGTCGGCGACCCGGGTGCCCTCGTCCCGCCCGGCGCCGTCCTGCGCCTCGGCGCGACCCAGGGCCTCGCCGAGCGTGGCGAGGTCGCGGACCCCCGCGGTCGCGGCGTGCAGGTCGGTACGGGCGCGCACCTCGTCGTGCAGCCGTCGGACCAGCGTCGCGAGCCCGGACGCCGCGAGCAGGGCGTCGCAGAGCTCCCCGACCCCCGCGGCGGCGTCGGCGCGCAGGAGCGCGATCCCGAGAGCGAGGCCGCGCACGTCGAGCAGCTCGAGCAGCCGAGTCCGGGCCTCGATCGGCAGGGGCAGCTCGGCGGTCGTGAAGAGCTCGGCGTCGAGCAGGGCGACCTCGAGCACCGCCGGGTCGGCCGCCGCGAGCACCCGCAGCGCGCCGACGTCCTCCGCGCGCAGTGCCCCGGTGACCGCGGTCTCGGCGAGCAGCCCGATCACCGGCGTCACCGGCCCCACGCGGTCGCCGAGCCGTCGCCCGAGCTCGACGGCGAGATCGCGGCCGTCGTCGGGACCCACCGTGTCCGCCCGTCCCAGCACGGCGACGACCCCCGCCGGGCCGTGGGCCGCCGGCCCGGGCAGCACGTCGAGGTCTCCCGCGTGCGCCGTCGCCGGCAGCACCACGAGCGCGGCCTCGGCGTGCGCGCCTCCCGACGTGCCGCCCGGCCGGCGCGCCGAGCCGGTGCCCGGGGTGTCGATCACCGTCAGGTCGTCCAGCGCCGCGCTGGTGAGCGTCACCACCAGGTGGTCGACGTCCTCGGGGCGCACGCCCAGCCGGTCGCCGACCGCGGCGGGCACCCGCCCGCCCGCGGCGAGCGGCAGCGGCCGCCGGGTGCCGTCGACGAGGACGACGTCGAGCCGATCGGCGCGGCCGCGGACGTAGTGCGCCGTCAGCCCGGTGCACTCGCCCGCCCCCGTCGGCGCGACCCGGCGTCCCACCAGGGCGTTGACCAGCGTCGACTTGCCCGACGAGACGGGCCCGGCCACGACGAGGGACGGCGTGGCGAGCATCCGGTCGGCGATCGCCTCCACCGCGTCGGCGCTCGGCAGCGACACCCGCGGGGACAGCGCACGGCATGTCGCGACCACGGCGCTGCGCAGGGGGCCCACAGCCGTGGCAGCGTAGGCGCCGGACCGTGCCCGCGAGGCCGGTTCGGCAGGACCCCGGAGGGTTTCGCGTGATCGCCCGTCGGGGGAGACTGCTCACCAACCGTCACCTGCGAGGAAGGCACCCCGTGCTCGACACCGGCACGTATCTCTTCATCGTCGTGGTCGGCGCGATCATCACCTTGGTGGTGGGCCAGATCCTCATGCGCTCGGGGATCGGGTTCCTGCGCGACGTCTTCGACTCCGAGGAGACGGCGGTCTCGACGAACCGGTTGCTCGGGGTGCTGTTCCACCTCGTGGCGCTGGGCTTCCTCGCCCTGATCTCGACCTACCGGCCCTTCGACGTGCAGGGCACGGTCCAGATCGTGATCACGCAGCTCGGCGGGGTGATGCTCCTGCTCGGCGTGCTCCACGGGCTGACCCTGCTGCTGCTCGCCCGTGTCCGGAGCCGGCGACGCAGCGAGACCATCGAGTCCGAGATGAGCAGCCAGTACGAGCAGCAGCGGCGCGCGCGGCAGACGCAGCGTCAGCAGGTGATCGAGGGTGGTCCCTCGTCCGGCGGCGGCGGGCGCTGACCTCGTCTCCCACGGGGGCCGTCCGAGGTCCATCGATCGCCCGACCGGGTCATCTCCCGCCGATCCGCTAACCCGAGCTGTGATCTGCGCGATGTGCAGGTGTGACCCTCGTCCCCTTGACCCGGCGCCGCACGGCGGTCGTGGCGGAGCCCATGACCCGGCCGTTGCCACGACTCACCGACGTGGTGCACGCGGTGACCGCCACCTTCGCCTCCGGCGGATGGACGCTGCGCTTCGGCCCTTCCGGGCAGCAGGTCGTGGTCGACCGCCTCGCGGAGGCCGACGCCGCGGCCCGCAGGCTCGTCGGCGCCGTCCTCGGGCTGCCCGACGCGGCCGTCCGTATCCGGATCACCCCCGACGACGCGTCGCTGGCCCCGCTGCGCCGGTCCTGACTCCCGCACCTCTCGCCCCGAGGCGCGGGATGTGAGGATCAGGAGGTGGAGACCGATCACGACACGCGCCCGACGTCCGGACCGGACGTCCCGCGGCGCTCGGTGGTCAGCTTCACCGACCGCGGCGGGCGGATGACGGCCGGCCAGCAGCGGGCGTGGGACCGACTCTGGACGCGCTACGGGGCGAACGCCGCCGGCTTCGACCGGGACCCCGACGGCCCGCGGCCGCCGCTCGACGGGGGCCGCCTGGACGCCCCCGCCTGGTTCGGCCGACGGGCCCCGCTGCGGCTCGAGATCGGCTCCGGGATGGGTGAGACGACCGCCGCCCTCGCCGCCGCCGAGCCCGACGCCGACCACGTGGCCGTCGAGGTCTATCCCCCCGGGCTCGCCCAGCTGCTCATGCGCCTCGAGGAGCAGGAGCTCGCCAACCTGCGACTGCTGCGCGGGGACGCCGTCGTCGTGCTCGAGGACCTCGTCGCCCCGGACTCGCTCGCCGGCCTGCGCGTCTTCTACCCCGATCCGTGGCCGAAGCGCCGGCACCACAAGCGCCGCCTGGTCCAGCCCGCGACCGTCGCCCTCATGGCCTCCCGCCTGGCGCCCGGCGCGACGCTGCACCTCGCCACCGACGTCGCCGACTACGCCGAGTGGATGCTCGAGGTGACCGACGCCGAGCCGCTGCTCGAGAACCCGCACGGAGGCTTCGCGCCGCGCCCGGCGTGGCGCCCGCGCACCAAGTTCGAGGCCCGCGCCGAGCAGGAGGGCCGCCCGAGCCGGGATCTCCTCCTGGTGCGCACCGAGGCCGTCGGGGGCGAGTCCTGAGCACCCATCGGACCCGACGCCGGGCGGTTAGAGTCGGCCCCGTGTCACCCGCGCCGTCGCCCGCCGATCTCGCCAGCCCGCCCACCGACATCGCCGGTGGTGCCGACGTGCGGGTCGACGAGGGCATCGGTGTGGAGCCCACGACGGAGGCGCCGCCCGCGCGCACGCTGCTCGTCTGGGACGCGCCGAACATCGACATGAGCCTCGGCTCGCTGCTCGGCACGCGCCCGACGTCGGCGTTCCGGCCCCGCTTCGACGCGGTGGGCCGCTGGCTGCTCGGCGAGGCCGGTCCCGAGGGCGTCGCCGAGGCCACGGTGTTCACCAACGTCGTGCCGGGCTCCACGGAGATCGTGCGGCCCTGGGTCGAGGCGCTGCGCAACGTCGGGTTCGCGGTGTTCGCCAAGCCCAAGTCCGCCGACGACTCGGACGTCGACGACGACATGCTCGCCCACATCGAGCTGCGCCGGTCCGAGGGCGGGCTCGCGCACGTCGTGGTGGCCTCCGGCGACGGCCGGGCGTTCCGTGAGCCGCTCGAGGACCTGGTGGCCCAGGGCGTCACGGTCACCGTCATCGGCTTCCGCGAGTACGCCGCGTTCGCGGTGTCCTCGGAGATCGTCGACTTCCTCGACCTCGAGGACATCGACGGTGTCTTCCGCGAGCCCCTGCCGCGCGTCAGCCTCGACACCCTGCCCGACGCCGGCGCCTGGCTGCCGCCGCTGCGCTCGCTGCGGTCGCTCCTCGAGCGGTAGCCCCGTCGACCTCCGACCACGCACACTCACGTGGGTGGACCTGCCGGAGCACTGGGGCACGAGGCCCGACGAGCGCGCCCGGTACACGCCGGCGGACGCGCTGGTGCCCGTTCCTCGTGCCCGGTGGACGCGCGGGGTGACGTCGGCGGCGAGCCCGGAGGACCTGTGGCTCTGGGTCTGCCAGCTCACCGTCGCGCCCTACAGCTACGACCTGATCGACAACCGCGGCCGACGGAGCCCGCGACTGCTGACCCCGGGCGCGGAGGACCTGCGCGTCGGGCAGCGCCTGATGGTGCTCTTCGTCATCGACTCCTTCGACCCCGGCGAGCAGCTGACGGTGCGGCTCCGGCGGCGCGGAACCGGCTCGCTCGCGGAGTTCGCGATCACCTACGCCGTGGCGCCCGACCCCCGCGGCTCCCGGCTCGTCGCCACGGTCACCGTGGACGGCGCCCGTCGCGGCGGGCTCCTGCGGTACGTCCTCGCCTGGGGTGATCTCGTCATGATGCGTCGCCAGCTCCGGACGCTCGCCGAGCTGGCCGGCGCGAACTGAAGAACGCGTTCACCGACGGCCGGAACATGAGCACGAGGGCGACGACGACCGCCGCCAGGTGCACCACGCGCAGGGCGGCGACGGCGAGGTCCGGCGCGCCTGCGGCGGCGAGGTGGTCGACGGGCGAGGCCCCGCTCGCGAGCCAGGTCAGCGGCGCGACGACCAGCGAGGCCGTCCCCACCACCCCGAGCAGCACGGCGACCGTCCACCGCACGAGGGTGCGGCCTTCCGGCAGGGCGAGCACGAGGACGACCCCACCGGCGTAGATCACGGCGCGCTTGGCCAGCGCGGCCGGTCCGGGAGGGTCCGGCAGGGCGAGGTGGACCAGGGTCTCGGCGACCCCGGCGCCGACGGCGATCAGCCAGACGACGACCGCCGCGCGCAGGGAACGGGGGACAGGAGATGAGACGGCGAGGATCGACATGCGGGCCACCCTCCGCGTCACCGCGGGGCCGGGACAGCCGGCAGGCGCCCCGTCCGGGGTGGGGCTGTCCCTACCCGGAACGGCCACCGTCGCGTGCTCGCCGTCCTCACCCGGTTCGGGCGGCGCGGGCCGTGGCACAGTCTGAGACCGTGCGCCGCCTCGCTGCTCCCGTCGTCCTTCCCTGCGACGCGTCCATGTCGGTGCTGCGCGACGCGGTGGTCGACGTCGACGACGACGGGCGGATCGCCCACGTCGGCCCCGCCGACACCGCGCCGACCACGGACGCGCCGGTCACGCGGGTCCACGGCCTGCTCATGCCGGGCCTCGTCAACACCCACGCCCACACGCCGCTGACCGTGCTGCGCGGGCTGGGCGGCGACCTCCCGCTGATGCGCTGGCTCACCGAGGTGGTCTGGCCCGCCGAGGCCAAGCTCGACGGCGCCGACGTCCGCGCCGGGATGCTCGCGGGCACGGCGGAGATGCTGCGCGGCGGCGTGACGACGTCGGCGGAGATGTACTTCCAGGCCGAGCACGTCGCCGAGGCCGTCCTCGAGATCGGGTCCCGCGTCCTGCTGACCCCGGGCATCATCACCGCGCCGGGCATGGAACGCCTCGGCACCTGGGAGCAGATGCGCGACGCGGTCTCGGCATGGATCGACGCCGACGGCCTGCGCTCCGGGCCGGGCGAGCGCCTCGAGCTCGGCTACGGCCCTCACGCCGCGTACACGCTGCCCACCGAGGCGATCGTGACCACGGCCGCGCTCGCCCGCGAGCGTGGCGCGCTGATGCACCTCCACGTCGCCGAGGCCCCCGGCGAGGACGACGCCGTGCGCGCCGAGTTCGGGTCGGTGCCGGCGATGCTGGAGCGGACCGGCTCGCTCGGCGGCCGTGTGCTCGCCGCGCACGCCATCCAGCTCTCCGACGACGACATCGCGATCCTCGCCCGCCACGACGTCGCCGTCGCCCACTGCCCGGGGTCGAACGCCAAGCTCGCTGCCGGCGTCGCCCGCGTCGCCGAGCTGCGCACCGCCGGCGTCCGGATGGGCCTGGGGACCGACTCGCCGGCCTCGAACGACGACCTCGACATGTGGGAGGAGCAGCGCCTCGCCTCGCTGTTCGCCCGCCAGCGCGGGGCCGACGCCACCGCTCTGACCGCCGGCGACGCCCTCGCCCTGGCCACCCGGGGCGGGGCCGCCGCCCTGGGCCGCGACGATCTCGGCACCCTCACCGCCGGCGCCTGGGCCGACGTCGTGCACGTCTCGCTCGACGACCTCGCCTTCGTCGACCCCGACGACGACGCCCAGCTGGTGTCCAACCTCGTCTGGGCGAGCGGCGCCCGGGGCGTGCGCGACGTGTGGGTGGCCGGTGAGCCCGTCCTGGCCGACGGCGACCTCACCCGCGTCGACCCCGCCGAGGTCCTCGCCGGCGCCCGCCGCGTGGGGGCGAAGGTCAAGTCCTGATGTGCGTGGTCTTCTGAGCTATCGCTCGGAAGATCACGCACGAGGCGGGAGGCCGGCCAGAACGAGTTGCCCGTCGCTTCGGGCGGTGCGCCGGGCCTCGTCGCGTCGTTAGGGTCGCGACCATGAGTGGCGAGTACCAGCAGGCCTACGACCGCAGCATGACCGACCCCGACGGCTTCTGGCGCGAGGCCGCGGGCCTGATCGACTGGTATCGCGAGCCCGACACGATCATGGACGCGTCCGCGCTGCCGTTCTCGCGGTGGTTCCAGGGCGGCGAGCTCAACACCTGCCACAACGCGCTCGACCGCCACGTCGACGCCGGTCGCGGTGACCAGGTCGCGCTGATCCACGACTCGCCGGTCACCGACGACCGCCAGCGGTACACGTACTCCGAGCTGCGCGACCGGGTCGCCCGCTTCGCCGGGGTGCTGCGCTCGGTCGGCGTCGACAAGGGCGACCGCGTGATCATCTACATGCCGATGATCCCCGAGGCGGCCGTCGCGATGCTCGCCTGCGCGCGGATCGGCGCCGTCCACAGCGTCGTCTTCGGCGGGTTCGCCGCCCGCGAGCTGGCCGTCCGGATCGACGACGCCCGGCCCGCCGCGATCGTCAGCGCGTCCTGCGGCATCGAGGGCAAGCGGGTCATCGAGTACAAGCCCCTGCTCGACAAGGCCGTCGAGCTCGCCGAGCACGACCCGGGCCCGGTGATCATCTTCCAGCGCCCGCAGGCCGAGGCCGCGATGACCGCGCGCGACCTCGACTGGGCCGGGGCGGTGGAGGCCGCGGAGCCCGCCGACTGCGTCTCCGTCGCGGCCACCGACCCGCTCTACGTGCTCTACACCTCGGGCACCACCGGCAAGCCCAAGGGCGTCCAGCGCGACAACGGTGGCCACGCCGTCGCCCTGGCGTGGTCGATGCCCAACATCTACAACGTCGGGCCCGGCGAGGTCATGTTCACCGCGTCCGACGTCGGGTGGGTCGTCGGGCACTCCTACATCGTCTACGCGCCGTTGCTCATCGGGGCGACGACCGTGCTCTACGAGGGCAAGCCGATCGGCACGCCCGATGCCGGCCAGTTCTGGCGGGTGGTCCAGGAGCACGGGGTGAAGGCGCTGTTCACCGCACCCACCGCGTTCCGCGGCATCAAGAAGGAGGACCCCGACGCGGTGCTCCTCCAGGACTACGACATCTCGAGCCTCGAGACGCTCTTCCTCGCCGGCGAGCGCCTCGACCCCGAGACCTGGACGTGGGCGTCGGAGAAGCTCGGAGTACCGGTGGTCGACCACTGGTGGCAGACCGAGACCGGCTGGCCGATCGCGGCCAACCTGCGCGGGCTCGAGCCGATGGAACTCAAGGCCGGCTCGCCGTCGGTGCCCGTCCCCGGCTACCAGGTCGAGATCCTCGACGTCGACGGGTCGGTGCTGCCCCGCGGCGAGGAGGGCGCGATCACGATCAAGCTCCCGCTGCCCCCGGGCTGCCTGCAGACGCTGTGGGACGACGACGAGCGGTTCCGCGAGTCGTACATGTCGCGCTACGAGGGCTACTACCTCACGGGCGACGGCGGCTATCTCGACGAGGACGGCTACCTCTACGTCATGGGCCGCACCGACGACGTCATCAACGTCGCCGGGCACCGCCTGTCCACCGGCTCGATGGAGGAGGTGCTCTCCGGCCACCCCGACGTCGCCGAGTGCGCGGTCATCGGCGTGCACGACGCGATGAAGGGCCAGGTCCCGCGCGGGTTCGTCGTGCTCAAGGCCGGCGTCGAGCGCGACGAGGCCGAGCTCAACGCCGAGCTCGTCAAGATGGTCCGCGACGACGTCGGGGCGGTCGCGTCGTTCAAGAACGTCGCGATCGTGCCGGCGCTGCCCAAGACCCGCTCGGGCAAGGTGCTGCGCAAGACCATGCGCGGGATCGCCGACGGCAAGGACGAGGCCGTGCCCTCGACCATCGACGACGCGAGCGTGCTGGACACCCTGCGCCCGGTGCTGCAGAAGGGGCCGGAGGTCTAGGCGGGCGTCTCGAGCAGGGTCAGGACGGCGATCCGTCAGCCGTCCTGACCCTGCCACGAGCTGGTGGCAGAAGCGCTTGGCTGCGGTGTCCGGCTAGCGCTCGTCGGGCGGGAAGTCGGCGCCGACGGCGACGTCGCGCCAGGCCCCGGCCTCGTCGATGCGCTGCGCCCAGAGCTTCGGGGCGAGGTCCGCCGCGAACTCGCCGAGCAGCAGACGCCGGGGCGGGTCGTCGGCGTCGACGACACGGATCATCGCCTCGCCCGCGCGGCGGGGGTCGCCGGGCTGGGTGAACGCGGACGAGCCGTCCATCGCAGCCCGGCGCGGCCCGAGGACGTCGTCGTAGGCGTGCATCGGCGTCGCGCGCACCATGCTGCCGCCGTTCCAGTCGGTGCGGAACGGGCCCGGCTCGACGATCGTCACGTGGATGCCGAAGGGCTCGACCTCCTGGGCGAGCGACTCCGACAAGCCCTCCAGGCCCCACTTCGTCGCGTGGTAGAGCCCGGTGTTGGGGAAGGCGCCGACGCCGCCGATGCTCGAGATGGGCAGCAGGTGTCCCCGGCGCTGGGCGCGCATGGTCGGCAGCACGGCCTGCATCGACCAGAGCGCGCCGAACAGGTTCACCTCGACCTGCTGGCGCGCCTCCTCCTCGGTGACCTCCTCGACCCCGCCGGCCAGGCCGTAGCCGGCGTTGGCGACGAGGACGTCGATGCGCCCGGTCTCGCCGGCGATCTCGTTGGTCACCGCGAACACGGCGTCGCGGTCGGTGACGTCGAGGTCGCGGGTCAGGAGCCGCTCGGGGTGCTTCGCGGTGAGGTCGTCGAGGGCGTCGGCGTCGCGCGCCGTGGCCACCACGCGGTCACCGGCCTCGAGCACGGTCTCCGTGAGGGCGCGGCCGAGCCCGCGCGAGGCGCCGGTGATCAGCCAGGTTCGTTCGCTCATGCTCCCGGCATACCCGCACCGGCACGGGATGTCAGTCGGCGAGGCCCAGGCCGTCGTCGGGGATCGCCGCGCCGCCGTAGCCGATGTAGTTGCCCGACGAGTTCCGCAGGCCGCCGGCCAGGACGTCGTCGATGCTGTGGTTCGCGATCATCGTGCGGACACCCGCGGTGATGTTGGCGACCGGGTCGAAGATGCCGCGGTCGGCGAGCTCGGGCAGCACCGCGTTCTGGAACGTCGTGTCGATGAGCTGCATGAGGCCCTTGGACGGGGTGCCGTTCGCCGCGTTCGAGTCCCAGTTGTTCACGGCGTCGGCGTTGCCGGTGGACTCGCGCATGATGATCTTCTTGACGCCGGGGGCCAGGCGCTGCGGCAGGCCCATGAGCCCGAGCGCCTTGGCGATCTGGCCGTCGAGGGTGCGCTCGTTGCCGGCGGAGTAGGGCCGCCCGAACTCCAGCGGCCCGTTCTCGCGCTCGTACTCGATCGACTTGAGCATCGAGGAGACGTCGGAGGCGTCGCCGGCGCTGGGCTCGTCGTCGGACGACGAGGAGGCCGCGTGCCTCGCGGTCCCGGTCGAGGTGGCCGGCATCGCGATCGGGCTCACCGAGCTCGAGTGGCCCGCCGTGCCCGCGGCGCGGTGCTGGGAGGCCAGGGAGAGCGCGGCCGTGGTCGACGCGGGGTCCGGCGCCTGCGGGGCTTCCGCGTCGGCGACGTGGGCCGTGCTGAGGGCCTGCACGGCGGGGAGGACCGCACCAGCGGCGACGGCGGCCACGAGGATGGTGCCGGGGGTGGAGCGCGGGGAGAACCGGGAGGTTCCGCGCGTCGTCGTCCGGGTACCACTCAGGGAGAACGGAACGGTGTCCGGCTCGCCTAGGCCGTGTCGGGGCACGGTCACCTCGCTCGTATCGACTCCAGGTCCGGCAGCGCAGTGGGGGAGCTGTCGCCGTGACCTATCCGTGATCGGACCGTCGCAACATAGCGAGCTTTCGGATGGCCGCGCCGAAGGGCTGGGGGGTCCTGAAGGCCTCGAACGGGCGTCGTCCCCGTGTCGTGGCGACGAGAGGTCCGACGGGCGGGACCGGGTCGCTCATGCGCACCCAGCCATCCCCGCGAGCGGGCTCCGGCGTGCGGCGGGCGGTCCATCGTCCGGTGGGCGGCCGCTCGACGGGCGGCCCGCGGACGCCCCAGGGCTCCACGACCCTTCGGCGCAGCGTGCCGCCGTCGGGCGGGTCCTGCGTGTCGGCCTCAGCCCGTGAGCAGGTCCCGGAGCGCGTCGAGGGCCCGGTCGCCCTCCGCCCGTGCTTCGCTCGACGCCACGGCGAGGCCGAAGTAGCCGTGGACGAGCCCGCCGCCCTCCAGTCGACGGACGGCCACGCCGGCGGCCTCGAGGGCGTCGGCGTGCGCCCGGCCCTCGTCACGCAGGGGGTCGAGCTCGGCGGTGGCGACGACGGCCGCGGCGACGTCGCGCAGGTCGCCGGCCGCCTCGGGCAGGGCCACCGACGGGTCGTGGCGCAGCGCGGGATCGGGCAGGTAGCGCTCCCAGAACCACTCCAGGTCCGCGCGGGTGAGGAACGGCCCGTCCGCGTTCTCCGCCACCGACGCCGACGCCATCGACGGGTCGAGCCCGGGGTAGAGCAGCAGCTGCGCGTCGAGCTGCGGGCCCCAGTCCCGGGCGAGCAGGGCGGTGCCGGCGGCCAGGCCTGCGCCTGCGCTGTCCCCGGCGACGACCAGACGGTCCGACGGCCGCCGGGCCGCGGCCCAGCGCAGGGCGGCGTGGGCGTCGGTCAGCGGCGCGGGATGCGGGTGCTCCGGGGCGAGCCGGTAGTCGACGGACACGACGGTCGCACCGAGATGCGTGCAGACCCGCCGCGCCGAGGCGTCGCCGGTCTCGAGGTCGCCGAGCACCCAGCCGCCCCCGTGCAGCCAGACCACCGTGACCTCCTGCCGCGCGCTCGCCGGCTCGTAGACGCGGACGGCGACGTCGGTCCCGGTCACGGCGTCGGACACCACGTCGTCGTGCACCGAGCCCACCTCGGTCACCGCGTCGCCGCGGCGCGCGAGCGCCAGGTCCCGGTAGACGCGGCGGGCCTCGGCGACGGTCTCGCGGCGCATCGGCAGCCAGCCGTCGGCCTCGAGGCGGGCGACCGCGGTCGCGATCTCGGGGTCGATGCGGGGGTCGGTCACGTCGGCATCCTCGGGTCTCCTCGCCGGTGCTCGCTACCGTGGAGATCGTGCCGCCGTCGCCCGCCGAGCGCCGCGCCGCCCGCTCCCGCGCCGCGCGGGCCGCCGCCCTGGCCGCGGCCCGCCGTCACGGCCTCCCGACCGACGCCCCCGTCGTCCTGGGCGACCAGTTCTCCGTGGTGCTCCACCTGCGACCCGCGCCGGTCGTCGTGCGCGTCCCCACCTGGACCGCCGACATCCGCGACCCGTACCCGCACGTCGCCGGCGACCTCGCCGTCGGGTCCTGGCTCGCCGGCCAGGGCGTCCCGGTCGCCCCGCCCAGCGCCGAGGTGCCCCCGGGCCCGCACCTCGAGGACGGGCACCACCTCAGCTTCTGGACCTGGGTCGAGCCCGATCCGGCCGCGGAACCGGTCGCCCCGACGACCCAGGCCGGGATGCTGCGGGAGCTGCACGCGGCGCTCGCCGCCTTCCCCGGCGATCTGCCCGACCTCGAGCCCATCGCCCGCGACATCGAGTCCGGTCTCGGGGCGCTCGCCCGCCATCCCGACCTGCTGTCCGCCGACGAGGTCGCCCGCCTGCGCGACGCCGCCGCGGAGCTGCTCCCGCGGGCGCGCAGGCCGGAGGTCGACGTCCAGCCGCTGCACGGCGACGTGCACGGCAACAACCTCGTCGTCGGCCGGCGCGGCGCCGTGTGGATCGACTTCGAGGAGGCCTGCCGCGGCCCCGTGGCGTGGGACCTCGGCATGTTCGGGTGGGACGCCGACGGCGTCGCCGCGGCGAGGGCGGGCTACGGCGACGTCCCCGGGCTCGCCACGTTCGCGCGGCTGCGGGCGCTGCACCTCGGCGCCTTCCTGCTCGGCCTGCGCGACCACTTCGGCGACACCGAGGCGTGGGACTCCTCGATCCACTGGTTCGTCTCGCTGCTCTAGTTCAACTCCGGGGTTGAACACTCTGGGGGTGAGGGGTACCGTCTTACTCAACCGCAAGGTTGAACAAGGAGTGGACGTGGACGACCAACTCTCGCGGGTGTTCTCGGCGCTCGCCGATCCCACCCGGCGCGACATGGTGGCTCGCCTGACCGCCGCGGACGCGACCGTCAACGAGCTCGCCGAGCCCTACGACGTCAGCGTCCAGGCGGTCTCCAAGCACCTCAAGGTGCTGGAGGAGGCGGGCCTCGTCAGCCGCAGCCGCGAGGCGCAGCGGCGGCCGGTCCACCTCGAGGCGGAGGTCTTCGACCTGATGACCAAGTGGATCGAGCGCTACCGACGTCGCGCCGAGGAGCGCTACCGCCGTCTCGACGACGTCCTCGCCGAGATGGACACCGAACAGCCGACCCCCCGACCCGACAGCGAACGAGGAGCTTCCTGATGAACACCACGACCCGCGAGACGACGATCGCGGCGGACCCGAACGCGCCGACCATCACCATCACGCGCGAGTTCGACGCCCCGCGCGAGCGCGTCTTCCGCGCCCACGTCGAGCCCGACCTCGTGCGACGCTGGCTCGGCCCGCGCGGGCTGGAGATGGACATCGACCGCTTCGACTGCGAGACCGGGGGGGCCTACCGGTACACCCACCGGGACGAGAACGGCGAGTACCGGTTCTACGGCTCGTTCCACGAGGTCCGGCCGAACGAGCGGATCGTCCAGACCTTCACCTTCGAGGGCTTCCCCGACGGCGTCAGCCTCGAGACGGTGACCTTCACCGACCTCGGCGACGGTCGGACCCGCATCGAAGGCCTCTCGTTCTACGACTCGGTGGAGACCCGCGACCTGGTGCTCTCCAGCGGCATGGACCACGGCGTGCGCGAGGGCTACGAGCGGCTCGACGAGCTCCTCGCCGGCTGAGGCCGGGCTGTGGGCGGTCAGTGGGCAGGATGGTGCCGTGACCTCCGAGGACGTCGAGCTCTGGTTCGCCACCTACCTGGACTGCTTCGTCGCGCTGGGGCGCGGTGAGCGGGACGACGTCGAGGCGATCCTCGGGTTCTACGGCGTCCCCATGCTGCTCAGCTCGCCGGGCGGCACCGGGTGGCTCCACGACGCGGAGCAGGTCGTGGGGGTCACCCGCGCGCAGATCGAGGGCCTGCGCCACGCCGGGTTCGACCGCACGGAGGTCGAGGCCTCCGTGACGGTGGTCCTCAACGACACCTGCGCCCGGTACGAGGCGCGGTTCCGGCGCCGCGCCGCCGACGACACCGAGATCGCGAGCTTCTCGGCGAGCTACCTCATCGCCGAGGGCCCCGACGGGCCGCGGATCGCCGCCCTGGCGGTGGGGAAGGCCTGAGGGGGAGCGGCCGCCGCGGGCCTCAGAGCTCGGCGAACGGCGCCGCGTAGCGGAAGAAGCCGCGCGGCGCCGGCCCGGCGAGCAGCCGGGCCTGGAAGGACGCTCCCCAGGCCGGGTCGGGCGCGACGATCCCGAGGTCGCTCGCCGGGCGGAACCCGAACCGGCCGTAGAAGGACGGCGCACCGAGCAGGGCGACGAGCGCCTCGTCGCGCCCCTCGGCGGCACCGAGCACCGCGTGCATCAGCGCCGAGCCCACGCCCCGGCCCTGCCACGTCGGGTGCACGGCGAGCGGGCCCAGGCCGAGGGCGGGCCGTCCGTCGACGTCGCCGCGGGTCGCGACGACGTGCCCGACGACCGGCCCGCCCGGCTCCGCCGCGACGAGCGAGTAGGCGGGCAGCCAGCCGGGGTCGTCGCGCAGCCTCGCGAGCAGGCCGACCTCGATCGGCTCCCGCCCGTCGTCCCCGGCGAAGGCCGCCGCGACGACCTCACGGACCACGTCCACGTCCTCGCGTCGTTCCCGTCGCACCAGCACCCGCGCAGGGTGTCGTGACGGGCGGGGCAGGGCAACGGAGATCCCGTCGATGCCTCTGGAACGAGAACGGCCCGCCTCCCGAGTGTTCGGGCGACGGGCCTGTGACCTGCAACGATGGTCGTGGAGCGAGTGACGGGAATCGAACCCGCGTATTCAGCTTGGGAAGCTGATGTTCTACCATTGAACTACACTCGCGCGTCGTCGGAGAGCGTACACGGCGGCCGTCCGGCCCGGTGGAGGGCCCGGTGCTCGGACCCCCTGAGTGACTACATCCGTGTGATTCGCCGCCCCATCACGGTGCGATCACGGATTGGACGCGACCAAGTCGCACACTGCGTGACGGGCCGTTGCGTCGTCGGGGTAGATCCCTCACCAGGCCCTGCAGCTGGGGCCGCGTCTCGTGTTGGCTGGTCAGCGACATGCCACACGAGACCCCGGCGGAGGAGGTCGAGATGACTGCCTGTGAGCAGCAGGACGGCCTTCTCCCCGAGCTCCTCGTCCTCGTCGCCTCGGTGGAGGACGCCGACGTCCTCGCGGCGCTCGGAGCCCGCGATCGGGAGGTCCTCCCGGTGCTCGTCGCCACGGGGCGCGACCCGATGGCCGTCGACGAGGCCCTCGACGACCTCGGTGCCCTCGCGGGTCGGGTGCTGATCGTCGACGACGCCGAGGCCGGCCCCGCCGCCGAGGCCGCCGTCCTCCTCCCCCGGATCGACGCCCTCGTGGCCGACGACCGTCCCGGCGCCGTCCTCGTGCGCGGCGGGTCGCCCACCGCGCTCGTCGCGGCCCAGGTGGCGGTGTGGCGCTCGGTCCCCCTCGTGGCCCTGCCGGTCGACGGGGGGACGGCCGTGGAGACCGCCAACCAGGCGGCGATCGCCGCGCTCGTGGCGACGCAGCACGCCGCGGAGATCGAGCACGCCAAGGGTGTCCGGACGGCCGACGTCCGCTCGGTGGCCGCCGCGCAGCGCCTCGTGCGCGAGCGGCTGGCGGCGACGGACGCCCCGCGGGTCCTCCGGCTGCCGACGGATCACACGTTGTCCGCCTGACGAAGGTCACCCAGAGCCATCACAGGGCCTTCGGTCATCACTCAGTGATGAAGTGCGCACAAAAAGTAGAGCCAGTACCCGCTCGCGGCTAACGTCATGCCCCGCAAGCCTGATGGACCTGGTGACAGGCGGCGCACCAGGAAGGCGGGGGTCGGTGAGGCGAGCACCCAGGTTGATCCACGAGGTCCAGCGGTTGGGCCTCACGGTGTCGATCGCTGCGCTCCTCATCGTGCTGCTCGTCGTCTTCCGGCTCGCGTGGTCCGTGGCGGTGACGGGGCCGACCGACGCCCGGCTGCAGAGCGGGCTCCTCGCGCTCGAGGACTCCCACCAGGCGATGCTCGACACGGACGCTTCGCTCCGCGGCTACCTCGCGACCGGCGACCAGTTCTTCGCCGACGCCGCGACCGGTGCCGCGCCCGCGCTCGCGGCCGCCGACACGCAGATGGTCAACCTCCTCGAGGAGCCCCAGCTCCGCCAGGACGTGCTCGCCCTCCTGCTCGCGCAGCAGCGCTGGCGCGCCGAGTGGGCCGACCAGGCCCGCCAGCTGCCGCCGCCCGGCGGCGCGGAGGCGTTCCTCAAGCAGGGCACGGCGCTCTTCGACGACTACCGCGCCCGCAAGGACGCCACTCGGGCGGACACCCTCGCGGCGATCGAGTCGGCCGACCGCAGCGCCGTGGTGAACCAGTTCGTCATCGGGGTTCTGCTGGCGCTGATCGGCATCGCGACGCTCGTCGTCGCCCTGCGCGGGCGGTACCGGCTGCAGCGCCACGTCGTCGCTCCGGTCGACGGCCTGCTCGCGTCGGTCCGCGGGATCAGCGAGGGCCGGCTGGCCCCACCGGAGCCCGTGCAGGGGTCCGCGGAGCTGGTGGCGCTGCGCGACGGGCTCGCCGACATGACCGTGGCCCTGCGTCGGCAGCGCGAGGAGGCGGCCGCCCAGGCCGAGCGTCTGCAGGCCCAGACCGACCGGCTGCGCACCATCCTGATCATGACCCGCGAGATCGCGGGCAGTCTCAACACCCGCTACGTCATCGACTCCACCGTGCAGGCGGCGGTCGCGGTCACCGACGGCCGGGTGCTGCTCTGGCTGCTCGAGGAGGACGGCAGCGGCCTCGAGCTCGCCTACGACTCCGACCGCGGCGCGGTGGCGCCCCTCGAGGAGCACTGCCACCTCGGGGTCGGCGTCGTGGGACGGTCGGCGCGCTACGGGCAGATCTCGCGTGGCGACCCCGACACCGGCGAGGACGCCGCCGTCGCGGTGCCGCTGGTCGTCGGTGCGCGGGTGATCGGGATCCTCGAGTGCTACGACTCGCCCGAGGGCGAGGTCGACGGCCAGCGCCTGTCGGCGGTCGAGATGCTCGCGACGCTGTCCGGCTCGGCGATCGAGGCCAGCCGCCTGCACGCCGCCACCGAGCGCCTCTCGCAGTTCGACCCGCTGACCCAGCTCGCCAACCGCCGTCGCCTCGGCGCGGACCTGGACTCCGCCGTCGCCAACGCCAAGCGCCACGGCTCGCCGATGTCGGTGATCATGCTCGACCTCGACCACTTCAAGGAGCTCAACGACCGCTACGGCCACCAGCAGGGCGACGTCGTGCTCCAGGAGGTCGCGAGCACCATCCGCACCGCCATGCGCGACGGCGAGACGGCCTACCGCTACGGCGGCGAGGAGTTCGCGATCCTCGTGACGCGGGGCGGCCCCGAGGAGGCGGCCCAGCTCGCCGAGCGCCTGCGCTCCCGGGTCGAGGCCGACTTCCGGCGCGGCGACAAGCAGCTCGTGACGGCGTCGTTCGGCGTGGCCGGCCTGCCCGAGCACGCGGGCGACGGCGAGGCCCTGCTCAGCGAGGCCGACCGGGCGCTGTACTCGGCGAAGAACTCGGGCCGCAACCGCGTGCACCGCGCGGGCGAGCTCGTCGGCTGAGGTCTCCGTCAGCGGGGCAGGCCGCGCCGGAAGTTGACGTACGAGCGCGACGGCGTCGGCCCCCGCTGGTCCTGGTAGCGCGAGCCGTAGACCGGTGAGCCGTAGGGGTGCTCGCTGGGCGAGGACAGCCGGAACAGGCAGAGCTGCCCGACCTTCATCCCCGGCCACAGCCGGATCGGCAGGTTGGCGACGTTCGAGAGCTCGAGCGTCACGTGGCCGGAGAAGCCGGGGTCGATGAATCCGGCAGTGGAATGAGTCAAGAGGCCCAAACGGCCTAGACTCGACTTCCCCTCCAATCGCCCGGCAACGTCGTCCGGCAGCGTGATGACCTCGTAGGTGGAGCCGAGGACGAACTCGCCGGGGTGCAGCACGAACGCCTCGTCCGGCGCCGGCTCGACCATGCGCGTCAGGTCGTCCTGCTGCAGCGCCGGGTCGATGTGCGTGTAGGCGTGGTTGTTGAACGTGCGGAAGTGCGAGTCGAGTCGCAGGTCGACGCTCGAGGGCTGCAGCAGCGTCGCGTCGAACGGGTCGAGCCCGACGCGCCCGGCCGCGATCTCAGCACGGATGTCGCCGTCGGAGAGCAGCACGCGGGGACCCTATCGGGCATCGGGACGGGGAGCCCTCGGGCCGGGACGAACGAACGGCGCCCCCGCTGCTCGAGAAGCAGCGAAAGCGCCGTTCGTGTCCCGCGGGGTGGAGCCGATCAGCTCTCGGGATTGCGCACGTTGGCCGAGGTGGCCGCAGTGTCCGGGTCGGAGTCGCCGACGCCGTCGGTCTCCGCGCCCTCGGTGGGCTGACCGCGCTTGACGGCCGCGAGGAGCATCTGCGAGACGTCCATGACCTCGGTGCCGACGGCCTTGGCCTCGCTCTGGCGCTCGGTGAGGCCGTCGGTGAGCATCACGCGGCAGAACGGGCAGCCGGTGGCGATCGTGTCGGTCTCGGTGGCGATGGCCTCGTCGACGCGCTCCATGTTGATGCGCTTGCCGATGTGCTCCTCCATCCACATGCGCGCACCGCCGGCGCCGCAGCACAGCGCACGGTCGGCGTGCCGGGGCATCTCCTTGAGCTCGGCCCCGGCGGCCTCCACCAGCTCGCGCGGCGGCGTGTAGACCTCGTTGTGACGGCCCAGGTAGCACGGGTCGTGGTAGGTCACGGTCTTGCGGGCCGGGGCGTGCCCGTTCCCGGTCGACCCGTGCCCGTTCGTCGACTCCTTCTCGGCGAGGGCGACCGGGGCGGGCGCGGCCTGGTCGGCGTCGTGGCCCTCGGTCGCGTGCCCGTTGGCGGGGATCAGTCCGCGCTCGGTGCCGTCGGAGTGCGGTCCGTGGTACTGCAGCCCCGTCACCGGCGAGATGTCGAGCTTGGCGGCCGGCACCGGCGACGCCTCGGGCGCGACCGGCACGAGCTTCTTCTCGCGCACCAGCTGGTTGAGCAGCTGGGTGTGGTGGACGACCTCGTAGTGGCCGTCGAGCTGCGGGTACTCGCGCCCGAGCGTGTTCATGCAGTGGGGGCACGTGGTGACGATCTTGCGCGTGCCCGGCTCGCGGCCCTCGAAGACGGCGTCGAGCATCTCCTTGGTCTGCATGGCCATCATCTGGAAGAGGAACTCGTTGCCCGATCGCCGCGCCGGGTCGCCGGTGCAGCTCTCCTCCTTGCCGAGCACGACGTAGTTCACGTCGGCGATGTGCAGCAGCTCGGCGACCGCGCGCACCGTCTTCTTGGCGTTGTCGTCGAATGCGCCGGCGCAGCCGATGAAGAACAGGTACTCGGTCTCGGGCGCGAGCTCGCCGTCGAACTCGGGCACGTCGAAGGGCAGGTCCTTCGCCCAGTCCATGCGCGAGGAGTTGTTCTGGCCCCAGGGGTTGCCCTTGTTCTCCAGGTTGCGGAACAGGACGCCCAGCTCGGCCGGGAACTCCGACTCGATCATGACCTGGTTGCGGCGCATGTCGACGATGTGGTCGACGTGCTCGATGTCGACCGGGCACTGCTCGACGCACGCGCCGCAGGTGGTGCAGGACCAGAGGACGTCCGGGTCGATGACGCCGAGGGACTCCGCGTCGCCCACGAGCGGACGGGTGGCCTGCAGGACGTCGGTGCCGCGGTGGCGCTCGTAGCCCGACTCCGGGACGCCGTGGGACTCGTGGCCCGGGTTGTCCGCGCCGGCCTGGGTGGCGGCGCCCTCGTCGGGCATGTCCTTGCCGCCGATCATGTACGGCGCCTTCGCGAACATGTGGTCGCGCAGGTCCATGATCAGCAGCTTCGGCGAGAGCGGCTTGCCGGTGTTCCACGCCGGGCACTGGCTCTGGCAGCGACCGCACTCGGTGCATGTCGCGAAGTCGAGCATGCCCTTCCAGGTGAAGTCCTCGATCTTGCCGCGGCCGAAGGACGCCTCCTCGGGCGGATCCTCGAAGTCGATCGGCTTGCCCTCGTGCTCGAGGGGCTGCAGGGCCCCGAGCGCCTTGGGCATGCGCTTCGCCGAGACGTTGATCGGCGCGATGAAGATGTGGAGGTGCTTCGAGTAGAGCACCACCACGAGGAAGATCAGCGCCACGGCGATGTGGAGCATGAGGAAGACGGTCTCGAGCACGAACAGCGTCTCCGGCGACAGCCCGGAGAAGAGGTACCCGGTACCGATCGAGGCCCAGGCGCCCGACTCGTAGGGCAGGTTGCCCGCCGCCGAGGAGGCGCCTCGGAAGGCGAACAGCGTCCAGACGACGCAGAAGATCAGGAAGAGGATCAGCCAGGCGCCGCCGGTGTGGGAGCCGTAGAAGCGGGAGGTCCGCGCGCGGCGCTCCGGGGCCTGCTGGATGCGCATGATCGCGAAGGCGATGATCGAGATCAGCACCATGATCGCGATGAAGTCCTGCAGGAAGCCCAGGGCCGCCCAGCGCCCGATCAGCGGGATGTGGAAGTCCTCGACGAACAGCGCGCCGTAGGCCTCGATGTAGACCGTCAGCAGGATGATGAAGCCCCACATCGTGAAGAGGTGGGCGAGGCCGGGGATCGACCAGCGCAGCAGCTTCCGCTGCCCGAACACCTCGACGAACTGCGCGCGCACCCGCCCGCCGAGACCCTCGGCACGCTTGGCATCGGGCTGGCCGGAGGAGATCAGGGTGTAGAGCCACCAGGCCCTGCGCGCGGCCACGACGGCCACGACCAGGGTCAGGGCGAGGCCCAGGACCAAACGGACGACCACGACGGGACCTCCCCGAGTGCCGGGTCGTGGTGGTGACCCGGTGAGAACAACGACTGCGTCGGCGGCACTGTAACCGCCGGTCGGGGGATCGGCGCCGCGAAGGGTGACCGAAGCTACTCGGCGGTAACTGGGTGTCGACCACACCATCGGGCGATGCTTTGCAGACGTGAACGTCGGCGGTCCGCGTCGGACGGTGATGACCGTCCGAGCGCTGAACGTCACTCCGGGCTCGTCCGGACCATGAGGGCGTGTCGCGCGCCCGATGCGGTCGCGGAGGGTGGACGATGCAGCGACGCCTGTGGGGGAAGGGAGTGCGGAACCGGCGTTCCGGCGCTTCTCCAGGGCGCCGCGTGTCGGGGCGAGGGAAGCTTTGAAACACCTCACCTGCCGTGTTTACTCAACCGGTCGAGAACGGGCCCCGGCACATCGATGAGCACGTCCGCAGGAGGACCGCCATGACCGTCACGTTCCTCGGCGCCGACCTGGTCGCGCAGGCCCCGGGGACCGGCGGGCTCCAGGGGTGGATCCAGGACAACATCGTCCCGCTGATCCTCCTGGGTATCGCGATCATCATGTTGTGGATCGGCGGTCGCGGTGACAACGCCGGCGTCGCCCGTCGTGCCATCGGTCTGATCATCGGCCTGATCGCGCTCGGCATCGCGCTCACCCCGGGTGCGGGGGCGCGTGTGGGCGCGTTCTTCGCCCAGCTCATCACGGGGTGACGCGGGTGCACATCCGCACCGACGACGACGTGTACCGCGTCGACGCCGTCTGGCTCGGCCCCCCGCGGGCGACCTTCCCCTGGCGTGCCCGCTACTCCGCCTACGGCGTGGGCCTGCTCGTCATGCTCGTCGTGATGTTCGTCCAGCGGCGCCTCGGCATCGACCTCGGCTTCTTCTCCGTCGCCTGGGCGCTGCTCATCACCGTCGCCGTGACGCGCTTCGTGTCGCGGCGCATCAACGACGAGCGCCCGCTCCTCGAGTGGCTGACGCTCTTCGTCCACGAACTGCGCGGTCCGCGCGCCCGCGACCGCGTGATCGGCGGGGCCCTCACCACCGGCCACGTCACGGTCCGCCGCGACCGTCCCCGCCTCACCGGCGCGCCCACCGCGATCGCGCTGCCCCGCGGCAGCGACCGGTCGGAGCGTGTGATCGCGCCGCAGGGACCCGCGGAGGCCGACGACTCCTGGGGCCCGCCGCCGCGGGACGACGAGGCGCCCGGCGAGCGGGCGGCCCACCCGGGCCGGCCCGCCGCGACCGAGGAGCCGGCGGCCGCCGCGCCTCCGGTCGCCGCTCCGTCGACCACCACGGCCCCGGCTCCCGAGCCCGCCCCACGGCCGCAGCGCTCCGCGTCCGCGCGGGCCGGCGAGCACCTCACGCCCGGCCTCCAGGACGCCGTCCCCTCCCACCGCCGCGCGGCGCGCGCCGCGCAGGAGCGCCGCACGCGAGCGCGGCGCTCGGGCTCGCCGGGGCGGGCGCCGGCGGCGCCGGACGCCGACTTCGGTCCGCCCTCCAGCGCGGACCTCGGGACCGGGGCCGCGAAGGCCACGTCGAAGAAGGTCACGACGACGAAGGCCACTCCGAAGAGGACCGCCCCCGACAAGGCCGCCCCCGAGAAGGCCGCCTCGAAGAGGACCGGCACCGAGAAGGAGTCCCCGGCCCTGCCGCCAGCAGCTGACCGGCGTGCCGGCGACGCCTCCGTCGCGGCGTGGACGGGCGTGGGCCGGGCCCGCCGCGAGGCCGTGCCGGCGCACCGGCGCACGGCGGCGGCCGCCGACGCCGACCCCGACCGCACCCAGCGACGCCCCAGCCGCCCGCGGCGCCGCCCGGGCTGGCCGATGTCCAACGAGCCGTCCGGCCCGTCGGCACCCGACGCGCCGTTTGGCCCGGGGACGCGCGGTAGCGCGGGGCGCCCTGAGAGCGGGCGAGGGAGCGGGCGAGGGGGCGACCGAGGGGACAACGGTGCTGCGCCGCGGTAGGGCCCGGGGCCCGTCCGACGGCGAGCCCCGGCAGCTCGAGTCCGGTCACCGCACGACGGGGCTGCGTCCTGCCACCGGCACGACGCAGGCGTCCGGCCGGCGCGGACGCTCCCTGCTGGGCGAGTCCCCGGCGCAGGGCTACCGCTCCGCGATCGCCCTGCGCGCCATCGACGGCAACCTCGCGCGCACCGCGTCGAGCGTCACCGCCTGGTACCGGCTGGCCCCGCAGCCGTGGAGCTTCCGCAGCGACTCGCAGCGCGAGACGCTGATCCGCCAGATCGCCACCCAGCTCGGCGAGCTGCAGGGCCGGTGGCTGCACGTCCGCGTGACGTCGCGGCCCTACCCGGTGGCGCTGTGGGCCGAGACGTTCGACCACAACGCGCCCGGCCGGCTGCCCGACGTCGCGGGCGCCCTGTCGTGGGAGGGCTTCCTCGAGGGCGAGCAGCGCCACCTCATGGGCCTGTCGATGTCCGACAAGGAGGTCTTCGTCGGCGTCGAGGTCTCGGGGCGCTCGATGGTCGACCGCTGGCTCGAGGGCGCCGCCCCGCTCCTGGGCCGGCTCATGCCCTCGGCGGCGACCGCGGAGCTCGCCGCGCTGGAGTCCGAGATCGCGCACGTCGAGGCGCTGGTGTCGCGCGCGGGGCTGGACGCGGTGCCGGCGACCGCCGAGGACATGGCGTGGCTGATGCACCGCTCGTGCTCGCTCGGGCTGCCCGCCCCCCGCACGGTGACGCCGACCTCGGGCGACCACTGGGAGACCGAGGACCTCGCGGCCTTCACCGACGGCGTCGCGCTGCACCAGGAGCCGTACGCGCCGACCGTGCAGGTCCTCGGACGGTTCGGCACGCAGCCGGTGCAGCGGCACGTCGCGGTGCTCTCGGTGGGCCTCATGGACGGGCTGCGCATCCCCGAGGCCGACGACCCCTGGATGCAGCGCAGCGACCGGCTGCCGTTCCCCGTCGAGTGGTCCGCGCGCATCTACGTGCGCAAGCCGGAGGAGGTCGCCGGCGAGCTGCAGCGCCAGATGGGCAAGGTGCGCAGCCAGATCCGGCACTACACGCACGACCACGACCTCGACCCGCCCATGTCGCTGTCGCGCCAGGCCGACCGGGTGCTGCAGATCGAGGACGAGCTCTCCGGCGGGCTCACGCAGCTCAACACCCGGGTCTACGGGTGGTGGCGCGTCGCGGTCTCGGGCCGCGACGAGGGCGAGGCGCTGACCCGCGCCCAGCAGGTGCTCGACCTCTACCGCCCGCGCGTGGCCATGGAGCACCCCGAGGCCCAGTACGCCTACGCCCGCGAGTTCATCCCCGGGGAGCCGCTGGCGTCGACGGCCTACCGGCGGCGCGGGTCGGTGACCTGGGTGGCGGCGGGCGTGCCGGCCGCGTCGGCGTCCGTGGGCGACCGGCGCGGGGTCATGATCGGCGAGACCTGCACGGCCACCCGCCGTCCGGTGGCGTGGGACCCGTGGATGGCCCAGGAGGTGCGCCGGGCCTCGGGTCTGACCGCGGTGGTGGGTGGTCTCGGCTCCGGTAAGTCGTTCCTCACCGGACTACTCGTCTACAAGACGCTGCGCGCCGGGGCCCGCTGGACGGTGCTCGACCCCTCCGGCCCGCTCGCGGAGCTGACCAAGCTCCCGGAGCTCGCGCCGTTCTCGCGGCACATCCACCTGCTCGGCGCCGACCCCGGCATCCTCAACCCCTACCGGGTGGTGGCCGAGCCCCGGCGCGACCACTTCCTCGACGAGGACGACCCCGACAAGGCCTGGCGCCGCGAGCGCTCGCTGGCCGCCGCGACCCGCCGGCGCCTCGTGCTCGACGTGCTCACCGGCCTGCTGCCCTTCGACGTGGCGCGCATGCCCCACACCCGGATCGTGCTGCTGCGCGCGGTGCGCGAGGTCGGCGGCGCCCCGGATCGCGATCCCGGCCAGGTCATCGCTGTGCTGCGCCGCCACGCCCGCGAGGGGGAGGAGCACGCCGACGTCGTCGCCGACTTCCTCGAGGAGCGCCGCGAGCTGCCCCAGGCCGCGCTGCTGTTCCCCGACGAGAACGCCGACCCGCGCGCCGACCCCTGGGTCGGTGAGGAGAACTACCGGCTCACCGTCCTGACGATGCAGGGCATGGCGCTGCCGCGCCCCGGGAGCCCCCGCGAGGAGTGGACCGACGGCGAGTCGCTCGCCGTCGAGCTGCTCAACCTCGCGTCCTGGCTGACCCAGCGCACGATCTACACCGCCGACCGGAACCTGCGGAAGGGCGTGGCGCTCGACGAGACCCACTTCCTGTCCCAGATCCCCACCGGCAAGGTGCTCATCGACCGTCTCGCCCGCGACTCCCGCAAGTTCAACGTCCGGGCGCTGTTCGCCTCGCAGCTCGCGGGCGACCTGTTGCGCGTGCCCGGGTTCGCGTCGCTGGTCAACGCGGTGTTCGTCGGTCGCACCGACGACGAGGAGGCCCAGGCCGAGGCGCTGCGCCTGCTCCGGGTGCCCACCGAGGTCGGCTACGAGGAGATGCTCGGGACGCTGTCCCCGCGCCCCCGCCACGACGACCGCCCGGACGACACCCCGCGCCAGTTCGTGTTCGCCGACGGGCACGGCGGCGTCGAGAAGATCCGGATCGACCTCGAGGGCCCGCACCTCGAGCACCTGCGCGAGACCCTCGACACCAACCCGGACGCCCGCCGGGTCCGGCCGCTGCCGTCGGCCCCCGTCGAGTCGCCCGCCGAGTCGCCGGTCGAGCCGTCGGCCGCCTCGGCGCCGTCCGTGCCGCCCGAGACCGAGGCGGAGCGCACCGGACCCGTGCCGGTCGTGCCCGTGGCGGGCCCGCCGCCCGCCCCGCCCGCCCCGCCGCGGCGCCCCACGACGCCGCCGCCGGGCACCGCCCGGGTGAGCCCGGTGACGCCGTCGCGCAACCCGATGGTCGAGCGCACGGTCGTCGAGGGCCTGGTGCTGGACGAGCGCCCGGACGACCCCGAGGCCCTGCCGCCCGGGCTCGACGACCTGGTGCCCGACCTCGACGACGACCTCCCGGAACCGCCCGCTGAGAACACCGGGACCACTGACACCACTGACACCACCGGGACCGCCGGGACCCCCGTCGGCGACGACGACTGGGCCGACGCCTGGGTCATGGACGAGGGCCCGGCCACCGGGGACGCGGTCGGGGAGCTGGCGGACGACGCCACCGTGACGACGCCCGCCGACCGCAGCCCCGGGCGGCGTGACGCCCCCGACCCCGGTGGCTGGGTGGGCGCCGGGCGCCCGGGGGACCCGGGGTGACCCTCGTCGTCGCGATCCTCGCCGCCGCCCTCGTCGTGGGGTGGCGGCGGTCCCGGCGCGCACAGCGCGCCCGGGACGAGCGTGAAGGTCGTCCGAGCCGCGGCCGGCGCCGGGCGCTCGTCACCGTCGTCACGCTGGTCACGGGCCTCGTGCTCGTGGGGCTGCCCGCCTCGGCGGCCCCGCTGGACTGCAAGGCGGCCCCGGACCCCGACCGGCCGGGGACGGGTCTCGTCGGCTCGCTCGACCCCGCGCCGCTCGGGGTGGGCGCCCCGGGCAGCGTCTACGACGAGGTCGGCTACGCCGGGCAGGTCTGGTGGACCTACGACCTCGGCTGCGGCCCGGGCGCGGCCCGCGACCCCGCGGCGGCCACGGACACGTGGCTGGGCAACCAGTTCTTCAACCTCGCCAAGCTCGTCGTCGGCGGCGTCAACTGGTCGCACTACCTCATCGAGCAGGGTTCGGGGCTGCTCAGCCCGCTCGACGGGATCGTGCAGGCCGGCACGCAGGCGATGTACACCGCGGTGTTCTCGACGTGGGTCGGCCTCGCGCTGATCGTGCTCGCGGCGATCCTGCTGGTGCTCGCGATGCGCGGTGACCTCTCGCGCCAGGCGCAGCGCGCCGGCATCGCGGTGATCGCCCTCGCGATCGCCGCCGCGGCGTACGCCGCCCCGGTGCGCTGGTCGAGCATGCTCGACGGCGTCCTGCTCGACGGCGTGACCGCGATGCAGCGGGGCTTCCTGGGCCAGGTCGGGGTGGGCGACGCCAACACCCTGCCCACGGTGCTCACCGACCAGATCGTCTACAACAACTGGCTGCGCGGGCAGTTCGGGTCCGCGGACGTGCCGCAGGCGCGTGACCTGGGTCGCGAGCTGCTGCGGGCGCAGACGTTCACCAAGCAGGAGGTCGCCGACGGCCAGGACGGGCAGGCCCAGGCGGACGCGAAGAAGCAGCAGTACACGGCCGTCGCCGACCGCGTGGGCGACCGCTACAGCTACTTCCAGGGCCGGCAGGGCTCGCGCACCGGCGCCGGCGTCCTCGCGCTGATCCAGGCCGTGTGCATCGGGCTGTTCCAGCTGATGAGCAAGCTGCTGATCCTCGTCTCGATGTTGATCATCAGGCTGCTCGTGATGGTCGCGCCGGCGCTCGCGCTGCTCGCGCTGCTCAAGCCCGAGGTGCTGCCCGCGACGCTGCGCGTCGGCGGGGCGGCGCTGGTCAACACCCTGCTCGTGGGGGCGATGGCGGGCCTGCACTCGCTGATGGTCATCGCGCTGTTCCGGCCCGGAGCCGGGGTCAACACCTGGCTCGCGCTGCTGGTCACCGGGGTGGTGACCGTCGTGATGTGGGCCCTCGCGCGACCGTTCCGGCGCCTCGCGGCGATGGTCTCGCTGACCCGCGACCAGATGAGCGGCTTCCTCCCGCCCGCCGGGACCGGGGCGCTGTCGCGCTTCCTGCCGGGGTCGACGTCGCGCCAGGACGACTGGTGGACCGAACGGCGCGGCACGAGCGGCACCGGCGGCGACGGCTGGCGCCCCGAGGGCAGCACCCCGGCGCGCACCGAGCCGGCGACCTCCGCCGCCGGCACCGACATCGTGGCGTCGGGTCCGTTGCGCGTCGACAGCGAGCGCGTCGGCCCCACCAAGGGCCACGCCGCCGATCCCGCGGCGGCGCTGGCCGCCCGCCGCGCCGCGCAGCGCGCGCTACCGGGCGGCACGTCCACGGGGATGTCGGGCGGCGCGCCCCGCGGCGACCGGGACGCGACCCCGGCGGCACGCGCCGCGGTCGGCGACGCCGACCGCAGCCTCTACCGCAGCGTGGCCGCCCGCAGCGGCGACGCGGGGGGTCCGCGTCGGCCGGTGCAGGCCGAGCTCGTGGACGGCGCGCCGGTGTACCGGGTCTACCGCCCCAGCCGGCCGGTCGGGTCGGGCTCCAGCACCCGCTCCTCGCGGACCGCGCGCACCCCGCGCTCCTCCGGCGAGGGAGGCGCGCGTGCCGATCCGGACTAGGCGCGGCCGCGCGGCGGCCTACCGGGCGCTCTGGGAGTGGCCCCTCCACTCGCCCGCGCGCCTGTTCGCGGTCCTCGCGGTGCTCGTGGCCGTCGTCGTCGGGTTCTCCTACCTCGGCGGGGCGGTGAGCGGGCCGAGCACCCCGGGCCGCGCCCTCGGGTCGGCGTCGACCACCGCCCCCGGTGCGACGTCCGGCAGCGGCTCGACACCGGTCACGGAGCTGCGCCCCCGCAGCCTGCCGCTGAGCGACGCCCCGCCGGTGGCGCTGGCCGTCGCGGAGCGGTGGACGCGGGCGTGGGCGACGCACCCGCCGGGCACCACGCCCGCGCAGTGGAACGCCGGCCTCGCCCCGTTCACCACCGACGAGTACCTCGCGACCCTCGCCGAGGTCGACCCCGCGAACGTGCCCGGCACGCGCGTCACCGGGCCGCCGCAGGTCGTCGAGGTCCGCCCCGAGGCCGTCCGTGTGCAGGTGCCCACCGACGCGGTGCGCCTGGAGCTGCTGATGGTGCAGGTCGCGCCGGGGGACTGGCGCGTGTCCGGCTACGACCGGGCGTCCTAGGCGGCCCGCGTGATCACCCCGCCCCGGCTCCCGCCCCGCCTGCGGTTCCTGCGCCTCCTGCTGCCCGTCGCGGCCCTCGCGGGCTTCCTCGTCGTCGTGATGGCCGCGGGGCTGCTCGTGGTCGGGCAGTTCGTGGGCGGCGGCGAGGACGGCGAGGAGGCCACGACGTGCGAGGCGGGGACGGGCGCGCCGCCGTCGGCGGACGTCCCGCAGACCTCCGCGGAGCTCGACGCGGTGCAGCGCCAGACCGCGGCCACGATCATCGGGGTCGCCAAGGGGATGGCGATCCCGCCGCGGGGCTGGGTGGTCGCCCTCGCCACGGCGATGCAGGAGTCGCAGATGGGCACCGTCGGCATGGACGTCGCGGTGGACCACGACTCGCTCGGCGTGTTCCAGCAGCGGCCCAGCCAGGGCTGGGGGTCTCCGGAGCAGGTGCGCGACCCCGTCTACGCGACCCGGACGTTCCTCGAGCGGCTGCTCACCGTGCCCGGCTGGGACACGATGCCCGTCACGCGGGCGGCGCAGATCGTGCAGCGCTCGGCGTTCCCCAACGCCTACGCCAAGTGGGAGTCGCTGGCGAACAGCCTGGTCGCCGACCTCGCGGGGGTGACCGGCGCGATCCAGGAGTGCGTGCCGGCGGCCCAGGCGGGCCCGGGCCCCGCGGCCGCGCTCCCGCCCGGTGTCGCGCGCACGGCGATCGAGTTCGCCACGGCCGAGACCGGCAAGCCCTACGTGTGGGGCGCCACCGGGCCGAGCAGCTACGACTGCTCCGGGCTGATGCTGCGGGCCTACGAGCGCGCCGGGATCGTGCTGCCGCGCGTCTCCCGGGACCAGTACAAGGCCGGCGCGCACGTGGCCGTCGAGCAGGCCCAGCCGGGCGACCTGCTCTTCTGGGCCTACGACCAGTCGGATCCCGACACGATCCATCACGTGGCGATGTACCTCGGCAACGGGCAGATGATGGAGGCCCAGCAGACCGGCGTGCCGCTGGGCACCCGCCAGGTCACGTGGGACGAGGGCGAGCTCCTGCCCCTCGCGACCCGCCCGGGCACCGGCTCCGACCGGGCCTGACGACGCTTTCCCGACGGAGTTGAGCGTGTCGGGAACAAGTCCGTGCGATGCTCCGTTGGCCCGGATGACACACTTGAGCGCGACGGACTCAGGTTCGGTTTGCGCGACACGGCATCCGGGTCATACTTGAGCGAAGAACACTCAACGACATCCCCGGTCTCGAGAGGAGACGTCAGCATGGCGCGAGCGGTCGGCATCGACCTCGGCACCACGAACTCGGTGGTCGCCGTCCTGGAGGGCGGCGAGCCGACGGTCATCGCGAACTCCGAGGGAAGCCGCACCACCCCGTCGGTGGTTGCGTTCGCCCGGAACGGCGACGTCCTGGTGGGCCAGTCGGCCAAGAACCAGGCGGTGACCAACATCGATCGGACGATCCGGTCGGTCAAGCGGCACATGGGCACCGACTGGGCCGTCGAGATCGACGACAAGAAGTACACGGCGCAGGAGATCAGCGCCCGCACGCTGCAGAAGCTCAAGCGCGACGCGGAGGCCTACCTGGGCGAGGAGGTCACCGACGCGGTGATCACCGTCCCGGCCTACTTCGAGGACGCGCAGCGCCAGGCCACCAAGGAGGCCGGCCAGATCGCGGGCCTCAACGTCCTGCGCATCGTCAACGAGCCCACCGCCGCGGCCCTGGCGTACGGCCTGGAGAAGGGCGAGACCGAGCAGACCATCCTGGTGTTCGACCTGGGTGGCGGCACGTTCGACGTGTCCCTGCTCGAGATCGGCGACGGCGTCGTCGAGGTGAAGGCCACCAACGGTGAGAACCACCTCGGTGGCGACGACTGGGACGAGCGGATCATGACCTGGCTGGTCGACCGCTTCAAGAGCTCCCAGGGCATCGACCTGTCCAAGGACAAGATGGCGATGCAGCGTCTCCGCGAGGCCGCGGAGAAGGCGAAGATCGAGCTCTCCAGCTCCTCCAGCGCCAGCATCAACCTGCCCTACATCACGGTGGACGCCGAGAAGAACCCGCTCTTCCTGGACGAGACGCTCTCGCGCGCCGAGTTCCAGCGGATCACCTCGGACCTCCTCGAGCGCTGCCGCAAGCCGTTCAACCAGGTGGTCAAGGACGCGGGCATCTCCGTGGGCCAGATCAGCCACGTGGTGCTCGTCGGGGGCTCGACCCGCATGCCCGCGGTGCACGACCTGGTGAAGGAGCTCACCGGGGGCAAGGAGCCCAACAAGGGCGTCAACCCCGACGAGGTCGTCGCCGTCGGCGCCACGCTGCAGGCCGGCGTGCTGCGCGGTGACGTCAAGGACGTCCTGCTCCTCGACGTCACGCCGCTGTCCCTCGGTATCGAGACCAAGGGAGGCGTCATGACCAAGCTCATCGAGAAGAACACGACGATCCCGACCAAGAAGTCCGAGGTCTTCACGACGGCCGAGAACAACCAGCCGTCGGTGCAGATCCAGGTCTTCCAGGGCGAGCGTGAGATCGCGGCCTACAACAAGAAGCTCGGCATGTTCGAGCTCACCGATCTGCCGCCCGCCCCGCAGGGCGTGCCGCAGATCGAGGTCAGCTTCGACATCGACGCCAACGGCATCGTCAACGTCTCGGCCGTCGACAAGGGCACCGGCAAGTCCCAGCAGATGACCATCACCGGCGGCTCGGCCCTCTCGAAGGACGAGATCGACCGGATGGTCCAGGACGCCGAGGCCCACGCCGACGAGGACCGTCAGCGTCGCGAGGCCGCGGAGACCCGCAACCAGGCGGAGACGCTGGTCTACCAGACCGAGAAGTTCATCTCCGAGAACGACGAGAAGCTGCCGTCGGACATCAAGGAGAAGGTCCAGGCCGCCGTCGGCGAGCTGAAGACCGCCCTCCAGGGTGAGGACACCGAGGCGATCAAGGCCGCCTCGGAGAAGGTCGCCACCGAGTCCCAGCAGCTCGGGCAGGCCCTCTACGCCCAGCAGCAGTCCGAGGGCGGCGCCACGGGTGCCGCCGGGGCTGCCGGCGACGCGGGTGCGGCCGACGGGGCCGACGACGTGGTCGACGCGGAGATCGTCGACGACGACAAGAAGTGACCCGACCGGCGGGGCCGCAGGCTTCCTGCGGCCCCGCCGGCTCCGGCACGCTCTCCCCCCATCGTTCTCACCCCGGCGCCGCGGCGCCGGGGACCCTCTCGAGGAGGTCACAGTGCAGGATCCGGTCGTCGGGCAGGACGCCACCGACTCCAGTGTCGGCGGGGTGCCCACCTCCGGTCAGGACGCGTCCGCCGGTACGCCGCAGGGCGACGGCGCCACGGACGACGCCGCGACGCCCGCCCCCGGGGCCCTCGACGGGCTCGCCGGTGAGGCGCGGGCGGCCCAGGCCGCCGCGGACGCCAGTGCTTCGGACGCCGCCGCGGGCGGGACCGCGACCTCGGGCGGGGCTGCCGAGAGCGCCGACCCGGAGCTCGAGCGCGTGCGCGGCGAGCTCGCCGAGCGCACCGCCGACCTCCAGCGCGTCTCCGCCGAGTTCACCAACTTCCGCCGTCGCACCGAGCGCGAGCGCGAGTCGACCGTGGCGTCGGCGAAGGCGTCCGTGGCCGGTGAGCTGCTCACGGTGCTCGACGACGTCGAGCGCGCCGCGAGCCACGGCGACCTGACCGGCCCGTTCAAGGTCGTCGCCGACCGTCTCACCGAGACGCTGCAGCGCGCCGGCCTGACCCCCTTCGGTGCGGAGGGCGACACCTTCGACCCGTCGGTGCACGAGGCCGTCGCCCACGACACCTCCCCGGACGTCTCGGGCCCGACCGTCACCACGGTGATGCGCCGCGGTTACCGCTTCGGCGACCGGGTGCTGCGCCCGGCGATGGTCGCGGTCACCGACTCCGACGGCACCGCGCCCGCCGCCGACACCACGTCGGAGCCGGCGGACGCCGGCACGTCCTGATCACCACACCCGTCCCCCCGGCCCCGCGGAAGGAGCAGTTCCGACATGAGCGCCCGTGACTGGGTCGAGAAGGACTACTACCGCGAGCTGGGTGTGACCAAGGACGCCTCCGCCGACGACGTCAAGAAGGCCTACCGCAAGATCGCGCGGGAGAACCACCCCGACGCGAAGCCCGGCGACGCGAAGGCCGAGGCCCGCTTCAAGGCGGCGGGCGAGGCCTACGGCGTGCTCTCCGACCCGGAGAAGCGCCAGCAGTACGACGAGGCGCGCACGATGTTCTCGGGCGGGCGCTTCGGCGGGTTCGGCGGCGGTCGCGGCGCCGGGGCCGGCGCGGGCGCCGGCGGCACCGGGTTCTCGGGCGGCTTCGACGTCGGCGACCTCTTCGGGGGCGGGGGCGCCCGCGGCGCGGGCCAGCCCGGTGCGGGCGGTCTCGGCGACCTCCTGGGCGGGCTGTTCGGCGGCGGCGCCGGCGCCACCGCCGGGCCGACGCCCGGCATGGGCGGCACCCGTCCGCGCGAGCAGCGCGGCGCGGACGTCGAGACCGACGTGCGCATCGACTTCGCCGAGGCGGTCGGCGGCACCACCCTGCCGCTGCGCCTGGCCTCGCCGACGCGCTGCACGACCTGCGGCGGGAACGGCGCCAAGCCCGGCACCAGCCCCCGCACGTGTCTGACCTGCGGCGGCGCCGGCGTGGTCTCGCGCAGCCAGGGCGCGTTCGCGTTCAGCGAGCCGTGCCGCGACTGCTCGGGCACCGGGTCGATCGTCGACGAGCCGTGCCCCGAGTGCGGCGGCGACGGCGTGAGCACCCGCTCGCGCACCCTCACCGTGCGGATCCCGCCGGGCGTCGACGACGGCCAGCGCATCCGCCTCGCCGGTCAGGGGCAGCCGGGCAGTCGCGGCGGCCCGCCCGGCGACCTGTTCGTCGTCGTGCACGTCAACTCCGACGACCTGTTCGGTCGCTCGGAGCGCAACGCCGACGATCTGACGCTCACCGTGCCGGTGACGTTCCCCGAGCTCGTCGACGGCACGACGATCACCGTGCCCACCATGGACGGCAAGGTCTCGCTGAAGGTCCCCGCGGGGAGCAACAGTGGCCGGACGTTGCGGGTCCGCGGGCGCGGGGTGCACCGTAAGGACGGGCGCACCGGCGACCTGCTGGTCACCCTCGAGCTCGCGGTGCCGAGCCGGCTGAGCTCCGCGGCGCGCCAGGCCCTCGACGCGTACGTCGAGGCGACGGCCGACCACGACCCGCGGGCCGACCTCACGCGGCGCGCCGAGGCCGCTGCCCGGAGGGAGACCGCGTCATGAGCGGGGGCAAGGGCGGGGCCGACGAGCGTGGGCCGTGGCCGGCCCCGCTCGGCGCCCCGTCCATGCCCGCCCTCCCGACGTGGGCCGACGAGGACACCCCGGTCTTCGTCATCTCCGTCGCGGCGCAGATCGCCGGGATGCACGCCCAGACCCTGCGCAGCTACGACCGCATCGGTCTCGTCAGCCCCGGCCGCGCGAGCGGCGGCGGGCGGCGCTACTCGGTGCGCGACATCGCCGTGCTCCGCGAGGTGCAGCGGCTCTCGCAGGAGGACGGCGTCAACCTCGCCGGCATCAAGCGGATCATCGAGCTCGAGCGCGAGGTCGGCGCGCTGACCGACCGGCTCGCCGAGGTCACCGAGGAGCTGGCCCGCTGGCGCACCGCCGCGGAGCAGGCCCCGTCACGCGGCGACCGGCTGCCGGCCCGGCGGACCCAGTCGGTGGTCGTCTGGCAACCGGGTCCGCGTCATCGGCACGAGTGATCAGTCCGGCCGCACTCTCCGGCGGCGACTACTGAGCGAACGGGTCGTACGCGATGCGATCGAGCGGCACGCCGTCGACGAGCAGCGCCTGGGCCGTCGCGCGGATCATCCCCGGTGAGCCGGAGAGCAGCACGTCGTGGCCCGACCAGTCGCCGGAGCGCACCACGGCGTCGGGCAACGTCCCCGGCAGTGTCTCGGGGTCGAGCGGGTCGTCCTCGCACACGGGGGCGACCGCGAGCCAGGGCTGCACCTCGGCGAGGGCCCGCAGGCGGTCGAGCACGACGAGGTCGTCGGGCACCCGCCCGCCCAGGAACACCGTGCAGGGTCGGGGCCGTGTCCACCGCGCCATGTCCTCGCACAGGGCCAGCACCGGCGCGCCGCCGGTCCCGCCGGCGACCATGAGCACCTCGCGGTCGCTGCGCGGGCCGAGCCCGAGCCGCCCGGACGCCGGACCGAGGCGCCAGCGATCGCCCGTCGCCGTGTGCGCGACCATCGCCCGGCTCACCCAGCCGCCCTCGACGGCGCGGACGTGGAACTCCAACAGGCCGTCCGGGCGCGGCGCGGTCACCGGGCTGAGCGCGCGCCACATCCGCGGGCGCTGCGGGATCTCGACGGTCAGGTACTGCCCGGCGCGGTGCGGGACGGGCCGGTCGGGCGCGACGTGCAGCACCGCGAGGTCCCAGCCCACGCGCCGGTGGCCCACGACCGTGGCCTCGGCGAGGGCGGGCGCCGCGTCCCCGGCCGCGCGCGCCGCGTCCTCCATCGGGCCCGCGGCCAGGGAGAACGCCCGCACCCAGGCGTGCTCCGCCGCGTCGTCCCAGGCGACGCCGCCGAAGCGCCGCATCGCGCCGATCAGGGCCACGCCGAGCGCCTCGTACTGCTCGGCGCGCAGGCCCAGCGCGCGGTGCTCGCGCACGAGCGGCTCGAGCAGCGCGGCGAGATCGGCGGGACGGTCGACGGTGCTCATCGCCAGCACGAGCGAGCGCAGCAGCCGGCGTGCCGGCTCGGTGACCCGGGCGGGGAACAGCGCCCGCGACCCGGGGTCGAGGCTGAAGAGCAGCGCTGCGAACCAGTCGGCGAGCTCGTCGACCTGCGGCCCGACCTCCTCCCACGCCTCGCGGACCCGGCGTGCGGCGTCCGCCTCGGGGGTCGGGGGTGCGGGAGGGGCTGCGGGAGGTGCGGGTGCGGGCGGTGCGACCGGCGCGGCGCTCGGTGCCGGGCCGTCGTCCGGGTCCGGCGCGGCGTGCCGTCCCGGGCGCACCATCGGCGTCGTCGGGGGCGCCGGGACGGGGCGGACCGGGGCGAGGCGCCGGGGTCCGGGCCGGACGGTCGGTGAGGGGCGCAGGAAGGGCGCGGGGGCAGGGTCGGCCGGACCGTCTCCCGGCAGCGGCTCCGCGGACATGCCCCCTACCTCTCCCCAGCCCCCCATAGCGCGGCCCCCGTCGTTGCGACCGGGCCTCGCGTGTCCGGACAACTATGACAGCCCGTTCGTGGCCGTCACGCAGGGTCCCCATCATCGTGTCGTCGTCCGACCCCCACCGGCGTCGGACGGCGCCCGCGGCCACGCTGAGCAGCGACGACGTCCCGGAACGAGGCTCCTCATCGTCGTCGCTGTGGGTGACCGAACGGCGAGGAATCGCCGGGAACAAACCCCACGTCAGCGAAGTTGAGCCAGGTAGACTCAAGTTCATTGGGCGGCTGGTGGGCTGCCCGATCCGTACGTCACGCAGGAGGACCCCCGCCATGGACTTCACCCCCACCACCCGCACCCAGCAGGCGGTGTCGGCCGCCGTCCGGGCGGCCACCGTCGACGGTCACCCGCAGGTCTCGCCGGCCCATCTCGCCGGCGCGCTGCTCGACCAGACCGACGGCCTCACCGAACCGCTGCTGCGCGCGGTGGGGGCGGACCCGTCGGCGGTGCGGGCCGACGTCGGCAAGGTCCTCGCGGGCCTGCCGAGCGCGAGCGGCTCGAGCGTCGCGGCGCCGCAGTTCGACCGCGAGACCGCGCGCGTGCTCCAGCACGCCCAGACGCTCGCCGCCGACATGGGCGACGAGTACGTCTCCACCGAGCACCTGCTGGTCGGGCTCGCCGCGGCCGGTGGGCGCACCGGCGAGGTGCTCACCCGCCACGGTGCGACGCCCGAGGCGCTCCAGGAGGCGTTCGCGAAGGTGCGCGGGTCGGGACGGATCACGTCCGCCGACCCCGAGGGCACCTTCCAGGCCCTGGAGAAGTACGGCCAGGACCTCACCGAACGAGCCCGGTCCGGCGACCTCGACCCCGTCGTGGGTCGCGACGCCGAGATCCGGCGTGTCGTCCAGGTCCTCTCCCGGCGCACCAAGAACAACCCCGTGCTCATCGGCGAGCCGGGCGTCGGCAAGACCGCGATCGTCGAGGGCCTGGCCCAGCGCATCGTCGCCGGGGACGTGCCCGAGTCGCTGCGCAACAAGCGCGTCGTGGCCCTGGACATGGGCTCGATGGTGGCCGGGGCCAAGTACCGCGGAGAGTTCGAGGAGCGGCTCAAGGCCGTCCTGCAGGAGATCACCGACTCCGCGGGCCAGGTCATCACCTTCATCGACGAGCTGCACACGATCGTCGGGGCCGGCGCCACCGGAGAGTCCGCCATGGACGCCGGCAACATGATCAAGCCGATGCTGGCGCGCGGCGAGCTGCGCATGGTCGGCGCGACCACGCTCGACGAGTACCGCAAGCACATCGAGCACGACCCCGCGCTCGAGCGCCGCTTCCAGCAGGTCCTCGTGGGCGAGCCGAGCGTCGAGGACACCATCGGCATCCTGCGCGGGCTCAAGGAGCGCTACGAGGTCCACCACGGCGTGCGCATCACCGACGCCGCGCTGGTGGCCGCCTCGACGCTCTCGGACCGCTACATCACCGCGCGCTTCCTGCCCGACAAGGCCATCGACCTCGTCGACGAGGCCAGCTCGCGGCTGCGCATGGAGATCGACTCGCGGCCGGTGGAGATCGACGAGGTCGAGCGCGCCGTGCGCCGCCTCGAGATCGAGGAGATGGCGCTGGCGAAGGAGTCCGACGCCGCGTCCGCCGAGCGCCTCACCGCGCTGCGCGCCGAGCTCGCCGAGCGGCGCGAGGAGCTCGACGCGCTGACCGCCCGCTGGCAGGGCGAGAAGGACGCCATCGACTCGACGCGCGCGCTCAAGGAGCAGCTCGAGACCCTGCGCGGGGAGTCCGAGCGCGCGGAGCGCGACGGCGACCTCGGCCGGGCCGCCGAGCTGCGCTACGGGCGCATCCCGGCCCTGGAGAAGGAGCTCGCCGCCGCCGACGCCGCGTCGGCCGCCCCGGTGATGCTCAAGGAGGAGGTCGGCCCCGACGACGTCGCCGACGTGGTGTCGGCGTGGACGGGCATCCCCGCCGGGCGTCTGCTGGAGGGCGAGACCGCGAAGCTCCTGCGCATGGAGGACGAGCTCGGCCGCCGGGTGGTCGGGCAGGCCGAGGCCGTGCGCGCCGTGTCCGACGCGGTGCGCCGCGCGCGGGCCGGGATCTCCGAGGAGGACCGTCCCACCGGGTCGTTCCTGTTCCTCGGGCCGACCGGCGTCGGCAAGACCGAGCTGGCCAAGGCGCTGGCCGCGTTCCTGTTCGACGACGAGCGGGCGATGATCCGCATCGACATGAGCGAGTACGGGGAGAAGCACTCCGTCGCCCGCCTCGTCGGTGCCCCGCCCGGGTACGTCGGCTACGACCAGGGCGGCCAGCTCACCGAGGCCGTCCGGCGGCGCCCGTACTCGGTGGTGCTGCTCGACGAGGTCGAGAAGGCCCACCCGGACGTCTTCGACGTGCTCCTGCAGGTCCTCGACGACGGGCGTCTGACCGACGGCCAGGGCCGCACGGTCGACTTCCGCAACACGATCCTCGTGCTGACCTCGAACCTGGGGTCGGCGGCGCTGATGGACACCACGCTCGACGACGACGGGCGCCGCGAGAAGGTGATGGAGACCGTCAAGCGGTCGTTCAAGCCGGAGTTCCTCAACCGGCTCGACGACGTGGTCGTCTTCCACGCGCTCTCGACCGAGGAGCTGACCCACATCGTCGACATCCAGCTCGAGCGCCTCGGCGCCCGGCTGGCCGCCCGCCGGCTGACGCTGCAGGTCAGCGACGCCGCCCGCGAGTGGCTCGCGCTGCAGGGCTTCGACCCCCTCTACGGGGCGCGCCCGCTGCGCCGGCTCGTGCAGTCGGCCATCGGCGACCAGCTCGCCAAGGCCCTGCTGAGCGGCGAGGTCCGCGAGGGCGACACGGTGTCGGTGGACCTCGACGAGCAGGGCGACGGTGGCGCCGGCGCCTTGCTGGTGTCGCGCGCGGCCTGACCTCACCCCGCCCCGGTCTCACCCTGACAGCCCAACGGCCTCCCGCTGTTCGTCACGATCCGGTGACGAACAGTGGGAGGCCGTTGCTCGTTGCTGGTCGGGGACCGAGGGCGTCGCCACCCTGGGTGACCCTGGGGGGAGGCCTCCGATGCTGCACGTCGCGCTGCTCGGCCAGCAGGTGATCGCCGACGAGGAGGGCGGCCCGCGAGCCCGGTCGTCACGGGGGATCGCGCTGGCCGCCCACCTCGTGGCGCACGCCGGCACCGTCGTCCCCCGTCCGCGCCTCGCCGCCCTCTTCTGGCCCGACTCCGGCGGCCCAGGGGCTGACCAACCTGCGCCGCGAGCTGCACCACCTGCGCCACACCCTCGAGCACGCCCCGGTCGTGCGGGCCGACACCGCCGGTCTCGCCTGGCAGGACGTGGCCGAGGTGGCCGTGGACCTGCGCGTCTTCGACCGTGAGGCCGGGGCCGCCCTCGACGCGGCGACGCGGGACGACACCGCCGCGGTGGTGCGCCACGCCGCCGCCGCGCTCGCGCAGTACCGCGGTGCGTTCCTGCCCGGCGTCGACGACGAGTGGGCGCGCGAGGTGCGTGAGGACCGCGAGAACCGCTGCGCGCGTCTGTGCGGGCTGCTGTCCGACGCGCTGGCGAGCACCGGCGATCTGACGGCGGCGGTCGACGTCGCGCGCCGCCGGGTGCGGCTGAGGCCGCTGGAGGAGGCCGGGCACCGGGCGCTCATGGAGCTGCAGCTCGCCCAGGGTGACCGCGCCGGCGCGGTGAGCACGTACGAGCGCTGCGCGTCGGTGCTCGGCCGCGAGCTCGGCGTCGCCCCGCACGCCGACACGCGACGGGCGCTCGCCGCCGTGACCAGCTCCCCCGACGGCGACGGGGCGACCCCGGTCGAGGCCCGGGCCCGCGGGACGCCCGCGCTGGTCGGCCGCGAGGCGGAGCTCGCCGTGCTGACCCGGGCCTGGCGTCGCGCCGTCGCCGGCGAGCCGGGCCTCGTCCTCGTCCGGGGCGAGGCGGGGGTGGGCAAGACCCGACTGGTCGCCGAGCTCGCCACCCTCGTCCGCGAGCGGGACGGCGTCGTGGCGGAGTCGGGCTGCTACGGCACCTCGGATCGGCTGGCGCTCGCCCCGGTCGCGGACTGGCTCCGGGTGCCGGCGGTGCACGCCGCCGCCGAAGCCCTCGATCCCGTCTGGCGTGTCGAGGTGGAGCGGCTCGTCCCCCGCGCCGGGCGGGCGGAGCCGGGCCTCGTCGACGGTGCGCGCGCGATGGCCGACGCGTGGCGGCGCCACCGGTTCTCCGAGGGGCTCGCGCAGGCGTTCCTGCAGGTCGGGAGGCCCCTGCTCCTGGTGCTGGACAACCTGCAGTGGGGCGACCAGGAGACCGTCGCCTTCCTCGCCCACCTCCTCGGGCGGGCCGGCGACTCGTCGCTGCTGGTCGTCGGTACCGCCCACGACGACCCGGGGGCGGTCGACGGATGGTTCCCGCGGATGCGGGCCACCGGTGTGGCGTCGGAGCTCACGCTGGACCCGCTCGACGCCGCCGCCACCGCCCGGCTGGCCACGGCGGTCAGCGGACGGCCCCCCGACGACCCCGAGGCCCTGCACGCGGTCACGGGCGGTCTCTCGCTGCACGTCGTGGAGGCCGTGAGCGGCGCCGGCGTCACGGCGGGCCCGGCGCGGGGGGACCTCGCCGCGATGCTGCGCGCCCGCCTGGAGGAGGTGAGCCCCACCGCCCGCGACGTCGCCGTCCTCGCTGCTGCCGTCGGACGCGAGTTCACCCTCGCCCTGCTCGTGGAGGCCAGCGAGCTGGACGCCGAGGCCGTGGTCCGGGCGCTCGACGAGCTCTGGCGCCGCCGGATCGTCCGGGAGACGGCGAGCGGCTTCGACTTCTCGCACGACCTCCTGCGCGAGGCGGCCGACGCGCTGGCCAGCCCGCCCACCCGCTGGCTGCTGCACCGCCGCCTGGCGCACGCCCTCGAGGAACTGCACGCCGACGACCTCGACGCGGTGTCGGTGCGGCTGGCGCGCCACCACGCGCGGAGCGGGCGCCCGGAGCAGGCGGTGTCGGCGTACCGGCGGGCCGCCCACGTCGCCGCCTCGCGCTTCGCCCACGGCGAGGCGATCCGGCTTCTCCGGGAGGCGCTGCTCCTGGTCCGGGCGATGCCGCCGGGCCGGCACCGCGATGAGGAGGAGCTCGCCCTCCGCGACGCCCTGGCCGCTCCGCTCAACGCGCGCCACGGGTACGCATCACCGGTCGTGCGGGAGACGCTGGAGGCGTCGGTGGCGCTCGCCCACCGGATCGGGCACCAGGACGCCGAGCTGTCCGCGCTGGTAGGGCTCTGGATCACCCGCTTCGTCGCGGGCGCCATCGGCGAGTCCGAGGCGATCGCGACGCGGGTCGTCGCGATGGCCGACGGCGCCCCTGCCCTCGTCGCGCACGCCCACTTCGCGGCGGCCGGATCGGCGTTCGCCCTCGGGCGGCCCCGGCGGGCGCTGCACCACTTCGCGGTGGTCGCCGAGACGGCGGACACGGTGTCGCTCAGCGTCGGTACCCGCCTCGACGTGCACGGCGCGGGGTGGGCCGCCCACGCCCACTGGCTGCTCGGCGACGACGAGCGGGCCCGCAGGACCGCCACGGAGACCGTCGCGCGGGCACGCCGCATCGAGCACCCCTACAGCGTCGCCGTCGCGCTGGCCTACGACGCGGTCACCCACCAGTTCCGCGACGACCGCCCGGCCCTGGAGGCGTCGGTGGCCGAGCTGACCGAGCTGTGCGAGCGCTACGGCTTCGCGTACTACCGGGAGTGGGGGCCCGTGCTCTCCGGCTGGGCGCGCGGGGGTGCGGAGGGCTCCGAGTCCGCACATCGCGGCATCGACGGGCTGCGGGCGACGGGGGCGTTCTTCCGGATGCCGTACTGGCTCACGTTGGTCGCCGACATCGCGCTGCGGCGGGGACGTCGCGACGAGGCACGGGCGGTGCTCGACGCGGCGATCGCCGACGCCCGGTCCCGCCACGACGTGTGGTGGCTCCCGGAGGTGCTGCGCCGGCGCGCGGCACTCGACGACGCCCCGGGTGCCGTCGAACGCCTCCGGGCCGCGGCGGACCTGGCCCGCGAGCACGGCAGCACCGCCCTCCTGCGGCGGTGCCACGCCGACCTCCGGGACATCGATCCGACCGCGCTCACGGAGCGTTCGAGGGCCTCACGGCCATACGGGTGATGCGACGGTCCGGCGCGAACGCTGCGCGAACGCCGCCCGGGGACCGTCGGTCCCTCGCCGACCGTCCGACCCGCAGGAGACCCACGTGACCACCACCGCCCCACGCGCCACCGTCCCCTGGACCGACCTCTCCGCCGGTCTGCGTGGCCGGCTCGTCCTGCCCGCCGACCCCGACTACGACAGGGTCCGGGCCGTCTACAACGGGATGATCGACAAGCGCCCGGCCGCCGTCGCCCAGTGCCGCGACGTCGCCGACGTCATCGCCGGCGTGCACTTCGCCCGCGAGCACGGCCTGACCCTGGCCGTACGCGGCGGCGGGCACCACGCCGCGGGGCTCGGCGTCACCGACGACGCGCTGGTGCTCGACCTGTCGCTCATGCGCGGCACCCGCGTCGATCCCGAGCAGCGGACCGTGCGCGTCGAGGGCGGCTGCGTGTGGGGCGACGTCGACCACGCCACCGGCGCGTTCGGGCTGGCGACGCCGTCGGGGATCGTCGGCACCACGGGTGTGGCCGGGCTGACCCTCGGCGGGGGGACCGGCTACCTGACCCGTCGCTACGGGTTGACCGTCGACAACCTGCTCTCGGCCGACGTCGTGCTCGCCGACGGCTCGTTCGTCACGGCCTCCGAGGACGGCCACCCCGATCTGTTCTGGGCGTTGCGCGGTGGCGGCGGGAACTTCGGCGTCGTCACCTCGTTCACCTTCCGCTGCCATCCCGTCGGTGACGCCGGGACGATCGTCGGCGGTCCGGTGTTCTACGCGATCGACGACCTCGCGGACGTCATGCGCTGGTACCGCGAGCTGCTGCCCTCGCTGCCGACCGAGCTCAGCGGGTGGATCGGGGTCGTGGCCGTTCCGCCGGGCCCGCCGTTCCCCGAGGACCTGTGGGGACGGACGGTGTGCGCCATCGTCTGGTGCTACACCGGTCCGGGCGAGCGGGCGGACGAGGTGCTCGAGCCGGTGCGCACGTTCGGGTCCCCGCTGATGGTCGGCGTGCAGCCGATGCCGTACGCGGCGCTGCAGGCGGCCTTCGACCCGCTGTTCCCGCCCGGGCTGCAGTGGTACTGGAAGGGCGACGTCTTCACCGAGATCAGCGACGAGGCGATCGAGGTGCACCGACGCTTCGCCGAGGTGCTGCCCAGCGGCCTGTCGACGATGCACCTCTACCCGATCGACGGTGCGGCCGCCCAGGTGCCCGAGGACGCGACGGCCTTCCCGTACCGCGACGGCGGGTGGTCCGGGGTCATCGTGGGCGTCGACCCCGATCCCGCCAACGCGGACGCGATCACGCGCTGGGCCCGCGACTACTGGGAGGCGCTGCACCCGTACTCCGCGGGCGGCGCCTACATCAACTTCATGATGGAGGAGGGCGAGGAGCGCATCCGCGCCTCGTACCGCGGCAACTACGACCGCCTCGTCGAGATCAAGGGCCGCTACGACCCGGACAACCTGTTCCGGACCAACCAGAACATCGTCCCCGCCGGCAACGTCATCCCGCCGCCGCGGCAGGGCTGAACCCCGCCCTGTCTCCGAGCGAGGGGCACCTTCGATCGATCTAGCCGGTCGAAGGTGCCCCTCGCCCGTGTCCGGGCGAGCTCAGTGCCGCGCGGCCGCGGCGGTGAGGATGCCGTCGGGGTCATAGGTGCGCTGGATCGCGTCGAGCCGGGCGGCGTGGGCGCCGAACACCGCGTCCCGGTGGGCGTCCTCGTCGAGGCCGGCGAAGTTCACGTACACCCCGCCGGTCGCCGACGGTGTCAGCCTGTCCCACGCCCGCCGCGCCCAGCCGATCGCGGCGTCGTCCATCGCCGCGTCGGTCCATCCCGCGTCGATGCTGACGTTGAAGCCTGCCGCGCGGTGGGCGAAGGCGCTCTCGTCCTCGCCGACACGGGCGATCGCCCCGCCCATCGTCCGGACGATCACCAGCGACTGCGGCGTCGGCCGCGCGGCGCCCGCGGCGAGCACGGCGGCGGCCGCGTCGTCGTCGAAGGTCTCGAGGAAGTGCGACTTGAAGAAGTACCGCGCGCCGGCCGGGAACAGCGGGTCGGAGCCGGACTGGCTGGTGACGTAGTCGGTGATCGCGGTGGCATCCACCAGCGGCGTGCCCAGGCGGGCCAGCGGCGCGAGCACCTCGAGACCCTCCTGTGCGGGACCTGCGTACAGGCCGGCGACCATGACCACCGGCGCGCCGTGCATCTCCGCCGGGAACCCCGGGTCCGGCGGGATGCCCCAGAGCGCGAACTCCGGCGACACCGTCTCCGGCATCCGCGGTACGAGCTCCCGCCACGCCGCCAGCACACGCTCCGCGTCGTCGTACGGGTAGAGCACGAGCGCCTGTGCCACCTCGGGGCCGAGAGGCTGCAGCACGAACTCCATCGCGGTGACGACACCGAGTCCCCGCCCGCCGCCGCGGACGGCCCAGAACAGGTCGGGGTGCTCGTCGCGGTCGGCGGTGCGCACCGTCCCGTCGGCGGTGACGATCTCGACCGACCGCAGCGCGTCGCAGCTCAGGCCGTAGGCCCGCTGGAGGTGGCCCATGCCGCCGCCGAGGGTGAGCCCGGCGACGCCGGTCTCGGACACCTCGCCCCCGGGCACGACGAGGCCGTGGCGCTGGGTGGCGATGTTGACGTCGGCCCACCGGGCCCCGGGCTCGACGCGGGCGGTGCGGCTCGACGGGTCGACGGTCACGGCGGTCATCTCCGACAGGTCGATCACAAGGCCGTCGTCGCAGACGGCGCTCCCGGCGATCTGGTGCCCGCCGCCCCGGATGCTCACCGGGGGTCGGTGGGTCCGGGCGGCGGCGAGGGCGGCGACGACGTCCGCGCGCGACGCGCACCGGGCGATCACCGCGGGACGGCGGTCGATCAGCCCGTTCCACACCCGGCGGGCCTGGTCGTAGCGGTGGTCGGCGGGATCGATGACGTCGCCCGTCAGGGTCGCGCGCAGGTCGGCGACGAGGGTCTGGTCGTGCGTCGTGACGGTCGTGGTCATGGGGTCCTCCGAAGGGGCCGGGCAGGGAGTGGTCAGGCGCGACGAGCGCGCCGTCGCGGTCGGCCGCGGTAGCCGCGCGGTCGGTGACGACGTCGCAGCCGCCGTGGTGCGCTCGACTGCGGTGGGTGGTCCGACGCGGCGAACGCTGCTCCGATCGGCTGGCACGCCCCTTGCACCGCGCTGACAGCACGGCATGCTCGCCACGAGGAGTGGTGATGGGTGTTGCTGAGGCCGTCCGGGTCGATGTGCTCGGGCCGTTGCGGCTGAGCGTCGACGGCGCGTCGGTCGAGGTGCGCGGGCCCAAGCGCCGCGTCGTGCTCGCACTGCTCGCGCTGGCCGAAGGGCGCACCGTCTCCGTCGAGCAGGTGGTCGATGCTCTGTGGCCCGACGATCCGCCGGAGTCCGCGCGCGCCACGGTGCACAGCCACGTGTCGCGGCTGCGCGCCGACCTCCGCGCCGCCGCACCCCGCCTCACCACCGACGAGGGCGGCTACCGGCTGCACCTCGACGACGACGGGCTCGACCTGCGCCGGGTGCGCGACCTCCGCGACCGGGCCCGCGACCTCGTTGCGGCGGACCCCGCCACGGCGGCCGCGCTGCTGCGCGAGGCGCGGGGGTCCTGGCGCGGGACCGCCCTCGTTGACCTCGTGGAGGTGCCACCCCTGCGGGCGGTGGCACAGGCCGCCCACGAGCTCTGGTGCGACGTGACCGACCGCCTCACCGACGCCCTGATCGCGGCCGGCGCCGCCGGTGAGGCGCTGGGCCCGGCCGCCGAGGCCGTGGCGGACGATCCGCTGCGCGAGCCCGCGGTCCTGCTGCTCGTGCGGGCCCTGGCCGCCACCGGGCAGGCGCCGCGGGCGCTGCGCACCGCACGGGAGTTCCGGGCGCGGCTGGCCGAGGAGACCGGCCTCGACCCCTCGCCGGCGCTGGCCGCCCTCGAGAGCGACGTGGCGGCCGGCGCGGCCGGGCCGGTGGCGGTGCCGGAGATCGTCGTGCCCGCGCCGCCGGTGCCGCCGGTGCCCTCGGTGCCCTCGGACCTGCACGGACGGGATCGGGAGCTCGCCGCGACGGGCCGCCTGCTCACCACCGAGCGGCTGGTCACCGTCGTGGGCACCGGCGGGGTCGGCAAGACGCGGATCGCCCGCGAGCTCGCCCGTCGCCACCCCGACGCGGCGACCCTGATGCTCGCGGCGATCACCGACGCCGCGGGGATCCCGGACGCGCTGGCCGCAGCGCTGCGCCTCGGCTCCATCACCGGCGACGTCCTCACCGCCTGCCTCGACGTGCTGGACGCGTCGCCGCGGCTGCTGGTGCTCGACAACTGCGAGCACCTCCTCGACGCCGTCCGCGACCTGGTGGTCGAGCTCCTCGAGCGCTGCCCGGGGGTCACCCTGCTCACCACGAGCCGCGAGCCGCTGGGGCTGGCCGAGGAGGCGGTCGTGCGCCTCGCCCCGCTGCCCGACGACGCTGCCGTCGCCGTGTTCCTCGACCGCGCCCGCCGCGTGCGCCCCGACCTCTCGTTCTCCGCCGACGAGCTGCGCGAGGTGGCCGAGATCGTGCGCCGGCTCGAGGGCCTCCCGCTGGCCGTGGAGCTGGCGGCCGGGCGGCTGTCGACCTTCGCCCCGGCCGCGCTCGCTCTCCGCCTGGACCGGGCGCTGGACCTGCTCGGCAGCCGCGCCCTGCACGCCCGGCACCGGACGCTGCGAGCCACCGTCGCCTGGTCCTACGACCTGCTCACCGACGAGGAGCAGCGCCTGTTCCGGCACCTGTCGGCGTTCGCCGACGGCGTCGACCTCATCGCGGTGGAGGGGGTGGCCACCGCGCTCGGGCTCGCCGGTGACGCGGGGGACCTGCTGGCGCGTCTCGTCGACGCCTCGATGGTGGAGGTGGGAACCGAACCGTCGGGGCGCACCCGGTACCGGCTGCTCGAGACCCTGCGCGCCTTCGGCCGCGACCGGCTGGTCGCCGCGGGGGAGGTCGACGCCGCCGACCGGCACGTGGTGCGGTGGGCGGTGGAGCTCGCGGCGTGGGCGGAGCGCACCGCGCTGACCGCCCAGGAGGCCGTCGTCGGGCCGGTGCTGCGCCGGGAGCTCGGCAACCTGCGGGCCGCGTGGCGCCTCGCTCGGACCCGCGGCGACCTGGACTCGGCCGCAGCCGTGGCGGTCTCGCTCGCCGAGATCGCCTACTGGCAGGACCTGCGCGAGGTCCGCGCCCTGGCCACCGAGCTCGTCGACGACCCGGCGCTGGCCGGGCACCCGTTCGAGTCGCGCGTGTGGGGCCACGCCTCCCACGACGCCTACCTGCGCGGGGACGCCGTCGAGGCCGAGCGTCTCGCCCGCCGGGGGCTCGCACGCGCCCGCGACGACGAGGGGCGGCGTGTCTGCCTGGCCGCCCTCGGCGAGGCGAGACTGAGCCGGGGCGCCTGGGACGACGCGGTCACCCACGACGTCGCCGCGTGGGGCCTCGCCGAGCGCCCCCGCCCCGAGCCGGGCGTGGGCGCGCTGGCCGCGCTCTACGGCGGCGACCCCCGCAAGGCCCGCGAGCTCGCCGCCCTCCTGCCCACCGGCGACGTGCCGTCGCTGCTCGGGCTCGCCGCCTACGTCACGGCCGAGATCGACAGCGTCGAGGGCCGCACCGACGCCGCGGAGGAGGGCTACAGCGTCGCGATGGCCCGGGCCCGGAGCGTGGGGTCGACGTTCCTCGAGGCCATCGCGGCGGTCGGGCTGGCGTCGTTGCGCTCGCGGTCCGGACGGATCGGGGCCGCGCTCGTCGGGTACCGCGACGTGATCGACCACTGGGCCGCGGGCGGCAACTGGAGCCACCAGTGGGTCACCCTGCGCAACCTCGCCGACCTGCTCCGGAACCTCGGCGACGCCGGGACGGCGGACCTGCTCGACGCGGCCGCCGACCGTGCCCCCGACGCCCACGACGACCTACGCGGGCGGGGCCGTGTCCCGCCGGAGCGGGCGCCCGACCGCGAGCAGGCCCTCGTGCTGGCCCGCACGGCGATCGCGCGCCACCTCGCGGGGCGTGACAGCGCCGTGCACGCCGGCTGACAGCGACCGGTCCGAGTCTCGACGGCGTCCCACCCCGCCGTCGACCGGAGACCGCCGTGAGCGCCCCGACCACCACCCGTCCCGTCCGCACCCCCGACGACGTCGCCGCCCTCGGCACCGTGCTCGGGATCTGGGCCCACCCCGATGACGAGCTCTACCTCTCCGGCGGCGTCCTGGCCGCGGCCGTCGCCGCCGGCCGACGGGTCGTCGTGGTCTCCGCCACCCGCGGCGAGCACGGCACCGACGACCCGGCCCGCTGGTCGCCGGCCCGCCTCGCCGCCGAGCGGTCGCGCGAGATCTCGGCGAGCCTCACCGCGCTCGACCCCGTCCGTCGCCGCATCGAGCACCGGTTCCTCGGTGACGCGAGCGGGCGGTGCCACCTCGACGGCGCGCTCGTCGCCGACCCCGGCGCGGAGGCCGTCGACGAGCTCGCCGCGATCGTCGCCGAGGTCGCCCCCGACACCGTCCTGACCTTCGGGCCCGACGGGATCACCGGGCACCGGGACCACCGCGCGGTCTCGGCCTGGACCGACCGGGCGCTGCAGCGCGTGCCGGCGACGCCGCAGGTGTTGCACGCGGCTGTCACCGAGGCCTGGGTGCGGAGGTTCGCCGAGTTCGTCGAGCCGATGGACGACGCCGGCGACGCCTTCGCGCCCTGCCCGGACGCCGAGCTCGCCGTCGCCCTGGAACTCGACGGAGAGCTCCTGGACCGCAAGCTCGTCGCCCTGCGTGCCCAGGCCACCCAGACCGCCGGGCTCGAGGCCGCGGTGGGCGTGGACCGCTACCGGGCCTCGATCGCCGGGGAGTACTTCCGGCCCGCGCCGGGGCGATCGTGGTGACTCCGGCGTCACCCGGCCGGCTGTTGGCGGCGACCGTGGCCGCGACCGCGGTCGGCCTGGGGCTCGCCACCGGGACCGGTGCGCTCGCCGGGCCCCTCGCCACCACGTTCGGGGTGGGCACGGGGACGGCGTCGGTGGTGTTCGCCGCGACGCTGGCCACGATGCTCGCCCTTGGGGCGGTCACCGGACCGCTCGCCGAGCGCCACGGCGCCCGCCCGCTGGTCGCGCTCGCCGCGATCCTGGTACCCGGCGGCCTGCTCGTCCTCGCCGCGGCGCCCGGCCTCCCGGTGGCGGCCGCCGGCTTCGTGCTCGGCGTCGGCGGCGGGGCGGGCTGCCTGTTCGTCCCGCTGCAGGCGGCCGTCGGGGTCGCGTTCGAGCGCCACCGCGGCCCGGCCCTGGTGGTGGCGACCGCGGGAGCGGGGCTGGCGACGGTGATCGCTCCGCCGGCGACGGTGGCCCTGGTCGCGCTGTTCGGGCTGCGGGGCGCTGCCGTCGTGCTCGCCGCCGTGGCCGCCGCCGTGCTCGGGGCGTGCCTTCCCGCGGCGCCCGCCGGCGGGACGGGGAGCGGCTCGCCCGCCGCGCCCGAACCGGGCCTGCGGGCCGTCCTCGCCGACCGCGGGTTCCGGCGTCTCGGCCTGGGCGCCGTCGGGCTGTCCGCCGCGATGTTCGTACCGTTCGTGCACCTCGCCCCATTCGCCGCCCTGCGGGGGATCGACCTCGCCACCGGCGCCGCCCTGGTCGCGGCCGCGGGCGCGGCGAGCCTGGCCGCCCGGCTGGCGGTGGTGCCGGCCGTCGCCCGCTGGGGCGCCTTCGCCGTCTTCCGGGCCGGGGCCGTGACGATGACCCTGAGCCTCGGCCTGTGGGCCCCGGCGCACTCCGTGGCGGCCCTCGCCGGGTTCGCGCTGGTGTTCGGCGGGGCGCACGGAACCTTCGTCGGGCTCACCGGGGCGACGGCGGCCGAGCTGTTCGGGGTGGTCGGCTTCGGTCGGCGTCTCGGCGTGCTGCACCTCGCGGCTGCCGCCGGCGGTCTGGTGGGCCCGGGGACGGCCGGGCTCGTGGCGGAGGCGTCGGCGAGCCCGGCGGCCGGTGTCGCGGTGGCCGCGGTCTTCGGCGTCGGCGGGTGCACGGCGCTGTGGGGGTGCCGGACGGGGTCGGCGGCGCAGCGTCCCGGTCACCTGCTCCTCCACGGGCAGGAACATCTTGCGCGGTAGCGCTACGGGTTCCAGCGCGGAGACAGCGCCGTGACAGGTCCATGCGTCACCGTCGACGCCATGACCACGACAGAGGACACCCCCACCCACACCACCGAGGCGTGCGCCGAGACCGTCTTCGGCTGGATCCTCGGCATGGAGCAGACCACCGCGCTCTACGTGGGCGACCGGCTGGGCTGGTTCCGCTCGCTCGCCCAGGACGGCCCGGCCACGGCGCCCGAGCTCGCCGCGCGCACCGGGACCGCCGCCCGCTACGCCCGCGAGTGGCTCGAGTACCAGGCGGTGAGCGGGATGCTCACCGTCGACGACGCGGCCGCCGCGCCCGACGATCGCCGCTTCGCGATGCCCGCCGCGCACGTCCCCGTGCTCGCCGACCTCGACAGCGAGACCGTGCTGACGCCGTTCGCGCGGATCCTCGTCGCGTCGCTGCGCCACATCGACGACCTCCTCGAGGCCTACCGGACGGGCGGCGGCGTGAGCTGGGAGGTCCTCGGCGACGACGCCCGCGAGGGCCAGGCGGAGCAGAACCGCCCGCTCCTGCGGGACGCCCTCGCCCGCGACCACCTGCCGCGGCTCGGCGAGGTCGACGCCGCGCTGCGGGCCGGCGGGCGGGTGGCCGACGTCGGCTGCGGTGAGGGCTGGTCGAGCATCGGCATCGCTCGCGGCTACCCGACGGCCCGGGTGGACGGCTTCGACGTCGACGCCGCCTCGGTCGACGCCGCGCGGCGTCACGTCGAGTCGGAGGGCGTCGACGACCGGGTCCGCGTCCACCACGCGGAGGTCGCGAGCGCCGAGGCCGGCGTCTACGACCTCGTGTGCGCGTTCGAGTGCGTCCACGACATGCCCGACCCGGTGTCCGTGCTCGCCGCGATGCGCCGGGCGGTGGCGCCGGGCGGCACCGTCCTGATCATGGACGAGAAGGTGGCGGAGGCCTTCGCCCCCGACGGCGACGAGGTCGAGCGCCTGTTCTACGGCTTCTCGCTGATGTGCTGCCTGCCCGACGGTCTGTCCACCGACGACTCGGTGGGCACCGGCACGGTGATGCGCCGGAGCACGCTCGAGGAGTACGCCCGCGCCGCCGGGTTCTCCGGCGTCGAGGTGCTCGACGACCTGGAGAACGACATCTTCCGGTTCTACCGACTGGTGGTCTGAGCCAGCGGCTCCACACGCCCGCTCGTGCCGTCGACGCGCACCTCCGCCACGCCCGTGAGGCGGGCCACGGCGTCGCGGACGCCGACGACGGCGGGCAGGCCGTACTCCCGGGCGACGACCGCGCCGTGGGAGTTCGAGCCGCCCATCTCCATCACGAGCCCGCCTGCGGTGAGGAAGAGCGGAGTCCAGCCGGGGTCGGTGGACGGGCACACGAGCACGTCGCCGGGCTCGAGACGGGCGCCCTGCGGATCGGTGATCACCCGGACCCGGCCCGTGACGGTGCCGGCCGAGGCCGGGACGCCGGTGAGCGCACCGTCGGCGGGGGCGTCCGTGGTGCCGAGCGCCTCGGGCTCGGTGCCGTCCGAGAGCACGATGCGCGGCACGTGCCGCCGCCGCAGTTCGCGCTCGTAGGTCGCGCGCCGCTCGCGCACCAGCTCGCGACGGTCCCGGTCCTCCCGGGCCTCCGACAGGCTCAGGAAGAACACGTCGTCCCCCGTCTCCAGACGGCCACGGGACGCGAGGTCGGCGCCCACCGCGGCGAGCTCGTCCCGGGCGGCCGCGAGCACCGTGACCAGCCAGTACTTCGGCAGCTCGCGCAGCCCGACGAGGTCGCGGGCCCGGTGCAGGGCCGCGGCCACGATCCGTCCGCGCAGGCCGCCGGCGCGCGCGGCCAACGCCTCGATCATCGCCTCGGCCTCCGCGGCGCTGCGGGCGAACACGACGTCCGGCGCACGCCCCTCGTCGTCGAGGCGCACGTAGTTGGCGAGCACCCCGAGCAGGTGGGTGGGGTCGTCGGACCAGCGCGGCAGGCCGAGGTCGATCTCGGCGACGGCGCGGCGGCCGTGCGCGGCGAGGAAGGCGACCAGACTTGTGGCGAGCGCCGGCGGCCAGGTGCTGCGCTGCCCGGCGAGCTCGGCGGGCGGGGTCGCGGTGAGGGCGGCGACGGTGGCGGGGTCGTCGCGTAGGCGGACGGCGAGGTCCCAGAGCGCGAGGTCCATCTCCGTGGTGACGTTGTGCGGCAGCCCGCGCAGCACGGTGCCGAGCTCGCCGGGGCGGGCGCGACCACGGAGCAGGCGGGCGGCCAGCCCGAGGGCGAGGAAGCCGGCCACCGGGGCCGCGGCGGTCCGCGGGGGCACCCGGACGAAGCGGTCGGCGAGCATCCAGCGCGCCCGCTCGACGCGTTCCACCCGGCCCGCCTCCGGCCGCCCGGGCAGGGCGTCGCCGGCCGTGCGGACCAGGGCGAACGCCCGTTCCCGGGCCCGGGCGGGACGGATCCAGGCCGCCACCACCGCGGGCGGGATGCGGTACCGGACGGCGATGCGCGCGACCCGTCGCAGCGCCGGCAGCGGCGAGCGCCGGGTGACCGAGAGCTCCGGGCGCTCGAGCTGGGTGGCGATCACCTCGGCCGACCGGGCCTCCATGACCCCGAGCACCCCGGCGGCCCCGGCGCGGCCGACCCGGCTGCGCAGGACGTCGGTGAGGTCGACGAACACGCGCTCGCCGGCCTCGGACAGGATCGGCGGGCCCTGCTCGGGGTCGTCGACCGGTGCTCCGAGCAGGCCCGCGACCCCGGAGGCGAGATGCCGGGCGGCCGACAGCCCGGCGGGGGTGAACGGGCGGAACACGCCCTGAGCCACGTTCGCCGAGAGGAAGAGCCGCAGGCCCGGGCGCCCGGGCACGAGCGGGTAGAGCGTCGTGATCGGCCGCGACTGGGTCAACCACGCGCGGCCCTCGCCGTCCAGCGCCCACTCGATGTCCTGCGGCGCGCCGAACAGCGCCTCGACCCGGCGGCCGAGGCGGGCGAGGGTCCGCGCGTCGGCGTCGTCCAGCGAAGCCGCACCGCTCGGGTGCGCCACGGCCTCGGTGCCCCCACCGGCCACGGCACGCACGACGGTCCCGCCCGCGCCCGCACGCCGGGAGACGATCTCGCCGGCCGGGTCGACGACGAGGTGCTCGGGATCGACCGAGCCGGAGACCACCGACTCGCCGAGCCCCGGCGCGGCGTCGATCACGGCCTGCCCGCGGCGTCCCGTCACGGGATCCGCGGTGAACAGCACGCCGGCCCACCGCGCGTCGACCATCGACTGGATCACCACGGCGAGCGCGACCGCGGCGTGGTCGATGTCGTGGGCGCCGCGGTAGGCGACGGCCCGGTCCGTCCAGAGCGAGGCCCAGCAGCGCCGGACCGCGTCGAGCACCGCGTCGTCGCCGACAACGTTGAGGAATGTGTCCTGCTGACCGGCGAAGCTCGCGTCCGGCAGGTCCTCGGCCGTCGCCGACGAGCGGACCGCGACCGGTCCGTCGGGGCACGTCGCCCGCACCGCGTCCGCGACCTCGTCGGGAATCGGCACCGCGAGCACCGCGGCGCGGGCCTTCTCGGCCAGCGCGCCGGCGTCGGGCTCCCCGAGGACCCCACTGAGCAGGCCGTCCAGCGCCGAGCCCACCGCCCGCCGATACGCAGCGGTGGTGAGGCAGACACCAGCCGGCACGGCGAGGCCGGCGCGCACGAGGGCCCCGAGGTTGGCGGCCTTGCCGCCGACGCGGCCGAGGGTGTCGGGATCTGTCGGGTCGACGTCCTCCAGGGGCAGGACGAGCGGTGCGTCGCTCATGGCAGGTCTCTCTTCTCTCGTCCCTGCCGGGCGGAGTCGCCGAGCAGGGTCATCGCGCGGGCCACCAGGGCCCGGTCCGCGGGGTCGAGGCGGTTCATGACCTCGAGCTGGGCCTCGGCGCGGGTGCGCTCGAGGCGGCGGAGCAGGGCGTCGCCGTCGTCGGTGAGCGCGATCCGCCGGACGCGACGGTCGGACGGGTGCTCCCGGCGTGCGACGAGACCGCGGCGCACCAGGGCGTCGACGAGGCGGCTGGTGGCCGAGACCGATCGCCCGATCCGTTCGGCGAGCCCTCCCAGGGATACCGGCTCGCCGGCGTCGAGGACGTAGAGGGTGGCGAGCTGGGTCATCGAGAGCTCGTCCCCGTCGTCGACGGTGGCGAGGAGGTCCAGCGCGAACGCGGGGATCATCGCGCGCCGCATGTCCCCGAAGCTCGTCGCGAGCCGGTCCCGCTCGTCCATCGTCATGTCCTTGCGCCCTTGCAATGAATGCAGCGATGCAAGCACTGTGTGGCCGGGCCGTCAATCGACCGTCCGCGCTGGTGAGTGCCGATGAGAAGGCCCTCACGAACCTCTCCCGAGGGCCTCACGGGCGGCGCCGACTCTGGTCCTCGCCGGGCGATCCGCCCCGGCGAGCACCCGCCCCGGAGGTTCCCGTGACCCGCTCCCGCCTCGCCCTCGTCCTCGCCACCGCCACCGCGGCCGCCGGGCTCGCGCTCACCGGCTGCGCCGCCGACGACACGGGGGTCGTCCCCGCGTCGGTGTCGGTGCCGGCCGTGCCCGCAAGCGACCCGGTCCCGGCACCCCAGCCCGCGCTCGTCGACGACGACGACGATGACGACGGCATCCGCGACCTCGACGACCGGGACGACGACCGGGACGACGACGCGGACGACGACGCGGACGACTGAGCTCTACGAGCGAGGGACGCCCTGACTGCCCGCGACGCAGCCGGGGCGTCCCTCGCTGCGGGCCCCGGGCCCCGCCGCAACCGCCTCAGGCGAGCCGGTAGCCCATCCCGCGCACGGTCGTGATGCGCTCGGTCCCCAGCTTGCGGCGCAGGTAGCGCACGTAGACGTCGACGACGTTGGAGCCCGGGTCGAAGTCGTAGCCCCAGACGCGCGAGAGCAGCTGCTCGCGGGACAGGACCTGGCCGGGATGGCGCAGGAACGTCTCGGCGAGGACGAACTCGCGGGCCGACAGGTCGACGGTCGCGCCGTCCACCGTCGCCTGCCGCGTGCGCAGGTCGAGCGACAGCGACCCGTGGCGCAGGACCGTCACCTCGCCGGGGCCGGCGTCGGCGAGCCGGCGGCGCACGCGGGCCAGCAGCTCCTCGAAGCGGAACGGCTTGGCCATGTAGTCGTCGGCGCCGCCCTCGAGCCCGGCGACGGTGTCGGCGACGCTGTCGCGCGCGGTCAGCACGATCACCGGCATCCGCGAACCCGACGCCCGCAGCTCCGCGAGCACCGCGAAGCCGTCGAGGCCGGGCAGCCCGATGTCGAGGACGAGCAGGTCGTGGTGCCCACCGAGGGCCTGGTCGCGGGCGGCGATCCCGTCCGCGACCACGGCCGTCACGAACCCGGCCGAGCGCAGGCCCTTCTCGACGAACGAGGCGATGCGCGGCTCGTCCTCGGCGATGAGGATGCTGCTCATCGGGGCGGCACCTCCGTCCCGGGGTGCAGGGGCAGGACCAGGGTGAACGTGGCGCCGGGGCCGGTCTGGCCCGGCAGGCCCGTGCCGACGCCGTCGGAGAGCTCGACGCGGCCGCCGTGCGCGGCGGCGATCGCGCCCGCGATGGCGAGACCGAGGCCGGCGCCGTCCGAGCGCCGCGTCGCCACGCTGCCGCGGGCGAACCGTGCGAAGATCCGTTCGCGGTCGTCGGCGGCGACCCCGGCGCCGGTGTCGGCGACCCGCAGGCGCAGCGACGACCGGTCCGCGTCCGCGCCGAGCACGATCCGGTCGCCCGGCGCGGTGTGGTGGGCGGCGTTGTCGGCCAGGACGAGCAGCGCCTGCGTCACCCGCTGGGCGTCGAGGTCGACGACGAGCGGTCCGGCGGGACGCAGGGCGGCCCACTCGCGGTCGGCGAGCCCCGACGCCTTGCGGAGCGTCTCCTCGAGCAGGGCCGTGACGTCGGTCGGCGCCGGCGAGACGAACTCGGGCTGCTCGGCCTTCGCGAGCACGAGCAGGTCGGTGACGATGCGGTTCATCCGCTCCAGCTCGTCGTCGACCAGGGCGACCGCCTCGCGGACGTCGGCGGGGTCGTCGACGTCGAGCACCTCGAGGTGCCCGCGCACGATCGTGATCGGGGTGCGCAGCTCGTGGCCGGCGTCGTCGACGAAGCGGCGCTGGGCGCGCGCGCCGTCCTCGACGCGGTCGAGCATCGCGTTGACCGCCCGCACCAGGGCGCCGAGCTCGTCGCGGCCCTCGGCTCCGGTCGTGATGCGGGCGGAGAGGTCGGTCTCGGTGATCGCCCGCGCGGTGTCGGCGACATCGCGCACCGGGCGCAGGATCCGGCCCGCCACCAGCCACGCCGCGCCGGCGGCGAGCAGCGCCGTCACCGCGCCGACGACGACCATGAGCGCGGCGGCCTCGTTCGTCGCCGAGCGCTCCTGGTCGGCGAAGTAGGCGACGACGATGACCCCGCGCGCCGGGTCGCCCGCGAGCGTCACCGGCACGGCGATGTAGCGGACCTCGCCGGCGGCTCCGGCGTAGCGGGCCTCCACCGGCACGGACACGGTGCCGGCGAGACGCGCGAACTCCGGGTCGTTCGCGAGCAGCACCGGGCTCTGCTGACGGCTCTGGTAGCGGAAGGCCCCGTCGAGGTAGCCGAGGAACTTCTCGTTCGGGCGCGCGAGGTTGTAGGTGATCGCGGTCTGGAGCACCTGGTCGACGGAGGCGAACGGAGCCCCGTCCGTCGGGCTGCGTCCGGAGGCGGTGAGCGCGGTGAACTCCTCGATCTCGGTGCGCAGGGCGGTGTCCATGCGGGCGTCGGTCGTGCCGATCTGCAGCCGCCAGGTCACGGCGATGACGAGGGCGAGGCTCCCCAGCACCAGCAGGAGCACCCAGGCCACGATCCGGACGCGAGCGCCCCGGGCGCGCAGGAACCGGGCGAGCTGACGATCAGCCGTCGTCGTCGGGCCCGTCGTCCGGTCCGTCATCCCCGTCCTCCTGCCCCCCGGCGGGCGGCGGGGCCACGTAGCCGTCGTCGTCCTGGTCGGGCGCCGGCACGGGCGCGCCGCCGGGGACGGACGGCACCGAGACGGGCGCGGGCGGCGGGACCTCCCCCGCGGTGTCGCAGGCGGTCGCGCCCGCGGCGAGGCCCGCGAGCAGCAGGGTGGCAGCGAGCGTCGATCGAGCCATGCGGCCACCCTCCTGGGCGTCGGTGAGCCGTGGGTGACGCCCGGATGAGAGTGCTCTCATCCACGCCGGTCGACCTCGACGACGCGCCCGGCGTCGAGGTGCCAGCCCCGGGTGGTGGCGACGCCCGCGAGCAGGCGCCGGTCGTGCGAGACCAGCAGCAGCGTGCCCTCGAAGGACGCGAGCGCGGTCTCGAGCTGTTCGATCGCGGTGAGGTCGAGGTGGTTGGTCGGCTCGTCGAGCACGAGCAGGTTCACGCCGCGGGCCTGCAGGAGCGCGAGGGCGGCCCGGGTGCGCTCGCCGGGCGAGAGCGTGTCCCCGCCGCGGTGCACGTGCTCGGAGCCGAGGCCGAACTTCGCGAGCAGAGTGCGGATCTCCGCGGTGGGCCAGCGGTCGAGCTCGGGCTCGCGGGAGAACACGTCGAGCAGCGACGTGCCGCCCGAGAGCAGGCCGCGCGCCTGGTCGACCTCGCCGACGACGACCCCCGATCCGAGCGCGGCGCGGCCCTCGTCCGGGGCGAGGCGCCCGAGCAGCACGGCGAGCAGCGTCGACTTGCCGGACCCGTTGGCCCCGGTGATCGCAACGCGGTCGGCGTAGTCGAGCTGGAGGGAGACGGGGCCGAGGGTGAACTCCCCGCGACGGACGACGGCCCCGTCGAGGGTGGCGACGACCGTGCCCGACCGCGGGGCCGTCGCGATCGACATCCGCAGCTCCCACTCCTTGCGGGGCTCCTCGACCACCTCCATGCGCTCGATCCGCCGCTCCGTCTGCGAGATCTTCGCGGCCTGCTTCTCCGAGGTCTGGCCCCGGAAGTGCTTGACGTGCTTGTCCGGGTCGGAGGCCTTCTTCCGGGCGTTGCGCACGCCCTTCTCCACCCACTGCTTCTGGGTCTGCATCCGCGCGGTCAGGGCGCCGCGCTTCTCCGCGTACTCCTCGTAGGCCTCCCGCGCGTGCCGCCGGGCCGTCTCCCGCTCGGTCAGGTACGCCTCGTAGCCGCCGCCGTAGAGCGTGACCTCCTGCTGGGCGAGGTCGAGCTCCAGCACCGAGGTCACGGTGCGGGCGAGGAACTCGCGGTCGTGGCTGACGAGCACGGTGCCCGCCCGCAGCTCGCGCACCCAGCGCTCGAGACGGTCGAGGCCCGCGAGGTCGAGGTCGTTGGTGGGCTCGTCGAGCAGGAAGACGTCGAAGCGTGCGAGCAGCAGCGAGGCGAGGTTGGCCCGCGCGGCCTGGCCTCCCGAGAGGGACGTCATCTCCGCGTCGAGCAGCTCGGTGGCGAGGCCCAGGTCGTCGGCCACCTCCTCGGTGCGCTCCTCGAGGTCGGCGCCGCCGAGGTCGAGCCAGCGCTCGAGGGCCACGGCGTAGGCCTCGTCGGCACCCGGGACGCCCTCGGAGAGCGCGGTCGTCGCGGACTCCAGGGAGGCCGTCGCGGCCGTGACCCCGGTGCGACGCCCGACGAACCCGCGCACGGTCTCGCCGGGCACGCGGGCGGTCTCCTGCGGCAGGTGCCCGATGCTGGCCGTCGCCGGCGAGACGGCGACCGAGCCCTGGTCGGGCGCCGCCAGACCGGCCAGCAGGCGCAGCAGGGTCGACTTCCCGGCGCCGTTGACGCCCACGAGACCGATCACGTCCCCGGGAGCGACGACGAGGTCGAGGCCGGTGAACAGCACCCGGGCGCCGTGCGCGGCGGCGAGGTCCCGCGCGACCAGGGTGGCACTCACGACGATCGACCCTAGCCATCCGTCGCCACCCGTTTCGGGGCTGCCTCGTGAGCGATGTTCGGGGCTATAGGACCGAACATCGCTCACATCTCCTCCGGCGCGCCGGTGACGTGCTGCACGATGGGGGGACGGGGGCGTCGTAGGCTCAGGCCGTGCCTGCCTGGGTCTGGTTCGTCATCGCGGCGTTGGCCGCGGGCGGCGGGGCGCTGCTCTTGCTCTCCGACCGCTCCCGCACCGGCGGGCACCGACGCGACCGGCGTCGGTGGGCGGAGGCGAAGAGCTGGGAGTTCGTCGACGTCGACCCCGTCCTGCCGAGTCGCTGGCGCTACGGCGCCGTGCACCAGGGCGGTCCCGGCCGCGCGCTCGACCTCGCCACCGGCGCGGTGCCCGGGCCGGGCGGCCGCCGCCTCGCACACGTCTTCGACCACGAGCAGGCCGGTCAGGTCACCGGCATCGTCGCGGCCGTCCGCGGCGTGGCGACGCTGCCCGTCGCGATCGAGCTGCGGCTCCCGTCGGCGCCGCTGCCCGACGACGCGGGGCTCGACTCGCTGGGCCAGGTCGGCGAGCGCTACGCCTTCGTCACCTCGGTGGCGCAGGCGCGACCGCTGGTGACGCCGGACGTCGCCCGCGCGGCCGACCTCGTCGGCGAGGACGTCCCGTTGCTGTGGGCCGAGGACACCTGGGTGCTCGCCACCATCGAGCCCGGCGCCGACCCCGACCGCGTCCAGAACCTGCTGCAGGCCCTCGTCGAGGTGTCCGTGGCGCTCGAGGACGCGGCGGGCGGCGCGGATCCCGACCGGGGCGACGGCTGGTCCGAGGGCGGCTTCGGGGCCTACGACGCGTCGGGTGAGGACCGGCCCGTCGACGCCGACCCCGGGGACGCCGACCCCGTGGACGCCGACCCCGGGGACGCCGAGCCCGAGCCCCGTCCCGAGGCCCAGCCCCGCCCGACCCACCGCGACCGTCCGGCGGACATCCCCTACGACATCGAGGACGACGAGTTCGGGCCCGGCGCCCGCAGCAGCTCGTCCTCGGGGCGGTGAGCGGAGCGACCCCGCGCCGCACCCTCGTGACGGGTGCGGACACGGACCTGGGCCGCGCCTTCGTCCGCCGCCTGCACGCCGCGGGCGACGAGCTCGTGCTCGCGGGCGGGGAGCGCGCCGCCCTCGAGGCGCTCGCCGACGAGCTGTCCGGACCGCGCCCCGAGGTCCTGCCCGGTGACCTCGCCGACGAGCTCGACCTCGACCTCGTGGTGCGCCGGCTCCTCACCGGCACCCGCCCGATCGATCTGCTCGTCGTCGGCCCCGCCCCGCCGAGCACCCGCGCGCTGCCCGAGGCCGGCGTCGCCGAGGTCCGGGCCGCGCTCGACCGCAGCGCCGGCGCCGTGCTGGCGCTCCTGCGGGCCGCGCTGCCCGGGATGATCTCCCGCCGCCACCCCGGTCCCGGTGGGGCGATCACCGTCACCGGCCCGGCGGGCTACCTGCCGGTGCCCGGCCCCGCGGGGCTCGACGGCGCCGCCCAGGCCTACATCGGGATGCTGACCGAGGCGCTGGCGCACACGTTCTCGCGCGACGGGCTCGCCCTGACCACGGTGTGCCCGACCCCGCCGCACGTCGAGAAGGAGCGGTGGCGGCTCGCCGGCGCGATGCCGCTGCACGTCGCCCCGCCCGACGCGGACGCGGTGGCCGCCGCCGCGCTCGCCGACCACGCTGCCGGCCGTGCGCTCTGCGTGCCCGGTGTCGGCCCGCGGGCCCTGGTGGGCGTCTCCCGGCTCGTGCCGTTCCCTGCGGTGCGGGTGGCCGCCGGGCTGCGGCGCGGATCCCTGCCCCAGGCGCTGCGGGGCCGCCGCGGGCCCCGGGGCGCGCGGCCCGCCGGCACGGCGCTGGTCACCGGGGGCAGCTCCGGCATCGGGGCCACGTACGCCGAGCACCTCGCGTCGGCGGGCCACGACCTCGTGCTCGTCGCCCGCGACGCCATCCGTCTCGAGGACGTCGCCGACCGGCTGCGCGCGCAGGCCGTGCGGGTCGACGTGCTCGTCGCCGACCTCGCGACGGCCGCCGGCCGCGCCCGGGTCGCCGAGCGCGTGGCAGCCCCGGAGCGCCCGATCGACCTGCTGGTGAACAACGCGGGGTTCGCCACCGCCGGCGAGTTCGTCGACACCGACCCGGCCGCACTGCGGGCGAACTACGAGGTCAACATGGCCGCCGTGCTCGAGCTGACCGCCGCGGCCCTGCCCGGCATGGTCGCCCGCGGGCGCGGGGACATCGTCAACATCTCCAGCGTCGCCGGGTTCCTGCCCGGGCGCGGCTCGGTGTACAGCGCCGGCAAGTCCTACGTCACGGCGCTCTCGCGCACGCTCGCGCTGACGCTGGTCGACACCGGCGTGCGGGTGATGGCCCTGTGCCCCGGTTACACCCGCACCGAGTTCCACGCCCGGCTGGGCCAGGAGCGCTCCGGCCCGGAGTGGCTGTGGATGGATGCGGACGAGGTCGTCGCCGAGGGCATGGCGGACCTCGAGGCCGGGAAGGCGGTGTCGGTGCCGGGCGCGGTGTACAAGACGATCGTCGGCGTGACGCGGGTGATGCCGCGCGCGCTGCTGCGGGCCCTGGCCGCCCGATCGGCATCGGGTCGCGGATGACCAGCCCCGCGGTCGACCCCGACGCCCGCGCGCGGCTCGCCGCGCTGGTCACCGAGCTCGCCGTCGTGCACGGGCGGGTCACGCTGTCCTCGGGCCGCGAGGCCGACTACTACGTCGACCTCCGCCGGGCCACGCTGCACCACGAGGCGGGCCCGCTGATCGGGCGCCTCGTGCGCGAGCTGACCGCCGACTGGACCTACGACGCCGCCGGGGGACTCACGCTGGGCGCCGACCCGGTCGCCCTCGCCGTGATGCACGCCCCGGGTGCGCCCGTGGACGCCTGCGTCGTGCGCTCGGCGGCGAAGACCCACGGGATGCAGCGGCGCATCGAGGGGCCCGACGTCGCCGGCCGCCGCGTGCTCGCCGTCGAGGACACCTCGACCACCGGCGGCAGCGTGCTCACCGCCGTCGACGCGCTGGTGGAGACCGGTGCCGAGGTGGTCGGGGTCGTCACCGTCGTCGACCGGGGCACCGGCGCCACCGAGGCCGTCGAGGCCCGCGGCCTGGCCTGCCGATCGCTGCTCGGGCTGGCCGACCTGGGGCTGTGACCACTCCCGACGAGCCCGGCCCCACCGAGTGGCGGACGGGCCCCGAGCCGGTGGGGGTGGGACCGTGGCCGGGCGGGCCCGCCGCGTGGCCCGACGACCCCCGCTACGACCCGGCGCTGCTCGCCGAGGGCGATCGGCGCAACGTCGTCGACCGCTACCGCTACTGGCGCCGCGAGGCCGTGGTCGCCGACCTCGACCGGCGCCGTCACCCGTTCCACGTCGCGATCGAGAACCTCCACCACGACGCGAACATCGGCACGATCGTGCGCACGGCCAACGCGTTCGCCGCGGCCGCGGTGCACATCGTCGGGCGGCGGCGCTGGAACCGGCGCGGCGCGATGGTCACCGATCGCTACCAGCACGTCCACCACCACGCCGACGTCACGGCGCTGCTCGCCTGGGCGCGGGCCGACGACCTCACGGTGGTCGCCGTCGACAACGGGCCGGGGGCGACGCCGTTGGAGACCGCGGTGCTGCCGCGGCGCTGCGTGCTGCTGTTCGGTCAGGAGGGCGTGGGCCTGACCGCGGAGGCGGCGGCGGGCGCCGACCAGGTGCTGGCCATCGCCCAGTTCGGCTCGACGCGCTCGATCAACGCCGGCGTCGCGGCGGGGATCGCCATGCACGCGTGGATCCGCGCGCATGCGGAGCTCTAGCCGTCGGCACGCCGGGTGTCGATGACCTGCGTCGGCTCCTCGCTCGCGCCGTCGAGGACGTCCTCGGCGAGGCCCTGGGCACCGAGCTTCTTCTCCCGGCGGGCCTTGATCACCTCGAAGGCGATCGGCAGCACCGAGATGAGCACGACCAGGATCAGCATCAGCTCGATGTTGTCCCGCACGAACTGGATCTGGCCGAGCGCCGCCCCGAGCAGGGTCACCCCGGCCGCCCACGCGACGCCGCCGATCGCGGAGAACGTGAAGAACCGCTTGGCGTCCATCCGTCCGACGCCGGCCATGACCGTGATGAACGTGCGCACGATGGGCACGAAACGGCCCAGCACGATCGCGCGGTTGCCGTACTTGTCGAAGAACGCCTGGGTGCGGTCGACGTTCTCCCGCTTGAACAGCCGCGAGTTCGGCTTGTCGAAGATCGCCGGCCCGGCCTTGCGCCCGATGTAGTAGCCGCAGACGTTGCCGAGGAACGCGGCGACGACGAGCAGGACGCAGACGAGCCACAGCGGGGTGTCGATGAGGCCGGTGACCACCGCGAGCCCGGTGATGAACAGCAACGAGTCGCCCGGGAGGAAGAACCCGACCAGCAGCCCGCACTCGGCGAAGATGATCAGGCACACGCCCGCGAGGGCCCAGGGGCCCAGCCATTCGATGATGAACTGCGGATCCAGCCACTCCGGTCCGAGGGCCTGCACCGAGGTCGTCGCGGCGGCGAGAGTGGTCGACACGTGTCAAAACGGTACGCGGCGCGCCTCGTCGCGGGTCTCGGGGTCTCCCGGAGGCGTGTCGGAGGGGTCGGCTCTCAGCCGGGCAGGGCGAGCGTGCCGACGGCCGTGAGCGCGCCCGCGATGGCGCCGCCGAGCAGCGCGACGGCCGACCACCACGCGATCCGCGCGGGCGTCCACTCCGTCGCGCCGCCCTGGTCCGCGACCGGGCGCCCGGCGCCGGTCGGGGTGACGGTCGTGGCTCCCGTGATCGGGGCAGGGCGCTGCTGAGGGACGCCGGGACGGCCCATCGGACCGGTGGGCGGGACCGGCGGGCGTGAGTTCGGGCGGGGTCCGGTCTGCGGCCAGGGACGCGCGGGCCCGGTCGGGGCCGGCCCGGTCGGCGCAGGAGGCCCGGGCCGGGCTCCGGGCGGGGGTGCGCCCCGCGTGGCGGCCGGGAACGGGGGAGTCGCGGAGGGGCGGGCGGACAGAGCGGTCACGTCCTCGGCGTCGGGGGCAACGGGGGCATCGGGGGCGCCGCGACGGCGGCCGAGCGGGCGGAAACGGTCACGCAGGCGGGAGGAGCCGGACGCGGTGTCCGACGGGGCGGGGGCACCCGGGTTCGGGGCGGCCGGGCCACTGCCCGGGGACGAGACCCCGCCCGCGGCGTGCGCGCGCAGGGCCTCCGACAGCAGCCGCTCGTCGTCCATCCCCTCCGATGGTAGTCGCGCCCCCCGATGCGACCCAGGCCCGCCCGAGAGGCCCCGATCGGTCTCACCGTCGGGCTAGCCGTCTCCCACGAGCTTGCCGATGGCCTCCAGGCCGCGGCTCGCCGTCGACTTCACGGTGCCCTTGCTGATGCCGGTGGCCTCGGCGATCTCGGCCTCGGACAGGCCCCCGTAGTAGCGCAGCACCAGCACCTCGCGCTGGCGGCGCGGCAGCTTGCCCAGGGCGGACACGACGGCCTGGTGCTCCGTGGAGAGCATCGCCAGGGATTCCGCCGACCGCGCGTCCGCCGTGTGGGGCGGGGTGTACTCGCGGGCCGTGCGCCGGCGGCGCAGCACCGAGCGCGAGCCGTTCACGACGGCCGTGCGCAGGTACCCCAGCGCCGCGTGCTCGTCGCGCAGCCTGCTCCAGTGCCGGTGCAGGCCGGTGAACGCCTCCTGGACCACGTCCTCGGCGGTCGCGGGGTCGTCGACGAGCAGCACGGCCAGGCGGACGAACCGCATGCGGTGCTCGCGGTACAGATCCTCGAGCGTGCGCGGGGCCTGCTCGTTCTGGGTCGCGACGGGCCCGCCTGCGGGGTGCGGCGCCGGGGGGCCCGGTCGGTACGGCGCCGTGGGTGGTGCCGACGGATGGGGCACCGAGGCGTCCGACGGGGCGACCGCGTCGATCGCCCTCAGGCTGCCCAGCGTGCGCTCGACGGCACTCTCCCCGGGGTGGCCCACGTCTCGAGACGATAGCCCTTCACCACCCGTGCCTCCGGTGGGGACGAGGTCCGGGGGATCACCCGCCGTCGCGTCACCCGCCTGGCCCAGGACGCCTACCGGCGCGCACCGGCCCACTCACCGACGACGACCGCGTCACACCCCGGCGACCCAGCGCCGGGGCGGTGGACTGCGTCATACTGCGCGCCAGTCCGCCGGTCGGTCGCCCTGCACCGACCGCGTCGAGAAGCTCCTGGGAGGCACGACGATGCCCATCGCGACCCCCGAGGTCTACAACGAGATGCTGGACCGCGCGAAGGCGAACGCCTTCGCCTTCCCGGCCATCAACTGCACGTCCTCGGAGACGATCAACGCGGCGCTGCGCGGCTTCGCCGAGGCCGAGAGCGACGGGATCATCCAGTTCTCGACGGGCGGCGCGGAGTTCGGCTCCGGCCAGTCGGTGAAGGACATGGTCACCGGCGCCAGCGCCCTGGCCGAGTTCGCTCACGTCGTTGCCGAGAAGTACTCGATCAACGTCGCGCTGCACACCGACCACTGCCCGAAGGACAAGCTCGACGGCTTCGTCCGCCCGCTGATCGCGATCAGCCAGGACCGCGTGAACGCCGGGCAGAACCCCCTGTTCCAGTCCCACATGTGGGACGGCTCGGCGGTGGAGCTGCACGAGAACCTCGAGATCGCCCAGGAGCTGCTGGCCGAGGCGGCCAAGGCCAAGATCATTCTCGAGGTGGAGATCGGCGTCGTCGGCGGCGAGGAGGACGGCGTCGCCAACGACATCAACGACAAGCTCTACACCGCCGCGGGCGACTACGAGCACACCGTCGACGCCCTCGGTGGCGGCGAGAAGGGCCGCTACCTGCTCGCGGCCACCTTCGGCAACGTGCACGGCGTCTACAAGCCCGGCAACGTGAAGCTCAAGCCCTCGGTGCTCAAGGAGGGCCAGGAGGTGGCGGCGCGCAAGCTCGGGCTCCCCGAGGGCTCGAAGCCGTTCGACCTGGTCTTCCACGGCGGCTCCGGCTCGCTGCTCGAGGAGATCCACGAGGCGCTCGACTACGGCGTCATCAAGATGAACGTCGACACCGATGCCCAGTACGCGTTCACCCGCCCGATCGCGGGGCACATGTTCTCGAACTACGACGGCGTCCTGAAGATCGACGGCGAGGTCGGCAACAAGAAGGTCTACGACCCGCGCAGCTACCTCAAGGAAGCCGAGAAGGGCATGGGCGCGCGCGTCGTCACCGCCTGCGAGAACCTGCGCTCCACCGGGCAGACCCTGGGCCGCTGACCGCGGTGGGCCCGGGCGGATGATGGGTCCATGACCATCCCGACCGGGCCCGGCGCGGCACACGGGCACAACCTGCTCGGACCCCAACCCACCTACCTCCCCGAGTCCCCGGAACCCGCCTCGCGCCTCGCGGCGGGCGAGGACCCTGCGGCCGTCGTCGCCGACCACCCGACCTACAGCGCGGGCTGGGCGGCGCTCGCCGAGCGCGCCGAGGCGGCCGGCGAGCCCGTCACCGCCTACGCCTTCGCCCGCACCGGCTACCACCGCGGCCTCGACCAGCTCCGCCGCAACGGCTGGAAGGGCTTCGGACCCGTGCCGTGGGACCACGAGCCCAACCAGGGCTTCCTCCGCGCCGTCGCCGCGCTGGCGCGTGCCGCGAAGGCGATCGGCGAGACCGACGAGGTCGAGCGCTGCGTGCAGCTCGTCGCCGACTGCGACCCCTCGGCGGTCGAGCTGCTCGGCCTCGCGGCCTGACGGTCCCCCGGAGTCGCGCCGTGGCTGCCGTATCCGCCGTCGACCGTCTGCGCCGGGTCGCCGGCACGCGGGTGCGGCGGCTGCGGGACTCCGGGCTGCCGGTGCTGCAGTGCGCGCTCGCGGCCGGGCTCGCCTATCTCGTCGCGCGGGACCTGTTCGGCCACCCGGTGCCGTTCTTCGCGCCCATCGCCTGCGTCCTCGTCCTGGGGGTCGGGGTCACCAACCGGCTGCGGCGCTCGGTGGAGCTCGCCGTCGGGGTCAGCCTCGGCGTGGCCGTCGGCGACCTCATCGTCGCGCTCATCGGCCCCGGCTGGTGGCAGATCAGCGTCGTGGTGGGGCTCGCGCTGCTGGCGGCCCTGCTCTTCGACGTCGGTGCCCTGCTGCTCAACCAGGCCGCGGTGTCGGCCGTGCTGGTGGCGACGCTGCAGCCGCCCGGCACCACCGCGGCGTTCTCCCGCTGGATCGACACGCTCGTCGGCGCCGCCATCGGGCTCGCGATGGCGGCGACACTGCCGTCACACCCCCTGACGCGCGCGAGGCGCGGCCTGACCGAGCTGCTCGAGGAGCTCGAGGCGGTGCTCGCCGGCACCGCCGACGCCCTCGACGCGGGTGACGGCGACGCCGCCGCGGCCGTCCTCGAGCGGGCGCGGGCCACCCAGAAGCGCGTCGACACGCTGGTCGACGCCGTCGACGCCGGCTTCGAGATCACGGCCATCGCCCCGCTGCGTCGCCGGCACCGCGGGGAGCTGGCGCGCCTGCGCACCGCGATCCGGCCGGTGGACCTGGCGCTGCGCAACGCCCGGGTGCTCGCGCGCCGAGGGCACGCCTCGGTGCTCGACGGCGAGGAGCCCGATCCCGATCTCGTGCTGGTGATGCGACGGCTCGCCGAGGCCGTGGCGGTGCTGCGCGAGGAGCTGACCACGGGCGAGTCGACCGACGGCGCCCGCAGCGATCTTCTCGACACCGCCGCACTCGTGCCGGAGCAGGGTGGGGGCTACTCGGCGGAGGTGGTGCTGGCGCAGCTCCGCTCGATGCTCGTGGACCTGCTGGGGGCCACCGGCATGGATCGCGACGACGCCGTGGCGGCGGTGGCGCGGATGCGTCCGGGTGCCCCCGAGGGCTGAACGGGTGATCTGAACGGGAGGGGTCAGGAAGCCTGGCGCAGGGGCGCCGCCGGTGTCGCCGGAGGCTCGGGCAGCACGTCCTGCTCGGCGCCGGCCGTGCCGGGCACCAGCTGCAGGGGCGCCGCGGGGGCGGCGGCCGGGCTGCGGAGGCCGGTGCGCGAGGTGCGGGTGGCTCGGGCGGTGGGTACGGCGCGGGCCTCGAAACGCTCCAGCACACAGGCCAGAACCATGATCGCAATCGGTACGAGGATGACCACCGCCAGCATGGAGGCTGTGTACCCGGACCCCCCGGAGCCATGCGTGATCGGCATGAGTGTGCACGGACGGTCGTCGACCGGTCGCGCAGAGAAGCCGGCCGGTCGATCGATCGGTGGGCTACCCCCGGGTCGGGGGTCCGCGCCGGTCACCCGCTGCGCCGTGTCCCCCGCAGGCTCCGGCGCGCCCGGGGGTAGTTTCGCGGCGTGGTCGACGTGTCGCGCAGCGGCGGCCCGGGACCGGCCGAGCCCGGGTACGCGGAACAGAGCCCCGTGGCCTGGGTCGTGCTGGTGGCCGACCCGGTCACCGGCGAGACCGACGCGTTCGGCCCGTTCGACCGCGAGGCCGCGGCGGTGGACGCCGAGCGGCGGCGGGTCGAGCACGCCTCCGAGGGGCTCGACGAGGTCCTCGTCGTCACCGTCCCGCTGACGCCCCCCGAGGACTGACCAGCAGCCAGTCCTGCGTGTGGCGGTACCAGCTGCGCCGGGCCACGGGCCGGTCGCCGGGGACGCCGTCGCGGATCACGGGCACGGGCGGGCGGCAGCCGAGCTGTACGGCGCGGCCCGAGAGTGCCGTGACGTGCCCCGCGCGCAGCCCGGCGAGCCGACGCGGGCCGGTGACGGTCGCGGTCACGCCGCCCGCGGGGTCCGGGACGACGACCAGGCTCTCGGTGTCGCCGCGCGCGACGAGGTGCTCGTCGCAGTAGACCTCCCCGTGGAACGGTCCGGTCGTGTGGCGTCCGGCGACGAGGCCGCCGTGGTCGTCGCGGATCAGCGGCGACGGGCGGGCGACGCCGTCGCGAGCCAGGGCCACCGCGGCGGCGGGGTCGGTCGGGACGCCCCAGACGCCGGCCGCGGCCGAGTCGGGCGCGGGGAGCAGGGCGAGGGCGACGTCCAGGCGCTCCCGACGCAGCAGGCGCACGAGGACGGCGGCGAGGGCCGCGTCGTCACCCACCACCGCGAGGCGTCCGCCGGCCGGGACGTCGGCGAGCACCGGGTCGACGTCGGCGCGCGCCGGGAGCTCGGGGAGGTCGTGTCGCGGGGTGTCGTGCTCGGCCAGCCAGGGCGCCCAGCGGGCCCGGGCGACGTCCCCGCAGGTCATCACGCGCACCAGGGACCCCGTGAGGACGAGCCGCGGCACACGCGTGGACTACCCTTTCGCTGCACGGGGCGGCGCGCACTCCCGTGCGACCAACGGAGTCGACGCCAGGGAGTGTGACATGCCGGCCATCGTCCTCATCGGCGCCCAGTGGGGTGACGAGGGCAAGGGCAAGGCCACCGACATCCTCGGTGAGCAGGTCCAGTGGGTCGTGCGCTACCAGGGGGGCAACAACGCGGGGCACACCGTCGTCCTCCCCGACGGCAAGAACTTCGCGCTGCACCTCATCCCCTCGGGGATCCTGACGCCGGGTGTCACCAACGTGATCGGCAACGGCGTCGTGGTCGACCCGGGCGTGCTGCTCGAGGAGCTCGCGGAGCTCGAGGGCAAGGGCGTCGACACCGGCAAGCTGCTGATCTCCGCCGACGCGCACGTGATCATGCCGTACCACGTGGCCATCGATAAGGTCACCGAACGCTTCCTGGGCAAGTCCCGGATCGGCACCACGGGACGCGGCATCGGTCCGGCCTACCAGGACAAGGTCGCGCGCGTCGGCGTGCGGATGCAGGACCTGCTCGACGAGAAGCTGCTGCGCGAGAAGGTCGAGGCGGCGCTCGAGCTCAAGAACCAGATCCTCGTCAAGATCTACAACCGGCGCGCGCTGGACGTCGACGAGGTCGCCGACACCGTGCTCGGGCACGCCGAGGGCTTCGCCCACCGCATCGCCGACACCCGGCTCGCGCTGCACCAGGCCCTCGAGCGCGGCGAGACCGTGCTCCTCGAGGGCTCGCAGGGCACGCTGCTCGACGTCGACCACGGGACCTATCCGTTCGTGACGTCGTCGAGCCCGACGGCGGGCGGCGCCGCGGCGGGCTCCGGGATCGGGCCGACGCGCATCGGCCGCGTGATCGGGATCCTCAAGGCCTACACGACCCGGGTCGGCTCCGGCCCGTTCCCGACCGAGCTCTTCGACGCCGACGGCGAGTACCTGCGCAAGACCGGCGGGGAGTTCGGCGTGACCACCGGGCGCAGCCGGCGCTGTGGCTGGTTCGACGCCGTGATCGCCCGGTACGCGGTGCGCGTCAACGGGATCACCGACCTGTTCCTCACCAAGCTCGACGTGCTCTCGGGCCTGGAGAACGTGCCGATCTGCGTGGGCTACGAGGTCCACGGGCAGCGGGTCGACGAGATGCCGATGACCCAGGCCGACGTCACGAGCGCGGTGCCGGTGTACGAGACGATGCCGGGCTGGTTCGAGGACATCTCGTCCTGCCGCTCGTTCGCCGACCTGCCGGCCAAGGCGCGCGACTACGTCGAGCGGATCGAGCAGCTCTCCGGGGCGCCGGTCTCGGCGATCGGCGTCGGTCCGGGGCGCGACGAGACCGTCACGAGGGACGTCGGTCAGTAGACTCGACCGGGTGGGCGCCTGCGAACACCTGTTGACCGTCGGGACCGGAGGCATCGCCGCGGATCCTGCTCCCAGTGCCGTCGCACGCGACGGCGAGACGCTGATCTGCCCGGACTGCACCGAGGCCGGCTACACGGCGTGGGCGCACCTGCGGAAGTGCCTCGACTGCGGGCACGTCGCCTGCTGCGACTCGAGCCCGTACCGGCACGCCTCGAAGCACCACGAGGACACCGGCCACGCCGTCATGCGCTCGCACGAGCCGAACGAGACGTGGCGCTGGTGCTACATCGACCGGAGGTTGGCTCCCTAGGTCGTCACCGCGGCCAGCGCGGTGTCGGGGTCGTCGCTGAACACGGCGTCGACGCCCAGGGCCACGTACTGCCGGTACTCGCCGAACGCGTCGCCGTAGGTGTCCGCGGGCGCGGCTGGTCCGCCCCGCCGTAGGCCGGCGGGCAGGAACTCGTTCTCGTTGCGGAACGTGTAGGGCATGACCCGCAGGTTCGCCGCGTGCGCGTCACGGACCAGGGTCGTCGGCGCCCCCGCGGCGTCGTCCGGCCCGAGCGGGATGATCAGTTCCTTGGTGGGGCCGAGCCAGGTCGCGTAGCCGGCGACCTCCCGCAGGCCCTGCGGGCTCACCAGGGCCTCCGAGGTGCGCGGGTCGCCCGCGGCCACGAGGTCGGCGGGCCGGGTCCCAGCGGCGTCGACGAGCTGCAGGAGCGGGCAGGCGACCTGGGTCTTCAGCGCGCGGAGGTTGGCGGTCTCGAACGACTGGATGATCACCCCGGAGTCCGCGCCGTCCCGGCCCCGCCGCCGCAGGGTCTCGACCAGCCCCGGCTCCACCGGCAGTCCGAGGCTCGCGAAGTAGGTGGAGTGCTTGACCTCGGGCAGCACGCCGACGGGACGGCGCAGCTCGGCGGCGAGGCGGTCGAGCAGGTCGAGGACCTCGTCGAACGTCACCAGCGGGAACCGCCCGTCGTAGAGCGTGTTGTGCGGGCGCGTCTGCGGGATGCGCTCCTTCGCGCGGAGCGTGCGCACCTCGGCGAGCGTGAAGTCGGTGGTGAACCAGCCGGTGTAGGCGGTGCCGTCGATCTCCTTGGTGGTGCGGCGCGAGGCGAACTCGGGGCGCTCGGCGACGTCGGTGGTCCCGCCGATCTCGGGCTCGTGGCGGGCGACGAGCGCCCCGTCGCGGGTGGGGACGAGGTCGACGTCGACGGCGTCGGCGCCCATCCGGATCGCGAGCTCGTACGCGGCGAGCGTGTGCTCGGGCCGGTACCCGGAGGCACCGCGGTGCCCGACGACCATGACCCGTTGCGGGACTGCCGGCGCGGGCACGGGCGGGGCGGGCATCGGCGTCGGTGACGGGGAGGGCGTCGCGGTCGGCGGCGGCGCGGGGCCGGTGACGGGGGTGTTCGAGCACCCGGCGGCGAGCGCCCCGGCCGCGGCCAGGCCTCCCCGCAGCGCGCTCCGGCGGGACAACGCGGACGGCACCCACCCCGGCGTGTACATCGCTGCGCATCCTCGCCCGCCCCACGCCCTCGCCGCCACCTCGCACCCTCGACGGGCCGGTGAACTGCGGGTGTCCGTATCAGCCTGGCGGCCATGCTGACGTTCAACATCAGAAAAGCCCCCATCTCGCTCCGCGCCGGGCACCCGTAGCGTGGCGCCCGTGCGCGTCCTGGTCATCGGCTCCGGAGCCCGCGAGCATGCCCTCCTCCTCGCCCTCGCCGGCGACCCCGAGGTGACGGCCCTCGCCGCCGCCCCCGGCAACGCCGGCACGGCCGCGCTCGCCGAGCACCCGGGCCTCGCCGACCCCACCTCCGGCGAGCAGGTCGTCGCCCTGGCCCGGGAGTGGCGTGCCGACCTCGTCGTCATCGGCCCCGAGGCCCCGCTCGTCGCCGGCGTCGGGGACGCGCTGCGCGATGCCGGGATCCCCTGCTTCGGGCCGAGCGCCGCCGCGGCGCGCATCGAGGGCTCGAAGGCGTTCGCCAAGGACGTCATGACCGCCGCCGGCGTGCCCACCGCGCGCAGCGAGGCGGTCGACAACCCCGGCGACCTCGACGCCGCGCTCGCCCGCTTCGACCCGCCGTACGTGGTCAAGGACGACGGGCTCGCCGCCGGCAAGGGCGTCCTCGTCACCGAGGACCTCGACGCCGCCCGCCGCCACGCCGCCTCCGTCCTCGAGGGCGGGCACCCCGTGCTCCTCGAGTCGTTCCTCGACGGGCCCGAGGCCTCGCTGTTCTGCGTCGTCGACGGCACGACGGTGGTCCCGCTGCTGCCCGCGCAGGACTTCAAGCGCCTCGGCGACGACGACGCCGGCCCCAACACGGGCGGCATGGGCGCCTACGCCCCGCTGCCCTGGGCGCCCGTGGACTTGGTCGACGACATCGTCGAGCGCCTCGTCACCCCCGTCGTCACCGAGCTCGCGGCCCGCGGCACCCCGTTCTCCGGCCTGCTCTACGCCGGGCTCGCGCTGACCTCGTCGGGCCCGCAGGTGATCGAGTTCAACTGCCGCTTCGGCGACCCCGAGACCCAGGTCGTCCTCGCCCTCCTGCGCAGCTCCACGGCACGGCTCCTCTCGGCTGCCGCCACCGGTCGGCTGGCCGACGAACCGCCTCCGACCTGGGCCGACGGCGCGGCCGTGACGGTCGTCGTCGCTGCCGAGGGCTACCCGGGCTCGGTGCGCACCGGCGACGTCCTGCAGGGCGCCGACGGCCCGGGCGTGCTGCACGCCGGGACCCGGCGACGCGACGACGGGGCCGTGGTCTCGAGCGGCGGCCGGGTGCTGTCGGTGGTCGGGACGGGCGAGGACCTCGACGCCGCCCGCCGCGACGCCTACGACCGTCTCGCGGCGGTGCACCTGCCCGGCGGCCACCACCGCACCGACATCGCCCGCGAGGCGGCGGCCGGACACATCGCGATGCCCGTCCGCGCCTGACACGGGTTCTCCGAAACGGCCCCAGCCGGGCGGCGCGCCGACCTACCCTCCCGCCATGCCCGATCTCGTCCTCGGCCCGGCGGCCCTCGAGCAGGCGCGCACCGCCGTGGCCGCCGAGGCGCGCCGGGTGGGGGCGATGGTCGACCAGGTCGTCGTCCCGCGTGCCGGGCTCGGCGACCTCGCCTCCGCCGGGGCGATGGTCGGCGCGCTGGGCGAGGTCGTGCGCGTCCTGGACGGCGAGCTGGCCGCCGCCGGGTCGCGGCTCGACGGACTCGACCGCGCCCTCGACGCGGCGCTCACCGCGATCCAGGCCGACGACCGCGACGCCGCCGCGTCGCTCTCCGCCGCGTGAGTCCGTGATGGTCTTCGACGCCGTCGGCGAGCTCGCCGCGCATCCCGGGGGGCAGGAGCTCAGCGCGCTCGTCGCCCGGGTGCAGCAGGTCGACCCCGAGGTGCTGCACGGGATGGGCCGCCGACTCGGGTCGATGGTCGAGGGAGTCGACGGGTCGCTGCGCGCGGTGCGGCGCCACGGCGACGACGTGCAGGGTGCCTGGCAGGGGCGGGGCGCCGAGGCCCTGACCGGATACCTCGACGACTTCGGTCGCGCGGGCACACGGACGCTCGACGCGGCCGGACGGATCCGCGTGCGGATCGACGACGTCGGCCGGGAGCTCGCCGCGCTGCGCGGCGAGGTCGACGCCCAGGTCTCCCGCGCCCTCGACGCCGCCCGCGGGGTGCGCACCGAGGCGCTCGCCGACCCGGCCCGGGCCCCGATGGCCGACCAGCTCGCCGCCCAGGCCATGGCCGAGCCCACCGCTGCCGCGCGCACCGCCGTCGAGCGCGCCGAGACCGCCCTCGGCGACGCCGCGCGGGCCCTCCGCGAGATGACGGCCGACGTCGTGGGCTTCTCCCGCCTGCCCGCCCCCGACGCGCGCCCCATCGCCCCGCCCGCGAGCGGGGGGCCGATCGGCTGGTCGGCGATCCCTGCCGGCGAGTCGCTCGCCACCGTCCCCGCCTCCGTCGACAGTGACGGCGGCACGCAGGACATCGATCTCGACGGCGGAAGCGCCTCGTCGGACGTCTCGTCCGTGAGCGATTCGTCCCCGGCCGACGACGCGTCCGGTTCTTCCGGCGCGGAGTCCGAGTGCTCGGAATCCGATGCTTCGGTTTCCGAAGCGTCCGGGTCGGAGGAGTCGGGTTCCGGGGGTGTGGGTGACTCGGGTGACCTGGGGGACGATTCCCTGGAGGGGGGTGCGGATTCCGGGGCGTCGAGCGCGGACGCCGCTGAGGATGCTTCGGTTTCCGAAGCGTCCGGGTCGGAGGAGTCGGGTTCCGGAGGTGTGGGCGACTCGAGTGACCTCGGTGATGACTTCCTCGAGGACACCCCGGACGCCGATGCCCCCGCGTCCGACGACGCCGGGTCGGACGATGCCGGGTCCGACGACTCAGCGTCCGAGGGCGAAGGCGACAAGGGCGACGACAAGAGCGACGACAAGAGCGACGACGGGTCGGGCTCGGAGGCAGCCGAGGAGGACGACGGCGACGGCGACAACAGTGCCGACGCCGAGGACGCCGACGCCGAGGACGGAGCCGTGACCGGCACCTCGGGGGACAGCAGCGCCAGCGATGCCGGGTCGGCGCCGACGGGCGGGCCGCAGGGTCAGGTCGGGGACTGGATCCGCGAGGCGTTGGCCGTGCTGCAGGCCGAGGGCGTCTCCCTCGACAAGATGGATCCCGACGACATCGCCACGATCATCGAGCACGAGTCGGGGGGCGACCCCGAGGCCACCAACAACTGGGACTCGAACGCCGACAAGGGCACGCCGTCGCAGGGCCTGATGCAGACCATCGGGCCGACGTTCGACGCACACAAGCTCCCCGGGCACGGCGAGATCACCGATCCGATCGACAACATCATCGCCGGGGTCCGCTACGCCATCGACCGGTACGGATCGGTGTCGCAGGTGCCGGGTGTCGAGGCCGTGGCCCGCGGCGACGCGTACGTCGGCTACTGACGTCGGCCAGTTCTCCCGAACCGCACCCGGATGTCCGCGCGGCGACCTACCGTCGTCGGTGTGGACGACATCGCCTACGACACCGACACCCTCGAGGGTGCGAGCACGGTCGTGGCGGGCGAGGCGGACCGGATGCCGGCGCTGGCCGACCGATGGGCCGCGACGCCGCCGCCGGACCTCGGCGGGCTGGACGCCGCGCGCGCGTTGATCGACGCCCTGGCCGCCCTGACGCGCGCGCTCGTCGCCGACCTCGACGCTGCCGGGGCCCGGCTCCGCGAGGCCGCGCGGGCCCTCGACGCGACGGTGCGCCTCGTCCGCGGGACCGAGGGCGCGAACACCGAGCTGCTCGCGCCGGTCGGGGGCTGAGCCGTGCCCGGGGATCTCGAGGCCGCCCTCGCCGGCGAACCCGCGGCCGCCGAGCTCGCGGCGATCGCGGGACGGGTCCGGACGGTCGATCCGGGCGCGCTGCGGGCGTCGGCGGCGCAGATCGTGGCGGTCGGTGACGCCGTCGACGGGTCGATGCGCGCGGTGGGACGCGGCGCGGCGGCGGTCGAGGGCCGCTGGCGGGGCACGGGGGCGACGGCGTTCGGCGACTGGGCCCGCGCGTTCGCGGGGGCCGGCGCGCGCGACCGGACGGCGATCGTCGAGGCCGGGCCGGTGCTCGACCAGGTCGGGGTGGTGCTCGAGGACCTGCGCCGCGAGATCGACCAGCAGGTCGCGCGGGCCGTCGCCCTGGCCGGTAGCGCCCGCGCGCAGGCGGCGACCGTGCCCGACGCACCGCCGGACCTCGCCGACCGGCTCGCGGTCGACGCGGTGCGCGGCCCCACCGAGGCGGCGCGCACCGCCGTCCGGCGCGCCGAGGCCGAGCTGACGGCGTCGGCGGCCCGCATCCGCGATCTGGCCGACGGGCTCACGTCGTTCGCGGCACTCGACGGTCTGGAGGCCCCGCCGTCCGGCGCGGCGTCGACGGTGGTCCGGAGCGCCGCACGTCAGGCCCCTGCGGGTCGGGTCGGTGACTGGATCCGCCAGGCCCTCGCGATCCTCACCGCCGCAGGGATCCCGCCCGAGAAGATGGACCCGTCCGCGATCGCCACGATCATCGAGCGCGAGTCCGGCGGCGATCCGGGCGCGGTCAACACCTGGGACGCGAACGCCGCGAGGGGCACGCCGTCGCAGGGTCTGATGCAGACGATCGGGCCGACGTTCGAGGCGTACAAGCTGCCCGGCCACGACGAGATCACCGATCCGGTCGACAACATCATCGCCGGGGTCCGCTACGCGGTGGACCGCTACGGCTCGGTGTCCGCGGTCCCGGGCGTCGAGGCCCTCGCGCGCGGAGATGCGTACGTCGGCTACTGAGCGGCGCACCTAGGGTGGGGCGGTGACGAGTCTGGCGCGCCTCGGCCCGGCCGTGCGGGCGACGGTCCCCCCGTTCCACGTGATGGACGTCTGGGCCGCCGCCGGCGAACGGGCCCGCACCCACGGCGACCTGGTGAACCTCTCGGCCGGCCAGCCCTCGACCCCCGCGCCCGCCGACGTCCGCGCCGCCGCCGCGAGGGCGCTCGACGAGCAGATCCTCGGCTACACGAGCTCGCTCGGGACCCCGGAGCTGCGCGAGGCGATCGCCGCCCACCACCGCCGTCGCTACGGCGACGACACCGTGCGCGCCGAGGACGTCATCGCGACCACGGGCGGCTCCGGCGGCTTCCTGCTCGCGTTCCTCGCCGCCTTCGACGTGGGCGACACCGTGGTGCTCGCGCGCCCCGGCTACCCCTGCTACCGCAACATCCTCGCCGCGCTCGGCTGCGACGTCGTCGAGCTGCCCTGCGGCGAGGAGACGCGGTTCCAGCCGACCGTCGCGATGCTCGAGGCCCTCGACACGACGCCGAAGGGCCTCGTGGTCGCCAGCCCGGCGAACCCCACCGGCAGCGTCATCGAGCCCGACGAGCTGGCCGCCCTCGCGACGTACTGCGAGGAGCGCGGCATCCAGCTGATCAGCGACGAGATCTACCACGGCATCGAGTACGGGGACGCTCCGCCGACCGCGAGCGCCTGGAGCACCTCGCACGAGGCGCTCGTCGTCACGTCGTTCTCGAAGTACTGGTCGATGACCGGCTGGCGGCTCGGCTGGCTGCTGGTGCCCGAGCGGCTCCGGCGCGCGGTGGACGTCATCGCCGGCAACTTCACCGTCTGCCCGCCGGCTCCGGCGCAGTACGCGGCGCTCGCGGCGTTCACCGACGCCTCGACCGCCGAGGCCGACGCACACGTCGAGCACTACGCGATCAACCGCCGCCTGCTGCTCGACGGCCTCCCGCGTCTCGGGATCACGCGGCTCGCGCCCGCCGACGGCGCGTTCTACGTCTACGCCGACGTCGCCCACCTCACCGACGACACGCTCGCCTTCGGACAGCGGATGCTCGCCGAGACCGGCGTCGCGGTGGCCCCGGGGATCGACTTCGACCCCGTCGCCGGCCACACCTGGATCCGGCTGTCGTTCGCCGGCGCCACGGCCGACGTGCACGAGGCCCTCGCCCGGCTCGGTCGCTGGCTGCCGACGCTCTGAGCCCGCTCCCGCCCGGCAGCGGTGCGCACTACTGTCCGTGGCCATGGACGACGACGGCGAGCCTCGGCTGGAGGCCTGGGAGCGTCGCACCGACTACCCGCTGACCGGACTCGCGGTGCTCTACCTCGCGATCTACGCCGTCCAGGTCCTCGCCACGCGCCCCGACCAGGCCGCGTGGTGGTGGCTCGACGTCGCCCTGTGGGGCGTGTGGGCGCTGTTCGTCGTCGACTACGGGGTCCGGATCGTGCTGGCGAACCGCCGGCTGCGGTTCGTCGTCCGCCACCCGCTGGACCTGCTGATCGTGGCCGCGCCGTTCTTCCGGTTCCTGCGCCTGCTGCGCCTCGTCGCCGCGATCTCGACGCTCGGGCGGGTCCTGCGCGACGACTTCCGGGGCCGCGTCGGCAGCTACCTCATCGTCTCGGTGTCGCTGCTCAGCTTCGTGGCCGCGCTCGGGGTGTTCGAGGCCGAGCGCGACGCTCCCGAGGCCTCGATCACGACGTTCGGCGACGCCCTGTGGTGGGTGCTCACGACGATCACCACCGTCGGCTACGGCGACCTCTACCCGGTGACCGTCGAGGGCCGCCTGGTCGCGGGCGGCCTGATGCTCGCGGGCATCGCGATCCTCGGCACCGTGACCGCGGCGATCGCGACGTGGTTCCTCGAGCAGGTCGGGGCCCGCGACGCGTCCGAGGCGATCGCCCCCGCGGCGCAGCGCGATCCCGCCGAGGCCCGCCACGGCGAGCTGCTCGCGGAGATCCGGGCGCTGCGGGCGCGGCTGGACGTGCTCGAGGACCGGGAGCAGGCGCCCCGATAGCGCCTCAGGGCGCCGCGATCCCCGCGACGCGGTCGAGGACGTGGGTGATGTCGTCGTCGTCGACGTCCCGGTGGGTCACGAAGCGCACGCCGGGGCCGAACGGCACGGCGCGCACGCCCGCGGCGCCCAGCCCCGCGACGAGGGCGGCCGGGTCGGCGGTGGGGACGAGGACGATGTTGGTGTCGGGCGTCGTCGCCGGCCAGCCGAGGGCGCGCAGGCCCGCGGCGAGCCGGGCGGCGCGGGCGTGGTCGGCGGGGAGGTCGCGGGCCTGGCCGAGCGCGACGAGCCCGGCGGCGCCCATGACGCCACCCTGGCGGATGCCGCCGCCGAGCATCTTGCGCAGCCGCCAGGCCCGGTCGACGAACGCGGCCGAGCCTGCGACCACCGACCCCATCGGCGCGCCGAGGCCCTTCGACAGGCACACGCTCACGGTGTCGACGCCCGCCGTCAGCTCGTGCGGCGCCACCTCGAGCGCGGCGGCGGCGTGCCAGATCCTTGCGCCGTCGAGGTGTACGGCCAGCCCGGCGTCGCGCGCTGCGGCCACCAGCGCGCGGTGCTCGTCGACGCCGGTGACGGCACCGCCGGCGCCGTTGTGGGTGTTCTCGAGGCAGAGCAGCGAGGTGCGCAGGCCGAAGTAGGGCCCGGCGGCGCCCGCGGCGCGTGCCACCGCGGCCGGTGTCGGGCGGCCGGGGCCGCCGTCGTGCTCGAGCGGCATCGGGAGCCCGCCCGCGAGCCACGCCGCGGTCCCGAGCTCGGCCTCGAGCACGTGCGCCCCCGCCGGCGCGAGGAACCTGTCACCTCGTGTCAGGTGGTGCATGAGCGCGACCGTGTTCGCCATGCAGCCGGTCGGTGTCCAGAGCGCGGCCTCGACGCCGAGCAGGTCGGCGACCCGGGCCTGGAGCGCGGCCAGGGTCGGGTCGCCGTCGAGGACGTCGTCGCCGACGTCGGCCCCCGCCATCGCCTCGCGCATGGCGATCGACGGGCGGGTGACCGTGTCCGAACGCAGGTCGATCATCCAGGCAGCTTGACCACGGAGACGAAGAAGTCGTCGATCTGGCGGATGACCTCGATGAAGCGCTCGAAGTCCACCGGCTTGGCCACGTACGCGTTCGCGTAGAGGTCGTAGCTGCGCAGGATGTCCTCCTCGGCCTGGGAGGTCGTCAGGACCACGATCGGGATGCTGCGCAGCGTGGGGTCGTTCTTGACCTCCTCCAGGACCTCGCGGCCGTCCTTGCGCGGGAGGTTGAGGTCGAGCAGCACCAGGCCGGGGCGGGGCGCGTCGGCGAACTCGCCCTCGCGCCGCAGGAACGCGAGTGCCTCGACGCCGTCGGAGACGACGTGCAGCTGGTTGCGCAGCTTGTGGTGCTCGAACGCCTCCTGGGTCATCAGGACGTCGCCCGGGTCGTCCTCGACCAGCAGGACGTGGATCTCGTCGGCGGGGTCGGTCACGGAGCGGCCTCCTGGTCGGGCCCGGGCTCGGGCTCGGGCTCGGAATCGGGGTCGGGATCGGTCAGGACGGGCAGGGCCACGACGAAGGTGGTGCCGGGCGTGGCGTCCGTGTCGAGCCACATCGAGCCGTCGTGATGTTCGAGGATCTTCCGGCACATGGCCAGCCCGATCCCGGTGCCGGGGTAGGTGTTCCGGGCGTGCAGACGCTGGAAGATCACGAAGATTCGCTCGGCGTACTCCGGGTCGATCCCGATGCCGTTGTCACGGAAGCGCAGGAGCCAGCGGTCGCCGTCGCGCTCGGCGTCGACGCGCACGCGCGGCGGGTCCTCGCCCCGGAACTTCAGCGAGTTGCCGAGCAGGTTCTGGAACACCGTGGTGAGCAGGGCCGGTGCGCCGTGCACCCGGGGCAGGTCGCCGTGCTCGACGGCGCCGCCGGACTCCTCGAGCGCACCGGCGACGTTCTCGGCGGCCCGGTCGACGAGCCGGTTCAGGTCCACCGTCTCCATCGCGTCGCCCTGACGTCCCACCCGCGAGAAGGCGAGCAGGTCGTTGATGAGCACCTGCATCCGCTTGGCGCCGTCGCTGGCGAACTCGATGTACTGGTCGGCGCGCTCGTCGAGCTGACCGGCGTAGCGGCGCTGCAGCAGCTGGCAGAAGCTCGCCACCTTGCGCAGCGGCTCCTGCAGGTCGTGCGAGGCGACGTAGGCGAACTGCTCGAGGTCGGAGTTCGAGCGCGCGAGCTCGCGGCTGCGGCTGTCGAGCTCCTGGCGGGCCCGTTCGGTGTCGGCCAGCTCGCGGACGATGAGCACGCGCATCGCCTCGACGTCCTCGCCGAGCTCGGTGATCTCGCGGGGGCCGGCGGCGAGCACCTGGTGGTCGAGGTCGCCGTCCGCCACCTGCCGGACCTCCCGGGCGAGCCGGTGCGTCGGCGCGACCACGACCCGGCGCAGCCACTCCAGCAGCGCCAGGACGCCGAGTGCGATCACCACGAGGGTCACGGCGCCGCTGACTGCGAGCATGTCCGCCGCGCCGTCGAGCCCGTCGCGGGCGTCGTTGCGCAGATCGAGCAGCCGCGCCCGCTGGGCGTCGAGCGCGGCCCGGACCCGGTCGAAGGCCGCCTTCCCGACCTCGACCGACGGGCCGGGGACGCCCTGCCCGGCGGCGGCGATCGAGGGCTCGGCGTACGTCGTGCGCCAGGTCGCGGTGGCGTCCTCGACCGCGTCGAGCTGGGCGAGCGCCTCGGGCCGCCCCGCGACGAGCGCACGGAGCCCGCCGACCAGCTCGGCCTCCTCGGCGCGTCCCCGGGTGTAGGGGTCGAGGAGCTCGGCCCGCGGCAGGAGGACGTAGCCGCGGACCCCGGTCTCCTGGTCGACGGTGGCGGCGTCGAGCTGCTGGGCGGTGAGCAGGGCGGGGTCGAGGCGGTCCACGAGCTCGCTGCGCTGCCGGGCCAGGGCCGTCAGCCCGGCGATGCCGACGAGGAGCGCGACCAGGAGCAGGACCCCGAGCGCGGCGCCGGTGACCAGGAGGATGCGCTGCAGCGGCCAGCGGCTCAGGCCGTCGCGGCGGCGCCGTCGCGGGCGGGGGACCGGCGCGGCCGCCGGGGGCGCGTCGTCGACGTCCGGCGTGGCGTCGGTGGCGTCCTCGGCGGTGGGCGCGCTCACTTGTCGGACACCAGCAGTACGGCGGCCACGTCGTCGGGTCGCGCCGTCGACAGCGACCGCACCCGTTCCATCACGGCGTCCAGCATCGTCCCCGGGTCGTCCCGCCACGGCGCCGGGCCTGCGGTGACCTCGCGCAGGAGGTCCAGGAGGCCGTCGGTCCACAGCACGTCGCCGGAGACCTGCCGGCCCTCGATGAGCCCGTCGGTGTAGAGCAGCAGCGCCCACTTCTTGGGCAGCTCGACCTCGAGCGGCGTCCAGGACACGCCTTCGCCCACGCCCAGCGGCAGGCCGAGACGCTCGGTCGAGAGCATCGAGGTGTCCTGCCCCTCGCCGACGAGCGCGGGCGGCGGGTGCCCGGCGAGCCGCAGCGTCATCCGCTCCCGCCCCGGCTCGACGGTCGCAGTGGCGAGCGTGGTGAACAGCGTGGGCTGGTTGCGCTCGTGCACCAGCAGCTCGTGCATCGTCGGCAGCACCCGGTCGGGGTCGATCCCGCTGAGCACCAGCGTCCGCCACGCGATCCGCAGGCTCACCCCGAGGGCGGCCTCGTCGGGCCCGTGACCGCAGACGTCCCCGATGACCGCGTGCAGCGTGCCGTCGCTGCCCTCGACGACGTCGTAGAAGTCCCCGCCCAGCAGCGTCTGCTCGGTACCGGGCTCGTAGCGGGCGAGGACCCGCATCTCCGGGTCCTCGATCAGCGGGGTGGGGAGCAGACCGCGCTCCAGGCGGGCGTTCTCGTCGGCGCGCAGCCGGGCGTCGCGCAGCGCCCGGCGCACCCGGTCGGAGCGGCGGCGCTCGACGGCGTAGCGCACGGCCCGGGCCAGCGAGGGGCCGTCGACGAGGTCCTTGACCAGGTAGTCCTGCGCACCGACCCCCACCGCGTCGGCGCCGAGCTGTTCGTCGCGCAGGCCCGTGAGCACGAGCACGGCCGGGCCGTCGGTGTAGAGCAGACGGCGCAGGCCCTCGAAGCCGTGGGCGTCGGGCAGCGCCAGGTCGAGCAGCACGCAGTCGACGGCCTCCGGGTCGTGCAGCGCGGCCTCGGCGTCGGCGAGGGACTCGGCGCGCTGGAGGTCGACGGCGAGGTCGGCGTCGGTGAAGTGCTCGGTGACCAGGACGGCGTCGGCGTCGTCGTCCTCGACGAGGAGCACCCGCAGCGGGGCGGACGCGTCCGGCTCCACCGGCTCCATGAGCCCCTCCTCCCCGGTCACAGCTCAGCGGAACGGTAGCCGTTGGTGACACCGGGCCGACCGCGGGCGCAGCCCGTGCGCCGACCGGGGCCGTAGGCTCGGCCAGGTGAGTGCACCGATGGTCCCGAACGTGCTCGCCGGGCGGTACGCCTCTCCCGCGCTGACGGCGCTGTGGTCGCCCGAGCGCAAGGTCACCCTCGAGCGCGAGCTGTGGATCGCGGTGCTCGCCGCGCAGGCCGAGCTCGGGGTCGACGTCCCCGTCGGTGTTCTCGACGACTACCGCGCCGTGGTCGACCACGTCGACCTCGCCTCGATCGCCACCCGTGAGCGGGTCACCCGCCACGACGTGAAGGCGCGCATCGAGGAGTTCGACGCGCTCGCCGGGCACCAGCACGCCCACAAGGGCATGACCAGCCGCGACCTCACCGAGAACGTCGAGCAGCTGCAGGTCCGGGACTCGCTGCGCCTCGTGGCGGAGAAGACCGTCGCGGTCCTCGCGCGCCTCGCACGCCGGGCCGGCGAGTACTCCGAGCTGGTCATGGCCGGGCGCAGCCACAACGTCGCCGCGCAGGCCACGACGCTCGGCAAGCGCTTCGCCTCGGCCGCCGACGAGACGCTCGTGGCACACCGCCGGGTCACCGAGCTGATCGCCCGCTACCCGCTGCGCGGGATCAAGGGACCGGTCGGCACGGCCCAGGACATGCTCGGGCTGCTCGGCGGGGACGCCGGCAAGCTCGCCGAGCTCGAGCGCCGGGTCGCCGAGCACCTGGGCTTCACCGAGGTCCTCACCAGCGTGGGCCAGATCTACCCGCGCTCGCTGGACCAGGACGTGCTCACTGCTCTCGTCCAGCTCGCGGCCGGCCCGTCGTCGCTCGCCACCACGATCCGCCTGATGGCCGGGCAGGAGCTCGTCACCGAGGGGTTCCAGGCGGGCCAGGTCGGCTCGAGCGCCATGCCGCACAAGATGAACACCCGCTCGTGCGAGCGCGTCAACGGCCTGGCCGTGGTGCTGCGCGGCAACGCGGCGATGGTCTCCGAGCTGGCCGGCGGCCAGTGGAACGAGGGCGACGTCTCCGACTCCGTGGTGCGCCGCGTCGCACTGCCCGACGCGTTCTTCGCGATCGACGGCCTGCTCGAGACGATCCTGACCGTCCTCGACGAGTTCGGCGCCTATCCCGCGGTGATCGCCCGCGAGCTCGACCGGTTCCTGCCGTTCCTCGCGACCACGGCCGTGCTGATGGGCGCCGTGCGCGCCGGGGTGGGCCGCGAGACCGGCCACGAGATCATTTCCGAGCACGCCCGCGCGGTGGCGCTGGACATGCGCGAGAAGGGTGCCGACGGCAACGACCTGCTCGCCCGGCTCTCCGGCGACGCCCGCCTCGGCCTCTCCGCCGCCGACCTCGACGCCGCCGTCGGCGACCCGCAGGCCTTCGTCGGGGCCGCGGGCGCGCAGGTCGCGGAGATCACCCGACGGGTGGACGCGCTCGTGGCGCAGCATCCCGACGCGGCGGCCTACACGCCGTCACCGATCCTCTAGCCTCCCGGCCCGTGGTCTCCCTCGCCGACTATCGGCACGTCGCCTCCGGCAAGGTCCGTGACCTCTACGAGGTCGACGACGAGACGCTGCTGCTCGTCGCGTCGGACCGGATCTCGGCGTTCGACCACGTCCTGTCGACACCCATCCCCGACAAGGGGCGGGTCCTGACGGCGATGAGCGTGTTCTGGTTCGAGCTGCTCAGCGGCCCGGACGTCGCCGCGCCGCCGGTGGGCCACCACCTCGTCGCCGCCCGCGACGAGCGCATCCCCGACGAGGTCCGCGGCCGCGCGCTGCTCGTGCGCCGGCTGGAGATGATCCCGGTCGAATGCGTCGCCCGCGGCTACCTGGCGGGCTCGGGCACGGCCGACTACCGCCGCGACGGCGCCGTCTGCGGTGTCGCGCTGCCCCCGGGGCTGGACGAGGCGAGCATGCTGCCGTCGCCGATCTTCACGCCGGCGACGAAGGCCGCGCAGGGCGAGCACGACGAGAACGTCAGCTTCGAGACCGTCGCCGCGCAGGTCGGGGCGGACCTCGCGGGCGCGCTGCGCGACCAGACCCTGGCGATCTACGCGCGCGGCGCGGCCTACGCCGCCTCGCGCGGCCTGATCCTCGCCGACACGAAGCTCGAGTTCGGCCTCTCGCCCGACGGCGCGCTGGTCCTCGGCGACGAGGTGCTCACCCCCGACTCGTCGCGCTTCTGGCCCGCCGAGGGCTACGCGCCGGGGTCGGTGCAGCCGAGCTTCGACAAGCAGTACGTCCGCGAGTGGCTGACCTCACCCGCCTCGGGCTGGGACCGCCACTCCGGCGAGGCCCCGCCGCCCCTGCCGGACGACGTGATCGACGCCACCAGGGCGCGCTACGTCGAGGCCTACACGCGGTTGACGGGGCGGGAGTGGCCCCCCGCGATGTGAGCTGACCTGCATCGATGCGGCGCGAGCCCGTCGTCGGACCGAGCCGGGGTGTTCACCCCCCCGACGCACGGACGGCACCTCCGACTGGCCTCATGGGGGGCGTGACTCCCCGCCTGATCGTCTCCGTGTCCGGCCTCGGGCCCGGTGCGCCGCTCACGGCCGCCGTCGCGCTCGCCGACGCCCTCGACGCCCGGCGCGCGCCGGCGACCTGGCTGATCGGCCCGCAGCCCCACCCCGAGGTCGTCGCCTGGGCCACCGCCCGGCGGCGGGTGGGCGACGCGGTGCTGCTGCACGGCACGCGGACCGACCCCGCTGCCGGGCGTCCCTACCGTCGCCTCCCCGCGCACGAGGCCGGCCTGCGCCTCGCCGGCGCACTGCGCAGCCGCGACGTCCTCGGCCTGGCCGTCGACGGGTTCGCCGCCCCGGGGTGGTCGACCTCGGACGGCACCCGGACCGCTCTGGCCGCGGCCGGCGTGGGCGTGCTGCTCGACGACACCGGGGTGCACCGGCTGGCGGCCGGCGGGGCCGTCGCGACCTCGTGGCGCGGGCCGGTCGTGGCGGCGGAACCCCGGCGCTCCCGTCGGCGCTCCGAGCCGGGCCTGATCCACCTGGCCCTGCACGCCGGCACGCCCGCGGCGACCGCTGCCGCGCTGGTCGACGAGGCCCTCGCCACCGGCGCGACGCCGCTGGGCGCGGGTGAGCTCGTGGGGCGGCGTGCCCCGCGTCGCACCGGCGCCACCGGCGACCCGGAGGACTGGTCGATCACGGCGTGACGCGCCTCCGGCGCACCTGAGCGATCCGGATCGCCGGAGCGACCCAGATCGCTCACGTGGCGAAAGCCACCCCGCGTGGAGCGATCCGGACCTCGGTGCCCTGCGGCCCGAGGTTCGAGAAGAGGTTGTAGTGCAGGTCCGGGTTCGCCAGCACGGCCTCGTGGATCGGCACGGCGAGCGGCGGGGCCACGGCGCGCAGGTAGTCGACGGCCTCGGAGGCCTTGAGCCACGGCGCGGCGGTGGGCAGCAGGAGGACGTCCGGGGTGCGCTCCGGGACGGTGAACACGTCGCCGGGGTGCAGCACGCTGCCGTCGATCAGGTAGCCGTTGTTGGCGATGGTCGGGATGTCGGGGTGGATCACCGCGTGCTCGCCGCCGCCGACGACCTCGACCGTCGCGCCGCCGACGGTGAACGTCTCACCGGGCTCGCGGACGGTGTGGGCAATCTCGCGTTGGCGCAGCTGCTCGGCGGTGCCGGTGTCGACGACCAGCTCCGCGCTCGGGTTCTGGGCGAGGAGCGCCGGGAGCTTCTCCAGGTCGAGGTGGTCGAAGTGCTGGTGGGTGATCAGGATGGCGTCGAGACCCTCGAGGGTCTCGTAGCCCGACGAGAAGGCGCCCGGATCGAGCAGGATCCGGGCCGAGCCGGTGTCGGCCACGACGCAGGCGTGGCCGAGGTGCACGAGTTCCACGCCATCGCCGTTCCCCTCCCGGCGCACCGGTAACCTGGTCGGTGTGGCTCGCGTGATCGTCGACGTCCTTCCGAAGGCCGAGATCCTCGACCCCCAGGGTCAGGCGGTGGCCCGGGCGATGGGTCGTCTGGGGGTCGACGGCGTCGCCGACGTCCGCCAGGGCAAGCACTTCGAGCTGGAGGTCGACGACACCGTCGACGACGCCGCGCTCGAGCGCATCGCCGGCTCGCTGCTGGCCAACCCGGTGATCGAGGAGTGGGTCGTGCGGAGGGTCCAGTGAGCCGGATCGGGGTCATCACGTTCCCCGGGACGCTCGACGACGTCGACGCCGCCCGGGCCGTGCGCTACGCGGGCGGCGAGCCCGTCGGCCTCTGGCACGACGACGCCGACCTCCGGGGTGTCGACGCCGTGGTCGTGCCCGGCGGCTTCTCCTACGGCGACTACCTGCGCGCCGGCGCCATCGCCGCCCGCTCGCCGGTGATGGGCCCCGTCGTCGAGGCGGGCCGGGCCGGGATGCCGGTGCTCGGCATCTGCAACGGGTTCCAGATCCTCTGCGAGGCGGGCCTGCTGCCGGGCGCGCTCGTGCGCAACCACGGCCTGCGGTTCGTGTGCCGCGAGGTCGGGCTGCGCGTGGAGGCCGACACCGCGTGGACGTCGTCGTTCACCGTCGGCCAGCACATCCGCGTCCCGCTGAAGTCGGGCGAGGGGCGCTACGTCGCCGACGAGGCCACCCTCGACGCCCTCGAGGGCGAGGGCCGCGTGGTGTTCCGCTACACCGAGCCCGCGCCCAACGGCGCGCTGCGCGACATCGCGGGCATCAGCTCGGCCGACGGCCGCGTGGTCGGCCTCATGCCGCACCCCGAGCACGCCATCGACGCGCTCACCGGCCCCGGCACGGACGGCCTGGGCCTCTTCACCTCCGTCCTCTCGAGGTTCACGGCAGCAGCGTGACCCTGAGCTCCCAGAGGTCGGCGTAGATCATCAGCATCTGGCCGCCGAGGTGCAGCACGAGCCCGCGCATCTCGTCGGGCCGCTCGACGTGGGTGAGCAGGCGCGACACGTCCTCGACGGCCTCGCCGACCACCTCGTCGAACGGGGCCGCCGCGCTGACGTCGTGACCCCCCGGCTCGGTGGGCTGCACCGCGGGGAGCAGCGGCACCACCGTGTCGCCCCGGGCACCCGGGGCCAGGGCGAGCACGACGACACCCCCGGTGCCGTCGTCGACGAGGAACTCGAGCATGCCGGCGGTGGCGTCGACGTGCGGGCGGACGCTCTCGGGGACGCGCCCGGCGAGCTCGAGGTCGTGACGGCGGACCCCGACCAGCTCGCGGTCGAGCACCAGGCCGAGCCGGGCGAGCGGATCGGCGGCCGACGTGGGCGCGTCGTCCGACGTCGCACCGGCGGCCGGGGAGACGGAGGCGGTGGTCATGGCTCCATGATGTATCGAGGGTCCGACACCCCCGGGCATTGCACGACACGCCCGCACCGTGTCGCGGCGAAACGACCGTGTTGGCCCATGAACGGCCATCCGATCGAGCTAACGGTCCAGCCAACTCCACCTAGTGGCGGTGCGCACGGTGGGCGTGTGGTGGACAGCGCTGTGTGGAGTCGGTGACATCGGCGGATCACCGTTTGTCGACCGCACGTCGTGGGTAACGCCGCGCTCACCGCGGGTGAGGTCCTCGCGCACCGTGGGTGAGGCCCTGCGCACGGGCCCGTGAACCGGTCGCGAGGGGCGCCTACGCTCGGAAGGGTGCCCGTCCCCGCCGGTCCGGCCCCTGTGAACCCCGTCCCCGAGGCGCCTCCGGCGCTCCCGCCCGTCGATGAGGTCGCACACGCCGCGGCGACCCCGGACGAGCCCCAGCCGCACGCCGCCCTCGGCCTGCGCGACGAGGAGTACGCCCGCATCCGGGAGATCCTCGGTCGCCGGCCCACCGAGGCCGAGCTCGCCATGTACTCGGTGATGTGGTCGGAGCACTGCTCCTACAAGTCCTCGAAGGTCCACCTGCGCCGCTTCGGCGAGACGACCACCGAGGCGATGCGCGCCCGCCTGCTCGCGGGCATCGGCGAGAACGCGGGCGTGGTCGACGTCGGCGACGGCTGGGCGGTCACCTTCAAGATCGAGTCGCACAACCACCCGTCGTACGTCGAGCCCCACCAGGGCGCGGCCACCGGGGTCGGCGGCATCGTGCGCGACATCATGGCCATGGGCGCGCGCCCGGTGGCCGTCATGGACGGGCTGCGCGTCGGCCCGCTCGACGCCCCCGACACCGCTCGGGTGCTGCCCGGCGTCGTCTCCGGCGTCGGCTTCTACGGCAACTGTCTCGGCCTGCCCAACATCGGCGGCGAGGTCGTCTTCGACCCGAGCTACTCGGGCAACCCGCTGGTCAACGCCCTGTGCGTCGGCGTGCTGCGCCACGAGGACCTGCACCTGGCGTTCGCCTCCGGCGCCGGCAACAAGATCGTGCTCTTCGGGGCCCGCACGGGCCTCGACGGCATCGGCGGGGTCTCGGTGCTCGCCTCGGAGACCTTCGTCGAGGGCACCGGACGCAAGAAGCTGCCCAGCGTGCAGGTGGGCGACCCGTTCGCCGAGAAGGTCCTCATCGAGTGCTGCCTCGAGCTCTTCGGCGGCGGGCTGGTCGTCGGCATCCAGGACCTCGGCGGCGCCGGGCTGTCCTGCGCGACGAGCGAGCTCGCCAGCGCCGGCGACGGCGGCATGCACGTCGACCTCGACACCGTCCCGCTGCGCGCCGAGAACATGACCGCCGCCGAGATCCTCTCCAGCGAGTCGCAGGAGCGGATGTGCGCGGTGGTCACCCCGGAGAACGTGGACGCCTTCATGGCCGTCTGCCGGCGCTGGGACGTCACGGCGACGGTGATCGGCGAGGTCACCGACGGCGACCGCCTGCGGATCACCCACCGTGGCGAGACGGTGGTCGACGTCCCGCCGCGCACCGTCGCCCACGACGGCCCGGTCTACGAGCGGCCCTACGCCCGCCCCGACTGGCAGGACGCGCTGCAGGCGGACGGCGTCGGGGGGCGCGCACGGCCGTCGGCGCCCGCCGAGCTGGCCGCCCAGGTCCGTGACCTCGTGGCGTCGCCGGCGCTCGCCGCGCGAACGTGGGTCACCGAGCAGTACGACCGCTACGTCCGCGGCAACACGACCTCCGCGACGCCCGCGGACGCCGGCGTGGTCCGTGTGGACGAGGCCAGCGGGCGCGGGGTCGCGGTGTCGATCGACGCCAACGCCCGCTTCTGCCAGCTCGACCCGCGCGCCGGCGCCCAGCTCGCCCTCGCGGAGTCGATGCGCAACGTCGCGTCCTCGGGCGCGGTCCCGGTCGCGGTCACCGACTGCCTGAACTTCGGCTCGCCCGAGGACCCGGCCGTCATGTGGCAGTTCGCCGAGGCCGTCGGGGGACTCGCCGACGCCTGCGCGGCGCTGGGCCTGCCCGTCACCGGCGGGAACGTCAGCTTCTACAACCAGACCGGGAGCGCGGCGATCCTGCCGACACCGGTGGTCGGCGTGCTCGGCATCCTCACCGACGTCGCGCGGGCGGTGCGCCACGGCCTCGGCCCGGAGGGCCACGCGGTCTGGCTGCTCGGCCGGACCCGCGACGAGCTCGACGGGTCGGCGTGGGCCGGCGTCGTGCACGACCACCTCGGCGGGCGGCCCCCGCAGGTCGACCTCGCCGCCGAGTCCCGTCTCGCGGCGCTCATGGCGTCGGCGGGTGCCGACGGCCTGCTCTCGGGCGCCCACGACCTCTCCGACGGCGGGCTGGCGCAGGCCCTCGTCGAGGCGTCGCTGGCCACCGGGCGCGGCGCACGGGTCACCCTGCCCCCGGCGCCGGGCCTGGACCCCGCCGCGGTCCTGTTCTCCGAGACCGGGGCGCGGATGCTCGTCACCGTCGCGCCCGGCGACGAGGCCGAGCTCGCCCGGCGCTGTGCCGACGCGGGCCAGCCGGCCGCGCGTCTCGGCGAGGTCGGCGGCTCGGTGGACGCGGTCCTCGCGATCGAGGGCGTCGACCCGCTCCCGCTCGCCGAGCTCCGCGCGCTCTCCGAGGCCACTCTCCCGGCCGCCCTCGACTGAGCGCCGCTGATCGAAGTACCGATACGGACACTCAACGTCTGCGACGGCACTTCGCTGACATCGCGGCGCCCTGCTCCCGCGCCTCGACGAACGCGCGGCCGTAGCGCCGGTAGCCGCGGCCGTTGGGGTGGGCGAGGTCGGGCCCGGCCTCCCAGACCCGGATCCGGTGGGTCGCGGCCTCGAGTGCCACCGGTCGCAGCCCCGGGTGGGCGGCGACGACCTCGCGGGCGACGGCCGACAGGCGCATCCCGCGTTCGCGCACGACGCCCCGCTGCAGGTCCGGGACGTCGGCGACGAGCGCGCCGGCAGGCAGCGCGGCGCAGAGGGCGTCGAGGTCGCGCCGGTACTCCTGCACCGGGACGTCCTGGGCGGCGTCGTTGGTCCCGACGGCGAGGGCGACGATCGCCGTGGGGTCGGTGAACGCCTCGGGGGGCACGACCGGGAGCTGGTCGGCCAGGACGTCGGCCGCCGTCGCCCCGACGACGCCCAGGTTCACGACGCGGACCCGCACTCCGTCGCGCGCCTCGATCTGGTCGGCCAGCCGGCCCGCCCAGGACCGCTCGGGGTGCACGGCGCCGAGCCCCTGGGCCAGCGAGTCGCCGAGCGCCACGAGCAGGACGTCCCCGGGGCTGCGTCCACGCCGGCGCCAGTAGGCGGCGTGGTCGGGCTCCATGGTCGTGGCGAGCCACAGACGGCGGGCCTGCACGGCGGCGAGACCGAGGAACCCGGCGAGGACGAGGGAGCGGACGCGCGGCACGGATCGGCACCGTAGCCGCGCGGACACCGTCCCGTGGTCGGCGAGCCCACACGGTCACCTCGGAGATCGACATCGACCACCCGGGCTCGGTGACCACGCAGCCTCCGCTCCGGTGCCCCTGCCGTCGCTACCCTGGACGACCGTGCCCCGACGAGCCCCCGACCCCGCGCAGGTGCGGGCCGAGCTGCTCGCCGTCGCCGAGTGGGTCCGCGACCCCGACGGCGTCGAGCGCCCGCCGCGTCCCGCGCTCGCGGCGGCGGTGCGCTCCTCGCTGCGCACGCTGGAGCACCAGGCCCCCGGGCACTCGGTCGAGGTGCGCGTGCCGCCGTTCGGCGCCGTGCAGTGCGTCGAGGGCCCGCGCCACACCCGGGGCACGCCGCCCAACGTCGTCGAGACCGACCCGGCGACGTGGCTCGCCCTCGCGCTCGGGCTGACGACGTGGGACGCCGCGGCGGACCGGGTGACGGCGTCGGGGCACCGGGCGGCGGACATCGCCCGATGGCTCCCGGTGGTGGACGGACATCGAACGTGTGAGAAGAGCTGAGCCGACTCGGTAGTGGCCGTATCATCCCGATGACCGGAACGTGACCGACGAGGCCGGTGGCGGTCGACGGAGAGGGGACCGTGTGCAGCGGCCGAGCTGGGCTCCCGAGGAGATCGACGTCGACCGGCCGAGTGCGGCCAGGGTGTACGACTACTACCTCGGCGGCCTGCACAACTTCTCGGCCGACCGCGACATGGCGGCCCGCGCCGTCGCCGACTGGCCGGAGCTGCCGCGCATCATGCAGGCCAACCGGGCGTTCCTGCGGCGGGCCGTGCGCCACCTCGCCGCGCAGGGCATCGACCAGTTCCTCGACATCGGGTCCGGCATCCCCACGGTCGGCAACGTCCACGAGATCGCCCAGGCCGCGCTGGGCGAGGCCCGCGTCGTCTACGTCGACATCGACCCGGTCGCCGTCGCGCACGCCCGGGCCCTGCTCGCCGACGACCCCACCACGGGGGTCGTGGAGGCCGACTTCACCGACCCCTCGTCCGTGCTCGACGACCCGGTGACGCGCTCGCTGATCGACTTCTCCCGTCCGGTCGGGGTGCTCGTCGTCGCGCTGCTGCACTTCGTGGGCGACGACCGGCGTCCGGGCGAGGTGCTGGCCCGCTACCGCGAGGCGATGGCGCCGGGCAGCCACCTCGTCCTGAGCCACGCCAGCGCCGACGGTGCCCCGGAGCACGCGGACGAGCACCGGGCGCTCTACCGCCGCACCGCCACCCCGATGACCATGCGCTCCCGCGACGAGGTCGCCGGGCTCGTCGCGGGGTTCACCCTGGTCGAGCCGGGCATCGTGTACCTCCCGCAGTGGCGTCCCGACGACCCGTCCGCGCCGCTGGAGAACCCGGAACGGTTCACCGGCCACGCCGTCGTGGGTCGTCGTGACTGAGCCCCCGGCGGCGGCGCCCGCGGCCCCCGACCGCGACACGCTCGACGCGCTCGCCGCCCACTGGGCCGAGGAGGTCGAGGGCACGAGCTATGTGCCGATGGCCGCCGACGAGCTGCAGGAGCACCTCCTCGAGCTCGCCGGCCTGGTCGTCGAGGCCGTCCGCGCCGAGCCGCCCCGCCCGGAGGTGGGTGCCGAGGTCGGCCGGCGCCTCGTCGCGGCGCACTTCACGGGCCCCTCGACGCTGGAGCGCACGGTGGTGCTGCTCGCGGACCGGCTGCCCGCGCTCTACGGCCCCGAGGTGATCCCGGCCGTGCACGCGCTCACCGGGGCGCTCGCCGCCGGCTACGCCGCCACCCTGCGCGACCGCACCCTCGACGAGCAGGAGGCGATCCGGCGGGCCGTGCTCGTCGCACGCCAGCACACCGAGCAGGCCCTGCACGCCAGCGAGGCCCGGTTCCGCGCGATGTTCCACGAGGCCGCGATCGGGATCGGCCTCGGCGACATGGAAGGGCGGATCCTCGAGGTCAACCCGGCCATGACACGGATGTTCGGGCACACCGCCGACGAGTTCAGTGCGCTCACCGTCGGCGAGCTGGCCCACCCCGACGACGCCCCGGCCGTGTGGCGGCTCTACGAGCGCCTGCTGCGCGGCGAGCTGGACAACTTCCGCGTCGAGAAGCGCTTCTTCCGGCGCGACGGCGAGGTGATCGTCGGGCACCTGACGCTGTCGCTGGTGCGCGACGAGGAGGGCAGGCCGTCCTACCAGCTGGCGATGCTCGAGGACGTCTCCGAGCGGCATCGCCTGCAGCAGCACCTGACCTACCAGGCCTATCACGACCCGCTGACCACGCTGGCCAACCGCGCGCGCTTCACCGAGCGCCTCGAGAAGGTCTTCGCCGACGCCGGGCCGCACTCGACGCGGCGGGTGGGGGTCTGCTACCTCGACCTCGACGGCTTCAAGACCATCAACGACAGCCTCGGTCACCACGTCGGCGACCTCATGCTCCAGGAGGTGGCCCGCCGGCTCGGCGCCTGCGCGGGCGAGGGTGAGCTCGTCGCCCGCACGGGGGGCGACGAGTTCGTCGTGCTGGTCGAGGACTCCCAGGGCGTCGACCGCCTGGTCGGCCTCGCCGACCGCGTGCTCGCGGCCCTCGCCCCGCCCCTGCGCCTCGCCGGCCAGGAGCTCGCCGTCGGCGCGAGCATCGGCGTCGTCGAGCAGGCCGTCACCGACACCACCGCCAGCGAGCTCATGCGCGCGGCGGACATCACGCTCTACACGGCCAAGGCGGAGGGGCGTGGCCGCTGGGCGGTGCACGACCCCAGTCGCGACGAGGCCGAGACCGCGCGGTTCACGCTGTCGGCCGCCCTGCCCATGGCGGTCGCGCACGACGAGTTCTTCGTGCTCTACCAGCCGCTGGTCTCGCTGTCCGACCACCGCGTCCGCGGCGTCGAGGCGCTCGTCCGCTGGCAGCACCCCCGTCTCGGCGTGCTCTCGCCCGCACTGTTCATCGGGCCCGCCGAGGAGACCGGCGTCATCGTGCCGCTGGGGCGCTCGGTGCTCGAGACCGCGTGCCGCGACGCCCGCGACTGGCACGCCGAGTTCGGGTCGGCGGCCCCGTTCGTCAGCGTCAACGTCGCCCCGCGCCAGCTCCACGAGCCGGGCCTGGTCGCCGAGGTCGCCGCCCTGCTCGACCGCACCGGCCTGCCCCCCGACCGCCTGCAGGTGGAGCTCACCGAGCGCGCGCTCACCACGGACGAGGGCGCCCCGCTCAAGGCCCTCGACGGGCTGCGCGCGATGGGCGTCCGGATCGCCGTCGACGATTTCGGCACCGGCTATTCGAACCTCTCCTACCTGCGCAAACTGCCCGTCGACGTGATCAAGCTCGACGGCTCGTTCGGCGAGGGGCTGCGGGAGGAGGAGCTCTACGACGAGGTCGACGAGCGGATCGTGGGGACGCTGGTCGACCTCGGTCACGCGCTGGAGCTGACGGTGACCGCCGAGGGCGTCGAGACCGCGGCGCAGGCCGCGCGGCTCCGCGAGCTCGGGTGCGACGAGGGCCAGGGCTGGCTGTTCGCGCCCGCGCTGCCCGCGGGTGATGTCGCCACGATGCTGCGGCGCGGGGAGCCACTGGGCGAACTGACCGCCGCCTCACCGTCGAGGCCGGCCGGGCTGAGAGCGGGATCGCGTCCCCGACGGCGCGCGGGGCCCCGCCGGGACGGTCGGGGCGCGTAGGGTTGGCACCGGCACGACTCGTGGCATCACCGTCGACAAGGAGCCGTCCCGGTGGACCCAGCCGGACCTGATTCACGGCCCACGTCATCCACCTCGACACCCCCCGAGGCCCCCGCGTACGACGAGGGGCCCAAGGAGGAGTGCGGCGTCTTCGGCGTCTGGGCGCCCGGCGAGGAGGTCTCGAAGCTCACCTACTTCGGGCTCTTCGCCCTCCAGCACCGCGGCCAGGAGGCCGCGGGCATGGCCGTCAGCGACGGTCGCCAGATCGTCGTCTTCAAGGACCTCGGGCTGGTCAGCCAGGTCTTCGACGAGCAGACGCTCTCGTCCCTGCGCGGCCACCTCGCCGTGGGCCACACCCGGTACTCGACGACGGGCTCCCCCACCTGGGAGAACGCCCAGCCGACGTTCCGCACCACCGCGGCGGGCACCGGCCTCGCGCTGGGACACAACGGCAACCTCGTCAACACCGCCGAGCTGGTGCGGCGCCGCGACGCCGCCCTCGCGGTGAACGGCGGCGCGCGCCACGGCCACGGCGGCGGGAACCGGCGCTCGTCGGCCCTCGTCGGCGCCACCACCGACTCCGACGTCGTGACGGGCCTGCTCGCCGACTCGGCCGCCGACCTCGGGGTCGAGGAGGCGGCGGTGCGGCTGCTGCCCGACCTCCAGGGCGCCTTCAGCATCGCCTTCTGCGACGAGACCACGCTCTACGCCGCCCGCGACCGCCACGGCGTGCGCCCGCTCGTGCTGGGGCGTCTCGACCGCGGCTGGGTCGTCGCCTCCGAGACCGCCGCCCTCGACATCGTCGGGGCCTCGTTCGTGCGCGAGGTCGAGCCCGGCGAGCTCATCGCCATCGACGCCGAGGGCCTGCGCAGCTCGCGGTTCGCCGCACCGGAGCCCAAGGGCTGCATCTTCGAGTACGTCTACCTCGCCCGCCCGGACACCTCGATCTCCGGCCGTGGCGTGCACTCGGCGCGCGTCGAGATCGGGCGCCGTCTCGCCGCCGAGCACCCGGCCGAGGCGGACCTCGTGATCCCCGTGCCCGAGTCCGGGACGCCGGCCGCCGTCGGTTACGCCGAGGCCTCGGGCATCCCGTACGGCATGGGCCTGGTCAAGAACGCCTACGTGGGCCGCACGTTCATCCAGCCCTCGCAGACCATCCGCCAGCTGGGCATCCGGCTCAAGCTCAATCCGCTGCGCGAGGTCATCCGGGGCAAGCGCCTCGTCGTCGTCGACGACTCGATCGTCCGCGGCAACACCCAGCGCTCGCTCGTGCGGATGCTGCGCGAGGCCGGCGCCCTCGAGGTGCACGTCCGCATCGCGAGCCCGCCCGTGCGCTGGCCCTGCTTCTACGGCATCGACTTCGCGTCGCGGGCGGAGCTCATCGCCAACGGCCTCGACGACGAGGGCGTGCGCCGTTCCGTCGGCGCCGACAGCCTCGGCTACATCTCGCAGGACGGCCTCGTCGCGGCCACCGACCAGCCGCGCTCGCGGCTGTGCACGGCGTGCTTCTCCGGCGAGTACCCGATCCCGCTGCCCGACGAGGCGATGGTCGGCAAGCACCTGCTCGAGGACGTCACCGGCGCGAGCTGCGGTGACGGCGGCTCGGGCGGTCCGGTCGTGTTCGAGCACGGGCGTGCGAACGGCACCGGGATGCCGCTCGGGACGCCGGGATACGGTGCCGAGGACGCGCTCAGCCGTCCCTGACGGCCCTCACCCCCGCCTACTCCCGCTCTGCGAGGAACTCCACCGATGACCCACGCCCCCGACGACACGGCCGGCGAGCTCGCGGGCCAGCAGGCCAGTTACGCGGCCGCCGGGGTCGACGTCGAGGCGGGTGAGCGCGCCGTCGACCGTCTCAAGCCGCTCGCGAAGTCGACCTCGCGTCCCGAGGTCCTCGGCGGCATCGGTGGCTTCGCCGGCCTGTTCGCGCTGCGCACCGGCAAGTACCGCGAGCCCGTGCTCGCGGCGTCGACCGACGGCGTGGGCACCAAGCTCGCTGTCGCCCAGGCTGCCGACCGTCACGACACCGTGGGTCGCGACCTCGTGGCCATGGTCGTCGACGACCTCGTCGTCTGCGGCGCCGAGCCATTGTTCCTGCAGGACTACCTCGCCATCGGGAAGCTCGTCCCGGAGAAGGTCGAGAAGATCGTCTCGGGCATCGCCGAGGGGTGCCGGCTCGCCGGCTGCGCCCTGCTCGGTGGCGAGACGGCCGAGCACCCCGGCGTCATGGAGCCCCACCACTACGACCTCTCGGCCACGGGCGTCGGGATCGTCGAGGCGGACGGGATGCTCGGACCCGACCGCGTGCGCCCTGGCGACACCGTGGTGGCCATGGGCTCGTCCGGCTTGCACTCCAACGGCTACTCGCTGGCCCGTCAGGTGCTGCTGGAGATCGGCCGGATGTCGCTCGACGGGCACGTCGAGGAGTTCGGCCGCACGCTCGGCGACGAGCTGCTCGAGCCCACCCGCATCTACGCGCGCGACTGCCTCGCCGTCGCCGCCGAGACCGACGTGCGCACGTTCGCCCACGTCACGGGCGGCGGCCTCAGTGCGAACCTGGCCCGCGTGATGCCGGCCGGCCTGACCGCCGAACTCGACCGCTCGAGCTGGACCCCGGCCCCGGTGTTCAAGCTCATCGCCTCGCGTGGCCGCGTCACCCGCGACGAGATGGAGCGCACATTCAACATGGGCGTCGGCATGATCGCCGTGCTGCCGCCCGACGACGTCGACCGCGCGATGGCCGTCCTCACGGCCAAGCACGTGCCGTCGTGGGTGATCGGCGAGGTGCGGGCCACCACCGAGGCCGACGACCCGGCCCCGGACAGCGGTCACGCCCTCCTGCGCGGCGACCACCCCCGCTTCTAGCCCTCAGTCGTCAGGCATGAGTTCGGAGTGGAGCTTGAGCACCGTCTGGCCGTTCGACTGCTCCAGCACGTAGGCCGGGTTGTCGTCGGTGCCGTTGCGGGTCTTCTTCTTGCCGTCGATGGTGCGCTCGACGCGCTCGGTGTGGACCTCCGAGACCGTGGCCTCGGCCTGGCCCTGACCCCAGTTCCACTTGACGTCGTCGCCCTTGCTGAACGCCTTCGTCACGCTCGCTCCTCGCACGCCGGGCCGCTGCTGATCGAGCGGTCGATGCGCGCGGTTACCCGCCCGGGCGGCGATGAAGCCTGCCGTCCGGAGCGGGTCGAACCGTGGTGTGGCCGTGTGTCCGGCCGACGACGATCGACGGTCCTACAGGACCGTCAACGCTCGTCGTAGCTGTACTCGCCCCAGCGTGCGTCGACCTGCTCGTCGTCGTCGGAGCGTCGGGCGGCGAACCGGTCGTCGCCGCTGCCCAGTTCCTGCTGCAGCGCGTCGAAGTCCGTGTTCGGGGAGCTGTACTTGAGCTCTCGGGCCACCTTCGTCTGCTTGGCCTTGGCTCGTCCGCGTCCCATGTCTGGACCCCCTCGCACAGGGCGGGGGCGGCCGGAGCATCTCCGACGGCCCCCTGAAATCTGAGGTGACTCTCGTGCTCACGACAATACCGTGTGTCCGATCGGGGTCGCGACGTGACATGGCACGATCGGCGGCCGTGCCCGCCCCCTTCGTCTGCTACCTGCGCGTCTACGAGCCGTTGGGGGCGTTGAAGGCCCCGTTGGCCGCGCGGGTGCGGGCCGGACTGGCCCGCGGGGCGGTCCCGGTGATCGACGCGGGCCGTCGCGACCGCGAAGTGTGTCTCCGCGCACAGTTGGCCGTGCCGTCCCGGCTGCTGCCGGGCGAGCGTGTCGACGGCACCCCGCTCGACGGTCCGGCCGACGTGCTGCTCGCGGAGGGACCGGGCGGCACGGGTGGCGAGCCGGTCGGCCCGAAGACGCTGGTCTGCCCGCTCGAGACGCGCCCGCGGGCCGCGGCGGCGCTCGTCGGGTTCCTCACCAGCGAGGCGCCGATCCTGCGCTCGGCCGCGCTCGCCACCGAGGAGTCGGCGGTGCGCTCGCGCGCCGAGGCCGCCGTCGCGGAGCTGGGGGAGTCGGCGACGCACATCGTGTCGGCCAACTGGACGGTCCCACTGCCGTGGTTCGCGCTGGTGGACCCCGCCGAGCGGATCCTCGTCCTGCCCTCCGACGACGCCGTCACCGCGGCCGAGGCGCCGGCCCGTCGCTGCTACTGGCGGGTGCCGGTCGGGGACGCCCTCACGCGGGCGGACGCGACCGCCGACCTGCTCACCGAGACGCTCGGCGACGACGGCCCCGCCGAGGTGCTGCGCGACACCGCGCGGTGGCTGCGGCATTTCGACCCGGGCTCGCTGGTCGAGCTCGACTACGGCGGCCTCGTGACGCTCATGGACGACCAGACCCTCGCCGCGGACACGTCGGCCGAGGACGTCGCCGAGGCCCTCGAGGCCCTGCGGGGCGGCGACGCCGAGCGCGCGATGGCGAGCTACCGGCGCCTGCGGGACTTCTGGGCGGGCCGTGCGGCCCACCAGCGCGCCAACTAGCTACTGCATTTCCTTTCTCAGCAGGTCGTCCACCGACGCCGAGCCGTCGCGGTAGCGCCGGCCGAGCTCGTCGTTGCAGGCGTCCATGACCTGCTGGACCATGCTGCGGTGCTCGGAGACCGAGCGCTCCTCCTCCGCGTACGCGGTGGCGGCGGCCGTCAGGTCGTCCTCGGAGAGGGTCGCGACGTCGGACAGCCCGGTGTCGGCGAGCAGCGCCTCGACGTGCCGGCGGTGCGACTCGGCCCGCGAGGGCTGCACCGTGTGGTGACGCCCCCGGCCCGCGGCCGGGCCGAGGGCGTTGTCGGCGAGGATCCGCGGGAGCTCGTCGACGAGCGACGGACCCTCCTCGCCCTCGGCGGCGGCCACCCGGCGTCGCTGCTCGAACCGGACGATGTCCATGCGCGCGTGCAGGAGTCGGCGCAGGTAGGACAGGTCCGTCTCCTCCTGGGCCGCGTCGTCGCGCTTGGCCCGGGCGTCGTCCATCGGGCACGTCGCCAGGTCGGCGAGGAAGGCGGGGTCGAGCACGCGGTCGAGGCGTCGGCGACCGCCCTGCCGGAACTCGATCATGGCTTCACATCGTGCGCGACCAGGGGGTGCGCTGTCACGCGGCAGGAGGGTCGGCGCGTCGAGAGGTGCGTGCGGCGCGTGCGCCGGTCGCGTGCCTCACCCGAACGTCGGCACCGGCGCCCGGTCGGCGAGGACTCCGGCCAGCCAGGCGGGGTCCACGTTGCCGCCGCTGACGATCGCGACCGTGCTCCGGGCGCGGTCGCCGGCAGGCAGGGCGAGCCACCCCGCGGTCGCGACGGCGCCGCTCGCCTCGCAGGGCACGCCGACGGCGTGCAGCCGGCGGGTGGCGTCGGCGATGGCGTCCTCCTCGACGGTGACGACGTCGGCGACCAGGTCGCGCACGTGCGGCCAGGTCAGCTCGCCCAGCGCGGTGGAGCGCAGGCCGTCGGCGGCCGTGCGGGCCACCTGCTCGCGCGGCCAGCGCTGCCGCTCGCCGGCGTGCCAGCTCGCCGCGGCGTCGCCCGCGAGGGACGGCTCGGCACCGATCACACGCACCCCGGAGCCCCGGAGCGCGGCGGCGATCCCGCTGATCAGCCCGCCCCCGCCGATCGGCACCACGACCTGCTCCACGCCCGCGCGATCGGCGAGGACCTCGGCGCCCACGGTGCCCTGGCCGGCGATGACGTCGGGGTGGTCGTAGGGCGGGATCAGCGTCCCGCCGGTCTCGGCGACCGCGGCGGCAGCGGCCGACTCGCGCTCGTCGGCCGGGACGCGCACCAGCCGGGCGCCCAGCGCAGCCATGGCCTCGACCTTGGCTTCGACCGCGTCGTCCGGCACGACCACGCTGCACGGGACGCCGAGGCGCTGCGCGACCCAGGCCAACGCGCGCCCGTGGTTGCCCGAGGAGTGGGTGACCAGGCCGGCCGCACGGCGCTCGGGCGCGAGGCGGCTCGCGGCGTGGAAGGCGCCGCGCAGCTTGAATGCGCCGATCGGCTGGAGGTCCTCGCGCTTCACCGCGAAGCCGGGCGCGAGCTCCTGGACCGGCGTCCGCGCCGCGACGCCCTCGAGCACCGCGGCGGCCGCGGCGACGTCGGACGGACCGAGCAGCGCTGCCGGGTCGAGCTCCCCTATCGGCGTGCTCCTCTTGATGCCCCGTCTCCCGGTCACCCCTGCAGGCGACGCATCGCCGCGCGGCCGGGCGGCTCGCCGGTGTCGGGCGGGATCGAGTCCGGGTCGACAGCGGCGGGGCCGGGCACCTGCTGGTCGCCCTCGGCCGCGACCCACAGCGGCGTGTCCGCCGACGCGGCCGCGACCGCCGAGCGCTTGAGCAGGGCCAGCGCGACCGTGCCGAGCTCGTGGTGACGCACGGCGCTGCCGATGCGCCCGACCGACCGGCCGCCCTCGGCGGCGAGCACGGGCGTGCCGGGCGGGGGCAGCGGGTCGTCCCCGGCCTGCAGGTGCAGCAGCACCAGCTGGCGGGGCGGGCGGCCCAGGTTCGCGACGCGCGAGACCGTCTCCTGGCCCCGGTAGCAGCCCTTGTGCAGGTGGACCGCGCCACCGATCCACCCCATCTCGTGGGGGATGGCGCGCTCGTCGGTGTCGACGCCGAGGCGCGGGCGGACGGCGCCGACCCGCAGCGCCTCGAAGGCGTCGTGCCCGGCGGGGCGGGCGCCCGCGCCGCGGAGCCGCGACCACCAGGAGCCGAGCTCGGCGCGCGGGACGATCAGGTCGACGGCCGCCTCGGGGCCCGGGCCGGGCCACGGCATGCGCCGCACGACGCCGCCGTCGGGCAGCGCCGCGGACGCGTGGTCGCCGTGCGGGGCCACGACGCCGGCGGCCGTGAGGACCTCGTCGATCTCGGGGCCGACCAGCGACAGGACCGCCCAGTCGGCCGACTCGTCGGCCACCGTGACCTGCGACCAGAAGCGCATCCGGTCCAGGTACTCCGCCAGCGGGGCGGCGCGGCCGGGTTCGACGTCGAACCACACCGTGTCGTCGACGTGGGCGAGCACCGCGTGGTGCTCGACGCGGCCCTGTGCGTCGAGGACCAGCGCCTCGGTCCCGGCGCCCTCGCCGAGGTCGGCGACCTGCTGGGTCAGCAGGAGGTGCAGCCAGCTCAGCCGCTCGGGACCGGAGACGCGCACGACGCCGCGGTGGGAGCGGTCGACGACGCCGGCGCGGCGGATCAGCGCGCGCTGCTCGCCGAACGGGTCGCCGTAGTGGGCGGGGACCGCGGCGTCGGGGCCGGCGTCGTGGTCGGCATCGGGGCCCTCGTCGCCGTCGGGACCCATCGGGGGCTGGGGGCCCACCGCGCCCGGCTCGTCGAACGTCGGGGACGGGGTCAGGGGAGAGGTCACTACGCGTCCTTCGCGAGCTCGGCGTCGGCGCGGTCGGCGCAGGCCCGGCAGGTGCCGGAGAGCGCGACGTGGGTGGCGTCCAGGCGGAAGCCGTGCGACGCGCGCAACGACTCCGCGAGGGCCTCCAGCGCGTCGACGTCGATCTCGTCGACCGCGCCGCAGTGATGACAGACCAGGTGGACGTGCTCGTGCTCGGACGTCGCGTACGTCGGCGCGCCGTGCCCGAGATGGGTGTGCTTCACGACGCCGAGCTGCTCCAGCAGGTCCAGCGTCCGGTACACCGTGGTGATGTTCACCGCGGGCGCCGTCTCCTGCACCCGCGTGCAGACGGCTTCCGGCGTCGCGTGGCCGAGCTCGACGACCGCGTCGAGCACCAGCTGGCGCTGCGGGGTCATGCGCAGGCCACGGCGGTGCAGCGTCTGCCGCAGTTCGGTGTCCACCCGGTCGATGGTAGGCCTCGGACGCGCCGGGAACCCCCGGGCGGGCAGGGGGCGGCTCCGTGCGTCGGCGGGCGGCGGTCCCTACGATCAGGAGGGTTCTGCGCCCGACACCCGGCGCGCTCCGTGGACCCCGGCTGCAGGCAGGTGACGATGACGACCGGTGAGCAGGGACGCACACCGCCCGACGCCGAGCACTATCTGGACTTGTCCGGCATCGAGGAGGACAGTCCCGGCCCGCACTTCGACGTCGTGCTGCGGGGATACGACCGGCGCCAGGTCGACGAGCACGTGGCCGGCCTCCGCCGGATGAACGCCCAGCTCCGCGCCCAGCTCGCCGTGCGCGAGCGGCGGCGCAGCGCCGCCCCCGAGACGTCGGTCTCCTCGGGGCTGGAGGGACGGGTCTCGGACACCATCCCCGAGGCGCGTCGCGCGGACCACCACGAGACCGGTGACGCGGCGCCCGGCAGCCCCGACATGGTCGGCGCCTTCAACGACCGGCTGCGCGGCATCCTGCAGGCCGCCGAGCAGGAGGCGCAGCTCGTGCGCAGCAAGGCCGCCGAATCGTTGCTCGCCGAGCACGCCGAGTCGCGCGCCGCCCTCGCGGAGCTGCGGGCGCAGCGTGACGCCGTGGTCGACGAGCTCGTCCGCCTGCGCGGGCGGCTCGACGACATCGTCTCCGGCCCGACGCGACCCTCCGCGGCACCGCCCGCACCACCCCGTCCCGGGCCCGCGGGACCGTGGCGCGGTCCCGCCCGGCCGCCCGGTCCGCCGCATCCGGGGCACCGGCCGCCCGGGCCGTACGGCGGACCTCCCGCGTTCGCGCCCGGGTCGGTGGACCAGCCGACCATGCACCCCGTCGCCCACCCGGTCGACGCCGACGCGACCGCGGCGGACACCGTGTCGGTCGACGCCGCGGCCGAGTCGGACGGCGCCCAGGAGTCCGGGACGCCGGAGACCTCCGAGTCCCAGGTCGATGTCACGGAGGGCACCCAGCCTGCCGCGAGCGCTTCCCGCCCGGCGCCGTCCTCGCCGGAGCGTGCGGCAGACGGGTGACAGACCTTCGGTCTCGCTCGACCGTCGGTGACCGGATGGCGCCGCGCCCCGCGGCCGGACGGCGTACCGTGGCCAGCCATGCGCGTGCTCGAGTCTTCGATCACGTGGACCGTGGTCGCGGCCGTCCTGCTGGTCGTGGCGATCGTGCTCATCGTCGTGTCGTCGGCCCGGCGGCGTCGGGTCCGTCGTGCGGCCGCCGCTGCGGCATGGCCGCCCCCGGCGCTCGAGTCGGGTCGTCCGGACCCCGCAGCGGCGTGGAGCGACCCGGCCACGGCGCGCCGGCGGCCATCGGCGGGGTCACCGGTCTCGAACCTCGACGACGTGCCCGACGCGACGGCCACCGCGACGTACTCGGACCCGCCGACCGACCCCCTCGACGTCGACGCGGTGCGTGCGGGTCTCGCCGAGCCCCCCGCCGAGTCCCCCGCCGAGTCCACCGCTGACTCCGCGGCCGAGGACACCCCGCCCCAGGCACCGCACCGGCCCCGGCACGCGGCGACAGCCGACGGCGACCCCGGCCCCGACACCGAGTCGGCCAAGGACCGGCTGCTCGCGGTGCTCCTCGGCGATCCCCGGGCCGCGGTGGCGGCGCTCGCCGCCGTGGACACCGCCGTCGACACCGACGCCGGCACGACGGCCTCCGACGCCGACGTCACGGCCCTGCTGCGGGCCGGGCTGAGCCCGAGCCAGGTCGCCCGCCTGGTCGGGGTGGACGAGTCCCGGCTCGCGGCGCTCGTGGCCCGGCGCCTGGGGCTGTTCCCCGACGATCAGGCCCGGAGCGGCACGAACCGCACCGACGAGCCCGGCCGGAGCTGGGCGAACGCCGGCAGCTCGGCCGGCTCCACGACGCCGACCACGGGATAGCCTCCGGTCGTCGGGTGGTCGGCGAGGAAGACCACCGGCTGCCCGTCGGGCGGCACCTGCACCGCGCCGCCCACGAGGCCCTCGCTGCGCAGCTCCACACCCCGGAACGCCTCGGCCCGCTCGAGCTCGGGACCCCCGAGGCGCACCCCGACCCGGTCGCTCGTCGAGCCCACCGTCCACGTGCCCGCCCGCAGCCGGCCCGCCGCGTCGTCGACCCACTCCGCGCGCGGCCCCAGGTGCAGCCGGATCACGACGGCGTCCGGCGCCGCGGACACACCGACGGCCCCGGTGCCGACGGGCGGGGTGGGCACGGCCGGGCCGAGCGGCAGCCGCGTGCCGACCTCCAGCGGCGCCGGCCCGAGTCCGGAGAGCGTGTCCGCGCTGCGGCTCCCGAGGACGGGCTCGACCGCCACCCCGCCACCCACGGCGAGGTAGCCGCGCAGGCCGCTGGTCGGCGCGGGCACGACGAGGACGTCGCCGGCGTGCACGTGGACGGGCTGGTGCGACGCCACCACGCGCTCGCGGCCCCCGGTCCGCACGACGAGCCCTCCGGGCGGACCGGTGAGCGCGACCGTCGTCGCGTCCGTGACCTGCAGCGCGAGCCCGCCGAGCAGGATCTCCAACCCGGCCACGTCCGGCGGGTTGCCGACGAGCCGCTGCGCCAGCGCGTGCGCGGGTCCGTCCAGGGCACCGGCCGGTGGGACACCGATGTGGGCCCACCCGGGCCGTCCGTGGTCCACGACGAGGGCGCGGGGACCGACCTCGGTGACGACGAGCTCCCGGTGGACCGGCCCCCGACTCACGGCTGCCCCGCGTCCCGGAAGCGCACCGTCGTCCCCGGCACCAGCAGCGCGGGCGGGTCGCGGTCGGGATCGAACAGGGTCGGCGCGTCGTCGGTGAGCCGCCCCAGCAGCCGCCAGCCGCCGGGCGAGGTGCGGGGGTAGACGCCGCCGAACTCGCCGGCCACCCCGACCGAACCGGACGGGATGCGCGGGCGCGGAGTGTCCAGACGCGGCTGCTGCAGGGGCTCGGGGAGCCCGGCGAGGTAGGCGAAGCCGGGCGCGAAGCCGCCGAAGGCCACGGTGAGCGTGGCGCCGGTGTGCAGGTCGACCACCTCGTCCACCGAGCAGCGGGCGTCCCGGGCGACGAGCTCGAGGTCCTCGCCGTCGTAGTGCACCGGCAGCTCGACGCTGCCCGCGTCGCGGTCCCCCCGCGGGGCCGTGGTGTCGATCGCCTCGAGCAGCGCCCGGACCGCAGCCAACGCCTCACGGGCGCCCGGGGCCGTCACCAGCACCGTCCGGGCCGCGGGGACGACGTCGACGACGCCGGGGAGCTCGCCGCGCGTCAGGGCCTCGCGCAGGGCCGCGCCGACCGCGTCCACCTCCGCGAGCCCGTCGAGGTCGACGAGCAGCGCCTCGGGGCCGACGGGCCGGACGTCCACGGGCGGGGCGGAGCTCAGCCGACGACGCGCCGCAGCCGCGCGGACGTGTGCGGCTGCATCGGCTGGCCCTCCATGGCGCGCTCCTCGACGTAGGCGAGGTCGCCGTCGTCGACGATGCCGTACAGCCGTGTCGCGCCGTTGACCTCCTTCGCGGTGGAGGTCCGGGCGATCGCGTCGGTCTGCAGCTCCCAGGAGGTCTGTGTGCGGCTCTCGCCGTAGTAGAGCTCGATGATCCCGGTGTGGTGCGCGAGCAGGAGCTCGAGCGTGCCGTCCTCCTGCGCACGCCACCAGCCGACCTCCCGGGCGGCGGGCCGGACCACGGCCCCGCCGGGCCCGTCGAGGATCCAGGAGCGGGCCTCCCAGGACAGGAACGGCCGGCCGTCGTGCGCGACGGTGATCTGCTGCCCGAAGTGGAACGGGCCGTCGATGGTCGGGTAGACGACCTCGCCCTCGCCGCGCCACACGCCCACCAGCGGCAGCAGGCCCAGGAGGGCGTCGTTCAGTTCCGGGCCGAGCCGCAGGTTCGCGGTGTCGTTCAGGACCGGGAGGTCGTCCCACCCGGGGATGTTGGCGTCCCGGGTGCGCTCGGCGCGCTCCGCGGCCGCCCGGATCGCCTCGTTGCCGCTGCTGCCCTCGGGCAGGTCGGCCTCGTCGGGGTTGATGGACGAACTCATCGCTCCTCCTCGCCGGTGAGGGCCTCGTCGCGGAAGAGCCGCCGCGTCAGCACGACGCCGGCGCCGAGGATTCCGGCGCTGCACGCAGCGAGCAGGACGGTGTAGAACCACGCCACCGGACCACCCTAACGACCACCGCCCGCCCGCCCCGCCGCGGTGGGCGGGACGAGCGGGCGGAGGGTCCTACTCGAGTGATCGACGTACCGATACGGACACGGGACGTCAGATCAGACGGAGCACGCCGATAGGGGCACGCCGCTGACACTCAGGCCGCGACGGAGACCTCGGTGGTGAACAGGCCCGGGCCACCGACGGTGACCTCGGTCTGGCCGTTGCCGGCGCGCGAGAGTGCGCGGACGGTCCAGGTGCCCGGGGCCGCGAAGAACCGGTAGTCGCCGGAGGCCGAGGACACGACCTCCGCCGTGAACTCACCGGTGCCGTCGAGGAGCCGGACGTAGGCGCCGCCGACGGGCGAGCCGCCGTTGGTCACCTTGCCGACCAGCACCGACTCCTTGCTCAGGTCGGTGCCGGCGGGCAGCTCGGCGGTCTGCTCGGGCGCTCCGCACATCAGGAACCACTCCCACTCTGTCCGGGCCCCGTCTCGATCGGCACGCCGATCAGCGAGCCGTACTCGGTCCAGCTGCCGTCGTAATTCTTCACGTCGGACTCGCCGAGGAGCTCGTGCAGCGCGAACCACGTGTGCGAGCTGCGCTCGCCGATGCGGCAGTAGGCGATGGTCGAGCGCGAGGAGTCGAGACCCTGCTCGGAGTAGAGCTTGCGCAGCTCGTCGTCCGACTTGAAGGTGCCGTCCTCGTTGGCGGCCTTCGACCACGGCACGTTGAGCGCCGAGGGGATGTGGCCGCCGCGCTGCGCCTGCTCCTGCGGGAGGTGCGCCGGGGCGAGGAGCTTGCCGGAGAACTCATCGGGCGAGCGCACGTCGACGAGGTTCTTGGTGCCGATCGCGTTGACGACCTCGTCGCGGAAGGCGCGGATCGAGGTGTCCTGCTCCTTCGCGGTGTAGGAGGTCTGCGAACGCTGCGGGACCTCGGTGTCGAGCTTGCGCCCGTCGAGCTCCCACTTCTTGCGGCCGCCGTCGAGCAGCTTGACGGCCTGGTGGCCGTAGAGCTTGAAGTACCAGTAGGCGTAGGCCGCGAACCAGTTGTTGTTGCCGCCGTAGAGGATGACGGTGTCGTCGTTGCCGATGCCCTTGGCGGACAGCAGCTTCTCGAAGCCGGCCTTGTCGACGAAGTCGCGGCGGACCTGGTCCTGCAGCTCCGTCTTCCAGTCGAGCTTGACGGCGCCGGGGATGTGCCCGCCGTCGTAGGCGGTGGTGTCCTCGTCGACCTCCACGAAGACCGTATTGGGGGCGTCGAGGTTCTCCTCGGCCCAGTCGGCACTGACCAGGGCGTCCTGGCGGCTCATGTGTGTTGCTCCTCGGGTGCTTGCGGATTTCTGGTGGTTCTCACGACGGGATCCCCGCCGGCGACCCGTACAGCCGGGGACCCGCGATCACACTGCGAAGGACGTCAGGTGGGGCGGTCCGGGCGGAGTCGTCCGGGGGCCGGGTCAGCAACAGAGGCTGGAGTCCACACGGCACAGGTCCACCACGCGTCGCTGGGTGAGCCTGCCGTCCACGCGCGCCACGCTACCGAAGATTCGGGCGGCGACCGAGGGTGACGTCACACGCTCGTGGAGCGCGCTCACCCCGTGCGACGCCACGGGGCGAGCGAGCCCAGCAGATCGGCCCGTCGGGGCACCCCCACGTGGCGCGCCAGCTCGACCCCCGCGGGATCGACGACCAGCGTCGTCGGGGTGCGGCGGATCCCCAGCAGCCGCACCAGTTCGGGGCGCATCGCGACGTCGACCTCGCGCACCGTCAGCCCGGGGTGCTCGCCGGCGACGTCGGTGAGCACGGCGCGGGAGGCGCGGCAGTCGGCACAGAACTGCGACGACAGCTGCAGCAGCGCGAGACCGCCGGGTGGGCCGGCGAGGTCGCGCGGGAGGACCCCGCTCACGGCGTCGCCCGGTCGCTGCGGGCCGACCGGACGGAGGTCGCGGCGTGTCCCCTCGGGCCCCGGGTCGGGGGCCGAGGGGAGGGGAGTGGGCCCGTCGGCCTCGGTCGGCGCGCTGCGGGAGCGCCGGAGCCGGACGACCGCGAGGACGAGCCCCGCGACGAGCACCACCGCCAGGGCCGCGGCGGCGGCCACCAGCACCCAGCCCGACACCCGGAACCCTCCCCCACCCCGCACGAACGTCCTGCTCACGCAGCGTAGCCCGCGGTCCGACTCACCGGATCGGCGGGGACGTGGCCCCCTGACCGGCACTTTCTCGGTCCGGAGGGGCGCGCGGACCCGACGTGACATGGAACGCTCGGGAGGGTGACGGCGCGGTGAACTGGTCTAAGGTCCACCCCACGATCGCGGAGGGAGATTCGCGTGGAGCTGCTGCTGCTCACCGCCGACCCCGAGCCGACGTCAGTGTTGCCGTCGCTGGCCCTGCTACCCCATGGACTCCGGACCGCAGCCCCCGAGGTGGCGGCCCTGCTCGATGCCGGCCCGCACGACGCCGTGCTGGTCGACGCCCGGCACGACCTCGCCGCCGCCCGCAGCCTCTGTCGTCTGCTGGGTTCCACCGGCCTGGACGTCCCGGTGATCGCCATCCTCACGGAGGGCGGCCTCGTCGCGGTGTCCCTCGAGTGGGGCGTCGACGAGGTGCTGCTGCCCGGTGCGGGCCCGGCCGAGGTGGACGCCCGGCTGCGCCTGCTGCGGGCCCGGCGTGCCTCCGACGGCGCCGGAGCCGAGGGCGCGCTGGTGCTCGGTGAGCTCGTGATCGACGAGGCGACCTACACCGCCCGCCTGCGCGGGCGGCCGCTCGACCTCACGTACAAGGAGTTCGAGCTCCTCAAGTACCTCGCCCAGCACGCCGGCCGGGTCTTCACCCGTGCGCAGCTTCTCCAGGAGGTCTGGGGCTACGACTTCTTCGGCGGCACCCGCACCGTCGACGTCCACGTGCGGCGACTGCGGGCGAAGCTCGGCCCGGAGCACGAGCAGCTCATCGGCACCGTGCGCAACGTCGGCTACAAGTTCGTCCGCCCGATGCGCGGTGTCCTCGGCACGGCGCACGGCTCGTCGGTCGACCAGGCCGACGACGCCGAGGAGGACGCCCAGGCGGGGAGCACCCAACCCAGGAGCACCCCGGCCACACCGGTCCCGCGGTCGACCGGGTCCTGGGACGACGCCCGCGTGGTGCGTCCCGCCGCCTGGGCCCGAGGCGTCTGAGGCGGAGAACGCTACGGTCACCGCCGTGCTCGGGAGCCGGTGGGTGTCGACGGTGACGCCGCAGGAGGCGCAGGACGTCCACGCGCTGGTCGCCGCGGTCGCGGCGGCCGACGGGGTGGACGCCTACGCCGAGCCCGCGCGTCGCGATCTCGATGCCATCGTCGACGGCGGACGTCCCACGACGCGGCACCTGCTCGTGCGCGACGGCGGTGACCTCGTCGGGCACGCGCTGCTCGACGGCGAGAACCCCGACGACGCGGTCGCGGAGCTCTCCGTGCACCCCGCCCACCGTCGCCACGGGGTCGGCGGGGCGCTGGTCGACGCGGTGCTCGAGGAGTCGCCCCAGGCCCGGTTCTGGGCCCACGGCGACCACCCGGGCGCCGCGCGCCTGGCCGAGCGGGCCGGCCGCCGTCGCGCCCGGGAGCTGTGGCGCATGCGCCGGCCCGCGCCCGGGCACGAGGCCCCGCCGCTGCCGGCGCTGGTCGTCCCCGACGGCGTCGCGATCCGCCCGCTTCGGGTCGGGCAGGACGAGGACGCCGTGGTGGCGGTGAACAACCGCGCGTTCTCCTGGCACCCCGAGCAGAGCGGCTGGACGACCGGCGACGTCGCCGCGATCGAGGCGGAGTCCTGGTTCGACGCCGACGGGGTGCTGCTGGCGTGGGACACCGCGACCGACGACCTGCTCGGTTTCCACTTCACGAAGGTGCACGCCGTCTCCGAGACGGTGCCCGAGCCGCTGGGCGAGGTGTACGTCGTGGGCGTCGACCCCGCCGCGCAGGGGCGCGGTCTGGGCCGGGCCCTCACCCTCGCGGGGCTCCACCACCTCGGCGATCGCGGTCTGCGCACGACCATCCTGTACGTGGAGGGCGACAACGCCCCGGCGATCGCCACCTACCGCCGCCTGGGCTTCGAACGCGACGCGGTGGACGTCTCCTACCAGCGCTGATCGCCCGGAGTGACCGACGTCGCAGCCGCTCACCCGGCCGGGCGGCGATCCCGGCAGCCGTTCATCCCTCGTTCATCCGGCCAGCTCCGAGCGTCCACTCTGTCTGCTTAGCCTCCGAAGCGTGGTGCGACCCCGCGCTGCGACGTGCCCACGCAGAGGTGGGCAGGACGGACACGGAGGATTCTTCTGTGAGGTATCAGCGGCGCGTCGCGGCGATCGGTCTGATCGCCGCATCGGCACTCGTGCTCAGCGCGTGCGGCAGTGACGAGAACGCCGGTGGCGGCGGGGTCTCCGCGGCACCCGGCGTCACCTGTGGCGGCAAGCCCGACCTGCGCTCCAGCGGGTCGTCGGCGCAGAACAACGCCATGACGCGCTTCGTCGCGACCTACCAGCAGACCTGCCAGGGCCAGACCCTGAACTACACGCCGAGCGGCTCGGGCGCGGGGCGCAACGAGTTCCTCGGCGGGCAGACCGACTTCGCCGGTTCGGACTCCGCGCTCAAGGACGGCGACGAGACCACCCGCGCCCAGGCGCGCTGCGCCTCGCCGGCCTGGAACCTGCCGCTCGTCTTCGGGCCCGTCGCGATCGCCTACAACGTCCCCGGTGTCACCGACCTGGTGCTCGACGGCCCGACCGCGGCCCGCGTGTTCAACGGCCAGATCACCACCTGGAACGACCCGGCGATCGCCGCTCTCAACCCGGGCAAGCAGCTGCCGGCCGCCCCGATCGTCGTCAACTTCCGTTCCGACGAGTCCGGCACCACCGAGAACTTCCAGAAGTACCTGGTCGCCGCCTCCAACGGTGCCTACGGCAAGGAGGCCGCCCAGACGTTCAACGGCGGTGTCGGCGCCGGCGCCCGCGGCAGCCAGGGCGTCGCCGATGCCACCAAGAACACCCCGAACTCGGTGACCTACGTCGAGTCCTCGTTCGCCCAGCGCGGCGGGCTCGGCATGGCGCAGATCATCAACTCCGGTGGGGGCCAGCCCGTGCCGCTGACCACGGAGTCGGTGGCCACGGCCATCAACAACGTCCAGATCTCCGGCCAGGGCAACAACCTGACCCTGAACCTGAACAGCCTCTACCAGACCTCGGCACCGGGCGCGTACCCGATCGCGCTCGCGACCTACGAGATCGTCTGCTCGAACTACGCGGACGACCCGACCGGGCAGGCGGTCCGGGCGTTCCTGCAGACCGCCCTCTCCCCGGGCGCGCAGCAGGCGCTGCCGGACGCGGGCTACGTCCCGCTGCCCGACCAGTTCAAGCAGCGCGTGACGACCGCGGTCAACGCGATTCAGTAGCGCGACCCGGCGATACCGATCGACCGGCGACGACGAGGCGGACGGAACCGAAGGCTGTGACCGAACGCACCACGGCGGCTCGACCGCGGGACCCTCAGGACGAGGGTTCCGCGGCCGGGTCGGCCACCCTGGACACCGTGACCGACACCGACCCCGGTAGGGGAGGGACGGGCCGAGGGGCCACCCCGGGACGCGGCGAACGCGTCTTCCGGGGGCTGACCTCGGGCTCCGGCCTCCTCGTCGTCGCGGCCATCGCCGCGATCGGGCTCTTCCTGCTCGTGCAGGCGGTGCCCTCCCTGTTGGCCAACAACGCCAACTTCCTGACCTCGCCGGTGTTCGACACCCGCGACGCGGCGAACCTCAACTTCGGTATCCGTGACCTGCTCGTGGTCACGCTGCTGTCGTCGCTGTTCGCCCTGGTCCTCGCGATGCCGATCGCCCTGGGCATCGCGCTGTTCCTCACCCAGTACGCGCCCAAGAGGGTCGCGCGCCCGTTCGCCTACGTGATCGACCTGCTGGCCGCCGTGCCGTCGATCATCTACGGCCTCTGGGGCATCGCGGTCCTCGCGCCGGCCCTGCTGCCGCTCGCGACGTGGCTGAGTACGAACCTCGGCTGGTTCTTCCTCTTCGCCCCCGGCAACCTGCCCGTGCTCACCGGCACGATCTTCACCGGCGGCGTCGTGCTCGCCGTGATGATCCTGCCGATCATCACCGCGGTCACCCGCGAGGTGTTCTCCCAGGCCCCGCGCTTCCACATCGAGGCGGCGCAGGCACTGGGCGCCACCCGCTGGGAGGTCATCCGCATGGCCGTCCTGCCCTACGGACGCAGCGGCTACATCGCCGGCTCGATGCTCGGCCTCGGCCGCGCGCTCGGCGAGACGATCGCGGTCCTCATCGTCATCCGCGCGGCCACCACGCCCTCGGGCTTCAGCCTGTTCGACGGCGGCTACACGTTCGCCTCGCTCATCGCGTCGGCCGCCTCGGAGTTCAGCCAGCCGCTACCCACCGGCGCCTACATCGCGGCCGGCCTGGTCCTGTTCGTCCTGACCTTCGTGGTCAACGCGATCGCCCGCGTGGTCGCCGGCGGGAAGGTGAACGGCTGATGAGCACCGCGACCGGCCTCAACTCCCCGGAACGTCCCGCCACCACGCCGACCTTCCAGGCCCCGAGCACGGGCCGGAAGATCAAGAACAACGTCGCGACGTTCCTCGTCGGGCTCGCGTTCGTCATCGCCCTGATCCCCCTGGTGTGGGTGCTCGCGACGGTCGTCGTGCGCGGCATCGGCGCGATCCTGTCGTCCGACTGGTGGGGCAAGTCGCTGTCGGGCGTGCTGCCGGAGTCGTACGCCGGCGGGGTCTACCACGCGATCTACGGCACGCTGATCCAGGCGGCGCTGGCGGCCGTCATCGCCGTCCCGATCGGCATCCTGGCCGCGATCTACCTCGTCGAGTACGGGCGCGGGCGACTGGCGAGGACCACCAGCTTCATGGTCGACATCCTCGCCGGGGTGCCCTCGATCGTCGCCGCACTGTTCGTCTTCGCGGCATTCATCTCGATCCTCGGCGCCGAGCAGAGCGCCTTCATGGTCTCGCTGGCGCTGGTGCTGCTCATGCTCCCGGTGGTCATCCGCAACACCGAGGAGATGCTGCGGCTGGTGCCCGACGAGCTCCGCGAGGCGGCCTACGCCCTCGGCATCCCGAAATGGAAGACGATCCTGCGGATCGTCCTGCCCACCGCGCTGTCGGGCACCGTGACCGGCGTGATGCTGGCGCTCGCCCGCGTCATGGGCGAGACCGCACCCGTGCTGGTGCTCGTCGGCTACTCGCAGTCCATCAACTTCGACCCGTTCTCCGGGAACATGGCCTCGCTGCCGCTGTTGATGTTCTCGGAGCTCTCCAACCCGGAGCCGTCCGGCCAGTTCCGCATCTGGGGCGCCGCGCTGACGCTCATCGGAATCATCATGATCTTGCAGCTCGGGGCGAGCGTCGTGTCGCGCTTCTCCGCCATCTCGAAGTAGAGGAACACCGTGGCCAAGCGACTGGACCTGAAGGCCGTCGACATCTTCTACGGCGACTTCCACGCCGTGCAGGACGTCAACCTCTCGGTGTCGCCGCGCAGCGTCACCTCGTTCATCGGCCCGTCGGGCTGTGGCAAGTCGACCGTGCTCCGGACGCTGAACCGGATGCACGAGGAGATCCCCGGCGCCCGCGTCGACGGCGAGGTGCTGCTCGACGGCGAGGACATCTACGCCCGCAACGCCGACGCGGTGGCCGTTCGGCGCACCATCGGCATGGTCTTCCAGCGCCCCAACCCGTTCCCGACGATGTCGATCCGCGACAACGTCGTGGCCGGCCTGAAGCTCCAGGGCGTGCGCGACAAGAAGAAGCTCGACGAGGTCGCCGAGGCCTCGCTGCGCGGGGCGAACCTCTGGAAGGAGGTCAAGGACCGGCTCGACAAGCCGGGCGGCGGCCTCTCCGGCGGTCAGCAGCAGCGTCTGTGCATCGCCCGCGCGATCGCCGTCCAGCCCGACGTGCTGCTGATGGACGAGCCGTGCTCCGCGCTCGACCCGATCTCGACGCTGGCGATCGAGGACCTCATCGGGGACCTCAAGAAGGAGTACACGATCGTCATCGTCACCCACAACATGCAGCAGGCGGCGCGGGTGAGCGACCAGACGGCCTTCTTCAACCTCGAGGCCACCGGCAAGCCCGGCAAGCTGGTGGAGATCGACGATACCGAGAAGATCTTCTCGAACCCGCGCGAGCAGGCCACCGAGGACTACATCTCCGGCCGCTTCGGCTGACGGTCCCACCGCGCACGGAGCCCCTCACGCACAGAGCCCCTCCCCTACCGTGCGGGAGGGGCTCTCGTGTGTGTGCGGCCGGGCGGTCAGGCCTCGGGCGTGTTGGGCATCTTGCCCGTGACCATGAAGACCACGCGGCGGGCGACCGCCACGGCGTGGTCGGCGAAGCGCTCGTAGAAGCGGCCCAGGAGGGTCACGTCGATGGCGGGCGCGACACCGCTCGGCCAGTCCTTGCTCAGCAGCAGGGTGAACAGGTGGCGGTGCAGGTCGTCCATGGCGTCGTCGTCGGACTCCATGGTGAAGGCGAGCTCGACGTCGCGGGTGAGGATGACCTGGCGGGCGTCCTGGGCCAGGTCGAGCGCCACGCGGCCCATCTCGGCGAAGTAGGGGGCGACGTCCTCGGGCAGCACCTTGGCCGGATGGCGACGGCGCGCCGCCTTGGCGACGTGCAGGGCGAGGTCGCCCATCCGCTCGAGGTCGCCCGCCGAGTGGATCGCGGCGATGACCGAGCGCAGGTCGCCGGCCACCGGGGCCTGGAGAGCGAGCAGGCCGAACGCCTGCTCCTCGGCCTGGCTGCGCAGGGCGTCGATCTTCGTGTCGGAGGAGATGACCTCCTCGGCCAGGTCGAGGTCGCCCTCGAGCAGGGCGGTCGTCGCCTTCTTCATGGCCTCGCCGGCCATCTGGGACATCTCGGCGAGCTCTTCGGAGAGGGCGGCGAGCTTCTCGTTGTAGGCCGTGCGCATGTCGCGCAACGTACGCGGACGGCCGGTCGTCCGTCCGACGACGGCATGAACCAGGGATGAACGCCGCCAGGTCAGGCGCAGGAGGCGTCGGCGGCCGTGATCGTCGGGTTGACCGGCGCGGACGGCGTCGCTCCGTCCCCGGCCGTGTCCGAGCGGACCTCGCCGTCGAAGTCGTCGCCGAGGGTCAGGGTCAGCGAGCTGCGCCCCGAGCCACCGGGCTCGAGCCGGGCGCCCGGCACGGCGGCGCCCAGCGCCGACGCGGCGGCGGCCTGGTCGGGCGAGTAGCGGATCGTCGTCCCGCTCCCGCCCGACGACGAGCCCCCGTCGTCGCTGGTCACGACGAAGCCGGCGGAGCGCAGCCGGTCCGCCACACGCTCGGCCGACGGTCCGTCCGAGGCGGAACCCTCGTCGCCGCCGTCCTCGCCCCCGTCGTCACCGCGGTCCTCGGCGGGTGAGCGGGCGTCCACGAGCCGGATGTCGGCGGGTGCCGGGGCGGGCACGGGCGTGGCCGGCACGCCGGGCGCCGGGGCCCCGCTGCCGGGTAGCGGGTCATTGCCGATGATCGCGTCGAACATGGCTCGCTCCTCGCCGCGGCGGAGCACCTCGTTGCCGCGGTCGTTGGCGAGCCCCGTCGTCGGCACGGTGACGAAGCTGACCGTGCGCGGGTCCAGGCTCCCGAGCGACTGGGAGAGCGCGAGCAGCTGGTCCGAGCCGATGTTCTCGCCGAACGTGGAGCGCGAGACGGCCTCGACGAGCCCCTCGAGACGGCTGGGGTCGAGCAGCGTGCCCGCCGACAGCACCGAGCGCAGCAGCGCGCCGAGGAACCGCTGCTGGCGCTGGATGCGGCCGTAGTCGCTCGACGGGTCGCCCTCGACGTGGCGGGCGCGGACGTAGTCGAGCGCCTGCTGCCCGCTCAGGACGGTGGGCCCGGCCTGGGGGATGACGGTGCCGAGCACGGAGTCGCGCACCGGGCGCTCCACGCAGATCGGCACGCCGCGCACGGCGTCGACCATGCCCTGGAAGCCCTGGAAGTCGATGCCGAGGAAGCGGTTGATCGCCAGGCCCGAGAGCTCCTGGATCGCGCGGGTCACGCAGCGCGGCCCGCCCGCGGCGTAGGCCGAGTTGAGCTTCACGCGCGGTGTCGGCGGCAGCATCTGGGGCGAGTAGGCGCCGGAGACGGGGTCCCAGCGCTCGCACGCCGGCCGGGTGATCTCGAGGTCGCGGGGGAACGACACCACCGTGACCGTCGACCGGTCCTCCGGGACGTGCACGACCATGATCGTGTCGGTGCGGGCCCCGGGCACGCCGGCGGTGTCGCCGGCGTCCTCCGACGGGGGCGCCCCCGCGCGGCTGTCCGAGCCGACGACGAGGAAGTTCTGGTCGCCGGCCTGCGCGGCGGCGTTCTGGATCGCCGACGAGTTCGGGTCCAGCGCCCCGATCTGGCGCACCGCGGCCTCGACCCACGACGCCGCGCCCCACCCGAGCCCGCACACGACGACGACGAGGACCGCGCAGGTCGCGGTGAGCAGCCGTGCCGTCCGGCGCCAGGTCCACCGCCGGCGCCACGTGGTGAAGCGGGAGCCCACCGACGCCAGCACCGCCGACGTCGCGGCCCACTCGGTCTCGCCCGCGCGGGCCTCGGTGGCCGCCGGGCGGCGCGGCGCGGCCTCGCTCGTCGCCGCCGCGGCACGGACGTGACGGACCGCGGGCGACTCCGCCGCGGCGGCCTCGGGCTCCGGGGCCCGGGGCTCGTCCGCCTCCGGCTCCGTGGGCTCCTCGGGCGCAGGCGGCTCGGCCGGTCGCACGGCGTCGGGCCGGGCCGGGGCCGCCGGGGAGGCGGGCGCCACGGTGGGCGGGACGACGGCAGGGCCGGGGCCGGCGGGGGTGGACGGGCGCCGGGGCGCAGGGGCCACCGGCGCGGCCGGGGGGCTCACCGGCACCGCTGGGCCGGGCGGGGACCCGGGCGGCGCGGGCGGTGTCGTGCCCGCCGGGAGGCGTCCCGCGGGCAGCGTCACCGCGTCGACCGGACCCCGTGTGGACGGCGCCTTGGCCGCGGCCGGCGACGGGATGCCCGCCGACGGGGTGCCGGGCGACGGGGTGCCGGACGGCGCGGTCACGAGCCCGGCACCGGGCGGGCGGAGACCGAGTCGCGGCCCGCGCTTGCGGGTCAGCGGCACCATCGTCGGCCGCCGCCCGGCCTGGGCTGTCGGCGTCGCGACCGGGATGCGGAACGGCGCCGACGCGGGGCCCGTGCGCGCCGCGGGAGGGCGGACCACGTCGGACCCGGGAACCCCGGGGCGGGAGCCCCGGGCCGGGTCGCCGGCGCGGTCGTCGGTCACGCATCTCCTAGGGCTGATGATCTCGGGCGGGCAGCCGGAACATGTGCTGGTCAGCAGCGGGATACTACGGCCGGGCCGGTCCCCGACGGTCTCGGGGCCGGTACGCCACGCGGTGACCGGAGCACAACGGGCGCCACACGACCGGGGGAAGCGGCACACCCGTTCGGGCATCGCCGTGCTCGGTTCCGGCTCAGCGCCGCAGCGGTCGGGCGATCCGGTCGCGCTCCGGGCGGCGAGGCGCCCGGTGAGCGGTCGGAGCGGTCAGGGGGTCGGGAACGCGCCGCGGGCAGCGGCGGCGATCCCGCGACGGGCGGCAGCCGCTCCGGCCAGCCGCACGGTGCCGTCGTCGGCGTCGCGGTAGGCCACGGCGTTGCGGCCGGCGCGCTTGGCGACGTAGAGCAGGGCGTCGGCGGCGTCGAGGCCGGGCGCGCCGGGGTGCGCGCCGGCGTCCAGGCACGCGACGCCGACGCTGACCGTGACGCGCAGGTCGTCGGCGAGCTCGTGCCACGGGTATGCGTCGACCCGCGCGCGGGCCTCCTCGCAGACGCGGACCGCCTCGGCCGGCGCGAGCCCGGGCAGGACGAGCGCGAACTCCTCGCCGCCGTAGCGCGCGCAGAAGCCCTCGGCGGGGAGCTCCTCGTTCACGAGGTCGACGAGGCGGCGCAGCACCCGGTCGCCCACGGCGTGCCCGTGCGTGTCGTTCACGCTCTTGAAGTGATCGACGTCGGCCAGCGCGACGCAGGCGGGGGAGTCGACGCCATCACCACGCAGCGTGCTCAAACGCTCGTCGAGATAGCGCCGGTTCCAGGTGGCGGTGAGGCTGTCCCGACGGCTCTGCTCGCGGGCCTCGGCGCGCTCGCGCCGGAGACGATCGACCTCGAGGCGTAACTGATCGGGCACTTCGTCCGGCGTCGTCCGCTCGTCCCGCACGAGCGAGACCGCGGCTTTGAGGTGCTGGTAGGCCCGGCGCCAGTCGCCGCGGTCGGCGAGGACCTCGGCGGCGGCCTCGTGGGCCCGTGCCTGGTCGGACCGGCCGGCGAGGGTCGATGCCCCGGGCTGGGTGTCGGAGGGCACCGCGTCGAGCCCGACGATCGGCGAGGTGGGGAAACCGCAGGTGACGGAGCCCTGGTCGGGGATGGGGTGGGCGGTGGGCGTCACGACCCCCGAGTCGAGCATCGGCTCCGCGGTTGTCGTCGCCACGGTCCCGCGTCCCGGCAGCAGCCCGGCCAAGCGCACACACATCACCTCCGTTCCTGCCTCTAGTGTCGCCCTCGATCATGAACCTGTAACGGTCCTTCGCCGCGTCGCCGCCAACTTCGCTCGTCCGGCGCACGTGACGCTGCGTAGACGGATCCCGTACCGACACGTTCGGCCCACCTTGAGTCGCCCGCGACGGTGGTCGTGGCGGGCACCCGCATGCCGGCCGTGACGTGTGGTCGACGTGATGCCGTGCGTCGATACGAGGAGTAGCGCCCGGTGAGGGGTCAGCCGCCGGAGTGCATGACGTCGGCACCCACCGGGACGGTGTCGTCCTCGGGGTCGTCGAGCCATCCCTCGGGGAGGGTCACGTGCCCGGGCGAGCCCTGCCGGCCCCGCGGGCCGTCGGCGTCGGGCGGGAACGGCAGGTCGGGGTCGAGCTGCGCGAGCAGCTCGTCGAGACGGTCCAGCCCGTCGATCATCCCGAGCTCGCGGCGCAGTTCGGAGCCGACGGCGAAGCCGTGCAGGTACCAGGACATGTGCTTGCGGGAGTCACGCACGCCCTTGCGCTCGCCGTGGTGGGCGATGAGCAGTTCGACGTGGCGTCGCATCACCGCCGCGACCTCGCCGAGGCGCGGGGGCGTGGGGATCGGGCGGCCGGCCAGCGCGGCCTCGAGCTCTCCGAAGAGCCACGGGCGCCCGAGGCAGCCGCGCCCGACGACGACGCCGTCGCAGCCGGTCTTCTCCATCATGGCCACGGCGTCGGTCGCGGCGAAGATGTCGCCGTTGCCGAGCACCGGCACGTCCGCGGGCACCGCCTCGCGCAGCGCGGCGATGCGGTCCCAGTCGGCGTGGCCCGAGTAGCGCTGCGCCGCGGTGCGCGCGTGCAGGGCGACGGCGGCGGCGCCCTCCGCGGCGGCGATGCGCCCGGCGTCCAGGAACGTCACGTGCTCGTCGTCGATGCCGACGCGCATCTTCACCGTCAGCGGCAGCCCGCCCCGGGCCGCCGAGGCGACGGCCGTGCCCACGATGGACTCGAACAGCCGCCGCTTGTAGGGCAGCGCCGCCCCGCCGCCGCGTCGCGTCACCTTGGGCACCGGGCAGCCGAAGTTGAGGTCGACGTGGTCGGCGAGGTCCTCGTCGACGATCCGGTCGATCGCGCGGCCGATCGTCACGGGGTCGACGCCGTAGAGCTGCATCGAGCGCGGCGTCTCGTCCGGGTCGAACGCGATCATCTCGGCGGTGCCGGGGTGCTTCTCCACCAGCGCCCGCGCGGTGATCATCTCGCAGACGTAGAGCCCCGCGCCCTGCTCGCGGCACAGGCGGCGGAACGCCACGTTGGTGATGCCGGCCATCGGCGCGAGCACGACGGGCGTCGGCAGCGCGAGGGGGCCGATGCGGAGCACGACCTCAGTCTCCCAGCTTCTGCGCCCGGATCTCGTGGCCCGCGGACGTCAGGCACCGACCGGTCCGGAGGTTGAACTTCCAGTTGTGCAGCGTGCAGGTGAGCACCTCACCGTCGACGGCGCCGAACTTCGAGAGGTCCGCGGACAGGTGCGGGCAGCGCGCCTGCACCGCCCAGCCGTCGAGCTCGATGTCGCGTCCGTCGTCGTTCTGCGCGTCGTACCAGTTCTCGACGTAGTCCATCCGCTCTTCGGACAGACACTTGAAGAACGTGTAGAGGTACTCGTTGTACTGGCCGACGCGCGTCGCGGTGAAGCGCACCGACAGGAACAGCGAGTTCGACCAGTCGACCTCGCCGGTGGCGATGTTGGTCTGCACGAGCGTCGCGGGCATGCCCCAGCGGTACCGGGCCTGCTCCCCGTTGTAGATGCGGATCTCGCGGGCGGTGAAGTCGAACGCCAGCGACAGCGTGCCGTCCTCGTCGACCCCGGGGGTGTCGTCGGGCATGCCGTGCAGGTCGATCCGGACCGGGCCGCCGATGCCGTCGCACATGTGGTCGGCGCGCTTCATCAGCGGCTCGATCCACTCCTTGAGCTGGCGCAGGATGTCCGGCTGCGGCGCCGCCCACTGCGCCTTCTGCGCCTCGATCGCGGGCCGGGCGCGCTCGGCGAAGTCGCGCAGGTAGCGCTCCTTGTCGAGGAAGATCGTCTCGATCTCGGCGTCCGACACGGGGTGCGTGAGGTCGTCCACGGTGCCGTGGCCGATCTCGGCGGTCGTGCCGGGCAGGAGCAGGTGGCCCTGCTGCGAGGACCCGGACTCCTGGCCGAGCTCGCGCATCCGACCCAGGAACTCCCACTGGTCGGTGAAGATCGACTCGTCCTCGACGCCCTCGTAGCCCAGGCCGTTCCACCGGAAGAGCTCGTCGTCGAGGAAGCAGGGCGGGCCCGCCGTGGGGAAGATGTGCGGGGCGCCGACCTCGCGGATGTAGCGCATCGCCCGGTCCTCCTGGCCGATGCGCTTGCGGCGGGCGAACTCGCGCTTCGCGGCCTTGGGCAGGTCGTAGACCATCGGCCACCAGATGGCCCCGGAGAACTGCGTGAAGTGCGCGTCGTAGGCGCCGAACTCCAGCAGCTTCGGGATGTCCAGCGGGTGCGCGTCGTTCTGGTCGACGATCCGCGCCGTGCCGTCGTCGAGGGAGAGCGCGGAGTCGCCGATCGGGCCGTCACCCGGCCCCTTCAACGACGTGATCATGAACCGCAGACCGCCGTCGAGCTCCTGCGGAACACCGCTCTCGGTGCGCACGAAGTGCCGGAAGCCCAGCTCGCGCAGCTCGTTCTCGAGCTCGTCGGTGGGGTAGTCCGGCAGCAGGACGCGGGCGTCCTTCGAGACGTGGTCGCGCAGGTTGACCGCGTCGAAATGGTCGCGGTGCAGGTGCGAGACGTAGAGGTAGTCGACGTCTCCCAGGGCGTCCCAGTCCAGCTGGGTGTTGTCCGGGAACGGCACCCACGACGCGAAGAACGTCGGGTTCACCCACGGGTCGCACAGCACGCTGCCGCCCGTGGTCTCGAAGCGCATTCCCGCGTGCCCGACTCCGGTCACCCGCACGAGCAGACCACCTCCATCACAGTGCTCACCACCGATTGTGCGTGGTGGCGCGGCCCACGACCGCCTCGGGTGGGGTATCCCTGAGCACGTGACCGCCCTTCCCGTCGACGGTGACCCGATCGCCGCACTGCGCGCCGTGGCCTTCTACCTCGAGCGCGAGCGGGCCGAGACCTACCGGGTGAAGGCCTACCGCTCCGCGGCGGAACGCCTCGCCGAGCTGGACCCCGAGGACGTGGCGGCCCGCGCCCGGGCCGGCACGCTGACCGATCTCAAGGGGGTCGGGAAGAAGACGGCGGCGGTGGTGACCGAGGTCCTCGACGGCGGGACGTCGACGACCCTGTCCGACCTGGAGAGCCGGCACGCCGCACCCGTCGCGGGCGGGACGGGCATCCGCGCCGCGCTGCGCGGCGACTGTCACACGCACTCGACCTGGTCCGACGGCGGCAGCGACATCCTCGAGATGGCCCGTACCGCCCGCGACCTGGGCCACGAGTGGATGGTGCTCACCGACCACTCCGAGAACCTCACCGTCGCCAACGGCCTGACGCCCGAGCGCCGGCGCCGTCAGTTCGACGTGATCGCCCAGGTCAACGAGGAGCTCGCGCCGTTCCGCCTGCTGCGCGGCATCGAGGTGGACATCCTCGAGGACGGCGACATCGACGCCCCCGACGACCTGCTCTCCGAGCTCGATCTCGTCGTCGCCAGCGTGCACTCGAAGCTGCGGGCGCCGAGCGACGTGATGACCGCCCGCATGGTGGCCGGGGTGTCGCACCCGCTGGTCGACGTCCTCGGCCACTGCACCGGGCGCCTGGTCACCGGAGGCCGCGGCACCCGCCCGCCCTCGACGTTCGACGCCGAGGCGGTGTTCGACGCCTGCGTGGAGAACGGCGTCGCCGTCGAGATCAACTCGCGGCCCGAGCGTCTCGACCCGCCGCGCCCGCTGCTGCGCCAGGCCCTCGCTGCGGGCTGCGAGTTCGTCGTCGACACCGACGCCCACGCCCCCGGCCAGCTCGACTGGCAGCCCTTCGGCTGCGAGCGCGCGGAGGAGTGCGAGGTGCCGGTGGAGCGGATCGTCAACACCCGCTCCGCCGACGACCTGGCCGCCTGGCGTTCTCGGGGTTAGTCAGCCTGGGGCCCATGCTGACGTTCAACGTGAGGAAATCCCCCACGATCAGTCGGTCACGACCGCCTCGCCGGTCTCCAGCACCGACTTGAGGTTCGACAGGATCGCCGGCCAACCGCCCGAGACGCCCTTGAGCATCTCGCTGTCGGGCACGAAGTCGTCGTGGGTGACCGTGAGCTTCACGGCCTTCCCCGCCGGCTCGATGTCGAAGGTGACCTTCGAGCGCTTCTCCTGCTGCAGCTCGGCCAGGCGCTCGTCGCTCCAGCCGAACATCTCCTGCATCTCCGGCTGGTAGTTGTGCCAGGTGAAGGACAGCCGCCGCGGCGGGTCGGCCTCGAGGACGTGCTGGTCCCAGTCGTGCGGGTCCTCGCCGCCCATCGACCAGAGGACCTTCGAGCCCACCGCCCAGTCGGACGTCGGCCCGCCGCCGTCGTAGTACTTCGCGATGAACGCGGGGTCGGTGAGCGCCTGCCAGAGCTTCTCGGGCGTCGTGCGGATGTAGGTGACGTAGACGAAGTCGTCGGACATCTCGGTCTCCTCGGAGTTCTCCTGCAGTGCCTGCTTGAGGTCGGCGAGGGTCTGCGCCCGCGCCCGGTCGTACCGACGGATCCACCGGTCGGCGACGTCGTTGATCGGCGCGGCGTTGAGGTGGTGGTGCTTCTCCCGCCCCTGCCACGAGGTGACGACGAGACCCGCGGCCTCGAGCACCCCGAGGTGCTTGGCGACGGCCTGACGGGACATGTCCAGTCCCTCGCCGAGCTCCCGCAGCGACTGGCCGCCGCGGGCGTGCAGTGCGTCGAGCAGGGCCCGCCGGCTGGGGTCGGCGAGAGCGCGGAACACCTCGTCCATCACGCCTCCGATCACGCAACTCAGTGGTTGCCTGTCCGACGATAGGCAACCATTTGGTTGCTCGTCAAGGGACGTGCCGGAAGCCGTTTGCGAGGTGATCGGCGCGCGCCTAGCGTGGTCGGTACACGGGAGAGGAGGTGGTCCAGCGTTGAAGAACGACAGGACTCGTGAGGTGTCCGTCAGCTAGCTGCTCGAAGGCCGTGGAGTGGCCGGTCCGCAGGCAGCGATCCTGCGGCAGGGCGGCCAGCGAATCCAGGCAGGACACCAGCCCCCGGAGTTTCCCGACCCTCGTCCAGTCGGGGCCCGAACGCCCGGCATCGCCGGGGCGGGAGGGAGCGCTCCGGGGGCCTTCCTGTGTTCGGGGCCGGCGACGCGTTGTCTAGTGCGCGGCGCGGGGCCGGTCGTCGATGCCGAACGAGGCGCCGTAGGGCGCGTCGAACGTCGAGCCGTAGGGGCGCTCCCCGGTGGCGTCGTCGCGAGCGGCGGGCATCGACCCGGAGGCCAGCGGGTCGCCCGCGAACGGACGGTGGTCGTCCGGGGTGCTCTCACCGGTCAGCCAGGGCAGCGACGAGGAGCCGGTCGACGGCGAGCGCCAGCCGCCGGTCGCGGGGAACGGGGTCGAGCTCGGGGCGTCGACGCTGCCGAGCGGGTCCTCCCGGCGCTCGGCCTGGGGCTCCGGGGGGCTGAGCCGGGTGCGGCTCGGGCCGGGGCCGTGCGGCCCCGTGCCAGGCAGACCGCCCTCAGCGACCCACTTCGCCTCCTCGGCGATGCGGTAGGTCTGGCACGGCCAGCTGGCGCGCCCTCCGGCGTGGAAGCACTCGCGACAGTTCCCCCGGGCGTCGGGCACGTGCTCGGCGAGCACCTTGCGCCAGAGGTCGGGCATCTCGGACATGACCACGGCCATCGACATGTCGTGGCCTCCTCTCCGTGCGGTCGGGAAGCCTGGGGTGGCGTCCCGTCGGGGCCCACGGGGAACCGTGCGGCACGCGGCGGGATCGAGCCGTGGATCAGGGAGCGCTCGGTCCCACCGCACCGGTCGTGCACACCGGGAGTAGGTACTCCGGTGCTGCGAGTGTTTGGTACCCCTTCCCTCGTCGCGCCACGATGGTCACCGGACGGTGACGCCCTGCTACGCAACGTCATACGAGTGACCGGCGCGTCGCTCCGGCGTGTCAGGGAGCCCGGACGGTCCTCGGTGGCTCGCGGCTCGTTGACCAGGACAAACGTCGTCTCGCACCCGGGAGCGGTCACCGACCCTCACTCGTCCAGGTCCGTCGGGGCGCCCGTGTGCGGCCCGGTCGAGTGGTTCCCGCCACAGCTCCATGGACGACGAGGTGTCGCCGAGTGGAGCAACAATTGCGCTGAACGGCCCAGCGATGCCGTGGCTGCGGCCGTCGACCCCGGGTCGGGGCACCGCCACGGTTACGCTTCTCCCGCGGCCGCACCCCGGCCCGGGCCTCTAGCTCAATGGGCAGAGCTACGGACTTTTAATCCGTTGGTTGTGGGTTCGAGTCCCACGGGGCCCACCCAACCCGCTGGTCAGCGCGTTCCGCTGTGGAGTTGTCCAAGATCAGCCCACCGCTTACCCGCCGCTACGCCCCTCGTCGTCGCGGTAGGCACGGTCCAGGGCTTCGGCGGCGGCCGACGAGACTGCGCGCCGGCCGAGATAGGTGTTCTGCGTCATCGACACCTGCGCGTGGCCCAGCTGGTCGGCGATCAGTCGTGCGCTGAGCCCCTGGTCGTCCAGCTCGGTCGCTGCTGTCTTCCGGAACACGTGCGACGTGACCCAGGCGAACTCCTCCGAGCCGCGCGCCGCGCGAAGCGCCTTCAACGTGTTCGAGGGGTCCCGCCACCCACCGAGCGAGTCGGGGAAGAGCGGGCCGCGTCCGCCGGCGGCCAGGTACCGGCGGCGCAGGATCGAACATGCGAAGTCGGGCAGGTGCAACTTCCGCTCGCCTGACTGCGTCTTCGTCCGCTTCCGCACGAGACCGACAGCCTTGATCCGGATGACGGTCCAGTCGATCGCGACGGTGCCGGCGTCGAGTTCGATCTCCTCCCAGCTCACGGCGAGCGCTTCGCCGATCCGCACGCCGGTGGCGAGCATGAAGGCGCACAGGTCCGGGAGGTCCTTGCGTCGCGCGTCCTCGTCACCGGCCAGCCGTGCGATCCAGGCTCGGCGCTCGTCGGCAGACAGTGCCCGAGCGGCCCGGCGCCGTCGTCCGCTGACCTCCGCGATCTCCCGGGTGGGGTTCGACGCGATCGCGCCGTGCCGAACCGCGAGACCGAGCGCTCCGGAGACGACCGACCGCACGAGCTTGGCCGTGGCCGGTCCCTTGTGCAGGTTCACCGTCTGCACGAAGTGATCGAGCCGAGGCACGGTCACCTCCCGCAACCGCAGCTCCCCGAGTGCCGGCAGGACGTGCACATCGAGGGTGGACCGGTAGATCTGCGCCGTGCTGGGTGAGCGCAGGCCCTGGTCCACCAGGAGCGTGACCGCCTCCATCCATTGCTCAGTGGCGATCTTGAAGCGAGAGTCGCCGCGCAGGGCCGACGCGGTGTCCTGCCGGGCCCTGTCGCGGAGGTCCTCGCGGAGACGGTTCATCGCCGCCGCCCTGGTAGGACCGTTGCGCTCCACCTTGCGAGTCACGCCGTCGTGATCCCGGAAGCGCGTGAAGGCTCGGAACGAGCCGTTCGCGAGCTGCTGTGCGTGGATGTTGCCGTGGGTGCCGAGCGGCAGCGGCGGGCGTGGCACGGCTACCCCACCTTCTCGACCTGCTCGTCGAGCCACCGCTCGATCTCGGCCTCGCGGTACCTCACATACCGGCCGACGCGGGTGCCTCGCGGGCCGTAGCCGGTGCGGCGCCAGTGGTAGATGGTCATGATCGGGACGCCAAGGAACTCGGCGAGGTCCTGGACGGACCAGAGTCGCTCTCGCGGATACATCGGGTTGGTCTCCTGGTCAGGCTGCGGTGTCGGTCTCCTCCTTCGCGGCTCGCCTCCTGGCCCTGGCGTTGGCGGCCGAGGTGTTGGCGAGCAGCGCGTCCGCGCTGGTGTGCCAGCCGATGCCGGCGAAGGCGAGCGAGTTGACGATGACCTCGGTGGTGTCCTCGTCGGCGAGTTCGTCGTCCTCGTCGGGGTGTCGGGCGTGCTCGCGGCGCCAGTCACGTCGGGCCTGACGCAGGGCGCCGAGGGTGGTCGAGTAGCGCCGGGACCGGGTCGAGAAATGGCCGCCGAACCCGAGCATGTGCGCCCAGCGCTGGAGCCGGCCCCAGCCGGCGGCCCACTCCTGGCTGTCGGCCTGCTCGGGTCGGGTGCCGAGGTGCCAGCAGGTGTCGATCTGGCGGCCGGGGTGGGTGTCGAGGCGGGCGTACTCGCGCACGATGTCGGGGCGCAGCCGCTTGGAGGCGTGACCGGCGAGTTCGGTGGCCTTGGTGGCGTACTTCGCCAGGTAGCCGGCGACGGCGCCGGTGGTGATCTCGCCGGTGTCGTCGAGATCGAGCCGCGAGAGCCGCACGGGGCGCGGGTCGACCTGCTCGCCCCACATGATCGGCCAGCCGGCCTCGCGGGCGGGGTGCGGGGCGGTGGTGAACCGGGTGTCCTCCACGGCTCGACGGAGCACGGTGGCGAGGTGGTGGGCGCCGACCCGGGCGTCTGGGACGAGGACGGCGTCGGCGTCGGTGGGGTCGCGGCCGTCGAGGCGGACCAGGGCGTGCAGGTGCACCGCGCCGCGCGCCTGGAACTCGGCGACCTTGGTGTAGCTCAGGCGCAGCTTGATGTGGTGGCGCTTCTCCAGCGCTGTGATGCCACGTCGGGCGGCGATCATGGTGCGGCGCCACAGCTCCCCGGCGTGCAGGTTCCACACCGCCTGCGCGGGGTGGTCGTAGCAGTCCAGGCACAGCGGGCGCCCCAGCTCGGGCGCGTCGTCGTTGTGGCGGTCGAAGCAGGCCAGCGGGACACCATGCGGGCAATGCTCGAGCTGGCGCCGGGGGCGGCAGGCGATGGTGCGTCCGGCGCGGTCGGTGCGGTGGGCGTGCACGGGCCCGAAGGACGGCGCGGTCACGGTCAGGAACACGCACGGGTGCTCGGCCACGCTGGCGGGGACGCCTTTGCCGCCGACGAGGCCAGCGGTGACGAGCTGGTAGGTGTCGGCGCGGTAGGTCTCCGCGCAGCCGGCGCACACGCTGGCGCGGCGGTTGCCGCAGGGCGTGTAGAGCACGCCGTCCGGCATCTCGGTGGTGTGGGTGTCGCGGGTGATGCGCCCAGTGGCGGCCTCGACATGGGTCACGGTGCCGACCAGGCGGATCGGGTGCGCGCAGCCGGCGGCCCCGGCCACATGGCTCATCCACCGGTCATGGTCGGCGCGCACGGCGGTCGCGAGCTCGGCGAGCGAGGCAGTCTTGGCGTCGCGAGCTCGTCGCCGCGCTCCGAGGGACTCGACGGTCGCCCGCAGCTCGGAGGTACTCATGCGGCGTCCCGGGCGCGCAGAGCGGCGGCGTGGTCGGCGAGGGCGTAGACCTGCTCGTCGGACAGGTACGCGGACTTGATCCGGCAGGGCTCGCCGCCCTCGGCCAGGAGCAGTCCGACGCCCTTGTCTTCGGGGGCGATGTCGGCGGCGGTGTGCCCGCGGGTGGCCCAGCCGGCGCCGAGCACGATGTCCGAGCTGCTGTTGGTGGTGCACCGGAACGCCCACCGGTAGCCGAACAGGTCCCGCAGCGAGGTCGGGATGATGTCCGAGGACGGCCGCTGCGTGGCGGCGACGACGATGATCCCGGCGGCGCGGCCACGGGCGACGAGGTCGCGCACGGCCACGGAGAAGGCTTCGCGCTGGGTCTTGGTGCCGACGGTGGCCGAGTAGTAGGCGACCTCGTCGAGCACCACGACCACGGGCTCGATGCCGTGGGTGGCGTCGTCGGGTGTGACCTTGCGACGACGTTCGGTGTCGAGCAGGTCGTAGCGGCGGTCCATCTCGGTCTGGAGCGCGTCGAGGGCGTCGATGGCGTCGTCGAGGTCCGGGCCGACGAATCGTTCGGCGCAGGTGCGCCAGAGGCCGAGTTCGACGAGCTTGCCGTCGAAGAGCCACAGTCCGCAGTCGGTGGACAGGGCGGCGTGGCCGACGATGCAGTTCAGCCCGACCGACTTGCCGGCGCCGGGCTCCCCGGCGAGCAGAGCGTTGCGGTAGGCGAGGGTCACGCGGACCGCACGGCCGTACTCGTCGACCCCGAGGTGGATCGGGTCCCAGATCGACAGGACGGACGGCGCGGGCGCCTCGTTGCAGGCGGCCGGGGTGCGAACGGCGGTGACCCAGTCGCGGAGGAGGGCGCGGAGGCGGGTCGGCTCAGACATAGTCCGACCAGTCCCCGCCACGGTCGGGCACCGAGGTCCGGTCGTCCTTCGCCCGCTCGGCGTGGTCGACGACCAGCGGGACGTCGTCGCGCTCGTCGAGCGTCGTGCGCGGGGCAGGGACCGACGTACCGGCTCGGTGCCCGGTGCCGGACCAGTGCTGGTTGGCCGGCGTCGCCGGAACGATCACGGTGCCGCGCGGGGGTGCCTCGCCGGTGGTGGCGGTCCAGTCGTCCAGCTCGGAAGCGATCAGCTCGCGGGCCAGCGGGTCGCGGCGGATCACGTCGACCTTGACCAGGGCGGTCATGCGACGGGTGGGCGTGACGCGGGCGTCGCGGGCGAAGCATCCGGAGGCGATCCACTCGACCTCGCCCTCGATGTCCGACGGGCTGATCCCGGCCCGGAGGAGCAGCCACACGGTCTCGCCGACCTCGGTCGGGTGAGACCACAGGAACAGCGGAGCGGCGCGGGAGAAGTTCAGGCAGCGACGCTCGACGAGGACCTGACGTAGCCGGTGGCGGGTCATCGTCGCCATGGCTCGTCGGGTCACGAACCTGCGCAGGTCGGGAACCGCCGCCAGGACGGCGATCACGACGGCGACGAGAGCGAGCGCAGCGGCCCAGGGCATCCAGGTCGTGAGCAGCAGCCAGCCGGCGACAACGGCGAGGACCGCCATGATCTCGGCGCGGATCCGGATCACCAGGCCTGCGACACGGGCGGCCGGGTGCGTGGTCGGTGCGGTGATGATTTCGAATCCGTCCGTACGGGAGGCCCGCAGGAACGGGCGGGAACGGGCGGAAGACGAGGCGGAACGGGCCATGACGATCACTCCGTGGTGAGCCGAGGCCGGACCGCGCCGGCCGGAAGATGGGACGAGGGAGGGGAGGTCGGGGCTGCGGGGACGTCAGCCCCGACCCCCGCGGAGCGGACGGTCGATCAGTCGGGCCAGGCCAGGGCCGCGCAGATGCCCGCACACGCGAAGACCTGCGACCCGGTCTCGGAGCGCCCGACCGGGACGGCGGGGATACCGGCGGGGCCAGAACGGGTGCCGGGCACCGGAGTGGGCCGATAGGCGTCGGGCAGCTCGGGCCAGGTGAAGGAGCGTTCGCACATGACGCACTCCGTGCCGTCGGCCTGAGTGGAGTTGAGTCCCTGCCACAGCGCCTCGCTGCGGGCTGCGGCGGTCACGAGCCCGAGCCCTTCGGCGTGGGCGCCGACGCGGGCGTGTGCTCGATGGCGTCCGCCCTGAACGCGACCCCGGAGCGCTGCGCCTGCTGCCAGGGGATCGCTACGAGGTTCACTGGCCGGACCTCTGCGCCCTGCCCGACGTCAGGTGCCCCCGGAGTGGTCACGGGGATGATCTCCGCGCCGTCGTCGTCGAGCTTGATCAGCTGCGTGACGAACAGCGGGGTACCGGTGATGCGGTCCGTGCGCTGGCGACCCTCCATGTCGTTCTTCGGCTTCGGGACCACGCCCACGCTGTAGCGGGACGCCGAGATGTCCACCTTGATCGCTGCCATGCCTGCCGTCCTCCAGGGACTCGTCGCGCGATTCCCGATCCGTTCGGGGCGCAACACCAGGAAAACCGCAGGTCAGCGACTCGACCCGCACAAAAGTGCGACCCGCACAGATGTGCGGGTCGTGTGAAGTGCGATCAGGCCGTCGCTGCTCGGCGCGATTGCAACGCGCGGACGACCCATTCCGGATCGAAGCCGGCGACGACATCTCCACCTGTACCGGAACGAACGGGAACAGGCGGTCCCGGACGGCCGGAGCGTGGGTCGAGGAACACCACACCAGCCGAGGTCAGCGTGTCAAGGGTCGACGCCCATGCCGGGTGAGCCCACAGCCGGTCATTGACGAACAGCACCGACACGATGGTCGCTCCGGTGCCGAGCGCATCGCACAGAGTCCCGGTCACGTGGTTGTCCATCACGCCGCGGGCGATCTTGTTGGCCGTGTTGAAGGTCAGCGGGAACGCCACGACGTGCTCGGGGCGGCTCTCTCGTCGTTGCTCGTCGGGCTGGCGGCGGCGTGTGGACGCAGGTGCTTCCGAAGCCTCGGACAACGTGTCGGCGTCGATCCATCCGGTCCCGGACTCCGTCACGCCGGCCGAGACCGACCAGCCGGCCCCGACCAGGGCGCGCGCAACCTCGTCGGCGCGGGATGCCAGCGGAGCACCGCAGACCACCAGGCTGAGGGGCGACGACATGACGTCAGTGCAGCACACCCGCGCGGGTCGCGAGAGCTTGCAGCGCCGAGCCGTGGCCACGCTTGGACCGCGCGAGCATCTCGCGCATGACCTCCCGGGCCATGACGTTGTGGGCGACCGCTTCGGATGCGGCGCTCTCCGCCTCGAGGAGGTTCAGCGTGGCCTCGGCGTCGCGCTTGCGCTGTGCCTGGGCCCAGGCGAGGTCGAGGTTGACCTGAGCGCGACGGCTGGCAAGTCCCTCGGGCAGTCGGTCGAGGTCGACCGCGGCCGCCGCGTCGAGCGCTGCCGCCGGGTCGCCGAGTTCGGCCGCGACCGAGACCCGGTGGATCGCGACGTTCGTCGGGCCGAACGCGGTCCAGGCGTAGTTCGCGTCGTGTCCGAGCATGTCGGCGAGCATCTGAGCGCGATCGAGCCGGCGCTCCGCCTCCCACTTCTCAGCGCGACGGGCGGCGATCACGCTGGATATCAGCCAGAGTGCGCCGGCCACCGAAACCAGCGCCGGATCGTCCGAGCGCACGCGCGGCACGAGCTGCTCAGCCATCCGCGTCGCGAGCTGCTCGGCCTGGTCGACCTGATCGGACCGCAGGAGCGCCGTGACGACCTGATAGATCGCCATGCCCTGCGCGACGTTCGAGTCAGTCCGACCGGCAGCCATCGCGGCGCGATCCGCGGTCACAGCGCCGAGGTCGCCGACACCGAGCTTCGTCAGCAGCTTGGACGCGACGACGTACGCCTCGACGTACGACAACGCTGCCTCTCGGTCGTCGCCGGCCGCGCCTAGGAGTGCCGAGTCAGCCTGCCCGATCAGCATTGGCAGCTCGCGGATGACGCTCGCGTACCTGGCCGCCTGATACGCCTGATGCAGGTCCGAGGCCACGGCGCGAAGCGACGTCGCCGTCGGCGCCGGGATGTCGTCCTCCACAAGATTCGCGTATCGAATGAGCACCGAGCGAATCTCGCCGAGCCCTTCGGCGCGGGGACCACCGTTCGGCGCGAGTTGCCACGATGTGCCAGTAAGCGCCTGAACCTCGACATCCAGCAGTCGTGACAGGTCGAGAAGTACCGACATGCGGTCGACCGATCGGACGCCGCGCTCGACCTGCGATAGCCAGGACTCGGACCGGCCTAAGAGTCCTGCCAGGGCAGCCTGACTAATTCCGCGACGTCGCCGAAATGTAGCGATTCGCTTGCCAATGGAGTCGGCCACGCGCAAAGTATCTCATGCGGAATCGTCGAAGTCGAGTGCTTCGTTCCTACCGGCCGACTTCTTCCAATCCGATAGCGGGACTGATTGATGTACCGCGGGCGGGAGCGTCGATTCCCGTTATGATCAGAGATTCGGCGGGGCTCGCGAAGTACTCTGCGACGCCGAGATCGCCGCGACCCAAGCCCCACATGAAGAGCTCAATCCCGGTGGCTGTTGGCAATACAACGATTCCGGCCGACGGGGCAGTCAGGTATGTCTTTCGCAGATGATTCAGCGTTCCACCGCTTCGAACCTCCATGAGTCCTTCTCGCACCAAGTACTTAAGGGCGCTAAAGAAGCTAGTATCCTCATCGGCGTCGTCGTCAGTCATAACGGCGAGCGAGACTCTCTCAAGCTCGCCTGCGCTTATGTGGATTGTCAGACTCTGCTCGACCTCTTCGCCGTCGAAAACATTGATCCACTCCGACCCCGCCGCCGACTTGATGGCGTGATAAACGTGGTAGTGAATCATTAGGTGTCGTACCGAGAGTCTGCTTACCATGGACACGTAGGTATTGGCAATGTCGCTATCGTTCGCCGCCATGCGCGACGAAGCGATAATGCCACCCACGTACTCCGTAACAACCTCGTCGTCCGAGTACGACCCTTCGTCGAGTGCTCTAAGTGCTACACGCATAGGGACTGGTTGGAGGTCGACATCGTCACGAAGCCTTCGGCTAGCGGCCTGGGCAATCTTGTGTGAGTTGTCCACCCGGGCCTTGAGAAGGGTCGCCAAGTGCTCACCTACAACGTCAGCAGCCGGGCCAAAGATTCTTCCTAAGAGATTCTTCGATTCCTCGCTCGCCAAGACCTTCGCTCCCGTCAGCAGTGGGTCCACGACCAGGACTGTATCGGGTCACATGAGCAGCCTCGTTGGTGAGGACTTTCTATACGTCTTCAAGCCGGCCCTGACGGGCCGGACCGGGCGGCTCCGCAGCCGACACGCCTCTACCTTCGGCCCGGCGGCCGGCGCGGGCGCGCCCGGCCAGAGAGGCCCAGGAGCGACGGGCAGTCGTCATCCACTGCGCTTGCGCTCCTCCATTTGAACGATCTCGGCATCGGTCCATTCGATCTTCTGGATGACAGGGGGCCAGGCCCTGATCGGTCCTCCGGCCTCGTCCGTTTCCGTGCATCGAAATACAACGTCCACGACGGCAGAGGCTAATCCACGGTTGAGAGCATGTCCGACCCGAAACTCGAAGTATTTCCCTGGCGATACGTCTTCGAACTCTTGGACGCCGTCGCGAAAATTGATGTACTCGAAGTCTGGCATCACAACGTACTCGGCACGGCACTCCGTCCTTATGCGAATACCTGATGGGCCGCGCTCGTAGAACGCCTCAATCGTGGCTGCGCCGGTGTCAATGCTTACGTTCCTCTTGTACACATGGAACTCCGGTTGCTCGCTCATCTCGTGGGCGGCGCGGGCAATGGCGTTCTGTTCCTGAGCTAGCGCGGTCGAACGTGCGGCTGCTAATGCAGCTTGTTCGCTCGCTGACGCCGACTTCTCACTAGAGTCAGCGGTTCTCTCCGCAATACGAGTCTGTTCTATTGCTACTTCAAGAGCGCTCACGGCTGTTGCGGCGGCCACTTCAGCGGCCTTGGCGGAACGGCGAGATTGTTCGACGCCGTCCAAGGCTGCCTCCGCGGAGACTTTCGCAGCTCGGGCAGATTCCTCGGCCGCCCTGGCAGCTTTCTGCGCTATCACAACTGAGCATGTACTGATAATGGTTGAGACGATAAGTGTTAGTCCGGCAACAACGACTGCTGCCAGCGAGATCGTTGCGTTGATGTCCAGTGCCTTCTCCTCATGCCGGACCTACACACACGGCGTCGCACGAGTTGGCAAGTCTGTTACCTCAGGACGTCGAGGGCACAGCGCTTCGAGAACGAAGGCGGGGCGCTCGCCGCCCCCGCACCCCAGGCGACCTCCGGGGAGGGGGAAGGGCAGGTCTCCCCGCCGGCCACCGCGAGGGCGTAGCACCCCAGGGCCAGGGGGCCAGGTCGTTCAGCACGTCGGGTGCTCCACCTGGCCCCCTGGCCCTGGCGCGCTCCGGGAAGACCTGGCCGACGGGGAGACCACACACCGGCCGTTGCGTCTGGACGACGTCGACGAGCTCGGGCACCGTGCCGGACATGACCGAGCAGGAGCAGGCCCAGGCCCAGGGCGAGCAGGACGCCTCGATCGCGCTCGTCGAGGAGGACTACTGGCGGATCGCCGGCGGCGGGATGCTCACGGTGCGACCGGTTGAGGAGTGGGTCCCGAGGGCGCACCGGCGTGCCTACCTCGACGGCGCGGCGTCCGTTCTCGGCTACAAGCCGCTCATCTCGGCCTGAGCACGGGGCAAGATCACCGGCACCGCTTACTGCCCTCTACCGGCCGCCAACGACCATCAGCGCCGCGAGACGGTCGGAACCGCGCGGGAGCGTCGGTGCAGCTCAGTGCGGGTGCTCACCATCTTCCACCAACGTCACCAAGTCCGGACTACGACTCCGTTGGTTGTGGGTTCGAGTCCCACGGGGCCCACAAGTCGCTGACCAGGAGCGTTGCAGGCCCCCCGATGACCGAGAACCTCGAAGGGTGGCTCGAGAATCGTCGTCGTGGTGCGGGTCCTGCACGTCGCACGCCGATGACCAGCGCGAACAGCGAACAGACGCTTGCCGAGCTCGCCCGCGGCGAGAGCCCGATGCTTCGCAAGCTCGGGCTCGACCTCGTCGGCCCGGTCAGTCGCCCACCGGTGCGCGTGGTCCACAAGGTCTCGTACTGCCCGATGCTCCAGGGTGCGTCGTCAACGTCATGCCTCGATCTTGTCGAGACAGTCGACGGCAAGCGGCCCGGGAGCGTCGCCTCGCCCGCGGCCTTCGACCGACGGCTTGAGCATCGTTGCCTACCTCTACTCTCGAGATCATGGCCCGGCCCGAGGTCACCTCGCACGACATCCAGGTCGCTCTCGACAAGTTCGATGAGCTCGGCCGCGACCGTTTCCTCGCCGAGTACGGCTTCCGCGAGGCGCGCTCGTACTTCCTGGTCCGAGACGGTCGCGAGTACGACTCGAAGGCCATCGTCGGGGCCGCCCATCGCCTGCGCCACGGCGAGGTCCTCGCAGCCAGCGAGTTCAGTGGAGGAGCAGCTACCGTGAAACCGCTGCTCGAGAAGCTGGAATTCGAGGTCCGCGTCCACCGCAACCCGTGATGCTCGACGAGCGATTTCGACACGTCGGCCAGGTTCTAGAGCCGCTTCCAATGGCTGGTGTGCGAGGACGATCGCGCTACCGCCGCCCGGGTACCCCAGCCGACCTTCCAGGAGGCGGCAGAGCCCTTCGCGGTTGAGGCCGTGACTGGGACTTGCGTCGACTGGCTCGGACAGCTGCATGTGGCCGCATCAGCGCGGATGCCGCCCCGATCGCGTGGCCCAGGTTTAATGCCGAGAGGCAGGGCTGATCGGTGGCGCGATGCAGCGTCTCCAGGTCATGGTGATCCTCGGGCACTCGGGGTTAGCGCCACCAACGCCAACACTCTGGTCTCTCGGCTGCGCCTGACAGTTGAACGCTGCCTGGGCGCGCTGCTGGTCGCGCGCCACGAGCGGGAGGCGTGTGCCGAGCTCGGCGACCTGCTCGGAGACTGGGACGGCACCATGACCTTCCTGCTGCGCAAGCGCGTCAACCGCCACATTGAGCGGTGCTCAAGGTGCGGTGAGGCCCGCCGTCGTCTCGTTTCGCCGGCGGCGCTGCTGGCCTCGGCGCCGGTCGCGTTGCCGGCGCCCGGCTGGCTGGGGACAGCGTGGCTCCTGCTCGGGATCAGCCCAGCTCGGCGCAAACATCGTGGCTGATGTGGCCGCGCAGAGGCTCATCGATCGGTTGGTTCTCAATGAAGCTAACTCGGCCGCTCGTCGTGATGAGGAACGGCGTCCCAACGGAAGACGGCTGAACGATCAGGGACTGCCCGAAAAGGGTGTACCGTTTGGTAACCGGATCAAAGGTTCCCGGCCCTGAGATGTTATAGGTCCGAGACTCCTCAGATTCCGTGTTAGTCACGGTAGCCGTGGCCGGGCCCGTGATAAGGAGGAGCCCGCTGGGAAGAGTCGTCCGGACTGCCTGGGCTGCCGTGATATCGATGCGCAGCGGGAAGGGGCAAACTTCCCCGGCTGACGCCGTCAGATACTCGAAGGGCTCTCCGCCTGGAGGATTTGGTGCCGCCATGGCAGGACCGACCGAGAGAGCAACCATCAAGCTGCTGAACAGGCTAATCCAGAGTGCTCGACGGAGCATTGCCTCTCTCCTTCTCCCTGGCGCTGGCCCTAAGATGACAGGCGTTCCAGATTGCACCGGGTCGAGGCGCTTCGGCATGGGGAGAACTACGTACGTGGCGCGGACCGGACTCAGCCGATTCGATGTTCGCGGTTCTTCTCCGCTCTGATATCCGTCGAGCGAGAGGCCGACGAGAACGTGGAGTACGCCCTCGACGGTGTGACCTACGAGATCGACCTCACCAGCGACCACGCGGCGATCGTCGGTTGGCGAGCACTGGTCCGGTAATCGGTGCTACGACACGGCCCAGGGGTCCTCATCTCCGGAGCGGACCACCGAGAAGGAGACGCGACGAGGGGCGCCCCCTGTGCCTGATGGGACGCCCCCCGTCGGCTGCCCCACCAACCGAGAGCCCGAGAAGAGAGTCGGTGGGGTAAGCCGGACGAAACGCTAGAGCTGCAATGAGCGTCCGGCGCTCGGTGTCGAGGAAGTACTTCCGGGGGACGGTGTTGACCTCGGTCACGAAGTTCGTGGCTCGATCCCGCTGTGCTCGGAGAGGGTGAGGGGGCCGTTCGCCCCGCCCTCGCCCGGTCGGCCGGATGCCCATCGCCCAGCCGGACCCTCTTCGCGGCAACAGGTAACGGCCGCCTCGGTGACACCGACACCGGCGCGAACGAGCACCGACGACCGGGGACGGACGGTGACCGACGTGCTACTGGTAGCCGCGGGGACCCTCTCGCACATGATCTTGGGTGCGACGCTCTACTTCCTGGGCCGACGGCACGGCTGCCGCCGACGGCCGCCCCAACGCGTACGGGTCCAGCTGCCCCACCGAGAACTCACGACCGTCCCGACGACAGGACGGCACGAGCGGCGCCCCTGATCGCGGACATCGAGCTCGCGGTCCCTCCGGCTTGGCTTCAGTGCCCTCCGCGCAGAGACCCGCGACGCCTTCGGCCACCGCAGCCAACCGAGCACCGAGGCCATGCGGCGAGATGTCATTGAGGGCGACACCGAGACTCGCACTCGCACCTGCGTTCCGGCAACGACAAGGGCGACCGACTCCCAGGAGGGGGCAACCGGAGCCGAGCATCGCCGTCTCGCCGGGACCTGTTCTCATCGACGTGCTGGGCGCTGGTGGCCGATCCCGGCGAGGTGCAGTGCGATTCAGATGGCGCCGAGCGTGAGCAACACAGTCGGGGCGATCACAGCGATCGGGAGGCCCGTGAGCTCGAAGATCAGGGCGATGAGGAACAAGACTGCCGCGGCGATGGCGAGCATCGAAGGCCTCCTGAAGTCGGGGACGGCTGTATCGGGCACGAGGAAGCTCATCCACGGCCGCCGCGCTGACCGAGGCTCCGGAACGCGTCAGCGGTTGAACTGGCCGGCGGGCAGGAGGCCCTGACGATGCCCCGCACGCCTCCTCGTCACACCGAGCAGCCCGCGCGGCTGCAGGGCGGGTGAGCCGATAACCCCCAGGACTGTTCGATCCGCATTACGTCCGCGACTGCGAGTTGGGGCCTTTCGCGAGTGGATGTCGTGATACGCGGTTGAGGAGCGGTCGTCGCCCTCTTGAAGGGACGAGGTCCAGCTACTGCGAGTGACATGGGTCAGGTCAGCGCCGCGCGGCCGACGCCGGTCAAGCTCATCGCTCTGGGGTAAGGCATCCTCTTCCCATGGTGGTCAGTTAGGTAGACGAACTCGATGAGTCCGAGTTCTTTCAGGGTCATCTGTATGTGCCGGTTCCGGACCTGGAAGGCACCTTCTCGCCGCGCTTGGCGAGGTTTCGCAGTAGATCACGTGCCGCTCGGTAAGGCGCGTAGCCTCGGGATCTTCTCTCGTCACCTGGACCGTGACATCGATGCGACTACGGTGGCGGTAGGAGCTGCTCATAGAAACCGTCCCACAATGCTCGGCTATGCCTGCATGCGCCCTTCGATCCCGGCTACCAAGCTAATTCGCCTAGATTGGGCGTTCTCGTGATACGAGCGAGATGCATCGGCGCGAATGATCCGACGGCTGCTGGAGTCCGCGGCGTCGGTGTTGCTGCGTAGCTAACAGAATTCTCGGTGGCCCGAGAGGTGGCAGACAGCCCATCGCTGGGCGACGGTGACGGGGTTGGGGCGGTCGCCCTGATCCTCGTAGCGCCACTGACACGGGTTCTCGGCGGAGATGGCGTCGAAGTTGCATCCGAAGGGGTTGGCGCTGCTGGTGACGCCTTCCCGGTAGCCGGTGGGGCAGGTCTCGAGGTCAGCCGAGCAGTGGCTGGTCCTCGCGTCGTTGTCCTGCCCGTCGCACTCTGGGGTTTGGAGCCCATCGCCGACGAAGGAGTCCTCGCATTCGAAGGGCACGGCGCGCGAGCCCGGGGAGGGAGAGCGCTCGGTGGGTGTTGCGGTGGTCGCCGCCCGTTGGCCCGTGCCGACGAACGCGACGCGGCCGGTACCGGTGAGGCCGACGCCATAGTCGCCGGACGCGTAGAGATAGTCGACCTCGGGTCGCGGCTGGGGTGGGTGACGCAAGGCCTCGAGCAACCCGTCGCGAACCGCCTCGGGTGAGAGGCGTGTCCGCAACGTCGACCACGAGGCAGCGGTGTCATCGGGGGTGTACACCGCTCGCACGGCAGACATGTCGTTGGCTTCGAGGGCCGAGTACAGGCGCCGCGCTCCGTCGCTCGCGGCCGGCGGCAACAGGCGCCCTTCGCTGTCGACGGTCGCCGGACCGACTTGCTGCGGCGGCGCTGTCGGCCCGGCGGAAGCCCCAGTCGAGGAGGCGACCGGAGCCGGCCTGGACATCGACGCGGCGGTCAGCCACCACACCGCGCCGAGGGCGACCAGCAGTGCCGCCACCACCAGTATCCCGATCAACCTTGCCCGCGCTGATCGGCGCGGTGTCGTGCCCGGTGCGCCACCAGCCGGCGGAACTCCCGCCGCGCCCATCCCGGGTGGCCGGAGCAGCGGCTCCGTGTGCGGGTCGCCGGCGCCAAGCCCGCGAGCCCCTTGATGTTGTTTCAATGGTCCCCCTGAATGAATGCCTTGCTCGTCGCCGGGTTCGCTCAACGCGTTACTCGCGGGATCGCATCTGTGCTGGTCGGCGTCGCCTGGGACCCGGGACGCTGCCGTTCCCATCGCGACGGCGAAGCGAGGACGGATCAGCAACGGTGGCTCGCCTCCCCTGGCAGGTGCGCGAGGCCAGCGGGCCGAGAGTGCTGGTGATGGATTAGGGCGTGTCTCCCAAGTCTGTGAGCTGGGCCGGTCCACGATCCGTGGATGGGT